>CAVPCY010000029.1:0-25204 GCA_963702525.1 uncultured Actinomycetes bacterium | reverse complement strand
CCTTCTGCGAGTAGACGACCGCGCCGAGGGGTGCTCCTGGAGCCACCGGGGCCCTGACCGCCCGCCGCAGTTGGACGGTGCGCTCCACGGGCGCCGCCGGGTCGAAGGGCTCGACCGAGACGGATGCGTCCGCAGCGCGAGCGACGACCGAGCGATCGAGGTAGTCCGAGATTGGTACCGACCCACGGTCTCCTCGGCGGAGGCGACGTCTGTGGCCGCCACGAACGGTCTTGGCAACGAAACGCTCGCCCTGCGTCAGCTCGATCTCGGCCCAGTTCCTGTCCTTCGAAGACGGGCAACGCCACCTGCTGCTGCAGCACGAGTGCGCGCTTGACCGGACCGTCGAGGTCGAACACGACCGCCGAGGTCGTCTCGGCGAAGCGCGCTTGCACGCTGCGAGATGGATCGGGCAGGAGTGGCACCGCGCCGACGGTCTCGGTGGCGATCGCGACCGTCTGCCGTCTCAGATGTTTGAATCCCCAGTTGAGCAGCCGCTTCGAGTTGGTGAACCGCGCCTTGTTGCTGGGCGCACCGAGCACCACTGAGGTCAGCGTTATCCCGTTGCGCTCGGCGGTGGTGACCACGCCGTACTTCGCGTCACCGGTGTAGCCCGTCTTGCCGCCAAGCATGCCGCGATACTCGCCGAGCAGCTCGTTGGTGTTCTCGACCTTGCGGGCCTTGCGCTTCTTGTACGCCGGAAGCGTGACTTTCTCGAGCGCCACGATCCGCCGGAACTCTGGATTCTCATCGCGGCGTGCGTGAGCGATGCGATGTCCGCTGCCGAGCTCCGGTGCCCGGGTGCGTCCAAACCGTGTGGGTTGGAGAACCGGGTGTCGTTCAGGCCCAGCTCGGCCGCGCGCGAGTTCATCTCTCGGACGAACGCAGGCATCGTGCCGCCTACGTGCTCGGAGAGCGCATATGCTGCGTCGTTGGAAGAGGCCACGAGCGCCAGTTCGAGGAGCTGCCGCACGGTGAGCGTCTCGCCTGCGCGCAGGCCAAGCGCGTAGTCCACGTTCGAGGCGGCTTTCGAGACCGTCACTTTGTCGTCGAGGTTCGCTCGGTCGAGCACCACGAGCGCGACCATGATCTTGGTGATGCTCGCCATCGCCCGGCGGGTCGTGGGCCGCCGAGCCCACAGCGCGCGTCCGTCAGCGCCTTCGAGCAGCCCTGCTGCCGCGTCGATGTCGGGCGCGCCGACGCAGCCCGGTCCGGCGAGCCGAGAGCGACGCCGCCGATCTGGTCGGTTGAGAGCCGCGCAGCAATCGCAGGCTGGGGAGCTAGCAGCATAGCGCTCGCGGTCGCGAGCAGGACCGCCGCTAGGAGCATCGCAGCTGCAACAAGCAGTCCGATTGCCGGCGGCCCCTGGACGCGGGTCACGTCTGCTGCTGCGTTCGGGTGGCGTGCACTCACGCTCTGCATGGTCCCTTCGGTGATCTGGTCTCAGGTCGGCTCAAGCGTGCCACACACCGCGCCCGGCTTGCCAGAGTGCGCGAGGGACTACGTGGGTGCGGTACCGGTCGCCAGATGATCCATAGGACCGATCACTGGAGGGCGCGAGCCCGGCCGACACGCGACTCTAGAGTTCACGCCCGGCCGTGCCGCCACCTTGCGTGAGGACAGTCTCACGCTGGTCTCACCGCAGGTTCACGCAAGACGCCGAACCTACTCAGGTAACTGTCCCACGAAGAGCGGAGGTCAGCGTGAATCTGAAGAAGTTGATGTCATCGAAGGTCGCATGGTTGACAGCGGGTGTTCTGGCTATGGTGCTGGCGGCGGCGACACTCGCACAGGCCGCACCGACCATCGGGTCAGGCGCGACCGCGCCTTCATCTCACAGCGATGGCAGATCTGCCGAGCCGTGTGCGGACTGCCACAGTGTCCAGCCCGCGCCGACACCTGTTGTGGATCCAGCGCCGGCTCCTGACCCCGGGCCCGTGGTCGATCCTGCGCCTGCCCCTGTTGTCGACCCTGCGCCCGCACCCGCGCCAACCGACGAAGCCGATGACGACTCCGACGAGGCGGACGATGATACTGACGAAGTGAACGAGGCCGATGATGATGCCGATGAAGTGGACGACGCCGACGAGGATGGCGACAAGGCCCATCACGGTGCCGACAAGGCCGATGATGACGCCGACGACCGCGACGACGATGCAGACGATCGTCACGAGGCCCGCAAGTCCTCCAGGTCGCACGATGACGCCGACAAGGCCCACGAGTCGAGTGACTCGCCGCAAGACAGCGGCGCAGGCGGCAACCACAGCGAGAACTCCGACCGTAACAACGACTAGGCTGATCTAGGGCGGCACCTAGGTAGCTGACCGGCACTCGAGCGCCCGTATCCGGACCACCGGTGCGGGCGCTTCGTGTTTCGCCCTACGGTTGGCGGGCTCAGCTGACCTCATTGCGCCACGCGGGCCTGACCAAGGCGTGCCCGTGGTGAAGCTCCGGGTCGCAGCTACGTGGGCTTGGTGGCCGTCACGAGGCTGTGCCACTCGAGCCCGCCCCACGCCGCGACCTCGGCGAAACCCGCTTCGCGCAGCATCGCGGCGATGTGCTCGGCGCTTACGCGGATGTGGCGCGGCGGCCCCTTCGGTGTGTCGGCATCGGTCCAGTCGACCACGGCGAGGCGACCGTCCGGGCGTAGCAGTCGCAGTGCTTCCCGATAGCTCTCGAACGGATCGGCGAGCTCGTGGTGCAGGTTGATCATGATCGCCACTTCAGCCACACCGTCGTCGAGCGGGACCGCTGTCTCGTCGGCGAGCACCGGTACGATGCGACCTTCAGCGACCTCGGGACGGTTGGCGCGCATCCACTCCACCATCGACGGCTCCAAGTCCGCCGCGTACACGATCGCACCGGGCGCCATCTGCGCGAAACGGACGGCGAACAGCCCCGTACCCGCGCCGATGTCCACGATCACGCGCGGGTCCGTGATCCGATCGCCGCCCATATCACCTCTGGCTTGATCGAGTCGAACCGCCCTTCGTCGTTGAGCCGTTCCATCTTCGCGAGGTCGAACTTGAGGTGCGCCATGGCCTGGCCCTCCGGTCGGGTCGGCCGGTCAGCCCAAGTCGAGGCAGACGCGGGTCACGCCGTTGGCGGTCGAATCGACGCGGAAGCCAAGCGACTCGGTCAGTTCGAGCATCCGCGCGTTGTCCTCGGCGAACGAACCGCCGAGCTGCGAGAAGCCCTTCTCCTCGGCGATGCCGATGATGATGTCCACCAGCTTGAAGCCCAGCCCCTTGCCGTGGAACTCGTTGTGCACGAGCACCGTGAACTCGCCCGTGCCGCGCTGCGCCTCCGGTCCGCGCTCGGGCTCGCCCAGCAGCCGCCCCACGCCGATGATGCGCTTGCGGCCGCCAACCTCTGTGAGCTCGGCGACGATCGCCAGCTCGCGCTCGTAGTCGATGTTGGTGAAGCGCACGAGCCGCTCGTGCGTCCACTCGGGGATGCCGTCGAAGAAGCGGCCCCTGAGCGTTCGCTTCGTCCATCGTCGCGAGCATCTCGCCGATCATCGGCTCGTCCTCGGGCTTGATGGGGCGCATGAGCACCTCGGTGCCGTCAGTGAGCTTCCACGGCGCCACGTAGCGGGTCGGGTAGGGCGTGATGACCAGGTGCGGTGTCTCGGGATGGCCGTCGAGTACCGACTGGTCGATGACGATCCGGGCATCGACCGCGAAGGGCCTTCCTTCCGAGACGACCACCGGGTTGATGTCGATCTCGGCGATCTCGGGGAAGTCGACCACGAGGTTCGAGAGCTCGGTGATCATCTCGTCGATCGCGCCCAGGTCCGGCTGCTTGATTCCGCGCGGGGGTTTGGTGAGCGAGCGGTAGATGCGCGTCTCCTCCATCATCCGGCGGGCCAGCACCTGGTTGAGCGGCGGCAGGCTGACCGAGAAGTCCGCGAGCCCCTCGGCGCGTACGCCGCCGGTGCCGAACACGATGACCGAGCCGAACTGCTGGTCCTTCTTCATGCCGAGGATCAGCTCGTAGTCCACGCGGCGCACCATCTTCTGCACCGAGATGCCCTCGATCGCGGCGTCGGGTTCGCTCTGGGCGACGCGGCGCATGATCTCGGCGTAGCCACGCTCGAGGTCGGGCGGCGAGCAGATGCCCACCTCGACACCGCCGGCGGCGTTCTTGTGGGTGATGTCGTGCGAGACGACCTTGAGCACCACCGGGTAGCCGATCTCCTCGGCGGCCTTGAGTGCCTCGTCGACGCCGTGCGCGGTGCGCTGCTCGACCACCGGCATGCCGTAGGTCGTGAGGAAGCGCTTCGACTCCTCTTCGGTGAGCACGAGGCGTCCGGTCTTGGCGGTGCGGCGCAGCATCGCTTCGAGGTTGTGGCGTGGCGGCGCGACGTCAATGGCGAGCTCGGAGGGCGTCTCGTACAGGAGCTCGAGGTTGCGCGAGTATCGGTACATGCCCAGGTAGACCTTGACCGCGTCCTCCGGCGTCTCGTAGGTGGGGATGCCGGCCTCGCTGAAGATGCGCCTGCCGTTGCGTACGGTCTCGCCACCCATCAGCACGGTGATGAGCGGCTTGTCCGATCCCTTGACGAGCGCCGCGACCTTCTCGGCCATCTCGTCGGGGCGCGCGTTGCCCTGTGGCGTGTAGATGAGCAGGATCCCGTTGACCGACTCGTCGTCGAGACAGGCCTGGACGGCGGCGACGAAGCGCTCGGAACCTGCGTCCCCCAGCACGTCGACGGGGTTGGCGTGGCTCCAATACGGAGGAAGCGACTCGTTGAGCCTCGCCATCGTGGCTTCCGAGAGACATGCGAGCTGTCCGCCGTATTCCACGATCGCGTCGGTGGCCATTACGCCCAGACCACCCGCGTTGGTGACGATGGCCACGTCGCGGCCCAGTGGCAGGCGCTTCGAGTCGAGGACCGCCGCCGCGTGGAACAGGCCCGCGACCTCGTGCACGCGCACGACACCTTCTCGGCGGAAAGCGGCCTCGTAGACCTCGTCGCCCCCCGCCATAGAACCGGTGTGGGACAGCGCGGCCTTGGCGCTCTCGGCATACCGGCCGGGCTTGAGCACGATGATCGGCTTATTGCGAGCGAAGCCGCGCGCGGCGCTCATGAAGCGGCGGGCGTCGCCTATGGTCTCCATGTAGATGAGGATCGCGCGAGTGTGCTCGTCTTCGCCGAGGAAGTCGACGAGGTCGGCGAAGTCGACGTTGACCATTCCGCCCACCGAGGCGAACATCGAGAAGCCGATGTGCGCGTCGATCGCCCAGTCGAGCATGCCTGTGCCCAGCGCTCCGCTTTGTGAGATGAGCGCGATGTTGCCAGGCTCCGGGTTGATGCGCAGGAACGAAGCGTTCAGCCCCACGGTGGGCCGGATCACGCCCAGGCAGTTGGGTCCGACGACCCGCATGGGGCTGTCGCGCAGGATGTCGCGGATCTGCGTTTCGAGCGCCGCACCCTTCTCGCCGGTCTCCGAGAAGCCGGCCGAGACCACGATTGCTCCGTGCACTCCGGCGGCCGCGCACTGCGCGAGCACGTTGGGGACTGTCGCTGCCGGCGTCGCGACCATCGCGAGATCGATCTGCTCGGCGATGTCGCCGATCGCCGCGTGCGTGGGCAGGCCAAGGATGGTCGGGTGCTTCGGGTTGATCGGATAGACGGTCCGGCCTGCCGACGCCATCGCGTTTTCCATGATGGTCCGGCCGACAGAACCCTCGGTCTCTGACGCGCCTATCACCGCGATCGTCTTGGGATCGAACATGCGCTGCATGAGAACACCTCCGTAGCGAAGGTTCCCATCTGGGGGAGGCGCGAACGCGCGAGGCGGGCCTATCGGCGCTCGATCTTGCCGAGATACTCCGCGTTGCCTATTCGTCTGTTCCCGTGGCTATTCGCTCCACACAGGCGGCAGCATCGGACGGCCTAACCCCTCCGTCCGAGCAGGGTGGGACATCCCAGGCCACTCGCACCGATCAGGACATGGCTCGTTCCACGGCGTGTTTCGTCTGCTCGTACATCTGGTGCGACTGCGCGACGATCACGCGATGACCACCTACTTTGTATTCGCTGCGCGGTGCACTGGCGTTTGCCTGGTAGACGTTCGCCAGCTCTGCAACCAGCCCGGCCGCGGCGTCGCGCGTGATCTCACCGCGCTCCATCAGAGACCTGACGTCGAGCCGTTGCTCTCCGACGAACCACACCACCCCGAAGGCCTTAGGCGGCTTGCCGATGAAGGCGTAGAGCGCGTCTTCTCCTGCCAAGACCTCGATTCTGTCGTTGGCGGCCTCTGACGAAGCTCCCGAACACGGCTGCTTTCCGCGATCAGGCGAGCCTCCTCGGCGCCGTCGGGAAGGGGTGGGTACTTGGTGCCGAACATGCCATCGAACAGGCCCATGATGCAGCTCCTCTCGGAACGTGACGGGCCGCCACCCGGATGCACGAAGAGACATCCGGATGGCGGCCCGACCATTCCGCTGAGCGCTTAACCTCCGGTGCAAGCACCGGACCCTGGCGACGGCTCCGAGAACGAAGAAAGCCGCCACTCGAGCGTGAACTCGAGACGGCGGCCCGACCGTTCTCAGCGACCTCCGGGACGAATCCCGGACCCGTCTGGCTATTTGGATGAGATGATTCTCCCGCCGCGCGTGCGGTGCGGTCAATCTAGCGTCCGCGAGTGGCTGTCTCGTGTCGATGAACGGTGCCACAGCAGCCCCGGTCGGCGTCGGAGGCGGTGGGCCCTACGGCTCATGACCGCCGAGATGTGGGATACACCTAGAACGCAACCGGCGAGAGCCGACCGCAGAGGCGCTCGCGACACGAGGAGGCGTCATGGAGGCCATCGAGGCGATCCTGACGAGACGTAGCATCCGGAAGTTCTCGACGGACCCAGTTGGCCGGGAGGAGCTGGAGCTGCTGCTGGCAGCGGCGATGTCGGCCCCCTCCGCCTTCAACGAGCGGCCGTGGCACTTCGTGGTCGTTCGCGACGCTCCGATGCGCGAGCGGCTCTCGCAGATCTCGGAGTGGTCGGGGCCCATGGCCGGCGCGCAGGTGGGCGTGGTCGTATGCGGCGACACCGAGGCGTTGCGCAGGCCAGGGACCGTCTACTGGATCTTCGACTGCGCGGCAGCGCTCGAGAACATGCTCATCGCTGCGACGGGACGCGGGCTGGGCGCGGTGTGGCTCGGCATTCATCCCACACCCGAGCGCGTCGACTCGGTGCGCGAGTTGCTCGGACTGCCGGAGCACGTCGAGCCACTCGGCATGGTAGCGCTCGGCTGGCCCGCCGAGGACAAGCCGCCCGCCGAGCGCTACGACGAGAGCAGGATCCACAGCGAGCACTGGTAGGTTGCATGCGCCGCCGGTGATGCGGACGAGGAGGTGGACGCCGTGCCGGAGTCCACGACGAGCACCGTACGGATGCTCGGCTTCCTGCACACTGATCGAGTCGAGCGGGGGTTGGCCCCGTCCGTTCAGGTAGACGTGCCCGCGGGCGGCATGACCGCGCGGGAGTTGGCGAGCTCGCTGGGGCTCCCGCTCGAGCGCATCGATGGTGAGTTCATCAACCACCGAAGCGCCGGCCTGGATACCGTGGTGTACCCCGGTGACAGGGTGGCGTTCGTGCCGCTCGGCACGCCGGCCTCGCATCCGGCGTTCTTCGGGCCGTTCGTTGTTCACGAGGATGCTCCCGGACTCTGATCGCGTCTCGGCGCGCCCACCAGCTCCTGCTACGCTGGGCAACCGACCATCCGACGCGATAGGAGATCGATGGCTGAGACGCCGAGCAGGCGTGATTCCGCAGCGGCGCCCGACCACTCGACACTCCCCGTCGTGGTCGCCCTGAGCACGATGCTCGTGTGGGGCGGGACCCCGCTGTTCTCCAAGATCGCCGTCGGGCAGATCGACCCGTTGATGGTGGGCATCCTCAGGACCGTGTTGGCGGGCGCGCTCGCCCTGCCGCTGGTGCTGCTGTTTCGTCACCCGCTGCCCACGACCCGCCGAGACGGTCTGACTCTCGCGTTCTCGGGCTTCGCCGCGTTCGTTGCCTTCCCGCTGCTGTTCACGGTTGGCCAGGCGCGCACCTCGGCGACGCATGGCGCCCTTATCCTTGCGACGCTGCCGGTCTTCACGAGCCTCTTCGGAACGCTGGTGGAGCGCAGGCGCGTCACGGCGATGTGGGTTGTCGGGTGCACGGTCGCGCTTGTGGGCGAGGCGGCCGTTATCGTGTTGCGCAACGGTGGCGCAGCGTCCGGGGCGACGGTCGCCGGCGACTTGGTGGTGTTGGCGTCATCGTTGATCTGCGCGACAGGTTATGTAGCGGGCGCGCGGCTCACGCAGCATGGCTACGGCAGCGTGCCGACCACCCTGTGGGGGGCGTCGGGCGCGGCCGTGGCGCTCCTGCCGCTCATGCTGTGGTCGGTCAGCCGCACTGGTTGGCCGCAGGCGGGCGCCGCAGCGTGGGCCTCCGTGCTCGTCCTCGCGTTTCTCACGTCGATCCTCGGCTACGTCGCGTGGTACTGGGCGCTCGCCCACGGCGGCATCAGCCGCATCGCGCCGATCCAGTTCACGCAGCCGCTTTTCGGGCTGGCGCTGGCGGCGATCGTTTTGCAGGAGCGGCCGGCGCCGGTCACCTACGCGGCTGCGGTCGCGATCCTTGCCGGCGCGTGGATCGTGCTGCGGGCGGCGCCGCGCTGAGCTGCGATTGCGCGCGGATGGTGCGCGTTCGCGGTGCCCCTCAACGCGCGTTCGCCGGGGAACCATACTCGGTAGCGGGCAGGGTCGTTCAAGCTGGGGTCGTCGACCGCGACACTTATGGGTCTCTCGCCTCGGTGGGCGCCGGGGTGAAGCCGAGGAGGTCGACGATGAAGTACGCCGTGGGTCGTTCGCATCAGTGGATTCGCGTTGTCTGTGCGGTTGGCTTGCTCGCCGGGCTCGTCGCGTTGTTGGTGTCGGTGCCGGTGATGTCCGCGATTGCCGCGCCGCCCGTGACCTACTACGTCGATGCCGTCAACGGCAGTAACTCGAACGACGGAACGAGTACTGCCGAGCCCTTCAAGACGATCACGAAGGCGCTGTCGTACTCGAACGCAGGCGGCACGGTGATGATCAAGCCCGGCGTCTACGATGAAGCGAACGGCGAGACCTTCCCGCTCGTTCTCGTACGGCGAGTCGCTGATAAGCACGGACGGCACCGCGACCACCATCATCGACGGCGACGGCTTCTACAGGCTACTCGCGTGCGAGTCCGCCGATGAGTGCGCTCGAGATCAGCGGGCTGACGTTTCGCGATGCAGCGACGAGCAGCGCGGTGTTGGTCTATGACAACTCGGGGAGCCGCGGCGCCCGGCTATCCGAAGATCATCGGCAACCATTTCGAGGACAACGACTCGGGGAAGCGTTTGGGGTGCGGCGCTGATGATGTTCTCCGCCAGCCGTTCGGGGCAGATGACGCCGCTGATTGAGGGCAACGGGTTCGTGGGCAACCACGCCAAGGTTGGGCGGGGCTGTCTACGTCAGCCAGTACACGAGTCCCGTTTGCGCTCCGAACACCTTCGTGGGCAACACCGCCGAAGCCGGTGCGCGATTCGGTACGTAGCGACCTCAGGGCAGGAGCTGCAGATCTTCGGTAACCACTTCCAGGAGAACCACGCGAGGCTGGTGGCGGCGTCATGGATATCGCCGCGGCCGGCGCCTCGGCGACATCACGGGGAACACGTTCGTCGAGAACGTCGCGGACGGCAGCGGGGGTGTCCTCTTCTGCACCGGCACCGACGGCAGGTACGTGATAGCTCGGCAACGACGCGAGCGGCAACTCGGCGGGACAGTTCGGGGGGTTTGGCTACATCGCCTCAGGCGACGCGACCTCGACCAACAACGCGATCGGCGGCGGCAGCGCGACCTGGGCGGCTCGGCTGGTACGTCAGTCAGCGGCCGCTTCCGCGCCTACAACGACACCTCGTCGTCAGCCAGAGGCGGACCCGCCGTGGTCGCCGAGGCCGCTGCGGATGCCGAGCTCGGCAACTGCATTCTGTGGAACGAGGGGGTCACCGACGTCAGCGGCTTCGACCTCGTCTCCTACAGCGACGTCGAGGACACGGATCCCGCCGCCAATGGCAACGTGGTGGGCCTGGGTGTCTTCTCGGCGGACCCCGGTGGGCGAATCCCAGCGAGCACAAGCCCGATATCGCCGCGACCTCGCCGTGCGTCGACGCCGGCAGCAACGCGCTCGCGCCCGCGACGACTTCTACGGCGCCGCCCGGCCGATCGACGGGGACTACGACGGCACTGCCACAGCGGATATCGGCTGCTGCGAGGTCAAGCAGGCCACCACGCTCACGTTCTCGGCACCCTCGACCTGCGACTACGGCTCGGCGAAGGTGTCGGGCGTGCTGAAGAACGGCGGCGGCGCGGTGCTGGTGGGCCTGCCGGTCAAGATCGAGTACTCCTACGACAACTTCGCGAGCGTTGCCGGCTCGAAGACGGTCAACACCGTGACCGGCGGGAAGTACTCGTGGACCTTCGCGCCCACCAAGAAGACGTACTACCGGGCGCAGTTCAAGGGCGACGCCACCAGAGCGGCGAGCACTCGCATCACGCGCACCGTGCTGCCCGAAGGTCTACCTCACCAAGCCCTCGGCCAAGTCGACGCAGTCCTCCGGCAAGAGCTACACCTTCCGCGGCTACCTCAAGCCAAGCACGCCGCGGGCACCAAGCCGGTGAGGATCAAGGCGTATCGCTACTCGGGCGGCAAGTACCGCTACAAGAAGACCTACTACGCGAAGGCCTACGACTACCGCTCGGGCGGGACGACCTACACCAAGTACAGCGTGAAGATCAAGCTGCCGAGGACGGGCCGGTGGCGCCTGAAGGCGTACCACCCCGAGGACTCGCTCAACGCGGCGACCTACTCGGGCTACAAGTACGTGAGGGTGAGGTAGCGACTAGGAGCCAGCGCCGGTAGCTTCATTGCGAGCTCTGACAGACATCGTGTGCGCGGCCGAGAGCGGCTCGGGCACACGATGTCTGCCGCTCGACCACGCCAGCGCGAGGGCGAGTGCGCTGGGCAGGTCCACGAGGTGACCCGGTGAGACGTAGACGGGCTTGGATCCGGCCTTGAGCCGAACCGAAGCGCCCTGCGCTCCCCACTCCTTCGTGAGCACGTAGTGGTCGCCCCGGTGCGGTCCCGGCTCGTGGTCGATCGCGTGAAACGGTGTCTTCGGTACCCCGATCGTGGGCATGCCGAGCAAGACGCCGATGTGCGATGCGAGCCCCAGCCCGCGCTCGTGCACCACCCCATGGCTGTCGAGGAAGATGAGGTCGGGCTCCACCTCAAGGCCGAGAAGCGCCTCGAGCGTGAGGCGCCCCTCTCGGAAGGCGAGGTAGCCGGGGGCGTACGGCGCATCGGGCTTGCCTTCGGCGACGCTGGTCGAGACCACCGAGAAGCGCCGATCCATCACCACCGCGGCCGCCCATGCGCGCGCGCCGTCCTTGGTGTAGCCGACGTCAACGCCCGCGGCGAGCGCGGGCGAGCCGGGACCCTCGGCGGGGAGGGGCTGCAGCACCACGTGGGCGGCGAGTCGGCGCTGGATGGCGGCCGCTTCACTGCGCGAGACGGCGCCACGGGTGGACGAGTTCTTCTCGGAGATGCGGCACGCGCCGCTCAGCCCTTCACAACGCCGAGCGGCCGGAGCTTGACGCGCGGCTCGACGAGATCGCTCTGCTGCCGCATGACCGAGTCGATGTCCTTGTACGCCTGCGGCGCCTCCTCGGCGACGTCACGCTTGTGTGCCTTGAACAGCTTGACGCCGCGAGTCTCGAGGTCGGCGAGTACGGCGTCGCGCGGCAACTCGCGTATCGCCGCCTTCCGGCCCATCGCGCGACCGGCACCGTGGCTGCACGACTCGAACGACTCGGAGCGGGGCTGGCCCTCGCCCACGTACGATGCCGTTCCCATCGAGCCCGGCACGAGCACCGTGCCCGCGGCTCTGACTGCACCCTTCCGATGCACGACCACTGGTTCGCCGAAGTGCTCCTCCACCGCTGCGTAGTTGTGGTGGACGTCCACCGCCGGGTCTGGCTCCACGCCCGGGAAGTGCTGAGCGAGGGCGGCCTGTACAGATTCGGCGATCAGGCGCCGGTTCTCGCGAGCGAAGCGCATGCACCACTGCATTGCAGCGAGGTACTCCTCACCAGCGGCGCTGTCGCACCTCAGGTGCGCAAGCCCCCACTCAGGCGGCACCGGCGAACCCTGCTGCCGGTTGATGTCGCGCGCGGCGTGGTCGAAGTGCTCGGCGATCTGCTTGCCCACGTTGCGCGAGCCGGTGTGGACCATGCCCCACACGATGCCGTCGGGATCGGCCTGCAGCTCGATGAAGTGGTTGCCCCCGCCAAGCGACCCGAGCTGCCGCTGCGCCTTGCCGACCTCGGCACGCAACGCTGGGACATCGGGCACGTCGTCGAACAGGTCGGTGCGGTCCGCTTGGCTCGTCGGGTGCCAATCGAAGCCCTGCGGGACGGAGCGCTGCACTTGGTTGAGGATCGCGTCGCGCACGGGCAGGAGGTCCTCGGCGTGGACGTTGGTGCGCCACGCCCGCACACCGCATCCGATGTCGAGCCCCACAGCATGCGGCACGACCTCGCCGAGTGCCGCGAACACCCCGCCGATAGGCATGCCGAAGCCGACGTGGGCGTCGGGCATGAGCGCGACGTGGTGAAACGCGAAGGGGAGGTTGGCGAGGTTGCGTGTCTGGCGAAGGGTCGGCTCGTCGACGACCTCGCCCCACACCAAGATGGGCAGGCGTTCTGTCTCCAGAGTGTGCATGGTCCCTCCACCAGGTTTCTACCCGCGTCCCCCATGCGCCACAGCCCGCTCAACGGTGCACCAGCGTCGCGATTCGTGGAACAATCTCTGTAGAGGCGTGTCTCGCCCGGCTTGAGAGGCGGCGGGGGACCATGGCCGGCCGGCTGGCATTCTACGCACGCTACGCGTGGCGCTTCGCCGTGCTTCGACGCCCCGAGCCACTGATCTACGGCATCGCGATCACCGACCGCTGCAACTTCTCGTGCAAGGGCTGTCACGTCGCCAACACCGGGCGCCCCGACATGACTTGGGACGCCCTCGTCGCGCACTTCCGCGATGCCTATGCACGCGGCTTCCGAGAGGTCTACTTCACAGGCGGCGAGCCTACGCTGTGGCGCGACGGTGAGCGCGGGCTGCTCGACGCGATCCAGGCCGCGCGCGACGCCGGTTTCTTCCACGTCCACGTCTACACCAACGGGTCGCAGGGGCTCGACTGGCCGGTCGACCTTGTCTGGGTGAGCATGGACGGCCTGCCCGAGACGTTCACCCTGCGCCGAGGAGATCACTTCGTCGAGGTCGAGCGGGCCATTCGCGAGAGCACACACCCGAAGCTCGCCGTCATCTACACGATCGACCGCAACACGCAGTCGGGCATCGAGCCGTTCCTGGAGTGGGTGAAGCGGTCGCATCTACCGGTGATCGGCGTCATGTTCTACTTCCACACGCCGTACTACGGCATCGACGAGCTGTTCCTCTCGGCAGAGGAGCGAGCGCCGGTGATCGAGCGGCTGCAGGCCTGCATCCGCAATGGACTGCCCGTGCTCAATTCCCACGCCGGCCTGCATGCGCTCCAGACGGGGAAGTGGGAGCGCCGCACGCCGGCTGCTGTGGTGGTGGACGTCGACGGCGAATCGGTGTGCTGCCGAGCGCCCGACGAGTGCTGCGAGGAGTGCGGCTACGCCGCCTGTACCGAGATCGTCGAAGCCCGGCACCTGCGGCCCAGCGCGGTCTTAGCGATGGCGAGGTACTGGTGAGCACGCCGGGAACAGGCATCTCGCGTGCGGTCACGCGAGCGGTGAGGCGCCACTTGGTGGGGCCTGAGCAGCGCTGGGTCTTCGAGCGCCCCGACCCTGAATGGGCGCCGCCTCCAGTCGAGCGGACATCGCTGTACCTGCACGTTCCCTTCTGCCGAAACGCCTGCCCCTACTGCCCCTACACGAAGGTGCCGTATCAGGCCGAGCTGATCGCGCCCTACACCGCCGCGGCGCTCGCCGAGGTCGACCTGTGGGCCGAAGCCGTCGGTCCAGCCGAGGCCACGAGCGTGTACGTGGGAGGGGGCACGCCCACCCTCGCGCTCGAGGCGGTCTCGGCGGTGCTTGCCCGCATGCGCGAGCGCTTTCGCCTGACCGGCGACGTGTGCATCGAGACCAACCCCGCCGATGTGGACGAAGCCACCGTCGCTCAACTCCACGAAGCCGGAGTGGCGCTCGTGTCGCTCGGCGTGCAGTCGTTCCGCCCCGAAAGCCTGAAGGTGATCGGGAGGCGCTACACGCCCGAGGTCGCCGAGAAGGCCCTGTCGCTGCTTGCCGACAGCGACTTCGCTTCCGTGAACGCCGACATCATGTTCGCGCTCCCCGGCCAGTCGGCCGCCGACGTCATCGCCGATCTCGAGCACGCCGCGGAGCTCGGCGCTGACCAGATCACCACCTACCCGCTGTTCACCTTCCCATACACCGCAGTGGGGGAGTACCTGCATCTCGCGGGGGTCCGTCTGCCCGACCTTCATACACGCCACGAGCACTACCGCGCTATCTCCGAGTGGTGCGAGAGCAACGGCTACGAGCGGGTCTCGGTGTGGGGCTTCAAGCGGGGAGGCGTACCCAGGTACTCCTCGGTCACTCGCGATGGCTACATCGGCATCGGCCCTGGATCGGGGTCGCACCTGCCCGACGGCTTCACGCTCAACACCTTCGATCTCGCCGAGTGGGAGCGAGCTTTGTCTGAGGGCAGGCCGCCCATTGCACTGCGCATGCCGTTCGAGGGCGAGATGAGCGGCTGGTGGTGGCTGTACTGGCGCTTCTACGACACCCGGATCCCGATGACCGCGCTTGACGGTGCGTTGGGCGAGGACGCCGGCATGGCGAGGCGCTGGCTGAAGGCGATCACCGTCGCAGGGCTCGCCTCGCGTCACAACGGCACGCTCGAGCTGACCGATGCCGGCGCGTTCTGGCTCCACCTGGCGCAGAACCACTTCGCGCTCTCGTACGTGAATACGCTGTGGACCGAGGCTCGCCGAGAGCCGTGGCCGCACGAGGTGAGGATCTGACCGCACGTGGACGGCTTCGGAACGTGGCGTCCCTCAGGCGAGCGTGCCGTTCAGCAGCAGCACGGAGTACGCGACGTAGAGCGCGACGAAGACCGCGCCCACACGGCGCCCGATGCGGCCCTTCGACAGAAGCAGCGCGGCGAGCACAACGGACACAGCAACCATCAGCCAGACGTCGAAGCGCGCGATCTCCTCGGCCACGTTGAGCGGCCTCACGATCGACGCGATGCCCAGGATGCCCAGGATGTTGAAGATGTTGCTGCCGACCACGTTGCCCACGGCAACGTCCGCGTGACCCCGCTTTGCCGCGATGACGCTCGTCGCGAGCTCCGGCAGCGAGGTCCCCGCAGCCACGAGGGTCAGCCCGATGACCGCTTCGGAGACGCCGAGCATGAGGGCGATATCTGTTGCGCCGATGATCAGCAGCCGAGAACCCACCACGAGCAGCGCGAGTCCGGCAGCCAGCAGGCCCAGGCCGGCCCAGAGTGAGCGCGGTCCTTCGACTTCATCGGCCTTCTCGGTGTCGAGGTCGGCCGACGGCGAGTACGGGTTTCGCAGCTCGGCCCTGTATGAGAACACCACGTAGGCGACAAGGCCGGCGAAGAGCAGCACACCTTCGACCCTGTTGATCACCCCGAACTGGCACATGACCGCTAGCACCGCCGCGGAGCCCACCATCACCGCGCTGTCGCGGCGCAGCTCCGCGGGGCGCACGATGACGGGCGCGATGAGCGCTGAGATCCCCAACACGGCCAGGATGTTGAAGATGTTGCTGCCCACCACGTTTCCGAGCGCGATGTCCGAGTTCCCGGCCAGCGCAGCGTCGAGACTGACCACGAGCTCGGGCGCCGACGTGCAGAACGCGACCACCGTCATCCCAATGAGCAACGGGGACAGCCCGAACCGGCGAGAGACGGACACCGCGCCGCGGACCAGCCACTCTCCGCCTCCAAAGAGCATAACGAAGCCGCCGATGGCGTAGACGTACATCATGATGCCCCCAGTAGTACCGAGCCGATACTTGCCAATCCGAACAGAATGAAGATGACGCCGGAGACGCGGCGCATGAGCAGCTCGGGCAGGTTCTTGCCGAGCAGCCTTCCGATGCCTATGGCGATGGCGTCGGCGACGACCATGCCCACAGTCGAACCCAACGTGACCGCCCAGAATCGGCCCATCGCGCCCACGTTCTCGGGCGAGCCGACCGTCGCGAGCCAGCTTTGCACGGTGGGACCTGCGCCCCTGAGGTAGACCAGGATCGCCGAGCCCGGGTCGACCGCGATCGCGAGCGTCATTATCTGCGTCTTGTCTCCAAGCTCAGCCAGGAAGAAGGCGATCGAGCTCGCGATGATCGGCCCGAAGCGCCCGCCCTTCTCGGCCTCGCTGTCCTGCACCTTGTCGCCTCGAAGCGTCCAGATGCCAAAGCCGATGAAGAGTATGCCCGTCATCCACGGGATGACGCCTTGCGGAATGGCAGCACCCAGGAACTGGCCTGCGAGTGTCGTGAAGAAGTGCACGACGAACGTGGCGATGAAGATGCCGACAAGGACCTGCCATGCCTTGTAGCGGGTGGCCAGCAAGAGCGCGAGCAGTTGGGACTTGTCGGCGAGCTCGCCCACCATGATGAGGATGAAGGCGACCAAGAAGATATAGGCCACGCCGTTCCTCCAGCGCTACGGGCCGGAGATGAGGCGCACTCCGGCGGACGGCACACCGGCAAGCCGGTGCATGCACGTTTCCGCCGAAGGTCTCGCGTGGCACTCGACCTGAGAGTACTGGGTGCACCGGGGCGAAAGGCCCAGCATGTCGACGCAACCTCCGCGCGTGGCGCGGTTCGCTACTCCCCTTCGGACTCGGCGAAGGCTACGGCATCGCGCGAAGCGACGTCAAGCGCCTCGGAACGTATACACTGTCTGCGACACGCCCACGCACCTGCGTGCCGGCCCCGCACGTTCCGTGCTTCGAGAGAGGTTCTCGGTTGCTCGAAGGATTGGCTTCCACGCTGCCGCTGCTGTTCCAGCCCGACCAGTTCATCGCCGCGGTCATCGACCAGCTGGGCGCCGGCATCTACATCGTGCTGTTCCTGATCGTCTTCGCCGAGACCGGGCTCGTCGTCACGCCCTTCTTGCCCGGCGATTCGCTGCTGTTCGCCGGCGGGGCCGTTGTAGCAGCGGGCGATCTCACGTTCTGGTCGCTTGCACTGACGCTCTTCGTCGCAGCGGTCGCTGGTGACGCCGTCAACTACCTGATCGGGCGCAGGTTCGGGGAGACGATTCTGGAGCGCCCCAGCAAGTGGGTGAAGCGCGAGCACTTCGACGAAGCCACTGAGTTCTTCGGGCGTCATGGTGGCAAAGCGATCTTCCTTGCGCGCTTCGCCCCGTTCGTGCGCACCTTCGTGCCGTTCGTAGCCGGCATGTGTCACATGTCGCTGCCGCGCTTCTGGATGTTCAACATCTCCGGCGCGTTCGTGTGGGTGGCTCTTTTCACCGGCGCCGGCTACCTGTTCGGCAACATGCCTTGGGTCGAGGAGAACCTCACGCTCTTCATGATGGCGATCGTCGCCATCTCGGTGGCGCCGATGGTGATCGGGCTGGTGCGCCGCAAGTTGGCTGCCAGGAGCGCTGTGGGTGAGGTCGAGACCGGGGTCGAGGAGTAGCCGCGCCTAGTCTTCCCGTCGCCTGTGACGGAAGCGTCTGAACATGATCGACAGGAAGAACCAGATTCCCACTCCTGCCGCACACACCAGCGCGAAGCCGGCGATGACCTCGAGCCACCAGGGAATCCCTCGGGGTGCCAGCAGCCAGGAGAATCCCAAGCACGAACGCCGAGACGACCACCGCGAACGCCAGCCGGTCCACCGCCTCCTCGACGCGCGCCATCACCTGGTCGTAGCCCGCCGGGCCGGACCGTCATCTTGAGGTCGCCATCTGCGACACGCTTGATGGCGCGGTTCACGTTGTCGGGCAGCCCCTGCACCGCCTTGGCCGTCTTCCGTAGCGTGGAGGCCCACCCCTGCATCATCGCGGTCGGGGTGAGCTGCTCGTCGACGATACGACGCGCAAACGGCGTGACCGACTCGACGAAGTGGAACTGCGGATCCACCGAGGTCCCGAGCGCCTGGATAGTCGCGAGCGTCGTGAGCAGCAGCGCGAACTCAGATGGCAGCGTCAGACCCCGCTTGCCGATCAGCGACATGATCTCGTTGACCAGCTCGTGTGTGTCGACCTCGTGCAGCTT
This sequence comes from uncultured Actinomycetes bacterium, assembly GCA_963702525.1. Lineage (GTDB taxonomy): Bacteria > Actinomycetota > Coriobacteriia > Anaerosomatales > PHET01 > CAVPCY01. The sequence continues at coordinate 6,868 of CAVPCY010000029.1, read as the reverse complement.
CATGTCGTAGTACTTGGAGATGAGCGCCGAGACGTCGCGCTTGAGGCCCACCGCGTCAACGTCGGCGGTTGCGCCGCTCACTTCGAGCAGGATATCTCCCGCGTGATCGCCGTCCTGGTCGATGATCGCCACGAGCAGGTCGGCCACCTGGTTGCGCGCCGCGTCGGTCAGGTAGCCACAGCGGCCGAAGTCGGTGAACGCGACGCGCCCGTCGGGCATGGCGAAGAGGTTTCCCGGGTGGGGGTCTGCGTGGTAGAAGCCGTGGATGAACACCTGCTCGTAGTAGCAGGTGATGCCTCGGTGCGCGATCTCCTGACGATCGACACCGGCCTCGTCGAGCTCGTTGAGCCGGTTGAAGCCGATGCCGTCGATCCACTCCAGTGTGAGAACCGTCGATGTCGTCAGGTCCCAGTAGACGCGCGGGAAGTGCACCGTCTCGTCGTCCTCGAAGCTGCGCGCGAGCTTCTCCGCGTTCTCGGCCTCTTGCAGGTAGTCGCATTCAGCATGCAGGACCCGTGAGAACTCGTCGGCAAGCGACACGACGTCGTGCTTGGTGCCGAAGTCGGTGCGGGTCTGAACGCGGCGGGCCTGCGTGCGCAGGATCTGCAGGTCCGCCTCGACCACGTCGCGAATGCCCGGGCGCTGCACCTTCACCGCGACCGGCGTGCCGTCGGGAAGCACCGCTCGGTGTACCTGTCCGATGCTCGCCGCGGCCTTGGGGGTCTCGTCGAACTCCGAGAAGAGCTCGTCGAGCGGTGCGCCCAGCTCGGCCTCGATCTGGTCTTTGGCCTGCTCAAACGGGAACGGTGGCATCTCGTCTTGCAGCTTCGCCAGCTCCGCGGCGAACGAAGGCGGAATCACATCGGGCCGCACCGAGAGCATCTGGCCGATCTTGGCGAACGTCGGGCCGAGTCGCTCCATCGTGTGGCGCAGTCGCTCTTCGACGCTGACCGCGGCAGCGCTGTCGTGCGGGCGCGCACGACGCAACGAGGCCATGAACGGGATACGCAACCCCAGCTGGTCGAGGGCCGTGCCGAAGCCCTCGTCCACGAGAACCGTGACGATCTTGCGGTATCGCTCTGTACTGGTGCTGGCTGCCATCGCTTCGGATTATGCCCGAAGCGTGCGAGTCCCTTCTCGGCAGTGCTTGCGAGCGGTATCGTTGGCTAGGTCAGCGGCCGCACGTCTCGAACAGGGGCGCACGGCGATGGCAGACGGACCAGGTGCTTCGCTATCCCGGGCGAGCGATCCGGGTCAGGCAGATGGAGGTAGTCGAGTGAGACGGAACCACATCCTCGTGGCCATGCTGATCGCGCTGCTCTTGCTGGTGGGGGGATGCGCGAAGCCCGCCGAGCCGGCGACGGAGCCGACTCAGCCGACCGCGACCGACCAGGCCGATCAGTTGGTGGGCGTCGTCTGGAACTGCTACGAGTTCAAGGTGTCCGGAGCGCCGCAGACGGTTCCGGAGGAGACGCAGATAACAGCGGAGTTCACCGAGGACGGTAAGCTGAGCGGGAACTCCGGCGTGAACACCTACAACACCACGTACACCACCGAGGGTGACAAGATGACGATCTGGACCCGAGATCGCGATCGACGAAGATGGCGGGCCCTGACGAGGCGATGAGCACTCGAGACCAACTATCTCACCACGTTGCCCACGGTGACGACGTACAACCTCACTGGTGAGGGCGAGCTCGTCTTGCTTGGATCCGGCGGGCAGCGCCATCGCCCGGTATCGTCCGGCGGAGTAGCGCCACCGCGCGGGGCCGGCCCGGCCCCGCGGCCCCGCCTCGGTGCTAGCGCTTCTTGATGGCTCCGTAGACGGCCACGACGATGATCGCGCCGATCGCGGAGCCGATGAACAGGCTCGGTCGAAGGGTGAAGCCCTGGCCGCTGAGTAGGCTGCCGAGCAGCCCGCCGACGAACGAGCCGATCAGCCCCAGCACCATCAGCATCAGGTAGTTGGGCTTGCCGTCTGCACGGGTGAGCGCCTTGCTCTTGCCGGTCACGACCCAGCCGAGCCATCCGGCGGCGATACTGACGACAAACAGGTACAGCACGATGATGAAGATGGTATAGAGGTTCATGCTCGGGGTCCCCTCGGTCGTTGCATGGTTTCAGGCGCCCAACACTCGGGCGCGAAGACGGTATCACATCAGCGCACTGCCTTGCGTGGGACGCACGGAGCTTCAGTGGGGCAAGACGTGTGGCGAGGGAAGGAGGGTGTCGTGACGAGAGCTCGTGCACAGGCCGCCGCCTCTCGCGATACCCACGTGCCCGCCCGCGACGACCTGCCGGCGTACGTCCTGCGAGTGAGCCCACGCGCCAGGCACGTTCGGCTCAACGTCTCGGCTCACGAAGGGCTCGTCGTCGTGGTGCCTCGCGGGGCCCGGGGCTTCGACCCCTCGGCGATCCTGCGCGCCAAGAAGGCGTGGATCGAGAAGTCGCTTGCGCGCTTCGCCGAAGAACGGGCGGCGTACACCGGCGAGCCCGCCGACCTCCTTCCCGCCGAGATCGCCTTCGCCGCGACGGGCGAGTGCTGGCGAGTCGAGTACCGGTTCACGGACGGCGCTCGCGTGGTCACCCGCTGCACCCACGACGCCGTTACGCTCTCCGGTCCTGTCGGCGACGCAGCCGCGTGCCTGGCCGCGCTCAACCGATGGCTTCAGTCGCGCGCGAAGGAGCGGCTGCTCCCGCTTCTCGCCTCTCACGCCGAGGCGACCGGTCTGCACTATCGCAAAGCCGGTGTTCGAGGGCAGCGTGGCCGCTGGGGTGCCTGCTCGAGCAGCGGCTCGATCACGCTCAACCGCTGCCTGCTGTTCCTCCGGCCCGAGCTGGTTGACTCGGTCGTGCTGCACGAGCTCGCGCACCTGGTCCAGCCCAACCACTCCGCGGCATTCTGGCGCGAGCTGGAGTGCCGTGACCCCTTGGCGCACGATCACCGTCGGGCGATTCGGGGAGCGTGGAGCTTCGTGCCCATTTGGGCCGAGCCGTGGGTGCTCCGACGCCCCTAGCCACTCGGTGGGCATACTCATTCACGGGCGAGGCGTATGCGTGCCACGTGAGGCAGTCTGGGGGCGATCTCATGAGCGTCGTGCGAGTCATGCGGGTTCTTGCCGCGCTGGTGGTCTGCGCAGCGGTGGCGGGATGTGGCGCGAACGGCAGCGCCCCAGGCGGCGGTACGGGAGGTTCGAGTTCCGCGGCGAAGGACTCGGTCGTCGTGTCCGAGAAGGCGGCCGCGAAGGCAATGGCCGGCATCGATGCGGATGCCGAGCTTCTGTCGGTCGGCAGCGGTGGTGTCGTGACGAGCCCGCCGCCCAAGAGCTGGACATTCCTCTACGCGTCCAAGACCAAGGGCCGCGTCTATCGGGTGTCGGTCGAACACGGGAAGGCCTCGGCTCCAGAAGACATGGCGCCCTTCGACCCCGCGAAGGTCGTCGAATCCTCGGTGGTGCCCATCAGCTCGGTGAAGGTGGGATCGAAACAGGCGTACGAGGCGGGCAAGGCGTACCTGGAGAAGAGGGACGGCTCGGCACCGCCGAACGTGCTGATGAGCATCGGCCTCGGCGAGGTCGCCGGGCTGGAGGACCAGGCGCCCGGCGACTGGTTGGTCGCGTTCGTGAAGGGCACCAGCACCGAGGGTATGCAGCAGGTGCGCGTCAACGGCCAGACCGGCGAGGTCACGCCGATCAAGTAGGACGCCGGGCGAGACTAGCGCTGTGCGTCAAGCGCTGCGGCGTAGCGGCTGATCAGGTCGGTCACGATCGGCCCCACTCCGCCCGACCCGACAGTACGGTCGTCCAGAGCCACGATCGGCACGACGCCGCGGGTCGTCGAGGTCAGGAACGCCTCTTGCGCCGAGTAGGCGTCTTCCAGCGTGAACTCCTGGTATTCCACGGGGTACTCCCCGCGCACCAGCTCGAGGATCAGACCCCCGACCGTGCCACGCAGCACCCCGCTTGGAGGGGCAACGATTCTGCCGTCGCTGACGATGTAGAAGCTCGCGCTTGCCGCCTCGGTGATCCGGCCGCCGGTGTGGTAGAGCAGGTCGAGCGCACCTTCTGCGGTCACGCGCGGGCGGTTCGCGAGCATCGTGAGGTAGTCGGTGGTCTTGGCGAGCGGCAGCTCGCGCGAGTGCTCCTGGGTCAGGAGCTTTGCGCCGCGCTCGTAGACCTCGGCGGGCGGCTCGTGGAGTTCGTGCGTCAGGATCAGAAACGTTGGAGTCGCCGGATCGAAGGCCATGCCGTCGGGTGAGACGCCACCTGTCAAGACGAGGCGCACAGTGGCCTCATCGTGGCTGTTTCGCGCCAGCAGGTCGGCTATGGCCCGTGCGATCTCGGCGTCGGAAACGGGGACCGCCAGCCCAAGCTGCGCCGCCGATGCATGGAAGCGCCGAAGGTGCTCGGCGAGGAGGAACGGCCTGCCGGCCACCGTACGCAGCAGGTCGAAGACCGCGTAGCCACGCAGGAGCCCGATGTCGAGCGGGGAGATCGCGGCTTGCCGCTCGGGAACGATGCGGCCGTTGAGGTAAGCGTATCGAGTCGGCATGGTGCCCTTTCTACCACATCGCGGGCAGCGGCGGGCCGCCCCGGCACCGGTCATCGTCGCTGCACTACACTTCAGTCAGATGGTCGCTGTGGTCTTTGGGGGGTGAGTATGGCAGCCGAGGCGCTGCGGGTGGCTCGTGAGATGGCGTGTGCGCGCGACCCCCGCGAGATAGCCGCGGCGGCTGGCGCCGCGGTCGAGGACGCGGCCGGCGTCGTCACGCTCACCGTCGCGTTCCTGGACGGCTCGATCGGCCTCACCTGGCCCGGACCTCGAGCTCGCCGCGAATCGCGCCCGCTCTTCCGGATCACGTGCTCGCTTTGGTGCTGTACTACCTCGCTCGAAGCGATGGCACGCCGCCGGCCGGTCGGCTGATCTCCTTCGCCGAGCTCCCTGACGGGCGCTTCTACGTCCAGGCGTTCCGCGGCTACACGGGCGCGGTGTTGGCGCGGGAGTTCGCCGAGAAGCCCGAGGCACTGGAGCGGGCAGCCGAAGTCGCTCGGTGGGCAGCCCGATGGCGGGCCTGGCAGACCGCGCTTGGCACTTCGATGCGCTGCCGAGAGTGCCCCTGACGTTGCTGTGGTGGGACGGGGACGACGAGTTCGATGCTACGGGCCGAGATCATGTTCGACAGCACGGCCTCGCATCACCTGACCACGGATGGCTGCGCGGTTCTGGGCTCGTGGCTCACGTCGACGCTGATCGCGCGGGTCGGCGCGTAGCCTCGCCGCGTGGGGCAGCCCGCGCGTTCCATCGGACGGCCCCGATCGTTTGGCGCATCAGCTTGGGGACATAGACAGCAGGGCCCCACTGAAGGGAGTCGGCGTGGTTCATCCCAATCCGGAGCACTTCGTCATCGCGCAGTTCTCGGACCTGCACTGCGGCGGACCGCGCTTCGACGAACACCTGCTCGAGCGGGTCGTCCGTGAGATCAACGAGGCCAAGCCCAACGTGGTCATCGTGCCAGGCGATCTGACCGCCGATGGCTATCGCGACGAATACGAGATCGCCAAGGCGCACATCGACCAGCTCGAGTGCTCCGAGGTCATCGTCATCCCGGGCAACCACGACAGCCGCAACGTGGGCTACCTGCACTTCGTCGAACTCTTCGGACAGCGCTGGGACGCGCGCGAGATGGAGCTGGGCGTGGATCGGGCCGAGGTGCCCGCGAAGAAGGTCCGAATCGTCTCGGTGGACTCCTCGAAGCCCGACATCAACGATGGCGAAGTGGGCCGCCACCGCTACCAGTGGCTGGCCGAGCAGCTTGGCGACCCCGATGAGGACGTCTTCAAGATCGTCGTCATCCACCACCACTTGGTCGGCATCCCAAACACAGGCCGTGAGCGCAACATCGTTCTCGATGCGGGCGACGTGTTGGAGATGCTCTCGACGCACGACGTCGATCTCGTGCTCGCCGGGCACAAGCACGTGCCCTACGTGTGGCCGGTTGGGGGCATGCTCGTATGCACCAGTGGTACGGCATGCACCTGGCGCACCCGCGCGAACATCCCGCCCTCGTACAACCTCGTGACGATCGCGGGCGAGACCGATCAGCGTCGAGATCATCGACTCGAACGGAGAGGGCCGCCGTACGCTCGAATTCGACTCCCGCACGTGCCTGCACGTTCGGGGCGGCGGTCGACTCGAGATGATCCACGACCACGGGGCGGGGAGTCCGCGTAGTTGAGGGCGGAGGCGATGATGAGCGACGAAGAGATGATGCGCTACGTCGTGGAGTTGAGCCGGGCCAAGATGCTCGAGCATCAGGGCGGGCCCTTTGCGGCAGTGGTGGTGCTCGACGGCAAGATCGTCGGCGAAGGGTGGAACTGCGTCACGAGTTCGAACGACCCGACGGCCCACGCCGAGATGACCGCGATCCGAGCAGCCTGCGAATCGCTCGACACCTACTCTCTCGAGGGCGCGACGATCTACACGAGCTGCGAGCCCTGCCCCATGTGCCTCGGCGCGATCTACTGGGCCCACATCGCGAGGGTCTTCTTCGCGAACACCACCGGGGATGCGGCCGCGATCGGCTTCGATGACGGCATCTGTACCGCGAGTTCACGCTGCCTGCCGAGGACCGCACGATCGCCTTCGTGCACCTCGCCCTTCCCGAGGCCGCTGAGGTCTTCGCCGAGTGGGAGCGCATGCCGGACAAGGTGCAGTACTGAGGATCTCGCTCGCCCCGACCGACTGCCGCATGCGTGGCCCGGATGCGACCTCGCGCTGATGGGTAGCTCGTTTCTTCGACGGGTAGATACTCGGCGGCAATAGAGGCGGCGGTTGCCGCCCTGATGAAGCGGAGGCGCTCATGAGCAAG
>CAVPCY010000028.1:0-31689 GCA_963702525.1 uncultured Actinomycetes bacterium | reverse complement strand
CGAGCATCGCCATTGCGGCACAGACGAACCATCGCGGGCCCGCCGAGGACGGCCCCCTCAGTGCCCGGAAGACCCCGGAGACCGCTGCTGCCGCGATCGGGAATGCGAACAGGAAGCCACCGGTCGGGCCGAACAGTACGCCCATTCCTCCTTGCGCCCCCGAGAAGACAGGCAGCCCTGCCGCCCCGAGCGCCACGTAGAGCGCCATCGAGCCCGCCGCCCAACCCGGCGGGAGGAGTAGCCCGGCCAGCATGACGAACATCGACTGGAGCGTGAAAGGGACGGGGCCGAAGGGAACGATGATCCACGACGTCGCGGCGATCAGCGCCGCGAGCAGCGCTGCCACGGTGAGATCGCGCGTGCGGCTCGGCACTCGTGGCTTGGCATCATCGTACAAAGGAATACTCTCCCCTCACCCGCTGCTGACGTGTCTGGAGCGAGGGTTCACGGTATCGGCCGCCCGCCAGCGCGTCAACGGATGAGCAGGCGTGCGAAGCGATGGCTTCACATGCTCGCGCTGTCGAGCTCACCGCCGCAGCGTGACTTCGCCCGAGGCCACTCGCACCACACCCGCGTCCCCTTGCAAGACGAGCTGCCCCTCGCGATCGACGCCGATGACCGTACCCATCTCTCGCACGACACCGGCACCATCGCTGATCACGACGGACTCGCCCGTGAGCGCCGAGCGCCGATCGAACTGCTCGGCCATCCGATCGAACCCCTCGGCAAGCCAGCGTCGGTACGCTGCGGCGACGCCGTCCAGAACCGACGCGGCCACTTCGGCGAGGCCGAGATCGTCTCGCACATCACTGACGTAGGCTGCTGCCGCGTGTGCGTCCGAAGGACGGACCACGTTGAGCCCGAACCCCGCGACCACCCACTCGACGCGGTCGGCTTCGGTAGTCATCTCGAGCAAGACGCCGGCTACCTTCCTGCCACCGAGCCACACGTCGTTGGGCCACTTGAGTCGCGGAGCCAGCCCGAACCCTTCGAGCCCGGTGGCGATTCCCAGCGCGACGACCAGAGCGAGCGGGCCGGTCAGCGCCGGCGCCGTGGGAGGGCGCAGCACGACCGAAACGTACGCCCCGCCCTCAGGCGACTCCCAACTCCTGCCGAGGCGGCCCCGGCCCGCGCTCTGACGATTCGCCACGACAACCGTTCCTTCGGGTGCCCCAGCCTTCGCGAGCGCTCGAGCATCGTCGTTGGTCGAACCGGTCTCGGCATCTCCCTCGACGCGCACCCAGAGCGGATCGGCGAGCAGTACTCCGACAGCGCGGGCAAGCTCAGCGCCGCCAGGAGGAGTCATCACTCGTCCTCGGGCGCTTGCGCGCTGCGGCGAGCACGCATCCGATTGCGCGCGATGATCACGCCGGCGACGAAGACGCCGAAGACGAACAAGCCGACCCATCCGATTCCCGAGGCCACACGAAGCGCCAGATCCAGGTTCTCGCCGAGGAACCAGCCGAGCAGGCACATCAGCGTGGTGTAGAGCACTGCGCCGAAGAAGGTGTAGAGCTCGAACCAGAACACCGGCATCCGCGTCGCGCCCGCCACGGCGGGCACGAAGTTCTTGGCGCCGATCGCGAACCGCGACAAGAGCACCGTCTTGGCTCCCTGGGTGTGGAAGTGCGCGTGCACCTCCTGGACATCCGAGGCGTCGATGCGAAGCAACCTGCCCACCCGGGTCTCCGAGAAGCGCTGAGTGAAGTCGTGCACGCTTTCGAGTCCGGCCCGGCGACCAAGCCAGTAGCTGATATTGCTGCCGATGACGGTCCCCAACACCGAGGCGATCCACACCAGCCAGATGACGAGGTCGCCGCGCGACGCCACGAAGGCGGCGGCGATGACCACCGTCTCGCCTGGCGTGAACGAGCCCACCACGAACAGGTTCTCGAAGACGGTGAAGCCGAACACGATGACGTAGCCCCAGGTGTCCAGGACCGCGAGGAACCAGTCAACAACCGGGATGCCGGTCTGGATCATCGGCTGACCCTGCTCGGCTGGTGCGATCGACCGCTGCTCACGTGCGAGAACCTGCCTCCATCGATGCCGCTCGGTATCGGATTCGCCTCACGATTCATCGAAGCCGAAGTCGACCGGTGGTGCAAGGGTCAGTGCACTTGACGACACCCTGTCGACACCGGCCTGTCGCAGTGCGGGCAACCGTTCGAAGCCGATAGCGCCCGAGGCCTCGGTGAGACAGACATGCCCGGAGCTGTGGGCAACATCTCGGACCGCAGCCACCGCCTCAGACAGTGACACGTCGTCCATGTTGTCGAGAAGCACGATATCGGCGCCGGCCCGCACGGCCTCACGCGCTTGGTCGATGGTGTCCGCCTCGACCTCGACCACGAGTCCTGTGCCGCGGGCCCGAGCGAGTTCGACGGCCCGAGCCACGCTGCCGGCACGCGCGAGGTGGTTGTCCTTGACCAGCACCATGTCGAACAGCCCGAAGCGGTGATTCGTACCGCCTCCGACCCGCACGGCGTACTTCGACAACGCGCGCAGGCCCGGCAGCGTCTTGCGCGTGTCGCACACCGAGAGATCCGGCCCTGCTGCCTCCACCCACCGTGCGGTCTCGGTCGCGATCCCGGAAAGCACCATCATGAAGTCCAGCGCGGTCCTCTCGGCGGCCAGAACCGCCACGGCAAGACCGGAGACCTCGGCGACCGCGGTACCGGGGCTCACCCGAGATCCCTCGGCCACCAGCGGAAAGAAGTCGACCGGATCGAACAGGCCTGCAGCAGCCGACAGTGTCTCGAAGGTCGACGCGGCGATCGGAAGTCCGCACACGACGCACTCCTCGCGCGCCACCACTCTGCCCGCGAAGCTGGTGTCGAGCCCGACCACCGAGAAGCTCGTGACGTCGCGCTCCAGCAGGTCCGCTGAAGCGTGTGCGCCCTGGGCGAACACCTCGGGACCGACGCCGAGATCCTCGGCAAGTGCCGCGGCAACCACGCTCGTTGCGTCAGGCAGTTCGAACACGCCTACTCCTCTCCAACCGACGGCACGCGCCTGGCCGCCGCGTCAGCCGACAGGACAGCCCCGCCGCCGGCTCGGACGGGGTAGATGCGCAACCCCTCTGTACGAGACATCGTCACGCGGCCGAGCCAGTTCGCATCGTCGCGCTCCGGGAAGTCGGTCCGGTAGTGGCACCCCCGGGACTCATGGCGAGCAGCCGCCCCGGTCGCGATGAGCCTCGCGGTCGTGATCAGATTCGCCGTCTCGACGTCGGCCTGCTCGCCAACGCCACAGCACTCGGCTTCCAAGCGTTCGAGGTCGCGGACAGCATCGGCGAGACCCTCTGCCGAGCGGCCCATGCCCAGGTGGGCCCCTGCAACGGAGTGCAGCCGCCCAAGTGCGTCGTCGTCGGCCGCCGTCGATGGAGCGCACGGTGGCTCGTAAGCGACCACATGCGGTGTGGAGACCGCGCGCCCGGCCTCGGGCAGCACGCGGGCGATCCGCCGAGAGAACACCAACCCCTCGAGCAGGGAGTTCGACGCGAGGCGGTTGGCGCCGTGAAGCCCGCTGGCCGCCACCTCACCCGACGCGTAGAGGCCGGGAATGGTGGTGCGCCCGTCGATGTCGACGAGCACGCCGCCCACCATGTAGTGCGCCGCCGGCGCAACCGGGACGAGATCGCGCGACAGGTCGTAGCCCGCCTCGGCGCATACCTTCCAGATGGTCGGGAAGCGGGCTCGCAAACGCGCTTCTCCGAGATGGCGAGCGTCGAGCCACACGTTGTCGCGCCGGCAACGCCGCATCACGCGCTCTATCTCCCGGCTTACCACGTCGCGCGGCGCGAGCTCGGCAAGCGGGTGCACGTCGAGCATGAAGCGCTGCAGATCGCAGTCGAGCAGGTAGGCGCCCTCTCCCCTGAGCGCCTCACTCACGAGGAAGCGCGGGGCTGCATCGTGGTCGAGCGCCGTGGGGTGGAACTGGACGAACTCCATGTCGGCGACGGTGGCGCCGGCACGCCATGCGGCGGCAATGCCGTCCCCGGTCGCAACGGCCGGATTCGTCGTGACCGGGAAGACCTGCCCGGCGCCACCCGTCGCAAGCACGACGGCCGGCGCGTAGTGGACCTCGAGTTCGCCCGTCGTCGAATCCATCAGCAGTGCGCCCACGCACGACCCTTCATGCGTCAGCAGGTCGATCAGGAAGCGGTGCTCGAGAACGGGGATGCGCCCCCTTGCCGCGAGCGCGTCGGTCAGCGCGTGTTGGATGGTGGCCCCGGTCTTGTCACCGGAGTGAAGGACCCTCGGCAACGAATGGCCGCCCTCACGTGCGAGCGCGACTCCTCCCCCTCGGCCAAGTCGAAGCGCACTCCAAAGCCCTGGAGCGATTCGAGGGCCTCGGGCGCCTCAGCCACCACCGCTCGCACGACGGCCTCGTCGCACAGTCCCTGACCGACGACGAGCGTATCGGCGATGTGCAGCTCGACCGAGTCGGCCTCGCCCACCGCTCCGGCGATCCCGCCCTGCGCATACCAGGTGTTGGTGTCCGCAAGCCGCCCTTTGGTCACGAGCGTTACCGACCGCTCCGTCGACGCGTGCAACGCCGCAGTGAGTCCCGCGATGCCGCTGCCGATGACGAGCACTTCGCTCTGGTGCTGCGCGAGAGTGCCGGTGTCGAAGCCGGTGCGGTAGCGGCACGACTCGAGAAGACCGCTGGCGGGCGGCTCAGCCAATCGACACCATCCGCTCGACCGCGCGCCGTGCGCGCATGGCGATGTCGTCCGGGACCCTGATGACGTGCCGGTTCTCGAGAAGTGCGTTACGTACCGACTCGAGCGTCGTCAGCTTCATGTTGGGACAGAACATCGCGGGCGACAGCTGGAAGAAGAGCTTGCCGGGAGCCGCTTTGGCCAGCGCATGGAGCAGCCCGCCCTCGGTGACCACGATGTACTCGCCTGCCGAGTCGGTCGCCGCGAAGGAGAGCATCTGCGAGGTCGAGAGCACCGCATCGCCAAGGTCGACAACCTCGGGTCGGCACTCCGGATGCACCATCACCTTCGCAGCGGGGTGCTCCTCCCGGGCGGCCGTGACCCTCTCGACCGTCACCCGCTCGTGCGTGGGGCACCAGCCGTCCCACAGCACGACCTCGACGTCGGGCAGCGAGCGGGCGACCCACGAGCCGAGGTTGCGGTCCGGGGCGAACAGGATCTTCTCGGCGCCGAGCGCCCGTACAACCGCCACTGCGTTCGCGCTCGTCACGCACACGTCGCTCTCGGCTTTGACCTCCGCCGAGGAGTTCACGTAGGTGACCACTGCGACACCGGGGTTCTCGGCCTTCCACTCGCACAGCTGCTCGCCGGTGACCATATCGGCCATGGGGCAGCCGGCACGAAGCTCGGGCAAGAGCACGGTCTTCTCGGGCGCGAGTATCTTCGCGGTCTCGGCCATGAAGTGCACACCCGCGAACACGACTGTGGACGCATCGGTCGACGCGGCCTGGCGGGAGAGCCCGAGCGAGTCACCAACGAAGTCCGCGACGTCTTGCACCTCGGGGCGCTGGTAGTTGTGGGCGATGATCACTGCGTCGCGCTCGGCGGCGAGTGTGCGGATCTCGGCGGCCAGCGCGGTCGACTCGGTCACGTGTGGCTCTCCTTGCGAGTGCGGTTCGGTGCCGTTCGGGATGTCATGACGGTCGCGCAAGTTCTACTCGGCAGGCGGCGCCAGCGCGCAGTTGTCGATGAGCCGGGTGCGGCCCAGCCGACCCGCGATGATGGCCCGGGCACCGCCTTCGACGCGTGTGAGCTGCTCGAGTGAGTCGGGATCGATCACGGCGGCGTACTCGAGCGAGAGCGTCTCGCCGCCACGTTGCTCGGCGGCGTCACGCATGGCGGACTCGAGTTCGGGGACGTCGCGCTCCCCCCAGGCCAGCGCTCTTGCCACAGCTTCGAGGGCGTCCGGTATGCCCAGGGCGGCCGAGCGCTCCTCGGCACTCAGGTACGCGTTACGGCTCGACATCGCGAGCCCGTCAGGCTCTCGAACGGTCGGACAGCCGATCACGCCCACGCCCAGGTCGAGATCGCCGACGAGGCGCTGCACGATCTTGAGCTGCTGGTAGTCCTTCTCGCCGAAGAAGGCCAGATCCGGCCGGACGACCGCGAGCAGCTTGGCGACGACTGTGGCCACGCCCGTGAAGTGCCCGGGGCGCGTTGCTCCCTCCCAATTCAGGGCGAGCGATCCGGGATCGACGGTGACCTGCGGTAGGTCCCCGTACATCTCAGTCGTGCTGGGCGTGAAGACCAGCGCGACACCCTCTGCGGCAAGCACGTCGATGTCGGCTTCGACACGGCGCGGGTAGGCTTCGAAGTCCTCGTGAGGCCCGAACTGCGTGGGATTGACGAAGATCGACACGACCACCACATCGGTGCGAGCACATGCGGCACGCACGAGCGAGAGGTGACCCTCGTGCAGCGCGCCCATCGTCGGCACGAAGCCGACGCGCTTGTTCTCGCGGCGCGCCTCGCCAACCGCGGAGCGCATCTCGGCCTTGCTGGCGATGCGCTCGATCACTCGACGGCCTCCTCGGCAAGGTCCGCCGCGAGGATCAGCGCGGCGCGGGTGACGGTCGCCGCGTCGACGTGCGTCGACTGCGCCTCGCCGGGGAAGGTGCGCGAGCGCACGTCGTCGGCGTACTCGGTGACAGACGAGCGGATCGCTTCTGAGAGCTCCGCATAGCGCTTGGCGTGCTTGGGCACGAACTCCCCGATGCCCAGCAGGTCGTGGAAGACCTGCACCTGCCCATCACAGCCCAAGCCCGCGCCGATGCCGATCGTGGGGATCTCGAGCAGCTCGCTCGCCTTCGAGGCCAACTCCGCCGGGATGCACTCGAGTACTACCGCGAACGCGCCGGCGTCCTGAAGCGCGAGGCACTCCTCGAGCAGCACTGCGGCAGCAGTGGCGTCGCGGGCCTGAGTGGAATAGCCGCCCAGCGCGTTGACGGACTGCGGCGTAAGCCCCACGTGACCCATCACCGGCACGCCCGCCTCGACAAGCTCGGAGGTGACGGCGAGCGCCTGACCGCCTGCACCCTCGATCTTGACGGCGTGCGCGCCGCCCTCGGCAAGCATCCGGCCGGCGTTGAGCATCGCGAGCTCGACACTGGGCTGGTAGCTCATGAACGGCATGTCCGCTACCACGAGCGCGCGGCTCGTGCCCCGAGACACCGCAGAGGTGTGGCGCACGATGTCATCGACGGTGACCCTCAGCGTCGATGCGTGCCCAAGCACCGTCATGCCCAGCGAGTCGCCCACAAGGATGGCGTCCACTCCCGCCTCTTCCACCAGGCGAGCCGAGTGGTAGTCGTAAGCGGTGATCATCACGATGGGGCGGCCGGAGCGCTTGAGTCCGGCGAAGGTGTTCACGGTGACGCGAGGCGCGGGTGAGGCGGCAGGCTGCACGCTCATTGGGTCTCCTTTACGGTTCGCCGTCGCAGCCCCATGCGGGGTCCACGCGGCCCTCCGGCGAGGGAGTGCGAGTATAGCACTGCGACCGCTCCGACCTGCGCAGTATCCGTCTTGAGCTACTCCGACGACGACGTCTCGTCCGGGCCGTAGCCTGGCGGGTAGACCGCAGGCGCGGCGTCCACGAGCGAGAGCAGCGCTTGAGCGGTCTGCGCATACTCCGCCGGAACCAGCAGTTGGAACGTCACCTGCATGCCGAACGGGTCCATATCGGTGCCCGGCTCGTAGGGCGAGTAGGCGAACGGGATGCCCTCGGACTCGAGGACCTCCTGCTTGAGCTTGAGGCCCGCGTCGAAGCCGGCGGTCGTGTCCGAGGCCGACTCGCTCTGGGCCACGGTCACCCACTCGACATCCTCGACGGGCACGTTGTGCTCGACACCGGCGTCGGGCACCGGGCCGAGGTCGCGCAGCACCGGACCGACCGATGCCGAGGACCTGCGCAGCGGCGTGCCGTCGGGCAGCGTCGTGCGCGGCGCGATCTCGAGAAGAGGCGTGACCACGAAGTCGCGCTCCGCGAGCGCGGGATGCGGGATCGTCAGCCCGGGACTGTTCCACTCTTCGTCGCCGAAGAGCAGCAGGTCAAGATCGATCGTCCGCGGGCCCTTGGCCTCCTCGCGTGTCCTCCCCATATTCGTCTCGAGTTCGAGCAGGTGCTCGAGCAGCGCGTCGGCGGCGAGTCCCGTTGAGACCTCCACCACCGCGTTGATGAAGGTCGGCTGCTCCTCGTTGTAGGCGGCAGCGGACTCGTAGGCGCTGGAGACGTTCTCGACGTGTGTCTCGGGAAGGTGCGCGATCGCATCGACCGCCGAGGACACGTTGCCGAGACGGTCGCCGATGTTGCTGCCCAGTCCGATGAATGCGGTAGTCGACATGGCTGTTCCTCCCGCTGCGGAAAGACACTCTTCAAGAGAGGTATTCCCTTCCAGAAGCCCTGCCGATTGCGGCGAGCTAGGAATCGTGGATCGCTCGCGTCACGGCGATGGCCTGCACGGTCGCGCCCACGTCGTGCACGCGTACGACGGACGCTCCGCGAGCGACGGCTTCGAGCGCTGCGCCGACCGACCCGCCCAATCGCTCACGCGGTTCGGGTTCCCCGGTGATCTCGCCGATGAACCGCTTGCGCGAGGCTCCTATCAGCACGGGGTAGCCGTAGGCAGCCAGTTCGGGAATCGCACGCAACAGGGCGAGATTGTGTCCCAGGTTCTTGCCGAAGCCGATGCCCGGATCGATGACGATTCGCTCGGCCTGAACACCCGCCCCCCTGAGAACCGCCGCCTGAGCGAGTAGGAAGCCGCCCACCTCCCGCACGACGTCGTCGTAGCGTGGCGCGCGCTGCATAGTCGCAGGATCCCCGAGCATGTGCATCACGACGACGCCCGCATCACACGCGGCTGCCACCTCGACCATCTCGGGATCACGAAAGCCCGAAACGTCGTTGATGATCGACGCTCCCGCCGCGACGCACGCCTTCGCCACCACCGGATGCCGGGTGTCGATCGAGACGGCGATCTCCTCAGCCGAGAGCCGCTGAACGACCGGCCTCACGCGCGCCAGCTCCTCGGCCTCGAGTAGTTGGTTGGCGCCCGGCCTGGTCGACTCGCCACCCACGTCGACCACATGAGCGCCTTCGGCCACAAGCCGCCCGCCTCTCGCGACGGCGCTGGCCGGATCTTCATAAAGACCGCCGTCCGAGAAGGAGTCAGGCGTGGCGTTCACGATCCCCATGACGAGCGGGGCGGCGAGCGAGAGCTCGTAGCGCCCGCACCGCCACGTTCGCCCAGACGCGTCGGGTGCCATCAGCGGCTGGTCCGTTGAGTGATCAGACTCATCGCCTCGGCCCGCGTAGCCGCACTGCTTTCGAAGATGCCGCGGACCGCGCTCGTCACCGTCCGAGATCCCGGCTTCTTCACGCCTCGCATGGACATGCACAGGTGTTCTGCCTCGATCACCACGATCACGCCGGCGGGGTCGAGGTGCTCCACGATCGTGTCGGCGATCTGCGAGGTCATG
The DNA here is from genome assembly GCA_963702525.1 of uncultured Actinomycetes bacterium. Lineage (GTDB taxonomy): Bacteria > Actinomycetota > Coriobacteriia > Anaerosomatales > PHET01 > CAVPCY01. The sequence goes on along the minus strand of CAVPCY010000028.1, from coordinate 22,205 downwards.
CGCTCCTGGACCTGCGGCCGCTTCGCGAACACGTCGACGACTCGCGCGAGTTTCGACAGGCCGCATATGCGCCCGTGCTTGCCGGGCACGTACGCGACGTGCGCCGAACCCAGGAAGGGAACCAGGTGGTGCTCGCACACCGAGTACAGGGGGATGTCTCGCACCAGCACCATCTCCTGGTGCCCCTCGTTGAACGTCACGCAGAAGTGCTCGGCGGGATCGCTCTCCAGCCCGGCGAAGATCTCCGTGTACATCTCGGCAACGCGGCGCGGGGTGTCGGTGAGTCCTTCTCGGCCGGGGTCCTCCCCGATGCCTTCGAGAATGAGTCGGACACCGTGCTCGATCTTCTCACGGTCCATAGCTGCTCCTCGGGCGCACGCTCGTGTGGGTGTAAGGGTACCCGAAGCAGCGCCAGCAAAGTCGCCTAGCCGCCCAGTCGGATGAGTCCGAGCTTCACGGCTTCGAGCACGGCCTGCGTGCGGTCCGACTGGCCGAGCTTGCGCAGTATGTGGCTCACGTGTGTCTTGACGGTGGTCTCGCCGATCCACAGCTCCTTGCTGATCTGCTTGTTCGGAAGCCCCTTCGCCATGAGCTCGAGAACCTCCATCTCGCGCTCGGACAGAGGCTCGGCGAGCCGTTCGTTGCTGCGCTTGTCGTTGAGGATGCGGTCCACCACGGCGTTGTCGAAGACCGCCTCGCCGTCGGACACGAGCCTGATCGACTGGACGATCCGCTCTGGCCGGGTGTCCTTGAGCAGGTAGCCGCACGCCCCGGCCGACAGGGCGCCGAAGAGCTCCTCGTCGCCGTCGAAACTGGTGAGCACGAGCACCGCGGTATCCGGACAGGCCTCGCGCACCTTCCGGCAGACGCCGACGCCGCCCTCGCCTGGCATCCGCATATCGAGCACCAGCACGTCCGGACGCGAGTCCACACAGCCCTCGACGGCCTCATCCCCGTTGCCGGCTTCTCCGACGACCTCCATGTCGCCCTCGGCCTCGAGCACTGTACGCAACGCGTAGCGGACCAGCTCGTGATCGTCTGCGAGAAACACCTTGATGCGGTCCATCAGCTCGACCTTCCAATCGGAATCTCGATCGAGAGGGCGGTGCCGGCATCCCCGCTTGCGATGTCGAGCACTCCGCCCTCGTTGAGGACCCTGTCCTTGATGCTCTCCAGACCCAGGCCCTGGGTGCCCCCGGACATCACGCCCTCTGGGTCGAAACCGCTCCCGTTGTCCTCGATGCGGACTCGCGCGCACGAATCGCCGAACGACATCGTGACATCGAACTGTGTCGCCCCGGCATGCCTGACCACGTTGCTGACCGACTCCTTGATGATCCTGTACAGACACGCCTCCTCGGACGGCGAGAGCAGCGGCAACGTGCCATCCACTACCAGCCGCCCGCGAATAGGCCGCCCCTGCGTCACCTCGACGAGCCAGAACTCGACCGCGCTCACCAGCCCGAGTTCGGCGAGCTTCATCGGACGCAGGTCGTAGATGAAGCGCCTGAGCTCGGTCATCGACATATTGACCCGGTCCTGCAACTCCTCCAGACGCGCGGACACCGCCGCCGGGTCGCGGAAGATCTGCTTCTTGCACATCTCCAGGCCCAGCGAGACGGCGAAAAGCGACTGCACCACACCATCGTGCATCTCGCGCGCGATGCGGTCCCGCTCGCTCGCCAGCAAGACGTAGCGGCTCTGCTCGGCAAGTTGCGCGTTCTCGATGGCCGAGGCGGCGAACGCCGAGAGCACGGAGAGGAAGTCGGCCTGCTCCCGCGAGAAGGGCCTTTCCGCCGAGTTGATCGCACAGAGCAGGCCCACGGGGTGCTCGCGGACAAGGACCGGGCAGGCGAGCAGCAGAGCGTTCTGGTCGGGATGGCGCTCTATCACCGGGCGTCCGGACTCGAAGACACGCTCGCCGAGCACGACGAGGCGCGACTCCCACCAGTCCTGGACATGCTGCTCGCGGCGGCCGCGCACGACCATCATGTCGAAGTCGAGCCGCTCGCTGTGGTGATCGGCGAGCACGAGCACGGCCTTGTCGGTGTCGGTCACGCGCTTCGCGCGCTCCACGATCGCATCGAGAACCTCCTCGACGCTCATCGCCGAGGAAACCGCGCTCGCAACCTCGTTGAGCGTTGCGATGAGTTCGGTCTCGGGAACCGGGCGGGACGCCACGTGGTCGAAGAAGCGCATAGCGGCGTCGCGAGCGCGGCCCATCACGCCCGCCGCGCCCGCCGCGCCGACCTGCTCTCGGTCGGTACCGCGCGGCTCCGCTCCCTCGTTTGGCGCCACAGGACTCCCCCTGGATCCCTCGCCACTCCCCATGCCAAGTTCGGCGTGATGACTTATGAACCTGCCTTAATCTCTTCTATTGTAGCCTCTACCTGCGACAGAGCGCTTGTCGGCCGCCTCTGGAGGTACTCCGACAGCATCGCGCGACTCGCAGATTCGAGTCGGCGGCGTACCCCGGGGCCTCGTTTGTCGAAGTGATCGATCCCGTTCCAGTGCACCACGTGGCCCCAGAATCCGTGGCCGATCGCGTCCTGACGACAGTGCAGCGCCTCGCCGAGCAGCCCCAGATCTCCCGCGTCGACCGCCTCAGACAACAGACGCCTGGCTCGGCGATCGGCACCGAGCCAGGCGAAGTGGTAGCCCTTGTTCGCCCACACCCGTACGTCGTGGACGGCGTCGACGTTCCAGTCGGCGGCTGCTATCGACTCGGAGTCCTCCTCCGAGAAACCGGCATCGAGCGCCCAGCGCCGGGTCATGTCGTAGTGGACCTCCCTGTTCACGCCCGCGGGAGCACTAGGCGTTGTAGACAGGCGGCCCGGCAGGAGGCGGCTCGGGGGCGGTCGAGGGGCGGTCCGCAACGGGCTCGTCCTCAACTACAGCGGCGACCTCTTCCTCGACCACCGGCGGCCGCTCGGCCTCCTCCTTGAGATACTCGTCCCATCGGTTCTCGAGCAGCGCTGCAAGCTCCTCGCGGTCAACGGTCTCGCGCTCGACGAGCACGTCGGCCATCAAGTCGAGCTGGACCTTGCGCTCGGTGAGGATGTTTCGCGCCCGCTCGTAGGCCTCGTCGATGAGCCGCGAGATCTCCTTGTCGATCTCGTAGGCGATCTCGGGCGAGTAGTCGGCGTTGGCCGAGAAGTCGCGGCCCAGGAACACCTCGTGGTTGGCATCGCCGAACGTCTGCGGCCCGAGCTTCTCGGACATGCCGAAGCGGGTCACCATCTGCTTCGCGATCTTGGTCGCGCGCTCGATGTCGTTGCTGGCGCCGGTGGTGATGTCGCCTACCGAGATCTCCTCGGCGACCCGCCCGCCCAGCATCATCGCTATCTGGTCCATCATCTGGTGCTTGCTCGTGAGGAACTTGTCCTCCGTGGGCAGGGCGAGCGTGTAGCCCAGCGCCTGGCCTCGGGCGATGATCGAGATCTTGTGGATCGGGTCGGTCTCCGGCAACACGTGGCCCACGAGCGCATGACCCGCCTCGTGGAAGGCGATGATCCGCTTCTCCTCTTCCGAGATGAGCCGGCTCTTGCGCTCCGGACCGGAAAGGACGCGCTCGATCGACTCGTCGAGCTCGGCCATGTCGATCTTCTTCTTGCCGTGACGTGCAGCGAGCAGAGCGGCCTCGTTCACGAGGTTCGCAAGGTCGGCGCCGGTGAAGCCCGGCGTGCGGCGTGCGAGCGTCTCGAGGTCGATGTCGTCCGCGAGCGGCTTGCCCCGTGAATGGATCTTGAGGATGCCGAGCCGGCCCTTGAGGTCGGGGCGGTCCACAACGATCTGGCGGTCGAATCGGCCCGGGCGCAGAAGCGCCGGATCGAGGATATCGGGCCGGTTGGTCGCCGCGATCAAGATGACGTTGTCCTTGAGGTCGAAGCCGTCCATCTCGACGAGCAGCTGGTTGAGGGTCTGCTCGCGCTCATCGTGACCGCCACCCAGACCCGCACCACGCTGTCGGCCGACCGCGTCGATCTCGTCCATGAAGATGATGCAGGGATTGGCCGCCTTGGCCTGCTCGAACAGGTCGCGCACGCGGCTCGCGCCAACGCCCACGAACATCTCCACGAAGTCCGAACCGGAGATCGAGAAGAACGGCACAGCCGCCTCGCCTGCGACAGCGCGTGCGAGCAGGGTCTTGCCCGTGCCCGGAGGTCCCACGAGCAAGACACCCTTGGGGATCTTGGCCCCGAGCGCCTGGAACTTGCCGGGGTTGGCGAGGAACTCCTTGATCTCGTCGAGCTCCTCGATGGCCTCGTCGCAACCGGCCACGTCCTTGAACGTGATGCGTGGCTGATCGCGTGTCATTCGTTTGGCCTTGGCCTTGCCAAAGCTCATGATCTTCGAGTTGCCGCCCTGCATCTGGTTCAAGAAGAAGAACATGACGAACACGAGCAGCAGGATGGGAAGCAGGGACGAGATGATGGTGAACCACGGACTCGGCCCGGAGGTATCGACTTCGTAGCTCAGGTTGTTCTTCTGCGCGAAGACCGTGAACGAGTCCGAGCCGGCCCAAGTGGAAGTGAACTCGACCGGCTTGGCTTTGGATGTCTTCGCTTCATCATCGGCCCAGTACGTGCCGGAGAGGTTGTTGTCCCGCAGCACGAACTTGACCTTGCTCACGAGCCCGGCCTCGGCAGCCGTGGAGAACTGGCTCGTGGTGAGCTCCTTGGGCGCCTCGGGCGAGTTCCCGAACGAGTTCATGACGAAAGCGACGAGCACTCCCAGCAGAACCAGATAGATGATGACGGTGCGGAAGTTCTTGTTCACCTTGGTTGGTCTCCTTGGCCCGGCGCGCCTACAGCGCCGCTAGTCCGCGTATACCTCGGGCTTGAGTACGCCGATGTAGGGCAGGTTGCGATAGTGCTCAGCGAAATCGAGACCGTATCCGATCACGAACTCATCGGCGATGTCGAATCCTATGTACTTGCAGTCGATAGGTACCCGCTGCTTGCCGGCTTTGCTCAGCAGTGTGACGACCTCGAGAGAGCGGGGCTTGCGAGATGCGAGGTTGCGCAGCAGGTATTTCAGCGTGAGACCGGTGTCGAGGATGTCCTCCACGACAAGCACGTGCCGTCCCCCGATGCTCTCGTCGAGGTCCTTGATGATGCGGACCACACCCGAGGACTTGGTGGACGAGCCGTAGCTGGAGACCGCCATGAAGTCCAACTCGACCGGCGTGGAGATGGCGCGAGCAAGGTCGGCAACGAACAGCGCCGCTCCCCTCAGCACCGCGACCAGCAGCACCGACTCGTCACCGTAGTCGGCGCTGATCTCCTCGCCGAGCTCAGCGACGCGCTCACGGATCTGCTCCTCGCTCAGGATCAGGTGCGAGACATCCGGGTGCAGGGGCTCCATGGGCCTAACCATCTCCATTTCGTGTACCGTCCGCCTCGACGGCGTTGGGTTCGTGCCTGTCGCTCCACGTGAGGCGCATCGCCGTTCCCGTTCCCGTCCCCGCGCTCACGCGGTACTCCTCGCTCATCCGCACTCCTGCGAGCCACACAACACGCTCGCCGTCCCTGACCACAGGCATCGCTTGCCTCAGGCGCCGTGGGACCTTCGCGTCGGTAAGTATGTCCGATAGCTTGCGAGTGCCCGACATCCCCAACGGCCGCATCCGGTCGCCCTCGCGAACTGAGTCGATCGTAAGCTCTCCTCGTACCGCCGTGGCATCGATCACAACCGAGTGAGTGGAACCGGTCGTGACTTCGCGCGAAACCTCCTCGGCGGTGATCCTCCCAGCGGGGCCCAGGTCCGCGCTTCCGGGTAGCGTGAGCAAGCTGGGTGCCACGCGCGGGACCTCGACACCTGTACACGAGACCACCATATTACCGTACTCGGTCTCGGCCCTCAGGCCCTCGGGCAGGTCTCGTGCGAAGTCGTCCGAGGAAAGTCCCGTGACCAGGGCGTCCACGTGCGACGCCTCGAGCCTCGCCGCCTGCGGAAACGCCTCGATGAGTGCCGTACGGACCGTCCGGCGCGCCATCGCGCGATCGAGCGTCCGCATCCACTGCCGCTCGAAGGTCACGCGCACGCCCGGCTCGCTGTGTGCGAAGTCGCGCGCGAAAGCAGCGGCCATCGTCGATAGCAGCGCATCGTCATCGCCGAGCAACTCCATCGTGCGTACGACCGCCGAGCGCACGCTGGGATTGAGACGCTCGGCCACGGGCACCAGCTCCGCCCGCACCAGAGCGCGAGTACGCGACGTGTCGCTATTTGGTCGGGTCCTCGCGCCACTCCTGGCCCGACCGATTCGAGCCACGCCCTCACGTCCGCCCGATCGCACTCCACGAGCGGGCGTACCACACGCCCGCGAACGGGAGCGAGCGCGTTGAGCGCGCCGGTGCCGCTGCCTGCGATCGCGCGCATGAAGAACGTCTCGACCCGGTCGTCTCGGGTGTGAGCCACGGCTATGCGACCGAGGTCAGACACCTCGCCCAGCTCGGCGCACCAGGCGTCGAGTTCCTCCTCGGCGAACCGATAGCGCACGCGTCTGCCCGCGTCCTCAAGGTTCAACCGCTCGGATGCAGCGTAGCCCTGCGACGTCGTAGCGCACAGTGCGGCACTCGACGCCGAGCGTGCGGCACAGGTCGGCGACGAAGCGCTCGTCGGCGTCGGAGTGCTCGGCCCGCAGCAGGTGGTTCACGTGCAGGGCCCGTAACGGGTGCTCGCCGAGCTCTCCGCTCGCCAGCAGCTTGAGAAGCGCCACCGAGTCACCGCCGCCGCTCACCATGACGAGCACGGGCGCCCCGCCGGGAAGCATGGCGTGGCGAGCGATGGTCGCTCGAGCAATCTCGATGAGCGCGGTCATGGGGGTAGCGTACCCGAAGGCGGCTACCCTGGCGCGGCTAGAACCAGCGCTCCCGCTCGGCGATCTCGACGACCCACCGAGCGGTCCGTCCCACGAGCAGCGTGCAGTGGGCCCACCGCTGCGGGAGGCGCATGCCGCCGATGCGCGACACGACTTCGTCGCAGGTCTCCGCGTCCTGGTCGTCCACCCACCGCGAGCGAAGCTCCGCTGCGGCATCGTAGCTCGGCTCCCAACGATCGGTCGCCGCTTCCCTGCCCGAGAGGATACCCGTCGCCATGACGCCGCCCGCGAGCGCGCCGCACACGCACCGCGATCCGCCCAAGCCCTCGCAGAACCCCGACGCCATGCGCATGACTTCGGCCGGGAGCGGCTCGCCGGCGATCTCGTTGATCGCCCTCACGACGGACTCGCCGCAGTGATAGCCCTGGGCGTAGAACTCCGAGGCAAGCTCCTCCGCACGGTCGGCGCGCGACTCACCGAACGGCCCTGCGGCAGTACCCAGGGCCTGCTGTTCGGAAAGGTCGAGAGCTGGCATCAGGTTCTCCGATAAACAACATAGTGAATCCTGATTCAGTCTAGCACCGCCTCGCCCGATCGTGCCACTCGGGGCCCCTGCGGGCGGGAGACTCACGTGCAACGCTACGAGTGACGCGAGTGCGCTTTGTCCACGAGGGCCAACTTGGGGATAGATACTCCAGCGCCCGCGAAGTACGGCGGATCCTGCCGCAGCGGCCCAATGTATAATGTGCGGTGATAACGCGCTTAATCGGACTTGAACTGGAACGGAGGGGTACCGATGTCGGCCAGATTGACTCGAATCGTGTTGGCGGTGCTGATCGTCACCGCGCTCGCGCTCGTGGGTTGCGCCCAAGGAGCCCAGGAGCCCGCGGAGCCCGCCGCACCGGCGGCAAAGGAAGGCCCGACGGTCAAGGTCGCCTCGCTCCTCGACTCCGAGGGCGTTGTGTTGGGGTCCATGGTCATCAAGATGCTCGAAGACAGCGGCATCAAGACCGAGGACAAGACGAAGTTCGGTACGCCCGACGTGGTGCGCAAGGCGCTTCTCGCGGGCGACGTGGACGCGTCGATCGACTACACCGGCTCCGGCCAGTACTACGTGGGACCCGAGGGCGACCCCATGTGGAACGACCCGGTCGCCGGCTACGAGCAGATCAAGGCCGAGGACGCGAAGAACGGTCTCGCGTGGCTCACCCCCTCACCCGCGAACAACGGGGAGTATCTCGCCGTCACGAAAGAGTTCGCAGACGCGAACAAGCTCGTCACCATGGAGGACTTCGCTAGGTTCGTGAACGGCGGGGGCAAGGTCAAGCTGGTGGGCGACCAGTCTTGGATGGACAACCCCTCGGGCTTCAAGGCGTACGAGAAGGCGTACGGCTTCACGCTGAAGGACGATCAGAAGATCGGGCTGTCCAACGGTGTCACCGCTCAGTTCATCGAGGCTGTCGTCAAGGGTACCGACGGCGCGAACGTCGCCGAGGTGTACGCCACGGACGGCGGGCTTGCCGAGCAGGGCCTTGTCGTGCTGACGGACTCGAAGAACGTCCCCCCGGTCTACGCGCCGACGCCGGTGTTCCGCAACGCGATCGTCGAGGCGTATCCTGAGATCGATTCGATCCTGGCGCCGGTCTTCCAAGCGCTCACGACCGAGAAGCTCCAAGAGCTCAACCGGGAGGTCGCGTTCGGCGGCAAGTCAGGTGCGGTCGTCGCCGAGGAGTGGCTGAAGGCGAACGGGTTCCTCAAGTAGAAAGCCGGGCAGTGGCGCAAGTCACCGGCGCAGTCAGAGAACACGCGAAGGTCGTCGCGGTCACCGGGGCACTGCTCGGGACCGTGGCGGCCTTCGTTCCTCACGGCATCTCGTTCAACGAGAACCGCATCATCGAAGGCGAGCGGCTCTCGCTCGTCTCGGGACTCGGCGTGTGGGGCTGGGTCCTCGTGGGGGTGTGGGTCGCAGCGGCTGTGCTCGCGCTCAGCCCGCTTCCCGACCGGGTGCGTGGGGTGAGCGTCACGTTGCTTGGCGGCGCGGCCCCTGTCCTGATGCTGTGGAGTGCCGGAGCGGCAGCGGCAGCGTGGGTCGCCGCAACGACCGACATCGCCCGCACTTCGCTGCTGTGGGCCGCGTGGTTGTCGCTGTTCGCGTCCTATGTCGTGATCTTCGCCGCGACGGCATGGCTCCCGCCCGGCCGCATGCGAGGACTGCTGACCTACCTGCCGGTGTTGGCGATCGTGGCGCTGATGGTGACGGGCCAGCTTTCTGAGCTCGCTGTGGCGCGGGAGTACCAGAACAACGCCGAGGACTTCGCGGTCGAACTGAGACTCCACCTCGTCTACGTGGCGAGCGCCGTGTCGATCGGTCTGGTCTCCGGGCTGGCGCTCGGCCTGCTGGCGGTCCGGCGCAGAGCGCTCGAACCCGCGGTCTTCGGCACACTCAACGTCCTGCAGGTATTCCCGACACTCGCCTTCATCGGCCTGATGAATCCGATCCTGGCGGGCCTGTCGGACCGGATTCCCCTGTTCGAGCAGCTCGGCGTACGCGGCGTGGGCTGGGCACCGGTGGTCATCGTGCTGTCCGCTTACGCCGTCTACCCCATCGCTAGGAACACCTATACGTCGCTGGCCAGTCTGGACCCGGCGGTGCTCGACGCGGCCCGCGGCGTGGGTATGGGCAGGAGCCGGATGCTCGCCGAGGTCGAGCTGCCGCTCGCGCTCCCGGTCATCGTGGCGGGTTTGCGCGTCGCGCTCGTGCAGACGACCGCAGGAGCCATCGTCGCAGGGCTCGTTGGTGGGGGCGGACTCGGCACCTTCGTCTTCCTCGGCGCCGGTGAGACCGCGACCGATCTGATCTTGCTCGGCGTGATCCCCATCATGGTGCTCGCGCTGTTCTTCGACCGGTCCGTGCTTGCCCTGCAGCGCAAGCTCCAGCCCTGGGACGCGAGCGCATGATCGAGATCTCCGGCCTCACCAAGCGCTACGGCGACTTCACCGCCGTCGACAATGTCGACCTGGACGTGGCCGACGCGCAGTTCGTCGTGCTCCTAGGGCCATCGGGCTCGGGCAAGACGACGATGCTTCGCATGGTCAACCGGATGGTAGAGCCCACGAGCGGCACGGTGAAGGTCGACGGGCGCGATACCGCCGACCTCAAGCCCGAGGAGCTGCGCCGGTCGATGGGGTACGTCATCCAGAACACCGGCCTGTTCCCGAACATGACCATACGCCGCAACGTCGCAACGGTACCGCGGCTTCTGGGCTGGGACCGCAAGCGAACCGACGCACGCGTCGACGAGCTGCTCGATCTTGTGGGACTCGACCCGGACACGTACGGCCCCAAGCGCCCGTCGCAACTTTCCGGCGGAGAGGCCCAGCGGGTCGGAGTCGCGCGCGCCCTCGCGGCCGACCCACCCTTGCTGCTGATGGACGAGCCTTTCGGCGCCGTCGATCCGCTCACGCGCGAGCGCCTGCAGCAAGAGATGAAGCGGCTACAGGAGAAGGTGCAAAAGACGGTCCTGTTCGTCACGCACGATATCGACGAAGCCGTTCTGCTCGCCGACAGGATCGCGCTGCTGAGGTCGGGCGTCTTGCAGCAGTACTCGACACCCGAGCTCATGTGGCGCGAGCCGGCCAACGAGTTCGTCCGCGGGTTTTTCGGCGAGAACCTCGGCCTGCGGATCATGGCGCGGCACTGCTTGAGTTCTGTGGCGCTCGACCCACTGCCACCGGGCATGAACGTGGACGCGCTGCCTCGAGTACCGGCGGGCGCGACGCTCAAGGAGGCGCTGGCCGAACTGGTCGGCTCGCGTGCCGACCGGGTACTGGTCGTGGACGGGGACGAGCCGGTCGGCACCTTCGCCTTCGACGCGCTCGTGCGTGCGCTGGGCGACGGGAGCGCGAGCGAAGACGGCGAGCCGTGCGGCGCGAGTGCCCGCGCCGAGCAGGGCGACCCGCAGTGAAGGTGAGCCGCACGCGTCTCATCGGGCACTGGGTGACGATCGCCGCGCTTGCCGGCGTGACGCTGTGGATGACCTTCAACACGGAGGGGTTCGCGCGGCTGCTCTCGGCACTCGTGCCCGACGCCGAGACCGTGATCTACCCCACCAAGCCGCTCTCGACGCTGATGGCCGAGCAGATCTACGTCGTCGCGATAGCAAGCGCCTTCGCACTGGTCGTGGGCACAGCGCTGGGCGCGCTGGCCCTCTCTCGCGTGGGCAGGCCGTTTCGCGACATCATCGTGAGCATGGGGAGTCTCGCTCAGACTGTGCCGAGCGTGGCGATCATGGCACTGGCGGTACCGGTGATCGGCTACGGCGCGGAGCCCGTCGTGCTCGCGCTGGTCCTCTACAGCATCCTGCCGATCATGCTCAACGTCATCGCCGGCATAGAAGGCGTCCCGCCGGACGCATACGACGCGGCGGTGGGCATGGGCATGTCGTCACCGCAGAGGTTCTTCGGGGTACAACTGCCGCTCGCAATGCCGGTGATCGTGGGCGGCATCAAGAACATGCTCGTCATCAACGTGAGTGCCGCGACGATGGGTGCGGTGGTCGCGGCAGGCGGGCTCGGGATGCCGATCCTTGCCGGCTTCCACGACTACAACAACGCGTACATCCTGGAAGGCGCGCTGCCTGCCATCACGCTCGCGCTGCTTCTCGACCGGCTGCTGACATCGCCCGGCGAGCTCGAGGTCGAGGCGGTCGTGTAGGCAGGCCGCTCCTGATCGGCGCTCTCCGCTCCCGCGGGTGGCGCCCGATGAATCTCGGGCATAGACTGGTCGGCGTTGTCCCCGGCGCTTGACCCACGAAGGAGCGCATCCCCCGTGCACCCGTTCCACCTCACAGACTCTGTCGCTATCCCCCATCGCCGAGAAGGTGCTCGCCGGCGAGCGGCTTTCCCGTGAAGACGGCATCGCGCTGTACGCGAGCGACGACCTCATCGGGATCGGTCAGATGGCGGACTTCGCCCGCCGGCGTGTCAACGGCGAGCGCGTCTACTTCATGGTGAACAGGCACATCAACCCCACGAACATCTGCCGCAACCGCTGCAAGTTCTGCGCGTTCGCCCGCAACGCCGACGAAGAGGGCGCCTACGAGATGACGCTCGACACCATCGCCGAGGCGGCGGCCGAGGGCGCGGCCGACGGTGCGTACGAGATCCACATCGTGAGCGGCCTTCACCCCGACTGGGACTACGACTTCTACCTCGACATGGTCCGCCGCACGCGGGCGGCCGTGCCCGACCACGTGATCGTGCAGGCCTTCACCGCCGTCGAGATCGAGCACATGGCGATCATCAGCGGCAAACCGACGCTCGAGGTGCTGCGCGACCTGCAGGCCGCCGGCCTCGACGCGCTTCCCGGGGGTGGTGCCGAGATCTTCTCGGACAGGACACGCATGGCGGCGTGGGACAAGAAGACGAAGTCGGACGTGTGGCTGCGCATCCACGGCGAGGCGCACTCGCTGGGCATCAAGACCAACTGCACGATGCTCTACGGCCACATCGAGACCGCCGAGGAGCGCGTCGACCACCTCATTCGCCTGCGCGAGCAGCAGGATGCCTCCGGCGGCTTCCTCGCCTTCATCCCGCTGGCGTTCCACCCTGCCAACACCGAGCTCGAGGACCTCCCCGCCACCACCGGCTTCGACGACCTCAAGACACTCGCGATCGCGCGGCTGATGCTCGACAACATCGGGCATATCAAGGCGTTCTGGATCATGGTGGGTCTCAAGATCGCTCAGATCTCCACCGCATTCGGCGTCGACGACATCGACGGCACGGTGGTCGAGGAGCGCATCACGCACATGGCGGGTGCAACGACGCCCGAAGCGCTGTCGAAGAGCGACCTCATCGGCATGATCCGCGAGAGTGGTCACGTGCCGGTCGAGCGCGACACGCTCTACCGCATCGTCGCCACCTACGCCGAAGAGGCCGAGGCGCCCGCGTGGGACGCCGGACCGATAGCGAAACCCTCGTGAACACGCGCGGCCTCTGAGGCGGGCTCCAGCCGAGACGGGTCAGCGTCGCCCGCCGATGTGAGGACTAGCTGCCGCAGCGAACCACGACGCTGGTCCCCGCCTCGCCCGCGACGATGCGCTCGATGTCGTCCAAGTTGCCGATCGCCGCGCGCTTGCCGGTCGCCTCGACGAACCTGATCGCCGCCTCGACCTTGGGGCCCATCGAACCCTCGGCGAACTCGTGAGCTCGAAGCTCTTCAGGGGTGACGCACGTGAGGAGTCGCTGCTCCGGGGTGCCCCAACCGGCGAAGACGCCTTCCGCGTCGGTCGCCATGACGAAGAGGTCCGCGTCGAGGTTCTTGGCGAGCAGCTCGCTGGCGAGGTCCTTATCGATCACGCATTCGGAGCCCACGAGCGTGCGCTTGCCGTCCGGCAGATACGCCGTGGGAATGCCTCCGCCGCCGGCACAGATGACGATCGTCCCGTTATCGAGCAGCCACTTGATCGGGTCGAGTTCGAAGATCCGCTTGGGCTCGGGCGAGGCAACCACACGACGCGGCTTGCCACCATCGAGCTTGAAGACCCAGCCCTTCTCAGCGGCGAGCCGCTCGGCCTCTTCGGGCTCGTAAAGCGGCCCGACGAACTTCGTGGGGTCTCCGAACGCCGGGTCGTTCGGGTCGATCTCGACCATGGTGAGGATGGTGGCAAGCGGCTTCTCGAACGGAAGCAGGTTGCCGAGCTCTTGTTCGATCATGTAGCCGATCATGCCTTCGGTCTGCGCACCGAGCACGTCGAGCGGGTACGGCTCCACCTCGGTGTAGGCGGCCGACTGGAGCGCCAACAGCCCCACCTGCGGGCCGTTGCCGTGGGCCAGCACCAGATTGTGTTGCGCGGCGACGGGCGCGAGCGCCTTACAGGCTATGCGCACGTTCCTTCGCTGAGCCTCGGCGGTCATCGGCTCGGAGCGCTTGAGAAGGGCATTGCCGCCCAGCGCCACTACGATCGTCTGCTTGATGGACATGCACGGACTCCTTCTGGCGGATACTGAATGGCTCCCGGCTGATCAAGGAGCTGCACGAGCTCGATTCGACGTGCTCGGGGAGCGTGTTCCCCCGCCTCGTTGCGGCCCGCACTCGCAGCGCAGGGCGAGCGTCACGATACCATGCGGTGTCGCACCGCACACCGAGGAGCCCTACATGCCCCGACCGCGCCTGGGCCATATCCAGTTCATCAACTGCCTGCCGCTCTACTACGGCATGGTGAAGAACGACGTGCTGCTCGACGTCGACCTGGTGAGGGCGAACCCGGCCGAGCTCGCGCGCATGATCCTCGATGGCGAGCTCGACCTCGCCCCGATTCCGGCGATCGAGTACGCCCGCCACGCCGACGATCTGGTCCTTCTGCCCGACATCGCCATCTCGAGCGACGGCGAGGTGCAGTCGATCCTGCTGCTCTCCAAGGTGCCCGTCGGCGAGCTTCACGGCCGCACGGTCGCGCTGGCGAACACGTCGCGCACCTCGCAGGTGCTCTGCCGCATCCTGCTGGAGAAGCGTTGGGGCGTGACCCCTGAGTACGTGCAGATGCCACCAGACCTGCCCGCGATGCTGCGAGACGCCGACGCCGCGCTGCTCATCGGCGACGAGGCGCTGCGCGCGTACTGGGACTCCCCCCTCGACGTGCACGTGTACGACCTGGGTGCGGAGTGGACCGACTGGACCCACCTGCCCATGGTCTACGCGGTATGGGCAGTACGCCGCGACTTCGCCGAGTCGCAACCGCAGGCCGTGCAGGAGGTCGCCGACTCGCTTTCGGGCTCGCTCGCCTACTGTCGCACGCACCTCGATGACATCTCCCAGTACGCAGCTCGGTGGGAGCCGTTCGGCGCCGACCGCTTCCGCAGCTACTTCGAGGCTCTGCACTTCCGCTACGAGCCACGCTACCGAGAGGGCCTGAAGCGCTACTTCGCCGAGGCGGTCGCCCTCGGACAGCTCGACGCCGTGCCCGAGATGCGCATCTTCGGGGAGGACGAGTGAGCCTGCCGAGAACCCCGAGCCAAGCCGCCGATCTCGCGTTCGCCGCCGCAGCGGGCGAGGCGCGCCTGAGCGCCGATGACGCGCTCGGGCTGCTGGAGCACGGGCGGCTGCTCGACCTGGGCGCGGCGGCGAGCGCCATGCGCGCAGGCTCGTGCCCGGCGACGACGTCACCTTCATCGTCGACCGCAACGTCAACTACACCAACGTCTGCGTCTCGGGCTGCCGCTTCTGCGCCTTCTACCGCAGCGACGGCGCGCCCGACGCCTACGTGCTCACCCGCGAGCAGCTTGCCGAGAAGGTCGCCGAGACGATCGCGCTCGACGGCACCGCGATCCTGCTGCAGGGCGGCATGCATCCCGATCTTGGCATCGAGTGGTACGAGGGCATGCTGCGCGACATCAAGGCCGACCACCCCGGCATCCACGTGCACGGCTTCGGCCCGCCCGAGATCGTGCACATCGCCAAGCTCTCGGGCATCAGCGACGCGCGAGGTGCTCGAGCGCCTGCGCGACGCCGGACTCGACTCGCTGCCGGGCGGCGGCGCCGAGATCCTCGTCGACCGCGTACGCAGTCACGTATCACCCAAGAAGGCCACGAGCGACCAGTGGCTCGACGTGATGCGCGAGGCGCACGCGGCTCGACATCTCCACGACCGCCACGATGATGTTCGGCTCGGTCGAGACCCTCGCCGAGCGGGTCGAGCATCTGCAGCGCGTCCGCGAGGTGCAGGACGAGGCGGTCGCGCCGGGCACGTGGGCTTTCGCGCCTTCATCCCGTGGAGCTTCCAGCCAGGCAACACCGAGCTCGCGCCGAGAGAGGGCGCGGCGGTCGGCGAGCCGATGAGCGCCGCGAGCGGCTGGGAGTACCTGCGCACGCTCGCCGTCTCGCGGCTGTTCCTCGACAGCGTCCGCAACATCCAGGCGAGCTGGGTCACGCAGGGCGGCAAGGTCGGCCAGGTCGCGCTGGCGTTCGGCAGCAACGACATGGGCTCGACGATGATCGAGGAGAACGTGGTCGCCGCGGCCGGAACGCGGTTCATGCTCGCGCGCGAGGAGCTGGTTCGCCTGATCCGCGACGCGGGCTACACGCCGGTGCAGCGCGACACCCTCTACCGAGAGGTACGGCGCTTCTAGCGAAGTGCGCCCTCGTCGATGCGACACCGCGACGGGATGCCACGGGGGCCCCGCCGCGGCAGACCCTGCTGCCTAGGCCCGCGGCGGAGCCGGAGTAGGCGGCTCGCCTGCCTCGGCGGCGGGGACCTCGACCGGCGCAGGGGCGGTTACTGCAGCAGCGACGGGTGCGGGGGCCGCGATGACGCCATCTGCCCGCATGCTCGCCAGCGCCTGCAACTCGCGCATCTTCTTGAAGATCGGCCACTCGGTGAACGCGAACCACAGCAGCATCCCGAGATTGACGAGCGGGATGAACATGAGCAGACCAAGCAGTCCGTTGAAGCCCGCCTTCTTGTAGATCTGGTAGAACGCGATACCGAGAACCAACAGCGTAGCCGCCAAGATGATCCATGCCGCCGGTCCGGCGAACATCAGCATGCGCAGACCACCCGGACGGCCGCCCGGCGGCCGCCCTCCAGGGAATCCTCCCGGAGGTCCACCTTGTGGGAATCCCTGGGGTACTCCTTGTTCCATCACACACTCCTTTCACGGCGCGCTACTGATAGCGCAGTGACTCAATGGGATCGAGCTTGGCCGCGCGGCGCGCTGGATAGAAGCCGAACACCAGCCCGATGACGGTAGACACGCCCGCCGCGAGCACGACCGATATGGGCGAAACCGTGGTCGTCAACGAAGAGAACGCGCTGATTGCTGCCGAGACGCCCCACCCCAGCGCAATGCCGATCACGCCTCCGATGAGAGTGAGCGCGACCGCCTCTGTGAGGAACTGCAGCGTGACGTCGCCAGCGGTGGCACCAACCGCCTTGCGCAGCCCGATCTCGCGGATGCGCTCGGTGACCGAGGTGAGCATCATGTTCATGATCCCGATACCGCCGACCAACAGCGAGATGCCGGCGATAGCGCCAAGCAGCAACGTGAGCGTATTGGTGATGGTGGACACCGTGTCGGCGAGGCTCTGCTGGGACTGCACCTGGAAGTCCGCGTCCACCGCATCGCTGATGCGGTGTCGGCTCAGTAGCAGGTCTGTCGTGTCGGCCTGGACCTGGGTCATCGATTCCTGCGTGGCTGCGGTGAGGTAGACCATCGAGATCCCCGACGCGAGGCCCGAGAGATTCCGGCGCATCGCCTGCAGCGGTATGTAGACCGCCTCGTCGGCATTGTCGAAACCGGAGCCGCCCTTCGAGGTCGTGACGCCTATGACGGTGAAGGGTTGGCCGGAGATGCGCATGCGCTGCCCCAGCGCGCCCACCTGCGATCCGAAGAGCGTCTCGGCCGTCGTGGGGCCCAAGACGGCGACTCGGGCGCCGGTGGAATCCTGCTCCTTGGTGAACCAGGCGCCCGACTTCATCTCGATGTTGCGCACCGTGAGGTAGTCCGCGCTTGTGCCGGTGACAGAGACGTTGGTGTTGCTCGCTTCAGCGGACACCTGGTACTGCCCGGAGATGACGGGTGCCACTGCCGCGACGTCACGGACGCCACGCAGTGCCTCGACGTCCTCGGTCGTGAGCGAGTCTGTGTTGGCACCCGCGCCGCCACCACCGATCTGGCGGCTCGACTCTCCACCCGGTGAGATCATCGAGCAAGTTCGAGCCGATGGACTGGATCTGTGACTCGATCGACGTCTTGGTCCCTTGGCCGATCGCCACCATGACTATGACCGACGAGATGCCGATCACGATGCCGAGGACCGTGAGAAACGAGCGGGCCTTGTGAGTCGTTAGCGACAGGAATGTCTCGGCGAGCAGGTCTCGGAGCATCACGACGCATCACCCGCTCCAGACGGTGTCGACTCGGCAGCAAGGGCTGCGAGCTGCTCGTCTGTCGCGTAGGCGGTCTCAGCGTCGGTGATGAGACCGTCTCGGATGTGGATGGTGCGATCGGCGTGCTCGGCGACTTCGGGCTCGTGGGTGATGAGCACGATCGTGCGACCCTCGTCGCGCAGGCGCTCGAACGTCTGGAGGATGAAAGCGCCCGTCTTCGTATCGAGGTTGCCGGTCGGCTCGTCGGCCAGTATGAGTGCCGGGTTGTTGACCAGCGAGCGCGCGATCGCGACGCGCTGCATCTGGCCGCCCGACATCTGGTTGGGGGCCTTGCCCCATAGCGACTCCTCCAGGTCGGCTGCGCGCAGTGCCGCCTCGACCCGGGCCTGGCGTTCGTGGACCGGAACCCGCGTATAGATCAAGGGCAGCACCACGTTGCGCTCGGCGCTTGCCCGGGGCAGCAAGTTGAACGATTGGAAGACGAACCCGATCTCGCGGGCGCGCACCTCGGCGAGCTCGATCTCCTCGAGCTTCGAGACGTCGGCTCCACGGATGTGGTAGGTGCCGGCAGTCGGCCGTATCCAGTAGGCCGAGGACGTTCATCAGCGTCGACTTGCCCGAACCTGACGGCCCCATGATCGCCAGGAACTCGCCCTCCTCCACATGGAGTGAGACTCCGCGCAGCGCGGGAGTGTAGGTGTCGCCGTTAACGTAGGTCTTGACCACGTTGCAGACTTCGATGACCGCACTGCCACTGGGAGGGCATTGCTGGCCGGTGCCCGCGATCATGACCTCGGAGGCGCCCATCAGTTTCCGCCCGGCCGGCCCCCGCCCGGAGGCCCGCCCATCATTCCGCCGCCAAAGCCGCCGCGGTCGTTCGAAGTTGCCGAGCTGCTCGCGCTCGCCGTGAGAACGCGCTCGCCCTGCTGCACGCCGGTCACGACCTGCGTGTACGTGTCGTCGCTGATGCCGATCTTGACCGTGCGCCTCGTGCCGGCACCGCCGTTGACTGAGACCAAGACGTACTTGGTGGCGCCGTCGGACTTGATTGCGGAGTTGGGCACGACCACGGCGGCCTCGGCCACGTTGGTGACGATGTCTGTCGTCGCCGTCATGTCCGGGCGCAGGCGCTCGTCGCCTTCGTTGAGCGCCACCTCGACGCTGTAGTTCACGACGCCCGAGGAGTTCGTGCCGTTGGGCGCAATCGATTTGACGGTGCCCGGAAACGTCTCGCCGGACAGCGCGTCGATCGTGGTCGTGGACTCCATGCCCACCGCCAGATTCGACACGTCGACCTCGCTCACCGCAACCGTCACTTCCAGGTTGGTGAGATCCGCGATCACCACCGAGCTGCCCGACGAGCTCGTCGAAGATGCCGAGGAGCCGCCGGCCGACGACGCCCCCGATGCGCCTCCCGACGACCCGCCCGAACTCGAGCTGGACGACCCCGAAGAGCTGGCCGCCACGTAGTCGCCCTTGGACAGCGGCAACGAGGTGACCGTGCCGTCGATGGGGGCGGTCACGACGGTGTTGCCCAAGTCGGCCGCGGCTTCATCGTAGGTATTCTGTGCTTCGGCGTAGTTGGCGTTGGCGGCGCTCACGCCTGCCTCAGCCGAGTCCACGCCCTTGCTGGCGGCTGTGACGCCCTTCTTCGCGCTCGTCAGTTGGCGCTTCGCGATCTCGACAGCGTCTTGCGCGGCGGCCGACGTCGCGGGCTGGCTCTCCAGGCGATCGAGCTTCTGCTGCGCCTCTATCTTCTGGGTCTTGGCGGCGTATAGCTGGTTGTTCGCCTGGCTCAGGGACTGCTGCGCCTGCAGCTTGGACTGGCGAGACTGAAGTAGCGAGCTCTTGGCCCGGAGCAGTGCCTCCTGCGCGTCCGAATCCGAGATGCGGTACAGCTTGTCGCCCTCCTGCACCGTGTCACCCAGACTCACGTAGAGCTTTGTAACGGTCCCGCTGACCTCGGGGTTCACGCTCACTGACTCCGCGGCCACCGTGCTGCCTGAACCCGAGACCACCTGCGTGATGGTGCGTGTCTCGACGGAGACGGTGGCCGGTGCTGTCGTTGTGTCCTTGGTCGCCTTGAGGATCACGGGCACCACTGCGGCGATCGCGGCGATCACGACCACGACTACGATGGCGATCGCCCATCGCGCGCGGCGCTTGCGTTGGGCCGCGAGCGGCGCGACGGCGCTCATCGTGCCACCGGCGCACTCGGCTCGCGCGCGCCAGGGTCGGGACGGGCATGGTTCCTCCTCGGTAGGTCGCTCACTTCCGAGAAGAACCCTACGCGCGGCTGTCTTGCGTCGCGTCGGCCTGTGGGAGTGACTTCGGGCTCGTGGCTACTCTGCGGGGAGTACGCGGCGAAGCGCAGCTCGGGGCGACATGTCGGCGAATCCTACGAGGAACCAGGCGTCACCAGGCCGGATTCGTAGGCGGTCACCACCAGCTGCGCGCGATCACGCGCGCCGAGCTTGAGCATGATGTGGCTCACGTGCGTCTTCGCGGTCGTCGGACTGATGTAGAGCGTCGCGCCGATCTCGGCGTTGGAGAGCCCACGACCAACCAGCGTCAGCACCTCACGCTCGCGCTCAGTCAGCTGCTCAAGAGCGGCCCGGTCCGTTTCCGCAGCGGCAGGGCGCCTTGCGAACTCCGCCACGAGGCGACGAGTCACGCTGGGGGCCAGAAGCGCGTCGCCTCTCGCCACGACACGGATGCCGTCGAGCAGGTCGTCAGGGAAGGTGTCCTTGAGCAGGAATCCGCTGGCGCCTGCGCGTAGCGCACGGAACACGTACTCGTCGAGATCGAAGGTGGTGAGGACGAGGACGCGCACGCCTGCCGTGGCGGGGTCCTCGACGATCGCGCGCGTGGCCTCGATGCCGTCCATCCCGGGCATGCGGATGTCCATCAACACCACATCGGGATCCAGTTCGTGAGCCTGCGCCACCGCCTTGAGTCCGTCCCCGGCCTCGCCAACGACCTCGAGATCGTCCGCGGAGTCGACCAGCATGCGCAGCCCGCTACGCACGAGCGACTGGTCGTCGGCGATGAGCACCCGGATCCGAGTCGATTCGCTCACGCGCCACCCCCAACCAGCGGAATGCGAGCACTCACCTTGAAACCTCCACTACTGACAGGGCCAGCCGAGAACTCCCCGCCCAGCGCCGAGACTCGCTCCCGCATACCTGTGATGCCGTGACCCTCGGTGGCGTCTGCTGCATCGGTCATCGTCCCGTCGTCGGCCACCTCGACAGTGAGCAGCTCACCGTCTACCTGCAACGACACCGTCGCCTCCGTCGCCCCGGCATGACGGACCACGTTTGTAAGCGCCTCTTGGATGATGCGGTACGCCGAGACATCCGCATATGCAGGCAGGCTGTCCACACCGTTCGTCTCAACCTCGACGTGCACGCCCGCGCTCTCAACCGTAGCGGCAAGCTCGCTGATACGAGCGATGCTGCCCGCTGGAGCGAGCGGCGGTCCTTCGTCGCCGCCTCGCAGAACGCCGAGAATGGCCCGCAGCTCGTCGAGTGAGGACTTGCTCGTCGTTCGAATAGTCTCGAGCGCCTGCTTCGCCGCCGTGGGATCGCTGTCGACCACACGCTGGGCCGCACCGGCCTGGACCGCGATGATCGAAAGCGAGTGAGCGGTCACATCGTGCAACTCGCGAGCGATGCGCAACCGCTCCTCCTCGACCCGGCGCCGCGCCTCTTCGTCGCGCGTTCGCTCGGCCTGTACGGCGCGCTCCTCGACCTCGGCGACGTACGCCCGGCGGTTTCGAGTCGCATCCCCCAGCGCCGCCGCGAACGCGAACATCGCGGTCACGCGGACGCCCTCGGCGAGCAGGCGGGTCGCCGGCTGTCCAGGCAAAGAGACAACGAGCGCGAATACGATGGTGCTCAGCGCGGTCCGCACGAGCGTCTTGCGCTCGAGCAGCGTGCCCACCGTGTAGAGCGCGATCAGCGGGCCGAGAATGACCAGCACCGGGGGCTGGCGGGTGAGGTCGAAGATACTCGCAAACAGCACGGTGGCCGCGAGCACGGGAATCGGGAAGCGGCGCCTCCAGCCAAGGGGCAAAGAGGCCAGCGCCACCAGTAGATATGCCATCACAGTTGGTGCCGCAAGTTCAAACGCTAGGAACGGCACCCTGGTCGCAAGGCCCCCAGGGCCAGGAGCTTGAGGCCCGCCGACGCCCCCCGGGCCAGGACCCATCATCAGCATCGGGACCAGCGCCAGCTGCGCCCATCCGAACAACGCGAGCCCTGTCGCGAGCGCCCAGTCCCGCAGCGTCTCTTGGCGGTCAAGCACGATGTCGCTCCTCAGCTTCACGCTGCCGATAGTACGCCCTTTGACGGGCCCGACGCATGGACCTACGGGAGCGTCGGGCGTACTCCTCGGGGAGTATCAAGTGCGCGCCGCAGGGGTTGCCCGCGCGCCCACAGGGGAAATCACTTCTACGTAGGCAGCGGTCAGGTCGGGCGTGCTTCGGCCGC
>CAVPCY010000027.1:0-56517 GCA_963702525.1 uncultured Actinomycetes bacterium | reverse complement strand
CGTGTTTGAGCGCGTGGCGCGCACAAGTTACGGCGCATATTCGTGGGGACGCCGGTCTTGGCGAAAATTGGGCGCATTATCGTGATGGGGCAACCGCGTACACCGAGTGGATGGAAAGTTTGCCGCATCGCGCGAATATTTTACACGCGCTCTACCGTGAAATCGGAATCGGCGTTGCGCCATCGTCGCTGGGCGGATATATCTACATTGTCGATTTTGGCGCGCAACCCAACGTCCTGCCATTTTTCATCGATGCTAACGCGACGGAAACAAGATCGATTGACGTCACACTTACGCTGAATGATGAACTGGTCCAACCGAATGGTGATGGCGCGAGCAACATCGGGCATCCAGTTGAAGGGACAGATTTCCAACTCATCCGATTTTTCCAATGCCAAGTGGCAGTTGTATGCGCCGAAAATTAATTGGACATTGACGCCGAGCGCGGGCACGAAAACGGTGCATGTAAAATATCGCGATGCCAAAGGACGCACGGCAACCGTGTACAGATTCAATCATACTCCTTCAATCGAACACACCGACGCCGGGGCAACCCGTACCAACACGCGGACACCGCAACCATCGATTGCTGTAACAATTACGCGCACGCTAACGCCAACTCAAAATCGCAACGCTCGCAACAACGGCAACTCAAACAATCGCGCGGACGCCGATACCATCGATAGTCATGACGGGTACACGCGCCATCACATCGACTGAAATCGCAACGATTGCGCCAACCGCTACGCCGTCCATCACACCCGCACCAACTCAAACCACTTCGCCGACCATCGTGCCGAACGCATTATTAACGGATGATTTTATTGGTGGCGCGAGTTCTGCGGCAATCGGTGCAATTGGGTTGGCAACGGTAATCGTAATTCTTATGGCAGTCTTGAAAGATATCGTGGATCGCTAAAGATGTTGAACCACTGCTTGGTTCGGTTATTTGATCGCCATTGTTGTACTCGTGTCGCTCACCGCTTGCAACACCGTGCAATCATTCCTGCCATCGTCAACCGCCAAGACGGAGGAGTTCGCCGTTTAGACAGTTCAACCGCGCGACACCTCCAGCCAAATTGCAACACGGTATCACATACCGATTGAGCAGTTGATCGCGCTGAACGCCGATCAATATCCATCCCTCGCGCGCGATCCTTCATCGATCCAGCCAGGATGGCAGTTGCGTGTGCCCAACGGCACACCGGCATCTTCCGAGGACACACCCGAAGTTCATTTGAACGACGTCCAATAAATTGACGATGGGATTAATGCGGCGCGCGCGCAAAAAGGGATGGCGTTGCTTCGTTCCGATGTTGCCTTGACGCGCATTGCAAGCTACCGCAGTGCGGATATGATTACGCGCGACTATTTCAGTCACTATGATCCGCAAAAGGGACAGCAACCCTTGTTGCGGTATTTGCAGGCGACGTATTTTGCCTATCATTTTGCGGGCGAGAACATAGCTGAAATCAAGAACGAAGCTGGATGGGGCCCGCCGTGGTTTACAGTTGCCGCGCGGTATTCCGCCGGAACTGGCAACGGAATTTGTCAAAGGTTGGTTGAATAGCCCTGAACATCGCGCTAACATTTTCAATGCAAATTACAAACGCTCTGGGATCGCACTTGCCGTGAACGCGGACGGACACCGAATTGCCGCCAGCGCAAGTGTTTGCAGATTAATCGGAAGGTTCCACTGGAGGATTTTTTGACGGATACACCCTCAGCCGTCGATCACGTGTTGGATCAACTCGTTGCGCAGATGCAAGACCATCAGCAAACGCTGATGGAGTTTAGCGCGCGTCTGGAAAATTCGCCAACACCCTGGTCGAGGCATGGGCAAGCGCCTACCGTAGTGTTGCCACAGACCAACCGGCGGAGGAACAGCAAATCGCACTCAAGCATCAAGTCGAATTGATCCAGTCGCTGTTTGGACAGTTCAAACAAGGCAATCTACTTCAAGCTTTGGCGGATGTAGCAGAGTGGGCGCGGAGTTTGACGCGCGCAGAATTGCCCTACGACCAAACGCTTCGACTTATTCGCGAACAACAATCCGCCACGCTTTTCCTTGCCCTGCCGCACTATCAACACGATCCGCAACTGCCGTTATTGCTTGATGCGCTCGACGATTGGTTCGACGGTGTGCTTACGATTGCGGGCGCAGAATACAGTCGCATCGCAACCGCCGAACCGTTACCCGTTCCAGAGCCGCGTTATGCTGACGCCGCCCATCAACGCGTCCTGCGTCAATTGACCGGTGGAATGACGCATGCCTTGAACAACCTTTTCGCGACGTTGATCGGACAGGCGCAAATCCTGGGTGAACACACCACCGATTCAGCAACTCGTGAAGCACTGCAAGCAATTCAGGACCATGCCAGCTCCGGCGCACATGCCATCAAACGGATTCAAGAGTTTGCCTGTGGCGGCACGGATTTTCAAATCGTCGATGTCAACGCCGCCTTGCGCGATGCATCAGAAATCACCCGCTTTCTCTGGCGCGATCAAGCGGAACAACGCGGTATCGTCATCGACGTTGTAAAAGATTTTTCCGATGTTCCGCCTATTCTGGCTGAGGCCGCTCCGTCCCACAAGCATGGTTGTGACTCCGAACGCCATCGAGGCGATGCCTGGCGGCGGAATGATCAATCTTCGCACGGAACGCCAAGCCGGGGATGTTTTGATTTCGATCATCGATAACGGTGAAGGTATGTCCGACGAAACACGGGCGCAGGCATTGGAACCATTCTTCACGACCCGCCCAACCCCTCACGTGGGCTTGGGATTGACCACCGCCGCACACATCATTATCGCCAATCGCGGTGCGCTTCACATCGATAGCAAATTAGGCAATGGCACTACCTTCACACTCACGTTACCCGTCACCCAACCCATTGTTGAGTCAAAGGGAGAAAAGGTTATGCCGCCGCACCAAGCTGCCAACATTCTTGTCATCGATAACGAATCTTCCGTACGCACGCTCCTCTCGCGTCTGCTGTCGATTCAAGGACACGCGGTCGCCACCGCTGAAAGCGGCGCCGAGGGCATCGCCATGTACAAGCGCCAAAAGTTCGACGTCGTCTTTACCGACCTGGGAATGCCGGAAATGTCTGGGTGGGACGTGGCGCGCGAACTAAAAAAACTGATGCTTCCTTATTTATCGTTTTGACAACGGGGTGGCCCATCGAGCTTAACGGCGGACGAACTCAAAGCGCGCGGCGTAGAGCGCGTGGTGAATTAACCTTTCGACCTGCCGTTGCTCTATGGACTGGTCGATCAAGCCATGGCGTTAAAACACAATGGCTAAAACAAAAAACTCTGTTGTCGGCAGAACAACAAAGTTTTTTGTTTGTAATCGTTACACCCTCATCGATAAATGATAAAACCCAAAATTGCCGCACCCAGAATGAGAGATACCGGATTGATCTGGGTAAAGGTAAGCAAGCCAAACGCCGCAATCGTAATTAGGAGCTTGTCCCAGCTCTGCACCAAGCCAGTGCTCCAACCAACCTTCTTGGCGTTAAACACGGTGAAAGCCATATCGTATGCCGTCCACAACAACAAGCCCACGACAACCTGGCGCACGGCGGTGATCATCGCCTTGACGGTTGGACTGTCTTTGACGCCGAAGAAAAAGACAACCATCACCAGCATCAAAAGCGTGGTCGGCAAAACCGTGCCGCCCGCCGCGACAACCGCGCCCCAAATCCCAGCTAATTTGTAACCCAACTACGCCTTAAACCGTGAACACTTGGCCCGGGAACGCGTTCCCCAGCGCAACCGAATCGGCAAATTCTTCGGCGTCAGCCAGGGCACCCATTCTGCCTGTCCCGGGCGGAATCCATTTAGCGGACGTGACTTCGCGTTGCATCAATGCCAGCGACGCGGGACCGCCACCCCACGAAAACATGGCGACACGTGTAAATAGAACGAAAATGTCCCACAACAACATTGTCCATAACCTCCCTTGGTTTTTATATTTCAGGTTTTTGATCGCTGAATTCTAAATTTGCAATTCTAAATGTCCCCATCGATCCGAATTTGGAATTTTGATTTCAGGATTTTGAATTTGAATCTTCGCTCAACAAGACTCGGCTCTTGATCAGCTCCACCGCCCGCTCAATATCCTTCGCCAACACGCGGTCGCGTTCTAAAAACGCAATGGTCTGCCGAAGTTTGGTATACGCCGCGCGTGTGCCGCGCCCCAGCATTTCAACTCCGCGCCCCAGGTTCTTTAACCGCAAATCAATGCCTTGCGCGGCGGCAATCAACTCTATCGCTAGAATGTGCGTTGTGTTCCACACTATTTCGCGCGCATGCCGCGTCGCATTCGCCGACATCGAAACGTGGTCTTCCTGATCTCGCGCTTCCCGGAATCGAATCGACACTATCCTGGTGTGCGAGGGTCTTGTTGCCCGACACAAGCGACGCGGCAGTAACTTGCGCCATCATCAAGCCGCTATTCGTCCCACCGCCTTCGACGAGCATCATGGGCAAACCGTCGGATAAATGCGCGCTCGTCAAACCAAAAACGCGCCGCTCGGAAATACTGCCGATTTCCGCAACCGCCAAGCGACAACAAATTCGCCGCAAACGCAACAGCCTTCGCCGTGGAAATTTCCACCCGACCGTGATTTGTTCTCCGAGTCAATGTCGAGAAAAATCAGCGGATTATCCGTCGCCGCGTTGATCTCTTCGTTCACGATTTTGCGCGCGTAAGACCAATCGCATCACGCGTGCTGCGCCGATCACTTGAGGCGCGCAACTGAATCCAGTACGCATCCTGAATCTTGTTTGACGAATCCAGCAAGCGACTATTTCTTACCAATTCGCGAATGTGCGTGGCAGTTTCGATTTGACCGTGATGCCCGGCGGCGCAATGAATTCGCTCGTCAAACGGTGACGAGCGCGCAAGGATTGCTTCAAGTGTGAGCGCGGTTGTAAGATCGGCGTGCTGCGCCAGATTTTCAGCATCGACGATGGCGAGTGCGGCAATCGCGGCAGATACCGTTGCGCCGCTCTCGGCCCTCGAGGAATCCTCGCTGCTGAGCCAGAGTGTCCGCGCGAGCTCTGTCGCCCAGGTGGTGGCGCAGCGCAGGGTCGTCTGCCAGCTCTCGCATGGCTCTCGCGGCCTGTTCAACATCTGGCTCGGCCCACACCTGCCCGTCCCCGATGATCTTGGGCGCGTAGCTGGGGTGCGTCGAGACAACGGGCACCAGCTTGTAGTCGATCAGCCGTGAGTTCTCCGGTGTGGTGAAGTCGAGATTGCCCGACCAGTTGGTCGCGATGACGGGCTTCCCGAGCTGCATCGCCTCGATCAGGTGGAGCCCCAGTCCCTCCGACCGGTGAAGGGACAGCAAGACGTCGCACGAGGCGTAGAGCGACAGGACTTCTGGGTAGCTCAAGGCTCGATCGACAATCAGCACCCCAGGCATCTCAGCGACGAGTTCTCGCAGACGAGCAGCGCCCTTGGCGAGGTGCTGGTTGAGCTTGGGGTTGTTCACCTTGACTACGAGGCCCACGTCGTCACGGTCACCGAACGCCAGCCTGTATGCCTCGATGGCCGCCCAAGGGTTCTTCCGATCGATGTCGCTCCCAAGATCGAGCGCGACCATGAATAGTGTTTTGCCTTCATCGAGCCCAAACGAACTGCGGTTGGGTTGGACTCCATCAGGGATGAAGGCGGTCTGAGGGTAGTAGACGCAGCGGGCCAGAGGAGCGCTGCTCTGAACGGTGTCCATCACGAAGCGAGTCGGGCATAGGACCATATCCATCGCCTCGAGCACCGGCACGAAATCCTGCCGCGGCAGCTTTGGAAGCTCCCAGAATGGGACGCATACGTTCATGCGATTCGCCAGATCGAGCCATCGAGGGCGGTCGCGAAGCAGGAGGACCACGTCCGGGGGGTTCATGTGGAAGAGATTCACCGAGTAGGGCGCTTCGACCTGGCCACTGCTGTCCAGGTGGGAGTAGGTGCTGTCGTGCCCGGAGCGCCCGCCGCCAGCGTCAAGGTCGACAATTCGAACGGCGAACCCACGCTCGGTCAGCATCTTGATCGTGTTCCGCGCGGCGACGGCGAGCCCGAAGTTGCCGGACACGAATCCGATAACGTTGAAGCCCATGTCTTCGGATGGCACGCGGGCGTCGCCCATGGTCACCTCGGCCGGAACGATGCAGTTGGCAGGCTCAGACAGTATCATGACGGGACTGAGGCTCATGCGCTGCGGCGGAAGGCCAGGCCAGATGAAAGGCATCATCCTTGCCGGCGGAGCCGGCACTCGGCTTCACCCCATAACGCTTGCGACATCGAAGCAGCTGCTGCCCATCTACGACAAGCCGATGGTCTACTACCCGCTGTCGGTGCTCATGCTCGCCGGCATCCGGGAAGTCCTCGTCATCAGCACGCCTACCGACGTTCCCGCGTTCGAGCGGCTGCTCGGCGACGGCTCGAAGTGGGGGATGCAGCTGAGCTACGCGGTGCAGCCCAAGCCCGAGGGCCTCGCTCAGGCGTTCCTCATCGGCGAGGAGTTCCTCGGCGGGGAGCCCGCGTGCCTCGTGCTGGGCGACAACATCTTCTACGGCGGCGGCATGGCGCAGATGCTGCAGTCCGCGGCGAGAACGCGTCGTCCGGCGGTGCGGTGGTCTTCGGCTACCAGGTGCGCGATCCGGAACGCTACGGCGTGGTCGAGTTCGACGAGAACGGCAAGGCGCTCTCCATCGAGGAGAAGCCGGACAAGCCGCGCTCGAACTACGCGGTCACCGGCCTCTACTTCTACGACGCGCGGGTGTGCGACATGGCGAAGCAGGTCACGCCGTCTGCACGCGGCGAGCTCGAGATCACCGACGCTCAACAACCTCTACCTCGAGGAGGGCTCGCTGAGGGTCGAGTTGCTCAGCCGCGGCATGGCGTGGCTCGACACCGGCACGCCCGACTCGCTGATCGATGCGGCGACCTACGTCCAGACCATCGAGAAGCGCCAAGGACTCAAGATCGCGTGCCTCGAGGAGATCGCGTACCGGATGGGCTTCATCGACCGCGCGGCGCTGCAGCAACTCGCGCAGGGGACGTCGTCTCAGTACTACCGCTACCTCATGGACATCGCTGACGAGTGACCCGCCGGCGCGCCAGCCAGCCTCGCGGCGGTTGGCGGCCACGTGCATACGGAATATACTGATCGTCGACTGTATGTTTCGTATGCAAGGAGTCATGCCATGACACGGACGATGTCTCGCAGCTCGTACTCTGCCGCTGTACGCCAGCTTGCCGACGCCGATCCGGCCACGCATCCCGCCGGGGAGTTCCTGGAGCGCCTGGGCGCCGTGCTCGACGAGGTTCCCGGACTCTCGTCGCACCGCTGGGAGCTCATGCTCGCCATGGAGTCTGTGCTTGTGGAATCCAGCTGCGGCCTCGCTGACGCCGGCGAAGGTATTCGCGGACATCCAACTCGAGCAGGCTCTGCGCAGAGCCGTGCGCGAAGCGGTCTTGACCGAGCCGATGCTGACCGCCGAGGCAGCCGCGGAGGCGCTTGGCTCGAAGTCGGTCAATCCTCGGCAGTACGCGAACGCAAGCGTCGACGCGGCGAGTTGCTAGGCTTGCCCGTGAGGAACCGGTACCTGTTTCCCAGCTTCCAGTTCGACTTCGAGCGCCAGCGCATCTTCCCCACGGTCGTCGACGTCAATCGACTGCTCGGGGCCGCCGACGATCCGTGGGGCGTTGCGTCGTGGTGGTTCTCAACCGACAGTTGGCTGAAGTCGGCACGGCCTGCCGACCTCGTGGGCGATACTCGGAAGTATCGCGCGTCCTGGACGCAGCCCGCGCCCTGGTCGAGCCGCTCGGCTAGACTCGTATGCCAGCCTACCCGCCGCCGTTGCACGCTCCAGCCGCCCGCGCAGCCGCGTGCTCAGGACTGGCACCACGCTCTTCCGCGTTCATTCGCAGCGGTTCGAGCCAGCCGCGTTCAATCCCGTACCCGCTCCGGCGGGATTCGGGGGAGGTCGATTCACTAGCCCGGGAGGAGTTCCCGCCTGCCTGTACGCCGCCTCGACCGCACGAACGGCCGTGGCTGAGTCGCTTCTCAGGCGGCTTCCGTTCGACAACGCCGGCATGCGGGCGCTGTCGGCCGTCGCTCTACAGGGAAGATGCCTCTCTGAACTCGTGCTCACCACCGACCTGACGGTTGTCGTTCTTCACGGCGATGGTCTTTCCCGAGTCGGGCAGGACACCTGGCTTGTCCACTCTGGGGCGCATGGCTACCCCTCGACGCGTGCGTGGGGCGCCGCGATCAGGGGGTGGATGCCGAGGCGGCCGGCCTGGAGTGGAGACCTAGAAACGACGACGACGGACTGGCGTTCTGCCTGTACGAGGACCGGCGCACGGGCGCCTCGAACGTCGGTGCGGATCGCTTGCGGCTTGGGAGGGGGAGGGTCGCGCATCGTGCACTCGATCCCTGATTGGCGTTCAACGTCGCGCCTCCCCTCCGCGAACTGCGGTAGCATGAACGCGCACGCTCGGCAGGGAGAGGAACGACTCTCATGATCGACGGCGTGAAGGTCAAAGACCTCAAGGTGATGCCGGACGAGCGCGGTCTGCTCATGGAGATGCTTCGCAGCGACGACCCGGACTTCCAGAAGTTCGGCCAGGTCTACGTGACCATGGTCTATCCGGGCGTGGTCAAGGCGTGGCACTACCACAAGAAGCAGACCGACCACTTCGTATGCGTGGGCGGCATGGCCAAGGTCGTACTGCACGACACGCGCGAGGGTTCGCCCACTCACGGCGAGACCAACGAGTTCGTCATCGGGTGGCAGCGCCAGCGCATGGTGATCATCCCGCCCGGCGTCTACCACGGCTTCACGCCGGTGGGCACCGAGCCGGCCTTCATCGTCAACACGCCCACCGAGCTCTACAACTACGACGACCCGGACGAGTTCCGTCTGCCCGCCGACGACCCGTCCATCGGCTACGACTGGAGCGTGAAGAACGGATGAGGCTTGTAGTCTGTGGAGGCGCCGGCTTCATCGGCTCGGCGTTCGTTCGGCGCGTGCTCGCCAAGCACGACGACTGGGACGTGCTCGTCTACGACAAGCTCACCTACGCCGGCAACCTCGACAACCTCGCGCCGGTCGCCGACGACCCGCGCTACTCGCTTCGTGCGCGGCTGCATCTGCGACGCGCAGCGTTCGGCGAGGCGCTCGACGGCTGGGGCGCTGCCGACGCGATCGTGAACTTCGCCGCCGAGACCCACGTCGACCGCTCCATCGACGACCCCGAGTCGTTCCTGCGCACCGACATCTTCGGCGCGCACACGCTGCTCGAGGCGGTGCGCGAGCGCGAGATCGGCCGCCTGGTGCAGGTGTCGACCGACGAGGTCTACGGCTCGATCGACTCGGGCTCGTTCTGCGAGACCGACCGCATCAACCCGTCCTCGCCCTACTCGGCGAGCAAGGCCGGCGGTGACCTGCAGGTGCTCGCGTACCACACCACCTACGGCACGCCGGCGCTCATCACGCGCGGCTCCAACACCTACGGCCCGTACCAGTATCCCGAGAAGCTCATCCCGCTGTTCGTCACCAACGCGCTCGAGGGCGGGAAGCTGCCGCTGTACGGCGACGGCCTCAACGTGCGCGACTGGCTGCACGTCGACGACCACGCCGACGGCATCGAAGCCGCGCTGCTCTCCGGCGAGCCGGGCGAGGTCTACAACATCGGCGGCGGCAACGAGCGCACCAACCGCGAGATCACGCAGATCATCCTCGACGAGCTGGGCCTGTCGTGGGACGAGACCGTGCAGCCCGTCACCGACCGCCCCGGCCACGACCGCCGCTACTCGATCTCGTGCGACAAGGCGCGCGAGAAGCTGGGCTGGCAGCCGCCGGTCGACTTCGAGGCGGGGCTGCGCGACACCATCCGCTGGTACCGCGACAACGAGGCCTGGTGGAGCAAGATCAAGCACCAGACCGAGGAGTTCGCGGACTGGCGCAAGCGCTGGTACGAAGAGCGGAGCTAGCGGCAGATGCAGCGAGCGTTCCTGATCGCCGGCGCCGGGGGGATGCTCGGCACTGCGCTGCAGCGCGTGCTGGCCGAGCGCGGCATCGCGTTCCAGGCGCCCGCCGAGGCCGACTTCGACATCTGCGACGAGGCGGACGTCGCGCGCGTGGTCGCGGAGTTCGCGCGATCGCTCGCGCCCGGCGTGCGGGGCGTGCTCTTCAACGCCGCCGCCTACACCAACGTCGAGCGCGCCGAGGACGAGCCCGAGCGCGCGTACGCGGTCAACGAGGCGGGCGCGGCCAACCTCGCGCGCGCTGCGCGTGAGGCGGGTCTCGACTTCGTGCACATCTCCACCGACTTCGTCTTCGACGGCACCAAGGTCGGGCCGTACGCCGAGGACGACGAGCCCAACCCGGTGTCGGTGTACGGCGCCTCGAAGCTCGCGGGCGAGCGTCGCGGTCCTGCGCGAGTGCCCGAGCGCGCTTGTCGTCCGCACCGCCTGGGTCTTCGGCCCGGCAGGCGCGAACTTCCCGCTCAAGGTGCTTGCCGCCGCGCGCGAGCGCGGGCAGCTCTCCGTGGTCACCGACGAGATCGGCTCGCCCACCTACACGCCGGACCTGGCGGCAGGCACGCTCGCGCTCGTGGAGGCCGGCGCGTCGGGGCTGTTCCACCTGACCGGCTCGGGTGCCTGCTCGCGCTACGAGCTCGCCGTCGAGGTGCTGCGCATGGCCGGGATGGGCGATGTGCCCGTCGAGCCGGTGCTGAGCACCGCGTTCCCCACGAAGGCGGCCCGGCCGGCCAACTCGGTGCTCGACTGCTCGAAGGCGGCTGCGCTCGGCGTGGTGATGCCGGAGTGGCGAGACGCGGTCGCGCGGTTCGTTGCGGAATGCCGGTGAGGCGCGAGCTCGTGAACGTCGTCCGCGCCCGACGTCGACGTCGTGATCGTCGCTCACAACGCGGGCGAGCTCCTGCGCGAAGCGGTGTCCTCGGCGGCCGATCAGGCGGGTGCCGCCAGGGTGTGCGTGGTGGACGCCGAGTCGACCGACGGCTCCGTTGCAGCGGCAACCGCCGGGCTCCCCGAGGTCGCGGTGGTACCTGCGGCCAATCGCGGGTTCGCTGCGAGCAACAACGTTGGCATCGCTCGGGGGACGGGGCGGTGGGTGCTGCTCCTCAATCCCGACGCGCGGCTCGAGGAGAGGCGCTCTGGGCAGACTGCTTGTCGCCGGCGAGTCCGACGATCGCGTCGCGGTGGTGGGTGCGCTCGTGCTCAACCCCGACGGCAGCTGCTCAGGCCAACCAGTGGGGCCGGTTTCCCACGCTGCGTGCGCATGCTTGGGCTGCGAGCATGGCGCCTGTGGGCCAAGGCGACCGGTAATCGGACCCTCTCTCCTCGAGTGCCCGACTCCACTGCAGACCGAGACTGGGTCACGGGCGCATGCATGCTCGTGCGCAGGGCCGCGATCGAAGACGCTGGGCCGATGGACGAAGGATTCTTCCTCTACTACGAGGACGTCGAGTGGTGCCACCGCATGAGGGACCGCGGATGGCGTGTTGTTGTGGAGCCCGGCGCCAGAGTGGTACACCATCTGGGTGGCTCGGCCACACCGGGCTCCGTGGTCGCCCGGGCCTACCGGGAGTCGCTCGAACGGTACTGTGATCTCTACGGCCTGTGGGGCCTCAAGCTCGCAGGTCGCCTCTTCTGGGGCTGCAAAGGGAACGAATCGCTGATGCTTGCACTTCTCGATTGCCGCATGGCTCGCTGGTCCGGCGTGGGTCGCTACACGACCGGCCTGGTCCGCGCACTCGCCCGCCGAGACGACCTCGAGCTGGTGCTGTTCTCGGCGACCGGCAACGAGCCGGTGGTCGAGGGCGACAACGTCCGCACGGTCTTCTCGGACAAGACACCCCTTCAAGCCCGCCGGCATGATGGCGTTCGGCAACCTGGCGGGAAGCGTGCGGCCCGATGTGACGCACTGCCTGCACTTCCCAACGCCACTGCCGCGCCGCAAGCCGCTCGTCGTGACGCTCCACGACCTCACGCCGCTCATGCAGCCGGAGTCGATGCCTTCGGCCGCCAAGCGCGACGTGTATCGCCGCCTCAACGAGCGGGCGGTGCGCATGGCAGACGCGATCATCACGCCGTCGGCATTCACGACGGCGGACGTCGAGCGCACGTTCCCGAAGGCGGCCGGCAAGACACACCTGATACTCGATGCGGCCGACGACTTCTCGGCAGGCGAGGTAGGAGAGCTGCCCGCCGCGCTGGCCAGTCTCGACGGCGCGCCGTACGTGCTGTCCATGGGCTCGACTCGCGCGCATAAGGATCTGCCCACGCTCATCGATGCGTTCGCGCAGGTCGCGCAGCGCCACCCGGAGCTGCGCTTGGTTCTCGCGGGCATAGAAGTCCCCGGCTACGTCGACGACGTGCTCTCCGGCCGCCCGCTGATCGCCGAGCGCGTCTTGTGGTCCGGCCCCATGACCGACGACGAGCTGCGCGCGCTCTACGCGGGCGCGACCGTCTTCGCGTTCCCGTCGCTGTACGAGGGCTTCGGCCTGCCGCCGCTCGAGGCGATGGCGCTTGGCGCGCCCGTGGTGGTCGCCAACGCCGCGTCGCTGCCCGAGGTCGTGGGCGACGCCGCGCTGACCTTCGAGCCCGGCGATGCCGGCGGGCTGTGCAGGCGGCTCGAGGAGCTCCTCGGCGACTGCCGCACTTCGCGAGCGTCTCGTGGCTGCGGGTCACGCGCGCGCGGCCGAGCTCACGTGGGACGCGACCGCCGAGGCCACCGTCGCCGTCTACCGCGAGGTGCTCGGCCGATGAGGCCCTGGTCCGAGTCCACCTTCGTCTTCATCTCCACCAACCCGCGCCACGACGATGGGGGAGTGGAGGACCGCTGGTTCGCCGTCATGGAGGATCTGCAGCGCCGCGGCGCGAACGTCCGCTTCCTGTGCTTGATGGGCAGCCCCGCCGGCGAGCGCGCGCGCGCGATGGGCGTCAACGTCGACCCCTACATCCTCGACAAGTGGAACGTCATCCGCTCGCGCTCGCGGCTGCGCAAGTACCTCAAGCGCTACGTGCCCATCGCCGTTCACTCGACCGGGCTCGAGGCCGATCTGATCTCCCGGTGGGCTGCGCGCAAGGTGCCGCAGACCCGCGCTGCGGTGACGCTTGTCGACGACCCCCAGGGCACCCGGCGCCGCAACCCGATCGACCGCCTCATGCGGCGCTACGACGAGATCGGCATGCGCTCGCTCGGAGCGGTCTTCTGCGAGTCAGAGGCGCTGGTTGCCGAGGTCCGCTCGGCAGGCGTGGAGCCGTCGCGCATCGTGCTCGACCCGCCGGGTTCCTCGGCCGAGGAGTGCGTGGATCGGCACGTGGAGGTCTACTCGGAGTTCATGCGGGAGCGCGGGAACGGGTAGGGGCTGCTGGGAGGACGCCGCTGCATGGCCTACGAGTACGCCGTGTATTCAAACTGGACTTTCAATAGGACATACGGTTTAGTTTGAATGCATGAGCCCATTGGTCGTGACAGAGGACATCCTTGGCAGTCGCAGCAAATTGGGCGTGCTGCGACAACTCCGCGGCGTGCAGGTTCCGCTCACCACTCTCGAAATCGCCAGGCGCTCTGGGTTCTCACAGCCAGCCGCTGCCGCTGCGCTTCGCGACCTCTACCGGCACGGTCTCGTGAACAGCACAAGGGCCGGGCAAGCTTGGGTTCACACTCTGGTAAGAGACAACGCCTACGTTGAGCAGGTGGTGGAGCCCGTCTTTGCTGCGGAGGAGGCGATTCCTCACGACGTAGTCGAATCCATTCGCGACGGACTTGCTGCTGAGACGCTCTCGCTCGTGCTGTTCGGCAGTTGGTCGCGCGACGAGCAGGATGCAGAAAGCGACATCGACGTGATCGCTGTTGCCTCTGATGACGATCGACTGGTGTCACTGGAAGACAGTATCTATCGCGTCGCTCGCTCGACGCTTCGACGCTACGCGTTGCACCTTTCGGTGCTCTCCTACGGTCCGTCGGACGCGGCGGGGATGAGAGCGCGTGCACCGGGGCTGTACAGCGAGATCGAGCGCGACGGTGTCGTGTTGAGCGGGTTGCCGCCGTGGCGGTGGGGGGAACTGGATGGCACGCAGCGGCACCAAGAAAGTCCCCCGGAGGGAAGCGCGCAAGGCGCAAGCGAAGGCGACTGAGTTCTTGGCCTCCGCGGAGGCCGACTTGGAGGCGGCTCGTTATAGTGCAGCCGGACTCGCGGCTATTCATTCAGGCATAAGCGCCTGTGATGCAGCCTTGATCGGCAGAACCGGACTTCGTAGTAGCAGTCAGAACCACGCACTGGTGGTTGATCTACTTGACGAGCGAGTCCGCGCCTTCACGGCCGCGCAACGCCGGCAACTCACAGGGCTGATCAAGATGAAGGGCGTGGTCGCCTACGAGCAGCGGCCGCTGACCGAGGTCGAAGCCATGCAGCTTGTCGATCACGCCCGGCGGCTGGTGCGCTGGTCGGCCCTGTTGGTGGACGGTATGGGAAGTACGTAGAGCTCTTGTCAAGCCGTCTACAAATATGTAGAATTCTCTACAGAGGTGATTCCATGACCAAAGATACCCAGATCTCCGCCTACGTATCGGATGCGACGAAGCAGCGCCTTGACATGTTCGTGAGAGAAACCGGGGTGAAGAAGGCCCGAGTCATCGAGGATGCGCTGAACGCACACCTCGACGCCTTGGCCGAGCTGCCCGCCGACGCGATCATCCCAACGCGCATAGTGCTCACCGCGAATCGGGGGAGCGGCTCCTGGAGCGCTTGTCTGCCGAACCGCAGCCCACCCCGGCCCTTCGGCGAGTGCTTCGGGTCATCGGGTGATCATCCGGTTCCTTCAACCCTCTGACGATCGTTCCGCCTTCTCGTGCGGCGATCCGGACTACGACGACTTCTGCGCAAGTACGCCGGGCAGAACCAGTTCAGGCATCACATGGGCAAGACCCTTGTTGTGGTCGACGACGAGCGCGTTGTGGGCTACGCGACGTTCGCGCTCGGTGAACTCGCGATCGACGAGCTTCCCGAGTCGGTGGCGGCTGGGCTGCCTCGCTACCCGGTTCCCGTGCTCAGGCTCGCGCGACTCGCCGTCGATTCACGCTATCAGGGCGTCGGGCTGGGAGGACGCTCGTGGGTCATGTCCTGGTGCTGGCGCTCCGGGTTCGCGCCGATTTCGGCTGCGTTGCCCTGGTCGTTGTGGATGCTCTGAAGACTCGCCGAAGCTTCTACGAGGAGCTGGGCTTCGAGGAGTGCGATGTCGCTCTGGACGCCCGCGCGTGGCAGGGAACGTTCTCGATGGCTTTGCCGCTGAACGACGTCGCCGCTGTGCTGGACCCCAATGAATCGGAGCCCACCGGCCTCTGAGATCCGCCGCATTGTGCGACAATCCACACGACGTCTCAACCGCGACATTCCGGGGGTCTTTGCGATGGCTGCACCTGCCGATATCCGCTTCGGTACCGACGGCTGGCGAGCCGTCATCGGCGCCGACTTCACCTACGAATCGCTGCGCCGCGTGGCCGACGCCGCCGGGCGGGTCTTCTCTGAAGACAACCCGGGCGGGCTCGTGCTCATCGGCTACGACACTCGCTTCGAGGCCGGCAGCTTCGCAGCCGCGGCCGCCGAGGTGCTCGCATCGCACGGGCTGAAGGTCAAGCTGTCCGACAGCTACCTGCCCACGCCGGGGCTGTGCTGGTCGGTCGCGCGCGACGACGACGGCGGTCGGCGGCGTGATGCTCACCGCGAGCCACAACCCCAGCGAGTACCTGGGCTTCAAGCTGCGCATGGCCGACGGCGGCGCGTCGCCGGTCTCGTTCACCCAGCGCGTCGAGGCGGCGCTGCTCGACGAGGCGCCCGAGGGCCGCGGCGAGTTCGAGACCGTCGACCTCAAGGGCCCGTACCTGGCGGCGCTCGCCGCGGCGGTCGACGCGGACGCGATCGCTGCCGCGAAGCTGCGCGTGGTCGTCGACCCGCTCTACGGCGCCGGCCAGACCTACCTCGCCGAGACGCTGCGCTCGATGGGCGTCGAGGTCCTCGAGATCCACGCCCAGCGCAATCCGGGATTCGGCGGCCTGCACCCCGAGCCCATCCCGCCGTGGATCGACGAGGCCGCCGAGGCGGTGCGCGAGGGCGGCTTCGACGCCGCGTTCGTGACCGACGGCGACGCCGACCGCATCGGCGCGATCGACCGCACGGGCACGTTCGTGAGCCCGCACCGCATCATCTCGCTCGTCGCTCGGCACCTGTTCGAGGACAAGGGCGATGACCGGCAAGATCGTCAAGACCCTGTCGACCTCGCGTGATCGTCGACCGCCTGGCTGCTCGGCTCGGCCTCGAGGTGGT
Organism: uncultured Actinomycetes bacterium; assembly: GCA_963702525.1. GTDB lineage: Bacteria > Actinomycetota > Coriobacteriia > Anaerosomatales > PHET01 > CAVPCY01. The sequence goes on along the minus strand of CAVPCY010000027.1, from coordinate 40,151 downwards.
CACCACCCCGGTGGGCTTCAAGTGGATCTACGAGGAGATGGTCAAGGGCGGCGTGCTCATCGGCGGCGAAGAGAGCGGCGGCATCGGCATCCCCAGCCACGTGCGCGAGCGCGACGGGCTGCTCATGTCGCTGATGCTCGCCGAGATGATGGCGCAGCGCGGCATGGGTCTGGGCGAGCTCGTCGAAGACCTCTTCGCGCTCACCGGCCCCATGGAGTACGGCCGAGTCGACCTCAAGCTCACGCGCCCGGTCATGGACGCGTTCGTCGCCAGCATGCCCACCATCGAGCCCGCCGAGCTCGCCGGCATCGAAGTGCACGAGATCGTCGCGCGTCGACGGCATCAAGTTCCTGCTCGCCGACGACGCGTGGCTGCTGCTGCGCACCAGCGGCACCGAGCCGCTCGTGCGCATCTACGCCGAGGCCTCCTCGGCAGGCGTGGTCGACGACCTGCTGGCTGCTGGGCGCGCGCTGGTCGAAGGGGCGTAGATGGCGGCTGCACCGCAGCGCATCACCATGGTCAACAAGTACTACCCGCCGCACATCGGCGGGGTGGAGTTCCACGTGCGAGACATCGCCGAGGGGCTCGTCGAGCACGCGGGCCTGCAGGTGCGCGCGATCGTGTGCAACGGCGAGAACGCGCGGCTCGAGGAGACGGTGAACGGCGTCGACGTGGTGCGCCTGCCGCGCGCGTTCGAGCGCGCATCCACGCCCGTGTCGTGGGGCTTCACGCGCGAGCTGCGCGCCGAGGCGCGTCGCGACCCCGGGCGCCCGACCTCTTCCACTTCCACTTCCCGTATCCGTGGGGCGAGCTGGCGTGGCTCCGCGCGCGCCCCGACGTGCCGATGGTCGTCGGCTACCACAGCGACATCGTTCGCCAGAAGCGCGCGCTCGCCGCGTACCGGCCGTTCCTCGAGCGCTTCCTGGACAGCGCCGACCTCATCATGGCGTCCTCGCCCAACCTGATCGAGCACTCCGAGTTCCTCTCGGCGCGTGCCGAGAAGTGCCGCCACGTCGACTACGGCCTGAGCGTCGAACGCTTCGCCGGCGACGAGCGCACGCTGCAGCGGGCCGCCGAGCTCAAGGCCGATCACGCAGGCCGCAAGATCGTGCTGTTCGTGGGACGGCTCGTCTACTACAAGGGGGTCGACGTTCTCGTCCGTGCGATGGAGCACGTCGACGCCGAGCTGGTGCTGATCGGCCGAGGACCGCTCGAGGGCCAGCTGCGAGAGATCGCGGTCGCCCGTGGGCATCGACTACCGTACCTCCTTCATCTCACCGCAAGACGAGGCGGAGCTTGCGGCGTGGTATCACGCAGCCGACGTGTTCGCGCTGCCCAGCGTGGCGCGCAGCGAGGCGTTCGGGCTCGTGCAGATCGAAGCGCACGCCGCAGGCACGCCGGTCGTCTCCACCGACCTCACGACGAGCGTGCCCTACGCCAACCTCGACGGCGTCACGGGGCTGGTGGTCCCGGTGGGAAGCGTCGAGCGGCTCGCCGACGCGCTTCGCCGGCTGCTCGGCGACGACGAGCTGCGCGCACGGCTCGGCGAGCAGGCCAAGCAGCGCGCGCTCACCGACTTCACGATTCCGCGCATGGTGGACAACGTCTCGGGCGGTCTACGCCGAGGCGATCGAGCGCCACGCTGCGCGCGGTGGTCGCGGATGAGCCGGCGAGCGTACATAGCGCTCTCGCTGCTGCTCGACGCGATCTTCGTGAACGCGGGGTTCCTCATCGCGTTCGCGATCCGTTTCGGCGTCGACGTGCCGCTGTTCAACCTGCGGCCCTACCTGCTGCTCTCGCCGATCATCACGGTCGTCTACCTGGCGGCCAACTACGTCAACGGCGTCTACGAGCCCGAGCGCATGGAGTCCGCGTGGGACCTCACGCGCAGCCTGGTCGTCGGCACCGGGCTCGGCACGCTGCTCACGCTCTCGGCGCTCTACATCGCCGGCCCCGGATTCGCCTCCTTCCCGCGTCTCGTGCTCGCCATCTCGTGGCCCATCCAGATCTTCATCCTGCTTGCCTGGCGCCTGCTGTTCATGCGCGTGTCGAGCGTCGCCATGCCCGAGCAGCGCGTGCTGGTGGTGGGCGGCGGGCGGCTCTCCATCGAGCTGGCCACCGAGATCGCCGCTCGCGGTCGCTGGGGCTTCCGGGTGCTCGGCCTGATCGACCCGCGGACTCGCGCCGAGTGCACACCGCCTGCCGAGCGCGATGGCTTCCCGGTGCTGGGCTGCGTCGAGGAGACCGCGCGGGTCGCCGCCGAGCGCGGCGCCAACCGCGTCATCGTGACGAGCCCGGTCGCGCTGCGCGAGCTCGTCGAGTCGCTCGCACTCGCGGACGAGGCCGACGTGCGCATCGACGTGGTGCCCGAGCTCTACGAGATCTTCATCGGCACCGTCGACGCGATCGTGGGCGACGTCCCGCTCATGGAGATCACGCGCTCCTCGGTGCCGCCGTACCAGACGTTCGTGAAGCGCTCGATCGACGTGCTGGGCTCGGCGCTGCTGATCGTGCTGCTCTCGCCGGTGCTGCTGCTGGCGGCGCTCGCGATCCTCGTCTCGGACGGCGGACCGGTGCTCTTCTCGCAGCAGCGCGTGGGCCGCGACATGCGGCCGTTCTCGATCTACAAGTTCCGCACCATGGTCAAAGACGCCGAGAAGCACTCGGGCCCGGTGCTGGCCACCGACGACGACCCCCGCATCACGGGCGTGGGCGAGCTTCTTGCGCAAGTACCGCATCGACGAGCTGCCGCAGCTGTTCAACATCCTCGTGGGCGCGATGAGCTTCGTGGGCCCGCGTCCCGAGCGCCCGTACTTCGTGGAGCAGTTCGTGGCCGAGATCCCGGGGTATCGCGAGCGGTTCCACGTCAAGCCCGGCGTGACCGGCCTCGCGCAGGTGAGTGGCGGTTACGCAACGACCGCCGAGCGAAAGCTCAAGTACGACCTCATCTACATGTACCATCAGGACCTGACCATGGACGTGCAGAATCATGGTCGAGACTTTGCAGGTAGTACTCACGGGACGCGGCGCGCGCTAGCATTCCCGACACGAGCCTTCCAGAAGTGGAGCCCCGCCGCATGGCGAAGCAGAGCAAGAAGCCGATCGCGCCCGACAAGACCGCCAAGACGCGGGCGAACTCCAAGGCCGCCCAGAAGCCGGCGGCGGCTCCTGAGGCGCCGTGGAGCATCTACCGCAAGATCTCGTGGTGGGCACTGCTGGCGCTCGTCTTCCTGACGCCGGTGGTCATGGCCAACGTGACGTTCCTGGGCTTCCGGCTGCCGCTCACCTACGACCAGTTCGACATCGTGAAGCTGTTCGTCCAGCGCGTCTTGGGGTTGATCGCGCTCGCCGCCTGGGCGTGGGACATCGCCCTTCACGGGGGCAAGATCCGACGCACGCCGGTCGACTGGCTGATCCTGGCGTTTCTGGCGTGGGTGGCGCTCTCCACGGTCTTCTCGATCCACCCGCCCACCGCGCTGTTCGGCAAGTACCGCCGGTTCGAAGGCCTGCTCTCGTTCCTCAACTACGCGCTGATCTACTTCCTGACCCTCCAGTTCGCCGATAGGCCCTCACGGCTTCGCACTCTCGCACAGACGCTCTTCTGGTCGGGTGTCGTCGTAGCGGGCTACGGGGTCATGCAGAGTCTCGGCCGCGACATCGTGAAGTGGGGACGGCTGCCCTTCGAGGTGAACCGCGCCTTCTCCACCTACGGCAACCCCGACCTGCTCACCGGCTTTCTCATGTTCTCGGTGTTCGTGTCGCTGGGACTTGCGCTCGCCGAGGAGCGGTTGTCGTGGCGGAGCATCTACTGGCTCGGGTTCCTGCTCAACATGTGGTGCCTCGTCGTCGCGTTCGCCCGAAGCGGCTGGGTGGGCAGCGTCGTGGGCTTCACCTTCTTCACGATCTTCGCTGTGAGGCAGCGCGTCTCGTGGAAGTCGGTCGACTGGGCGTTCTCGGGGGCGGTGGGCGCGATCGTCGCGGCCGTCATCGTCCGAAGCCTGAGCAGCCCCAACGAGGTCATGAACTTCGGGAAGCGCGTCGTGTCGATCTTCAAGTTCGGCGAGGGCAGCGCGAAGACACGCTTCGAGATCTGGGAGGCCGCGGCTGGCGCGATCAAGGCGCGCCCGGTCTTCGGATCCGGAGCGGACACGTTCCGGCTCGTGTTCCCCAAGTACAAGCCGTTCGCCTACTCGGCCGACGCGGGCTACCTGTCGGTCGCCGACAACGTACACAACTACCCGCTCCAGCTCGCCGCGGGCATCGGCGTGCTCGGCATGCTCATGCTCTACTCGATCTTCGGCTGGGCCGCGATCCGCTCGTGGCGCACGGTCTTCTCGGCCGAGCGCAGCACCAACCGCATGATCCTCGCCGGGTTCTGGGCGGCGAGCGCCGCGTACGTGACCCACCTGTTCTTCGGCCTGTCGGTGACCGGCACCTCGTTCCTCATGTGGACGTCGATGGCGGCCGTTCTGGCGCCCACGGCGCTCTCGGTCGACGTCAAGCCGCCCAAGTGGGGCGTCATCGCTGCCGGCGCGCTCACGGTGCTCGCCATTCTGGGCATCGGCTTCCAGATCCGGTTCACCGCCGCCGACAACGCCTACCTCAAGGCGAGCGTCGACTCCTCGGGTGCCGATCGCACCGCGTATGCGATCCGGGCGGCTCGCCTCAACCCGTTCAACGACATCTACCGCGCCGAGGTGGGCATGGCCTACGTCGACGAGCTGCTCGCGGCGGCCCAGACGATAGGTACCGGCGGCGACCAGGGGCAAGCGATGGCGACGATCAAGAACTCGTTCGCCAGGGCCGAGAGCTCGCTGCTCGACACGATCGCCTTCGTCCCCAGCGAGTACGACAACTACGTGTTCCTCGCGAACCTCTACAACATGGGCGGCCAGCTGCTCGATCCCGCCTACTACGACAAGGCGATCGACATCGCGACGCGGGGAGTCGTGGAGGTGGAGCCGTACGGACCGGCACTTCGTGCACAGCTCGCGCGCGCTCTGTACGCGACGGGCAAGGTCGAGCCGGCCATCGCCCACCTGAAGTTCGCGCTGCGCCTCGATCCGCGGTTCACGGACGGAGTCGACGTTGCTCACTGAGATCTACAGCAACGAGGGCCGCACCTCAGAGGCGATATCGATGCTTCGCGACATCGAGGCGCGCGCGCCGGGCCAGCAAGGCGTTGCCGACGAGCTCGCGCGGCTAGAGGCGAGCGCCACCACGACCCCCTAGCGCGAGGCGCCACTCGCAGACGATGGACGACACTCACGACACCCCACCCACGAGCAGCGAGCCGACAGGCGACGCCGCGGCCGCAGCGCCGCCCCCCAAGCCGAATCACGAGAGGCGAGCTGGTCTGCGTTCGCGATCGGCCTGCTGGCCGTCGTGCTCGCCGGGTTCCTCGTCTGGGCGTGGTGGTCGTGGCGAGAAGCCAAGACGGGTCCGGCGTCAGGTCCCGCCTTCATCGAGCGGTGGCAGCGAACGGTCGATGCGCACCCCGACGATCTCAGGGCGCGGGTAGAGCTCGCGTACTCGCTGCGCTCCGTGGGCAAGAACGCGCTCGCTTTGGAGCAGCTCGACTACGTCGTGAAGCGCGAGCCGCGCAACACCGCCGCCCTCTACAACCGCGCGATGGTCTACCTGTCCACCGGCGCGGGGCAGCGGGCCGAGAAGGATCTGTGGGTGGTGCTCGACGCCGAGCCCGACCATGCGGCCGCGGCTGTGGCGCTCGGCAACTACTACGCCGACAAGGAGCAGTACCGGTCGCTTCTGGTGGCGGTGCGGCCCGTGCTCGACAAGCAGCCAAACGACGCTCGGCTGCACTACCTGACCGGGCTTGGCTACGAGAACACCGGCCATCCCGACTGGGCGAAGGCGCGCTACAGGATCGCCCTGAAGCTCAACCCTGACCTGCTCGAAGCGCGCGAGGGTCTCGAGCGGCTGCAGACCGGCCGATAACACAGTGGACGGCTGTTGCCGGGCGCGCGTACCGGGCGTCCCAAAGTAGCCCTGCGACCACCAACGTCAAGGTTCATTCAGCATGGCTTCCGTGATAGAATCGCAGGGAGTATGTTCGCCGGGCGACCGTCAGATTCGCATACTCGCACAACAGGCCGAGGAGGGTCTTTGACCGACTCCGACGCCGTCCAAGACGGCATCGACAGCGACTCCGAGCAGGAGGATGACGGGCGCCAGCGGCGGTGGTACGTCCTTGTCGCCGTGGTCCTGGCACTTCTGCTCCTGCTGTGCGCCTGCGCGACCGTCACCGAGCTCTGGATGGTCGGCAGCAGCGAACAGGCACGTTTCGTTGCGCGCAACCTCGAGTGCCTCCAGTGCCACGTCGAGCTGATTCCCGACCTGCGCAAGCCCACGGTCCACAACCCGTTTGCACTGCGCCAATGCACCACGTGCCACACGCCGCACGGCAGCGAGGTCAAGGTGACGGTCACTCGCGGGCCCCGAGAGCTCGTCGAGCGGTACAAGACCCTGGTGCAGTGGCTGCCACTGCGCTGGTGGATGGCGCTGTCGCAGCGCACGGTGAACGTCACCAAGACCGCGCAGGGCGTCTCCACCACCAGCTCGGTCAAGGCCGAGGGCGGACCGTCCTACCTGATCATGGACGGGAACGACCTGTGCTGGACGTGCCACGGGTCGATGGGATCCAAGCTCTCCGATGCCTACCAGCACTACCCGTTCGCGTCGGGGCAGTGCACCGGGTGTCACGACCCCCATGCCTCGGATCAACGGAGTGCTGCTCACCCAGTCCTCCGACGAGCTGTGCTTCACGTGCCACCCCATCGGCGATGAGATCAACCGGGCCCAGCCGCACCACCCGCCAAGGAGGGCCACTGCATCGACTGCCACGACCCGCACGCGTCGAACTTCCGAGGGATCCTCGTGGCCCGTCAGCGCGAGCTGTGCTTCGGCTGTCACCCCACGGTTGCCGGGCTGAGCGGCATGCCCGTCCAGCACGCTCCGTTCGTCAACGACGACTGCACCGGCGTGCCACCAGCCGCACGGCTCGGACTACGTTCCTCTGCTCAACGCCGAGCAGCCGCAGATCTGCTACCAGTGTCACCCCGGCATCGAGAACCAGTTCGGACAGCCCAGCCACCACCCGGTGGGCCTGAGTCATGCAGTGCTCCACGTGCCACGACCCGCATGCATCGCAGTACGCCGGCCTGCTCAACGCCCGGAGGCAACAACGACTTCTGTGCGGAATGCCACGGGCAGATCCTCGTGACGTACAACGACTCGGACCACAGCGGGCAGCTGTGCATCAAGTGCCACACGCCGCACGGATCGGCGTACAGACCGCTGCTCGTCAAGCGCAACCCCGAGCTGTGTTTGCAGTGCCACGACGACTCCGGCTACGACGAGGCGACGGCGGCGGTCTACCGGAACAACCATCCGGTGAGGCCCAATCACTACGACGTGAACGAGGAGTCACCGCTCACCTGCACGTCCTCGTGTCATAATCCGCATGGCACCGACAAGACCCACATGCTGCGCTACTTCGCCTCACCCCAAGACGGCGCGATGTCTGATGTGCCATTCGGTGACCGAAGGCGCTCGAGTCGGCGTGGAATACTGAGGAAGGTACATGGCCAAGATCTCGCTCGCCGGATTCAGAGACCCCGTACGCCGGCCGCGCTACATACTATGGTCCGCCGTCGCCGTTCTGGTGCTCGCGGCGGTCGTGATCGTGGCCCTGGGGGTCACGTCGACGTTCTGGTTCTGTTCCGAGGGCTGCCACAAGGTCCAAGACGACACGATCACGGCGTACCAGCGCTCGCCGCACTCGGAGATCAGCTGCATGGCGTGCCACATGCCTGCGGGTGCGAACCCGGTCGTGTTCGTCCTGCACAAGGCCGAGGCGCTCGGCGAGCTGTACCTGACGGTGACCAACAACTTCGAGTTGCCGCTCAACGCCGAGAGCGAGCTCGCGCTCACCATCAAGGACACGCAGTGCACGCAGTGCCACGACACCGAGCTTCGCACCGCCACGCCTAGCGAGGGCCTGGTCATCGACCACAAGGTCCACACCGAGAACGAGGTCACCTGCGGCATCTGCCACAACCGCACCGCTCACGTCGAGGACTTCCGCCTCGAGCTCGAAGACCCCAACACCGGCAAGCCCAACCGCAAGCACGAGGACTTCATGGAGATGACCGCGTGCTTCCGGTGCCACTCGCAAGGCGAGACCCCCGAGGGCGGCCTGAAGGCGCCGGGCGAGTGCATCGCGTGTCACCCGCCGGGATTCGAGCTCAAGCCGCCGAGCCACTTCGAGGCCGGGTTCTACCCCGAAGGCCACGCCGCAGCTCGCGTCGGTCGAGACCTCCCGTTCGCGCGCGGCTTCGGCCACGGCGGCGGGCGACGAGGCGCAGGCGGACGGCCGCGGAGCGTCAGAACGACTCCGAAGAGCCGCTCGGTCCGCAGCTGCCTCCGGTCGCGACGATCAACGAGTGCAACACCTGCCACACCGAGAAGTTCTGCTCGGACTGCCACGGTCTGCCCATGCCGCACCCCGAGGACTTCCTGAAGAACCACGGGACGCTGGGCAAGAAGGACCCGAAGGTCTGCGAGACATGCCACGGCGACGCGAGCGTGTTCGTGCGACGCGTGCCACCACGGCTCGAGCCTGGGCCTGCCGTACACCGCCGGGACGAACTGGGGCACCCAGCATCCGGCAACGGTACAGAAGACCGGCGCCGACGCGTGCTTCGACTGCCACAACCCCACGTACTGCGCCAACTGCCACGTGAACGGGCCCGGCAAGGAGAAGTAGGACACGACCGCACCGCGTCCTACACAGAGTCTCCAAATGCGGGTGCTATACTCGGCACTCGTTCGCGCCGGGACCCCAGGGTCCGAAGCGGGCGAGGGGAGGCGGTGCGAGCCGCCTAGGGTTCCGGACGCATGTGCCCGGACCGAAAGGAACTGCCACAGTATGTCGCGCGTCGACCTCGTGCTTCTCCACGCACCGGCCGTATACGATTTTCGCGAGCGTTCGATCATGTTCGGGCCCGTCTCGGACATGGTCCCGTCGACGCCTATCTTCGAGATGTATCCGATCGGTCTGACGACGATCGCCGAGTACCTCGAGCGCCACGGCTTGAAGGTCCGCATCGTCAACCTCGCCGTGCTCATGCTCATGAAGCCCGACTTCGACGTCGAGGCCTACATCCGCAAGCTCGACGCGCGGGTCTTCGGCGTCGATCTGCACTGGCTGCCGCACGCTCACGGCTCGGTGGAGATCGCCAAGATCGTGAAGCAGCACCACCCCGACACGCCGGTCATCTTCGGCGGGCTGTCCTCGACGTACTTCCACGAGGAGCTTGCGGCCTACGACTGCGTCGACTTCGTCATGCGCGGTGACTCCACCGAGGAGCCGATCCGCCAGCTGCTCGAGGTCCTCAAGGGCGGGGGCGACCTGAGTGAGGTCCCCAACCTCACCTGGAAGGACGCCACCGGCGCCGTGACGGTCAACCCGCTGTCGTGGGTGCCGGCCGACATGGACTCGATCTCGCTCGACTACTCGTTCAACATGAAGTCGGTCATCCGCTATCGCGACCTGATGGGCGTGGTGCCGTTCAAGGAGTGGCTCAACTACCCCGTCTGCGCCTCGCTCATCTGCCGAGGATGCACGCACGACTGCGTGACCTGCGGCGGCTCGGCGTACTCGTTCAGGGAGCACTTCGGGCGCGACCGCGTCGCCTTCCGCGATCCCGAGCTGCTCGTGCGCGACATCGCGCACATCCAGCGCTACATCCCCGGGCCCGATCTTCGTGCTCGAACGACTTCCTGCAGGCCGGGCGCGCCTACACGCGCGACTTCGTGCGGGGCCTCAAGGACATCAAGCTGAAGAACCCCATCGGCTTCGAGTTCTTCAAGCCGCCGCACGAGGAGTTCTACGAGTTCCTCGACGCGAACCTGCCGGACTGGTCGGTCGAGATCAGCGTCGAGAGCCACGACGACGGCGTGCGCGCCGCCTTCGGCAAGAGCCACTACACGATCGATCAGGTGGAGCAGACCGTCAAAGACGCGCTGCGCAACGGCTGCTCGCGCTTCGACCTGTACTTCATGACCGGCATCCCCACGCAGACCGCCGAGTCGGTGCGCCAGACCACCGAGTACATCCGGCACCTCTACGCCGCGGTGAACAACGACCCGCGGCTGCTGTGCTTCGTCAGCCCCATGGCGCCGTTCCTCGACCCCGGTTCGCGAGTGTTCGACAACCCGGAGCAGTACGGCTACACGCTGCGGGCCAAGACGCTCGAGGAGCACCGCGAGCGTCTGGTCATGCCGTCGTGGAAGCACATCATGAACTACGAGAGCGACGCGATGACCGCCGATGAGATGGTCGATGCGACCTACGAGGCGGGACTCGCGGTCAACCGCATCAAGGCCGAGGCCGGCATCGTCGACGCCGTGACGGCAGCGGCCACCGAGAAGCGCATCGTCGAGGCGCAGGTCGCGATGCGGCGCATCGACGAGATCATGGAGGCGCCCGCGGCCAGCCGCGACGGCGCGCTCGTAGCGTTCAAGCAGGAGTTCGAGCGGCTCTCCGAGTCGACCGTGTGCGAGAAGACCGAGCTCAACTGGCCCGCCTCGGCAGGCGTCTCGCACGTTGCCGCCGCCGCCGGCCTGTGGGTCCGCGAGAGCGTGGGCAACCTGTTCCGGAGCGGCGAGCATCGCCCGGCCGCCTCGGACCAGCACCCGCTGGTGGGTCGGCGCAGCGCAGTCAAGCAGCCGGAGGGCTAGCCGGCCATGACCAACGCCAACCCCGCGCCCGGCGAAGCCACCACCGAGCGCGTCAAGTCGATATTCTCGGGAATCGCCGACAGCTACGACGCGTTCAACATGCTCGCGAGCATGGGCATCGACCGCACGTGGCGCCGCCGGCTGGTCAAGGCGTGCCGCATCACTCCCGAGTCGCGCGTGCTCGACCTCTGCGCCGGCACGGGCGACGTTTCGTTCGCCATCGCCGACCAGGCACATCCGGCCGAGGTCGTCGTCACCGACTTCACCCCCGAGATGCTCTCGATCGCCGAGAAGAAGGCCGCCGAGCACCCCGGGCCCACCGTGCTGTCGTTCCAGCTGGCCGACGCGCAGGAGCTGCCCTTCGAAGACGAGAGCTTCGACGTGGTCACCGTGGCGTTCGGCGTACGCAACCTGCCGTCTCGCGAGCGCAACTTCGCGGAGGTCATGCGGGTGCTCAAGCCCGGCGGCCGCTACGTGATCCTCGAGTTCTCGCGCCCTGCGCTTCGCACCGTGGCGCGGCGTCTATCACGTGTACCTGCGCCACGCGATCCCGGCGATCGGCTCGATGCTCACGAGCGGGGACCGGGACAGCTTCGTCTACCTCAACGACTCGATCCGCCGCTTCCCCACACAGCCCCAGCTCGCTGCCGAGCTGCGAGCCGCGGGCTTCTCGGCGATCGACTGGTCCGACCTCACGGGCGGTATCGTGGCGCTGCATACCGCCATCAAATAGCCGCTTGAGCGCGCCGCGCGTGCGGTAGAATCGCGGGGAGGTCGACTAGCGGGGAGGAACCCGATGCTTCTGACCGCGCGCTACGTGCTTCCCATCGCCACGCCGCACATCGAGTACGGCGCAGTGCTCGTGAGAGACGACAAGATCGTCGAGATCGGGGACTACGAGCACCTGCGCGAGCTTCACCCCGACGAGCCGGTGCGCGACTTCGGCCTCGCCGCGCTGCTCCCGGGCTTCGTGGACCTGCACACGCATCTCGAGTACACGGCGATGCGCGGGCTCGTCGACGACGTGCCGTACTCGACGTGGAAGTACCAGCTGCTCCAGAAGGAGGAGTTGTTCTCGCTCGAAGACTGGGACGACTCCGCGCTTCTCGGCGCGCTCGAGGCGCTGCAGTCGGGCATCACCACGATCGCCGACGTCACCTCCACGGGCGCGTCGTGCCACGCGGCGCAGGCAGCCGGGTTGCGCGGCGTGATCTACCGCGAAGTGGCGACGATGGACAAGCGCGAGGTCGCCTCGGTGATGGAGCAGGCGTCCGGGGACATCTCGGCGTGGCGGGAGACGACCGACGGCGCACGCCTCACCATCGGCATCGCCCCCCATGCCCCGTACTCGTGCCACCCCGAGCTGTTCAGGCGCGTCGCAGAGTATGCGGCCGACGGTACCCCCGTCTCGCTGCACCTGGCGGGCAGCCGCGAGGAGTACCAGTTCGTGAAGTACGGCTCGTCGATGCTCGCGACCGACGTGCGCGACGTCTTCGACGCGGACGCTCCGCTCTGGCTGCCCACCGGCGTGAGCCCGGTGCGCTACGTCCTGCAATGGGGGATCCTCGACGCCCCGAACATCGTGGCGGTCCACTGCACCCAGCTCGACGCCGACGACATCGAGATCCTCGCGCGCCACGACGTCGCGATCGCGCACTGCCCCCGGTGCAACGCGAAGCTGGGCATGGGCCTTGCGCCCATCGACAAGTTCCTCGCCGCGGGGATCCGCGTGGGTCTGGGCACGGACTCGCCGGCCGCGTCGAACTCGATGGACGTGTTCGAGGAGATGCGGATCGGGCTGCTGCTTCAGCGTGCCATGCTCGGCGAGGAGCACTTCATGATCGCCCGGCAGTTCGTGAAGATGGCCACGCTCGACGCGGCCAGAGCGCTGGGAGTCGACGACCTGGTCGGCTCGCTCGAGCCGGGCAAGCAGGCCGACATCATCGCGGTCGACCTCTCGAAGTCCCATCAGATCCCGACGCACCATCCGTACGGGACCCTCGTGCACACCGCCAACCAGGAGAACGTCCTGTGGACCATGATCGGCGGCAAGGTGGTCTACGAGGCACGTGAATGGCCGCTTCTCGACAACGAGCGCATCTACGGCCGAGCCGAGGAGATGCGCATGAAGTTGCGCACATAGTGTGTTCGGCCGCGCCTTGGCGCACCCATTGCTCAGCAGTGAACGAGCTCGCTTAACGCGGGTGAATCGCGTGATATACTACGGCGGTTCAGGCAGCGACAGGTTTGGTGCCCAAGGCTCCCAACCCCACCATACGGAGGTTTTTCGACGTGAGTGACCAGGACTTCTTCTTCGACGAGGACGAGCAGCCCAAGCAGCCGGCAAAGCAGTCGGCCAAGTCGTCCGACAGTACCAAGAGCTCGAAGCCGGCTGCGGCTTCTTCGGCTCCCGGGAACGGTCACCACGACCGTCACCGCGCTCGTCGGCGTTGTCGCCCTTCTGATCGGCGTCATCCTCGGCATCTTCGTGGGCCAGAGCCTCGCGACGCCCACTGTGTCCGGGACCGGCGGCCTCAGCACGCCTACGCAGGGTGCGCCGCAGCAGGGCGGGATGGGCCAGGGCGGGACCGGCGAGCAGGCCGCGCCGCAGCTCACTCCCGAGCAGATGCAGGGCGGCGAGCTTCCGCAGGGCCACCCCGACATCGACAGCATGAACGCTTCGGGCGCCCCGTCCGGCTCGGCGGAGACGACCTCCAAGTAACCACCTCGCCGGCAAGTGCACCGGATAGGAGGCCGCGAGCCGGCCTCCTGCCGTGTGTTCGCGCACTCGAAGGAGACGTGTAAGTGGCTATCAACAAGTCGAACTCCCCCGTGTGGGTGAAGGTGACGCTGATCGTGCTGATCGTCGCCTTCGTGCTGTCGTTCATCACCATCGTCGCCAACCCGTTCGCGCCGTCGCAGCCCCAGACTCAGCCGGGTACTGCGACGAACGGTGCGGCGCAGGGTGTTGACGCGCAGTACCAGCCGCAGGTGGACTCGCTGACCACGCAGCTCCAGGCGGACCCGAAGAACTACGCGGCGCTCGTATCGCTGGGCAACGCGTACTTCGACTGGGCGATCGCCAAGGAGCAGGCCAGCCAGGGGACGACAACCTCGGCGGCCGCGCTCGCGCCGCTGTGGCTCGCGGCGAAGGACGCGTACTCGCGCGCTCTCGAAGTCAAGGGCGACGAGTCGCCGGTCCGCACCGACTACGCCATCACCGTCTTCTACTCGGGCGACACCGTGGCTGCCATCAAGATCGCCGAGGACGTCACCAAGGCCGATCCCGACGTTCAGCCCCGCATTCTTCAACCTGGGCATCTTCTACAGCGACACCAACGAGGCGGCCAAGGCGATCGCGGCGTTCCAGACGTACCTCAAGCTCGATCCCAAGGGATCGAAGGGCGGCAACCCCGACTTCGCCAAGCAGCGCATCGCCGAGCTTCAGAAGGCCGGCTCGTCGCAGGGCGCCACGGGTTCTGCACCCGCTACGACCACGCCGTAGCGCGCGACCTCAGCTCTGAGATGCCGACAAGGGCGCCTGCGGGCGCCCTTGTTCTTTGCGTGTTCCCGTGATGCGCCTGGCCGTCAGGCGGATCGTCAGTTGACCGTGCCCGAGACGATCTGCTTGGCCTCTTCGAGCGAGATCGCCGTCGAGAAGATGCCGTTGAGTCGCGTGAGCGACAGGATGTTGTCGACCGTCTCGTTGGTGACGAGTACGAGGTTGCCGCCTTGAGCGCCGTACTCCTTGGAAAGTGACAGCAGCAGCCCCAGCCCCGAGCTGTCCAGGTACTCGAGCTCGGAGAGATCGACGATCGCCGCGGGAGGCGCCGACTTGAGAATCCGGTCGATGTTGATCCTGAACGCGGAGCATTCGCCGTAGTCGAGGTCCCCTCGAAGTGTCAGCACCCAGAACGCGGGCTCTTGAGCGAGATCGATGGAGAGTGCCATAGCTTCCTTCCTCCGGTCGGAATCGTAGAAGATGGTACCCCGTTAGCACTCGGCCTCCACGGGAGAGTTCCTCGCGGCCTTCCAAGTGGTCAGGGTGGCCGCCGAGCGGTACAATCCTTCTCACTGTTCGATGAGACTCGCGAGGAGCTTCTTCGGGCATGGATCTCGATATCAAGACAAGCAGCGCCGACGGGGTGTGCACCGTCGAGCTCGTTGGAGAGGTCGACGTCTACTCGGCGCCTCGGCTGAAGCAGGAGCTGGTCGCTGCGATCGAGGGTGGCTGCGCCAACGTCATCGTCGACCTCGAGCAGGTGGGCTTCATCGACAGCTCCGGGCTCGGCGTGCTCGTGAGCGCCCTGCGGCGCGCGCGCGAACGCGACGGAGTGGTCCGGATCGTCTGCACGCGCGACAACATCCTGAAGATCTTCCGTATCACCGGGCTGGACAAGGTGTTCCCGATCTTCAGCGACCCGGCGGAAGCGAGCCGCTTCTAAGAGGCGGCGTGCTCTCCGGCGGCCGGCACCGCCAGTAGGAACTCCGAGTCGTATCACCGTGTGCACATCAGCAACGGTCAGGTTAGGTGGGGTTGTGTTCGGCATCGGCGGCAACGAGCTGTTCATCATCGCGGTCTTCGCGCTGATCATCTTCGGGCCCGACAAGATCCCGGAGATCGCTCGCACGGCGGGCAAGGCCATCCAGATGTTCAAGAAGGCGCAGGCCGACGTCGAGCACGTCATCAAGACCGAGATCTACCCCGTCGCCGACATCATGGATCCTTTCGGTCTGAACTCCCCGAGCACCACGACCTCAACCCCGGCCGTCTCTGCGGAGAAGAAGGCTGCCGAGGAGGCCGCCGGCGCCTCGGCGATCTGGGCTGCGGCCGTCGACAACGAGGACGAGGAGGGCGAGGAGGAGTAGTCCTCCCTTTCCACCATGCCCATCGGACCCAAGAGACTCCCATTCTTCGAGCACATCGCCGAGCTTCGGAAGCGTCTCATCATCGTCGTGTCGGTCGTCATCGTGACCACGCTCGTGCTCTACACGTGGGCGTGGGACGTCTTCGACTTCGTTCTCAAGCCGGTCCTCCCTTACCTGAAGGCTGCCGGTGTCGACCAGTTCAAGGTGGGCGGTCCGTTCGAGGGGTTCACACTCCGGTTCAAGATCGCGATGTACGCGGCGATCGTGCTCACGAGCCCGATCATCATCTGGCAGGTCATGGCGTTCTTCCTGCCGGCGCTCAAGCCCCGGGAGAGGCGCTACGTCATACCCACGTTCGCGGCGATGCTGCTGCTGTTCATCGGCGGCGTGGTGTTCTGCTACATGGTGGTCGTGCCGGTGGGCTTCGAGTGGATGATCGACCAGACCTCGAACTCGCTGGTGGGTCAGCTGGGCTTGGCCGACAAGTGGTTCCAGGCCGTGATGCTGATGCTGCTTGCGTTCGGCATCGGGTTCCAGCTGCCCGTCATCGTGTTCTACCTGATGATCTTCAACGTCGTTCCGTACCAGAAGCTGCGCCAGAACTGGCGTGTCGTCGTACGTCGTCATCATGGTCGTCGCCGCGATGGCGACGCCGGACTGGTCGCCGGTGACGATGGGCGCACTTGCCGGCGCGTTGGTCCTGCTCTACGAGGTGAGCATGTTGCTCGCGCGCATGGTGCTTTCCAAGCGCATCGCCGAGCAGCAGCGCCTCGAAGCGGCCGAGGCCTAGGAGGGCCACCGAAAGTGCACGAGATGGGAATCACCCAAGGGATCCTCGCCTCGGCGTTCGAGGCCGCCGACAAGGCCGGTGCGACGCAGATCACCGAGATCCGCATCAGCGTGGGCGAGCTCACCGAGATCCAGGACTTCGCGCTGCAGTTCGCGTTCGAGTCGCTCACGCCCGGCACGATCGCCGAGGGCGCGACGCTCACCGTCAACAGCATCCCGGCCCGCTCGCACTGCAACAGCTGCGGGGCCGACTACGACCACGACCGCTTCCAGATGATCTGTCCCGTCTGCGAGTCGCTCAACGTGACCCCGCTTCAGGGCCGCGAGCTGAGGATCGATTCCATCGAGGCAGAACAACCCGACGAGGTCGCCGCTGGTGCGGACGACCGTGGTGCCGAGGAGTAGCCGCGCATGGCCACCATCGATGTCTCGAAGCCGATTCTCGACCGCAACGAGAAGCTGGCCGCCGCGAACCGGACGCGCTTCGACGAGGCCGGCGTCTTCGTGCTCGACTTGATGGCGTCACCGGGCGCCGGCAAGACCTCGACGATCCTGGCCACGATCGCGGCGCTTCGCGACCGGTACGGCATCGCGGTCATCGAAGGCGACATCGCGAGCAAGGTCGACGCCGAGAAGGTCAAGGCCCACGGTATCCCGGCCGTGCAGATCAACACCGGCGGCGCGTGCCACCTGGAGAGCGACATGATCAAGCGCGCGGTCGACGCGCTGCCGCTCGACGAGCTCGACCTCATCATCGTCGAGAACGTGGGCAACCTCGTGTGCCCCACCGAGTTCTACCTGGGCGAGCACGCCAAGGTGATGATCCTCTCGGTGCCCGAGGGACACGACAAGCCCTACAAGTACCCGGGCATCTTCCAGATCTCCGAGGCCGTCATCTTGAACAAGGTCGACACGATGTCGTTCTTCGACTTCGACGAGGCCGAGTTCGACGGTGTGGTGCGCTCGCTCAACCCCAAGGCGCCGATCTTCCGGATCGCCGCGACCAAGGGCCAGGGCATCGATGCAGTGGGCCGAGTGGCTCGCCGCGCGCATCGAGGTGGTCCGCGCCGCGGCGGGCAAGGAGCCCCGGTGATATCGCGCGACGAGGCGTACGCGCTCGTCACCGAGCGCATCCCGCAGCGCAACCTGGTCTCGCACTGCGTCGCCACCGAGATCATCATGGGCGCGCTTGCGAGCCGGCTGGGGTTGGCCGAGGCCGATGTCGAGCGCTGGGGGCTTGCCGGACTGCTGCACGACCTCGACTACGCCGAGACCGCCGACGACCCCGATCGTCACGGGCTGATAACCGCCGAGCAGCTCGCCGGGCTCGTCGACGACGAGATGCTGCACGCGATCCTCGCGCACGCCTGCAAGGCCGAACGCGAGACGCCCATGGACCACGCACTGTGGTGCGCCGATCCGACCACGGGCTTCATCGTGGCGGCAGCGCTGGTGCGCCCGGAGAAGGACCTGGCCGGCGTGGAGGTGCGCAGCCTCAAGAAGCGCTGGAAGGAGAAGGCGTTCGCGAGGGGTGCGAATCGCGAGCAGATGGCGGGTCACGAGGCGCTCGGCTTGGAGCGCGAGGAGTTCCTGGGGTTGGCGCTTCACGCGATGCAGCAGCGAGCCGGCGAGATCGGTCTGTAGAACCGCCACTCGCACCACGCGCCAGTTGCCGCGCCCAGCGCCGTTCTCGGGCTCGAAACCACCACCCTCACCTGCGCGGAAACCGTGCGGCAAGCGTCCGCTAACTCCGCGCGTTCTAAAGAGGGGTTGACTGCCGTGTGTATACTCGGCACCGATACTTTGGACCCGGGAAGGTCGTGCGCGTGAATCTGGTCGTCACCGAGAAGAACATCGCCGCCAAGAAGCTCGCGGAGATCCTGGCCGTGGGCAAGCCCAAGGCCGACAAGGTCTACAACACGCCCACCTACTCGTTTCGTCGCGACGAGGAGGACTGGATCGCGATCGGCCTGAAGGGGCACATCCTCGGCGTCGATTTTCCGCTGCAGCTGGTGCACGACAAGCAGTGGAAGGCGGTGTGGGAGGAGGGCGCGGCGACGACGGCGCGAATCCCCGACACGTTGCCCACGCCTCCGTGGCCCAAGCGCAAGCCCTTCACCGCCGACGGCCTGGATCTCAAGACGTGGAAGCTCGCCTCGCTGCCGTACCTCGTGTGGGCGCCGATCGGCAAGGTGCCCGCCGAGCGCGAGATAATCCGCGCGCTCAAGAGCCTCGCCAAGAAGGCCGACCGCATCATCATCGCGACCGACTTCGACCGCGAGGGCGAGCTTATCGGCAGCGATGCGCGCTCGCTCATGACCGCGGTCAACTCCACCGCGACCGTGCAGCGCGCGCGGTTCTCGGCGATCACCAAAGAGGAGATCGAGCGGGCGTTCTCGGAACTGACCGCGGTGGACGACTGCCTTGCGCAGGCCGGCGAGTCGCGCCAAGACATCGACCTGGTGTGGGGCGCCGTGCTCACGCGCTATCTCACCATGGCCAAGTACTCGGGCTTCGGCAACGTGAAGAGCGCCGGTCGCGTCCAGACGCCCACGCTCGCGCTGATCGTGGAGCGCGAGCTGGAGCGCGAGGCGTTCGTGCCTGAGGTGTACTGGCAGGTCAAGGCCGGCTTTCGCACCAAGGCTGCCGGTCAAGGCGGCGCGGAGTTCGGCGCCGGACACGCTACGGACCGCTTCAAGAGCGCCGAGGAGGCGCAAGCCGTCATGGCCGCGGTCGCCGGCGCCACGAGCGGCACGGTCACCTCGGCCGAGAAGAAGCGCCGTCAGGCCAAGCCGCCCACCCCGTTCAACACCACCGCCCTGCAGGCCGCAGCCGCCGCCGAGGGGCTCAGCCCCGCCCGGGCGATGCGGATCGCCGAGACGCTCTACATGAACGGCATGATCAGCTACCCGCGTGTCGACAACACCGTCTACCCGCCCTCGCTCGACATCACCGGCATCCTGCGCACGCTCGAGGAGGTGCCGGTCTACCGCGAGCACGTGCACCGCATCCAGTCCGGTCCGCTTCACGCAACGCGAGGCGCCAAGGAGACGACCGACCACCCGCCGATCCATCCCACGGGCGCAGGCGATCCTGACAAGCTCAAGCCCGAGGAGTGGAAGCTCTACAACCTCGTGGCGCGCCGGTTCCTGGCCACGCTCTCGGACGCGGCGGTCATCGAGGGCACCAAGGTCGTCGTCGAGGTTGCCAGCGAACCGTTCGTGGCCAAGGGCGACGTGCTCGTGGAACCGGGCTACCGGGCGATCTACCCGTACGGCCTCAAGAAAGACGAGCAGCTCCCCGCGCTCCACGAAGGTGACACGGTGGCCTTCCTCGGCGCCGAGTTGTTCGAGAAGCAGACCGAGCCGCCGGCGCGCTACAGCCAAGGCAAGCTCATCCAGGAGATGGAGAAGCGCGGGCTTGGCACCAAGGCCACGCGTCACGCGATCATCGAGCGCCTCGAGGAGGTCCGCTACACCGAGAACGACCCCATCGAGCCCACATGTCTGGGCCGCGCGGTCATCGACGCGCTCTCGGCGTTCGCCCCGCGCATCACCACGCCGGGCATGACCGCCGAGCTCGAGAGCGAGATGGACGACATCGCGAACGGCCGTGTGACGCGTGAGGACGTCGTCGATCACTCTCGGCAGCTTCTCGGCAAGGTGATGGACGAGCTGATCCCCAAGGCCGCCGAGGTGGGCGAGACGCTCAAGGAGGCGACCGCCGCTGACGCGAAGGTCGGAAGCTGCCCCAAGAGCGGGCACGACCTGCTCGTCAAGAGCTCGCCGAAGACCAAGGGCCAGTTCGTGGGTTGCTCGGGGTGGCCGGAGTGCGACGTCACCTACCCGCTGCCGCAGGGCAAGATCGAGGCGGTCGACGAGTTGTGCCCCGAGTGCGGCACGCCGCAGGTGCGGGTGATCCAGTTCCGGACCAAGCCGCGCGTCGTGTGCCTCGACCCCAAGTGCCCCACCAACTACGAGCCCGAGGTCATCATCGGCGCGTGCTCGAAGTGCGCCGAGGAGGGCCGCCAGGGCGACCTCAAGGTCATCCGCTCGCCGCGCACCCTCAAGCGCTTCGTGCGCTGCACCAACTACGACCAGTGCGGCGTGAGCTACCCGCTGCCGCAGCGTGGCGAGATCGAGCCGACCGGCGAGGTGTGCGAGCCGTGCGGCTCGCCCAAGATCGTCGTGCAGACCGGCCGCGGTCCGTGGCGGATCTGCGTCGACCCCGACTGCCCCAGCAAGGCCGAGGCGGCTGCGAAGAAGCCGGCACGCGGCAAGGGCAAGGCGGCGAAGGGCGGCAAAGGGCGCACCAGCGTGGGGTAAGCCCTCCGCGAGGGGGAAGTACTCAGCAACGAGAAGCCGATGCCGGGAGCCGTCAACTTGAAGATCGCCGTCGTCCAACACCTGCTGCGCGAAACGCCTGCCGAGGATGCGGCGGCTCTGCTCGAGGCGGCCCGCACCGCATCCGCAAACGGCGCAGAGCTCGTCTTCTTCCCCGAGGTGTTCTCTCTCGAGGGGGACGAGAACCCGGACCGCGAGAGCCTGTTTGCCCAGCTCAAGGCGATAGACGGCGAGAGGTTCATCCCTCAGCTCAGCGTGGCCGACGGAGGCTTTGCCGGTGTGATCCCACCCTCTGAGGGCATCGAGCAGCTCGGGACGATGGCGCTTCTCATCGGCGACGGGTGCGTCGACATGGCCACGATCCGCGAGATCGCCGTGGCCTTCCCGGATCTTGCGGTGTTTCTTCCGCGCTCGGAGAGCGAGCTGCAGGCCGAGGCGATCCTCGAACTGGGGCTCGCGCTGTCCGATTCGCTGGCCGGCCTCGTGGTCGTCGTCGAGGCCGATGGTGCCGAGCCGGGAGATCCCGGGCACGGCGGCAGCGCGATCATCATGTTCGGCAAGATGGTCGCCGAGGCGATGAGCGGCGACGACATTCTCTACGCCGACATCGAGCTTCCGGTGGGCCCGCCCGAGCCGCGCGAACCGCTGCCTCAGATGCCGACGATCCTGCAGCAGCGCCTCGCGCATCACCAGGGTCACCAACTCGAGGTCGACTACCCGGCCGACCTCTCCGACGGCTCTTCTCAGCAGTAGCCGCGATCGCTTTGGCGCCGAGGGGGCGTGGTAGAATCGCCTCGCGCGCCTGAAGGCTGAAGGCGCGCTTGGTGCATCTGGCCGGGAGGGGATCTGCGAGTGGGTTATCCCAAGGTTACCGTGGTCGGCGCGGGTCAGGTCGGAGCCACCGCAGCCGAGCTTCTGCTTCTGCATGGCATCGCGGACGTGTGCATGATCGACGTTGCCGAGGGCCTTCCGCAGGGCAAGGCGCTCGATCTGATGCACCTGCGCTCAGTCGAGCGGTTCGGGCCGAGCATCGTGGGCACGAACGACTATGCCGATACCGCCGGGTCCGACGTCGTGGTCGTCACGGCAGGTCTGCCGCGCAAGCCCGGCATGACGCGCGACGACCTGCTCGCCGTGAACGCCGCGATCGTGCGCAGCGTCATCCCCAAGGCGCTCGCCGCCTCGCCCGACGCCGTGTTCGTGTGCGTCACCAACCCGCTCGACATCATGACCTACCTGGCGTGGAAGGAGTCGGGGCTGCCGCACGAGCGCGTGCTTGGCATGGGCGGCGTGCTCGACTCGGCCCGTTTCGCCTTCGCCGTCGCCGAGAAGACCGGCGCTCCGATCACCGAGATCGACGCGCTGGCGATGGGCGCTCACGGCGACGCCATGGTGCCGATGCCGCGCTTCACGACCGTCAACGGCGTGCCGATCACCCAGCTGCTGTCCGCCGAGGACGTCGAGGCGCTCGTCGAGCGCACCATCTTCGGAGGGGCCGAGGTCGTCGCCCTGCTCAAGTCCGGCTCGGCGTTCTACGCGCCGGCGGGCAGCATCGTCGCGATGGTCAGCGCGATCGTGAACGACTCCGGCGCCACGCTGCCGAGCTGCGTGTATCTGCGCGGCGAGTACGGAATCGATGACGTCTACGTGAGCGTGCCGGCGAGGCTGGGCCGAGGCGGGGTGCTCGGCGTGGTCGAGATGCCGCTTTCCGACGAGGAGCTCGACTCGCTGCAGCTGTCGGCCGAGACGGTAGCCGAGGCCGTCGACGCCCTCGGACTTCGGGGGTAGGGTGCTTACGCGCCTCGTCAATCGGCGACGCGGTCCGCGAGGCGGTCGCACGCGCGGCGTGCGAGCTTCGCCCCGATGTCGCGGCCGCGCTCAGCGATGCTGCCAAGCGCGAGCGCTCTTCGCGGGGCCGGGCCGTGCTCGCACAGCTCGTCGAGAACGCTCGCATCGCCGATCGACGGACCGCGTGCCGATCTGCCAGGACACTGGGACCGTCTGGGTCCGCATCGAGCTGGGCAGCGAGGAGACGCTCACGGGCAACGTCGCCACCGAGATCAACGCCGCGGTCGCCTCGGCGTACCGTGAGGCGGGGCTGCGGATGTCGCTCGTGCGCGACGCACTGCTCGACCGCACCAACACCGGCGACAACACACCGGCCTTCGTCGATCTGCTGTGGCGGCCGGGGACCGGAGCGACAGTGCACGTCATGCTCAAGGGTGGCGGTTCGGACAACGCGAGCCGCGTCGCGATGCTGACGCCGGACGCGGGTTTCGAGGGCGTCAAGCGCGTGGTGGTCGAGACCGTTGAAGCAACCGCGACCGGTGCCTGCCCGCCGCTGCTTGTCGGGGTGGGGGTGGGCGCGACCTTCGACAAGGTGGGCGCGCTTGCCAAGCGCGCGCTGCTGCGCGAGATCGGCAGCATCCCGAAGGACGACCGCGTCGGCGCCATGGAGGCCGAGTTGCTCGACGCCGTGAACGCGACCGGCATCGGGCCGGCGGGCCTGGGCGGCGACACGACGGCACTCGCGGTGCACCTCGTGACCGCTCCGTGCCACATCGCATCGCTGCCGGTGGCCGTCAACATGGGGTGCTGCGCGGTGCGCAGTGCCGTGGTCGAGGTGGGCGCGTGACCGAGCAGCCCTGCACCGAACCCGCGATACCGGCCGAGCCCGGCTCGAACGGCACCAACGGCACGAACGGCGCGTATCGCCGGCTGATACGCAACCAGAACTTCCGCCGCCTGTGGTACGCGCAGTTCGTGAGCGGCATCGGCGACTGGCTCGTCATCGGCTTCCTGATGCCGCTCGTGCAGACGCTCTCGGGCGGTTCTTCGTTCGCGGTGGCGGGCATCCTCATCGCCAAGCTGATTCCCGCGCTGATACTGAGCTCGTTCACCGGCGCGCTTGTCGACCGGTTCGACCGCCGCAAGGTGATGATCGCCGCCGACCTTACGCGCGCGGCACTCGCGGTCGTGCTGGTCGTGACGAACTCCCTGTGGGTGATCTACCTTGTGGTGCTGCTCATGGAGACCGCGTCGCTGTTCTTCTGGCCTGCGCGCAACGCGCTGATCCCCGTGCTCGTCGAAGATGACGACATCACCGCGGCGAACGGTCTGGCCTACACCACGCAGCAGGCCAGCATGCTCATCGGCCTTACGGCCGCCGCGGGTATCCTGGCCGGCTTCGAGGCGATCGTGCGTGGCGTGCTCGACGCGCAGCTGCCTATCGTCGATCAGCTCGTGGGTGTCGCGGCACCCGCACTTCTCGGCCCGCGCGCCGGCGTGATCCTGGACGTGTTCACCTTCCTGTTCTCGGCGGCGATGATCTCGACCATCCACGTCGCTCGCCGATCCCACATGCCACAGGGGCAGCTCGACATGGCGTTGATCGGCAAGGACGTGATCGAGTCGTTCCAGTTCCTGGGCGAGCACAAGGAACTGCGCGCCCTGCTCATCACGATAGGTCTGGCGATCTTGGGCGGCGGCGCGATAATCCCGGTCGGCGCGACGTACGTCAAGGAGAATCTCACCGGCGCGCTGCCCTTCGCCGACCGATTCACGCAGTTGCAGCAGCTGACCGCCACCCCGACGACGTTCATGCTCGTGTTCATGGCGCTCGGAATGGTGGCCGGTGCTCTTGGTGGTACCACGCTTCGAGCACCGGATCCCGCTGCAGTTCCTGTTCGCCGGAAGCGTAGGCGCTTTCGGGGCGGCGCTGCTCGGCTTCGCGTCCGTCGACACGTACTGGGTCGCGAGCATCTTCGCGATGCTGGCCGGTGCGTGCATCGCCACGCTCACCGTCGCAGCGAACACCTACATCGTGAAGACCACCGAAGACGAGATCCGTGGCCGGGTGTTCACCGCGATGGAGGCGGTGGCCAAAGTCGCCCTGCTCGTCTCGATGGTGGTCATGGCGCCACTGGCCGACTTCATCGGCGGCCTGGTCGAGGACTTCGTGGTGAAGAACAACCTGACACCAGCCACCGTCGAGCTCACCGGCTCGCGCATCACGCTGCAGCTCTGTGCGCTGATGGTCATGGGCGCTGCGATCTACGGCTTCCGTGCGCTGCGCTGGCGAGAGTGCGCGGCCGACGCGAGCATCCCCGCGCCGCCCCCCGTCGCGGAGGCCGCCGAGTGAGCGCGCCCATCCACATCCGGCTGCCGGTGTCCCGAGAAGCCCTCGCGGCGCTGCGTGCAGGTGACGAAGTGAGACTATCCGGCCCCGTGTTCACCGCCCGCGACGCGACTCACGCGCGGCTGCTCGAGGCGCTCGAGCGCGATGGCGTGCTGCCGTTCGGGCTGGCGGGTCAGACGCTGTTCTACGCGGGGCCCACGCCTGCGGCCGCGGGTCGTCCGGCGGGTGCGGTGGGGCCCACGACCGCCAAGCGCATGGACGCGGCGACCCCGACGCTGCTGGAGGCCGGCATCGTCGCCACCATCGGCAAGGGCGAGCGCGGTCACCGCGGTGCGAGAGGCCTGCGTCGCGACGGGCAGCGTGTACTTCGCGGCGGTGGGGGGTGCGGCGGCACTTCTGGCGACGTTCGTGACGGCCGCCGAGCCGATCGCGTGGGACGACCTGGGCACCGAGGCGCTCGTGCGCATGGAGCTCGAGGAGTTCCCGGTCTTCGTCGCGATCGACTCCACCGGTGCGGACCTCTACGCTCAGGCGCCTGCCGAGTGGCGGGAGGCGAGTGGCACGTGACCGAACGCGGCGCGCTCATCACCTTCGAGGGCGGCGAGGGGTCGGGCAAGTCGACGCAGATCCGCATGCTCGCGCGGCGACTCGAGGCGGCCGGGCTCACCGTCCGCATCCTGCGCGAGCCCGGCGGCACGCCCGCTGGCGAGGCGATTCGGCGGATACTGCTCGACCCGCAGCACGTGGGTCTCGACTCGCGGGCCGAGCTGCTGCTCTACGAGGCGTCGCGCGCCCAGCTCGTCGCCGACGTCATCGAGCCCGCGCTCGAGGCTGGCGAGATCGTGCTGTGCGATAGGTTCTTCGACTCCTCGACCGCCTACCAGGGCTACGCGACGCGGTCTTCCCGCCGAGGAGGTCGCGCGGCTCAACGTCTCGGCGACCGGCGGTCTGCTGCCCGACCGGACGCTCGTGCTCGACATCGACCCGGCTCTCGGAGTATCGCGGGCGACCAGCCACGGCGGGGCCGACCGGCTCGAGGGCGAGGACCTCGCCTTTCACGAGCGGGTGCGCGAGGGCTTTCTGGCGATCGCTCGCGACGAACCCGCCCGCGTACGCGTCCTCGACGCGAGCGGCACGACCGAGCAGGTCGCCGACCGGATCGAAGCAGAGCTCGCCGACGTGCCCGCGCTGGCGAGCGCGCTCGGGCCGCGAAGATGACGCGCTGCGTGTGGGACGACATCGTCGGCCAGCCGCGCGTGACGGCGTTTCTCAAGCGCATCACCACCGACGGTACCGTGGGGCACGCATACCTGTTCGTGGGGCCGCCGGGCTCGGGCAAGAAGACGGCCGCCGTGGCGCTTGCGTGCGCGCTGTTCTGCGACGACGAGGGGTGCGGCGCCTGCTCGGCGTGCACGAGGGTTCGCCGCGGCACGCACCCCGACGTGCATCTGATCGAGCCGGAAGGCGCCGCGGGCTACCTTGCCGACCAGATCCGCGACGTCATCCACGACGTGTCGCTCACGCCGGTCGAAGGCCCGCGCAAGGTCTACCTGTTCGACAGCGCGGACCTGTTCAACGACTCGTCGGCGAACGCGTTTCTCAAGACGCTCGAGGAGCCGCCGGACGACGTGGTGATCGTGCTTCTGGCGCACTCGTACGAGCGCGTGCTCCCCACGATCTCGTCGCGCTGTCACGTGGTGAAGTTCCGGCGGATCCCGCCGTCCGAGGCGGCGGCTGTGCTGGTCGAGAAGACCGGCGCCGATCTCGACGAGGCGCTCGCGGCGCTTGCGGCGGCGGGCGGCGTGACGGCTCGTGCGCGCGACTTCCTGGGCAGTCCGGCGCGCAGGGCGGCCCGCGCGCAGATCCTGCGCACTCTCAAAGACCTGCCGGTCATGGACGACTACGACGTGCTCACGGCTGCGCGCGAGCTGCTCGCCGCGGTCAAGGCGCCGCTCGACGACGTCCGCAGTGCCCAGGAGGCCGAAGTGGCGCAGCGCTCGGAGTTCCTCGGCAGGGGAGCGACCAAGGCGCTCGAGGAGCGGCACAAGCGGGAACTGACCGCCAAGGAGCGCGAAGGGATCGCCGAGGTACTCAACGTCGCGGAGAGCTGGCTTCGGGATTGCTTGGTGATCTCGCAAGGTGCAGGCGATCTTGTGGTGAATCGTGACGCCGCGGACGCGATGGAAGAGGTCGGAGCGATCATCACTCCTGCCGCCGCAGCGACCGCACTTTCGGCCGTAAACGAGGCCCGCAAGCGTATCTCGTATAATGTGAGCCCTCAACTGGCTGTTGAAGCCATGCTGTTCGATCTCCGGGAGGTCCTGCGATGCCCACGGTAGTGGGGGTCCGGCTCCGGTTCTCGAAGACACTCTGGTTCGATTCGGCGGGCACGACGCCTGCCGAGGGCGACCTCGTAGTTGTAGAGACTGAGCGCGGAACCGAAATAGGCACGGTCGTCCAGACGCCCCACGAGGTGTCGGCCGACAAGCTGCCTGCTGCTTTGAAGCCCGTCGTGCGCGTCGCCGACGAGAGCGACCTTGCGCGCGTCGCAGAACTGGCCGGCAAGGAACGCGAGGCGATGCCGGTGTTCCGCGAGCTCGTGGAGAAGTACGAGCTGGACATGAAGCCGGTCGACGTCGAGTACGTGTTCTCGGGCGACAAGATCATCTTCTACTTCTCGGCCGAGGAGCGCGTCGACTTCCGCGACATGGTCAAGGACCTGGCGTCGCGCTTCCACGCCCGGATCGACATGCGGCAGGTGGGCGTTCGCGACGAAGCGCGCAAGGTGGGCGGCTTGGGGCACTGCGGGCAGATGCTGTGCTGCGTGCGGTTCGGCGGCGATTTCCAGCCGGTATCGATCCGCATGGCCAAGGAGCAGGATCTGCCGCTGAACCCCTTGAAAATCTCGGGACTGTGCGGCAGACTCATGTGCTGTTTGCGCTACGAGTTCGACGCCTACAAGGACTTCAAGGGCCGTGCTCCCAAGCGCGGTGCGATCATCGACACACCGGTCGGACTTGGCCAAGGTCGTCGAGATGAACACGCCGCGCGAGACCGTCACGATGCGTTTCGAGGACGGCAACCGGGTGGCGGTGCCGCTGGCATCGATGACGTGCGGCAAGGACTGCGGCTGTCCGTGCCAGGTGAGCGCCGAGGCGCTCGAGCGAGGCCGGCAACGCGGCGGCGATGGCGCTGAGTTCGAGCGTCGCCACGGCGCTCGCCAACGAGCCGAAGCTGCGCTCGGAGCCGGTGTCGGAGCCGCGGGCCGAGAAGGAGCCGCGGGCGAGGCACCGCAAGAGGGCGGCGCCAGGCGGCGACGGCGTCGCGGAGGTGGCGGTCGGGGCGGAAGGCGGCGGTCGGGCAGGCCGAGCGGCGAGCAGGGATGAGCCGCCGACGCAGGACGCGACAGCCCTGGATCACGTGGGGGTGGTGAGAGAGCACGAGGTCGCGCCCCGGCGCGAACAGGCCGGCGCCCAGAAGGAGACCTGGCTGCGGATCGGGTGGCGGTCGACAGGGCGATGCCGCAGTGGAACGACATACAGGCCGACGTAGCTCAGTTGGTAGAGCAGCGCACTCGTAATGCGCAGGCCAGCGGTTCGAGTCCGCTCGTCGGCTCCAGACTCATGCGGGGACCTTCGGTTCCCGCCTCGACGAGTCGCGCGAAACGTCGACGGTCCGATCTGCGCAGAAGGCCAGGAACGCCGACGCTTCGCGCCGTTGCGCTCGATGATCGCGAGGAGCGAACGCCACCCTTGCGGTTCCTGGCCTGCTCGCCAGCGTGCGCGATGCCGGCCCTGTCGAGGTTGCGGACAGTGTCCTTGCAGAGCGAGCGCTATGCCGTCAGTCGCGGGCGTGGTGGTGGGCTCAAGCCCACGAAGTCGAAGCCCGCGTAGCATGCAGGCCGCGTGACCGCCGCTGGCGGGTGCCTCGGAACGTGAACGCTCTTGCCGCGGAACCGGTCGGCCGCGCCGGGACGAGCGGCGTCTCGAGGTTGGCCCACGGTCACGTCGGCGACCGCGCAGGATCCTCGCGGTCGACCTGAGCGGCGCGCGCGCGGCCCTTCGCCGACACAGACTCGCGACCGAGACCCGAGAAGTGAATCTCGCCGACCGCGGCGACGGTGATTGTAGGCTGGCGTCGTTTCGACCGAAGCGTCACAGCTGCCATGGACAGCAGGCTGCCACGGCGAACGACATGCAGCGACGATCGCAACTGGCGGTACCGCGCTCAAGTCCGCTGAAGGGCGGCAGAGCTGGATTCGCTGCATGGTCCACCTCCTGAGCTGCGTGACCCCCGGACTCGGCCGTCGCACTCGGTGCGACTCACGTCAGGGGTACCGCAGATTGGCACGAATCTCACACCAAGAGACGTGGACTCGCTGTCACCGACGCGCTTCGACGTCGCGCCTTCTCGGCAGTTCCTCGCCACTTACCGTCGCTCGAACGCCATTCGCCGACAAACGCGACCGCTCAACTGGTAACCTTGGCTTGGGCGTGTGGTACTGTCCGACGACTACGCACTTGCGCGCACGCGCGAGAGCGTGGCAGGCGCGTGGGGCGCCTGTTCGGATGAAGGGCACACAGGGGTGGAGCTCGAGCGGCTGGTCATCGCTGGGTTCGTCGTTATCGGCGCGCTGTTCGTCGTGGTCGCGCTGGCCTCGTCATGGCTGCTCTCGCCCAAGAAGCCCTCTCCCGAGAAGTCCGAGACCTACGAGTGCGGCGTCGAGCCGATCGGCGGCCCGTGGGTGCAGTTCCGCTCGGGCTACTACGTCTACGCGCTCCTCTACGTGATCTTCGATATCGAGACCGTCTTCCTCTACCCGTGGGCCGTCACGTTCGGCCGTCCGGGCGTGGGGTGGTTCGTGGTCATCGAGATGATCGTCTTCGTGTCGATCCTGTTCGCGGGTCTCCTCTATGCGTGGAAGGAGGGCGCGCTCAGATGGCGATAGACCGATTCACCGGCGAGAACTCGGTCCTCTTCATTCGTAGTGAGCAGCTCTTCGACTGGGCCCGGCGGCGCTCGTTGTGGTACATGGCGTTCGGCATCGCGTGCTGCGCGATCGAAGGCCTGATGCACGCCTCCGGCCCGCGCTTCGACTTCGACCGTCACGGCGTGTTCTTCCGAGCCAGCCCTCGGCAGGCCGACGTGATGATCGTGGCCGGCACCGTGAACCACAAGATGGCCGATACGGTGAAGCGGCTCTACGACCAGATGCCCGAGCCCAAGTGGGTCGTCTCGATGGGCGCCTGCGCGAGTACCGGCGGACCGTTCCGCGAGTACCCCAACGTCATCCTCGGCGTCGACAAGATCGTCCCCGTCGACGTCTACATCCCCGGCTGCCCGCCTCGGCCCGAGTCGGTGCAGTACGGGTTCTTGCAGCTCATGGAGAAGATCAAGGCGCAAACGGAGACCAGGCTTGAAGCCCGACGCGACGCACATAGCTAGCGCACTCGAGCGCGCCGGAGTCACGGACGTCGCCGTCGAGGACGTCGCCGTACTGGGCGTGGTCGCGCGCGTCGCACCTGCTCAGACCGGTGCCGCGCTGATGGCGCTCAAGGAGTCCGATCACGACTTCGCCTTCCTGGTCGACGTGTTCGGCATCGACACCGGTGAAGCCGTCGAGGCGGTCTATCACCTGCGTTCGTTCGCGCGTGACGAAGAGGTCTACGTCAAGGTCGCTCACGAGTACGGCGCCGACCTCGCGAGCGTGTGGTGCATCTTCCCGGCTGCGCTCATGCCCGAGCGCGAGCTGTGCGAGATGTTCGGCCTGACCCTGTCGGGCCATCCCAACCCCAAGTACCTGCTGCTCACCGAGGGTATCGACCCGCTGCTGCTCAAGCGCATCCCCATCCGGACGCCGGAGGAGGTGCGCAACCGGTGAGCGATCCTCGCAGCGTGGTCAAGCACGCCGGCTGGCTGACCGCCGGCAGCTCCCGAGCTTCCCGAGGACCTGCCGATCTCGCTGTACCGCGCGCCCGCTGGGAGTCGACCGTCCCTCGACCGAGCACCTCATCGTCAACATGGGGCCGCAGCACCCCTCGACGCACGGCGTCTTGCGAGTGCTGCTCGAGCTCGACGGCGAAGAGGTCGTCGCAGGCGAGGCCGTTGTCGGCTACCTGCACCGCGGCATCGAGAAGCTCGCCGAGTCGCGCCGCTACAGCGCGGTGGGCACGCTCATGGACCGAGGCGACTACGTCTCCGGCATCCACAACGAGCTCGCCTTCGCCCTTGCCGCCGAGAAGATCGCCGAGATCGAGGTTCCTCGGCGGGCGAACTGGCTGCGCGTGCTGATGGGCGAGCTCAACCGCCTCGCGAGCCACCTCGTGTGGTACGGGACGATGGGGCTCGACAACGGGGCGATGGGGCAGTTCCTCTACGCGGTCCGCGATCGCGAGCACCTGCTCGACATCCTCGAGGACGTCACCGGTCAGCGCATGATGTTCAACTACGTGCGGCCGGGCGGCGTCGTGCGCGACATCACCCACACCGCCGAGCAGAAGATCCGGCGGTTCCTCTCGACGATCGACACCTACCTCGACGAGCACGACCAGCTGCTCGGCGGAAACGAGATCTTCCAGGCGCGCATGCGGGGCGTGGGCGTGATCGAGAAGCACGCGGCGATCGCCTACGGGCTCACCGGCGCGAACCTGCGCGCGAGCGGCGTGAGCTTCGACGTACGCCGAGACATCCCGTACGCCGCCTACGACGAGATGGAGTTCTCGATCCCCATCGCCGAGGAAGGCGACTGCTACGCTCGCTACGCGGTGCGCATGGAGGAGATGCGCCAGGCCGTGCGCATCTGCCGCCAGTGCATGGACGGACTGCCCGAAGGCGACTTCACCGCCAAGGTGCCCAAGGTGCTGCGTCCGCCGGCGGGCGAGGCGTACGCGTCGGTCGAGTCGCCCAGGGGCGAGCTGGGCGTGCATCTGGTCTCCGACGGCACCGAGAACCCGTACCGGATGCGCTACCGCCCGCCGGCGCTCTACGCGCTGCAGGTGGGCGAGGCGCTGCTCCCCGGCGCGCTGCTCGCCGACGCGGTCGTCATCCTCGGCAGTATCGACGTCGTGCTGGGGGAGATCGACCGATGAACCCCCTGCTGACAGCGTCCTTCAGAGTGCTCGCCGCGTTGGGGCTGATGCTCGCGAACGGCGTGGTGCTCATCTACATGCTGCGCAAGGTCCTCGGCCACCTGCACGTGCGCCTGGGGCCGATGGAGCTCGGGCCGAGCGGCATGTTCCAGACGCTCGCCGACGTGCTCAAGCTGCTCACCAAGGAAGACCCCACGCCGGCCAACGTCGACAGGGGACTCTACTTCCTGGCGCCTGCGATCGTGTTCGTGCCGTCGCTGGCGGCATACGCGGCGATCCCCTTCTCCGACTCGGTGATGGCGGCCGATCTCGACTTGGGCCTGCTGTTCACCTTCGCGGTCGTGTCGCTGGTCCCGCTGGGAATCGTCGCCGCCGGCTGGGCGAGCGCGAACAAGTGGTCGCTGCTGGGCGGCATGCGTGCCGTGGCTCAGCAGATCACCTACGAGGTGCCGATGCTGCTCGCGGCGCTGCCGCCGGTCATGATCGCCGGCTCGCTCAACATGAGCGACATCGTGAAGGCGCAAGACCCGGTGTGGTTCATCCTGCCGTGTCTGCCTGCGTTCGTGATGTTCCTCATAGCCGGCTTGATCGAGGTCAACCAGACGCCGTTCGACATGTCCGAGGCCGAGTCGGAGCTCGTCGGCGGCTTCGCGACGGAGTACGCGTCGATGAAGTTCGGACTGCTCTTCCTCTCGGAGTTCAGCAACATCTTCATCTTCTGCTCGGTGATGGTGACGCTGTTCTTCGGCGGGTGGGCCATCCCGTTCGTTCCTGTCGATGCACTCGGCGGATTCGCGCCGGTCGTCTTCATGCTCAAGGTCTACCTGCTCATCGCCGTCCTGATGTGGATCCGCGGCACGCTGCCCCGCGTGCGCATCGACCAGCTGCTCTCGCTGGGCTGGAAGGTGCTGCTCCCGGCCTCGCTCGCGTGGGTCATGATCACGGGTATCGCCGTGAAGCTGTGGCCAGTGCTGTTTGGAGGTGCCCGATGAGCGTGTGGGGCACCGGCATCCTCAACGGCATGCGCATCTCGATGCGCAACATGATGCGCGGGCCCATCACCGTCCAGTATCCGCGCGAGAAGATCACGCTTCCCGAGCGCGCTCGCTGGGCCGTGCAGATGAAGGTGGACGACCACGGCAACCACAAGTGCACGGGATGTCTCGCCTGCGAGAAGGCGTGCCCCGACTACATCATCAAGATCGACATCACCACCGACGAGGAGCGCAACAAGACCATCGACCGGTGGCACTACGAGATCGGCGCGTGCATGATGTGCGGCCTGTGCGTCGAGGCGTGCCCGTTCGACGCCATCGAGCAGGGGCACGACTACGAGCTCGCGCGCTTCTCGGCCGAGGAGCTCGCCGTCGACCTGCTCACCGACACGCCCGTCGCCAAGCCCAAGCGTGCCGAGCGCCCCGCGCCGGCTGCGAACGCCGTGCCGACACGCGCCGCAGCCCGCTGCCGATGCGCCCGCGCCCGCCGACACGCCCGCGCCCGCGCCGCCGAGGAGGTGAGCGCCGATGAGTGAGACCGTGAACGGCATTGCCTTCGTGGCGCTCGCGCTCGTGACGGTGGGCGGTTCGGTGGCGATGCTCGCGACCCGCAACGTGGTGCACGCGGCGTTCTGGCTGCTCGGCGTGTCGGTCTCGGTTGCCGGCATCTACATGCTGCTGGGCGCGGACTACATCGCACTCGTTCAGCTGCTGATCTACGCCGGCGCGCTCGCCATCCTGCTCATCTTCACCATCATGATCACGCTGCGCGACCGAGTCGATGCGGTCCGTCCTCGCGACGGTTCGTGGCTCGCGTTGGCTCTCGCCGCGGTGTTCTTCGGCGTCGTCGCGTTCGCCGTCGTCGGATGGACGGCGCGCGCCGGTCACACTGCCGCAACAGGCTCCGGACCTCGTGGCCTTCGGCGAGAAGATGTTCAGCATCGACGGCTGGGTCGCGCCGTTCGAGATCGCCTCGCTCGTGCTCACCGCAGCGCTCGTCGCGGCGGTGCTCTGGTCGAGGGAGGGGGACGAGTAGATGCGTGTCGGTCTCGAAGCCTTCCTGATCCTGGGCGCACTGATCTTCTCGCTCGGCGTGTACGGCGCCGTCTCGAAGAAGGGCGCGATCCAGGTGCTGATGTCGCTCGAGCTCATGTCGATCGCGGTGGGCATCAACCTGATCGCGTTCGCGCGCTTCCGCACGCCCCAGGAGATGACCGGGTGGTTCTTCACCGTCTTCACCATGGTCATCTCGGCGGCCGAGGTGGGTCTGGGCCTCGCGCTCGTGCTTGCCATCTACCGGCGGTCGCGCACGAGCGAAGTGACCAATCTGTCGGAGCTGAAGGGGTAGGGCATGGACTGGGTCCTCCTCATACCCGGGCTTCCGGCACTGGCGTTCGTGATCTCTGCTGCCGCTGTCCCGAGCGATCCGCAACCGGCTGATCCTGCTGTCGGTCTTCGCGATGGCGACGTCGTGCGTG
Source organism: uncultured Actinomycetes bacterium (assembly GCA_963702525.1). Lineage (GTDB taxonomy): Bacteria > Actinomycetota > Coriobacteriia > Anaerosomatales > PHET01 > CAVPCY01. Next base: position 5,687 of record CAVPCY010000027.1, on the reverse strand, counting down.
CTCTCGTATCGCCGCGCTCGCTCGCAGTGTGGCCGGGCAGGGGAGCACGGGGAGCCCGTCTGGGTCGTGGGCCTGGACCTTCGGCCGCATGGGCGAGTACACCTTCGACGCGAAGCTGGCACTGGACCCCGTCGCCGCGGTGACCCTCGTGACCGTCACCATCGTTGCCACGTGCGTGCAGGTCTACTCGCTCGGATACATGCACAAAGACGAGCGCATCGGCTGGTACTACGCGGTGCTCTCCCTGTTCACCTCGGCGATGCTGTTCTTGGTGCTTTCCGAGAACCTGCTCTTCACCTTCGTGATGTGGGAGATGATGGGCCTGTGCTCGTACCTGCTCATCGGCTTCTGGTACGAGAACGAGGCCCCGCGCAAGGCCTCGCAGAAGGCGTTTCTCACGACGCGCGTGGGCGACCTCGGGTTCCTCATCGCGCTGTTCACCATCTTCACGGCCGTCGGCACGTTCGACCTCGCTGAGGTCCTGAGCTCGGTTCCCGAGTGGGCGCCCGGCGTGGCGACGGCGGCGGCGATCGGCCTGCTGTGGGCGGCGATGGGCAAGTCGGCCCAGATACCGCTCCACGTGTGGCTGCCCGACGCGATGGCCGGCCCCACGCCCGCCTCGGCGCTCATCCACGCCGCCACGATGGTCGCGGCGGGCGTGTTCGTCATCGCCCGCACGCTGCCGATCTTCGAGGCAGCGCCACAGGTGATGAGCGCGATGCTGTTCATCGGCGTCGCCACGGCGCTTCTCGGCGGCCTTCTTGCGTGCGTGCAGCACGACATCAAGAAGGTGCTCGCGTACTCGACGATCAGCCAGTTGGGGCTGATGTTCGTGGCGCTGGGCGCGGGCAGCGCCACCGCGTCGCTGTTCCACCTGACCACGCACGCGTACTTCAAGTCGCTGCTGTTCCTGGGAGCGGGCGTCATCATCCACGCCGCGCACACGCAAGACATGCGCGAGATGGGCGGTCTGGCCAAGCGGATGCCGTGGACTACCGCGACGTTCACGGTGGGCGCGATGGCGCTCGCGGGTGTCCCGCCGCTTGCCGGCTTCTTCAGCAAGGACGAGATCCTCGCGGTGCTGCTGCACGAGGGTCACTCCGGTCGCGTTCATGGGTGTGATCGTGGCGTCCGGCCTCACGGCGTTCTACATGACGCGCCTGTGGTTCCGGGTCTTCTCGGGTCCCGAGCAGTCCGAGCACCTCAAGGAAGGCCACACCTCCATGCTCGCTGCCGATGAGCCTGCTCGCGGTCGTGAGCGTGCTCGCGGGCTGGGCCACCACCGTGTTCGCGGCGTTCCTCGGACATGAGGGCGAGTGGCCGAGCATGGCGATGCTGCTCGTCTCGGTCGCGGTGGCGGGCACGGGCATCGGCGTTGGCTGGTGGGTCTACGGCCGCCGGTCGATGGTGGTCAACACGCGCGTATGGAAGCAGCGCTTCGGCTTCTTCTACGACATGCTCGTGCAGAAGTTCTACTTCGACCTCACCTACGACCACTTCATCATCGGCGGCTACATGCGCTCGGCCGACGCGCTCGCGGTCTTCGATCAGAAGGGCGTCGACGCGGTGGTGAACGGCGCCGGCCGAGGATGGGTGGCCGCGTCCAAGGGCGCGTGGCGGTTCGACGGCGGCGTCATCGACGCCGCGGTCAACGGTCTGGCCACACTCGCCGTGTCGATAGGCCGCCGCGCCCGGCGCCTTCAGACCGGACAGCTCCAGAGCTACCAGCGCCTCGTCTTGGGCGCCGTCGTCGTACTGATGCTCGTCCTGGTTGTCGTCTCAAGGGGGGCCTAGCGTGCTGCTCAGCTGGATAGTCTTCTTGCCGCTCGCGGGTGTGCTCGCCTGCGCGCTGCTTCCCAAGAGCCGGGGCGATCTCGCCAAGTGGGTCGCGCTCGGCGTGACCGGCGCCGATCTCGCGTTGGCCGTCGTCATGCTCGTGCGCTTCGTTCCCGGACGCCTCGATGCAGTTCGTCGAGCAGTTCGCCTGGGTGCCGCAGGCGGGCATCCAGTACCACATGGGCGTCGACGGCATCTCGATGCCGCTCGTGTTCCTCTCGGCGCTGCTCACCTTGCTCGCGGTCATCGCAAGCTGGAAGATCGACAAGAAGCCGTCGTTCTACTTCGCGATGCTGCTGCTGCTGCAGGTGGGCATGAACGGCGTGTTCGTCGCGCTCGACTTCGTGCTGTTCTACGTGTTCTGGGAGCTCGTGCTCGTCCCCATGTACTTCCTGATCGCCGAGTGGGGCGGTCCGCGCCGGGAGTACGCGGCGATCAAGTTCTTCCTCTACACGCTGCTCGGCTCGGTGTTCATGCTCGTGGGTGTGGTCGCGCTCTACCTGCAGACCGGCAGCTTCGACCTGGTCGAGCTCGCCGTGCTCGGGCCGGCGCTTCCGGCACAGCTGCAGTGGTGGCTCTTCTTCGCGTTCTTCCTGGGCTTCGCGGTGAAGGTCCCGGTCTTCCCGCTGCACACGTGGCTGCCCGACGCGCACGTCGAAGCGCCCACCGCAGCGTCGGTCCTGCTCGCCGGCATCATGCTCAAGATGGGCACCTACGGCTTCCTGCGCATCTCGCTGCCCATCCTGCCCGGCGGCTTCTCGCAGTGGCAGATAGCTCATCGCGGTCCTCGCCGTGGTCTCGATCATCTACGGCGCCGCGACCGCCTTCGCACAGACCGACGTGAAGAAGCTCGTGGCGTACTCCTCGGTCTCGCACATGGGCTTCGCGATGCTCGGCATCGCGTCGGCGACGGCGGCCGGTCTCAACGGCGCGATGGCCGTCAACATCAGCCACGGCCTGACCACCGGCATGCTGTTCCTGATGGTCGGCATGGTCTACGAGCGCACGCACACCCGGCAGATCGCCGAGCTCTCCGGTGTCGCCGGCCAGATGCCGGTCATCGCCGGGCTCATCGCCTTCGCGTCGTTCGCGAGCATGGGGCTGCCCGGGCTCTCGGGCTTCGTGGGCGAGTTCCTCTCGCTGCTGGGCGGGTGGCAGTCGGCGGTCATCCCGTCGTGGTACATCCTCGTGGCCTCGCTCGGCGTGCTGCTGGGCGCCGCGTACATGCTGTGGATGCTGCAGCGCGTGGTGTTCGGCAGTGCCGAGCACCGCGGTGGCCGATCAGCCCGACGCGACCAAGCGCGAGCTGCTCGTCGTGGCGCCGCTGATCGTGCTGATCGTGGTCATCGGCATCTACTGGACCGCGCTGCTGCAGTACACCGACCCGGTCATGCAGGCCCTCTCGAAAGCGCTGGGTGGCTAGGTGACCGGCTACGCCCTCCTCATCCCCGAGCTGCTGATCCTGGTCGCGGCGTTCTGGGCGCTGTTCGCCGAGCGCCTGCCGGGGGCGACCGCGGCTCGGCGTGGGTGGGTGCTGCGCTCGCGTTGCTGGCGGGGGCATCGCCGCAGTCGCGCCGACCGGTGAGGCCGCTCTTCGGCGGCATGCTCGTGTTCGACGGCCCGGCGCGCTTCGCGAGCACCGGCGTGGCGCTGCTGGCCGCGATCTGGCTGCTGTGGACCGCGGGCCGGGCGACCGGCCGGATCCGCGAAGCGGTCGCGCTGTCGCTGTTCTCGGCGACCGGCGCGATGCTCATGGCGGCGGCGGGCGAGCTCGTGACGCTCGTGCTGGCGCTCGAGCTCGCGACGATGCCGGCGTACGTGCTCATCGGCTACCGCCGGATGCGCCTCGACGGACTCGAGGGCGCGCTGAAGTACTTCCTGCTCTCGATGCTCACGTCACTCGTGATGCTCTACGGCATGTCGTTCCTCTACGGTGTGACCGGCACCACCATCATCTCGGAGTTCGACCTGAGCGCAGCGGGCACGGTGGGCGTGCTTGCGGTGCTGCTCACGTTCGTGGGGCTGTTCGCGAAGCTGTCCGCGGCGCCGTTCCACTACTGGGCGCCGGATGCCTACGCGGGCGCCGAGCCGTGGACCGTCGCGTTCGTCTCCACGGTGCCCAAGCTCACCGCCGTGGTCGCGCTGGTTCGGCTCACCTCGGCCGTGGGGCCGACCGCCCCGGCGCTCGGCCCCGCGCTGCTCATCGCGGCGGTGGCTTCGATGGTCCTCGGCAACCTCGCCGCACTCACCCAGACCGACATCCGGCGCATGATGGCCTACTCGGGAGTCGCACACACCGGCTACCTGCTGCTGGCCGTCTCGACGCTCACCGCTGCCGGCTACGCCTCCGCGGTCTTCTACGTGCTCGCGTACTCGCTGCCTTCGCTGGGCGTGATGCTCGTGGTCGCCGAGGAGGGCACCGAGATCGTCGGACTTCGCGGGGCTCTCGAAGCGGCGAGCCGCGACCGCGTGGATGATGGTGATCATGCTCGTGTCGCTGGTGGGCATCCCGCCGCTCGCAGGGTTCTTCGGCAAGCTGTACCTGTTCGTGGCCGCGCTCGGCGGCGGGCTGGGCGTGTGGGTCGTCGTTGCGGTGGTGATGAGCGTCGTGTCGGCCGGCTACTACCTGCGCATCGTGCACGCGTCGTTCCTTAGCCGAGGGTGGCGACTGCCGAGAAGACCGCGAACCCGTGGCCGGCCGCCGTGGCAGTGTCCGCGTGCGTCGCGCTCACGGTCGTGCTCGGCGTCGCAGCGGGCCCGGTGCTCCAGTGGATGGGGCGGGGCTGCCCGTAGCGGTTGCGCGTCGGCTCGCATGGGCGCGACACTGGCCCGTGGTCTTTCTATGAACCTGCTGGCATGTGCTGCTCGGGGGCATTAGCGTTGCTGTTCGCAGGGCACAATGGGTCCTAGAACCGCAGTCCCCCTTCCGAGGTGAACCTGAGATGCACGACGAGCTGAATCCAGCGACGCCGTGACGCCCGGGAAGCCCTCGGGCGCGCCGATGCGCCGCCGAGCAGGCGCGCATCGCCGCAGAGGCGGCAGCGACCGACTGGCACGTGCACGCGGAGCCCGAGCCCAGCGGCTCCGAAGGCGAAGCGGTCGCGTGGATGGCCGACCCCGACACGCACCTCGACGAGATCGAGGCCCATCGCCCTCCCCGCACACCACCTCGGCGCCGCTTCCTGTGTGCGAGTACACGGGCGACGACGACGAGCCGTGCGAGGACCCCGCGGTCGAGCGGCGCTGGTCGAGCGCGGCGGTCGTCACGGCGGCCACGCTCGGAGCGGTCGTGGGCGGCGTGTTCGTCTCGGCGGGATCATGTGGGCGATCGGGCTGATTCCCGGCACGCGACCGCTCAGGGCCGAGCAGGTGCGACCCACTTCTCAGGCGAGCAGTCCCTCGATCACCATCAACCCCGGCAACAGCATGGCCGAGGTCTCGGAGGCGGTAGCGGCGAAGGTCGTGCCGCCGTGGTCAACGTGACCGTGCTCCAGCAGGGCGTCGATCCGTTCACGGGCAGACGGTCAGCCAAGAAGCCGGCAACGGCTCGGGCGTGATCGTGCGCAAGGACGGCTACATCCTCACGAACTACCACGTGATCGAAGGAGCCGACGCGATCGTGGTCACGGTGGGGGTGAACGACAAGCCCGCGAGGTCGTGGGGACCGACCGTTCCAGTGACCTCGCGGTGCTCAAGATCGAGGGCGAGGGTATCCCGCTACCGACATCGGCACGTCGAAGGAGCGCGTGTCGGGCAGTACGTCATGGCGGTGGGAAGCCCGTTCGGCCTGGAGAAGACGGTCACCGTCGGCATCATCTCGGCGCTCAACCGCTCGTCCCAGTCGGCCGCCG
>CAVPCY010000026.1:0-57693 GCA_963702525.1 uncultured Actinomycetes bacterium | reverse complement strand
CAACCCCTCGCTCAAAGCCGTGAACTCGATGATCCCGGGGCTGATGGCTGCGATCCTGATGATCTCGACGATGACGGTCATGTCCCAGGCGGTGGTGCGCGAGCGCGAGAGCGGCACGCTCGAGCAGATGTTCACCACGCCCATCACGCGCGGAGAGTACATCGTGGGCAAGATGGTGCCCTACGCCATCATCGCGTCGCTGCAGATCAGCGTTGTCGCCGCGGTGGGCCGCTTCTGGTTCGGCGTCCCGTTCAACGGCAGCGCGTGGGTGGTGCTGCTGGGGCTGCTGCTCTTCGTCTTCTCCACCCTGGGCGGCGGGCTGCTCGTCTCGCTCGTTTCGCGTACGCGCCAGCAAGCGCAGCAGACCGTGATGTTCATCCTGCTGCCCTTCTTCGTGCTCTCCGGCTTCCTGTTCCCGATCGAAGCGATGCCTGCCGCGATCGTTCCGCTGACCTACTTCATCCCGCTGCGCTACGCGGTACAGGTGCTGCGCGCCGGTTGGCTGAAGGGCTCGTCGGTGACCGAGCTGTGGGTGCCGATGCTGGCACTCGTGGGCTTCTCGGTCGTCATCTTCTCGGTGGCATTGCTGAGCTTCCGCAAGCGTTTGAGCGACTAGAGGGGGTGTGAGGTGGCCGAGTACGCGATACAGACCAGCGCGCTGACCAAGCGGTTCGGTGACTTCACCGCCGTCGACGAGGTGGACCTGCGCGTCGAGCGCGGCGAGATCTACGGGTTCCTGGGGCCTAACGGGTCGGGCAAGACCACCACGATCCGCATGCTCACGGGCAACATCCTGCCCACGAGCGGCTCGGGCAGCGTGCTGGGCTTCGACGTCGTTGCCGACCCCGAAGGGCTTCGCAGGCGCATCGGCTACATGTCGCAGAAGTTCTCCCTGTTCGAGGATCTGACCGTAGACGAGAACCTGCGCTTCTACGCGGGCGTCTACGACGTCTCGCGAGAGCGCTTCGCCGAGCGGCGCCGCTACGTGCTCGAGATGGCCGATCTCGTGGGCCGCGAGAACGAGCTCACGGCGAACCTCTCGGTGGGCTGGAAGCAGCGGCTCGCGCTTGGTGCGGCGACCATCCACGAGCCCGACCTGCTCTTCCTCGACGAGCCCACGAGCGGCGTGGACCCGGTGGCGCGCCGCCACTTCTGGGACCTGCTCTACGACCTGGCAGCCGGAGGCGTGACGCTGTTCGTCACGACCCACTACATGGACGAGGCCACGCACTGCCACCGACTGGGCTTCATCTACGACGGGCGCATCATCGCCGAGGGGACACCCCACCAGATCCGCACCGACTGCATGACCCAGCGCATCCTGGAGGTGCGCGTGGACGCTGGAGACGTCGACGGAGTGCTAGGTGCGCTCGAGAGCGACACGGCCGTCGCCGAGGCGTACCTGTCCGGCGCGACGCTACATGCGGTCGTCGGCGAAATGGGGGCCGCGGCGGGATGTGCGCCGGGCGGCGAGGAGGCGATGGCTGGCGAGGGGGCGCGAGAAGACGCCGGCCCGCTTGCCGCGCGCCTGCATGCGGCGGGCTTCTCGGCGGTTGAGGTCGTCCCCGTCGAGCCCACCATCGAAGACGTCTTCGTACACCTTGTTGCACGCGAACGCGAAGGAGAGACGCGATGAACGAGCACATCGCTGATGCCGCGCTTGAGGGCACGCCGTCGGCTGACAACATGTCCGGGCGCAAGGCCGAGATCATCGACGCAGCCGCCGAGGTGTTCGGCGAGCAGGGCTACGATGGCGGGTCGATGCGCGAGATCGCCTCGCGAGTGGGCGTGACAGAGCCCGCCCTCTACCGGCACTTCTCGGGCAAGGAGGCGCTCTTCCTCGCCCTGATCCGTGTGGGCGCGGGCCGTATCCGCAACGAGACGCTCGCCCTGATCGCGCAGGTACGCGCGGAGTCACTCCGACCTCAGCTCATCGCGCTGCTCAGGAATCGCCGTCAGGCGGTCAGGTTCTACGGCCCGATGCTGCGCACGATCCTGCCTGCCGCCGCGAAGAACGAGCGCTTCTTGGAGGAGTACCGAGCCGTGATGATCCGCCCCGCCCTTACGGCCATCGCGGAGAAGGCCGCCGAGATCGACGCGGCCCTGGGGGTGGCCGATGCGGATGCGACCCGCGCCGGGCGAGTGCGCGCGCTCATGTCGCTGATCGCGGGCTACTTCATGAGCTCGTTCGTGCTCGGCGACGACCCGGACGAGGCGATCGTCGACGCCGCCATTCGGGTCATGGGGTGGGAGCAGCCCGGCTAGCGCCGCGACGACGGCGCGCCATGACAAGCAGCACCAGCGAGGTCAGCAGCGCCGCTGCGCACGCGACCAGCCCGAGCACGAGCCCCGGTGTCACGTAGCGCAACTCGACCGCATGCTTCCCCGCAGTGACCGGAACGCCGGTGAAGCCGGAGTTGACGCGCACGGTCTTGGTCGGCCGCCCGTCCACGGTCGCTGTCCATCCGCTGCCGAACGGGATGCTGAGGAACAGAAGACCGTCTCGGGGCGAGTCGACCGTGCCGCTCACCGAGTTGTTGCCCACGCGGATCGAGCGCATCGGGTTGGCCCGAAGCCTCTCGACGCGGCGTGCGTGGTCGTCCATCGGCACCGCAAGGACCTTGAGGCTCTCGAAGGTGAGCGTGCCGGGAACCTTGAACGTGATCGTGGCGCTTGTCGCCGTCGAGCGATGGTAGCCGAGATTCACCAGCTGGTTGCGCTGGCCCCAGTAGTAGTCGGACTCCGGCCTTTGCCACTTCATCATCTTGGGCGGGCCGCCCGCAGAGAACAGGGTGTCGGTTCGCTTCGGTGGGATGTACCAACGATCGGTCGCTTCCAGTTCCGCGATCTTCGCCGCGGAGGGATTCGGGCCGAGGAGCGCCTCCTTGCGCTCGCGCGGGTAGCTCGGAGTGTCGGTGACGTCACTCAGCTGTACGTAGAGCTCCGAATCGGTCGGCGCCGAGAAGCTCAGCCTGAGCTCGCTGCCCTTCACCATCTTGGTCATTCGGCCCGCCGCCAGGTCGACCGTGACACCGGACGTCGACTCGATCGAGAACGGCACGTCGACTGCGGTGTTGCTCGGCGTGACGCGCGGCAAGCCGAGGGTGACCTCGTCGTCGACAACCGCTCCTTCCAGCATCGCCCGTTGGCGCTCGACAACAGGGAGTGCCTCGAAGTCGCGCCTGCTGATGGTCCGGTCGTAGACGAAGCCAAGCGGAAGCGCGTATCGATTGCGGTACACGTCGCCCTTGCGCGACGTCGAGAACGGCTCGAAGCCGTAGGGCACGAAGACGGCCCGAGCCGGCACGGCGGTGTAGTACTTCACCGCAGTGAGTGTATCGAGCGCGGCACGGTCATCGAGCCCGTCGTAGGAGAAGGATGACCAGCCGGCGCGAACATCATTGTCGGAGAGAAACCGTGTCAGATTGCCGTTCATGATCGAGAAGTAGAAGGCGGTCGGGCGGAACCCCTGTACGAGCGCGTCGTTGTAGTGCCTCGGACTGCTGTCCTGAACCCGGTAGAACGAGTCGTCGCGGATCGTGGCCGCAGCCGCACCCGGCCCCTTGCTATACCGCTTCAGAACCTTGCCGGCCTTGACGTTGTCCGCGAGGCCGTTGCCGAAGTCCCGGTCGTATGCGAGCGTGCTGCTCGCTGCGATACCGGCAGCAAGCAGCACGAGGATGATCCAGCGTGACGCAGGTGCACGCCAGTCACTGCGGGTCTCCGACCGCACATCGGCTGGCCTTGACCTTCTGGCGATCCACCATTCGACACCGAAGACGATCCATACGAGGATGCCGACCACGAACGGCGTCAGTGTCATCAGACGGGCGTTTGCCGGAACGTGGCTCGCGAACACGGCGACCCATAGAGCCAGGTATCCCGCCAGCATCGCGATCAGTTCCCGACCGGTGAACGGTTCTTCATCCGCGAGCAGGAGCGATGCCGCGAGCGCGACGAACAGGAGCCATTGGTATCCGAAGCGCCCGATGGGAAATGTGAAGCCGTTGTAGGCTGCGCTTAGGACCGGTGACGCCATGATCACCGGGAACGCGATGAGCATCACCTTCAGGGCGCTGTTGCCCTTGCGCATGAAGAGCGCCGGGACCAGTACGAATCCAAGAGGCGCAAAGCCCAGTCGGGTGGAGTTTGGGCCGTCAATCGTCGAGACGAGCGACGCGAGATAGCGCCCATACTCCCTCGCCGTGAAAACGATTGGCGGCGCGAAATGCGTGGCTCGCCGCGCCGTTGCGAGTATCGCGGCAATGCTTGGGAAGAGCACGGGTGCAGCAAGCAGCAGGCCGAGCGTCACGACACCGACCATCCGCAGCGCTTCAGGCAGGATCCGCTTCCACCTGAGTTCCTTGGGGGTCGTCTCGAAGTAGCGAGCCAGCACGTAGAGCGTGAGCGTGAGTGCAGACATGTAGAAGAAGTAGAAGTTGCTCGACGCCGCGAAGAAGACCGCGACGACGAGCACCCACGAACGCCTGTGCTCCAGTACGTACTCCGCACCCAAGAGCATGAGCGGAAAGAGCGCGAGTGGAGTCCCAAAAGGCGGGTGGTGAACAGTGGCGATCAGCGTGAATGCAGAGAAGCAGTAGATGAGGCTGCCGACCAGAGCGGAGAAGGGCCGCGCGCCCATCTTCCGCATGTACATCGCCGAGAACAGCCCCGCGCAGGCGATGCGTGCGACGTAGGCGATCGTGAAAGCCATCTCCATGAGACGCATCGGGAAGAACAGGCCGATCGCGACGAACGGATCGCCGAGCGCATAGAAGGAGAGCGAGCTGATGGTGTCAGCGCCGAGTCCAAGCTGCCACGACCAGAATGGGAAACCCTCTGCAGGATGGAGAAGGAACTGGCGCACGACCTGAATCAGGTAGTAGAACGCCGGGAAGTGCTGTGCGGTGCCATCCATGTGCCAGACGAGCGACCTGTGGTACAGCACGAGGTATCCGAAGGCGAGGGCGGAGACGATGGCGAAGATGAGCCCGCCCGCCACCCAGTTGGTAGCGGTACGAACGCGCTCGCTGCGGTCCTCCGACGACGCCGCGGGCCTGGCCGGCTCGGTCTGGGCGTCAGGCACGCGGCTCGCCCTCCGGTCCGAGCACAGACCAGAGCAGTCCGGCGCTGAGACCCTCGACGCAGTCGGCTGGTTGGTTCGCTGCTGTGACGCCACGACTGTGCATCGGGCTCCGGACTTCGGGGGCACGTTCACCGTAGCATTCTCTGACGAGGCGTCCTCGCGCGCAAGCGCGCGGTGCGGTGCAGGCTTAACCCGCGATCGCGCGCGCCGCGAGCACGCCGCTCGCGCCCGCCTGCACGAGCCCGCGCGTGATGCCGGCCCCGTCGCCCACCGCGTACAGCCCTGCGATACGTGTCTGCATATCCGAACCTACCGCAACGCGCGACGAATAGAACTTCACCTCGACGCCGTAGAACAGCGTGTTGGGGCCCGCGAGACCGGGCACGAGCGTGTCCATCGCCTCGATGAACTCGAGGATGTCGGTGAGGTGCCGATAGGGCAGTACCGCCGAGAGGTCGCCCGGGGTGGCGTGGGGCATCGTGGGCCGCACGATCGACTGCGCGAGTCGCTCCGGCGTCGAGCGCCGGCCCGCCTTGAGATCGCTGTAGCGCTGCACCAAGATGCCGTCGCCGAGCAGGTTCGCGAGTTTCGCGATCGAGCGGCCGTAGGTGATGGGGTCGCGGAACGGCTCGGTGAAGCGCTGGCTCACGAGCACGGCGAAGTTGGTGGACTCGGTGCGGTGCTCCTCGCCGGCGTAGCTGTGTCCGTTCACGGTGACGACATCGCCGTAGCTCTCGGTCGAGACCTCACCGTACGGGTTCATGCAAAACGTGCGGACGCTGTCACCGAACGACTTGGTGTGGTAGACGAGCTTCGCCTCGTAGAGTGGCGTGGTCAGGTGCTCCATCACGGCGGCCGGACACTCGACGCGCACGCCGATATCTACCGCGTTGTTCGTGAGCGCGATGCCGAGCTCCGCGGCCTGCTCGGCAAGCCAGTCGGCGCCTTCTCGGCCGGGCGCGGCGATCACCGAGTCCGCCTCGACGGTGGTGCCGTCGGAGAGCTCGACGCCGGTGACCCGCTCGGCGCTCGCCAGGATGCGGCGCGCCGCGACCTCCGTGCGGATGTCGACGCCCTTCTCGGCGAGGTGCACGCGCATCGCCTCGAGCACGACCGGCGAGCGGTCGGTCCCCAAGTGGCGGATGGGCATGGTCACGAGCTTCATGCCGGCGAGCGTGGCCTCGCGCTCCAGCTCCGCCGCTGTCGCGGCATCCGGACCGTGGATCTCTTCGGTCGCGCCGAACTCGAGCCACAGGTCGTCCGAGTGGCCGATCAGCTCTGTGAGCGACGCGTTGTCGACGAAGTCGGCCAGCCAGCCGCCCACCTCGGTGGTGAGCGTGAGCTTGCCGTCCGAGAACGCACCCGCCCCGCCCCAGCCGGTCATGATGTCGCAGGTGCGGCAGCCCACGCAGGCGGTCTCGCGCGCAGGGCAGCGCCGCTTGGCGATGGCGTGGCCCTTCTCGACGATCAGGATGCGCTCGACCCCCGAGCGGGTGAGCTCGAGTGCCGAGAAGATGCCGGCAGGACCAGCGCCGATGATGACGACGTCGTAGCGGTCAGACACGATGCAGCGCCCTTCGATGGATCTTCGCCCCGCACGCCTTCTGCGCCAGGGCACCGCGAGATATCATATCCCCGGTGTCAAGAGGCGGGGCCGAGCGGGGCCCAAGGGGTGACAAGCGGCACCCAAAGCGGCCCGAAGGGCCCCATACGACGGTGCCGCGAGCACGGCGGCGGGCGGGCGCTCCGCGAATCCGCTGGCCATGGGAACCTGCGAGCCGGACAGGCGGGCACTCGCGAGCACCCGGAATAGCGAGTGAGGGCCCGCCTGTCCGGCTCGCTCCCACTACCCCTTGTTCGTCATGTCCACGAACTTCGTGAACCGCTCCATGAATACGAGCGGTATGGTGCCGAGCGGGCCGTTGCGGTGCTTGGCCACGATGAGCTCGGCCACTCCACGCTGCGGGCGCCCCTCCTCGTCTTCGGCAGAGGGGTTGGTGTTGCGGTCGAGGAACATGACGATGTCGGCGTCTTGCTCGATGGCGCCGGACTCTCGCAGGTCTGAGAGCTGCGGTCGCTTGCCCGCGCGCTGTTCGACCGCGCGCGACAGCTGCGATAGCGCTACGACCGGCACGCCGAGCTCCTTGGCCAGTATCTTGAGGCCTCGCGATATCTCGGCGATCTCGACCTGGCGGTTCTCTGAGCGCTTGTTCTGCGGCTGCATGAGCTGCAGGTAGTCGACGATGATGAGCCCCTTCTCCTTGCCGCGCAGCTGGCGGCGAGCCTTGGCTCGGACCTCGAGGATCGAGATCGAGGGGGTGTCGTCGACCCAGTAGTCCAGCGCCGCGAGCTTGCCCATCGAGGTGTGAATCGCGTGCCAGTCGGTCTCTTTGAGGTAGCCGGTGCGAACGTCTTGCAGGTTGATGCGCGCCTCGGCGCACAACACGCGCTGGACGAGCTGCTCGGCCGACATCTCCAATGAGAAGAGCGCGACCGACGTGCCCGCCTTCGCCGCGTTGACCGCCATGTTGAGTGCCAGCGCGGTCTTGCCCACCGAGGGCCGTGCGGCAAGGATGACCAGATCGCCCGCATGCAGTCCCGCGAGCAACTTGTCGAGCTCGCCGAAGCCTGTGGGCACGCCCGTGACGTGCTCCTTGCGCTCGAAGAGCTCCTCAAGCTGGTTGAAGGAGAGCTTGAGCAGCTCCTTCATCTCTCGGAAGTTACTCGCGACGCGCTTGTTCGTGACCTGGAAGATGAGGCGCTCTGCGTCCTCGACCACTTCGTCGAGGTCGTCTGGGGCCTCGTAGCCCATGGCGACGATCTGAGTCGCGGCACCGATGAGCTGTCGAAGCATCGACGTGCGCTTCACGATCTCGGCGTAGCGCTGCCAGTTCGCGGTAGTGGGAACGGCACCCGACAGGTCGAGCAGATACGGCTTCCCACCGGCGGCTTCGAGCTCGCCTGTGGACTCGAGTCTATCGGCCACCGACAGGTGGTCCACGGGGATCGAGCGGGTGTAGAGATCGCTTACCGCGGTGAAGATGCGCGCATGAGCCGGCCGGTAGAAGTCGGTCGCGTGCACCATGGTGACGGCGCCTTCGACTGCGTCGCCCGAGAGCAGCATCGCGCCGAGAACCGCCTGCTCGGCCTCGAGATTGTGAGGCGGCACGCGGTCTCGGCCGCGCTGGGCCAGACCGCTCTCAAGCACTTCAGCCATGCTCTCCCCCGACGTGGACCTCGTGTCATGTCCTATGCTGCTGGCCGATGATAGCGCGCGGCTGCGACACCCTCGGGCCCACGTGCGGGCGTCCACACCCTGCGGTGGACTGCGCGCCGTCACTGCCAGCACCGATACGAGTTATCCACCGTCTCCACAGAACGCACGGCCACCTCATGGCGACACGGCGGGCGTGCGGACTTCGTGCGCCCGTGGCCTCAGGGAGAAACGCGAACGGCGCCGGCCCCGCTCGGGGTCGACGCCGTTTCGCAAGCGATACGTGGTTCCGACTACTCGGCGGCCTCTTCGGCAACCTCATCGGCAACGGGCTCGTCTGCAGACTCGTCGCTTGCAGCCTCATCGACCTGCTCGTCGGCGAGCGCCTCGACGGACTCCTCAGCGGCCACCGGCTCGGCGGCTGTCTCGACGACCGGCTCGGCGGCGACTGCGCCCTCCGCGACGACGTCGACGACGACCTGCGCCTTGACCTCGCGGTACACGGAGATGTCGACCGTGTGAGGGCCGGTCTCCTTGATGTGCCCGTGCGTCTCGATGCGCCGGCGGTCGACCTCCACGCCCAACTGCTCGCGGATCGCCTCTTCGACCATGTGCGAGGTGACCGAGCCGAACAGGCGGCCCTCCTCACCCACCTTGGCGAAGATGGTGACACTCTTGCCCTCGAGGGCGGCGGCGAGTGAGGTGGCGTCGTTCAAACGCCCGTCCTCGCGCGTCTTGATGTTGTGCATGCGCTGCTCGAGCTGCTTGACGTTGCCCGACGTCGCCTCGATGGCGACCTTGCGCGGAAGCAGGTAGTTGACCGCGAAACCGCGGGCGACCTCGATGACGTCGCCCTCACCGCCGCGGCCTTTGAGCTCCTGCAACAGGATGACCTTCATAGCTATTCCTCCGTAGGCGGTATCTAGCGGCCTCTGCCAACGCGACCGCTGACGACCGGGACGGTGTAGGGCACGAGCGCCATCTCGCGACCGCGCTTAACGGCGATGGCCAGCTTGTGCTGGTGCTGTGCGCAGTTGCCGGTGACGCGGCGCGGCTTGATCTTGCCGCGGTCGGTCATGAACTTGCGCAGCATCTGCGTGTCCTTGTAGTCGATGTAGTCGGTGTGGTCCTTGCAGAACTGGCAGTACTTGCGCCGTGGCTTGCGACCATAGTCGGACATATTGTCTTGACCCTCCTTCCGCGATTCTTCTCGCGGGTGTCAGTGAGCGCCGTCGTGGCGCCGGTGGTTCGCCTAGAACGGGATGTCGTCCTCGAACGTTTCGGGCTTGGTGCTGGGGGCCGGGGCGTTGTAGTTGCCGCCGCCACCTCCGCCGCCACCCTCGCCTCGGGACGACATGAACTCGATGTCATCGGCGATGATCTCGACCTTGCTGCGCTTGTCGCCCTCGGGGGTCTCCCACGAGTGCCAGCGGAGCTTGCCTTCGATCGCGACCTTCGAGCCCTTGGAGAGGAACCGCGAAAGCGACTCCCCGCGGGTGCCGAAGACGACCACGTCGAAGAAGTTGGGAGAATCCTCCCACTCGCCCGTCTGCTGGTTCTTACGGCGGTCGTTGACGGCGATACCCATCTTGAGGATGGACATGCCGCCCGCAGTCGCGCTCAGCTCCGGGTCGCGGGTGAGATTACCTGTGACGACAACTCGATTGATGCTCATCTCAAAACCACCTTCTTACGTTCACGGATTCGGACTTCTGCCCGGATCCGCCGTCTCGCAACCGCGTGGGCTAGTCCCGGTCTTCGCGGTTGACGATCATGTAGCGGACCACGGGGTCTGTGATGTGCAGCACGCGGTCCAACTCGGCAATGGAATCCGGAGTGGCGTGGAAGTCGACGAGCGCGTAGTCGCCCTCGGTCAGCTTGTCGATCTCAAAGGCGAGCTTGCGCTTGCCCCAGGAATCGAAGTTGTCCACCACGCCCCCGTCTGCGGTGATGAGGCCCTGGACTTTGTCCAAGACGGCAGCACGAGATTCCTCGTCGAGGGAGGGGTTGAGTAGAAGCAGCACTTCGTAAGCCTTCACTTTGTCACCTCCTCTGGGCTAGACGGCCCCGGGACTGTGAAGGCAGCGGCCCGGGGCAGGATGTGAGCCCGCGTAGTGTATCACCGGCCCGCAGCTGCTGCAACAGCTTCCCCAACCGGTCTGACACGGGCGGATTCGATGCGATTCGGGCCTCAAGGGCCCGCCTGCCGAGAAGGAGCATGCTCGCTGCGAACGCCGCGGCGATGCCTGCGAAGCCAAGCGGTCCGGCAGCTCTCACCCAGCCAGCCAGCCGACCGAGGGCCGTCTCGGCAAGCGAGAGCAGTCGGGTCGAGGGCGAGACGTCGGCGGTGGCGGCGAGCAACGGCGAGCCGGACACCGGCAGAGCGCCGGCAGCCACGCGAACCGCCGTCCCGGGTGCCGGGGAGAGCGTGACGCCCTGGGCCAGCTCACCCGTGGCAGCGGACGGCGCGGTGACGCCGGCGCCTGCCTCGGACACCGGCTCCGGGGCCTGCGCGCTCGCTGCCGCGCCTGCGGCCGCGTGCGTTTCGGCTCCCGCCGTGCCGGGGAGCTCGACCCCTTCAGCCCCGCGCTGGACCGGCTCTGCCGGTGGCGGCGACGCCGGGCCGGGCGCCGGAGAGACGGGTGCAGGAGCCGGCGCTGCGGCTTCCAGCAACACCGAGGGGTCGACGTAGAGATCGCCTCGGCGAAGGCCCACGTGAAGATGCGAGCCGGCCGAGGACGGGTCGCCCGAGTCGGCGAGCAGGCCCACCGCCTCGCCACGTTCGAGCTCGTCCCCCCTGCCGGCGGAGAGCTCGGACAGCGGCAGCAGCGAGACGGCACCTCGCTCGGTCTCGATCGTCACCGCCAGAACGCTGCCCCCGTGCGGTCCCGGCACACGTCCGGCGAAGCGCACCGTGCCGTCGAGCGGCGCCTCGACGCGCGCGCCCGAACCCAGCGCGACGTCGATCCCGCGGTGTATGCATGAGGAGCCGTCGGGTGCCGCGTACGACTCGCCGAACCCAAGGCTGACCGCCGAAGAAGAGAGCGCGATCGCGGTGCCCGGCACCGCCGCACAGCCTGCAAGAACCAGTAGTGCGCACAACACCCGTCGCCACATCATGTGAGACACCTCCGCATATGCGGCGGTGAGCGGGAAGCGAGGGGCGGATACGCACGAGTACGAACGTATGTTCGTACTATACCCGCCCGGTGCGTCTGAAAGCAAGGAGCGGCCGCCGATCTCGTCGATCCGGCGACCGCATCTGTGACGTGGAGCGGGTGACGGGACTCGAACCCGCAACTTTCAGCTTGGGAAGCTGATGCTCTACCATTGAACTACACCCGCGCGACGATGAAGTTTAGCCCAGCGGCACACCGCGGGCAACGGCTCCGGGGCCCTAGGCCCGCCGCGCCATCCCCCTGCGCTCACGGTGAGAGAGCCGGCGGTCGGAGTACCACAGGCCAGCTGCCGCCAGCGTCAGCACGAGTGCCGCCACGAGTTTGCCGGGCTTGATGGGATCGGCGGCATCTCGGCCCGGGAACGCTCGTCTCGAGCGCGGTCGCATGGATGTCCATGTCGCCTCCGTGCTGCGCGCACGCGGCGTTGAAGACCCCGGTCACCTTCACGATGTCGCCCTCGTGCTTGTAGGTGCCGAACGTCGAGATCTTCTCGGCGAGATCGGCGGGCAGCCAGACCGGCATGCCGGAGTTGTATCCGCCCAGCGGCGCGCCCTCTTCGACGTTCTTGTACATGTAGGCGTCGTCGTTGAGGTGGATCCAGGCATCGGCGCCTCGCACCATGCGCTCGCCGATCGCCTCGCCCTCGAAGGTGATCTCGGTGCCGTCGTACTTCTTGGGCTGCTCGACCAGCTCGGCGCTCGACGGGTCGTTGGGGCTCTCGAACGCGAGTGCCACCGACGGCAGCGCCAGCGCCGTGACCACCATCGCTGCAAGGGCCGCAGCCGCAATGCGCTCGCGCGTACGCTTCACGGCTACCGCCCCCTTACGATCGAGATGCCGTAGCCGAGAAGCGCGAACACGCTCATGAACTCGAGTCGGCCGAGCCACATGCAGAAGAACATCACGACCTTCATCAGGTCGGGCATCGAGGGGCTCGTCACGCCGCACGACAGTCCTGTGTTCGACCCTGCCGAGACCGACTCGAAGAGCGCCTGCGTGAAATCGTAGCCGTAGTACGCGCCCACGAACGCGCCGACGAAGTACATCGTGAGGTAGGCGATAGTGATGGTCATGACGGTCTTGATCACGCCGTCGTCGAGCCAGTTGTCGCGGATGTGGTGGTAGCGCTCGCGCACGATGGCCGACTCGGGAGCGACCATCTTGCGTATGTCGGCAACGAGCGACTTGAACATGATTCCCATGCGTATGCCCTTGATGCCGCCGGCCGTCGACGCGGCGGAGGCACCGATCGCCATCGCGATGGTCGTTGCGAGCAGACCGATCGAGCCCCACTGAGTGACGAAGGCCCGCGAGTAGATGGTCGAGAATCCTGTGGTCGTATGTCCCGATGCGAGCTGGTAGAACGACTTGCGGAACAACGCCATCGCATCCGGGTACACACCGGCCTTGGCGAGCCAGAACGTTGCGACCATCACAGTCAGGGTCAGAGTGGTCGCGAAGCTCAAGGTCTCGATGTTGCGGATGATCTCGCGCCTCTTGCCGGTCCACACCGCCCAGTGCAGTGCGAAGTTGAAGGAGCCCGCGATCATGATGACGATGCAGATGATCTCGTAAGGCAGCGCGTGGTAGTACATGGTGTTGTAGGACTGGGGAGCGAATCCTCCCGTGGACCACGCGCCCATGAACACCCATAGCGAATGCAGGAAGCCGCGCACGATGTCCTGGCCCAGCCAGATCGAGGTGGCCCAGAGCGCGAGCGTCCCCACCACCAGGTAGGCAAGCGACACGAGCCAGATCGCCCGCGCCGTCTGCACGACGTTGGGGAGCAGCCGCTCGTCCTTGCCCTCGCCCACGTAGACCTTGTATGCACCGGCGGTGCCCTTGAACAGGAACGTGATCGCGATGACCACGATGCCCTGACCGCCTGCATAGGTGAGCAGGTGGCGCCACATGTTGAGCCCGTAGCTGATGTGGTCGAGGTCCTGGATGAGGTACAGGCCCGTGGTCGTGTAGCCGCTCATCACGTCGAACATCGCGTCGAGGTAGCTGCCCTCGTGTCCCGACAGGTAGTGCGGCAGTGCTCCCAGCGCCGTCGCCCAGATCCACGACCCGGAGGCCACGACCAGGCCGTGGCTCCACGCGAGGTCCTTCTCGGTGCGACACAGGAACTGCGTGCCGTAGCCGAAGATGAAACACGCCATCATCGAGACCACGAAGTCCACGGCGGTGTCCCACTCGGCGAAGACGAGCGACGTCACCAGCGGGATGATCATCAGGAGTCCCACGCCTACGAGCACCTTGCCGGTGTACTTGCCGATGACGAGGTGGTCCTCTTTGCGCGGACGGACGATCACTACCAGATCACCAACGCCACGACAGCCAGCAGGAACCCGACAAGTGTGAGGCCGAGGATGAAGAGCGCCTCGGTGGCCATCCCGGCGGCGTACTTCCCCCAATACTCTCGCGCGATGAGGCTCGGGTAGCCCTCAGCACGCTGCCACTTGCCTTTGGCCATCGGCTACGCCCCCGTCAGTACCTTCTTGAGCGCCCGCTCGGACTCGACACTGGTGAACGCGATCACCGTGTCCCCCGGCCCCAGCGTTGTCTCGCCGTTCACGGTCTCAACCGACTCATCCTCGCGGATCACCGCTACGAGCACGCACTTGGGCGGGAGAGTGAGGGTCGAGACCGGCTTGTCGCACACGACACAGCGATCGGTGGGCAGCTCGATCTCGACGATAGCCATGTTGCCCTTGCGAAGCGTGGTCAGCGTGTGGATGTCGCCCACCGTCGCCTCTTCCTCGATCATGCGACTGATGATCGTGGTCGACGATATGGCCTCGATCCCCAAGGCGTTGAAGATGTGTTCGTTCTTCGGATTGTTGACCCGGGAGACCGCCCGCGGCACGCCGAAAGCGACCTTGGCGAGCTGGCACGCCACCAGATTGTCGTCGTCATCTCCGGTGGCGGCGACGAAGACGTCCGCGCGCGAGACACCCGCGTCTTCCTGGTACGAGGCGTCGCATCCGTCGCCCATGATGATCAGGGCGCTGCCCGGGAGCTCTTCGGCGAGCTTGTCCACGACGTCGTCACGCTTCTCGATCAAAGCGACGTCGTGTCCGGCTTCGAGCAACGTGCGCGCGAGATACGAGGCGACCTTGCCGCCCCCGTTCACGACGATGTACATGCTCACTCCTCCATGAATCGGGCGAGCTTGTGCACGGCTTCGTTCTTGACGGCGACTCGCATGATGTCGCCCACCAGAAGCTCGGTGTCCAGGGTCGGTATGAACGTGCGGTTCCCGCGGGCGATGATGGCGGGGAGCACCTGCGCCTCCACGAACATGTCGCCAACGTGCTTGCCGGCGGCGTCGTCGCGCAGCTTGAACACCACGATCTCGACGTCACCGAACGAGTCGACATGGTGGCCGTGCCCCGCCTGCACCTTGTCGAGCAGGCGCTCGGCCACGAGCGTGGTGCCGCACACGTAGTCCAGGTCGAGCTGCTGGTAGGTGCGTTCGCGCTGGGGGTTGTAGAGGCGAGCGACCACGTGCGGGACGTTGAAGATCTTGCGGGCGACCTCGGCCGCCATGAGGTTGGTGTTGTCCAGATCGGTCACCGCCGCGAACGAGTCGCACTCGCGGATCCCGCCCTCCTCGAGCACGTCCTCGTCGAAGCCAAGCCCTCGGATCGTGATGCCGTTGAAGGTGGTTCCGAGGCGCCGGAACGAGTTCTCTTCCTTGTCGATGACGGTCACGTTGTGACCGTCCACAGAGAGCAGGTTCGCCAGCTGTGAGCCCACGCGTCCGCAGCCGACCACGATTACGTTCATGTGAGCCGCGCCCTCCGCTTCGCCGTGTGCCCTCGCGAGCACTCCGAGCACGCTACGCCTGCCCAAACGGCAGTGTCAATACAGGGGCCCACAGCGTCGTGCCACCGATCACGCCGAGGACTCAGACCCGAAATCCGCCCGAAACGCGCCCCGAAACGCGAAGACGCCGCCGGCGCGCTGCCGACGGCGTCGTCACATATGAAAAGGAGATGCGGCTAGCCGCCGATCTTGAAGATCTTCGTCCCGCAGTCAGGGCACGTGCCCTTCGTGGCCGGGCGACCGTTCTTCATCGTGATAGCCTCGGGCTCCTTCATTTCCTTCTTGGCCTTGCACTTGACGCAGTAACCTTCCTTGGCTGCCATGCGCTATACCTCCTCGTTCGTGCCGACCGATACGTGCCCAATGATGCCGAGCGGCTGCGGTCGTTTCTCCCCCGCAGACAAGCGTCATCGCTCGCTTCACCCGAAAGTCTCCCATTGGCTGTCGCGTTTGTCACTCCCTGGAGGGACTACTGCTCCTGAGCCAGCCGCCACCCCACGATCCAGTACGCACCCGCGATCGTGAGCACGAGCGCCGCCCACCCCATTCCGGCATCGACCCAGAAGGACTCCGGAAACAGGCGGATCAACAGCGAGTCGTAGGGGAATGTCCAGGTGCCGGCTTCGAAGAACACGCCGTGGAACGCGGTGAAGAACGCCGAGAAGTCGAGGGCGGCCGCAACTGCGGCCAGCAGCACGAGGACCGCCGAGACCGCCGCACCCACCTTCAGCGCGACGCCCACACGCGTCCGCTCTCCCAGCCGGACAGTCGCCGCTATCCACAGTCCGACGCCGATGACCAGCAGAAGGGTAGCTACGCGCGCCGAGTTCAGCACGCTGCGCACGTCTTCGAGGTGCGCGATGGACGCAACGTCGAAGCCCGGCTGTCCGGCAACGAGCACGGGGAGCTCTCCGTCGCCGCGCACCACGAAGACCCTCACGCGCTCGACCAGGTCGAGGGTGTCCTGCGGCGAGAGGCCGACCGCCTGCCCGCCCATCGAGTAACGCACGGCGAGAGAGCGCGTGAACGGTGAGGTTGACAGGAGCGCGACGCCCAGCCCCACGGCAATGACCGCGAGTGCCACTCCGGCGATCCATGAGCCGATACCGCGCACGGCGTCTACGCCTCGAATTCGTCGGTCTCGGCGAAGTCGTCAGTGTCAGGCCGACAGTCAACAGCGGCTACGACACGGTTGCCGCCCTCCTCGCACGCACACACGAGTGCCGCATCGGCTCCGTCGAGCAGCTCTTGCACCGACATCCCGTCGCCCGGCATCGAGGCCACCCCGATCGACACGGTGACGCCCGCCCCCGCCACCGATGCACCCATACAGGCTGCGCGAAGCTGCTCGGCCAGGCCCAGAGCTCCCTCGGTGGTGGGGATCTCGCCCGAACGCTCGTCCTCGGCCAGCATCACCGCGAACTCCTCGCCTCCGTAGCGCGCCACGAGGTTCGTGCTCATCGCCAAGTCGCCCACCGCCGAGACTGTCTCGGCGATCGTGTCGGCGAGCACTTTGATCATGTCGTCTCCCGCGTCGAATCCGAAGCGCTCGTTGAACTCCCCGAAGCCGTCGATGTCGATCAGCAGCATATGCAGGGCTCGGCTGTCCCGCTGTGCTCGGCGGATCTCAGGCACCGCCGCACGCATGAAGTACGACCTCGAGTACAACCCGGTCGCCGTATCCACGATGGTCTGCGCCTGCCGAGAGGCCAGCTCGCGCCTGAACTCGCCCACGATCAGCGTGCACACGGCGGCCGTACCCAGCAGCACCGCCACCTGCCAGCCCCAGCGCACGGCGACGAAGGTCGCATCGGTGTGCAGCTGCGCGCTCGCGAACGGGATCTGCTGGTGCGGTAGCACGCCGAGCAGCTCGCCCACCTCGATCGCGGTGAGCAATGCGATGCTGAACAGCGCATGGAGCCACGCGTCTCGCGAGCGCGGCAGGATGAACGTCGCCTCGAGGATGAACAGCGCGTACATCGACCAGAACCACGAGTTCACGCCGCCACTGAAGTAGACGAGCACGGTCACGACGACGGCGTCGAGCGCGAGCTGCAGGTTGTTCCAGACAGCGATGTTGGCCAGACGGCGGTAGTTGAGCTGGTAGTAGGTGTTGTAGACCACGACGAAGCCAAGGGTGAGCGCCGGGATGGCCATCAGGGACGCGAGTTCGCCGGCGGGCATGCGTGTGACGTAGGCGAAGCCCGCCACCGCCGAGTACAGGACCAACACGAAGATCAGCGACCACCGTATGCGCACGACAAGACCCACGCGGCGCACGTTGGCCTGAAGGGCCTCGATGTCGTAGCGGGTGGGCTGGTCGCGCCACGAGATGGTCAGCGCTCGAGTCAGCCTCTTGGTAAGACGGCTCGCGTTCACTCGGGCCCTCGGACTCCCTCTCGGATCGTGCACCGCCGCTGAGCACGGAGGTGCGGGAACCCCGAGTGTACCCGCGGCCGAGGCGGGCGGGCAAACGCACGGGCAGCCCGGCTCGGTCCCGTCCGGCCGAGCACCGTATACTGCTCGCATGAAGGATCCCCGCCGATGAACCCGGTCGCCGTCTTCGAATCGATGCAGGCAGCGCAGGCCTCGCTTGCGGGCATCGGCGCCCTCTACCAGATGGTGCTGGTCGCCGCCGCAGGCGTCGTGGCGCTGTTTGCGATCATGCCTGCGTGGCGGCGTTGGCGCGGAGTCGTGCTGACGTGTATGGCTGCGCTGTTGGTCGCCGGCGAGCTTCTGCTCGTCCGCTTCCACATGCAGCTCTACGACCTCGCGGTCGTGGTCGACCCCGCCACCGGTGCCACGACCGGGCGAGTCGCGGTGCCGCTGTGGGTCGAGAGCGAGAAGCTCTTCGTCTGGGCACTGTGCGTGGCGGTGCTGGGTGCGCTGATGCGGCGGCAGCGCCAGGACCTGCTGCCCGGTGTGATGCTCGTGACAGCGGCGCTCGCAGCCGGCGCGGCACTTCTCGGCAAGCCGTTCACCGAGCCGCTTCCCGGCTTCTTCGGCCAGTACTACGGCTACCTGCAGGCAAGCGCGCAGGGCGGGCAGGCGGCGCTCGGTGCGTTCGAGGGGATGGAGAGCGCCCGGCAGTTCTACTACAACGCGTGGTACATGTGGGTGCACCCGCCGCTGCTCTTCTTCAGCTACGGATGCTTCGCGATCTCCTTCGTGGCCACGGTGCAGATGATCCGCTTCCGTCACTCCAGCTTCGAGACCACCTCGTACCGATGGGCGCGGCTGGGCTACCTGCCGCTCACGTTCGGCATGCTCATCGGCTTCCCGTGGGCGCTCTCGGCGTGGCAGGGCGAAGCGTGGTGGTGGAGCGGCAAGGTCAACATGTCGCTGATGATGTGGCTGCTCTACACCGCGGTGTTGCACGCCCGGCTCTACCTGCGCCGCCAGAGCATGTGGAGGGCCGTGGCCGCCCTGTCCGTGCTCTCGTTCGCGATCCTCGTGCTGACCTACGTCACGACCTACGTGGTTCCGGGCGCGCACAGCTACGCGCTTGCACCGGGTCCTCGCGTTCTCGAGCTGCTGGCCTCGATGGGCCGAGGAGGTGGTGCGCTGTGAGCGTCGACGACATCCGACAGCGCACCTGGGACTTCGGCCTGACGGTGCTCACGGTTGTGCTGCTCGGCTCGCTGGGCGTGCAGTCGTTTCTCGGCACCATCTACGTCTGGTGGGCGCAACAGTCGTTCCCGGGGTGGGAGCAGGTCGGGTACGGCTCGTTCGTCGCGGTGATGAACGCCATCGCGGCACCACAGGTCGTGCTGCTCGTCGTGGTGATGGGGCTGTGCGTGCCCAAGCGCCTGTTCTCGCGCCGCACCCTGATCGTGGTATCGAGCGGCATGGTGGCGATCGGAGTGATCACCGCGCTGGTGACCTCGTCGCTGCAGTCAGGCTTGACCGTCTACCTCGCGCTCGCGGGGCTGATACAGCTCGCCGTCGTACTGCTCACCGCCGTGGGGGCCCGCGGACCGAGCTACCTTACCGAGGGTCGACTCACCAAGCTTGGCTCGGGACTGCTGCACCTGGGCTTCATCGTCTTCGCGATCGTGGTCGTGGCGATGCAGCGCTCGAGCTTCATGATCCAGGTGTTCTGGATAAGTGCGGTGCTGGTCACAGGCGGCACTGCGATGAGCTTCTACGCGAGCAAGCTCGCCGTGCGGCGCACCGTCCCGATCGAGCACGACATCGACTTCTAGCGCCAGACTCGCGCACGGCGCGCGGGCCGGCGCGCGGAGACGTATCCGCCGTCTTAAGCCTCGCGCACCATTCCGGTCACGAACTCGGCCGTCTTCTCGATGAGCGCGCCGTCGAGGTTGTCTACCGTGTCGGTCTTCCAGTGCCAGTTGACCGGCATACCCGACGGATCGAACGCCATGATGCTCACGGCGTGGAACCCACGGGCCAGCGCGGGCGAAGCGTCGGTGGAAAGACCCTTGTAGACGCGCGGCTTGATCATCGTCTCGGTCTCGCGGGACGCGCGCCGAGCCAGCCCGACCAGCTTGCGGTCGGCGCGGTAGCGGCGAGCCATGCCCTCGGCGCTCGCCCAGAAGAGCTGGCCCGCGCCGCAGCCGTCGATGTTGATGAACATCGCGTCTTTGAGCTCCTCGCCGTAGTCGCGCAGCAGCGCCTGCATGCCGACGGTACCGACCTCCTCGGCGCCGGTCGCCACGAACCAGACCTCCTTCTCGGAGAGCTCTCGGTCGACCGTCTCGGTCACCCGACGGCGGATGCGCGCGGCCTCGTTGGCGGCGAACTCAGGGTCGCCGATCGGGTCGTCGCCGGCCCAGCCGCCCTTCCAGCCGAAGCCGTCATCATCGTCGTCCTCAGCTGTCGAAGTTGTCCCACGAGCCGATGTCCTTGCCGGCTTTTCGCGCGTCGAAGCTGTCGTCGACACCCAGCCACTCCGTGGGCTGCGGTGCGTCGGTCGGCGACTCCTTCTTGCGACCGATGGAGAACCGGCTGCGCTTCTTGGCGCGCTCCTGCTCCGCTATCTCGTCGACACCGGGACCCGCCACATCCGGGGGCAACACGCCATCGGAGGGGATGCTCGGCGGTGCCTTGCGCTCCGTAGGAGCACTCTCCGGCCGCGACGTGGGACGCCGCGTGGTCTCGGTCACCGCACCGAAGTCGATGGTGTCGAACTCCAGAACCGACTGGCCCGGCGAGCGCTCGGCGGCCGACTCGGCCCACGTGAAGTCGTCGGGCAGTTGGGTGGCGGGCGGCGGCGAGGCCGCGGGCGTGTAGGAGAGCGTCGAGCCTTCGGGCACCACGTCCGCCTCGACCGCTGCATCGTAGCTGCGGCGGATCGAGGCGAAGCTCCCGGTGGCAAGCGAATCGGCGTCGAGCGCGGGCACGAGCTGCTCCATGACGCCGAGCATCGCAGCGACGCCCGATGCGTTATCGTTCGCGCCCGCCACGAAGGGCATGAACAGCTCCCGGTGGATGTTGATCACGGTCGGGATGATCAGATACGCGGCCACCACCAGCGTCGCGTACCACAGCCATGGGTCGAGCACGTCGAGCGCCCTGACCGGCAGTGCAAGCAGAAGCACGAGCACCGGCGTAACGAACGTCGAGAACTTCAACAGACCGAAGGTCGTCGCGAAGCCAGAGACCATGTTGGGCGCGAACGCCAGAGAGGAGCGCGCAGAGTCGTAGTGAGCCACGACCACGATCTTGTGCAGCGTCTCGCCGCGACGCGAGCGTGGCACGTGGCGCGCGATCACATTCTGGCTGGGACCCTTGGGCATGAGACGTGTGAGGCCCCACCGAGTATCGAGGTCCATCCACATGAAGAACGCTACGAGGGCCGCCACGGCGAACGCCGGCCAGGCGAGAAACGTCCAGTACCCGGCGACGAACGCCGCGGCCATGGTCAGCACGTGGTAGATGACGTACGCCCATGCGTAGGTGTGAGGGGAGTCGAACTCCTGCATCTCGGTCTCGAGACCTCGCGCCGAGAAGGTGCGCTCGAGCCATTCGGCGGCGCGGCGCTCCGCATCGGTGGTTGCGGGTCGGGGACCGATCTCCTCGGCAAGCGTCCGTGCGTACTCGATGAGCTCGGCCATGTTGAGAGCCTCCCGGCGATGCGTTTCGCTTGAGCCTTGGGTACGTCCGCCGCACTTATGGTATCGCACGCCGAGGGAGGTTGGGGCGGCAGGCGACGAGCTGTCGGCGCCGAGCTTGCCGCGAGGGAGCTTCGTACGGCAAGCGACGAGCTGTCGGCGCCGGCTTGCCGAGCGGTCAGGCGGCGGCGAAACGCCAGCACGACGAGTGCCGCAGCGACAGCCGCGGCCACAATCCCGCCGCCAAGAATCCTCCTCAGCGCGGCCAAGACGTCCTCGGTCGGCAGCTCCGCGGCGACGTCCGTGCCCAAGGTGACGGGGACAGATCGCTCCCCGCCCACGAGCATCGCTTGCGCGCCCGCGACGTCGATCTCCTCGAGCCGGATGCGTGCTGTGACAGGACCGCGATGCGTGCTGGCGCTCACCCGCCCGAACGGTGGCAGCTCGACGATGGTGCGCGGGTGAAGCGACGGCTGAACGGTCACCACAAGCTTCGCGGGTCCCACCGTGAGCTGAGCGCGCGCAACGGCGGCGAACGCGGCAACCCCCAGGGCGACGGCGAGTGCCACCGCGAGCGCGTCGAGCGCGCCCCTGCGAGTCGCTGGCGCCGCGACGGACTCTGAGAATCGCTGCTTCACCCCAACAGGGTACCCCGAAGAGCAGTGGCAAGAGCTAGCCGTGACAGCCCGATTCCATGCACTCGTTCATGTGGTAGTAGCGATGTTCTTCGGTCAGCCGAGGATCGGTGCTGTGACAGGTGCACCCGGGGATCGGGACGACGAAGCTTCGCTTGACCGGAGTGATCTGGCCCGAATCAACGAGCTGCTCGTAGCGCTGCCGGATCTCGGGGTCCATAGCCGAGCCGCCCATCCCGCCGAAGTTGTAGAGCACGACCAGCAGCAGGGCGGCCACAGCAACGAGCATCCCAAGCCCGATCAGCACCCTCTGCCACATCGGGCGACGGCCGACATCGCCGGACTCCGCGACCACTCCGCCTCCCTAGTTCCCAGTGGGTGTCTGGCCCGAATGACAACCCGCGCACTGATTCATTCGGTACGTGCTGTGCGCTTCGACGAGCTTGGGATCGTCGCTGTGGCACACGCAACCCGGGATCTGGATCGCGAGTGGCGAGTTCGGGTCCGGCTTCGGCTCTTGGCCCGGCGGCGGCATCTTGGCCCTGGGCTTGGGCGGGGGCGGCGTGCCCGGGAGCCTCATGGCTCCGGGCGCATTCTGCTGCGCGGCCGCGGGGGCGGGCGCCTGGGGTGTCCCGAACATGAAGACGACCGCCACCACCGAGACCAGCAACACGGCGATGGCCACTGACAGGATGATGACGGTCGGCTTCATGCGGATGCTCCTTTGCGACTAGCTTGCCGAGTGGCCAAGGATCGCGACGAGGTCTTCTCGCGGAGATGCTCCGATCGGCTTGATGCCGAAGTTCTCGACGAGCACGCCCAGCACGTTGGGCGTGATGAAAGCCGGGAGCGTGGGGCCAAGCCGTATGTCGGTGATGCCCAGATAGAGCAACGACAGCAGGATCGCCACCGCCTTCTGCTCGTACCACGACAGGATCATCGACAGCGGCAGGCCGTTGACGTCGGTCTCGAAGGCGTCGGCGAGTGCGGCGGCGACCTTGATCGCCGAGTACGCGTCGTTGCACTGGCCGACATCCATCAGCCGAGGCAGACCGCCGATCTCTCCGAGGTCCTTATCGAAGAAGCGGAACTTGCCGCACGCGAGCGTGAGCACGATCGTGTCGCTCGGCGTCTCCTCGACGAACTCGGTGTAGTAGTTGCGGCCCGGGCGCGCGCCGTCACAGCCACCCACCAGGAAGAAGTGGCGGATGGCGCCGGACTTCACGGCCTCGATGACTTGAGGCGCCACCGAGAGGATCGTGTTGTGGCCGAAGCCCACCATGACCTCGCCCACCGTGGTGTCCCACTCGAAGCCCTCGGCGGTCTTGGCGGCCTCGATCACTGCCGAGAAATCGTCGCGGTGCACGTGCGGCACGTCAGGGAACTGCACTACGTTCGCGGTGAACAGCCGGTCCTTGTACTCGGGGCGCGGCGGCATCAAGCAGTTGGTGGTGAGCAGGATCGCGCCGGGGAACTCGGTGAACTCCTTGTGCTGATTCTGCCACGCGGTGCCGAAGTGGCCCACGAGGTTGTCGTAGCACTTGAGCTCGGGGTAGGCGTGTGCGGGCAGCATCTCGCCGTGGGTGTAGACATCGACGCCGGTGCCGGCGGTCTGCTCGAGCAGCGCCTTGAGATCGGCCAGGTCGTGGCCGGAGATCAGTATCGCCTTGCCCGCGCGCTGTCCCAGCGCGACCTTCGTGGGCTCGGGCTGACCGAACGCGCCGGTGTTGGCAGCGTCGAGGATCTCCATCGTGCGCAGGTTGACCTTGCCGCACTCCAGAGCGATGCCCACCCACTCCTCGAGCCCGAGAGCCTCGTCGCCGAGTGACACCAGCGTCCTGAACAGGTACGCGTCGATCTCGGGATCGGTCTGACCGAGCGTGCGCGCGTGGTGGGCGTAGGCGGCGATGCCCTTCATACCGTAGAGGGTGGTCTCCTGGAGCGACTGAACGTCGGCGTCGCGCGTGGTGTCCCAGGGGCTGCCGAACTCGGCGCCAAGGGCGACCTTTCGGGCAACGTCCGCGCCGGCGGCCGAGTCGATCAGGTCCACGCCGCGCATGATCCCGAGCCGCACCGCCAGGTCGTCACGCAGCGACAGCGCCTCGTCCACCTTGGCCGCGACCGTCTCGGCACCGAAGTCGACGTTGGTGAGCGTGGTGAACAGCGCGTCTTCGACGAAGGTGCTCTCGACGGTGAGGTCGATGCTGGCCGGCGCCTGCACGGCGATCGTCCGCGAGCGCGCGACATGCGTGGACCAGCAGGTCCTGGAGCGCGGCGACGTCAGGGTTCTTCCCGCAGGTACCCACCTTCGTGCAGCCAGTGCCATGAGCCGCCTGCTCGCACTGGTTACAGAACATCTCAGTCAGTTGCGTGGTCATGCGCTTCCTCTCGTTTGGTCGTGCGGGCAAGGTGATGGGAGCGCGGGGTGCGCAGGTCCCGCGCGCAGTTCCGCAGGCGGGGAAGGCCGAGCGAAGGCGCCGTGGCGCGTTCGCGAGGCCGCGGGCCCCCGCCGAGGACTGTCTGAGCACGGGGCCTGTGCGCCCCGCGCTCTCGCAGCGTCTACCCGTGGATGAGCGCGGGGAGGCAGCGAGTGCACACCCAAGTGCTGTCCCCCGCCTTGCGGACTGGCAGCAGTGGGCCGTCGTCCTCCGAGCGGCCGCAGTTGAAGCAGTGCTGAGCGATGTAGGTCGCCTTCTTCTCGGCGATGATCGGCGCGGCGGCCTCGTGATCGAACGGCACGGCGTCTCGGGTCTCGATGGTGAGCGCGCCGGTGGGGCATACGCCCAGGCAGAAGCCGGCGCCGTCGCACAGCTCCTCGCGGATGACTTTGGCCTTTCCGTCGACCATCTGGATCGCACCCTCGGCGCACGGAGCGACGCATTGGCCGCAGCCGTTGCAGAGCTCCTCGTCGATGCGGACTATCTGGCGGGTGACTGTCGTGCTCATGGGGTTCCTCTCGGTCGGTGTCCAGCTGGCAGTGATGTCGTGGGTACTAGGTGTTCGCCGAGCTCCTCTCGGCGCCATCGCGCTGCATCTGGCGGCGCCACTTGCGGGCCTCGAGCATGTGCTTGATCCCGTCGATCGCGTGGCCCTTGCGCCACGATTTCGGGCCCGAGTAACGCATGAGCTGGCGCTGCCACTCACGCTCGTCGGACTTGTAGCAGTGCGTGTCGCAGTGTGCGCAGAACGGCTTGGGGTCTTTCGGGCAGTACGCACGCCGCTTCTCGGCGTAGGCAAGGTGGGCCGAGCACTCCTCGCACAGCACGGGCCGCTTGCGGCCGTAGATGCCCAGCTTCGGCTGCGTCGGTGTCGACTCGTGCTCGCTCGACACCGGCGTGGTGACCGTCGCACCAGATCTGGATGAAGTCGGCGACCACCACCGTGTCGTGGCGGACCTCCTTGTCACCCATGGCCTTCTCGAAGCGCTCGTTCATCGTTGACGCCCTCGTCCTCGGAGCGGCGGGAGCGGCATCCCGCGGTTCGTCCGAGCAGTACGCTACCCTCATGCTGCGTGCCCATCTTTGACGCGCGTCAATTCGGGCAAGAATCTTTACGAAACCAGTAGGAAATGGCTGAGGAGCCCTCATGAGCACGCCGAGCGATATCAGGGCCGACGTCTGGGCCGCGTTCCGAGGGTGCCGGCTGTGGCGCGGTGCCAGCGACGACGCCGTCGCCGAGATAGCCCGACACGCACGGATCGAAGACGTGCCCCGCGGCACGACGCTCGCGGTCGAGGGCGACCCCGCGCGCGACTTCGGGCTGGTAGTGGCCGGCAAGGCCCGCGTCTTCTACCTGGGTGCGGACGGAAAGCAGATCACCTTCGAGACGGTCGAAGCGGGCCAGCCCTTCGCAGCGGTCGCATCGCTGGCGGGCGGACGGTATCCCGCGCACGTCGAGACTGCCACTCCCGCCACCATCGCCTGTGTCCGCGGAGAGACGCTCTTCGAGTTGCTCGAGGCTGAGCCGCAGGTAGCCCGAGGGCTCGTGGCGGACCTCTCGGCGCGCGTAGTCAACTTCACCTCGGTCGTCCAGACGCTCGCGCTCGACGTGCCGAGCAGGCTCGCGCGCTACGTGTTCCAAAGAGCGCTCCAGACCGGCAAGCCCACCGCGGCCGGGCTCGAGGTCGACCTCGGAATGAAGAAGGGCGAGCTGGCGATGGCGCTGGGCACGGTGCCCGAGACGCTGTCGCGCGCTTTCGCCAAGCTCAAGGCCGACGGAGTGCTCGAGGTGCACGGCTCGAAGATCACCGTGCTGGATGTGCGCGCGCTCGCCGCCCTCGGCAGTGGCTACGCGGAGGAGTAGCGCCCATCCCCTGAGTGAGGCCGCCACCGCGCTGCGGCGGCGCGGCGGCTACCGAAGCTGCTTGTCTGCGTCGGTCGCGGCATCTCTTGCCCGGTAGTAGGCCTCGGTCGCCTGCCGGGCAGCGGCCACGTAGGCGTCTGCGATCGCCTTCTCGGGTGTCTCGGGGAGCGTCTTGGCGCGCGCGATGGCCGAGGCCTCCTGCGTGTTCAGGTTCGTGATGACCGAGTTGGCGTTTCGCACGTTTCCGGAAAGCCACGCGGCGTCGGCCTGCTGAGAGAGCTGGTTGAGCGAGATCCGCAGGTCGATGTAGCCGAGGTACTCCTCGAACGGCCCCTCGGGGAAGAGCTGCTCGGCCAGCGCGAGCTTCTCCCGTGCAGCTACGAGCTGTCCCGCGACCTCCTTGTTGAGCGCGCGCGACCGCTGCACGCTGGCCTTGGTGAGCCGGTTGTACTCGGCGACCGCTTCGTCGGACTTCCGATCGGCGGCGATGAGCCCGTCCCACCCCTCGCGCGCGGGCACCAATGCCTCGGCCGACGCCTGGTTCAGTCGCAGGATCGTGGGCGCCTGCTCCATCATGTCGAGACGCGCCTTGGCGGCGTCAAGAAGCTCGGCCGACCTCTGCTCGTCATCGAGCGTAGTGCCTTGGGAACCGGCTTCCAGAAGCGCGATCGCCTGCTGCAGTTGGCGGGTCGCCTCAGGTGCCTGGGCACCTGCGATCCGCGCCTGCTCGGCAAGCCCGGAGGTCACCTCGGAGCGCACGACCGTGTCTACCTGCACCACGATCACGTCCGCGTCTTCGATCAGCGCGGTGGCGGTGTCGGCGTTGCGGGCTGCCTGGAGGCGCTCGTTGAAGGTCCGATACGCCATGAACACCAGCAGCGCGAGGATGACGAAGAGCGCGACTCCGGCGCCCGCCCATTTCGCTCGTTGGCGAGACATCGCGGCCGATCGGGACGCGTAGCCAGGCGGCGGCTCGTCAGCGGCCGCGGGCTGCTCCGGCGCCCGGCGGCTGCTCTGGGGCAGGCGGCTGCTCCGCGGGCGGCTGCCCCTCAGCGGGCGGCGCATCCGGCCACGGCGCCCCCTCAGAGCGTCGGCGCTGCGGCATCGGCGAGCGGCTCGTCCCCAGAGGCGGCGGGCTGTAGTTCCTCGGTCATCGGTCCCTTCCGATAGGTCGCGGGCGACAACCCGCACGCGACAAGGGTACACGCTCGCCTTCACCCGGTGCTATCGAGTCGAGGATCGCCGCTCGGTGTGATGTCTCGTCCCACTTCGCCGAATCGAGCCACATGTCGTGTGGCGGCGACCCGCAGTCGGCACGCACATTGCTACTCACAATGACGAGCTGGGCGCACCGCCTTCTCCTCCCCCCTCAGAGGCGGGAAGCGCCCGCTCGACTATAGAACGAGGCGCGCCCCCCACGCGCCTCGTTTCGTGTTCCGGGAGAATCCTGAAGCCCCCTTCGCCTTCGCACCGCTACAATCGATAGCGATCCACTTCCGATCGCCCAGGCAGGGGGAGCCGTGACCGACGCCGTCGAGCGTGTCGTCAATCTCGCGTTGTTCCTCGCCGCGGCACCTGTCCCTGTGACCGCCGAGCGGATACGCGCCGAGGTCCTCGGCTACCCCGAGGGCCAGGACGACGCGGCGTTTCTGCGTATGTTCGAGCGTGACAAGGACGACCTGAAACGCATGGGCTTCGTCGTCGACGGTGACGCGGAGGGCTACTACCGCCTGGATAGCTCGGCCACCTACGCCGCCGCAGTCGAGCTCACACCTCCCGAGACATCCGCGCTGCGCATCGCGGGAGCCGCGCTCGCCGACGACCCGTCGTTCCCGTTCGCGGCGGACCTGCGCCTCGCGCTGGCGAAGATCTCGGCCGAGGTGGATGCGTGCGACCCGCCGGTATCTGCGCGTCTCGCGGACGAGGACCCCCAGCGGCAGGGCGAGACCGTCGCGGTCCTCTCTGCAGCGGTTGCGATGCACAAGCGTGTCGCTTTCGGCTACACCAACTCGCTGGGGATCTCGGCACCGCACGAAGTCGAGCCGTACGGGCTCTTCCTGCACGACGGGCGCTGGTACCTTGTGGGCCGCGACACCGCCAAGGACGAGACCCGCACCTATACCATCGCGCGAATCGAAGATGCGGCTGCCAACCCCACTGCACCCAAGTCCGCCGATTTCGAGCGGCCCGCCGACTTCGACATCGCGCGATTCGTCAGGCTTCCCTTCCAGTTCGGGTCCGACGAGTTCGAGGCACTCATCGAGATCGGCCCGGAGGCGGCGTGGCGTACCCGCTCGCTGGTGTCCGGCCAAGGGGAGCTGCGTTTCGCACCTGACGGCTCGGCGACGTGGAGCGTGACGGCGCGCTCAGGGCCGCGCCTGCTGCGCTTCGTGATCGAGAACGGCCCCGGGTTGACGCTCGCCGAGCCGCCGGAATTGGTCGCCGAACTCGCCGACGGGCTCGAGCGGGCGGTGATGCTCCATGGCTAGGACCTCAGGCGCGGATCGCGCGCGTCGGCTCATCGCGATGATGGGGCAGCTCACCCCGGGAGCCCGCATCCTCATCGCGGACCTCGCAGCCGAGGTCGGCGCCACCGAAGCCGAACTGACCACCGACCTCGAGACGCTGTCTATGTGCGGCGTGGCGCCGTACTATCCCGGCGACCTGACCCCTCTTCTGGTCGAAGACGGCTACGTCGAGGTGTGGGGCGAGCTCCCCGCGCTCAAGGGGCCCGTTCGGCTCTCGTCCGCCGAAGCTTCAGCGCTTGCCGCGGCTCTGCAGGCGGCGGGGTTCTCGGCAAGCGATGAGTTGCCGTCGCGCCTGCTCGAAGCATCTGGCGCGAAGAGCTTCGATGCCGAGGAGCTCGACCGGACCATCCGCGCCGCGACCTCGGCGCACGATACATCGGTCTACGAGGCGCTCGCCCGGGCGGTGCAGCAGAGCGGCGTGGTGCACCTCGAGTACGTGAGCGCCGGGAGCGATGAGACCACCGCGCGTGACGTCGAGCCGCTGAGCCTGTTCGCTGAACGCGGCGCGTGGTACCTGACCGCGTGGTGCAGGCGGGCCGGCGACTGGCGCACCT
The DNA here is from genome assembly GCA_963702525.1 of uncultured Actinomycetes bacterium. Taxonomy (GTDB): domain Bacteria; phylum Actinomycetota; class Coriobacteriia; order Anaerosomatales; family PHET01; genus CAVPCY01. The sequence continues at coordinate 28,290 of CAVPCY010000026.1, read as the reverse complement.
TCCGCTTCGACCGGATCCGCTCGGCCGGGCTCACCGGCGAGCACTTCGACCCGGGCGCGAGGATGGGCGCGCCCGGCAGCATGGGTGCGTTCGCGACCGACGGACTGCCCACCGCGCGGCTGCGCTTCTCGGCAGGCGAGGCGTTCACCGATCGCGACTGGCCCGGCGGGCGCGTCATCGAGCAGGCCGAGGACGGCGCGATCGTCGCCGAGGTCCCCTACGGAGGTACCGAGTGGATCGCTCGACACGTGGTCGCACGGCTCGGCGCCGTGGAGGTACTCGAGCCCGCCGAGGTACGCGCTGCGGTGCGCGAACTCGCTACAGGTCTTCGAGGAGCTTGACGACGTCGATCTCGCACGCGGTGCGCAGCACGATCATGACCGTTGGCGCCTCGACCGATGTGGCGTAGACCTGCCCGACGTTGATGTCGTGATCGGCCAGACGGCGAGCGATCGCCGCAAGCTCGCCGGGCTCGTTGGGAACCTCGGCCACCACCACAGACGTCATGTCGATCTCGCCACCCACCTTCTCGAGCGCGGCGAAGGCGTCCTTGTTGTTGCTCGTGATCATCAGGAACTCGCCCATGTCGCCCTTGTCGTAGGCGCCGATCGCGAGGATGTTCACGCCCGCGGACTTGAGCGCCTCGGTGACGTCGGCGAGCAGCCCGACACGTGTTGGGGCCTTGAAGAGAATCTCGTTTCTCAGCTGAACGGTTGCCATGCTCAGTGACCTCCTCGTGCGATAGGGACAGTCGAATGGCGCGGCGCTACTCGGGCGCGACCTCGGACGTGCAGCTCGAACAACGGCTCGCGGTCTTGGGGATGAGCGTGAGGCAGAACGGGCACTCGCGCTCGGTGGACTCCTCGGCTGCGCGGAACCTGTTGACCGCCTTGATGACGATGAACAGCGCGAAGGCCACTATCAGAAAGTTGAGTATCGCGCTTAGGAACGCTCCGAAGCTTATCGCCACCGTCGGGAGTGACCTGAAGCTTCATCGCCTCCAGACTCGCCTGTCCCGCCGCCGAGCAACCCGATAAGTGGGTTGACGATGTTGTCGATGAACGACTTCACGATCGCTCCGAACGCAGCACCGATGACGATGCCGACGGCCAGGTTGATCACGTCGCCCTTGAACGCGAAGTCGCGAAACTCCTTGAGCATGGGCAGACCTCCTTCTCGAAGACGCGGGCACTCAGTGTGCTTACCCGTTCTCCGTGAGGCCGATGTGGCAGCTCTTGGTGTTTCGCTAGCCGTCGATCCGTGCCAGCGCGACATCGGCGAGAAGCACAGCGCCAGCCACGAAGACGCCCCCAGCAGATAGAAGACGACGAGCACCGCCACTTCCGGCAGCTCGGCGATCGCAAGCCAGGTGGTAGTTGCTTCCACGGCGCTGGTAAGGAGACTGCCGAGAAGACTCGCGATGGCGAAGGCCACGAAGGTCGCCCCTGCGAACACCGCAAAGTGCGCGGCCGGAGCCCACGCGTCATCGCGCCTGCGGTCGCCGGTGCTCCACATCACACCCGCCACGAGATTGGCCATCAGCTGGACCGCAAGCAACGTCGCCGCCACCGGCACGAACCTTTCTATGTTCTCGACGCGGCTGAGCGGGACCGGGCCGAATGAACGGTCGAAGAACTCCCCGTAGAGGAAGCCGAAGACGATGGCCACGACCGCGGCCCGGCCCAGCACGCCCGTGACGAGACGGGCCTTGGGCCGGGACCTCAACGCCGCACCGGCAACCAGCACGATCGCGAGCATCACCAACCCGAGGCCCGCGTCACCGTTGACCACACCGAAGTACAACGGCAGCAGCACAGAGACGATCCATGTGCCGTCCAGCATGCCGTAGCGCGGCACGACATCCCCCAGTGACAGGACTCGACGCCCCCATGCAGTCGAGGCGCCTGCGCTGACTGCAGCAGACTCCGTCATGGCGCACCCCCTGCTTCCCGATCGGACCACTCACCACGTCTGTTCCCCGCGCGGCGCGACAACCCTGCACCGTTCGACCGTCTCACTGAACCGACGCGCCCTGTGATGCCATAATGGCACCGGCGAGCGTGCGACGGCTCGCCCGCGAGGTCCATCTCGTACGTTGGAGACCCGTCCCGATGGCCGATCGTCCCTTCGCCGCATCCGCCGGCACCCACGCGCGACGTGGGTCGCACGCCGCCGCGTTCCGCGCGCTGCGCGCACTGCTCGCCGGAGCCGTGCTCGCCGGCTCGCTCTCGTTTGCACCTGCATCGGCGCTCGCCTCCCGGCTGCGCACGGATCGCGTCGGGGGAGTCCCGCGCTCTGCCGGCTAAGTGCTCGGCGTCCGCGTGGCCGGATATCTCCGCGCGTTCCGGTGCGCTCGTAGGACCGGACGGCCGCACGCTGTGGACGCGCAAGACCTCGGTCCGCCGATCGATGGCGAGTACCACCAAGGTCATGACCGCGCTCGTCGTGCTCGAGAACCGCGACCTTGACGAAGTGGTGCGGGTTTCCAAGGCCGCCCACAACACCCGATACGCTACGGGCCTCAAGACCGGCGAGCGCCTCACCGTCCGCAAGCTGCTCGAACTAACGCTCGTCGCCTCGTCCAACGACGCCGCCGCCGCACTCGCGATCAGTACCGGCGGCAGCATCTCCGGCTTCTCCAAGATGATGAACCAGCGTGCGGCGGAACTTGGACTCAACGACAGCCACTTCAAGAACCCGCACGGCCTCGACGCCTCCGGGCACTACTCCTCGGCGCTCGACATGAGCCGGCTGATGCGAGAGGCACGCAAACACTCGGAGTTCCGGCGCATCGTGCACAAGCGCTCGGTCTACCTCCCTCGCTACAAGTCGCGCCCCGCGCGAAGGATCAAGAGCACCAACCACCTATGGGGTGTGGTGGACGGCATGCTGGGAGGCAAGACGGGATTCACGAACCACGCGCGGTACTGCTTTGTGGGGTCGGCCTCTCGTGACGGCATGACACTCACCAGCGTCGTGCTCGGTTCGCCTTCGTCGGCCGCCCGGTTCACCAGCTCGCGCAGGCTGCTCGAGTGGGGCTTCAAGCACTACCGCATCAAGCAGCTGTGCGGCGATACCCAAAGCGCGGGCGTGCTCCCCATCTCCGGAACCACCAGCCAGACAGTGGGCATCCGCTATGCGACGACCACGAAGCAACCGGTGCTCGACGTGCTCGGGCCGGTCGTGCGCGTGCCATCGCTGCCAACGAGCGCGACCGTCCCCGTGTTCGCTGGCCAGAAACTCGGCGCAGTGCGCTTCGTCCAGTCCGGCCAGGTGCTCGCCACTGTGGACGTCGTAGCAGCAGAAACGGTAGAGACGCTCGGCGAGCCATAGGGCTTCCCGGCGGGCGACTGCTTCGCGCAGTCTGAACGTCAGCAGGAGGTTATGCATGGAGGGAGTGTCCGGGCTCGCGCTGCTCGCGATCATCGCCGTGCCGGTCGTGCTTGTTCTGCTGTACCTGCGCCGTCCCGTCGGCCGAGGGAGCGTACCGCGCGACAGCATGGCGATGCTCGGCAAGAGCAGGTCAAAGCGGAGTCTGGGCGTGGTGCCCAACGACGCATTTGACGACACCATCATCGACGAGGCGTCCGATCTGCCCGACAAGCCAACGGCCGGCGCCGCCGATTAGAGTCCACTAGCGACTCGGGCGACCGCCCTCGTGCGCCGCACTGACCTGGAGGTCACGTGGACGAATCGCACGCGAGACGTCTCAAGCAGCTCGGCAATCTGGTGGGCAACACGCCGCTGCTCGAGATCGAGCTTGCATTCGATGGGCGCCCCTACACCGTCTTCGCCAAGGCCGAGAACTACAGCCTGACCGGCTCCATCAAGGACCGGATGGCGCTGCACATCATGCGGGAGGCCCACGCGAGCGGCGCCATCCGTCCCGGCGACGCCATCGCCGAGGCGACCAGCGGCAACACCGGCATCGCGTTCGCCGCGATCGGTCGAGCGCTCGGGCACCCCGTGACGATCTTCATGCCGGACTGGATGAGCGAGGAGCGCAAGCAGCTCATCGCAAGCTACGGCGCGACCACCCGGCTCGTCACCGCCGAGGAGGGCGGCTTTCTGGGCGCCATCGAGATGGCCGAACAGATGGCCCGCGACATCCCCGGCACCTTCCTGCCCAGGCAGTTCAGCAACGCCGACAACGCCGCGGCGCACGAGGCCACGACGGGGCCGGAGATCTGGTGGCAGCTCGAGGCGCTCGGCAGGCAGCCCGACGCGTTCGTTGCGGGCGTCGGCACCGGAGGCACTGTCATGGGGGTGTGTCGAGCGCTCCGTGCGCGCAAGCCCGACGTGCTCGTCCACCCGCTCGAGCCGGAGAACTCCCCCACGCTGCGCACCGGGCACCAGGTGGGTCACCACCGCATCCAGGGCATAAGCGACGAGTTCATCCCTCCCATCGTCGACCTGGACTACCTCGACGAGATCGTCAGCGTCGACGACGGCGACTCGATCATCATGGCGCAGCGCCTCTCGGCCGAGCTTGGCCTCGGGGTGGGCATCTCGAGCGGAGCGAACCTGCTCGGAGCCGTCATGCGAGCAGCCGAGATGGGGCCGGAAGCATCGGTGGTGACGGTCTTCTCGGACGACAACAAGAAGTATCTCTCGACTGGCCTCATGGCCGAGGAGCCGGTCAAGCCGGACCATCTCTCACCGCGGATCGAGCTGCGCGGGTTCCTGGCACACAAGCGGGTGTGCTTCGTGTGCTGCGAAGGCGAGGAGTGCGAACGAGCGGAGTCGGGCTTCCGCCTCGCGGCAGGCCCGTACTGCGTCCAGCGGCCCTAGAAGCCCGGGGGCGTCACGAAGAACGGCATCGGCGTCTTGAACGAGAACGATGCGTAGGCCAACACGGCGCAGCAGAACACGAGCACGACCATGGCCCTGAGCGACGCTCGCATACGCACCGGATCGAGCGCCTCCTCCATCCTCAGGGCGAGGTAGATGCCAAGCGCCGTCGTGATGTTCGCGTAGAGGATCACGACCGTGATACTGCGCATGGCGATACCGAGTGCCTCGGCGGCGAACCACATCGTGATCGTCAGCCAGGGGTAGGCGACCGCGATCAGTGCCCGCGAGTACACGAAGTCGCTCGGCGATTCGAGCCGGCCCCGCCGAACGGCCAGCTCCACCAGCGTGACGAAGACGTAGGCGAAGAAGAGCATCTTCATATGGAAGAAGGTGGTTTCGCCGTCCTCGCCGATGAGCCGGAACAGCGTGTTCGGGAACGTCTCGAAAGAGAAGTGGAGCGCGAGGAAGAGCCCCCACACCGCGAACAGCTTCCACCACGCGAGCCTTCGGGTCTCCATGCGCCCTCCTCGGGAGGCTAGCGGTCACGCGTAGTCGCGCCGTGCACGAAGCATACCGCTCCGCTCGCCAAGGTCGCTGTCGTTCGATGGCGCTATCGGCGTAGTATCGGTGTGTGTACCACGCCAGTTGTGCGAGGCTATGTCTGCGCCCATCAGGGCCTGAGCGCGAAGGAGGGGGACATGGCGGTCAAGCAGCTCGACACCGTCGGGATGCGCTGCCCTCAGCCCATCCAGGCGATCATCACCTCGATTCACGAGACCTGCCCGGGCGACCTGCTCGAAGTGAAGGCCGACTGTCCGACGTTCGAGGAGGACGTGCGCAAGTGGGCCGAGCGGACCGGTAGGACGGTCCTCGCGATCACCCGCGACGGGGACGTGCTGACGGCTCAGATCCAACTGTAGGCAACCAACCTCATCCGGCACGGCGGGTCAGCGCTCGCTTCGCACGCGCCAAGGCCGAGTGCTACTTCGTCTTGCGGTCCACCTCGGCCACCCGGAACTCGACGATCCGACGAATCAGATCGGCAGGCAACGGTTCGCTCAGCGGGAACTGCACCGAGCCCTTGCCCGTCTTGTACGCCGAGAGCTCGTCCTTGAACGCCTCCATCCCGGTGGGTATGGGATAGAAGCCAACGTGCTTTGCGAAACCGGCGAAGTGGACGAGGTGCTTGCCCTTGAGGTCGAAGGTGGGAATCGCGTAGCTGATCGTCTCGGTCGCGTCGGGCGCGGTAGCCGAGATCAAGGCGCGTATCTCCTGAAGCTTCGCCTGTGTCTCCGGTGGGAACTCGGCGATGTACTCGTCGATGGTGTCGGCCGCTGGTGGCTTCTCCACGTGACATCCTGCCCCTCTGCCGACCGACTACTTGGCCTCGACGTCGATCGTGACCGACGGTACCGCTTGGACGCGGACCGCCCGCCCGTACATGTTCCCCTCAAGACTCGAGACCAGCGCCTCTTTGGCGGGCAGCTTGCCCTGGCCGGCCACGATCACGTTCACGCTGTCTTGGTCGGTGGTCGCCGAGACGAACCGGTAGTCGCTGCCCTGAAGCCACGCCTTGGTCGCCTCGGCCACGCCCGACTCGGCGGCATGGCCCGTCATCACTTGGAAGCTCGTGACACCCAGCGGCACGGCGACGACCATCACCATCACGACGACGATCGCGATGGCAGCGTGCTTGATGCGTGGCGTCTTGCCTTCGAGCGCCGCCTTCGGGTAGCCCATGATGCCGAAGACGAACGCGCCGGTCAGCAGTATGGCGAGGTAGTTCGTGACGAAGAGCAGCAGACTGCCGGCTGCAAGGTCCGGCCGGTTGGCGCCCAGCAGGATTCCGACGTTGGCAAGCGGCGGGACGAGCGAGATGGCGATCGCGACACCGGGCAGCGTGTCCGAGACGTCGGCGCGGCTGATGGCGAACGCGCCGGCAAGCCCGGTCGCAAGCGCCGCCATGAGGTCGACGAGGCGAGGTGCGGTACGCGCCATGATCTGGGCGTTGGAGGTGGGGTCGAAGACGGATGGCATCATGAACGAGATGAGGTAGCCCACGGCGATCGCGGTCGCCATCCCCGACACTCCCACGAGCAGCGAGGTCCCGATCGCCTTGCGGTCGCCGACCGCGATGCCGAACGCAAGCCCCATTATCGGCAGCATGAGCGGTGCGACGATCATCGCGCCGATGACGGTCGCAACCGAGTCGGCGTACAGCCCGAAGGTCGCGATCGCCGATGCCATGACAAGCAGGGCGCCGAAACGGACGAGCCGCGCCTGCAGGTCCGGCTCCTCGAACATGATCACCGCGCGGACCCGGGCGATCTCCTCGGCATCCACCGGTCCGCCGTGCAGGACCTCACTGAACCTGCTCATCGCCGTCCTCTCGCCCCCGCGCCATGCCGCCCGATAGCGGTCTCGTCCCCACATTATCCACGCTCGCCCGTCATGCCGAGAGCCCCTCGAAGCCGCGTACGCGAACCCTAGGGAGACGCGGCTCCGGGCCCGAAGTACCTGACGATGGCGACCATTCCGGCTGCGAGCACAACCATGACAACCAGCGCGATCAAAGCCGTCCGAATCGAGAACGGCGGGGGAGGAGGGGTGACGCCGGCCTCGCGCTCGACCATACCATCGAGTGCGATGAGCGATGAAGCGCCTATCAGTGGCGCATCCATCCCAACCGCACCGCTCGCGGGCGAGCGTCCGAACTCGGCCGAGCTATGCTCCCGGCTCCCGGTACGGACCGCCGGGATCCGTCTACGCGTTCTTGAGCCCAGCCACGCCCCGAATCCCATCACGGCGCCCAGAAGAACCGAGATCGCGAACCACAGAGCGATGTTCGCGGCCCCGTCCCGTATCCCGAGAAGCTTGCCCAGAACGCCGTGCCGGCAAGGTAGATGAGAACAGACATGATGGCTGCAGGCACCCAGACGAGCCGAGGAGCACGCAGCAGGCGAAGAAGGTAGACGCCGAGGAATCCGAATGCGAACCCGATAGCGGCGAGTGCCACGACCTGTGTTCGGTCGAATGGGCCCTCGCCCGATGTCGGCTCTGAGGGCACGAGGTTGACGAACCACACGACGGGGACTACGGCCACGCGTTGCATCAGCCAATACCAGGCTGGCCAGAGCACGAACACCGCCACGAGCCACGCTGCGGTGACGCCCTTCGCCCTAGCGGGGGTCCGGGTCATAAAGCGCCTGTCATCCCGCCGTGGTCGCAACGATCAGGCTCGAGACGAGCATGACCAACGCGACCGGCATCCACACGCGGCGCTCCTCGGCGCTCGGCGTGATCACGTTCAGGAACAGGCTGAGCGCACTGAACGCGACGACAACCCAGGTGAGCCAGACCGAGGCAGCGGACCACTTGGGCACCGCGAGTCCCGCCCTAGACAGAACGACGGCGACCGAGAGGGCGAGTAGCACGCCTTGCACGAGCGCTGCGATACGCATCCCTGGCGGAAACCGGTCGGGAAACGCGCCGCCCATCGCGAAGCGGCTCCACGGCGCTCCAAGCGCGAGCGCTAGCTGGAAGACCACGACGCATGTCGTGGCCAGCGAGTATGCAACAGCCGCAACGGTGGTGACGTTCAACCGCACCCTCCGTGTCGCCGGAGAACATCGCGCCGAAGAGATGCTCGGCGTCCTTGCGTCAGTCTACTACCGGCACCGCTCGCTCGAACGCAACTCGGCCGGCCACCGTCACCCTCAGCGTCTCAGCCGAAACGCGGACCATGTGTCGTCCACGCCGACGAGCCCCAACGGGCGCATCTCGAGCTTCTCGGCGAGCGCCCAGATGTCGTCGCGGCTCATGTCGAGCCCGGCCGCCTTCGAGCCCTTGCGGTACAAGACCCACAGCGCCGACCCGGGCGCAAGCGCCTCGGCTGCAGGCGGCATCTGCGATTCGAGCTCGGCGTGCGTGATCACGAACAGGAAGACGATATCGGCCTCACCCGGTTCGACGAAGGTGACGTCGGCGGGAAGCCCGAGTGACTCGACGATGCCGGGCACACGGTTGAGAACGGCGACGGTCGTGCCGGGCTTTATGCGGGCCTTCTCGGCAACTGTCTTCTCCGTCGGTGTCATAGCGTCACCACGGTTTTGCCCACAGCATGCCCGGCGCCCACGTGCGCGAGTGCCGCGGGTGTCTCGGCGAACGGGAAGGTCCTGCCGATGACCGGCCTGATCGTCCCGTTCTCCGCGAATTCGCCGAGCAGCTCCATATCGGCTCGGTTGGGCACCGAGAGATACGGCTTGCCCTGCTGTCTGACGAAGGGTGCGACGAGGAACGAGGCGATGACATAGCCCATCCCCGACCGCCCGCTGTTGGGCAGCAGCACGCCGTCGGGCTTGAGCGCCCGGCGCGCCTCGGACAGCGAATGGTCGCCCACGTTGTCGAGGATGAGGTCGTAGCGGGCATCGCCGCGGGTGTAGTCCTCCGTCGTGTAGTCGACGACGTGGTCGGCGCCAAGCGAGCGGACCAGCTCGACGTTGCCGGTGCTGCACACGCCGGTCACCTCGGCGCCCAGCCACTTCGCGATCTGTACGGCGAACGTGCCCACGCCGCCCGCCGCGCCCACGATCAGCACCTGCTGCCCGGGCTGCACCTTGCCCGCATCGCGCATACCGTGCAACGCCGCAAGAGCCGAAACGGGAATCGTGGCCGCCTCCTCGAAACTCAGGTTGGAGGGCTTGCGCACCACGTTGTCCTCGGGCGCGCACGACAGCTCGGCGCATGCACCCGATCCGTCGGCGCGCGGGCTGCACTCAGCGAACACCTCGTCGCCCGGCTTGAAGCGGGTCACGGCCGCGCCCACCTGCTCGACCACGCCCGCCGAGTCCAGGCCGACCACGTAGTTGGCGTGCGGCCTCGGGAAGCCCACCGCGAAACGGGCCGGCCACGGCGACCCCACCGCGAGGAAGTAGTCGCCGGCGTGAAGCGACGCCGCGCGCACGCGGATCATGACGTCGTTCTCGCCCATGGGTGGTGGATCGATCTCGCGCATCTCCAAGACGCGCTCCGGCGGCCCGTAGGCAGTCTGGATGAAGGCCTTCACTGCGTTCTCCCTTCCTGGCGCGAGGCTTGGAGCTACCCGCCGACCGACGACGCGGCAGCACCGGTGATCCGGTCGAGCCACGCGATGATGTCGCTCGCCACCTGTTCATGCCCCAGATCGTTGTGCGGCTCGTGCAGCACGTCAGGGTAGACATGCAGCGTCTTGTCCTCGCTCGACACCGCCCCGTAGAGCGCCCTGGCGCCATCGACGCAGTTCAGCGGATCGGCCTCGCCGTGGATGATGAGGAGCGGCAGGTCTATCGCGGCCATTCCTTGCTTGACCGCAGCGACGGTGTCGAGGCTCTCGGTGCCCCAGCGTACGGTCGCACGGTCGGTGAGCATCGGGTCGGCCCGGTGGGCCTCGAGATCGGCAGGGTCGCGCGATAGGTCCGCATGGTCGATGTGAAGGCTCACGCTCAGCCGTGGCGCCACGTGCGTGAGCACGCGCGCCATCGCGATCTGTGCGCGGCTGCCTACGCCCACCGGCTCGAGCGCGGTGCCGCTGATGATGGCACCGGCGAGGCCGTCGGAGCGCTGCACCAGGTAGTCGAGCGCGACGAGCGAGCCCATGCTGTGTCCGTAGAGCACGACGGGTCGGCCGGGTTGCTCGGTGGTGATACGCGCGAGCTGCGCATCGAGATCGTGCCGGTACTCCGCCCACCGGTGGATGTGAACGCGCGGGCCGGGCGAGCGCCCGTGGCCGCGGTGGTCGTAGCCGTAGACCGCGTAGCCCGCCTCGACCATCGGCGCGACCACGTTGCCGTAGCGCCCGCTGTGCTCGCCCACCCCGTGCACGAGGGCGACGACCGCCTTGGGCTCGCCGTCGGGTAGCCACTGTTGGGCCCAGAGCTCGAGACCATCAGCCCCGGCAAGACGCCCCTCGGTTCGCCGCATGTGTTGCCCTTCCCTCGCGATGCCCCCCGGCCCGACATACTAGCCCGTCAAGAAGGCGGGGAGTCGCCTCCCCGCCTTCCGCTGCCCGCGGGACTTCGTGCGGACGCTACGCTGCTGACCATCCGGCGTCGGCCGGGATGATGGCGCCGTTGATCATCTTCGACTCGTCCGAGGCGAGAAACAGCGCGAGCTGCGCGATGTCCATGGCCTTGAGCTGCCCTGGAATCGCCGCGTACCAGGTCTGGTATCGTGCCGAGGCCTTCGGGTCCATCTTGGTGGGGTCGACGCTTTGCATGATGTTGGTCTCGACCGCACCCGCCGCGATCGCGTTGCACCGGACGCCGTCTTGGGTGTAGACGAACGCGGTATTGCGTGTCAGTCCGATGAGCGCGTGCTTGGATGTGGTGTAGGCCACGCCCGCGGCTCCGCCGCCGACACCCGCAAGCGATGCGGTGTTCACGATCGAGCCGCCGCCTTGGGCGACCATGATCGGGACCGCCTTGCGAGAGAGGAACATCGGCCCGTTCAAGTTGATGCCGATGACCCGTTCCCACATCTCGTTGGTGACTTCGCCCACTCCTTGGTTCGTGTCCATGACGCCGGCGTTGTTGCAAAGCACGTCGAGCCGTCCGTACGTGTCGACCGCGGTGTCGATGATCTTGCCGCAGTCGGCCTCTTCGGCCACGTTGCCCTTCACGCCCACTATCGTGCCACCTGCGGCCGTCACCTCGTCGACGACCTCTTGCAAGGTGTCGGCATTCCACTCCGCAGCCACGATCTTCGCGCCCTCGTTGGCGAACAGGTTCGCCATGGCTCGCCCCATGCCCGAGCCCGCACCGGTGATTACCACGACCTTACCTTCGAGTCTCATGCCCTACCCCGCTTCCCGTGCCGAGATGGCACAACGCCTCGGTGATGTCGCAACGGGCGGCGGACTCGGTGCCCGAGCGGACCCCATTGCGACGACTCGCATCCATTCACTTATGCCCTCACCGCCCACACGCAAGCAACTCATGGGCGAGATGGTGCGCTGGATCGCCTTCGCTGAAGACACCGAGGGCAGCGTATCGGCCTGCGGCAGCCTGCCGGAAGCAAGCGGCGCCGAGCACCCCCGCTCGCGCAGACCCGCGACGCCGCCGGGGCCCTATACGCCGAGGACCGCTCGCTTCTCCGCGATCCTGGCGACGTGATCCTCCAGGTGGTCGACCGCGTGCTCGACGAGGTCGCGGACCGTGATCAGCCCGACCTCGGAGTGCACCGCCGAGCGCTCCCACGCCTCGACGGGCAGCCGAGCGAGGTCCGCGGCCAGCTGCGCGCGCTGAGCCGCGAGCAGTTGCAGGTCGAGCTCGGGCTCGCGGTCGTGGTAGGACAGCGGGCCCGGGTAGTCCGCCGACTCGACGCCCATGAGCAGCGGCCGTTCTGTCGCGATGGTGCGCTTGATGCGGTCGCACATGAACTGGTCCGAGTCGACGATGTGGCTCAGCACCTCGAGCGAGCTTCAGCTTGCCCGCGATCGGGCGAGCGCGCAGCAACGTCGCGTCCATCCCTTCGACGGCTTCACGCAGCACGACGGCACCGCGGCGGTAGGCGGACACGAGTTCCTCGGCGGTTCGTGGTGACGTCATCGCATAGGCTCCTTCTCGGCAGGTGGAGCACTCGATCGATACCGCGCAAGCATACATTCGTTCAGTGGCGATGTTCCTAGCGCGTTTCGTCAGCTCTACTCATCGTCGAAATGCCCACGAAGGTTCAGCACTGTGTTGACGACGAACAGCGCGCCGAATACCGCCCACGCCCACCGGTTCATGTCCCACAGCGGCCACCAGAGGAACATCTGAGCCCAGAAGTAGAGCGCGACGTAGGGCACGAGTACGCTCCACACCAAGGGCGAGCGCCACTCCCGCGGCCACCACAGATCCACCGAGGTGCCGAACAGCGCCCACGCCGCCATCAGCAGAGGGCCTGCATACAGCCTCCAGGACTGTCCGCCGAGGAACAGCCATACGCCGAGCGGCAACCCGAGGCCGGCGAAGGCGTAGGCGAGCCAGCCGTAGCGCGCCGCGAGCGCAGGCGCCCATCGCCGCGCCGAGAAGAAGCAGACGAGTATCGCCTGGGACGCGATCCCGAACGCTGCGAACGCTGCGATGGGGCTCATGTCCTCAGTCCCCCAAAGCCCGATGCGCGCACATGAACCACCGTGGCCTCCCCTCGGGAGCATTCCCGCGGACAGCGCGCGAGAATCCGGGCCGGAGGTCGTCGGGAGCTCGATGGTGCCTGCACCTTTCGGACGGCGACGCTGCCAGGCCTCGCGGGCGCAGGGCGTTGCGCGTATTGTGCGGCGGGTGCGGAATACACCAAGTGGCGTGCTCGAACCTCAACGCCACGACGTCGATCGGAAGGAACACCCATGTCGGTACTCAGCACTGCGCTCTACACGGTCAACTCCGAGGCCGAAGCCGAGCAGTTCGTGGGAATGGCCCATGGCATGACCGCGGCCTATCAGGCCCAGCCCGGTTTCGAGAGACTCGTCGTCGCCCGAGACGTGCTCGATCCTCTGACGATCGTCACGCTTTCGTGGTGGGATTCCGAGGAATCGGTTCTCGCCTGGACCAAGAGCCAGGACTACCGGGCGGCGAAGAACGACTCGGGAGGACAGGGGCTCAAGGCGAAGATGGAGTTCGGCCGCTGGAGCCAGCTGAAGTAGGGGCGCCTCGCCTACGCCACGACGACAACGATGTTCCCCAGCTTTCGCCCGGTCTCGGCGTACCGGTGAGCCTCGACCATCTGCTCGAGCGGGAAGCTCCGATCGATGACTGGGCGAAGCTTACCCGCTTCGACCAGGCCTCGCAGATCGGCCAGATCCTCGCTCGTGGTACCCGATACCCCGAACACCACCCGCTTCTCGCTCCCCCTCGAAGCCCACAGGGCGCGAACCAGTTGCAGGAAGCCCGGATTGGCCATGAGGAGACATCCGTCGTCGGTCAGCATCTTGACCATGCTGCTGGACGGAGTGTTGCGAACCACGTCGAAGATGACGTCGTAGGTCTCCGAGCCCTCGGTGAAGTCCTCCCGGGAGTAGTCGATGACGCGGTCGGCACCGATGGAGTGCAGCATCTCGAGCTTCGGCGCGCTGTCCACAGCGGTCACGTGGGCCCCGAGGATCTTCGCGAGCTGGACCGCGTAGGTGCCAAAGCTCCCTCCCGCTCCGTTGACCAGCACCCTTTGCCCGCTGCGGACGTTGGCCTTGCGCAGGAACTCCGATGCCTCGCCTCCCCCGTAGGGCACGGCGGCAGCCTCCTCGTAGCTCAGGTTCGCTGGCATCGCAGCGGTCGCGCCGGTCTCGGGGCTCTCGCGCAGGCAGATGTACTCCGCGTAGGCGCCCAGACCGATCCCCGTCGCCGAGAAGACCCGGTCGCCCGCCCTGAACGACCGGACATCCTTGCCCACCGACTCGACGTCACCAGCAAGCTCCTGCCCGAGCACCCGGTCCCGCGGTCTGAGGATGCCGGACCACAGCCGCATCGGTAGCCACACCCAGGAAGGGAAGTCGAATCTCCGCAGTTCGCAATCGGCCGCGCTCACGGTGGTGGCCCGGATGCGGATCAGGATCTCGTTGTCCTTCGGAACGGGCTTTGGCGCGTCCCTCAGTTGGAGGACATCGGGCGGTCCGTAGTCCGTGCACACTATCGTTCTCATAGGTCTCCGATCTGCACAATCGCCCAGCGAGCGGCGGCCCGAGCATGCAGATCCGCGGTGTCGAACAGCGGTACGGGCGAGTCTGCCGATCCGACGAGCAGGCCGATCTCCGTGCAGCCGAGGATCACCCCCTGCGCCCCGTTCTTGACGAGCCGGCCGATGATGTCCTGGAACGCGGTCCGAGACGCGTCATCGACCACCCCCAGACACAGTTCCTCGTAGATGATGCGATGCACCGTGGAGCGATCGTCTTCATCGGGGACGAGGACCTCGATGCCATGGAGCGCCGATAACCTGTCGCGGTAGAAGCCCTGCTCCATGGTGAAGCGAGTCCCCAGAAGCCCGACCCGCGCAAGCCCGGCGGCCTTGATCGCCTCTGCTGTCGGATCCGCGATGTGCAGCAGTGGAACGCCTACTGCCGCTTCGATCGCCGGCGCGACCTTGTGCATCGTATTGGTGCAGAGCACGAGTAGCTCCGCGCCGGCGCCCTCGAGTACAGAGGCCGCACGCGCCAGCTGACGCCCGGCCTCGTCCCACGAGCCCGCGCGCTGCAACTTCTCGATCTCATCGAAGTCCACGCTGTACATGACGATCTTCGCCGAGTGCAGACCCCCGAGGGTATCTCTGACCGTCTCGTTGATGACGCGGTAGTAGGGGACCGTGGACTCCCAGCTCATTCCACCGATCAGACCGATGGTCCTCAAGCGGCACCCCCTCTGGGATGAATGCTCAGCGTGTTTCGCACGGGCGGCTACAGTGCCTTCATCCTGTTGTTGCGCCGATTATGCTCGAGTTCGGCGAGTCCCAACGCCTCGAGAAGAGGCGGGATGTACATCCCGAAGCGGCCGCGGAGGCCCTTCTTCAGACCGTACCAGCCACCGACAGGGTTGTCCTCCGAGCGACCCCACGCCTCTACCGTGCCAGGCGCCGCAGGCTTCTGTTCATCCGCTGCGCCAAGCGATACCCAGTCGCCCTGCTCCACGAGCCAGGCATGCAGGTCATCGATGGCTCGCAGCTGGTAGCCGAGTGTGGTCTTGCCAACGATGCAGACGAGCGCAGGCGGGTCGGCGGCGTCGTCGCGGTAGATGAGGTACTCCGAGGTGCCGGGCGGGGTCTTGAGGACCCACGGGTCGTCTTTCGTGCCCGACCCAGTGGCCGCTGCGTCTGACATCATGTCCTCCTTCAACCGGCGCCTTTCGAAGGAACGTACCCAGGTGCCCACCCGGCACGTCAGGGATTGCCTGCGAGCGAGGCGCATCAGGATGATCCGTCCGTCGGCGCCTCAGCCCTTCAGCCATCACGCCATCGGCTGCCGGATGACCGTCTTCCACTTGGCCGGGTCCGCCTTGCGGATGTCGCTGAGGTAGATCTCGTGATGCTTGCCGGACAGCTCGCGCCCCGACTCCTCGATGAACCGGTGAACCCTCTCGATCGTGGGCCCCTCGGCGGAGAACGGGCCGACGTGCATCGTCTGTGCCGAGAGGCCCTCGGTGAATGACTCGAGACGGACTCTCTCCAGCCCGGGCAGCTTCTTCTTCGCGACGACCGCGATGCGCGTCTCCTCGATCAGATCGCCGTCGAGGAAGTCGGGCTGCATGATCATCATCGTCCACTGCCAGGCGGAACGATCGCCGCTAGTGAATGACGACATGTCATCCGCCCACCAAAGGCCCTCGAGAGGCATGACGCCATAGCCGATCTCGAGCGGGCTCTTCTTCGCCCGGAACTTCAGCGCATACGAGAGAGCGAAAAGCGCCTCGACCGCCTCGGCGTACTCGGGCGACGTGTTGGGATCACCTTGACCGTCGATCTTGAGGAAGCGCAGCGTCGGCACGTCCACTCGCTGGACCACTCGAGCCGAAGGGTTGTACAGGTGACGAAGCTCCTTCTTGAGGTCACGCTGCACGCGTTCGCTCCTTAGCGTCACTCTTTCGCTTGCTCAGGCCAATCCGGGTGTGAAGCCGGCACGCGAAAGTACCACCATTCCGCAGTTGGGTCGCACTCGCGTGTTGTCAGCACGCACCCCGTAGCCGGGACGGTGGCGGCCGTGAAACGGCGGTCGAGCTCGGGCAGTCTGCCCTCTATCTTCTTGCGCTGCTTGAAGGTCGCTGATGCCCTTGAAGTCTCGAGGGCATCTCGACAGCCAAGTGCCCAGTGGTAGCTCTCGATGCTTTCGCCAACGTAGCCGGCCTCAAGAGCCTCGATACCTTGAGCCCAACCCAGAAGCGCGCTCTCCACTCTCTGCGCGTCGACATCGCGCTTCCGGAAGTGGGAGTCCTCTTGATATGAACGCACTCTCTCATCCCCTTTGAGTCGCGGACCGTCTGGCCCGGTCGCGCCGGCTGCTCAGCCCAACGTCTTGGGCAAGAACGGCACTCAGGCGCTCTCAGGTCAGCCTACCCCACCGTGCGAGAGCCAAGCTGCCGCGCGATGGCCCCGAACGATGCGTACCTTCTGCCCGCCATCGTACAGCCGCTACTCGAAAACCTCAGAATCCAGGTCGAAGCTGGGAGTGTGAAGCAGGCACAACCGGGCAGGCTCATCACTCACGTTGCGGTACGAGAACCGCTCGCCCTGCGCGACGAGACAGAAGTCGCCCGGCGACAGCGCGTGAGACTGCCCGGAGTCGACGAACTCGACCGTGCCGGCAACGACGTAGTAGTACTTGTCCGATCGCCGAGACCACGAGACTCGGTGTGCCACACCAGGCTCGACGTCGATGACCGCGAACGAGGAGCTCGTCGCGTTTCCGGCAGTGTAGTCGCGAATCGTCAGCCCCTCGAAATCGGACGCAGGCACGCTGATCTCCTTGACGATCATGCAGACCACTCCTTCAGGCTGTTCGGAGCGTGTGGCGCACGAGCGGACGCCCATCCCCCCGCTTCCGCGGTCTAGTCTCTGGCGCTCCGCCCCATGCGCTCGTTGGACGGCCCCGAGGGATTTCGAGGATGGCCGCATACGCCGCAGTCCGAAAGATGCACGCACAGCAGGGAGCCGCACTCCGGACACGCCCACCTCAGCTTCTCGGCGGCGACGAAGGCCTCAAGACCGATCTCCTGAATCCGGAGGAGGTTCTCGGTCATGCTCATGCCGTACTTGGTGCGGTAGCGCTTGTCGAGCTGACGCAGCCGAGCGCACGGGAAGTCGGGGCAGTCGAAGCAGAACGAGATCGCGCCGCTGGATATGGTGTCGCATGTCTTGATCTTGCACGTCAGACAGTATCGCGGCTTGTCGGCGTCATCTCCGTTGCAGCCCGGGCAGCGGTTCTTGTCCCTGAGATGGCCTCTGCACAGCCCGCAGTCCATCCCGCAAGGCGCGATCAGGTCGGAGGTCAGCGACTCGGGCAGAACCTTCTGAACTGTTCGCACGGTGCCTCCGCTCGATAGCCCTGATGGCGATCGGTTGCTTCGTCCGTCCGGCATGTCGCGCTTCAGCCGCACGCACTCTCATCAGTCTAGCGCGGTCGACGCCGACTCCAAACGCTCGGCGGGGGCCGCCGGCGTGCAGCAAGACACGCGGTCATCTCGCGTCGACTACCCCAACGGCCGGAATCGCCGCGGCGTCAGGGTCACGCCACTTCCACGCATACCAGACGATCAGCAAGGTGCACGCGACCTGGATAGCTGTGAAGAAGATGCCGTGGGGGTAGGTGGACGTACCGCCTGCGACGTACGCGATGGTGATCACGCCGGCCACCGAGTCGCGACTGCGTTAGCAGCGCGGGCACTCGAACGACCTTCGACACGTCTGCCCATCCTGAGAGCGGTCATGTGACATCACTGACCAGAGGGGTCGACGCCGCGCTGGCACCCTAGAATGCGGTGCCTCCTACCTGCCGAACACGACCTCGAACCGTTCGCACACCACGGGCATCTCTGGTCCGACCACTCGATCGGTACCGGCGAACTCGCGTCCGAAGGCAGCACGATGCGCCTCACGCCAGTATCCGAGCGACGCGTCGCCTTCGCCCTCGGCCGCGGCGAAATCCGCAGTGACCGAGCCGAACGTGACGACCTCTACGGCCGTGGTGCGGATCACGCAGCACGGCCGTCCATCCCAGTAGGTAACGAGATTGACGTCGCCGATCCGCGGCAGTGGATCGCCCTCGGCCTCGTAGGACCACAACGCACTTGCGGTGGCACGCTTCTGGCCCGAGAGCACCAGCCGCGCAAGTTCATCCGCGTCTGATTCGTTGTCGCAGAAGTGCCAGGCCGACAATGTCAGGCCAGGACCTGCGAGATCTGGACGTGCGTCAACGAATGACGCCCACATCTGCTCAGCGGAGGCAGTCTGTTTCACCGTTCATCTTTCCGACGAGTTCGGTCACGGCCTGCTCGAGATCCTCGGCCGTCCGCATCGAGGTGGCCGTGGGGACGCTTGTCGTGACGAAGTGCTGCGCGTACGGGAAGCACGCCGCTTCGAATGGCATCGGGGCCATCATCCCTCCGCCGAACGTGTTGGTGCACAGCGAGATGTCATCGAGCGGAAGCTTCAGTGCCCGGGCCATCTCCTTGGGGTCGAACACGAGGCTGAACGGCTTGGTGCACTGCTGCAGTTCGCCGCCGTAGTCGACCGAGAGGTTGCCCTCGACCCAGAGGCGCTGATCGAGATCGGTGAGCACGCCGTTGTTCAGGTCGGCGACCAAGACGAGGCTATTGGCAGACCCCGCGCTCGCCACATCGACGATGACCTCTCCGAGATAGGACGTCGTGACCACCGAATGCGAGGTGCTTGGGCCGACAAAACCCTGACTGGGGTCGTAACTGTGCGTGTTGCTCTCGTACTCACCGATGATCCAGGAGAGAAGCCCGGTCTTGCAGTTCTCGGCGATCAGATAGAACTCCACACGGCTCCCCCAAAACACGCTCGTATGCACGTTGAAGGCGGAGATGATAGCGCAGGGTCGCTTGGGGGTGTCGCCGAACATCGCCGAAGGAAACAGGCTGTAGTGTGGCGGCAGTAGCCGCTCGGCCGCTTCCAAGTCGACGATCTCGAACGCGAGAAAGACGCCGTACGGTTCGACGACGAAGCTCATGTACGGGTTGGTTCGCGCTCCTCGGTTGACGACGTAGCGCTGGAGTCGCAACGGCAACCTGCGCAGCAGTGCGCCCCCCATGGTCGTGGTCGCCACCCTCTCCGGCACCACGGCCTTCTCGGTGTTCTTGATGTAGCGCCGAAGGTCCTCGACCCGCATGATCTCTCCTCGCAATGTGGGCTTGGGACGATTCTAGCCGTGCGCTACCCGCTCGATCCGCATCTCAGGGCGCGAGAGTCCGCTTTCGAGCACCCGATCGCGCCTACTGAAGCGCCTTCACCAGTTCGAGAACCGCCGCGGTTGTCTGTCGCTGTTGCTCGTCACGGCTCACCGTTGCGACCCCATCGCCCTTCTGAGGACCGTAGTCGCCGAACTGAGCGTGGTTGCCGCCCTTGATCGCTTCCAGCGAGGTGCCCTCAGGCAGGCGCTGCAACGACTCCTCGAAGACATCGCCGGCCACGCCGTCCTCGGTGCCGTAGATGGAGACGGCCTTGGCCGGAATCGCCGAGAGATCGGTCGAATCGGCCGGGTAGGACGCCAGGAACGTCACGCCATCGACCGCGTCGGGCTTCTTCTTCAGATACTCGGCCGCCATCGCGCCGCCGAGTGAGTGACCGCCGATGACCCAGGTGTCGATGTCGGGATACGCCGCTATGACGTCGTCTGCGCGGTTGATGCCGAAGACCGCCAAGTCGAACGGCATGGGAACGATGACAGCAAGAACGCCATCGTCGCTCAGGCGCTGCATCAAGGGCGCGTACGCTGCAGGGTCGACAAGCCCGCCCGGATAGAAGATGAAGCCCGCACTCGGCGCTCCCTTGGGCTCGAACACGTACCACCCGCGCTCCGTCTGCGCCTGTTGGGCAAGTGCGGCCGCCTCCGGGAACGCAGGGTATGTGGAGATGCGTGTCCACGCGTAGAAGCCCACTAGCGCGAGCACGAGCAACGCCGCCAGGGAGACGCCTATCCATTTCAACCACTTGTGCATCGCTACCTCACCCTCCGCTTCGTGGTGTTCTGTGGATGTGCCGGTCAGGCGAGTCGTCTCACTCGTCATCTCAAACCCCGCACGCCGGTAGACCGCGAGCGCGACTGAGGGTGTAGTCGGCCTCAGCGTAGAACTCGGCCATCAGTCCGACGAGGGTGGGAACGTCCCTGCGATCGGCCTCACGCATGCAACACCCCACCCCTGGCGGACGGGCGTCATGGATCTCACCCGACGTGTGCGACATCAGCGGGCGCGCGCCCTCGGGTCAGTCTACCTTGCGGACGTTAGGCTTGGGCTCCCCTGGTCTAGGAACATAGGGAGAAGAGGGGGGCGATTCGCGTGTCCGATGTCGTCGATTTCGTGAACGTGTCCGAGGAGGGCCTGGAGACTTCGCCTTTGGCAGCAGCGCTCGCCGGCCTGCGTGCCAACGAGGCCCGGTACTTCATGAACAAGTACAAGCACGAGTTCAGAGTCGAAGCGGCCAGCGCGAGCCAGGACACCCTTGACTACGTGAGCGAGATCCTTCGGGAAGAACGTGGCCTCGAGATACGTGCCAGGCCCCTGGAGACGTCACGCTTTCAAGTGGACAACCTGAGGATCGCCTACGTCTTCTATGAGGACGGCCTTTCGATCAACGTCATGTATGCCATTGATGACCCCAAGAAGCGGGCCGTCGGCTTGAAGCTCTCGGACGGCATGGAAGTGCCGACTGAGCTGGAGGGGAAGTTCAAGTTCGCCAGACAGAAGTCCAAACTGGCCGGCACGATTCGGGGCTCTTACTTCGTGATCAGGGGCGAGTACTAGAGCCGGCGCGCTTGAAGCGCGCGCTGGATCAGACCAGTTCGCCTCAGTCGTTGATTGCCTCGATACCAAGTGCTTTGAGTCGTTCCAGGTTGTCCTTCATGGCCTTGAGCGCCTCGGTAGAGTGCCCTTCCCAACCCGTGACCTCGCCTGTGACCCGAAGCGGGTCGCGGGAACGATACGACTTGGTCGGATTGCCCGGAAACTTCTTGTCCGTCAGATTGGGGTCGTCTTCAAACGGCCCTGTCGGTTCCACGATGTAGATCCTGCCGGGACCTTCGCCGAGGGCCAGCTCAGCACCCCAGGCGGCCGCATCCAGAGTGGCGGTCAGGTAGACGAAGTTGGCCTTCTGACCAGCGCCGAAGTTGGAGCCGTACCCGGGCTCGATGAGGTCTCCCGGCCCGAGGTCGGCTCGCGTGCCATGGTAGAACTGAGGGGAAGTCGGATCGTCGGTGGCTGCCATTGGCGGTCTCCCTTCACTGTGCACGGCCGCGCCTTCACGCCGTGCCGTCGGTCACGAACCGATGCGCTTGTTGGGAATCGCCCTGGCGCGACACACCTGTGAGCGTCTGGACTAACCCCCCCGCAATCTCCGGAACGTAGCGATCGGTCAAAGCCATCACGGCCTCCCATGGCAGGCGCCGCTCAGGTGCAAGCACGTTCGGCGAACCACCCGCGAATCAGCCCCGCCTGGAAGAACTCAACCGGCCTGTCGAAGCCACCGGCCTCGATGATCGACGCAACTGCAACCGACGGGAGAATCGCCACGTCCTTGGCGTAGCCGGACTTCATACTCTCAAGCCCTTCCGCCGTGACGGTGGACGTGTCCATCACCCTCTGCCATACGGCAAGCAGCGCATCATAGTCCTCTGACTCCACATCAGCCGACAGATCCGAGTTCGCCAGGATCCCGCCCGGCACGAGTCTATTCGCAATCTGCCCGAAGAAGTCCGAGCGAGCCTGTGCGTCCAGGATGAACTGAGAGACCAGGAAGCATGTCGCCGCATCATGCATCTCTTCAGGCGGCAGCGACTCGAGATACCCATCATGGAAGCGGCATCGCGAGGAGAGGCCGACCTCGTCGATTCGCTTGCGACAGATGCCGAGCATGGCGCCTGACGGTTCCACCGCAGTGAAGCGCCACCCCGGAAACACCCCGGCCAGATGGATCAGTTCCGTCCCTGTGCCCACCCCGACGCACAGAATCCGGGCTTCTTGAGGCAGCTCAGCAAGTACGGACTCCAGGAGGAAGTGCAGTCCGTTGCTGATAGGCGCCATTCGCGCCAGTTTGCCGTCGTATCCCGATGCCATTCGGTCGAAGACGCCTCGGAGTTCCTCGTCGTTCACTACACTCCCGCTTTCCGATGTGCCACGCGTGATCCCGGACCCGAGGCCATCTTGGCGCGAGCCCGGCGCGGCATGCCATTACGTGCGCCTGTTCGACATGCCGCGCGTTCGAGTTGACTAGGGAGCGGTGGCCGGGCGGCTCTCTGCCTCGATCGCCTTCTCGTACGCCCGGATGGCCTCGCCGGGAGCCGACAGCCGCGACAACACGAGGTTCATCAGCACTCCCAGAACCATCATCGCCACAAGCACGATGATCGCCGACTTGACGGAGAAGGGAGGGGGCGAAGGCGTCACGCCCGACTCACGCTCGACGATCCCGTCGATGATCACATTGGTGGGCGCACCGATCTGCGGAGCGTCCAGCCCCCGGACAGACCCGAGTGTGGGTTGGCCGAACTCGTCTGAGTGATGCTCGCGCGAGGGCTTCGCCATGCTCGCCAACCCCTTGGTCCGTCGATCGTGTTGCGCATGAGCAGACGCCACGCGCTCTCAGGCGGATTCTACCTTGCGCCTTCTGCTCGATACGCTTGTTAGCGCGTCGGACGCGGTGGAGACATACCGCTCAACCGCGATGGGAGGAGCATCTCATGCCCCAGTACGCGATGGTCGTCTACTCACCGGCGCCGGCCGACCCGATGTCCCTGAGCTCTGAGCATCTTGCGCTGTTAGATGAGTACCCGGAGAAGGCCAAGGCGCTGCGCGGCAAGGTATTGGGTGGCACCTACTTCCCGAAACAGCGAGGATTCGCGTTCGACCCGAGCACAAGCGCGATGAGCGTCCAAGGTGGCACCGTTCGAGAGGGAACGCTAGTGGAGTCGGACCTGGTCGTCTCCGCGTTCTACGTGGTCGCCGCACCCAGTATCGACGTGGCGGTGCAGATCGCCGGACTCCATCCCGCTGCGCGTGACGGAGGCATCGAGGTCCATCCGGTATTCGTGCCGAAAGGACAGGTGCAGGACGACTACGCGGACTGAAGCCTGGTGCCGAGCGGAGAGAGAGGCAGGTTCAAGACGCGGTTGCCCGTCGGCCAGCTGGGCACCTTGAACCGGAAGCCCTGCGCATGCTCGTCCGCCATCGCCGGCACAGGACTTCGGTGACCGGAGAGCCACTTGGCCCCGACATGCGTTTCGCCCTTCTCGCAATCTGCTCGATGCCCTTGTCAGGTGCTCTGCACAGCTCACGCAAGTTGCAGAAGGCCGGCGATGGCCGAGTAGAGGAGCAGCACGCCGAGGACGCCGAGAACCGCGGCCGTGATCAGCGAGCCGTTGTCACCCAACCAAAGTCCGGCAGCGTCGAGCGCATCAGCCGAGCGATGGGGAAGGATCACGGCGAGCGCGACCGGTAGCGTGACGGTCAGGCTCGCGAGGATGACGAACAGCAGCAGCGTGATCCACTCCACAGTCACGGTGTAAGAGGCCCCCAGAATCGTAAGCACGCCCGCGACGACGAAAGCCAGGGTCTTGGGGTTGAGCGCAGCGTACGCCGCCGCTATCCGGAAGGCGCGAGGAGACGAGAGTCCGTTCAGCGAGCGCATCCAGCGCGGCGTCTCATCAGCACCTGAGGAGTTGGATTGCTTGCGCCACTTGGCTAATGCCCAGATGACCAGCACCGCGCCCAGCACCAGCTTCGCGGCAAGCGCCAGCACGGATGGTTCACCCAGCTGTTCGCTCACATCCCCTACGAGCATGACCACGGAGCTGGCCGCCAGCAGGCCGGCCAGCCAGCCACCCGCAAACGCCGTTGCCGTGGGGCGCGACGAAGATGCCAAGACGATTGATGCGATGACAGCGGGCGGGTTGAAGGCGACGCCCGCTGCAGCCAAGAGCAGCTCGATCACGAGAGGTCCGGTCAGCAGTGTCACCCGCCAATCTTCTCGCTGCCGACCCCCACATCGTATCAGCCGAGAAAGCGTCGCAGAATGGCGGCGCGAGACACCAGGTCCGGGAGTTGCGCAGTATCGCCCTCCTCCAGCGAGCTGCGCACCCTGCGCACCAAGTCGAGATGGTCCTTATCCTCGGTGTAGCTGTAGCCGGCTCGATCCAGCGAAGCACGTAGCGAGTCCGTCATGAAGGGGCCATCGAAGTCGGTGAAGCGGAGTGCCTCGCCGATCTCCTTGCCCTCGACGTCCCACATCTGCTCATCACAGCCAAGGTGGGAGTAGGCGTAGAACGCCTCGCGGATCTCGTCCTCCCCAGCCAGCACGCCGGAAGTGGCGAAGAACGGTACCGTCGCATTGTCGGGATGCTGCGTGCTCATGCAGCGAGGGATTGCGGTCATACAGCCTCCTGATCAGTGGGAGCTGCGCACGATCGTCGCACGGTCGAGTGAATGGCATCGCGCGGAGGTGGCCGATGCTGGGCGCCAGTGCCAGGGCTGACGTAGTGCGCATCAGTAGACGCCGAGCGCCTCACTTCCGCAGTCTACTTCGCAGCGTTCTGCTTGATGCGCTCGTTAGGAGAGGCGCCGCTACCGTTGACGTACCCGCAGCCTCAGTACTCGTGGCAGGAACTCGTCAATCCTCTGCAAGCGGCGCTCCCGTCAGTTGCTCGGTTCCACCCACATGAGACTCGGATCCGCTTCATACCCCCAGGGCAGCCCATCGTTCTTCCAGCCGTTCCTCATCTTCTTGCCGTAGTAGGCGCTGCCCGTATCTGTGACACTCTCACCCTCGAACCCGTTAAGGATGTTGTAGACCTTCGTGAACCCAGCCCCAGCGAGCGCGTTGACCGCCTGCGCCGCGCGACCTCCAGACGAGCACATGACGAGAATAGTGTCGTTGTTGCCGAACGACGCCTGCACGCTTTCGACGAAGTCGGGGTTTGGGTCGCCAGCGCATCCGGCGGGAGCCCCGGGCATTGTCTCCCCGTTCGGATCGTATTTCGGGAAGCTGTACGGGACGTTCTTCGCCATCTCCACGTGACCGCCGAAGATGTACTCCTCGAATGTCCGCACATCGAGGAAGTGCACTCTCTTGGGATCGGCTTTCCACATCTCGTAAGCCTCGGTCGGGGTCGCATACAGGCCGAGAGTGGTGACGTTACTCGCCGGTACCTCGGGCGCTCCCGTCGCCTCCTCGGACGTGGTCGCCTGTTCGGCTTGCTTGATCGCCTGTTCTTGGGACGCGCCCTGAGTCGTTTGTGCGCCCTGCGACCCACATCCGCTCAACAGCAGCATCGAGAGCACCACGGTGCCGAAGACAGGCGCCCAGACTCGCCTGGTTCTGTCGTACATGTCTCCCCCCCAAGGTCGCCGAACGTGTTGCGCGCGAGCGGCGCACGACCAGCATAGCGCGCGACGCGCCCTGTGCGTCCGTCCGATGCGCTGTCTAGGCCGGCCTCGTTGCTGGTGAGGCAGCCCGACAAGCACGACCCAACTCCTGCGTCTGCAGTCCGGGTGTGCGGTTGCCAGACGACATACGTCCCAGCCCGGCTCACTCCTCGGCTGCCGCGGTGTAAGCCCGGCGATCACTGGCCCGGGTAATCAGCAGCGATGCGGGTAAAGAACCTGCATCGGGTGCATCGCCACGCGAAGCGCTGGGGCGTCCCAGCCCCCGGTGGACACCGACCGACGACGAGCGCGGAGGTAGCGCATGGGGTCTCAGCAGGCCCGTGGAGACCTCAGACCGCTGCTGCTTCTCGAGGGAGCAGTTCTGCTCTCCGGGATCGGCAACGGCGTCGCGTCCGTCTCCATCCCGTGGCTCGTTCTGGCGCGCACCGGAGAGGCCACGCTGGCGGGTCTCGTAGGCGCGGTGACCGCGATACCGCTTCTCATCTCGGCGCTCTTCTCGGGCTCGTTAGTCGACACGTTCGGACGCAAGCGCACGTCGGTGGTCTCGGACGCCGCCTCGGCCGTCTCGGTGGCGCTCATCCCCATCGTCGACTTGTGGCTTGGGCTCGACATCCCGCTGCTCATCCTGCTCGTGGTTCTGGGCGCCCTGTTCGACCCTGCCGGAGCCACGGCTCGTGAGGCCATGATTCCTGAGGCAGGAGCCGAGGCGCACTGGCCGCTTGCGCGCACCAACTCAGTCCATGAAGCGACGTGGGGCGTCTCCTACCTGATCGGGCCCGCTTTGGGCGGCCTGCTCATAGCGCTGGTCGGACCGGTGACGACGTTCTGGATCACCGCCGCGGGCTTCGTTCTGTCGATGATCGCGGTGGCGCTGCTGCGCGCGCCCGGCATCGGCCGACCCGCCCGAGAGGACCGGCCTGTGACCGTACTCGCGGGCTCGGCGGAGGGCGTGCGTCTCGTCTGGGGCGACCCCCTGCTGCGTACGACCACCATCCTGAGCGCCCTGCTCGTCGCCGTCTACCTGCCGGTCGAGGGCGTGGTTCTCCCCTACATCTTCGAGGAACAGGGCCGTCCCGCTGCACTCGGCGTGGTGCTTACCGCACTCTCCGCAGGCGGGATCGCAGGGGCCCTTGCGTACTCCGTCGTGGGACCCCGGACGCGTCGGTACCCGTTGTTCGTCGGGTCGATCATTCTCGCGTCGGCGGCGATCCTGGCAATGGCGCTCGCGCCGACCTACTTGTGGCTCGTCGCTGCGGCCGTTGTCGCGGGGCTCTTCTGGGGGCCTGTCGATCCACTCATCAACGGCGCGATGCAGACGAGGACCGACCCGGTACGGCGTGGCAGGGTGCTGGGTGTCCTCATGGCCTCCTACTACGCGGCCGGCCCCGTCGGCTACCTGGCAGCGGGAGCGCTCGTCGAACGGGTTGGCGCCGAGTCCACGTTCATCGTGCTCGGAGCGACGATCCTCGTGGTCTCGCTTGGAATGGCTGCCGCGCCGGCACTACGCTTGTTCGATGAGCCGGGCGCCTTCGAGGTGGAGGTGTCTGGAGCGCACGTCTCGTCCCTGCCCGACCCCCGTATGCTGACGCCACCTCCCTGCGATGACGAGTCCTGTCCGGAGAGTTGACGGGTTGACGCCGATCCGGCGGAGACAGTGACTCACCCGTTGACGGGACTGACCGCCGAGGACGTCCCGTGCTTCCCAGGAAGCACTTAGTCCTGCTTCCAGCAGACGCAGCGCCTCGCTCCCGCAATCTACCGTTGCGGCGCTCTGCTGGATGCGCTTGTTAGGACGCAGCCGCCTTCAGAAGGCCGTTCAATCGGGCTACGTAGCGATCCACTTCCACTCGCGAATCGGTCGAACCTGTAGTCAACTCCCGGCCATCGTCAAGGACCACTCGAACCGAGTAGCTGTCCGGCCCGTCAGTCCAGGTGTGGACCGCAGTGACGACGCGCTCAATCGATGCGAACGACCAGCTCTCCGACTTGGCAGGCAGAACCGGCGCGCGGCGCCAGTAGGTGAACAACCGCGCCGACGTATCGAAGCGCATCCGCTGCTCGAGGCCGGCGACGGCGGCGAACACGAGGAACGCCGAGAGGGCGATCGCACCGAGTGCGATCGCCAGCACGAAGAGGAATGCCGGGTGTTGCCAGTCGTCCCACTGTGGACGGAGCAGCAACTCGTAAGGGGCAAGCAGGGGAAACAGGGCGAGAAGCCCGAACATGATGCGCCGGCCAACCGGCATCGGTGACACCAGGTCCATGACGCCGTCGGTTTCCGTGAACTCAAGCAGCGCCGTGGCTCCCTATCGTCCTGACGTGGTGCGCATGAGCAATGGTCGTAGGCTCTCAGGTCGATTCTACCTTGCGCCATCTGCCCGAT
>CAVPCY010000025.1:0-104764 GCA_963702525.1 uncultured Actinomycetes bacterium | reverse complement strand
ATCTCGACATCGCAGCCAACAGCGCTGGCGTACTTCTTGAGCGTGCTCACCGACGGCGAATGCTTGCCGGCGCCCTCCAGGCGAGAGACCGCGCTCTTGGTGGTGCCCATGGAGGCCGCAACCTCCTCTTGAGTCAGCCCCGCGTGGGCGCGAGCCGAGAGCAGCTCACGAACGAGCAGGTACTCGTCCTCGAGCTCGTCATACGCCTCATCGAACCCCTTGCGCTTGCGCGCGCGCTCCAGGAAGGCCTCGTGGTCGTGCGAGACCGGGCGGTAATTCCACTTCTGGCCATCGCGAACCTCCTTCATCCTGCGACGCGCGATGTCGAGATCGCGGTGCGGAGTCGTTGGCTGTAGTTGACGAAGTGCGGCATGCACCCATGTTAGCATATCCGCTAACTTGGTGTCGGCCTGGCCTCCCCGACGAGGACTCTCTTGTCTGCGGGCTAGCCACGCAGGCGGCGACGCGTGCGAACCGGATCGCGTGCGGCATGAACATGCGACAACGACGATGCCGTCATCCTCGATTCGATAGTAGAGGCAGTATGGGAACCGTTCGACGAGGAACCTGCGCGCATCGCGGTAGTCGAAGGGGTATGCGAGCGGGAAGGACTGCACGGACTCGAGTGCGTCATCGATGGCGTCGAGGAACTCGTTCCCTAGGTCGAGCCGTTGCGCTTCGTACCATTCCCGGGCGGCTTCGATATCCGCGAGGCAATCGGACAGGAGCCACAGCGTGCCCATTGGATCAGCCGCGAAGCCTGCGCCGGGCCTCGTCCCACGTGATGACCTCAGCAGTGCCACGGTCGAGCGCGTCGAGCCGGCGATCGAGCTCCGTCTTCTGGGCGGGAGTCAGGCTCACAGAATCGGGCTCCGAGCGCAGGCTTTCCCAAAGGTCACCGATGAGCCTGAGGCGCTCCTCAGGGGCAAGCTTGCTGATGTCGATCGCTGGGCTGCTCATGGCTCGATGATACGCCGCCGTCTGACCAGAGCCAAACCGAATCCCTACCGAGCTCTCTCCGCGTGCACGTCCAAGCGCCAGATGCCCCGCGTGGCGAGCCCGCCCCTCCCATCGACGCCACCACCGCGACCGGCGAACGCTTCTCGCTCGCCGAGCAGGCCGGCACGTGGGTGGTGCTCTTCTTCTATCCCATGGCCAACACACCCGGTTGAACCCACGAATCCAAGGACTTCCAGGCACACCTCGGTGAGCTGGAGGCCCTTTCCGCCCAGGTCGTGGGCGTCAGTGGCGACAAGCCGGAGTCGCAGCTCAAGTTCATCGAGAAGTACGGGCTCACCTACCCGATGGTCCCCGATCGCGAGAAGCGCATCATCACCGAGTACGGCGCGCTCGCCATACTGGCCCTGGCCGCCAAGCGCTCCACGTTCCTGATCGACCCCGAGGGCCGGATCGCGCACGTGTGGCCCGACGTGAAGATCGGCGGACATGCCGAGGACGTGGTGGGGACGATCAGGCGGCTGGCGAAGGCGGCGACGTCCCTGGAGGACATGAGAAACGTCGCCGGACGGTGCCACGAGTTCGCCGAGAACCGCGCTGGCCAGCTGGCGTTGGACTTGACCGGCAATCTGCGCCTGATCTTTGCGCCGACCGCGAAGCCACCGCCCTCTCTTGATGACGGCGGACTCGATTGGACGGCCGTAAAGGCTGTAACCATCCTGGAGGTGACTGACTACCATGGCGACTAGCTACAGTACGATCCACGACACGACGTGCCGGTCGCGCCGGGCGAGCAGATCCGCGAGATCCTCGAGGAGCGCGGGATCGCCCAGACTGACTTCGCGATTCGCCTTGGCAAGAGCGAGAAGTTCGTCAGTCAGCTGATCAATGGAAAGGCCCCGCTGTCCTACGACACGGCGATCGAGCTTGAGCGCGTGCTGGGGGTCCCTCGGCGTTCTGGAACAACGCTGAGTCCATCTACCGCGACGTTCTCGTCGCGAATACGCAACGAGCAGGAGGCTGCCGAGCAAGGCGCCTGGGCTCAGTCCTTCCCGCTCAAGGCCATGGAATCGAAACGCTGGATTGCCCGGGAGACGGGCCCCGCGCAACAGGCGGAGCAGCTCCTGTCTTTCTTCGGAGTGTCGTCGATCGAGGCATATGAGAACTACTGGGGTGCCCAGAAGCGACTAGCGGCTCGAATGAGCACCGCGTACACCGCCGAGACCCCGGCCCTCGCCGCGTGGCTTCGTGCCGGCGAACGCGCCGCCGAGCAGATACAGACAGAGCCCTACAAGGAGTCGGCGTTTCGGCAGGCGCTTGGCGAGCTGCGGGGCGCCAGCCGTCTCGAGCCGTCCGAATGGTGCGAGCTTGTGGAGGCGCGGTGCACCGCGGCGGGAGTGGCTGTCGTGTTCGTGCCGGACTTGCCCAGACCCGCTGCCACGCCGTGAGCTGGTGGGCTTCGAGAACGCGCGCGGTCATCCAGCTCGGACTTTCGATACAAGACCGACGACCAAGTGTGGTTCAGCCTGTACCACGAGGCCGGAATCTCCTGCTGGACGATCGCGGAAGAATGGGAGGATCAGCGACCTAGACCGGGGCAATCCAGTGGCCGAGGAACGCGCCAATCAGATTCGCTGCCGACGTGCTCATTCCGCCTGCCGAGTACGATGCATTCGTCCAGGCGGGCCAGCCGACCAAAGCCTCCGTCTGCACCTTCGCCGAGCAGACCGGTATTGCGCCGAGCATCGTGGTGGGCCGCCTCCAGCGGGAGGGAATCGTCGCGCACAACCGGATGAACGACCTCAAGACCAAGACCCGAAGGGCACTACAGCTCCGTGTACTTCTCCCGGCTCCCCCTCGCCTTCTCGGCCGGGTACTTCGCGTCGTTCTCGGCGAGCTTGGCCGCGACCGCCGTCGGCGGGGTCGATGCCCGTGTCGTGCGCCAGCAGCAGCGCGTAGATCAGCACGTCGGCGAGCTCCTCCTCGATGTCGCCGCGGCGCTTCTCCACGTCCGTCGGCCATCGTCTCGTCGCTGCTCCACTGGAACAGCTCGAGCAGCTCGGCGGCCTCGATGCTGATGGACGCCGCGAGGTTCTTCGGGCGAGTGGAACTGCTTCCAGTCGCGTTCGTCGCGGAACTCGACGATCTGCCGGGTGAGCTCGTCGAGCATCGGCTCAGTCCTCCAGCGGGTCTTCGGCGGCCAGCGGGCAGCTGCTGCGGCTGAGCGTGTACGGCGCCGTTGCGCCGTGCGGCATTCGCTGCGCAGGTAGTCGGCCAGCGCGGGGTCGGTGCAGAACACGTAGCAGCCCTTCATCCCGCGCGTCATGAGCACGCGGTAGGTGTTGCGGATGAGCTCGTCGGCGATGCGCGCGCGCGCTCGGGGTCGGCCTTCGCAAGCGTCTTGATGCCCTTGAGCGACGCGTCGGTCTTGGCGCGCTTGGTGTAGTCGGTGATCACGCGGCCGTTCTCGAACCGCATGTCGTCGCCGATGATCACGCCGACGTAGTCGAACTCGAGGCCCTGGGAGGTGTGGATGCAGCCCATTTGGTCGACCGAGCCGTCGTCGATCGCCCACGTGCCGGTGTTGTCGAGGTTCCACTGACTTCGCGAAGCCGTGCTCCGGGATCACGACGTCGTGGTGGTCCGGGTTCGGCGCTGGCTCTCCTTGGGCCACTCCCAGCAGTAGCCGGCGACCACGCGCGCCTTGTTGGCGGCCGGCGTTGCGCTCCTCGATCGCGGCGAACATCTCGTTCGGGTCGTCGAAGACGCGGAAGTCGTAGTCGAGGTCGAGCAACGGCTCCTCGGCGGGCCGGATACCCAGCACATCGTCGAGCCAGTCGAGGTAGCCGTCGCTAGCCGTTGCAGCGGAACTGCGAGCGACAGCTCGGCCTCGTGGATCTTGCGCGCCCGCGCGCTCGCGCGAGCGCCGGATGTCGCCGACGGTGCCGACATCCTTGATGTCACGCGCTGACTCTCATCGATGAAGAACACGGAGAAGCGCGACGGCGGCGATGATCTCCTTGATCTGGTTCTCGCCGCAGGTTGCCGTAGAGGCCCGACTTCTCGTTGAGCCGGTGCGCCTCGTCGACCACGAGCGCGTCGAACGGTGTCGCCGTCATGCTCGTGGAACTTGCCCGGTCCCAGGAACAGGTTGTCGATGTAGGCCTTGGAGCGGTTCGCCCCTGCGGAGCAGCTTCGAGTAGACGTTGCGGGGGCGCTGTTCTTCGAGACGTACTGGACCGACATGTCCTCGCGCGGTCAGCCGCACGAGCAGGTTGACCGCCACGACCGACTTGCCGGTGCCCGGGCCGCCTCGAACGATCATCACGTGCTTCTCGCCGGTGTACGTCGCGCCTGCGCGCGAGTTCCAGCGCGCTGTCTCGAAGACGACCTTCTGGTCGTCGATCATGACGAACTCCTCGTTGCCCTCGAGCATGCTCGACAGCGCGTCTTGCAGTGACTTGCGACGGGCGCAGCCTGCCGGCCTCGATGCTGGTACAGGATCGCGCCGTCGTCGCCGCGGGCGATGTGGCGGCAGATGAACTCGCGCAGCCTGAAGACATCGCCCTTGCAGAACGCCGGCGCGCTCTCGCAGGTACTCGAGGTAGGCGGGATCGAGGAGCGGGTCGTAGCCCTCGGGTCACGACGGTAGTTGTGCAGATAGGCGCACGGCGCGAGGTCACGATCTGCGGCTCCCGGACGGCCTCGTTGTAGTCCTCGATCATCCGGGCGTAGGACCATGCCTGATACGAGGGGTGGCCACTGTCGGCTGCACCGCCGCTGGAAGCGCGTGCGGACGACGCCGTCCTTGCTCGTGCACGGCCTCGAGCGCCTGCCACTGCTTGAGCTCGATGATCACGGCCGCATCAGTCGGCCGGGCCGCCCGTGCTCGGCGTGCCCGGTCAGCAGGAAGTCGATGCGGCTCGAGGTGTAGGGCACGCCGAACTCGATCGCCACGCCGCAGTCGCCCGGGATGCTCGGCGTGTCCAGCACCTTGTACATGTACTGCATCGAGTTCTGCCACGACAGGACCTCGGCAGCGCTGCCTGTGAACGCGCTTCTCGAAGGCCTCGGTGATGCGGTCAACGATGACGTCGTTGTCACGTCGTCCATGAACTCGCGCTTGGTGGCCTGATACACGAGCATCGGCGGCTCCACGGCAGCGGATCTTCAGACTCCCCAACCCCAGCACCAGAACGAGGATAGCAGTGCGTCCCGATTGCACGCTTCTGCGCTCCGCAGCCTCCGAGCCACCGCGGGCTCGGCGGGGGTCCGCCGCGAGTCCGCAGGCGGGGGAGGCGGTGTCGGGGCGCCCTTTGGCGCGCCGGGGACGCCGAGGGCCCCCGCCGAGCCTTCTGAGCGCCGGACCCCTGCCCGCCCGCGCGTCCTTCTCGGCAGGCTACGGGCGCGTCTCCCAGCGCCGCATGATCGTCTCTTCCCGGCTGGGCCCCCACGGCGATCATCGAGACGGGCACGTCGGCGAGGTCCTCGATGAAGGTGATGTAGTCGCGCGCGTTCTTGGGCAGCTCGTCGAACGTGCGGCAGTGGGTGATGTCTTCGTTCCAGCCGGGGAGCTCCTCGTAGATGGGCTTGGCGTGGTGGAAGACGGTCTGGTGGCAGGGGACGGTGTTGTAGCGGTGGCCTTCGTGCTCGTAGGCGACGCAGACCTTGATGGTGTCGAAGGCACTGAGCACGTCGAGCTTGGTGATGATGAGGTCGGTCAGGCCGTTGATCTCGACCGCGTAGCGCACGATGACGCCGTCGTACCATCCGGCGCGGCGCTCTCGGCCGGTGGTGGTGCCGTACTCGTGGCCGATCTCGATGAGGCGAGCGGCCGGTCTCGTCGAAGAGTTCGGTGGGGAACGGGCCGGAGCCTCATCGAGATCGGCCACGAGTACGGCACCACCACCGGCCGAGAGCGACGCGCCGGCTGGTACGACGGCGTCATCGTGCGCTACGCGGTCGAGATCAACGGCCTGACCGACCTCATCATCACCAAGCTCGACGTGCTCAGCGCCTTCGACACCATCAAGGTCTGCGTCGCCTACGAGCACGAAGGCCACCGCTACAACACCGTCCCGTGCCACCAGACCGATCTTCCACCACGCCAAGCCCATCTACGAGGAGCTCCCCGGCTGGAACGAAGACATCACCCACTGCCGCACCTTCGACGAGCTGCCCAAGAACGCGCGCGACTACATCACCTTCATCGAGGATCTGGCCGACGTGCCCGTCTCGATGATCGCCGTGGGGCCGAGCAGGGAAGAGACGATCATGCGGCGCTGGGAGACGCGCCCGTAGCCTGCCGAGAAGGACGCGGGCGCGGCGCAGGGGTCCGGCGCTCAGACAGTCTTCGCCGGGGGCCCTCGGCGGCCCGCGGCGCGCCAAAGGGCGCCCCGCCGGCCGCCTCCCCCGGCTGCGGAACTCGCGGCGGACCCCCGCCGAGCCCGCGCCGGGTCGCAGCCTGCGCAGCGCAGAAGCGTGCAATCGGGACGCACTGCTATCCTCGTTCTGGTGCTGGGGTTGGGGAGTCTGAAGATCCGTCGTCCGCTGGAGCCGCTGACTGATGCTTGTCTATCAAGCCACCAAGAGCGAGTTCGTCGATGACGTGACCAACGACGTCATCGTTGACCGCATCACCGAGGTCTTCGAGAAGCGAATTCACAAGGCTGCGCCGCGCGAGGTTCTGTCTTGGAAGAACTCGATGGAGTACATGAACAAGGTCCTGGTCACGCCGAGCATTCCGGATGACTGCGGCGTGGCGATCGAGTTCCGAGTCCCCTACACCAACAGCCGCATCGACTTCGTCCTGACTGGATACGGCGAAGAGGCTGGGGCTTCGGTTGCCGAATCGGCCGTGATCATCGAGCTGAAGCAATGGCAATCCCTTGAGGTCGTGCCGGGCCAAGACGGAATCGTCCGGACCTTCACCGGCGGTGCTATGCGCCCTGTGAGCCACCCCTCGTATCAGGCGTGGTCCTACGCCCGCATGATCGAGGACTACAACGAGGCTGTCCGCGATGCCGCGATTGCGCTCGTACCCTGCGCGTATCTACACAACTACCGTGTGACTCCAGGCTACGACCCGCTACTCGACCCGTCCTACCTTGAGTATCTCGAGCGCGCGCCGGCGTTCTGCAACGGCGACGTCGTGAAGCTGCGCGAGTTCATATGCCGACACATCCGACGCGGCGATGACGGGCAGGTCCTGTATCAGATCGAGTCCGGGCGGCTCCGGCCCAGCAAGTCACTCCAAGACGCGCTTGCGAGCATGCTCGAGGGCAACGAAGAGTTCGTCATGATCGACGACCAGAAGGTGGTCTTCGAGTCTGCCGTGCAACTCGCGCTGGAGGCGCGACGCACTGGCGAGCGGCGGGTCCTGATCGTCCGGGGTGGCCCGGGTACTGGCAAGTCCGTTGTGGCGGTCAACCTTCTCGTCCGGCTGACCGGCGAGGACATGGCCGTCCAGTACGTATCGAAGAACAGCGCGCCCAGGAACGTCTACGCGAAGTTGCTCCAAGGGGCGAATCGCTCGAAGTCGTACATCTCCAACCTCTTCCGTGGCCCCGGCGGGTTCTTCGAGTACACCGGGGCGCCGCTCGACGCGGTGGTGGTCGACGAGGCGCATCGTCTCAACGCGAAGTCCGGTCTGTACGGCAATCTCGGCGAGAACCAGATCAAGGAGATCATTGCCGCGTCCCGTTTCAGCGTCTTCTTCATCGACGAGAGCCAGCGCGTGACCATCAAGGACATCGGTTCGGTGAGCGACATCGTGACGCACGCGACCAACGCGGGCGCGCAGATCCACCACGCCGAACTCCGCTCGCAGTTCCGCTGCAACGGCTCGGACGGCTATCTCGACTGGCTGGACGACGTTCTCGGAATCCTCCCCGCTGAGGAGCCGGTCCTCGATCTCGACTACGACTTCCGGGTTGTTGACGACCCCCACGAGCTATTCGCGCTCATCAAGGAGCGCGACGCGGCCTCCGGGAAGGCGCGAGTGCTCGCCGGCTACTGCTGGGAGTGGCCCAAGAAGAGCCAGGTCGATCCGGACCACCCAGATGTCGTGATCCCGGCGCACGGGTTTGCCCGCAGCTGGAACGTCAACCAGAGCGGTACTTGGGCGATCGACGAAGGCTCGGTCGAGCAGGTCGGCTGCGTCCACACATCGCAGGGTCTCGAGTTCGACTACGTCGGCGTCATCATCGGCGACGACATGCGCGTCGAAGACGGCGCCGTCGCGACCGACTACACCAAGCGAGCCAAGAGCGATGCATCGCTCAAGGGCATCAAGTCCATGGCGAAGTCCGACCCTGAGCGCGCGCAGGCGCATCGCCGACGAGCTGATCAGGAACACGTACAGGGTCCTGATGACGCGCGGCATGAAGGGCTGCTACGTCTTCTGCACCGACCCCGCGCTGGCCGACTACCTGCGTTCGAGGATGCCCTCGGGCGCACCCGCGCCGTACTCGCCCTCAGCGCAACAGCCGCTTCTGGCTGCCGAAGACCCACCGGAGGACTGAACCATGCTCGACGAACTCACCAGCCAGATCGTCGCCTTCCGAGACGAGCGCGACTGGAAGCAGTTCCACTCGCCGCGCAACCTGGCGGCGTCGATCAGCATTGAGGCGGCTGAGTTGCTCGAGCTGTTCCAGTGGAGCAGCGACGAATCGCTGGCGGAGGACGTTGACCGCGTTCGGGCTGACTTGGAACGCGAGTTGGCCGACGTGGTCATCTACGCGCTACTGCTGGCGCACGACACGGGCGTGGATGTGGCGTCTGCGATCACGACGAAGCTCGGCGAGAATGCGGCGAAGTACCCGGCTGACAAGGCCAGGGGTAGCCGGGACAAGTACACGAAGCTGTAGTGCCCTTCGGGTCAACCGCCCGGCGGTCGGGTCTAACTGGCCCACTCTAGCTTGGTCTTGAGGTCGTTCATCCGGTTGTACGGGACGATTCCCTCTCGCTGAAGACGGCCCACCACGATGCTCGGCGCGATACCGGTCTGCTCGGCGAAGGTGCAGACGGAGGCTTTGGTCGGCTTGCCCGCCTGGACGAACGCATCGTACTGGGTGGGCGGAATCAGTATGTCGGCAGCGAACCTGTTTGCACGTTCCTCGGCCTCGGTGTCTCCGTCGAGATCGCTGATGGTTGCGCGCTGGCGGTCGTCGAGCAGGAGGTGGCCCGCCTCGTGGAAGAAGCTGAACCACAGCTGATCGTCTGTCTTGTATCGCAGGCCCAGCTGGATCACTGCGCGTGTACGGGAGGCCCACCAGCTCACAGCGAAGCATCGGGTGCGGGGCAGGTCGCGCACGAATACGACGGCGACGCCTACTCCGGCGCACTTGTCGACGAGTTCGGCCTGCCATTCACTCGGCGGAGTGCGAGTCATCGCGCGG
This sequence comes from uncultured Actinomycetes bacterium, assembly GCA_963702525.1. Classification (GTDB taxonomy): domain Bacteria; phylum Actinomycetota; class Coriobacteriia; order Anaerosomatales; family PHET01; genus CAVPCY01. Next base: position 95,408 of record CAVPCY010000025.1, on the reverse strand, counting down.
ATCTCAACGAGCAGCTGTCGAAAGGCGGTCTCGTCGTAGGGCTCGGTGCGGATCTTCTCTGCTTCGAGTTCGCCGGCACGAAGCCACGCTGCGACAGCCGGAGTCTCCGCTGTGTATGCCGTGCTCATGCGCGCAGCTAGACGGCGCTCGGAGCTCCAGTACTTGGTGTATGCGTCGACGGAGGACACGCCAAAGAACGACAGCAGCTGCTCGGCCTTCGCGGAAGCGCTCGTCTCGCGGGCAATCCAGCCGTTCGCCTCCATCGCCTTCGTCGGGAAGGTCTTGACCCACTCGGACTGATCGGCGGAGTCGGCCTCACGATGGACGCGAACGAGAGCGTCGCGATAGATGGCCTCGGCGCTGTTCCAGAACGATGACGGCACGCCCAGCACCCGCTCGAGCTCGAGGGCTGTGTCGTAGGTGAGAGAAGCCTTGCCGTTGACGAGCTGGCTGACGAACTTCTCGGACTTGCCCAGACGCACGGCGAAGTCGGCCTGGGTGATCCCGCGCTCCTCAAGGATCTCGCGAATCTGCTCTCCGGGCGCGATGGGGAGGTCCTGCCGGGGGTCGTATGTGTAGCTAGTCGCCATGGTAGTCCGTCACCTCCAAGATGGTCACCGCTTTCACTGCCGCCCAATCCAGCCCGCCGTCCTCCAGACTCGGTGGGGGATTGGCCGTGGGCGCGAAGACGAGACGCAGGTTCCCGGTCAAGTCGAGTGCCAGCTGTCCGGAGCGATTCCCCCTGAGCTCGTGGCAGCGTCCTGCCACGTTGCGCATGTCCGCAAGGGTTGTCGCTGCCTGCAGCGCGTTGATCCGCAACGCAAGCTTCTTCGCGACCACGTCGCCGAAGTCCCGAACCCGGCTCTTGTCGTGGCCCAGGGAGTCGCTGAGCTTCTTCGTAGCGAAGTGGACCTCCATGCGCACCCCGGTGTCGTCTTTACCGATGCGGTAAAGGATACACTGTCTTTACCTTATCGGTAAAGGGCGTATGGGCCGTGCCTACCGCTCGCTCGCCAGCCGCGTAATCGTCCCCACCACGTCCTCGGCATGTCCGCCGATCTTCACGTCGGGCCACACGTGTGCGATCCGGCCCTCGGGGTCGATCAGGAACGTGGAGCGCTTGGCGGCTAGGGCCAGGATGGCGAGTGCGCCGTACTCGGTGATGATGCGCTTCTCGCGATCGGGGACCATCGGGTAGGCGAGCCCGTACTTCTCGATGAACTTGATCTGCGACTCCGGCTTGTCGCCACTGACGCCCACGACCTGGGCGGAAAGGGCCTCCAGCTCACCGAGGTGTGCCTGGAAGTCCTTCGATTCGTGGGTTCAACCGGGTGTGTTGGCCATGGGATAGAAGAAGAGCACCACCCATTTACCGGCCTGCTCGGCGAGCGAGAAGCGTTCGCCAGTCGCGGTGGTGGTATCGATGGGAGGGGCGGGCTCGCCCACGCGGGGCATCTGGCGCTTGGAGCTCATGGGAGGTCCTTTCCGGGGATAATGCGGTGCGCTTAGGCGCACTCGCACTCGAGCGTGATGTCGCGGGTGAGGGGGAGCGGCAGCGTGACCACGAGGCGATGGGCGACCTCGACCTCGACGATGCGCGGGGCGTGCTCCGGGTAGCGGGCGAGCACTCGGATGGGGTTGCCCGCGACGATCCCGGCCGCCAGCTGGTAGGCGGTCCCCTTGACCGCACCGCCGACGCGCTTGATGGTGCACGCACGGCAAGGAAGCGGTTGGGTTCGGGTTGGCCCTTTCACGTATCCGTTTGACCATTGCCAGGCCGCACACGCTTGTCGTCGAACCATGCGGTGACTTGATTGGAGTGACATATGGGTACACAATTGAGTCACGATTGGAGGTCGGCGATGAAGTTCGTCAGCGTTCGGGATCTTCGCGGCAAGTCAGCTGACATCTGGCGTGCGCTGCCCGAAGAGCGGGAGATGGTCATCACCAGCAACGGGCGGCCCGTCGCGATACTCGCGGCGGTCAACGAGTCCAACCTCGAGGAGTCGCTCGCGGCCTTCCGCCAGGCTCGGGCCATCGACGCCGTCGCTGCCCTGCAGCGCAAGTCGGTCGCGAGCGGGGCCGACGCCCTTACCGCGGCAGACGTCGAGGCCGAGATCGCGGCGGTGCGCAAGGCTCGCACTCGTTGAGGATCGTCCTGGACACCAACGTGCTGATCTCAGGGCTGCTCTCGCCGTTCGGCCCGCCGGGTGAGATCGTGCGGATGGTCTCGTCCGGTGCCGTCGTCCTATGCGTGGATGCCCGCATCTTGGCCGAGTACGAAGAGGTGCTGGCACGGGATCGGTTCGGGTTCGACCCGGACGCGGTTGCGGCGTTGCTCGACTACATCGACTTCCGCTCCGAGGTCGCCGCCTCTCAGCCCCTGACCCAGCGATTGCCGGACGCCGATGACGAGCCGTTCCTTGAGGTAGCGCTTGCCTCAGGAGCTGGCTGTCTGGTGACTGGCAACACGGCCCACTTCCCGCCAGACGCCGCACAGGCGCATCAGTTCTCACGCCCGCCGAGTTCGTGGAGCGGTATCGCTCCGGGCTGCGCGAAGGCGCCGTGTAGGCGGGGCCCCCACCGAGCCCGCGCGCTCGCGGGGATCTGAGCGGTGTACCGTCTACTGATACGTCGCCAACAGGTTCACAAGGAAGTCCCACACCCGAGGAATCGAGGGGATATACGCGCGCTCATCCGGCGAATGGCAGTCTTTGACCGTGGGACCAAACGAGATCATGTCCATGCCCTCGTACTTCGACCCGATGATCCCGCATTCAAGCCCGGCGTGACACGATTCGACCACAGGCTCTGTGCCGAAAAGCGTGCGATAGGTTTCCTGACAGCGGGCAAGCAATGGCGACGCCGTATTCGGATTCCAGCCCGGGTACGCGGGACTGCTAGTGACAGAAGCCCCAGCAAGCAGAGCTATCGCTTCGATTCGGGCAGTGAGTTCGTCGAGCTGCGACCTCGCGGAACTACGCTGACTGCTCAACACCTGGAGCAGACCATTGCGGATTTCGACAATGGCAAGATTGTTCGACGTTTCCACAAGCCCTTCGATAAACGGCGACATGCGAGCCACTCCATGCGGAAGCGCGCACAGGAGGTCGATGATGGTATCTGTGTTCTGCTGGCTTAATCCGGTACGAAGCCGTTCATTGGCGAAATAGTCGAAGGCTGCCGTGGAATAGCCTGCGAAATCTGAATCCGCTTCGGTCAGACGGACCGTCACATGCGGATCGTCAGGATACTCTTGCCGGACAACGCATTCATGGTCAGCCATCTGCGCTTGTATCTCCGGAGCATGTTTCGGGTCGACCGCGAACGTGGCTTCGGCTTCGCGCGGGATGGCATTCCCGACGGAACCACCTTTGAAGGCGACCAGTCTGATCTCGAAGGACGCCCGGATCCTGTTCAGGGCGCGCGCCACGACCTTGTTGGCGTTCGCTCTGTACTCTCCGATGTCATCCCCGGAATGACCTCCCCTCATGCCCGTTGCACTCAGGGTGAAGGGTTTGAAATGCTCCGGAAGAGAAGCAAACACGAGCGGCAGCATGATGGTCGTGTCTCTGCCGCCGGCGCAGCCGATGGTGAACACGCCTTCCTCTTCGGAATCGATGTTGAGCAAGATCCGGCCCCGCACGAACTCCGGCTCCAGGGCGCTCGCTCCGCTCATCCCGACCTCTTCATCCACGGTATACAGCAGTTCCAGAGGCGGGTGCGCCAGGTTCGGGTCCGTTGCCAGAACCAATCCCATGGCCACTCCGATGCCGTTGTCAGCGCCGAGCGTGGTTTGATCGGCTTTCAGCCAGTCCCCGTCATAGATGAGCCGAATCGGGTCGGTCCCGAAATCGTGCTTCGACTCAGGCGTCTTCTGCCCAACCATGTCGGTATGTCCCTGAATGATCACGACTGGAGCCTGTTCGTATCCAGCCGTCGCCGGAACGCGGATGACCACGTTCCCCGCGCTGTCGGCCTGATGCGCAAGACCATGATCCCCGGCCCACTGTTGTAGCCAGCGCGAGATGGCTTCCTCATTGCCTGAGCAGCGAGGGATCGCCGCAATCTGGCTGAACGTGTCAAGAATCTCTTGCGTCACTGCATTCAAGGGGTGTCTCTCCTTTGAAGTTGCAGGAACACTACACGAGAACCTCGAATGCTATTCTCCGCCCGCTGCCAGTTTCGCAAGGTAGCTCCGCTTGTTGAGCCAGGAGAGTCCGTACCCCACGGCAATCAGGACGAGCGGCCCGGCATACGTCTGGAGCACCAAGCTTATGGCCTCGCTGGTGCTCTCCGTGCCCATGACGTAGTCCAACCCGGCGCCGAGGTACGCGGCAAGACTCAACGCCAATGCGACGCCGGCCGCAGTGTATGCGCCCGAATCCGCTTTCAGCATGGTGAACGGCGCTGCCATCTTCTTGTACCTGAAGACCAGATACGCCGCGATCAGGAGAATGTACGGTATCACCAGCGACAGGGCTGTCATATTGGTCACGAGTACGAAGAACGATTCAACGCCACTCAGCCCGACCAACGGAACCGCTATCAGGACAATCAGAACCCCGCATTGCACCCAAAGCGCGTTCTTCAACGTGCCGGCCTCGTTCTTCTTGGTAAGGAAACTCGGGAATGTGCCCTTCGGCACGTCGGCAAACATCGCTCTGATCGGCGATTCCATCCATACGACGAAAGCGCCTACCGAGGCAACGAATGTAACAGCGGCAACCAGACGGACCATTATCGCGCCGTTGAGTCCGAATTCCTCCGCCAGCATCTGATACACAACGTATTCGGCATTCGCCAATCCGGCCTCCTTAAGGGCCTCCGGCGAGGCAACCAGACTCACGGCAAGCGAGCCGATGATGTACGCCGCAGCCACCAACACCGTCGCGATGATCACGCCGCGCGGGAAGTTCCTGTTCGGCTTGTCGACATCGGTGATATAGGTTCCAGCGACCTCGGCGCCTGCGACAGCCAGGAGCAGCCATGCAAACGTGGCGAAATAGGTGACGTCGAAATCAGGCATCACGTTCCCAGCCGTGAATGCCGTCGCAGACGGTTTGCCAAGGAACCATCCGACAATGGCGAACACGACGAACAGCACGACGAGAAGGATCGTGAGCGGGCCTCCCACGTCACTGAGTTTTGAGAAGGAGCGCACGCCTCTGACGGCGACCAACGTCAGCCCAACACACAGGACCATCCCCATGTACACCAACACGTTGGCGCCTTCATCAGTGAATCTGTTCTCTCCGAAGATCGCCCACGACACCATGACGGGCAGTCTGGCAAAGACGTACTGCAGATAGAACAGATTGGCCACGAAATACGACCACGTGCTGATGAAGGCCCATTTCTCCCCGAGGCTGCATTCAACCCAGCTGTATATCCCGCCGCCTCTGTCTTGGTTCGCGGACGCCAACTCCGCGATGATGGCCGAGAGCGGCAGGAAGAAGAAGATGGAGACCACCAGCCACGATGGAATCGCAGCCGGACCTAACGCAACGGCGTTGGTGGTGACGTTTCGGAAGCCGAAGGTTGGTACGAAGATCAGCATGACCAGCGTCAACAGGCCTAGCTTCTTTTCGGTTGTCATGAACAACCCCCTCCTCCGGCCTTTCTCGGCCGCCGCGGTGCCCCCCTCGGCGTGTCCCTGCTACGGCTCCGACGATTGTGAAGCCACGGTGGTCGCTTCGCATCAGGGGCTACAAGACCAGTATCGCCACCGTGAAGATGCCCATTCAGCCAATGTTGTACGCGCATGACCGCAGGGTCATCCTCGGCTTTCGCGACGTCTTAGGCTGCGATCATCGGCACCTCCGGAGCGGCCTCGGGGTTGCCGGGAGCCAGCGTTCTTGCGATCGCGTCCAGCCTTCCCCTACTCGCTGCGCTACGGTCTCCGGCTCGACGCGCTCGACCGTGGCACTGCTGAGGTCATCACGTGGGACGAGGCCAGGCGCCGCCTTCGCGGCTGATCCCATGGGCACACCGTGGCTCCTGTCCGATTGCCTCGCGGAAGTCGTTGGTCAGGGCTCCGGCACCTCGAGATCGCGGCAGATCTTGCGAGCGAGGCGGTCGTTGATTTCGCGATGGCGGGGAATCGTCGAGACCTTGCGTTGCACGGGATTCACGAACACCGTGTGCCTGCCGCCTTCGCGGAGCAGCCGGCAGCCATGTCCTCTGAGGTGGCTGAGGAGAGCGGCCCGCTTCACTCGGTGAAGCTCATGGGCTCCTTGATGACCTCGCGAGTTCCCAGCTGGGCCTCTGCGAGTTCCCGGTTCGCCTCGAGAACCGTCTCGACGGCCTCGGCGAGCGAGGCGCGAGCATCATCGAGCGTCTCGCCTTGTGCGTTCGCGCCGGGCAGCTCCTCGATGTAGCCGATGTAGCCCTCGGCTACCTTCTCGTATACGGCTGTGAGTTGGATCCGCATAGCGCTTGCACCTCGCGCTCGAGCGTCGTTCGGTCCGGTCCAGTCTAGCATCGGCTTCGTCACCTCCTTGGGGCGAGCGTGGCGTATTCCCCTTGCCGCGGTCTTGCCAGCGTCCGTCCGGTTGTCGGTCGATCCGCTACTCCGTGTCAGACCCCCTGCCGATACTGATACCAGACGCCAAGAGCGTCGGTGTTGATCGGATGGGGGTCCGACATGGGTCATCGGCACAAGGGTCCGAAGCGCGACTGGGAGTATCCGCCGCAGCTGATCCTTCTGCAGGAGTCCTGTCACATCTGCGGCAAGACTTCCTACACGAGCAAGCAGTCCGCGAAGTCCCACGTCAAGCACCTCGATCGTGCGAACAAGAAGCATCACGTGGATTCGCGGATTCAGCCGTACCGGTGCCCCCATGGCAACGGCTGGCACCTCGCGCACGTCCATCCGCAAGGCCAGCGGACCGGAGTGGTTCCTCGGCCCGCCAAGGTGGCCGACCTGTGGCCGGTGCTCACGGGTAGCGCATCGTAGAGCCCTAGCCGCCGCCGTCTTCCTCGGCGTCGTATCCCGGTATGCCCTGACCGGGCATCGTCTCGCCCAGCACCATGTCCTCGACCTCGCCGGGTTCGCACGGTTCCTCTGTGGAATCGGCCTCGCCGATGTCGCATGCGTCGGTGCTGAGCCCCGCGGGGTTCTCGAACTCCTCGGGAGCGGGCTCGTCCTGCTTCAACACGGAGTCCCATTCGTAGGCTCCGGCTCCGCGCGGCAGCTGCTTGTCCTCCATCGCGGCCTCCTTCATGTCGCCACGCACGTGAGGGCGCCAACACCTACTTGATACCCGCGGCGTATGCGGCCACTGAGGTGCGCGTCGCCCGCGAGCACATCACCCACTGTCGCAGCTTCGACGAGCGGCCAGCGGGCGTCTTGCTTGGCGTCAGGTGGGCATAGTCAGCGTAGAGGCCTCTAGCTGGTCATTCCGGGGGGAGGGATGAGCCATGAGGCGATACGCTGTGCTGCTGCTTTCTGCGGCGGTAGTGGTTCTGCTGGTGGTCGGCTGCGGTGGGGGGCAGAAGGCCCAGACGGCTGAGACCGCGGGTTCCTCGGCAACGCAGACCCAAAGCGAGCCGGTCGCGCCGTTTCCGGAGCTCGAGAAGCACCTGAGCGACGATCCGTACGTCTACGTCGCCATCTTCGCCAAGAAGGGTGTCTGCGAGCAGATAGATGCGCAGACGAGCAAGAAGGTCGACGACATCAAGGTCGGGTCGGACACCTCGGACCTCGCGCTCAAGCCCGACGGGTCGGAGCTCTACGCGGTGGCGCCCTCGCACGAGCGCATCGAGGTCATCGACGTGGCCTCGGGCAAGGTCGTGCGAACGCTCAAGGTGCCCGACGGGCCGGCGTGCGTCGCGTTTCTGCCGGACGGGTCTCGCTACCTGGTCGCCCATGCCGAGAAGGACTACGTCTCGGTCTACGATGCGGCCACGGACAAGCAGGTCTCGCAGGTCAAGGTCGGCAAGGGGCCGTACACGGTCCGCGTCAACTTCGACGGGACCAAGGCCTATGTCGGACACGGCATGACGGTGCCCGACCCAAGACGATCATGAAGACGCGCTCGTTCGAGATCGTCGAAGGCGCTCGTGAGGTGGATGCGATCGACCTGGCGACGATGAAGGTCGTTGCGCGCATCCCCACGCTCGGCAACAGCGTGGGGATCTCGTGGCGGCCCGACGGCAAGATCGCCTACGCCGTGAGTCGCGAGATCGTGATCCCCGATATCAGCGAGATCATGAAGAACCCCGAGAAGTACGAGAACTACAAGCCCGAGGCAGAGGTCGTGGTGATCGATGCGGCCGCCGACAAGGTGATCGAGAAGCTGCCCTACCCGGCGCAGGACCTCGCGTTCAACCCCGACGGCACCAAGTGCTACCTGCTGCTTGCCGATAGCGTCGTGGTCGTCGACGGCCAGACGCACGAGAAGCTCAAGAAGATCCCCATCGAGATGGGTGGTTGACCCGACGAGATCGCCGTCCGGGCGGACGGCAAGCGGGTCTTCATCTCCTCGGGCGGGATGGGCAGCCTGTGCGTCATCGACGCCGAGACCGACAAGGTGATCCAGGAGTCCGACTTGTGCTCGGTCGGCTCGCTCACCAAAGGCATCGCCATCCAGCCGTTCTGGTGGTTCGCGAAGAAGTAGGCACGGCAAGACACCAGTCACGGACAGGCAAGCTCGCTCTGCGATCATCGGCGGGCACGATCGGATGGTCGCTCCTAGGGTGATAATCATGTAATCTGATTCTCGGATTGAGGAGGATCAGATGGCTCTCGCTCTGACTGTGACCGAGGTCGCGCGCCACTTCGCGGAGTACGTGAACCGAGTCGCGTATCGCAAGGAGTCGTTCGTGTTGATCCGAGGCAACAAGCCTGTCGCGGAGCTGAGGCCGGTTCTTTTGGGCGGTCGGCTCGCCGAGCTGCCGGCGCTTCTGGCCTCGCTGCCCAAGCTGTCGGCCGATGATGTCGACTCGTTCGCCTCGGACATCGATGCGGCGCGCGAGGAGCTGGCGCACCTGGAGGTGCGAGACCAGTGGGAGTCCTGATCGACACGAGCATCCTGGTCGAGGTCGAGCGCGGGACACTCGATCTTGAGCCGTACGTAGCTCGACGCCGCGACGAAGAGGCGTTCCTCTCGGTCATCTCGGCGAGCGAGCTTCTGCACGGCGTGCATCGCTCCGAGCGGCCCGAGCAAAGGGCGAAGCGCGCGGCGTTCGTCGAGGGGGTCTTGGAGCGCTTCGCCGTCTTGCCGGTGGACTTGGCGGTTGCGCGCGCGCACGCGCAGGCCTGGGCTGAGCTCAAGGCGAGCGGGACGCTCATCGGAGCGCACGACATGTGGCTCGCCGCCACCTGCATCGCCCACGGGCTGACGATGGTGACCGCGAACGTGAGGGACTTCGAGCGAGTCCCCGGCCTGCAACTGGAGCACTGGGTCTGAAGTGGTCCCGGGCCGCCAGCCGTGAACTCCGCCGCGCTTGACGGATACTCAACTGAGCCCCCGGGGTGGGCCCCGTCGAGGCGGGTGCCAACTTGACTGATATCTGGACAGATGCTTGACTAACCTTATGCCGTACGAACCGAGCTACACGATCAGTCCGCGTCTGCTCTCCTTGGTCGAGGAGATCGCCGTGCTGCGGCAGCGCATCCAGGACGCCTCGGTCGAACTTGCGTGGATCCCCGCGCTGCAGAAGGACAGCCGCTCGCGCAATGCGCATGCGTCAACGGCCATCGAGGGTAACCCGCTGACGCTCGCGGAGGTGCGGGCACTTGCCGACGGGGAGCCGCCCGCGACCGCAGTCCCGCGTTCTCGGCGCGAGGTCCTCAACTACTTCGCCGGGTTGCGCTATGTCGAGGAGCACAGCGCCGATGAGCCAGTCGTCACCCGGCACGTGTTGGAGCTCCATCGTATTCTCGCCCGCGGCGTGATGGACCAGGGCAACGAGGGCGTGTACCGAACGATTCGCGTGATCGTCGGACGCCACGTTCCTCCTCCGCCAGCCCAGGTGCCCGGGCTCATGAACGAGCTGCTCGAATGGTGGAATGGCCCGTCTGGCGACCTGCCGCCGGTCGTGACCTCGGCCGTCATCCACTACCGCTTCGAAGCGATCCACCCCTTCGCCGACGGCAACGGCAGGGCCGGACGTGCGCTGGCTCTGTGGGAGCTGTACCGGCGCGGCTTCGACACGCACCACATCTTCTCGGTTGACGAATACTTCTGGGACGACCGGCCGGCCTACTACGCTGCGCTCGCCCAGGTGCGCGAGAGCGGAGAGGACCTCTCGGCGTGGCTCGAATACAGTGCCGCAGGTCTTCGCCGCACCCTCGAGCAGGTCTGGGGCCGCATCCAGTCGGTCGCCCCTGACGGTGGGGAGCGTCTGGTGCTCCGCCCAAAGCAGGAACACCTGCTGCGGTTGCTGACCACCCATGGCAGCATGGCGCCCTCAGAGATCTGGGAGGCACTGGGCGTGTCTCGGCAGGGCGCGATGGACCTGATCAATCCGCTCATGTCCGCCGGGCTTGTCGAGAAGGTGGGCACCAAGAAGACCGGGCGGTACCGGCTCCGGAGGCCATGAGCGGGGCGCAGGAGCCGCGAGGTCTTGGATCCCGACCCGCGTGCCGAATCCCGCCACTTGCACATTGGTACGAATCGTACTATGATGCCCATTGTAAGGTACGAATCGTACTAAGTGGAGTCAAGCAGTGGAGGCACCGATGAACGTTCCCACCGCCTCGGCCAAGGAGCTCTTCGTCCTTGGAAGGCTTTCCGTGCGGCCAACGCACGGTCACGAGATCATGCGCACGCTTGCCGAGTCCCGCTCGGACCTGTGGGTCGAGCTGTCCGAGAAGCACGTCTACTACATCCTGCGCAAACTGGAGAGCAACGGGCTCGTCCGGGTCGAGGAGCGGGCCGAGGGTGGCCGGCCGGCGCGCCGGGTCTTCTCGCTCACGTCCTCCGGCCTTGCCGAGTTCGACCGCCTCATCTGCGCGGACAGCCTGATCGAGTCAATCTCGTACTCGGAGTTCGACGTCGTCTTCGGCATGCTTTCCTACACGGACCGCCTCACCGCCTCCGACAAGACGGCGGTCCTCGAGCGCCGAGCCGCGCACCTGCGCGAGGTCATCGCCGACGCCACGGCGGCGAGCTATCGAGCCGCCGAGACCCGCGCGCCCGCGCTGCCCGCCCGGGTGTTCGAGAAGGTGATCCGCGTCGCTGCCGCCGAGCTGAGCTGGTTGCAAGAAGTGCTCGCCGACATCGAGCGCGACGGGTGGCCCACCGCGACCCGCGCTGAGGCGCTCGACGCCGACGGGGGCGTGCGTTCATGAGCCCCACGAAGCTGACCCCTGCGGTCTCGCGTTCGGCCCGACTCGCAATCGCCGGTGGCGTGTGGACGGCGGTCGGCATCATGCTGCTCGCCTGGGCGGCCAGCTGGCTGCTGCCCGTGCCCGCCACGCGGGCGATCGCACTGGGTGCGCTGGGCGTCGCCATCGGGGCGATTGCCTCGCGGGCGCTGTTCTCCGGGCTGGCCTCGGGCAACATCGCCCGGATACTGGGGCGCCCCGTACGCGCGTGCGTGTTCGGCTTCACGTCGCCCAAGGGCTGCCTGATCAGCGCATCGATGATCGTGATGGGCGCAACCCTTCGGCACTCGGACCTACCCAAACCGCTGCTTGCCGTTCCCTACGCGGCCATCGGCGCGGCCCTGTTCTTGGCGAGCCTCACCTACTACAGCCATCTCGTCCGTTCACACAAAGGAGCAACCCCGTGAGCCCCACCCTCATCGGCGCAGTGGTCACGATCCTGGCCGCCGCCGTCATCTACACGATCGCCGTCTTCGCCGAGTACCGCGCCGGCGAGCTCAAGCCATGGCACGTCGCCCTGTTCTGGACCGGCCTTGTCTTCGACACCATCGGCACCACGCTCATGGGCCAGCTCGCGGGCGGGTTCGAGCTCAACATCCACGGCGTGCTCGGGGTGCTGGCGATCGTGATCATGCTCGTGCACGCGGCGTGGGCGACTACCGTGCTCCTGCTCAAGCGCGCGGAGCTGATGCGCAACTTCCACCACTTCAGCCTCACCGCGTGGGCGCTGTGGATGGTCTCGCTCGTCACCGGGTTCGCCATCGCGATCCCGTCGATGATGTAGGGGCCGCCGCTATAGATATCGCACGCGTTATAGCCCTCCGCAGGTACCGACTGACGCGCTAGGGGATTGCCATCACCGCTCACTCCCCGCGATCACGTCGAACACGGCGCGCGCGATGAGGGTGGCTCCCGCCGTGCCGGGGTGCACTCCGTCGAACCGAAAGGCCTCCGGGTGGTCGACGGTCGCGGCGTGGACGTCGATGACGTCGAGCTGCATCTCGCGTCGCGATATCGCGGATCGCTTCGCCCATCTCTTCGACAACGGCCGCATCCATGCCGTACCGCACCTTGTTGCGGCGTCCCATCCCGAACAGGGCGGGCGGCGTCATCGGGTAGACCACGGGCGCCGATCCGAGCGACTGGTAGTGAGCGATCAGCTCGCGATAGTCCGCCGAGAACGGCTCGATACCCTTCCAGTTGGGGGGCTTCGAGTCGTTCGTGCCGAGCATGAGCAGGACCACGTCGGGCTCGAAGGCGCTGCTCGACTTGAAGGCCTTGCTGATCCGGTAGGGGCGGTCCCCGGCACTTTGCAGCGTGTGACCGTATCACTCCGAAGTTGGCGCACGACGAACCGGTCGCCGAGCATGGCCTGCAGCTGTGCGGGGTAGGAGTTGCGCTTTCGGTTCCACACGAACAGTCCCCCACGTGATGCTGTCGCCGACGCAGGCGATTCTTGTGGGGGTAGTCGCGCTCACGACGCCCTTTCTTCGGGTGCGGACTTAGGCGACTGCCGCCGCAAGCTCCTCGTCCATCCCGGCGAGCACGCGCTCGTTGATCGCCGGGTCCACATCTTCTTGGTGCGCGCCGAGCCACACGGTCAGCGTGTCGCGATACGTGCTCATGGTAACGCCGAACCCCGGAGTGCGTCCGAAGGATCCCAGGATGTGCGCGGCCACCGGTGTGATCCGCCGAAGCTCAGCCGCCCCTCGTCCAACACGCCGATGTTCATCACCACGGGCGGCATCGTGCCGGACTTCCCGAAGACGCCCCGGTAAGTGCGCCAGATGCCGCGCGAGATCCGGTACGGGAGCTCCATGCCGCCGTAGAGGTTCCCTCCCCACAGGCTCTCCTTGTGCGCCCGCGTGGTCGCGACGACCTTGCCGAGGGTGTCGTCGAAGGAGTCAGCCGCGTCGTAGCGCAACGCCGATCGTCATCGGCGAGGCGAGCGTGCAGATGCGCTCGAAGCGCGGGTCGTCCACGAACGGTCGCAGGTCCGCCGAGATCGACGCGCCGAGCAGCCCGTCCTTGCCGGCCGGGAACATCGGCACGAGCGAGCGCAGCAGCGCCGTCAGGAGCATGTCGTTGAGGTCGCGCCGCGCGCGCGGCCGTACTCGCGAACGGCCGCCAGCCGCGGCGGCTCGAGTGTGAGCTCGCGCGCGGCCAGCCCGCTGCCCGGGCCTGCCGAGACCGGCTTGCGCCACCGGGGCATCGCCATGCCGGGGCCCTGCTTGGCGGCGTCTCGCTGCTCCGGCGTGAGCGCCGCCCAGAGGTCGGCGTGGCCCGGCCGCGGTTCGAGAGGTTCGGCGTCGGGCGCGTAGTCGGGGTTGGCGAGCACACGCGAGTAGGTCTCGGCGAGCAGGTAGGCGAGCATCTTGGTGGACCAGCCGTCTCCGGCGATGTGATCGAGCCGGATGCAGACGTCGTCGGCGTCCGCCGAGCGCAGCAGCCGCACCGCGACACGCGGTCCGGTCTCGTCGAAGGGCTCGTCGTGGAAGGCGACCGCGTCGTCGTGGGGGTTGGTCGTCTCGGCGACCGAGAACGGCACGCGCGCGTCGAGTGCCTGGCAGCGCTCCCACTCGGCGGTCGTCGAGGCTCTCACGCAGGCGGCAGCCCAGGTGGGGCTCGGCGTCGAGCACGAGCCGTGTCGCACGCGAGAGCACGTCTGCGTCCAGGCGAGTGTCGAACGTGAGCCGGCAGCCGAGCACGAGGTTGAGCAGCGCGCTCGAGCGCCAGTGAACTGCGGTCGCCACCGGCGGTGGGCAGGCGCTGGGGGATGCTCGTCACGACCTCGCCCCTCCTCTACGACGCCGTCCGGATCGTCTCCTCGTCCACCACGCGCCCGTCCTTCAGGAACACGATCCGGTCGGCGTAGCCGGCCATCTTGGGGTCGTGCGTGACCATGACCACCGTCTGGCCGTCGGTGCGCAGCCCCTTGACGAGCCCCATGATCTCCTCGGCGGTGACCGAGTCGAGGTTGCCGGTGGGCTCGTCGGCGAGCACGAGCTGCGGGCGCTTGACGAGCGCTCGGGCGACAGCCACCCGCTGCTGCTCGCCGCCGGAGAGCTCGGACGGCGCGCTGCGTCGACGCGGTCGGCGAGCCCCACCTTCTCGAGGATCTCGAGCGAGCGGGTCTTGCGCTCGGCGCGCGGCACGCCGGCGTACTCGGCGGCGAGCATCACGTTCTCGAGCGCGGTGCGCGTGGGGATGAGGCTGTAGCCCTGGAAGACGAAGCCCACCTCGCGCGCTCGGATCTCGTCGAGGTCGCCGTCCTTGAGCTTGGTGACGTCGCGCCCGTCGAGCACCACGTGGCCGGCGGTGGGCCGCGCCAGGCAGCCGATGACGTTGAGCAGCGTGGACTTGCCCGAGCCCGACGGCCCCATCACCGCGAGGAACTCGCCGTCGCCGACCTCGAGGTCGGTACCGCGCAGCGCGTGCACGACGTTGCGCTTGCCCATGTGGAACAGCTGCTCGACACCTTGCACGGATATGGCTGACATCTCTTCCCCCTACTCGTAGGCGAGTGCAGTGGCCGGGTCGAGCCGCGACGCGTGCCGCGCAGGCCACAGCCCGCCGATCAGACCGAGCACCACCGAAAGGCCGAGCGCCAGGAACACGAGCCGCCACGTCATGAGCAGCGACGAGGTCCCGGTGGACGCGACGATCGCGGAGTTCACGCGCCGTCACGACGATGGCGCCGAGCGCCACGCCCACCAGCCCGCCGATGAGGCTCATGAGCGCGGACTCGGCAAGCACGTCGCGCGCGACGCGCCCGCGCGAGGCACCGAGCGCACGCTTGAGGCCGATCTCGCGCGTCCGCTCGCCCACCGACATCGTCATGGTGTTGACGACCGAGAGCGTGCACACGATGAGCGCGATCGCCGAGATGCCGAAGACCACCGCGGAGAGCAGGCCGGTGAGGCCGGTCGCCGTCTCCATCATCTCGGTGGGGCCGGTCGCCTTGATGCTGTCGAAGTCACGCTCGAGCTTGGCGGCGAGCGCGTCACCGTCGACGCCGTCTTCGACCACCACCGAGTACTGCACCGCGAGCTCCTCGGGCTTCACGCTGTCTTGGAACGTCCGGGGCAGGTTGAGCCAGAAGAGCTTCTGCGCGTCGGCGAGCGGGCACGTAGGCCGCCGAGTCCGAGACGTTCACGTACGTGCGCTCGAGGATGCCGGCGACGGTGAACCGCATGCCCCGGATCGTCATGACGTCGCCGACGTCGAGCTTGCGGCCCGCCGCCAGGTCGCTGCCGAGCACCACCTCGCCGCGCGTGGTGCCCTCGATGAGGCGGCCCTTGGCGGCGGTGGCGTCGAGGTAGTCGGTCCACATGCCGGGCGAGACGCTGATCACGACCGGCGGGATGACGGAGAAGTAGTCCTCGTCGATCAGGCTCGTGGCAACGGGGAAGGCCTCCTTCACGCCGGGGTAGGCGTCGAGCGTGGGCTTGAGGTCCATCAGCAGTGGCTGCTCGCCTGCGCCCATGCCGAGGATGATCGTGTCCTGGTCGTCGATGACCGTGATGACACCGTCGTAGTAGCCGGTGAGCCGGTCGATGTAGACGCGGTTGTTCTCGGAGGCCGAGCCCAGCACGACGAGCGCGAACACGCCGATGGCCACGCCGGTGACCGTCAGTATCGAGCGGCCCTTTCGGCGGAATATGTCGCGCAGGATCCCCATGGTCCCCCTCCGTCCTTCGCTACCGCGCCATGAGTGCTGTCGCCGGATCGAGCCGAGCTGCGTGACGCGCGGGCCAAAGCCCTCCGATGATGCCGAGCACGACGGCGAACGCGAGCGTTCCGGCCACGAGCCGCGGCGTCACGAGGAAGAGCGAGGTGCCGGTGGTGGCCACGGTCGCGGAGTTGAGGCGCGAGCGCCACGAGCACGCCGGCCGCGAGCCCGCCCACCCCACCGAGCGCCGCCATCAGCGCCGACTCGGCGAGCACGTCTCGCCGGATGCGCCGGCGCGTGGCACCCAGCGCGCGCTTCACGCCGATCTCGCGCGTCCGCTCGCCCACGGCCATCGTCATCGTGTTCACCACCGAGAAGGTGCCGACGATGAGCGCGATCACGCCGATGCTCCACAGCATCGCGGTGATGAGATCGATGATCTGGCCCTGCGCCTCCTGCATCTTCGTGGGGCCCGAGGCCAGCACGCCCTCGACGTCGCGCGTCATCCGCTCGGAGAGGCGGTCGAGGTCGACACCCTCATCGCCGTAGACGTTGGCCTGCAGCACGAGCTCGGAGGGCTTCACGTTGCCGCGAAACGCGTCGGGCAGGCGGCGGTAGAAGATCTGCTGCGCGTCGGCGAGCGGAACGAAGGCCGCCGAGTCGGTGACGGTCATGTAGGTGCGGTCGTAGATGCCCACGACGGTGAACTTCACGCCGCGCAGCGTGGTGGTGTCGCCGAGCTTGAGGCCGCGCTTCTTGGCGAGGTCGGTGCCGAGAACCGCGACGCCGCGCTCGCCGGCCTTGAGCGCGGCGGCCTTCGGCGAGCTCGAAGCCGGCGTAGTCGGGGCTGTCGGCCTCGGCGCCCAGGATCATCGGCGGGATGCCGGTGAACTCGTCGGAGATCTGGATGTTGACCTGCGGGCTCACCTCGCGCACGCCGGGGTAGGCGCGGATCTCGTCGACGATCTCTTTGGCGAGCGGGCGCGAGCCGAGCGACATCCCCACGAAGTTCGAGTTCTTGGACTCCACGACCGTGATGACGTTGTCGTAGTAGCTGCCGCTGCTGGCCGAGCAGCACGCTCATGTTCTCCGCCACCGCGCCGAGCACCACGAGCGCGAACACGCCCACGCCGATGCCGGTGATCGTGAGTATCGAGCGGCCCTTGCGCCGGAAGATGTCGCGCAGCACGCTCATCGCTCCTCCGCCTCCACCGCGTCGGGCTCCAGCTCGGACTCGAGCGAGCTGGGTCGCGCGCGGCGTCGCCCCCCCGCGACGCCGCGCGGTGTGCTGGCTGCAACCTTGAGGATCTTGGCCTCTGCGGTGTCGAGCCAGCGGATGATCGCGTCGGTCTTGGCGATGGAGAGGTCGACCTGCAGCATGGCCGTGAGATCGAGTTCGGGGTCGAGCTGCTCCTTGAGACCGCGTGAGCAGTCCGATTCGCCTCAGCAGCCCCTTGCGCTGCGCCTGGATGACCTGCACGACATCCACGTCCCCGGTCAGCCCCAGCGCGATCTTTGCGTACAGCTCGTCCCTGCCGGCCTCGGCGCCGTCGGTAGGCGTCAGGAACCAGTTCCTGCAGCTCCGCCCTCCCCGCAGGGGTCACCGTGTAGAGCTTGCGGTCGGGGGCGTCGACCACCGAGACCGTCTCGGACTGCACGCACAGGCCGTCGCGCACCAACCGCTCGAGTGTCGAGTAGACCTGGCCGTAGTTCACGTTCCACTCGGGGCCGAGCCCGTCGACGAGCTCCTTGCGCAGCTCGTAGCCGTGCATCGAGCGTCTGTTCAGAACCGCCAGCAGCCCATGCTTCACGCTCATCTACACTGCTCCAGACCTATACACCGAGTATCTACATACTCAGTATATAGACCTAGGGGATGCGAACGTCAAGCGCGCAGGAGATCGATGTCGATACCCCGTCGGAAGAAGCAGGCAATGCCGTAGTAGGCGAGCCACCCTACCCTCGGCGAACGTATCGCTGCGATGTGTTACCTCCGGAGGTAACATCTAACGTGACCAAGATTCGTCGAGGTGGCTACGTCTCCATTACGTGGGTCGGCGACCACGAGCCCCGTCACGTACAGGCGAGCTACTCACTGCCGTACGCCAAGTGCGATCCGATGCCGACGCCCGAGGACCCGGTGGCCGATGTCTACGTCGATCCCGAGATCGGTATGGAGGGCGTCACCTACACGCTCAAGTCCGGCGCAGAGGGATCCATGCACCTCGACGCCTTCCTCGACTACAACAGGGACCCCGACTTCATGCGCGATCTCATGCTCTACCAACTATCGGTTGAGGCGCAGAAGCGTCTCGAGGCAAGTGGTCTTTCGAAGCGTGAGGTGACTCGGCGTCTTCGGACCTCGGCGAGCCAGCTATACCGCTTGCTCGATCAGACCAACTACAACAAGTCGATCGACTCGATGCTCGAGCTGCTGCAGGTGCTCGACTGCACGGTCGAGTTCTTCGTCCACGAGCGCTGAGCCCGACGGCTCCCCTTTCTCGCTGAGTGGGTATACTCCCCCTACATTGCGCGAAAGGAAGCCCCATGCCCAGGATCAGTCCGTTCCTGTGGTTCGACGATCAGGCGATGGATGCGGCCGAGTTCTACTGTCTCGGTCTTCCCGAAGACTCCGAGATTCTCGGCGTCACGCACGTCCAGGTCCGAAGCCCCTTCCGGCCCGCCGCCCGGCGGCGTGCAGACGGTGCGGTTTCGCCTCGACGGCGAGGAGTTCACAGCGCTCAACGGCGGTCCGCTCTTCACCTTCAATGAGTCGATCTCGTTCGTGGCGAACTGCGCGACTCAAGACGAGGTCGACGAGATCTGGGACGAAGCTCACCGCCGAGGGCGAACCGGTGCAGTGCGGCTGGCTCACGGACAAGTTCGGCGCTGTCGTGGCAGATCGTGCCCGAGGAGATGTACGCACTGCTCAGCTCGTCCGACACAGAGGCGGCCAAGCGAGCGACCGTGGTCATGCTCGGCCAGATCAAGCTCGACATCGACCAGATGCAGCGCGCCTTCGACGGGCAGTAGCGCTGCTACCGCCTGTTGATCGAATTGAAGATGGCTCCGAGCGCGAAGCACAGCACGACAGACAACGCGAGCGCACCGATGCTGATGTAGGTCATCGGCGCGATCGGTGATGCGCCAAGAGCTCCGCTGTCGTAGAGAGCGAGGATGGGGTTCGACACGAACAGGACCCCAAGCATCATGGCGACCGGCCACATGGCTACGGCGATCGCGGTACCCACCCATCTTGGCATCTTAGGTCGACTCCCCCCGAAGTCGCTGCGAGAGTGCGTTGCGGGCCACGTCTAGTGCTCCTGCTCTATCGTCTACGTTGAGCGTCCCGTTCAAGATGGCGGCCTCGATGGCCTTCTTGGCTAATCCTACCCCTTCCCCCTCAGAAATGTTAAGGGTTTCCATGATTTCTTCACCTGAGACCGGCGAGGTCACCGGGGTCTCCGTGCCCCGCTGCCGAGAAGCGGCGATCGCCTCGGCCAGGCGTTGTCGCACCGGCTCGGCCTCATCGCGGTGAGCGGTCGCCTCGAAATCGGCCATCGTGAGTTCGAGCACCTGCTCGGCGGAGACGAGCGGGTGCTCATCCTCGGCGCCCCTCTGCCGAGCGTCGAGCTTGCGCACCGCGCGGTCGACCGCCTTGGGGTTGTCGGGGTCGAGCTCGCCCAGGCGCATGTGCTCCTGCACGAGGTGGACGATCGCGGCGGTGTCGGCCTTCGAGAGGCGCATCCGGCGGCAGACCGACTCGGCGATGAGCGCCCCTGCCTTCGCGTGGCCGAAGAAGCGGATGCGCCCGTCGGCCTCCACCGTGCGGGTGGGGCCCTTGCCGGCGTCGTGCAGGAGCGCGGCCCAGCGCAGCACGGGGGTCGGCTCGATGTTGCTCACCGTCTGGACGGTGTGGGCGAAGGCGTCGAGGTCGTGGAAGGTGGGCTGCTCGACGCCGTCGAGCGCGGCGATCTCGGGTAGCACGACGTCGAGCGCGCCGGAGTGCAGGAGCAGTTCGAGTCCGATATCAGGGTGCGGCGAGACGAGCAGCTTGGTGAGCTCGTCGCGGATGCGCTCGACCGCGACGTTGTCGAGGTATGCCGCGGAGTCGGCCATCGCGGCTCGCGTGTCGCGCTCGACCTCGAAGTCGAGTTCGGCGGCGAGGCGCGCGGCGCGCATGATGCGCAGCGGGTCCTCGGCGAAGCGCTTGAGCGGCTTGCCGGGCGCGCGCAGCATCTTGCGCTCCAGGTAGGCGCGGCCGTTGACCGGATCGAGAAGCTCGTTGTGCGCAAGGTCGACGCCGATCGCGTCGACGCGTGAAGTCGCGGTGCTCGGCGTCCGCGGCGAAGCGCTCGTGCACCGTGCCGCGCTCGACTGCGTGCTCGCGGTAGCGCGACACCTCGACCACGCATCCGTCGGCGAGCACGACGCCAAGCGTGCCGTAGCGCTCGCCCACCGCGTACGTGCTGCGCGCCCACGATGCGCCGTGGGCGAGGAGGCGGACCTGCTCGGGTTCGGCGTCGGTCACCAGATCGACGTCGGTGACGGGTCGGCCCATGAGCGTGTCGCGGACAGCGCCTCCCACCACGATGGCGTCGTACCCGGCGTGATGGAGCGCCCTCGCG
The DNA here is from genome assembly GCA_963702525.1 of uncultured Actinomycetes bacterium. Lineage (GTDB taxonomy): Bacteria > Actinomycetota > Coriobacteriia > Anaerosomatales > PHET01 > CAVPCY01. The sequence goes on along the minus strand of CAVPCY010000025.1, from coordinate 74,773 downwards.
AGTGCGCGGGTGTTGTCGGAAAGTGCCATGTCGGGGGCGGTGTTCATGGCAGGTAGGTACCCGTTCGGCGCGCATGGGGTGGGCGGGGGCTTCTCGGGAATCATCGCAGGGCACCCCTCGGCTACAATGCGGGCGTACCCCCGCTTCCGATGGAAGGTTCTCGCCATGGGCATGCGCATCCTGGTGCTCGGCTCGGGCGGCCGCGAGCACGCGCTCGTGAAGTCGCTCGCCGCCTCGCCGCTCGTCGACGCTATCCACACCGCTCCGGGCAACGGCGGCACCGCGCTCGAGCGCGACACCGTCGCCGTCGAGCTGCCGATCGAGGACCCGGCCGCGGTCGCCGCCTACGCGCGCGACACCGGGATCGACCTCGTCGTGATCGGCCCCGAGGCCCCGCTCGTGGCCGGCGTGGCCGATGCGGTGCGGGCTGCCGGCATCCCGGCGTTCGGACCGGGCGCATCGGGCGCGCGCGTCGAGGGCAGCAAGGAGTTCTCGAAGGCGCTCATGGCCCGCCACGAGATCCCGGCGGGGCGCTCGAAGACGTTTCGTGCCGAGGAGCGCGAGGCCGCCTACGCCGCGATCGAGGAGTTCGGCGCGCCGGTCGTCATCAAGGCCGACGGCCTGGCGGCCGGCAAGGGCGTGACGGTGGCGATGGACCTCGGCACCGCGAAGGCCGCCGTCGACGAGTGCTTCGACGGCCGCTTCGGCGATGCGGGCGCGACGGTGCTCGTCGAGGAGTACCTCTCGGGTCCGGAGTGCTCGCTGCTCGCGTTCGTCGACGGTCGCACGATGGTGCCGATGGCGCCGGCGCAAGACCACAAGCGCGTGGGCGACGGCGACACGGGTCCCAACACCGGCGGCATGGGCGTCTACTCGCCGGTCCCGCTCGTGACCGGCGCCGAGTACTCGCGGATGGTCGAGGTCATGTGGATGGCGGCCGATGCGCTCGCCGACGAGGGCATCGAGTACCGAGGCGTGCTCTACGGCGGCTTCGTCCTGACCGACGAGGGCCCCAAGCTGCTCGAGTTCAACGCGCGCTTCGGCGATCCCGGAGACCCAGGTCGTGCTCCCTCGGCTGCAGACCGACCTCGCCGAGGTGCTGCTCGCGTGCGCCGAGGGCCGGCTCGACGAGATCGAGCTGTCGTGGTCGAGCCACGTGGCCGTCTCGGTGGTGCTGGCGAGCGCCGGCTACCCCGGCGACTACGAGACCGGCAAGCCCATCTCGGGCATCGACTCGGCGCAAGAGATTCCCGGCGTGACCGTGTACCACGCGGGCACGAAGGTCGTGGACGGCACGCTCGTCACCGCTGGCGGGCGCGTGCTCAACGTGACCGCGACCGCACCCGACTTCGAGACCGCGATCGCGAACGCCTACGCGGCGGTCGACCGCATCGAGTTCGAGGGCGCGTTTTGCCGGCGCGACATCGGCCAGCGGGCGCTCGCAGCCCCGAGCCGAAGCGTAGAGGCGGCAGCATGCTCTCGGAGCGGCTTCTCACCAGCGTGATGCGCGGCGCGATCTCGCGCCAGCTCTCGCTCGACGACACCTCGATCGTCTCTCTGCCGGCTCCGGCCGAGGGCAAGGAGTACCTGCTCTACGTGCACGTGCCGTTCTGCGAGCGGCTGTGCCCCTACTGCTCGTTCAACCGCTTCCCGTTCAACCAGGAGCGCGCGACGGCGTACTTCAAGCAGCTCGCGCCGATGCGCTTCCGACCCCATCGCGTCGACCGTGAAGTCGCGCGCTCGGCGTCCGCCGCAAGCGCTCGGCATCGTGCCGCGCTCGACTGCCTGCTCGCGGTAGCGCGACACCTCGACTCGCATCCCTCGGCGAGCACCACGCCAAGCGTGCCGTAGCGCTCGCCCACCGCGTACGTGCTGCGCGCCCACTCAGCGCCGGCGCGAGACGCGCACCTCCCCGGCTCGGCATCGGTGACCAGATCGACGTCGGTGATCGCCCGACCCATCAGCGTGTCGCGCACCGCTCCTCCCACCACGATGGCGTCGTACCCCGCGTGATGAGCGCCCTCGCGAGTGCGCGCGCGTTGTCGGAAAGTGCCATGTCGGGGGCGGTGTTCATGGCAGGTAGGTACCCGTTCGGCGCGCATGGGGTGGTCGGGGGCTTCTCGGGAATCATCGACAGGGCACCCCTCGGCTACAATGCGGGCGTACCCCCGCTTCCGATGGAAGGTTCTCGCCATGGGCATGCGCATCCTCGTTCTCGGCTCCGGCGGCCGCGAGCACGCGCTCGTGAAGTCGCTCGCCGCGTCGCCGCTCGTCGACGCTATCCTCGCCGCTCCCGGCAACGGCGGCACCGCGCTCGAGCGCGACACCGTCGCCGTCGACGCTCGCCGATCGAGGACCCGGCCGCGGTCGCCGCCTTCGCGCGCGACACCGGCGATCGACCTCGTCGTGATCGGCCCCGAGGCGCCGCTCGTGGCCGGCGTGGCCGACGCGGTGCGGGCAGCCGGCATCCCGGCGTTCGGGCCGGGCGCCTCCGGGGCGCGCGTCGAGGGCAGCAAGGCGTTCTCGAAGGCGCTCATGGCCCGCCACGAGATCCCGGCGGGGCGCTCGCAGACGTTCACCGCCGAGCGAGCGCGAGGCCGCCTACGCCGCGATCGACGAGTTCGGCGCGCCCGTCGTCATCAAGGCCGACGGCCTGGCGGCCGGCAAGGGCGTGACCGTCGCGATGGACCTCGGCACCGCGAAGGCTGCGGTCGACGAGTGCTTCGACGGCCGCTTCGGCGACGCGGGCGCGACGGTGCTCGTCGAGGAGTTCCTCGCCGGCCCGGAGTGCTCGCTGCTCGCGTTCGTCGACGGTCGCACCGATGGTGCCGATGGCGCCGGCGCAGGACCACAAGCGCGTGGGCGACGGCGACACCGGTCCCAACACCGGCGGCATGGGTGTCTACTCGCCGGTCCCGCTCGTCACCGCGCGCCGAGTACGCGCGGATGGTCGAGATCATGTGGATGGCGGCCGACGCGCTCGCCGACGAGGGCATCGACTACCGCGGCGTGCTCTACGGCGGCTTCATCCTGACCGACGAGGGCCCCAAGCTGCTCGAGTTCAACGCGCGCTTCGGCGATCCCGGAGACCCAGGTCGTGCTCCCTCGGCTGCAGACCGACCTCGCCGAGGTGCTGCTCGCGTGCGCCGAGGGCCGGCTCGACGAGATCGAGCTGTCGTGGTCGAGCCACGTGGCGGTCTCGGTGGTGCTCGCGAGCGCCGGCTACCCCGGCGACTACGAGACCGGCAAGCCGATCACGGGCATCGACTCGGCGCCGAGGAGATCGCCGGCGTGACCGTCTACCACGCGGGCACCAAGGTCGTCGACGGCGACGCTCGTCACCGCCGGCGGGCGCGTGCTCAACGTGACCGCGACCGCGCCCGACTTCGAGACCGCGATCGCGAACGCCGTACGCGGCGGTCGACCGCATCGAGTTCGAGGGCGCGTTCTGCCGGCGCGACATCGGCCAGCGCGCGCTCTGCAGCCCCGAGCCGAAGCGTAGAGGCGGCAGCATGCTCTCGGAGCGGCTTCTCACCAGCGTCATGCGCGGCGCGATCTCGCGCCAGCTCTCGCTCGACGACACCTCGATCGTCTCGCTGCCCGCTCCGGCCGAGGGCAAGCGAGTACCTGCTCTACGTGCACGTGCCGTTCTGCGAGCGGCTGTGCCCGTACTGCTCGTTCAACCGCTTCCCGTTCAACCAGGAGCGCGCGACCGCGTACTTCAAGCAGCTGCGCGCCGAGATGCGCATGGTGGCCGAGCTGGGCTACGACTTCGAGTCGATGTACGTGGGCGGCGGCACGCCCACCGTCGACATCGGCGAGCTCGTCGCCACGATCGATCTGGCCAAGGAGCTCTTCTCGATCAAGGAGGTCTCCTCGGAGACCAACCCCAACCACCTCTACCCGCAGTGGATCGAGCCGCTGCAGGGCCGCGTCGACCGCTTCAGCGTGGGCGTGCAGAGCTTCGACGACGGGCTGCTCAAGCAGATGGACCGCTACGACAAGTACGGCTCGGCGGAAGCGATCCTCGAGCGGCTGCGCGCGGTCGAGGGCGCCTTCCACTCGATCAACGTCGACATGATCTTCAACTTCCCCAGCCAGACCGCCGAGGCGCTCGCCCGCGACATCGAGCTCATCAAGAGCACCGGCGCGAACCAGACCACGTTCTACCCGCTCATGGCCTCGCCCGCGGTCGCCGAGTCGCTCAAGCGCACCGTGGGCGCGGTGGACTACCACCGCGAGGCGCGCTACTACCACACGATCGTCGAGGGCCTGTCCGAGAAGTTCACGCCCGCGAGCGCGTGGACGTTCTCGCGCACCGGCGGCGGCATGATCGACGAGTACATCGTCGACTACGAGGAGTACGTGGGCATCGGCAGCGGGGCCTTCTCCTTCCTCGACGGCCAGATCCTCGTGAACACCTTCTCGCTCGCAGGAGTACGGCGAGCGCATCGACGCTGGCCTCACCGGCGTGACGCAGGGCCGCACGTTCGGGCGCCACGACCTGATGCGCTACCGGTTCCTGATGGCGCTGTTCGGGATGTCGCTCGACAAGCGCAAGTTCGAGGCGGACTTCGGAGTGACCATCGAGCACGGCCTGCCCATCGAGATGGCGTTCATGCGCTCGGCGGGGGCCTTCTCGATCGACAACTCCGAGGAGCTCGTCCTCACCGAGAAGGGCCGCTACCTGCTCGTCGCGATGATGCGCGAGTTCTTCATCTCGGTGAACAACCTGCGCGACCAGGCGCGAAACGCGCTCTCCGGCGACGAGCGGCGAGCTGCTCTTCGGCGACGGCGACTCGTGCGCCGCCGCACCCCGTCGCCGGCGCGGTCGCCGACACCGAGACCGCCGAGTCCACGCCGCTCGCCGGCGGACCGCGGTAGCGCGATGAGCCGCTTCTTCGACCGCTACCTGCCCGCGAGCGAGCGCCGCACGGCGCTGTGGCTGGCGTTCGGCGGCGGCTGCGGTGCAGTGGGCCGCGTCTCGAGGTGCGTCAGCAGGTGACGATCAGGGCACCGGCACGAGGCGAGTCGGGCCGTCGATGATGCCAGGCCGTCGTCATCGCGGTCGCGGTGCTGCGAGTTCGCGGCTCGTCGCGCTGCTGGTCGCGGCGCTCATCCGTTTCGCCGCGCCCAGGGCCGCCTCTACGCTGGCGCTCGCGGGCGTGCTTATCCAGTGCTCTCGTGGGCGCTGCTCGTCTCGGCGGTTGGGCTTCGCTGGGACTCGCCTCGGTCTGACCGGTGCTGGACGTCCACGTGACGCTCGGGAGTCGCGCTGGGCGCGCTCGCGGGCGCGTGGATTGCGTCGACCGTTCGCTTGCGCGCATCCGCGACGCCGGCTTCTCGGGCGACGCACCCGACGGCGACGGGCTCCGAGCACCGAGCGCCGCGCGACGGGCTGGGCTTCCTTGGCTGGGAGGGACGGCCGCTGCGGGAGATGCGTCTGCTCGCCGTGGTGTTCGCGGCCGCTGCCGGCTGTCGCAGGTCGGCGTCGCCCGGCGTCGTGTTGCGCGTGGTCGCGGTCCGCATGCCCGGCGGACTGGATGCGCGGGGCACGGTCGCGCTGTCGCATGGCCGCTCTGCTGCCGCGGTTGTGCCGCGGTGGCATGGCTCGTCGCGGCTACGCGCGGTGACGAGCCGCACCGGCGTTCGCTCGGCTGTGGCTCGTGCCGCTCTCGGCGGCGTCCTGCGTCGGGCGCTTGGGCCTTCGGAGCTGTCACTGTGCGCGGATCTCACGCTGCCCGCGGAGTTGCCGCGAGATCGCTGCTCGGCGTGAACACTCGCTGGCCGTGATCACTCCCCTCGGTCTCGCGGCGCTCGCGGGCACCGCTCTCGCGCTGCGGCGCCAACCCGCTACACTTTCTGACACGCCCGTCTCGCAGGACCCGGACGCCGATCGGTCGGCGCCCGACGACACCGCAGGAGGCTGACCGATGGCTGACACCCCGCTCGTAGGCATCATCATGGGCTCGAAGTCCGACCTCGACGTCATGCAGCAGTGCGCCGACCAGCTCGACGAGCTCGGCGTCGCCTACGAGCTGCTCGTCGCGAGCGCGCACCGCAACCCCGAGCGCGTGCACGAGTGGGCCTCGACCGCAGGCGACCGCGGCCTCAAGGTGATCGTCGCCGCCGCGGGCAAGGCCGCGCACCTGGGCGGAGTCGTGGCCGCGTTCACGCCGCTGCCCGTCATCACCGTGCCGATGAAGACGAGCGACCTGGGCGGGCTGGACTCGCTGCTGTCGATGGTGCAGATGCCCACGGGCGTGCCGGTCGCGTGCGTCGCCATCAACGGCGCGAAGAACGCCGCGATTCTCGCCACGCAGATCCTCGGCACGTCGATGCCCGAGTACCGCGACAAGATCGTCGCGCTCAAGAAGGCCATGGCCGAGGCGTAGGGAGCCTGCTCGGCAGGCGCCTGCGGCGCGGCGATCGGGTCCGCACTACGGTGACGGCGGTCACGTTCATTTCTCAACGGGCGCCTCCGACGTGCCGATACTCCCCGTGCAGGACATTCATTTCGGCATGGTTGGAGTCCGACTCGTGTACGCAGCGCGCGCTCGCACAGATGCAGGCTTCACACTCATCGAGCTGATGGTCGTCGTCATGATCATCGGTATCCTTGTTGCGATCGCGATTCCCGTCTTCGTGCAATCGTCGTACATGGCGGCCACACGGACGTGTTTCGCCAACCAGCGGGAACTCGAGGGCGCCATCCACATCTGGAGTGCGGCGCACAACGACACCGACCTGTCCACCTTGGCCGGTGTCGTGAACGCCGCCCATCCGCTCAAGGTCGAGAACTTCATCGGCCGTCCGCCGACCTGCCCGGCAGGGGACGGTCCAGCCGACGTCAACAACCCCACGGTCGCCGAGGGCGCGTACACCTTCGACGACGACGGCACCCTCGATGCGTGTTTGCTCGGCGACTCCGGCGCTCACGGCCACTACTAGGCCGAATCGCACGCCGCACCCTCCTCCTTTGCGCGATACTCTCTTTGGCGTGCGCTCAAGCGCCGCGTATTCGGCTGCAGGAGGATTCCATGCATCACGACGTCTTCGAGGACGTACGCATCGAGGGGCACCTGATCGACTCGGGCATCATGTCGCAGGTCATGGACCACATCATCGCCCGGGGCGGCGAGTTCGAGTCGCTCTCGTTCGAGGTGGGCCGCACCAACGAGGACGTCTCGGTGGCGGTGCTTCGGGTGCGCGCCGAGACGCGCGACCTGCTCGAGGAGATCCTGCTCGCGGTCCAGGAACACGGCGCGGTCGCCTGCCAGCCCTCTGACGCTGCGTTCGACGCGGCCCCGCGCGACGGCGTGTTCCCCGACGGCTTCTACTCGACCACCAACCTCGAGACCGACGTCCGCATCTCCGGCACGTGGGTCCGCGTCGCCAATCCCGAGATGGACCTGGGCGTGCGCGTCGACCCGCAGGCGTGCATCGCCGAGGCGATCCCGATGGCCGACGCGCGCGAGGGCGAGCTGTACGTGGTCGGCCACAGCGGCATCCGCGTGCACCCGCAGGAGCGACCTCGCGAGAGCCAGTGCTTCGAGTTCATGTCGAGTGCGGTCTCCTCCGAGAAGCCCAAGGCGCAGGTGGTTGCCGAGATCGCGCGCATGATGCGCGACACGCGCGCCGCGGGCAAGGAAGTCATCGCGGTCGTAGGCCCGGCGGTGGTGCACACCGGGGCGCGCGAGTACATCGCGCGGCTCGTCGAGATGGGGTACGTGAGCGTGCTGTTCGGCGGCAATGCGGTCGCGGTGCACGACATCGAGGCCGCGATGTTCGGCACGTCGCTGGGCGTCTCGCTTGCCGAGGGCGTACCTGCTGCCGGCGGTCACCAGCACCATCTGCGCGCCATCAACGTGGTGCGCGGCCACGGCTCGATCGCGGCGGCCGTCGAGGCCGGCGACATCACCAACGGGCTGATGTACACGCTCGTGAAGACCGGCACGCCGTACGTTCTCGCGGGCTCGATCCGCGACGACGGGCCGCTGCCCGATGTCATCACCGACGTGATGGTCGCGCAGCGTGAGATGCGCGCGTACGCGCAGCAGGCAGGCTCGTGCTTGATGCTCTCGACGATGCTGCACTCCATCGCCACCGGCAACATGTTGCCCGCGAGCGTGACCACGGTGTGTGTCGACATCAACCCGGCGGTGGTGACCAAGCTCGCGGACCGCGGCTCGTGGCAGACCATCGGCGTGGTCACCGACGCCGGCCTCTTCCTCGAGCAGTTGGTGAAGGAACTCGAGTCGTAGGCCACGGCCAGGAGCGGTAGAGCCGCCGGAAGTAGCGAGCGGCGCACAGGCGGCACACGCCTTGCACTTCGTGGGTATCGCAACCCAGGAGGTGCAACGCATGTTCGGCCTGTTCGGATCTCAGCAGTCACAAGCGCGGCAAACCCAGCCGACGAGAACGCCGCTGGCTTCCGTCGCCCGGCTCGTCCCGCCTCTCGACCTTCAGATACCCGAGGCGCTGCTGACGGCGACCTTCGCCAACGGTTGATTCTGGACTCCCGATGCCCGGTTCGGGCTCGTCGATGGGGTCTGGCGCACGCGGGTGGGCTACGCCGGCGGCGCTATGGAGAATCCCACCTACCATCGCATGGGCGACCACACAGAGTGCTTCCAAGTGGACTTCGACCCATCGGTGGTGAGCTACGAGGACCTGCTCGAGCTGTTCTGGCAAAGCCACGACGCCACCCGCCCGGCGCACAAGGACCAGTACGCGTCGCTCGTGCTCGTACACGACGACGAGCAGCTCGCGATCGCCCGCGAGAGCGGCGAGCGCGTGGCCGACCTGTACCGCCGCACGCTCGCCACGCGCATCGAGCCGCTGACGCGTTTCTGGCCCGCCGAGGAGTACCACCAGAAGTACTACCTGCGAAACAGCCGGCAGATCATGTCCGAGTTTCGCGAGATGTACCCCAGCGACCAGGACCTGGTCGACAGCCCCGCGGCCATGCGTGCCAACGCGCATGTGTACGGAAGCCCCTGCGCGCGTGTCGAGCGCGACCTTCCGGTGCTCGGCCTGAGCGATGCGGCGGGGAAGTACCTTCTGGCGCACTGCCGATAACACCCACCATCGCGAGGGAGACTTTCGATGACGCGCGAGAAGATCGTGAAGACCGACGACGAGTGGCGAGCCCTGCTCGACCCCGAACAGTTCCGCGTGTTGCGGCGCGCCGGTACCGAGCCGGCGTTCTCGGGCGCGCTCACCGACACCGCCGAGGCCGGCGCTGTTCCGCTGCGCGGGGTGCGGCGCCGAGCTCTTCTCCTCGGCGGCCAAGTTCCATTCCGGCTGCGGCTGGCCGAGCTTCTACGAGCCCATCGAGCCTGACGCCGTCACCGAGCACCGCGACGCCAGCTTCGGCATGGCTCGCACCGAGGTCCGGTGCGCAGTGTGCGACGGACATCTCGGCCACGTCTTCACAGACGGTCCGCAGCCCACCGGCCTGCGCTACTGCATCAACTCGGTCTCGATCACCTTCGAGCCTGCCGAGTAAACGGGATGCGAAGAGTCCTGCTGACCTCGCTCGTCCTCGCCGCGCTGCTGTCCTCGCTTGCCGGGGCCGGCGGCTGCGCGGGCGTCGAGTCCACGCCGACCGCAGGCGGTGCGGCCGCCCCGGCAACGCGCCCGCGGCCCGAACTGGACACCCAGGCACCCGCCGGGCTGCAGACCGCCGTATTCGGCCTCGGTTGATTCTGGGGCTCTGACGCCCGGTTCGGGGCCGTCGACGGGGTGTGGCGCACGAGAGTCGGCTATGCCGGTGGCGCGAAGCAGTCGCCCACCTACGAAGCGATCGGCGATCACGTCGAGTCTGTCGAGGTGCTCTACGACCCTGAGGTTGTCTCGTACGGTGAGTTGCTCGACGTGTTCTGGAAGGCTCACGACCCGTCCGGACGGCCCTACACCAACCAGTACTCCTCGGTGGTACTCACGACTGCCGATGCGCAGCTCGCCACGGCTCGCGAGAGCGCCCGGCGCTACGAGGCGGCCAGTGGCAAGAGCGTCGCCACGCGTATCGAGCCGCTGTCGCGCTTCTATCCCGCCGAGGACTACCACCAGAAGTACTACCTGAGGCAAGACCCCACGCTGGCGCGCGAGTTCAAGGCGATGTTCGGTGCCAGCGAGCAGGCCTTCCGAGACAGCGCAGCCGCGGCCAAGGTCAACGGCTACCTGGCTGGCGACGGCACGCCCGCACAGCTGGCGGCTCGCGCAGGGTTGCTGGGGCTCGCCGAGAAGCCTGCGACGTACCTGAAGGAGCGGGTCGCAGACGGGGCTGCCGCGGCAGGCTGCGCGGTCGACCTCAAGTAGGCTCGTCGGGGGTCTGGGCAGCTCAAAGCAGGCGGCACCGGTGGGCGCTGTTTGGGCACGGTACTTGCACAGAAAGGCCCGTCCGACACGTTTCTCGGGGAGTGAATGAACCAGCTGCGCAACAACCGCAAGGCGCTCATCGCGACCGCGATCATCATCGCGTTCGTGACTGTCGTCGTGCCGACGTGCCGCATGGTGGGCTGCCAGATGCAGATGGGCAGCTACATGGGGTTCATGCACGCTGGTGACACTGCCGGGTTCTTCTCGGACTGTGGCGGCGCGTGGACGGTCTCCGACGCTCCGACGGGCGTGGTCCCGTCCGGGCTTCAGACGCTGCTTCTTAGTCTCTTCTCCTTCATCGCGGCCGCCATCGTGCTCTTCCGGCCGCAGATGGTCGCTCGTCCGGTGCTCATCGTGGATGCTGCACCGCCTCCGCCTCCCGAGTCCCCACTGGGAGTGCGCTTCAGAGTCTGATCTGCTCCTCGTATCCACCTGCCTTCAGGCGCGCCCCGGCATGCCTGAGCGGTGGACCTGTCGTCGCGCGCGCTTCTGATTGCGTCCGCGAGCCCGACTAGTCTTCGAGGAGCGTCTTCACGTTGCAAGCATTCATCGTATCCATGTTCGTCCTGGGGCTTGGCACGAGCCTGCACTGCGTGTCCATGTGCGGTCCCCTTGTACTGACCTACGCGGTCAAGGGCGAGGAAGACGGCCCGTGGTATCGCAAGATGGTTCCGAACGCCGCCTACCAGGGCGCCAAGATCCTTAGCTACATGATGGTCGGCCTACTGCTTGGAGCGGTGGGCGCGTTTCTGAATCTCGACGCTGCCCGGCCCTACGTCTACTACGTGGCCGGCGCGTTCATGATCGTGCTCGGACTGGGAATGACCGGCAAGGTGCCGTGGGCCGCCCGGCTCACCCCGCGCCCGCCCAAGTTCCTGCTCGACGCGATCGTGAAGCTGCGGCGCAAGTCGACTGCCGACGCCGAGCATGGCACGAGCACGCTCGCCACGCCGATCACCTTCGGACTCATGACCGGCCTGCTGCCGTGCGGCCCGCTGATGGCTGCGCAGGTTGCCGCCGCGGCGAGCGGAAGCGCCCTGACCGGTGCTGTGGGCATGGCCGCGTTCGGCCTGGGCACCGCGCCGCTCATGGTGGCGTTCGGCACCGCCGGCTCGATGATCCCGCGCGTGTGGAAGCAGCGGATGATGTCGGTGCTCGCCGTCGGCGTCATCCTGTTCGGACTGGTCTTCATCAACCGCGGCCTCGTCGCCACCGGCGCGCCGGTCACCTTCACGACCGTCAAGACCGCGCTTCTGGGCGCGCCGACGGCTCAGCCGACCTACACGACGGCCGCCGACGGGGTCGTCGAGGTCCCGATAACGATCGAGAACACGCAGTTCGTGCCGCAGGTCGTGCAGATCCCCGCCGACAAGCCCGTACGCCTCGTGGTCGATCGCAAGGAAGATGTCGCGTGCTCGGACCAGATCTTCCTGCCGCAGCTCAACATCCTTGCCGACCTCGCGCCCAACGCCGTGACCGCGGTCGACGTGCCGGCGACGAAGGCGGGTGCCTACACGCTGACGTGCGGCATGAGCATGATGCAGGGTCAGCTGCTTGTGGGCACGGCCGGCACCGCGCAGGGCCCGAGGCCTTTGCCGTGGCTGCTGCTTGGCGTCGCCGGCGCGGGCGGAGCGCTTTGGGTAGCCGGGCGGCGCGACAAGCGCATCGCCGAGGCGGCCCGCTCGGGCGCGGAATCCAGCGCTCCGGCCGGCCTGTTCGGCTTCAGCCCCATAGAGATGGCGCTCATAGTCGCTGCTGTCGCCGCGGCCCTCATAGCAGGGCTCGCTCTCGGCGGTATGTTCACCTAGTGACCAACACAAAGAGGAGACAACTCACCATGACCACAGACACAACACCCAAGACCGGCGGATCCGCACGTTTCATCGTGATCGCCGTGCTCGTCATCGGCGCCTTCTTCGGCGCGTACCAGTTCGCCGCCGCGCGCAGCGGTAGCGCGACCGCCGACGCCGCAGGATCGGCCACGGTTGCCGGCACGGGAGTCGGCGGCGCGCCCGCCAGCGTCCGGCGGCGCCGGCTGCGCTTGCTGCGGCTCGACCGCTCCCACTGCAGGCGGTGTCACCGGCGATCCGGTCGAAGGTGCGGCCGCCGTCAGCGGCAACGTCCAGACCATCTCGGTCGACCTGTCCAAGGGCTACTACCAGCCCAACGTCATCAAGCTCGCTGCCGGCATTCCGGCCGAGATCACCTTCGGGCAGAGCAGTGGCTGCACGGGGCAGGTCATGAGCAAGGACCTCGACTTCTCCGAAGACCTCACAAGCGGTGCCAAGACCGTCAAGCTGCCCGCACTCCAGAAGGGTGACTACTCCTTCTCGTGTGGCATGGAGATGGTTTTCGGCAAGATAGTCGTGGAGTAGACAGGAAGACGACATGACAACGCAGGCCACACATAGCGAGCTGCGGCTCCGCGTGCAGGGAATGCACTGCGGCGCCTGCGAGAAGCTCGTTGCGATGAACGCCGGCAAGATAGACGGCGTCGTGTCGGTAGAGGCGAACGCCGAAGCAGGACTCGTCGTCGTGGGGCTCGAGCACGACGTCGAAATCGACGATCTCGTCGGTGCAGTGATCGAATCGGGCTTCACGCCGGGCGATCCGTTCGTCATCGATGGGGAAGCCGCTGACGGTCGAGGTCGCCGCTCCCGCACCGATGCACGACATGCAGAACATGGATCACGCCGGGCACGACATGGACCCCGACCACATGGCCGCCGAGGAAGCCGAGATCGTTCGGCTGGAGTCGGTGCCCGACCCTGAACCGGTGCCCGAGGGCGACGAGCTCTCCGACGCGTCGTTCGCGGTCGGGGGCATGACGTGCGCGTCGTGCGTGGCGGTCATCGAGAAGACGCTCGCCAAGACGCCGGGCGTCACTTCGAGCGCGGTGAACCTCGCCACGGAGCGGCTCGCAACGACGTACGACCCCGCAATCATCACCGACGACAAGATCGTCGAGATCGTCGAGAAGCTCGGCTACACCGCGATGCCGCTTGAGGCCGCAGCGCCCGCCGCTCAGGCCGGCAAGGTGACGCTCGTTCTGACAGGCATGCACTGCGCGAGCTGCTCCGGGCTGATCGAGAAGGTGCTGAACAAGCTCCCAGGCGTGCAGAGCGCCTCGGTCAACCTGGCCATAGAGACCGGCACGGTCGAGTTCGACCCGGCCGTGGTGGGCATCGACGAGATCATCAAGGCCGTTCAGAGCGCCGGCTACGGTGCCACCGTCAAGGTAGACGGGGTCGCGAGCGGTACGAGCGGTGCCGACCTCCAGCGCGAGGCGCAGGAGAAGGCATACGCTGCCGAGAAGCGCATGTTCATCTTCTCGGTGGCCATCTCCATCCCGCTGCTGCTCATCGCGATGGTTCCTCCGTTCATGGACGCGATCCCGCTGGCGATCGCCGAGTGGCTCGCCAAGACCGTGGGCGGCGCGTGGGACCCGATGCAGGTCGGCAAGTACATCATGTTCCTGCTCGCCACCCCGGTGCAGTTCATCGCAGGCGCGCGCTTCTACAAGGGCGCGTGGGGCGCGTTGAAGCAGCGCACCGGCAACATGGACACGCTCATCGCCATCGGCACCTCGGCGGCGTACTTCTACAGCGTGGCGGCGACGTTCGTTCCGGCGCTCGAGATGGAGCCGGTCTTCTACGAGACGAGCGCGCTGCTCATCACCTTCGTGCTTCTGGGCAAGTTGCTCGAGGCGCGCGCAAAGGGCCGCACGAGCGACTCGATCAAGGCGCTCATGGGCCTGGCAGCCAAGACCGCACGCGTGGTGCGCGGCGGGGAAGAGTCCGACATCCCGGTCGAGCAGGTTGTCGTGGGCGACCTCGTCGTGGTCCGTCCCGGCGAGAAGGTCCCGGTCGACGGCGTGCTGATCGAGGGCTCCTCGGCGGTGGACGAGTCGATGCTCACCGGCGAGTCGATCCCGGTCGAGAAGACCGCGGGCGACACCGTCATCGGTGCGACGATGAACAAGCTGGGCAGCTTCAAGTTCCGCGCGACCAAGGTCGGCGCGGACACGGCGCTCGCTCAGATCGTGCGCCTCGTCGAGGACGCGCAGGGCTCCAAGGCCCCGGTGCAGCGCTTCGCCGATCGCATCAGCGCCGTGTTCGTCCCGTTCGTGCTGATCGCCTCGCTCGCGACGTTCCTGTTCTGGGGATTCGCCGGTCCGGCGATCTTCGGCGCGCAGCCCGACCCGATGGCCGCGGGGCTCATCCTCGAGCCCATCCTGATGGCCGCTTCGACCAACGGCTGGTGGATCGCCGCGCTTCTGGCTGGCATCGCCGTCGTGGTCATCGCGTGCCCGTGCGCGCTCGGCCTCGCCACTCCGACCGCCATCATGGTCGGGACCGGCAAGGGCGCGAGCTACGGCATCCTCATCAAGAACGGCGAGGCACTCGAGAACGCGTACAAGATCTCGGCGATCGTCTTCGACAAGACCGGCACGCTCACGCACGGCACCCCTGAGGTGACCGACATCGAGCTTGCCGAGGGCCACGACACGGCGCGAGTCTTCACGATGGCTGCGGCGCTCGAGCGCAACTCCGAGCACCCGCTGGCCGAGGCGGTCGTCGCCCGCGCGAAGCAAGACGGCATCGAGCTGCCGGACGTCGAGGGCTTCTCGGCGATCCCGGGGCACGGCGTCGAGGGCACGGTCATGGGGATGCGGGTGGCGTTCGGCAACCGCAAGCTCATGGCGCGCGAAGGCATCAGCATCGAGGCCTTCGAGCCGCGGATCTGCGCGCTCGAAGACCAGGGCAAGACCGTCATGCTCGTGGGCGTGAACGGCGCGAAGCTCGCCGGCATGATCGCCGTGGCCGACACGCTCAAGCCGAACTCGGCCGAGGCGGTCGAGGCGCTGGGCAAGATGGACGTCGAGACGTTCATGATCACCGGCGACAACTTCCGCACCGCGCGCGCCATCGCTTCAGAGGCCGGGCTCGACGAGGAGCACGTGCTCGCCGAGGTCCTGCCGGAGAACAAGGCCGCCGAGGTCTCGAAGCTCCAAGCCGCCGAGAAGGTCACCGCGATGGTGGGCGACGGCATCAACGACACCCCCGCTCTGGCGCAGGCCGACGTGGGTATCGCGATGGGTGCCGGCACCGACGTGGCGATGGAGACCGGCGGCATCGTGCTGATCAAGAACGACCTGCGCGACGTGGTCACCGCGATCCAGCTCTCCCGCGCGACCATGCGCAAGATCCGCCAGAACTTCGTGTGGGCGCTCGGCTACAACACCATCCTGATCCCGGTCGCCGCACTCGGTCTGCTCTCGCAGGTCCCGTGGGTCGCCGGCGCCGCGATGGCGTTCTCGAGCGTGAGCGTCGTGACGAGCTCGCTGCTGTTGCGCCGCTTCAAGCCCAGCATGCCCGAGACGTCCAGGCCCGCTGCGCCGAGTGGCCCCACGACCAGCACGCCCGCACCGACCCCTTCCGCCGCCTAGCTGCGGCTATGCTCGAAAGGAACCGAACAATGAAGAGAACGTTCGCGAAGGTGGCGCTCGTTGCCGGCCTGCTCTCACTGCTCGCCGCAGCCGGATGCACCAGCCAGCAGTCTGCCGAGAAGGACCCTCGGGTCTGGGGCTACGTCGCCTCGGCCGACTCGGCGAAGATCGATCTCGCCGAGAGCCAGGACGGCGTGGACGAACTCGTCGTCGATAAGGTCGTTGCACCGGGCGGCGCCTGGGTGGTCGTGCACGCGGATGACAACGGCAAGCCGGGGATGCGCGTAGGCATCACGCACGTCGACAGGGGCGAGAGTACGAACGTGAAGGTCAAGCTCAAGGACGTTACCACGCCCAAGGTGATCGTGGCGGTGCACGCCGACCGCGGCAAGGCCGACAAGTTCGACTTCGACATGATGAACAAGGAGATGAGCCCGGACCGCCCGTACTTCGTGGGAGGCAAGGAACTCGCGAAGGTCGTGACGGTGCGAGACTTCGGCATTCCCGCCGTGGCCGGCACCGCCGCGATCGAGGTCGCCGACCAGCCGGGCGCCAAGGACTCACTGCTCGTCACTCGCGCGGCGGCTCCCACCGATGCGTGGATCGTCGTGCACCTCGACGACAAGGGCGCACCGGGTGCGCGCGTGGGGCTGCAACACATCCCGGCTGGCGAGAACAAGGACGTGACGGTCGTTTTGGATCCGCTGCCTTTGACCGACAAGGTGTTTGTGGCGGTGCACGCCGATGCCGCGACGCCAGATGTCTTCGAGTTCGACATGATGAACAAGATCAACAGCGCCGACCAGCCCTTCTTCGTCGACGGTGAGGAAGTCGCCGCGGCGGTGAATGTCAGGTAGCCGTACGACCGGCGCGACGCGTGCAGCGGCGTCGTTCTTCGACGCCGCTGCTGGCGTGCCGATGGTAGAGTGACTCGCTAGCATTCGACACAGACGCGGAGTCGGGCATGGTGATTCTGGTAATCGGAGCGGCCGGCCGCACGGGGCGGCAGATCGTCGAGCAGGCGCTCGGCCACGGGCACACCGTCAGGGCGATGGTGCGCTCCACGGAGCTGGGTCTCGCGCACGACCGCCTCGAAGTCGTCACAGGCGACGCACTCGACTTCGACACCGTGAACGAGGCGGTCGAGGGGGTCGATGGCGTCGCCTTCGCCGTGGGCTCGGGGGGCGGCCGAGACATTCGCGTCTACTCAGAAGGAATCGCGAACGTCCTGCACGCCATGGCCGCGCACGATGTCTTCTCGCTCGTGGCGGTGAGTGCCGCTGGCGCTTTCGACCGCAAGGCCCCCGAGCTGGGAATGGGCTTTCGCGCGATGATCGCGACCGTGCTCAAGCCGGTCTATGACGACATGGAGCGGATGGAGCAGCGCATTGCGGCCTCGGGCGCGAGCTGGACCATCGTGAGACCGGTCGGGCTCACCGAGGATCCCGCCACCGGTCACTACCGGCTCTCGCTCGACGGCTCGCTGCTGCCCAAGGCCTCGCGGGTATCGCGAGCCGACGTGGCGGCACTGTGCCTGAAAGCGCTCGAGACTGGCTCGTTCGATCGCATGACACTCGTGATCGCCGATTAGCCAGCGCTGCCCGAAGGCCCTTCACTCCAGCGGCGCCGCGCCCACCATCTCGGCGCTCACTTCCCACAGGCGCCGCCGCACCTGCGGGTCGCGCGTCTTGGGCGATGCGTGCGCCTGGCGCTTGTCGACGAAGTAGGCACCGGTGACGTTCGCCACCACGGGCGAGGTCGCCAGGTAGACGAGTGTCGTAGCGCCGTCGGCGAGTGAAGCGCCCTCCGCCGAGGGGAATCCCGCAGCGAGCAGTTTGGTCGAGATCGTGCCGGGATGCAGAACGTTCGAGGTCGCCGCCTCGCACTTGAGCCTCTCGGCAAGCTCCTGGGCGAACAGAACGTTGTAGAGCTTCGAGTCCTGGTAGGCGGCCATGCCCGAGTAGTCCTTGTGGTGCTCCAGGTCGTCGAAGTCCACGGTTCCTCGGAAGTGGGCGACCGAGGACACGGTGAGCACGCGCGCGGCGCGCGCAGCACAAACCTGTGGCAGCAACTCGACGGTGAGCAACTGCATCGAGAGGTGGTTGACCTGGAGCGTGGTCTCGTGGCCATCGGCCGTCATCGTACGCTCGTGCACGAACACGCCCGCGTTGTTGACGAGCACGTCGATCGCGTCGGTCTTGTCGCGGACCTGTCCGGCGAGCTCTCGCACCTGGGCGAAGCTTCCCAAGTCGCCCCAGACGGGCTCGGCGTCACCGTGGCGAAGGACGTCTTCGGCCGCAGCGGTTGCGCTCGCCTGCGAGCGGCCGTGTACGAGCACGCGCGATCCCAGACCGGCCAGCTGGCGCGCGGTCTCGAGCCCGATGCCGCTCGTGGCGCCGGTCACGAGCGACGTGGCGGCCTGCAGTGTCACGCGACCTCCGGTGTCGGGACGGTCTTGAGTATGAGCATCCTACGAGCCTTTGAAGGGCCCGACGATCTTGTCGGTGATCCACCCGCCGTAGAACGTCCCGCCCTGCGACCGGACGACCTCACCGTCGACAGTGCACTCGTCCATCCGCTGCGGGTAGAACGCGATGTATCCCGCGAGCGCTGCGTATGCTGAGCTCGGCTCGGGGTAGAACCACGCGGCGTCTCTCTCCATGCGCTTGCCGCAGTGCACCGAGAGGTAGTGGGCGTCACCTTTCCACTCGCAGAAGGTCCTGCGGGTCGATGCCGAGAGGCACTCGTGGTCCACGTCTTCGGGCGGAATGTAGTAGGTAGGCGGATGGCTCGTCTCCAAGCAGCGGATCGCTCGGTCCGTTTCGGCGATCACCTTGCCGCCGAACACGACCGTGATGTGCGCGCTGACTGGCTCGATGGCCGGTGGCCGCGGGTAGTCCCACACCGACTCTTGGCCATCGCCCGGCTTGCTGCTCCGCATCCATCCCCCATAAGAGAAGCGCTTGTTGAACCGCCAAGGAGAGCGTACCCGACTGCGGCGAGAAACGCCCCTCAGGGCAGCAGATCCCCTGGTTCGAGCACCCCGCCCGGCTTCTCTCGGCCATGCAGCACGTGCGCCTTGCGGCTGTCGTTCGCGAAGATCGCCATGTTGACCTCGCGCAACTGCCTGCGCAGATACACTGCCGAGCGATCACGCCCCCAGGCAAGAATCAGCAAAGCACGCGCTCTCTTCAGCGCGCCGGCGTCCGCGTAGCGCTTTGCTTGGAGCGACGCGGCCCGCTGGTAGTAGGCGACGACATCGGGCCGAAGCTCGGCCGCGCTGCGGGCGTCGACCAGTCTCGCGCTCAGCGGCCGCGAGGTGGCGCCCGACGCCACGTAGAGCTGTTGCGCTCGAGTGGCGACCCTTGCGGCCTGGAGCTGGAGCCCGGCGGCTAGTAGCAGCAGCCCGAAGAACACGACTCCCATGAGCTTGCGTTGCATCCGCCAATCACCCCTCCGTTGTATTCGGAAGGGCGGCGGGCTGTGTCGCTGCGGTTGCTGCCGCCCTACGAAGCGCGCCGAGAACCGCGGCTATCCCCGGGTGCGAACCCGAGCCGCGTCTGATCGCCGCCCACACGGAGCGGTTCAGGTCCAGGTCGACCAGGTCGCGCACTGCGACTCCAGTGAGGTCGCCCACGAGCGCCAACGGCGGAACGAGCGCGACGCCGAGACCGGCGCCAACCGCCGCGAGGATGACCTCGAAGTCCATGGAGTGGAAGTCGGTACGCGGCTCGAAGCCCGAGCGGCGCGCCGCGGCGGTGACCAGGTCGAGCATCGAGGTGGAGTCGCGCCCCACGATCCACGACTCGTCGAGCGAGCTCCGCGAGCGCGATCGGGCCGCCTCGCTGCGCCAAGGGGTGCGAATCGGGCAACGCGAGGTAGACGTGTTCGACGAACAGCTCTTCGCGCTCGACGCCGCTGTCCTCAAGGGCCGGCAGCAGATCCCACTCGTAGGTGACGACCACGTCGAGTTCGCGAGCCTTGAGCGCGGGCATCGACTCCTCCGGCTCGAGGTCGATCATGGACACCCGCAGGTTGGGGTGATCACGCTGCAGTTCGATGAGCGCGGGCACGAGCACGGTCCTTGCAGCGGTCGGAAAGGCCGAGACGCGCACGCTTCCCACGATGCCCTTCGAGGCGGCCGCAAGGTCGGCCTCGGCATGCTCGAGAGCGGCCAGCACCCGCTCGGTGTTGCCGACCAGTCCGCGGCCGGCGTCTGTGAGTCGCACGCCGCGCCCGGATCGTTCGAGCAGCGCAACGCCGGCCTCGCGCTCGAGCACCGCCATCTGTTGCGAGACCGCGGAGGGGGTCATGAAGAGCGCCTCGGCGGCAGCGGCGATCGTGCCTCGTGCGGCGACCTCTCTGAGCATCTTCAGTCGCGTGACATTCAACATGTAGCAAATCTTACGATATGCATTAGAAAGCGGCAATGTATCTTGCGCGTCAAAGGGACGATGATTGCTTCAGAAGAGACGAAGACAGGCGACGCAGAAACGAAGCACCGGCTTCGAAGGAGGAACCACCATGCACGATAGCTTCAGCGAAGGAAACGTGTTCTACGGGCGTTCGATGCTGTTCATCGGCGTGGCCATCGTCCTCGCAGCACTCGCACAGCTTCTCTAGACAAGCCCCCTTGCAGCCGCCGCCGGCGTCCCCCGGCGGCGGCTTCCCGTATCCGATCAGGCGCCCCCGGACCACTCCGGCACGGGCGCCTGATGCATTCCGCCATCTGCTTGATGCAGACAACGCCTGCGGGGCCGCTAGGCCCGATACGGGGCAGCGTTGTCCTCCGAGGGGTCGCAGCGGTATGGTCACCCTCTAGCGAGCGCAAGGGAGAGGGCGTAGGTGGAAGGTCGCGGAGTCCAGACGAAGATGCCCCGAGCGGCCCTGCCGCGCTCGGGTGAGAGCGGCGACGCGATCATCATGCTCGTCGCCTTTGGCGTCGCATCGTTGTTCGTCGCGGTCCAGATCGGCTTCGCGATAGTGTTCACCCCAGTCATGATCGCCGTGTTCAACGGTGCCGGTTTGCCGCTGACTCCGGCTCTTGCCCTGGCCCAGTCGCTCGGCCCGATAGGCCTTTTCGTGTGTCTTGCTCTCTTCGATGCAGTGGTCTTCGCCCTGTGCAGTTGGGCGGCTCGACGCTACTGGATCGGGCTGCTGTTCTTGCCGCCGGCGATCTACCTGGCCACGACGTTCCTGCTCTTCATCGGCTTGGTGGGGGGCTCGGCGGCCGCCGTCTTGTCGGCGAGCGGCACCGGCCTCGACGTCTGAGGGGCGCTCGCGGGCCGCGCTTGCCCCGACTCCGTCACTGGCGCTCTGCGCTTTAGCGCAGTAGAGTGATGGTGTGCGCGCTGATACCGCGCACCGTAACGCATCGCTGTCACACCCACGAAGGAGCCGCACCATGCTCTCACTCGCACTGCCCAAGGGCTCGCTCGAGGAGCAGACCATCCTGCTGTTCAACCAGGCGGACATGACGATCGGGAAGTCGAGCCGGGCCTATAACCCCACCGTCGACGACCCGCGCATCTCGCGGACGAAGATCCTGCGCCCGCAGGAGATCCCGATCTTCGTCCAAGACGGCTACTTCGACATCGGCATCTCGGGTCACGACTGGGTGCAGGAGAGCGGCGCCGACGTGGTCGAAGTCGCCGAGCTGCCCTACGCCAAGACCGGCACCGGCTTCGTGCGCATGGTGCTTGCCGTGCCCGACGACTCACCGGTCGAGTCGGCACGCGACATCAAGCCCGGCAGCCGGATCACCACCGAGTTTCCCAAGGCCACCAAGCAGTTCTTCGATGGCCTCGGCATCGAAGTCGAGGTCTTCTTCTCCTACGGCGCGACCGAGGCCAAAGTGCCCGAGATGATGGACGCGCTCGTGGACCTGACCGAGACCGGGTCGACGCTTCGGCGCAACGGCCTGAAGATCGTCGACACGATCCTCACCTCGACCACGCGCCTCGTGGCCAACAAGGACGCCTGGGCCGATCCGGTCAAGCGCGCGGCGATCGAAGAGGTGCGCACGCTTCTTCTCGGCGTTATCGAAGCGCGCGGCAAGGTGCTGCTCTCCATGAACGTGGCGAGTGGCCGCCTCGAGGAGGTCATCGGCGAGCTTCCGGCGATGAAGAAGCCCACCGTGAGCCAGCTGTACGGCTCGGAGGACTACGAGATCACCACCGTGGCCGAGAAGAGCACGGTCAACGAGCTCATCCCGCGCCTCAAGTCCGCTGGCGCCGAGGACATCCTCGAGCTGCCGATCAGCAAGATCGTGCGCTAGGGAACCAAGCCGGCCAGTGCGCCACCGCTCCCTGTCATCGTGTGGCACACTGGTCACCGGTCGATGAGAGGGAGCGTGGATGCCCCAAGCCGGGTGGTGCCGCGAGTGCGGCGAGTGGATATGGGTCGATGAGGACGGCGGCTGCCAGCACGGGCACGGGCCCGAATGCGTCGGCGGAGTCTACGACGCCGAGCCGCAAGAGCCGCAACCCGCGCCCGAGACCGCGTTCGGTGCCGGCGAGATGCCCGACGACGTCTACCGCTTCAGCTGGGCCGCGTTCACGTTGCCGTTCTTCTGGGGCATCGCCTACGGCGTGTGGCCCATCGTCCTGTGGTGGGTCGCGTCGCTGATGCTGCCGCTGTTCCTGGGCGCCCTGCTCGCGGTCGACCCCAAGACCACGTCCGTGGCCATGCTGGTGGGCATCACCGTCGCCTCCGAGGCGGTAAACGGGATCGTTCGCCTGTGGGCCGGGGCGAGCGCCCACTCGCTGCTGTGGCGCAAAGAGGCGTTCCGTCTCTCGGCGCTTCCGGGATCAAAACCTCGCGTCAGCCTCGCACGCTTCAAGGCGCGGCAGCGTGTGTGGGTCATCGTTGGCTGGACACTGCTCGTGATGGCGCTAGTGGCTTCGGTGATCGTCAACTACATCCAGTGGCAGGAGTACGGACTCCAGATCGCGGGCGCTGCTGAACCGCTCATCTTCGTAGGTGCCGAGGTCTGGCTGGGCGTGTGGCTGAGCCTCAAGATGCGGCAGGAGCGGCCCGGGCTGCCCGAATCAGCCGAGGAGCCCGCCGAGCACTCCGCGTAAGACACCGCCTCACCCTGCGTCTTTCGGGTACGTGCATCTGAGGAGGTGCCGTCGATGGAACTCAGCCTGTCTTCGACAGTGGTGCTCGAGAACGGCGTCGCGATGCCGTTCATCGGGCTCGGGACGTACAAGTCCGCGCCCGGAGCCGAGGTCGAAGCGTCGGTCACCGCTGCGTTGCGAGCGGGCTACCGCAGCATCGATACTGCGTCGCTCTACGAGAACGAGGAGAGCATCGCCGCCGCTGTCCGCTCGAGTGGAGTCGCACGTGAGGAGCTCTTCCTCGCGACCAAGGTGTGGAACGACGAGCAGGGCTACCCTGAGACGCTTGCGGCGTGCGAACGTTCGCTTCAGCGGCTGGGAACCCACTACCTCGACCTCTACATGGTGCACTGGCCGCTGCCAGCCACGCTCGCTGCGACGTGGCGGGCGATGGAGGAGCTCTACGCCACGGGCAAGGCGCGCGCGATCGGCGTGTGCAACCACCTGCCTCACCATCTCGATGAGTTGCTCAGGACCGCCGAAGTCGCGCCCATGGTCGACCAGGTCGAGTTCCACCCCCGACTCCAACAGCCAGGATTGCAGGCGTACCTCGCCGAGCATGACATCGCGCTCGAAGCGTGGGCACCGATCATGCGCGGAGGCGTGAGCGGGGTCCCCGAGCTCGTCGAGATCGGGCGTGTACACGGCAAGTCGCCCGCGCAGGTCTCGATCCGTTGGATCCTGCAGATGGGCTACGTCGCCATCCCGAAGTCGGTTCACGCCGACCGCAGTCGCCGAGAACGCGGACGTCTTCGACTTCGAGCTGACTGACGAGGAGATGGAGACGATCGACCGGCTCGACACCGGGCAGAGGATCGGCCCGGACCCTGACGTCAAGGGCGGCTGGTGACGACGAGCGACCCCGGGACCGTCGAGGCGCCCGGGGCCGCTTGGTTGCGGAGGTCGGCGGCGGCTAGTACGGCTCGGTGAAGACCTCGAAGTAGGCCTGCGGATGCTTGCATGCCGGGCAGATCTCCGGGGCTTCGGCGCCTTCGTGGACGTAGCCGCAGTTGCGGCACTTCCAAAACACGTTGCCGTCCTTCTTGAAGACCTTGTAGCCGTTCACGTTCTCGAGCAGCTTGCGGTAGCGGATCTCGTGGTGCGCCTCGACCTCGGCGATCTCACGGAACGACTCGGCCACGTCGGCGAAGCCCTCTTCCTCGGCGACCTTCGCGAAGTCCGGGTAGAGCACGCTCCACTCCATCTGCTCGCCCTCGGCGGCGGCCAGCAGGTTCTCGGCGGTGGTGCCGATCATTCCAGCGGGGTACGAAGCAGTGATCTCGACCTCGCCGCCCTCCAAGTACTTGAAGAAGACCTTCGCGTGCTCCTTCTCGTTGTCGGCGGTCTCGATGAACAGCGCGCTGATCTGCTCGAAGCCGTCCTTCTTGGCCACGCTCGCGAAGTAGGTGTAGCGGTTGCGCGCTTGGCTTTCGCCAGCGAACGCTTTGAGCAGGTTCTGCTCGGTGCGGGTGCCCTTGATGCTCGGCATCTGATGTCCTTTCGTCTCGTCGTTGTCCGTTACGAAGGAAGGGATACCCGAGAAAGGCGCTCGCTACGCCCCCCGGGATGTGAACTTCTTCGCGACAGCCCGGTGTCGCGGTTCGCCCGAGCGACTAACCGTCGATGACTTGGGCGTCGCCCGCTTCGATGAGGGCGTAGCGGAACCCCGCTCCGCGATCGCCGCGCCGTCCCGGCTCGACGAGCCGCCACCCCCGCGACTCGAGCGACGATCGGTGCGCGGGGGAGAGCATCTCGGGCGGCGTGTGACCGACCACCTGGCGCAGCCCGCCGGGCACGTGGTGCAGGCTTGTGGGGCGGAACCACAACGGCCCCATCTCTCCTCCGATCAGCCTGAAGCTCGTGAGACTGTCCCAGGTGATGGGCACGCGCTGGGCGGCGTTGGAGATCTCGATGCGGAAGAGTTCGTTGAGGTTCTCGGCCAGAATGTCCACATCGTGGCCGGCCGCCATGACGATGTCGTCGAGAGCGACCGACACGCCCGCGTGAGTCACCAGCCAGCCCTCGACGGCGACCGCAAGCGGCCACTCACCGCTCGCGAAGCGGTCGGCGAACTCCGGGCCTCTGGCGAGCGTCTCGGGGTTCTGGGGCGAGATGCGCAGGCCGATCGCGGCTGAGACCTCGTGGTTGCCCGCCATCACCGTCGCGCCGAGCTGCTGCGCCAGGGCTACCGTGTCGTCTTTGCCCACGTCGACCAGGTCTCCGGCGATGATCAGGCGGTCCTCTACGGTGTCGAAACGGGCGTGCGCGAGCGCGCGCTCCAGCAGCGCAGCATCTCCGTGAAGGTCCGATACGACGATGGTTCGGGGCACGCGAGTCTCCTTGGCGGGTGGACGAACCGTGACAGTGTAGCCCAGCGCCACCGTGGCGTGGAGCGGCTACTCCTGTGCGAGAAGCAACCGCTGGATCTCGGCGGTGGCCTTGTTGAGCCGGCCCTCGTGTGGCCCGTGCAGCTCGACGAAGGGGTAGCCTTTCTCGACGAGGCGCTGTGAGAACACCGACTGCATCGAGGTGCGCAGCGGCTCGCCCGTGCGGATCTCGTCGGGCACGAACGGGAAGTCCGGGAAACACAGCAGGTAGAGGTCCATTCCAGCGCCCTCCTCGCGGCGCAAGTCAGCGAGCAGGTCGATCTCGCGCTTGCGTCCGCCCACGTAGCGCTCGTGCCACACCGCGACCGTGAACACGTCGGTGTCGCAGATCATCAGGGCGGGGTGTTCCGCGGCGACTACGTCCTCTCGGCGCGACTGCTCTCCGATGACGCGCACGAGGTCGCCCGCGAAGACCGTGGCGTCCCCCGTCGCCATCTTGCGGGTGAAGTAGTCGCGGTTGTACTCCTCGACGAGCGGTGCTTCGAAGCGGTTCGCCAAGTCGCGGGCGAGCGAACTCTTGCCCGTGCACTCGGCCCCCGTGGTGCATACGCGGATCGTCCGTTGCGGTGCCATGGCCTCCCCCTGGGTTGGCACAAGGGTAGCGCGAGCGGAGGCGCGCGGCGAGTCGGGGGGCGATGCGAGCGGCCTTCGCTGGTGGTGAGAGGCGGGCTAGAACTCGAACTTGCGGGCCCGGTGCACCTCGGCAAGCGGGTGGAACGTGCCGCGCCACATCACGCCGCCGCGCTCGCGCACCAGCCACGTCGCCCTGAGGGTGCCGTAGGCGAAGAACGCCGAGCCGATCGGCCACAGAAGTGCGGGCACTATCCGTCCCGTGTTGAACCACAACGCGGCAAGATGGATCGAGGTCATGGCGACGCCTGTTGCCAATCCGAGTGTCGCGAGCCACGCCGGCCCGGCCGAGAGTCCCACGCCGAGGGCGGTGAGCCACGACCAGTCGACGAGCAGGAACGCGATCATCCCGAAGGTGAACCGCCAGGGGTGCGCCGCGGTCGTGCCGCCGTTCTTCTCGAGCCCGTGCATGAAGTCGCTCATCGTCGGGTAGATCTCGACGAACGCGCTGCCACGCCCGTTCATGACCTCGAGACTCCCGCCCGCGCCCTTCACGAGCAGAGCGAGTCCAATGTCGTCGGCGGTCTCGAGACGCAGCCACTCGAAGCCGGCCGTGCGCTCGTACGCGGAGCGTCGCACCAGGTTGAACGCCCCCGACCCCAGCGCCTGTTTCGAGCCGGGGTCGCGGATCGCCTCGGGCGACAGCATGATTCCCATCGCGCGCAGGAACACCGTCCAGATCACCGTCACGAGCGGGCTCGAGGCGGTGTACTCGGGGACGAGCGCGAGCATGTCGAGGCGGTCGTGCTCCGCCGTGGCGATCGCGCGACGCAAGGCCCCGGGCGTCACGTGCACGTCGGCGTCGGAGAACAGCAGCCAATCACCGGTCGCCGCCTGTTCTCCCGCACGGAGCGCGTGGACCTTGCCCAGCCAACCGGGCGGCAGTACGTCCACCCGCAGGACGCGCAACCTTGGGTCCCCGGCTGCGATGTAGTGGGCAACCTCACCGGTGCCGTCTGTGGAGCGGTCGTCGACCACGATCAGCTCGAGGTCGGGGTAGTCGTCGGCGAGGCGCGACGCGAGGGCGGGACCGATCGTGCCGGCCTCGTTGCGTGCCGGCATGATCACGCTCACTCGCGGCCACGGGTGAGGGTGGGGCGGGGTCAGGTGGGCGAGTGTCCGGATGTGGCGGGCGCGCGCGAGGAACAGCCCGCACTCGGCAAGCGCGAGCACGCACAGCACCGCTGTCGTCCAGACGACCGCTGACACCGAACCCTCCGTCCGCGCTCAGCTCCCTGAGTTGTTTCTCGGCAGCTAGGGGCTCCGACGCGAGAGTAGTCTGAGATTGTTACTAGTGTGGGGTTTACAGTAGTCGCAGATGTGGGTATTGTGCACTTAGTACTAGTGAGAGATGCCTACTACCGCACAACAAGCGGACGTGAAAGGGGAGGTGGCCGTGTCCGAGTACGAGGTGCTGCTTCGCAAGTTCCAGAAGGAACTGAATGCGGGGACCGTGTCGCTCGTGCTCCTGGCCATCCTCGATCGCTCGGCGGAAGCCCTCTACGGCTACCAGATCGCCAAGCGGATCGAGGGGGGCTGGCAAGGGAGCGTGACGATCAAGCAAGGGACGCTCTACCCGGTTCTGCGCTCGATGGAAGAGAACGGGTTGCTGACGTCGGTGGTGGAGCCCAGCGTGTCGGGGCCACCGCGCAAGTACTACCAGATCACCGAGCAAGGGCGCGCGGTGCTGGCGGAATGGAAGAGCCACTGGGCGCGCACGCGCGACTTCGTGGATGCGACTTTGGAGGGGAACGTTGGATAGGACGGTCGAGGGATACCTCGCTGAACTCAAAGGACACCTGTCCGGGGCGGACCCGGCACTCGTGCAAGACGCGCTCTACGACGCCGACGAGTACCTGCGCAGCGCCTACGCCGAGGCCGAGGGCGACCCCGAGGCGTTCGACGCGGCGATCGAGGCGTACGGCACTCCGGAGGAGGTCGCGGCGGCGTACCGCGACGCCGAGCACACGGTGGCGAAGGCACTTCGCGGCCCCAAGCCGGCAGCGAAGCGCTCGGGCAACCCGTTCGCGCGGTTCTTCGGCGTGATCGCCGACCCGCAGGCGTGGGGAGCGTTCTTCTACCTGATGCTCGCGCTTCTGACCGGCATCATCTACTTCACCATCGTCGTGACAGGCGTGTCGGTGACGTTGGGAACGCTCGTGCTGATCGTCGGCATTCCGATGGCGCTGCTCACGATCGCCGTCGTGCGTGCGGTCTCACTTGCCGAGGGGCGCATCGTCGAAGGGCTTCTCGGCGAGCGGATGCCCACGACGGCCGCGCGTGATGGCGGGCTCGCAGGGAACCGTGTGGGAGCGCATCAAGAGCTGGCTCACCGACGGCCGCACGTGGACGACGATGCTCTACATGCTGCTGCAGCTGCCGCTGGGCATCACGTACTTCACGATCATGGTCACCGGTCTCGCGACCTCGGCGTCGCTGATCGCGCTGCCGTTCGCGCAGGAGCTGGCGAGCGGGCCGCTGATCCGCACGGGCATGTACGGCTACTACATCGAGGGCTGGGCGTATCCGCTGCTCGTGGCCGCCGGCGTGGTCGGGTTCTTCATCACGCTGTGGATCGCCAAGGGCATCGGGTTTCTGCACGGCCAGTACGCGAAGGTGATGCTCGTGGGGCGCGCGGGCACCGAAGGGGGCGAGTTGTGATGACGCACAGGAGAGCGGTCCTGCTGCTGCTCGCGGTGGCCCTGGTCGCCACGGTTGGGTCGACCGGGTGCCGGCGGGTGCGGCTGGAGGATGTGGAGGGCCCCGCGGGGCTCGAGAGGGCGACGAAGTCCGTGGCACTGGACGGCGCCGAGAAGCTCGACGCACGCATGAGGATGGCGGCCGGGGAGTTCAAGCTCGCCGGCGGTGCTACCGGCGCCATGGATGCGGAGTTCGAGGCCTCTCCGCGCACCTGGCTGCCGGAGGTGCAGTACTCGGTCGAAGGCACGTCCGGCGTGCTGCGTGTCACCCAGCCAAACGTCGAGGGCTTCGACTTCATGGGCGACATGCGCAACGTGTGGGACGTGAAGCTCGCCTCGGGTGTTCCGGTCGATCTCGACGTCGAGTTCGGTGCGGGCGACAGCACGGTCGACCTGTCCGAGGTGGACGTGCGCGAGCTTCACGTTCTCACCGGCGCGGGAGAGACGAGGGTCGACCTGACCGGCGAGCGCACGGCCGACGTGAGCGCCGAGATCGAGGCGGGCGTAGGTGAGCTCACCGTCAAGGTGCCGAAGGACGTGGGCGTGCGGATCACGGGGATGCAGGACGGGGTCGGTGACTTCAACGTCGATGGGTTCTCGGCGGACGGCGACGGTTTCGTCAACGACGCGTGGGACACCGCGACCGTGAAGATCGAGCTGCGAATCCAACGCGGCGTGGGCGAGGTCACGGTGGAGCAAGAGTAACGACAACCCCCGGTGGCCCGTCGCGGCAGCCAAGCCGCACGGGCCACCGGTGAATCAAGACGACCGCGCGGAGCTCCGCGCATGAAGGGACGGTGTGAGATGTTCGAGTTCGTTGCAGGCGTGCTGGCACTGGGCCTTGCCGCTCAGATAGGGTTCTGGATCGTTGTAGGAGTGCTCTTCCCCCTGTTCTGGTTGTGGATGCTCATCGACTCAGTGCTTCGGCGCGACCACGAGTACCCCTCGGCGAGCAGCAACGAGAAGGTGCTGTGGATCGTGGTGATGCTCGTGTTCCAGCTGGCGTGCGTCTTCTACTTCTTCATGGTCTTCCGCAAGGTCGAGCGCGGCTCGGCGGCCGAGCCGGGAGCCATGCCCTCGGCCCCGGCTCCCGGCCCTGCGGTTCCCACGGGTGCCTGAAGCGGGTATGTAGCCCAAGGCGGGCGGTATCGCCCGAGTCGCTACCGAGGAGTGCCCAGACGTGGTCGAGCGTCCGCGGGCCAGCGTGTACGTCGTGGTGGTGGGCGGCGCGAACACCGACATCGTCGGGCATCCGTTCGCGTCGCTCGTCGCACACGACTCCAACCCCGGCTCGGTGCAGTGGAGCCCCGGCGGCGTAGGTCGAAACATCGCCGAGAACCTGGCTCGCCTGGGCATCGAGACCGAGCTTGTGACCGCGATCGGTGGCGACCATGGAGCGCGCGAGCTATCCGAGGAGTGCATCTGGGCGGGCGTCGGGCTCGCGCACGCCATCGCGGTGCCCGACCTTCCGGGCTCGACCTACCTGGCGATCCTGGATGAGAACGGCGAGATGGAAGTGGCGCTCAACGACATGCGGGCGCTGGAGCGCATCACTCCCGAAGCGCTCGGCGAGCGGCGCGAGGTCTTCGAGAACGCGGCGCTCGTGGTCGTCGATGCGAACCTGTCTGTCGAGTCTCTCTTGTGGGTCGCAGAGGTGGCCAGCGCGCCACTCGTCCTGGACCCGGTGTCGGTGGCCAAGGCCCCTAGGGCCCGCGGTATCCTGCCGCGCGTTGCGGCGCTCAAGTGCAACGCCGCCGAGGCGGCCGGGCTTCTCGGCACGCCGGAACCCGTAAGCGAGGCGCAGGTCGCCTACGCAGCCGAGAAGCTGCTCGAAGCAGGTGTGCAGTGGGCGTTCATCACAGCCGGCACGAGCGGGGTCCACTACGCAAGCGCGGACGAGCGGGGCTGGCTGGCGCCGCCCACGAACGACGTGGCCAACGCGACCGGTGCGGGTGACGCGTTCTCGGCGGGCGTGGCGGCATCGATGCTCGAGGGCATGGGCATCGAGGAGTGCGCCCGCTTCGGCAGCGCGCTTGCGGGGCTGGCCCTCGCGAGCGAGCGGACGGTCAGCGAGCACGTCAGCCGCACCGCGGTGCTCGAAGCGATGGAGGAGTTGGGCACATGACCGCGAGTCACGCTGGGACGAACCCACACCTCGACATCGCGCCGGAGGTTGCCGACGCGCTCGAGGCGGGCCGTCCGGTCGTCGCGCTGGAGTCGACCATCATCAGCCACGGGTTCCCGTACCCGTCCAACATCGAATGCGCGCTGGAGACCGAGAGGACCGCACGCGAAGCGGGTGCGGTGCCGGCGACGATCGCGATCATCGGGGGTCGGCCTACGATCGGGCTGTCCGCCGAGCAGATCGAACACCTCGCGACCGCCGGACCACTAGGTATCGCGAAGGCGTCACGGCGCGACATCGGCGTGCTCGCGGCGCGTGGTGACGACGGCGCGACAACGGTGGCGGGCACGATGGTGCTCGCCGCGCTTGCGGGCATCCGCGTGCTGGCGACGGGCGGCATCGGCGGCGTGCACAGAGGTGCGTCGCAGACGTTCGACATATCGGCCGACCTGCTCGAGCTCGCGCGCACACAGATGTGCGTGGTATGCGCGGGCGCGAAGTCGATCCTCGACATCGGTCTCACACTCGAGGTGCTCGAGACCCACGGCGTGCCGGTGCTGGGCTACCGGACAGCCGAGTTCCCCGCGTTCTACACCCGCACCAGCGGGCATCGGACGGATGCATGCATGGACTCCGCCGAGGACCTGGCAGCGGTGCTGCGAGCTCGAGCAGATCTGGGGCTGTCGGGCGGAGTCGTTGTCGCGAACCCGATTCCCGAGGAGCACGAGATCGATCCCGATGTGCTCGACGGTTGGACGCAGATGGCGCTCACCGAGGCGGCCGCCGCCGGCGTGCACGGCAAGGACGTCACGCCGTTCCTGCTCGCACGGCTGCACACGCTCTCCGAGGGCGTGACCGAGGAAGCGAACAAGCAACTCGTCTACAACAACGTCCGCCTAGCGGCACAGATCGCGGCAGCGCTCTAGGCGGGCGCGCTAGAGCGGTTCGGAGGCGTCCCGGTCCACGAATCCTCGGCAGAACTCGACGAACCTCTCGACGTCGGCGAAGTCCGAGGCGATTCCCAGCGAGACGCGGATCGTGTTGGGCACCTTGCCGGTGGTGTCCTCGATGATGCGCTGGCACTGTGCGAGCGTCACGGGGATCGCGGCTTCGTCGAAGCACTCCGCCATGTCGTCGCGGGTGATGTCGTGGGCGACCTCGCCGTCCCCCGGGTTGCAGAAGCACCCGGTCCGTACCGATATGAGCTGCTCCCCGGCAAGCTCTTCGACGCGCTCGACCTTGAAGACGGCGCCTTCCGGGTCGAGCAGGTAGAACGCGATCGTGGCTCCTCGGCGGTCCATGGTGTCGGGGCCGAAGACCCGGAAGAGCGGCGCTCCGTTGCTGTGCGTCATCGTCCGCATCCTGCCCAGAAGCCAGTCGGCGAGCGCGCTCACACGGTTGTGGATCGTGTCGATCCCGACACGCTCGACGTGCTCGAGGCCGATCGTGAGCGCGGGCAGCCCGAGGTAGTCGACGGTGCCGTCCTCGTAGCCGGTCGCGCCGGGCGCGAGGTGGTGCCACCCCTCGCCCTGAACCGAGGCGAGCGTGATCGTGCCGCCCGCGAACCACGGCCTGACCAGCTTGGCGAGCTTGTCTCTGCGCACGATGAGCGCACCTGCACCGGTGGGGTAGCCGAACATCTTGTAGAAGCTCAGCGGCACGAAGTCGGGGCGGATCGCCGAGAGGTCGAGCCGGTTGGTAGGCGCGAACGCGGCGCAGTCCAAGATCACGTCCCAGCCCAGTGCCTGCGCCTCGGCGACCCATTCGAGCGGGTGCTGCACGCCGCTGAAGTTCGACTGCGCGGGGTAGGCGAACAAGTGGTTCGCGCCCGGGGTGGTCTCGGCCAAGGCGCGTCTCACGAGCGTCTCGTCCAGGCGAAGGTGCGGCTTTCGCACGGGAACGTACTTCACGCACGCCCCCCGCCGCCGTGCGAACTCCCGCACGCCGTTCACGGAGTTGTGGTTGTCGTAGGACAGCAGGTAGGTGTCGCCGTCACCGAACGGGTACGACTCGCCCACCAGCTTGAGTGCGCCGCTCGCGTTCGCGGTGAAGACCACCTCGTACTCGTCCTCGGGTGCGTTGAAGTAGCGCCGCACCGCGGCGCGAGCGGCCTCCACCAGCTCCGTGCTCGCAAGCGAAGTGGGATTGTGCGAATGCGGGTTGCCGAACACGCCGGAGGCGAGCAGCTCGCCGTGCGCTCGGATCTGCGACTCGGCGTAGAGCCCGCCGCCGGTGTAGTCGAGGTAGACGTGGCCGAGCCGGTCGAGGCGCGGGTAGTCGCGGGCCCGAAGCGAATCGACGTCGCCGGAAGCGGCGTACTCGGGATGATCGGCGGTGAAGCGGGCGAATGCAGCTGAGACGTGATCGGTCATCGGACGGGGCGCTCCTTGCAGCAGGCGGTGAGACGGTCCTGGCGCCGCATGGCCGAGAAGCGGGTGGCGGCGCGGCGAGAGTCTAGACCCCGGCGAAGTCGAGCGCAAGGCGAAGCGCGAGCTCGGCCGCTTCAGGGGCCGCGGCGGCGACCGGCGCGGTCGGCTCGGTGCCGAAGTTGCGGTCGTCGTCGATCTGCACTCCCACCACGGTGGCCTCGGCCGGCATGTGGATGCCGGACTGTCGGCCGAGCGCGAGAGCTGTGGGCAGATCGACCTGGTGGCCGGCGACCAGGTGCAGCGAAGGCGGCATCGTGTCGGCGTCGACGACGACGACCTGGCCGACGGCCGTGTCCGCCAGCTTGACGGCGTCGACTACCACCACGGCATCGAAGCCCTCGAGCACGTCGAGCAGCGCGAAGCCGGCGACCTCGGCCTCTTCGACGGATAGCCCCGCGGTCTGGGCGCGTTCGCGCACCAGCCGGACGGCATGAATGCCGATGCCGTCGTCGGTGAGCACCGTGTTGCCGATGCCGAGTAGCAGCACCTTGCGCTGCTGTGGCGCTTCGCCGGCCATGGGCGTTGCGCCCTGCCTCTCCGCGTGGTGGGCTCTCGGCCCGCTAGAACTGGATCTGCGCGGTGACGAGGTCGCCATCGCGAGCCACCGCGAGCAGTGTCTTGTTCATGCGCTCGCACCACTTGCGGATGTCCTCGTCGAACGAATCGCAGTCCGCCTTGACCTCAAGCATGTCACCCGCGTGCATCTCAGGCATCGCGATGGTCACCTTGAGGATGGGCTGCGGGCACTTGAGCCCTGTTGCGTCGATCTCCTTGACCGCCATGTCCTACCCCTTCTGCCTATGCGTCCCGGTACCTATCCCGAAAGGGGGCCAGCGTGCGCCAGCGCCCGTATCTCGGCCAACAACTGTGTGTCCGTGAAGTGCTTCGCGGTTATCGCGGCAGACGGACAGGCTGCAGCGCACGTGCCGCACCCGCGGCACAGGAGCTCGTTGATCTCGGCGTGCTTGGTCGTCACGATTGAACGTCACCGCACCGAACGGGCAGGCCAGAACGCACGTCGAACAGCCGCCGCATAGGGCCTCGTCGACACAGGCGGTAGCCGCCTCGCGTACGAGCGTCTTGCCGGGCACGAGCGCCGAGAGGATCGCACCGGCCGCCGCCGCGCCTTGGGCGGAGGACTCTGCGACGTTCTTCTGCCCCTGCGCCGCTCCGGCCAGGAAGATGCCGTCGGTGCGGCTCGCGAAGGACTGGAGCATGCGGTTCGCGGGCATCGCGAAGCCGGCGTCGTCGAGCGGCAGCCCCATCATGTCGGCCATCTCGATCCCGGCCGCAGCGCCGGCGTGAGGCGCTGCCAGCACCACGAGCTCGGCGCTGAAGGCGCGCCACTGGTCGCCTTGCGAGAACAGCACACGGCCGCCACCGGATGCGAGCGGCTCTACCTTGAGGCGGTCGCCTGGGCCGAGCGGCACCTCGGTCAGGTTGGCGGGACGGTTCTTGCCCAGCGTCATGCTGCGCACCTTGTCGCCGCCCAGCACGCGGTCCCAGGTGAACTCGGCGACCACGGTGCCCGGAGCCCGCTTCTCGATCTCGTGCGCGAACTTCGCGATCGTCTGGCAGCACGTGCGCGAGCACGTCTCGGCCGGGGCCGTGCCGTCGGCCGCGGCGCAGTGGATCAACGCGATCGACTTCGGCACCGGGCCATCCGGCAGATGGATCTCGCCGGCGGTAGGGCCGTCGGTGTTGAGCAGGCGCTCGAACTCGTAGGTGGTGAGGATGCCGGGGCGCGTCCAGAGCTCGCCCGTGGTGAGTATCTGAGAGCCCGTCGCGACCACGATGCCGCCGAACTCGCGCTGGACGAGCTGCGGTTCCTCGGCGAGGTCGATGGCGCCGAAGGGGCACGCCGTAGCACACGCCTCGCACTCGCCACCGGTGAAACGCAGACACGTGGAGCGGTCGATGACCGACGCGTGCGGCAGGCAGCCGGCGTAGGGGATGTGTATCGCCGTGCGGGAGGACAGCCCGCCGTTGATCGGGTCGGGACTCTCGACGGGGCACACGCCGGCGCACGTCCCGCAGCCGTAGCAGCCGTCGAGCGCGACGTGACGTGGCGTGCGGCGGATCTGCGCGGTGTAGTTGCCCAGGTAGCCCACGAGCTCCTCGACCTCGCTCGAGAGCAGCACCTCGATGTTGGGGTGGTGCAGCACGCGGTCCATCATCGGCTCGAGAAGACACGGGGCGCAGTCGAGGTCGGGGAAGAGCTCCTCGAGCAGCACCGTCACCCCGCCGATCGAGGGATCGCGCTCCACGAGCGTGACGTTGCGTCCGGCATCGGCTATCAGAAGCGCCGCGGTCATGCCCGCCACGCCGGAGCCGACCACGAGCACCGCGGTGTCGCACTCGATCTCGGGCGCGATGAGCGGAGCGTTCTCGAGCGCGCGCGCGATAGCCGCCTCGACGAGGTGCTGTGCCTTCCGAGTGGCCGCAGCGCTGTCGTTCGTGACCCACGCGCACTGCTCGCGCACGTTCGCGCGACCGGCGAGATACGGGTTCACGCCCGCAGCGGTGCAGGCCTCGGCGAGCGTCTCGACGTGCTCCCTTGGCGAGCAGGCGGCGAATACCGGGCGCATCCCGTCGTGCTCGCGCAGCTTGTCCGCGAGCCACTTCTTGCCCTCCGCCGAGCAAAGCGTGGCGTAGCGCTCCACGGCGCCGACGTCGGAGAGCGCCGAGACCTGCGCACCCAGAGTGTCGAGGTCGACGAGGTCTTTGATGATCGGCCCGCATTCGCACAGGAAGACGACGGCCTTGGTGTTGTCGGGCGCACTCACGGGCGCACCTCGCTCTGGTCGAGGTGTGTGACTGCGCCCTCGTGGTCGCGGCGCAGGGCGTCGACGAGCACGCCGTCGGGGCCGTATGCCCGAAGCTCGAGCGGACCGGAGCCCGGCAGCGCGTGGGTCGCGCAGCCGAAGCACGGGTCGTACGC
This sequence comes from uncultured Actinomycetes bacterium, assembly GCA_963702525.1. Lineage (GTDB taxonomy): Bacteria > Actinomycetota > Coriobacteriia > Anaerosomatales > PHET01 > CAVPCY01. The sequence goes on along the minus strand of CAVPCY010000025.1, from coordinate 38,609 downwards.
GCGAAACGCCATCTCGATACGGTTCATCAGCGGCTCGGTGAGCGCGGTGCCTGCGGTGATGAGCCCGCGAGCGGCCTTCTGCACCGACATCTGGATCGCGGGGTAGTTGTACGTGGTCCCCACGATCATGTTGACGCGCTGGACGATGCCGTCCTCGTCGGTGGTGTAGTGGTGGGTGAGCAGGCCGCGCGGCGCCTCGACGCAACCGACTCCGCTGCCCAGCGCCTTTCCCGGTAGCGTTCGGATCTCAGGGCTCGTGAGACGCTCGTCGGCCGCGTAGCGCGCCACGAGCTCGGCTGCCTGGAGCATCTCGATCAACCGCGCCCAGTGGTAGGCGAGGGTGTTGTGGACCGGCTTGCCGCCCAGCGTGGCGAAGAACTTCTCGTAGTGCTCTTGGGCGAGTGGCGTCTGCATGCCGTCGCCGGCGTTGAGCGAGCCGAGCGGGCCCGAGCGGATGATCGCGTGGGCGGCGTTGTCGTCCAAACCCGCCCAGCCGAGCTTCTTGAGGTAGGGGAGCTTGAGGTAGGTCCACGGCTCCACGCGCTCCGAGAAGTGCTCGAGGTAGTCGGCCGGATCGTACTTCACGAGCTCGAGGCCCTCCGGCGAGACGATCCGGACCTTGCCGTCGTAGGGGTCGGGCTGGTTGTCGTCGTTGACCAAAGCGAGGTAGCAGGTGCGCGAGATGTACTCCTCGGAGGTGATCATGTCGAGGAGCTTGGGATTCGGCCAGGACGACGTCGGCGAAGATCTGCTGCGCCTGCAGCGCGAAGTCGACCATGTAGCGGCCGATCTCGGCGACGCGCTCGGCGCTCTCGCGGGTCACCGGCTGCGAGATTCCGCCCGGCACCATCGACACGGGGTGGATCCGGCGCCCGCCGAGCAGCTCGGCGACCTCGTGCGCCTCCTTGCGCATGCGGATGACCTGGCCTGCGAGCTCGGGACCCACGGCCCGGATGACGCCGAGGATGTTGCGATCGGCCGCCGGAGCGTCCGGTCCCACGATGAAGTCCGGGCCTCCGAGCGCGAAGAAGTGCGTAGCGTGGTCGCCGGCCATGAACGCGTTGTACTGCAGCCGTCTCGAGAGCTCCGCGGCGATCGGGATCTCGAGCCCGTAGACGGCGTCGGCTGCCTTGGCGGCCGCGGCGTGATGCGCCTCGGGGCACACGCCGCAGATGCGCTGAGTGATCAGCGGCAGCTCCTCCACGGGCCGTCCCTCGAGGAACTTCTCGAAGCCGCGAAGCTCCGGGATGACCAGGAAGGCCGAGTCGACCGCGCCCGCCTCGTCCAGGTACAGGTCGATGCGGCCGTGGCCCTCGAGCCGCGTGATGGGATCGATGCTGACCCGCCTCATCGGCCCGCCCCCTCACGTGCGCCGCTCGGGCGTGCGCCGCCCATCAGCGACGTGGGCAGGCTGAAGCAGTAGAAGGTGCCCGCCGGATCGGCCACGCCTTCCATGATCTCGATGATCTCTTGCTCGTCCTCGCTGTCGATGATGGTGCCGAGCGCGGCGGCCATCTTCGCGCCCTGGTCCACCGCGTCACCGGCGGGCCCGTAGCAGCCCCGGCAGGGCATGGCGGCGGACGGGCACCGGGCGCACGCATCCGGAGCGGGTGGCCGGACCCATGCACACGACGCCCTGCTCGAGCAGACACCAGCCCGGCTCGGGCACGATCTGGTGCGAGCGCACGAACGCGCTCACGCGGGTGTTGCGCTTCTCGCGGGGGCACTCCTCGCACACCGAGCGGTCTCCGGCGCCCACGATGACCTGGTCGCTCGGCAGCTCGCCGGCGATGATCGCCGAGCACACGGCCCAGACCTGTGCCGCCTCCGGCGCACAGCCGGGGACGACGTAGTCGACGGCGGCCACGCCACTGAGCGCGCTCACGCGGTCGGTGAGGGGCGTGACGCAGGAGGTCTCCTCGGTGCCGATGGTGCACGGGCGCACGTCGGTCGCATCGGTGGACTCGGTGGTGAACGCGCGCTCGAGCACGTCGGCGGTGTCGAACAGGTTGCCGAGCCCGGGCACTCCGCCGAACGCGGCGCACGCACCGAAGGCGACGAGCGCCTTGGACTTGCGCCGCAGCAGCTCGGCTATGTGCGCGTTCTCCTCGGTACGGATGGCGCCGTTGAACAGGCACACGTCGATCGAGCCGTCCTCGAGCGCCTCGACGTCGGCGTACTTGAGGTCGGCGATCGCGGGCCAGAACACGATGTCGGCCGCTTCGACCAGCTCGAGGATGTGCTCGTGGATCTCGAGTAGCGCGATCTCGCAGCCGCCGCACCCCGCGGCGCAGTACGCCGCTATGGCCAGCTTGCCGGCCATCAGCCCGAGACCTCGGCGGCTTGCCGGCGCCAGCGGGCCGAGCGCGCGGACCTGCTCGGTCATCTCGGCGACCAGCTCGGCGTAGCGGGCACCCTCGGAGGCCGAGACCCACTCGAGGCGCAGCCGCTCGGGTTCGATGCCCAGATCGGCCGCCATGCGCCGCATGACCTGGAAGCGGGCGAGGGCCTTGCAGTTGCCGTTGATGTAGTGGCAGTCGCCGGGGTGGCAGCCGCAGATGAGCACGCCGTCCATGCCGCGCGCGAAGGCGTCGAACACGAGCGTGGGGTCGACGCGTCCGCTGCACATGACGCGAACCACTTCGACGTTGGTCGGATACTCGATGCGCTGCTGGCCCGCGCCGTCTGCGCCGGAGTACGAGCACCAGTTGCACAACACCCCGAGTATGCGTGGCTCGAAACCGGCCACTGTGTCTCCTGTCTGCGTCCACCCTTTGACCGGACCTGGCGTCCGAGGAGAACCGTGCCGGCGACACCGGAGTCTGCAGGCCTGCCTCGTGAGACTCCTATCGGGTTTTGAGCACGCCCACTGAAGAGCGTGGCACGACATTAACCATACCTTCATAGACGGAGGTGGCGAGCGGCTGCGGCGGCGCGCCGAACGGGGTAGGAACCGTGGGTCGGGTGTGGTCGCCACGAGGCGTGGTACTCTTGTGCGCCTGTGTGCCCACACGAGCCACGATCGCTCGCCGCTGTATCGGAGTGTCATGCGCCAAGAAGACGTACGTAACATCGCCATCATCGCCCACGTGGACCATGGCAAGACCACTCTCGTGGACCGGCTGCTGCAGACGACCCACGTCTTCCGAGACAACCAGCAGGTGGCCGAGCGGGTGCTCGACTCCAACGACCAGGAGCGCGAGCGCGGGATCACGATCCTTGCCAAGAACATCTCGGTGAGGCACCGGGACACCAAGATCAACGTGATCGACACACCGGGTCACGCCGACTTCGGTGGCGAGGTGGAGCGCGTGCTCAAGATGGCCGACGGTTGCCTGCTCATCGTCGACGCGTTCGAGGGGACGATGCCGCAGACGCGGTTCGTCCTTGCGCCACGCGCTGGAGCACGGCCTCAAGCCGATGGTCGTCGTCAACAAGATCGACCGCCGCGGGGCCCGGCCGCATGAGGTGATCGACCAGGTGTTCGATCTGATGGTCGACTTGGGAGCCAACGACGAGCAGCTCGACTTCCCAGTGGTGTACACGAGTGCCGTGAACGGGTACGCGCGGCTCGAGCCCGAAGACGAGAACATGGACATGCTGCCGCTGCTCGATGCGATCATCGACCACATCCCGGCGCCCGACGTCGACCCCGACGGCCCGGTCGCGATGCAGGTCTGCACGATCGACTACTCGAACTTCGTTGGCCGCATCGGGATCGGGCGCATCTTCTCGGGCACCCTGCACTCGGGCGAGCGGATCATGGTCATCAAGAACGACGGCAGCCGGTACCAGGCGACCGTCAAGGAGCTCTACACCTTCGAAGGGATGGGCCGGCAAGCGGCCGAGTCCGCACACGCCGGCGACATCGTCGCGGTGGTGGGTGTGGAGGACTCCGACATCGGTGACATGTTCACCTGCCGCATCGACCCGATCACGCTGGCTCCGATCCACGTCGAAGAGCCCACGATGTCAATCGTGTTCGAGCCCTCCACGAGCCCGCTCGTGGGTCAGGAGGGCGAGATCGTGGGCGGTCGCCAGATCAAGGAGCGGCTGCTGCGCGAGGCCGAGTCGAACATCTCGATGAACATCACCGAGACCGAGGACAGAGCCGGTATGGAGGTCGCAGGGCGTGGCGTGCTGCACATCTCGGTGCTGATGGAGACGATGCGCCGCGAGGGCTACGAGTTCCAGGTGGGCCGGCCGCGAGTCATCCTCAAGACCGACGAGCGCGGCAAGAAGCTCGAGCCGGTCGAGCAGGCCGTGGTCGACGTGCCTTCGGAGTACGCGGGCAAGGTCATCGAGATCTTCGGTACCGCCGGCGGCGAGATGACCGACATGGTGCAGCGCGACGAGCACGTGCACCTTGAGTTCAAGATCCCTTCGCGCGGTGTCATGGGTCTGCGCACGCGCATCCTCAACGCCACGCGCGGCGAGGGCACGCTGTTCCACCACTTCAGCGCGTACGGGCCGTACCGCGGCGACCTCGGTGGTCGACAGAACGGGTCTCTCATCGCGATGACCACCGACAAGTCCGTGCCGTTCGCCCTCGACTCCTTGCAGCAGCGGGGCAAGATGTTCGTGGGACCCGGCGTGATGTGCTACGAGGGCATGATAGTGGGCGAGCACGCCAAGAGCGGCGATCTCGTGGTCAACGTCGCCAAAGCCAAGCAGCTCACCAACATGCGCGCGTCCTCGGCCGACAAAGGCATCATCCTCGCCCCACCCATCACCTTCACGCTCGAGGAAGCGCTCGAGTACATCGAGGACGACGAGCTGGTCGAGGTGACGCCCAAGTCGATACGGTTGCGCAAGCGGCTTCTCAACGAGAAGGACCGCAAGCGGGCAGGTCGCTAAGGGCGGACCTAGCTAGCGCTTGTTTCGGCCGTAGGCGCCGCCGCCGTAGGTGCCGATATCGATCGCGAGCGCGAGCCCGAGGATGATCCAGTCGAACCAGGTGATTCCGCCGGGGGCGACGAAGACGTAGCCCAAGGTGGTCCACGGCAGGAAGATCACGCCGAGGAGCGCCCACCAAAACGAGCTGAACGCTGCCTGAACCCTGGCCGGGTAGATGAGCCAGTAGATCAGGAATCCGAGACGTGGCGCTCCGGCCAGAACCGAAGCGAACAGACAGCAACCCATGGCTCCCCCTCAGTGAAGTCGCGCGCAGTTCGCGCGCCCGTGCGCGCATCGTGAGTATTCCCCTTAGCGGTTCGATTCGAGCGTGTACGATTGTATCCGCGAGCATCGACTGGAAGGCCATCGGCGTCAGCCGCGTGGTCAGGAGCCGGGGGTCACTGTGAGGGTGCGAGAACTCCCCAATGTGTGGATCCCGCTGTCCGATGGCTGCAGGCTCGCCGCTCGGATCTGGCTGCCGGAAGACGCGCCGGCCGCGCCGGTGCCCGCGATCCTCGAGTATCTGCCGTACCGCAAGGACGACGAGACCGCCAACGCCGACGCGACGCGCCACCCCTACTTCGCCCAGCACGGCTACGCGGCCGTCCGCGTCGATATCCGGGGCACCGGCGACTCCGACGGGGTGATCGCCGACGAGTACACGCGCCAGGAGCAGCTCGACGCCCTCGACGTACTCGAGTGGCTTGCCGAGCAGCCCTGGTGCACCGGCGACGTGGGCATGATCGGCTACTCGTGGGGCGGCTTCAACGGCCTGCAGGTCGCGGCTCACCGCCCACCGCAGCTCAAGGCGGTCGTTTCGGGGTACTCGACCGACGATCGCTACGCCGACGACTGCCACTACATGGGCGGCTGTCTGCTCGGCAGCGACATGCTCAAGTGGGCGACGTCGATGCGCGCCTACAACGCGCTTCCGCCCGATCCGCGCTTCCGCGACGACTGGCTCGAAGTCTGGCTCGAGCGCCTCGCCTCGACGCCGGCGTTCATCGAGTCGTGGCTCACCCACCAGACGCGCGACGAGTTCTGGCGTCAGGGCTCGATCGCGGAGGAGTACTCCGCGATCACGGCGGCGACACTGCTCGTGGGGGGTTGGGCCGACGCGTACACCAACGCGGTGCCCAGGATGCTCGAGCACCTCGAGTGCCCGCGCCGTGGCCTCATCGGCCCGTGGGCGCACTTCCTGCCCTACCTGGGTGGGGAGCCGGGGCCGCGCATCGGCTTTCTCCAGGAGTGTCTGCGCTGGTTCGACCGCTATCTCAAGGGCATCGACACCGGAGTCGACGCCGATCCGCTGCTTCGCGCGTGGGTGCAGGAGAGCGTCGAGCCGAGCGCCTCGTACCACGAGCGCCCGGGTCGTTGGGTGGGCGTGGCCAGCTGGCCGCCGGGCGGCGCGCCCGCGCGTGGTTGGCGCTTGTCGGCAGGTGGCGTCCTCGCACCCGTGGCCGAACCGCCGGGCACGATCTCGACGCTGGCAGTGAGCTCGCCGCAGCACCTCGGAGAGACGGCGGGGGTGTGGTGCGCGAACGGGCGCGGCGAGGAGTTCGCGAGCGATCAGCGCCCCGACGACGCGCTTTCGGCGTGCTTCGACAGCGAGCCGCTCGCCGAGCCGGTCGAGGTCCTCGGCTTCCCCGAGGTGTGTCTCGTCGTGTCGGCCGACAAGCCCTTCGCGCTCGTGGCTGCACGCCTGTGCGAGGTCGCTCCCGACGGCGCCTCGACCCTCGTGAGTTGGGGACTTCTCAATCTGGCCCGCCGAGAGGGACACGACCGCACCGCCGCGCTCGAGCCGGGGCGCGCGTATGAGGTGACCTTCAAGCTCAACGCGATCGGTCACCGCTTCTCGGCAGGTAACCGGCTGCGCCTGGCGCTCTCGCCCACCTACTGGCCGCACGCATGGCCATCGCCGGAGTCGGCAACGCTCTTCATCGAGGTGGGCGGGGAGGGTGGACTGAGTCTGCCGACACTCGACCCCGCGGCGTGCGTCCCGGCGAGCGTGATCGCGCAGCCGGAGTCGACGCCGCGGCTCGATCCCGATGCGTCGAGCAGCAGGACTCGCGAGCTGAGCCTCGTCGAAGGATGCATGCACCGGACCTTCGACGTCGAGCACTCATCGACGGTGTTGCCGGACAGCGGGACGCGGCTGACCTCGACGGCATCCGACGAGTACTCGATCGCCGAGGGCGACCCGCTCTCGCCCTCGACGACCTCTCGGCGCGACTGGCGACTCGAGCGCGACGGCTGGAGCGTGCGGATCGTGGTGTCCGCGACGATGGGCTGTGACGCCGTCGCGTTCGTCGTGGACGACTCGCTCGAGGCGTACCACGGTGAAGAGCGGGTCTTCTCGGCGACGCGCCGAATCAGCGTGGAGCGAGACGGGGTCTGATGCTGCGGTACGGGTATCCTGTGAACTGACGGCAACACAACAACGCGAGTAGGAGCGTGGCGTGGGCGACGTGAGGCGGATGCGGATCACGGTCACCGAGAACGGCCCGTACATGGTATCGGGCGGCGTTCCTCTCGTGCGAGCCGAGATCGTGACCAACGATGCCGGGGAAGCCGTGTCGTGGCTCGAGACCGAGACGCTCGCTGCGCCCGACCGCTACATGCTGTGCAGGTGCGGCCACTCGTGCACGAAGCCGTTCTGCGACGGCACGCATCTCGAGGCGGCGTTCGACGGTACGGAGACCGCCGGGCCCGAGTCGACCACCGAGCTCGCCGCGTGCATCGACGGGCCCGGCGTCAAGCTCAAAGACGCGCGCAAGCTTTGTGCAGAGGCGAGATTCTGTGACCGCGCGGGGGGTCTGTGGAACCTCATCGAGAGCTGCGATGACCCTGAGATCCGCGCGCTGGTGTTGGAAGAGGCGGCGCTTTGCCCTTCGGGGCGCTACTCGGCATGCGATCCGATAACCGATAGCCCTACGAACCCGAGTTCGAGCCCTCTATCGCGCTGGTGGAAGACCCGTCGCTAGGCGTGAGCGGTCCGTTGTGGGTGCGCGGCGGCATCCCCATCTTCTCGGCGCAGTACGAGCCCTACGAAGTGCGCAACCGGGTGACGCTGTGCCGCTGCGGCCACGCTGAGAACAAGCCGTTTTGCGACGGCAGCCACATCGCGGCGAGGTTCAAGGACGGCGCGTAGAAGCGGAAGCCGGGTAGCACCAGGGCCGCTACTTCCCGCCGAGGTCCTCCCTGATGCCCGTGGTCGAGATCCCCTCGGTGCGCGGCAGGAAGACAAGGTCGCAGTAGTCCTTGAGGTAGTCGAAGCGGTCGCTGTCGGCCCAGTCGTCGCCCATGACCACGATGTCGATCGCGTACTTCTTCACGTCGTCGATCTTCTGGTCCCACGACTTCTCGGGGATGACCAGGTCCACGTAGCGTATTGCCTCGACGATCTCCTTACGAGTCTCGTAGTCGTGGAAGGCCTCCTTGCCCTTGCCCGCGTTGAACTCGTCGGTCGAGACCGCTACGACCAGGAAGTCGCCCAAGGCCTTCGCGCGTTGGAGAATCCGTATGTGGCCGTGGTGCAACAGGTCGAACGTTCCATAGGTCAGTACACGTTTCATGTGCGCGTCTGGTCCTCTCGGGACAGGCGGTGGCTGCTGAATCGTCCCCATGGTAGTCGTTGCAGGAATCCGGTGCGACGACTCGCTACGAGGGCGCATCCGCGGGGTCGATGACGCGTGCAAGGACACGCTCGCTCGCGTGCCCATCGTCTCGATGCGCGAAGCGCTCGCTGAAGCGGTCGTAGCGATCGCGGAGTTCGGCCGAGGGTCTCTCGGACGCGCGAATGGCGCTGACGAGTTCGGCCTCGGTCCGAGCGACCGGCCCGGGCAGCTCCTCGAGCCCGAAGTAGAAGCCCCTGATGTCGCGCACGTACTCGTCGAGGTCGTACATGTAAAAGACGATGGGGCGCCGAAGGATCGCGTAGTCGAAGAACACGCTCGAGTAGTCGGTCACGAGCATCTCGCTCGCGATGTAGAGGTCGTTGATGTTGCTCACGTCCGAGACGTTGGTGATGAAGCCCGCGTAGCGCTCGAAGTCGAAGTCGTTGGCGACGAAGTAGTGCGCCCGGAACAGGATCGCGTACTCGTCCCCAAGCTCGCGTCGCAGGTGATCGAAGTCGATCGGCAACTGCAGCGTGTAGCCCACACCGCTCACGTGCTGGTTGTCGCGCCAGGTCGGTGCGTACAGGATCACCTTCTTGCCCTCCGGCACGCCGAGCTCGGACCGGATTCGAGCGACGTCGTCCGCCGAGTAGCCGAACAGCCCATCGTTTCGCGGGTAGCCCTCCTCGACGAGCTTCGCTTCGGCGTCCGCCGCCGAGAAACCGAACGCCGAGGTGAACTTCTCGGTGGTGAACCTCGACGGCGAGAGCAGGTAGGTGAGGCGCTCGCCCTCGCGCGTGTAGCGGCGGGTGATCTCGTCGGCGGTGTACTTGGCGTTGGCCGAGGACTCCTCCGCGATGTCGGCGCCGAGACGCTTGAATGGCGTACCGTGCCACGTCTGGATGTAGACCTGGTCACCGCGCGGCTGCAGGTGGGCGGGGATGACCGAGTTCGACACCCAGTACTTCGCGCGGGCGTGGGCTGCGTAGTAGGGGGCGGAGCCGTACGTGACGAGCTCGGCGCGCTCGAGATCCGGGTAGGCTCGGAACCGCTCGGGCTCGTTGAACGCCCAGATGATCCTGAAGTCCTCGAAACGGGGATCGGCGATGAGGGCCCGGTGCAGGGCCATGGGGCTGTCCGAGTAGCTGCGGCCCATGAACGACTCGAACATGATGGTCTTGGGCTCGATCGGATTCGTGCGGCAATGAAGTGAGTACTCGAGGCTGCGTTTGCGGGCGAGCAGCCGGCGCACCGCGCTCCGAAACGCCACGTTGCGCTTCGATAGGGCGGTGACGCCGCGCTTCACTTGGCGGACGCTCTCGTCCACGATGCCAGGCGACGATGAGGGTCCGGCTGCCCGTGCGTCCTTGCTTGCCTTCCGGTTCGGTCACTCGCCGGTCCTCCAGTCGATCACTCGCTCGAGCACGCGCTCGCTGGCGTGCCCGTCGTCCATCGGATTGAATCTCTCGCGGAAGCGATGGTAGCGCCTCTTGAGGTCGTCGTCTGGCGAGTCTGCGGCGGCCAGTGCGCCGACGAGCCCGGGCTGGTCGGTCACGATCGGCCCGGGAAGGTCGGACAGATCGACGTAGAAGCCGCGCATCTCCGACGCGTAGTAGTCCAGATCGTACATGTAGAACACGATCGGCTTGCCGAGGTTCGCGAAGTCGAAGAACACGCTGGAGTAGTCGGTCACGAGCACGTCGCTCGCAGCGTAGAGGTCGTTGACGTCGCTCACATCCGAGACGTCGAGCACGAACCCGCCCAGCCGCTCGAAGTCGAACTGGCTCGCGATCAGGTAGTGCGCGCGGAACAGCACCACGTACCCGTCGCCCAGCTCGGCGCGGAGCGCTTCGAAGTCGACGCCGAGGTCGAGCGTGTAGCCGAGCGACGTGGCGTACTGGTCGTCGCGCCAGGTCGGGGCGTAGAGCACCACCTTCTTGTCGGCCGGCACGCCCAGACGCCGCTTGATGTCCTCGACGGCCTGTGGGGTGGGGCGCGAGAGCGCGTCGTTTCTGGGGTAGCCGACCTCGACCACCTTGCGCGCACACTGCTCTGCCGAGAGCCCCATCGCCGAGCAGAGGTGCTCCGTCGCGAACGCCGAGGGCGTGACGAGGTGCGTGATCCGCTCGCCCTCTCGGCGGTAGCGCTTGTGCGTCTGGCGGCCCGAGTACAGCGCGTTGTTCGCCATGGTGAGGTCGATGTCGCACCCGAGCTTCTTGAGCGGCGTGCCGTGCCAGGCCTGGACGTACGCCTGGCCCGGGCGAGGTGCCAGGTGCCACGGGATGACGGTGTTCGCGAACCAGTACGCGCACCTGGCGTGGGCGATGTCGTGCTCGCGCGAACCCCACACGACTACCGTCGCCCGCCGGAGCGCCTCGAGCGCCTCGGGGCCGAACGCGGCGTCGAGGTCCACGGTTCCCGGCTCCGCAGGGCCTTCGGGGAGGCCGCTTACCGTATAGCCCCGCTGTCGAAGCGCTCGGGCGATGGGCTCGCGGAACACCCAGACGAGCTCGAAGTCGTCGAACCGGCTGTCGGCGAGCATCCGCTCGTAGATCGCCCGGGGGCTGCACGAGTAGCTTCTGCCCGAGTAGCTCTTGAACAGCGCCGAGCGCGGCTCGAGCGGGTGGGCCCGCTGGATGCGGCGGTAGCGCGTGCGCCGCGCGGCGGTCACCGCCTCACGAGCGGTCCCGATGACGAAGGGCATGCGGCGGCCGATGGCCGTCACGGCCTGCCGGGCGCGGTTGGTGGCAGTCGTGCGCGAGGTCGGCTGCGTCGTCACGATGCATCACCCGGCATGCTGCCGGTGACGGCGGCCGCGATCCGCATCGTGCACGACCCGTCCCTGACCGAGGCGTATCGTTCCGCGAGTCTGCGAACGAGCTCAGGGTCGTAGCCGCCGGCATCGATCTGCTCGGCGATCGGACCCAGGTCGCGAGAGGTGACACCGGGCATCTCGGCGAACAGGTCGACGTTCAGGCCGTGCTCTCGCTCGTACTCCTCGAAGTCGTACAGGAAGAAGTAGATCGGCTTGTCCAGCACGGCCGCTTCGAACGCCACCGCCGAGTAGTCGGTGATGACCGCGTCGCAGAGCGGGAGCAGGTCGAGCACGTCCACGCCGCTCGCATTGACGACGTTCTCGCCCGCGACGTTCGACTCGACCAGCGGGTGAGGCTTGATGACGAGTGCGTAGCGCGGGTCGTCGAAGCGATCCAGCACGTCGTGGTAGCGGTCGGGCCGGTTGCGTCGGTATGTGGGCGCGTAGAGCACCGTGGTGCGGGAGGGGTCGGCCAGCAGCGGGAAGCGCTCGCGGAGGCGGCCAGTGGCATCGCCCGCGCCGGCGAGCAGGTAGTCGACGCGCGGAAGGCCGAGCGGCACCACGCGGGCGGGATCGGAGCCGAACGCCTCGGCGAACGCCGGAACAGCCGCCGGTCCTCCGCAGATCACCACGTCGTAGTTCCGGTGCATCTTCATGGCTTCGGCGACCGAGCTGTCGCGCCCCCCGGGCAGCCCCACCGCCTGAAGGCCGAACTTCTTGATCGCGCCGAGCGCATGCCACATCTGCACGATTCGGAGGCCGTCGCGGTGGGTCAGAACGCTCACCGGGACGATGTAGCCGTCAACGACGCACGCCGAGGCTGTCGCCAGGTGGTACATCTGAGCCAGCACCTCACCCACGTAGGCGATGCGCGCGCCGAGTCCGGTTTCGATGAAGCGGCAGCGGACGACCACCTCAAGCGATGGGTCCACTCGGGAGAGTTCCTCGGCGAGCATCGTGAAGTCGACCGACGGGCGATCCGCCTGCCTGCTCAGCATCACGACCTTGTGCCGGCGCGGCAGCAGCTTCATGAGCGCGTACAGCGCCTGAGCGAGCCATATGGCCGGGACTGTCAGAACGCGCATATGCCAGGTACCTCGCGCTTGGCGTGCTACAGGAGTCGGGGCGTATTGCCGCGCTCAATGATAGCGTCTGGCCCGCGAGGAGACGGCATCGTTACCGGGCGGTACGCCACCACCCCGCGTGATCGCGCACGAAGAACTCCACCTCGCCACGGGCCAGCAGATCGCCGAGAAACCCCTTGACGGTGGTGACGGCGAGCCAATACTGCGCCGGATTGTCGGAGAGCCCTCGGCGCTCGGACACCAGCGCGATCGCCTCCTCGGTGGTCCGCTCCTGCACGAGTGCGTCGACGATGAACTGCTCGATCTCGCGAACCTGGCCCAGGTGGAAGTCGACGTGTCGTTCGGCCTGATCGCGGTCGCACGCGACGCCGTGACCCGGCACCAGCCAGTCGAACTCCAGCGTCCGGATCTGGTCGAGAGAGTCGACCACGAGCGTCGGGTCTATCGCATAGGGAAGCCGATGACGCTCCCAGATCTGCTCCTGATACAGTGCGTCGCCGGTGAAGAGCACCCGGTCGTGGGTGAGGAAGCCGTGGTGGCCCAGGGTGTGGCCGGGCAGCGGTATCGGTGTGGCGCGCGGATCCTCCCACGTCTCGACGAGGCTGTCGACCGGGCAGGGGACGCCCATGAACAACTTGCTCACGAGAATGTCGCCGGGGCGTGCCCAGGAGAACATGCCGCGGATGTTGACTTCGGGATTCTCGACAAGCCGCGCGTCATCTCGCGCTGCAACGACCCGCGCCCCGGTCGCGCGCCGCACCTCGGCTCCCGCGGCGAAATGGTCGGCGTGTCCGTGAGTGATCGCGAGGGTGTCGATGTGCACACCGGCGTAGGGTGCCGCCTCTGGGCCGGTGTCGATCAGCAGGCCTTCGACGAAGCCCGAGTTGGTGAGCCCGGGGACATACCAGGTGTCTCCGGCGAGGTGTTCGGCTTGCGCCGGGCGCGTACTCACAGGCGGGCCCGGTTCGGAGGAAGGTAGCGCGGGCGTATGCGTGCCACGGTCACCGATCGTCCTTTCGTCGATTCATGCTGCAACATCGTACTCCTCGGCACGCAACTCGCTGCGGTGCTTCGCAAGGGCACACGCCCAGGGCGCAATCCGGCGTACCGCAGACTTAGGAGGTGATCCGGCGTTGAGTAGCAAACACATCGCAGCGCTGGTCCTGTCCACCACGAGTCCTGCGGAGGCCATGACCTTCTAGCAGCGGCAGCGTTGCCGACCCTTCGCTCAAATCGGCAACGGACACACATGCGCAACCTGTCGCTGTCTGCAGCGATGAGGAGAGGGTCGTCGAGAGATCGGCGGCCCTCTCCGCGTCCGCGGCGAGATGTAGGACGCATGTCCACGCGAACACAGAAGGGCGGCCCCACACCCGGCCGCCCTTCAAGCTGAGTATGTGTCTGAAGGCCGAAGCTAGCCGCAGGCTCCCGGCGCAACACACGGCGCGGCCGCTGAAAGAGGCGTGCGCTCGTAGTTCGCTTCGCCCGGCTCGTCTCCGTTGCCATCGGCCATGCGCTTGAGCAGGCAGGTGTCATCCTCGAACATGGCGTCGCCGGTCGCCTGCCACGCCTTGGTGCGGCAGCCTCGACAGATGCGCGAGTACTCGCAGTTCTCGGGAGCGCAGATGCCCTTGGCCTCTTGGGCGTCGAGCTTGTAGAGCTCCTGAGTCGCCTCGGTGAGCGTCATGTCGCGGATGTTGCCCACGGTCCAGTCCTGTGCGAACTGGCACGGCATGATGCCGCCCTCGGAGTTGATGTTCATGTGCCCCTTGCCCACCGGGCATGCGCTGACAAGCTCGAGGCGCGCGAGGCCGTTGCTGATATCGACGCCCTCGGCCTTGAGCTTCTCGGCGAGGTAGGGGATGACCGAGGGGATCGCGCCGATGTCGTACTCGGTGTCTGACGCGGGGTCGAGCAGGTCGCCGAGAATCCAATCGGCGAGCTCCTGCCACTGCTTGGCGCTCACGCGCGCATCCTCTTCGCCCTCGCTGCGGCCGCTCGTGATCAGGTCGCACAGGTATACGAGGCGCGCGTCGAGCTCCTTGGCCTTGGCGATGATGTGCGGGATGAACTGCAGCGTGTCCTTGGAGACCGCGGACTTGAGGGCGACGCCCACGCCCTCCTCACGGAGGATCTTGATTGCCTCTATGACCTTCGCATGGGTGCCGGGAACCCCGACCATCTGGTCGTGGAAGTGGGGAGGGCCGTACAGCGAGGTCGCGATCCAGTCCACGCCGTTGGCCTTGAGGCGCTTGGCAGCATCGCGGTCGATGAACGTCGCGTTGGTCGATACGGTTATGTGCATGCCGTAGCCGTGCGCACGCTCGAGGATCTCCCAGAAGTTCTTGCGCATCATGGGTTCGCCGCCGGACAGGAACACGAGCGGCACGCCGAGCTCGCCCATCTGGTCGACGAGCGCGATCGTCTCATCGTCACTCAGCTGGTCGGGCAGCGTGTGTCCATCGGCCGACATGTAGCAGTGATCGCACAACAGGTTACAGCGGTTCGTGATGTTCCAGATGATGTCGCTGGGCCGGCCGAGCGAGTATGCCTTGAGTGCCTTGTTCTCAACCTCGGAGAGCGGGCCGTCGAAGAAGAGCGAGCGAACGTGCGCCATAAGTGGGTCCTCCTGCTACTTGGCCCCGGATGCCGGCCGAGCGCCTTACCGCAAACCGACTGCACCGGGAGTGTACGCAGAAAGGGTGCCGATGTAACCGAATGTAACAACTATGACCGTAAGGGTCCGCCAGCGGTGCCACGCTCGCTGCGACGGGCGCTAGCGGTTCATCCACGTGATGCTGAGCTGAAGCGTGCTGGCTGTGGCCACCCAGACGAGGTACGGCACGAGCGCGAGCGTCGCCCACCGCGAGTACGGCCAGATGGCGATCATCGACCACACGATGGTGCCCAGCACGATCAGGATGTCCACGCTCGCGAGCGGCAGGTTCTGCAGCCCGAACTGGATCGGCGTGAATGCGAAGTTCGCCGCGAGGTTGATCACGATCGGCACGGCGACCGCCCACGGGATCTCACCGCGCACGATCCGAAACAGCACGTAGCCGTACGCGACGAAGATTATGGGGTAGAGCACCGTCCAGACTGTGCCTATGAAGCCGGGCGGCGGCGTCCAGGATGGTTTGGCCAGACTGTCGTACCACGACACGAGGGCTCCTCTCATGCTTGTAGAGGTGTCTGTTCCCGTTGCGGGAGACTCCTGCGCGTGCAAGAGGCGCTCGCGGCGTTCCCGCGGGCGCCCCTCGTGGTAGTGGCTTAGGTGCAGTGACTGGCCTCACGCCTACTTCATCTGCACGATATTGACGATGTTGCCTTCCGGATCGGTGAACCATGCACCCCAGCCGTCCGGATACTCGGCGACCGAGTCGGTCGTCACCAGTCCGGGCATGTCGTACTCCTCGAAGAGCACCCCGCGAGAGCGAAGCTCAGCCACGGTCGCCCTCACGTCGTCAACGACGAATGAGAGAACGGTGTGCTCGGCGATGGTACGCGGGCGCTCGTACACGAGCACCTTGGTTCCCGAGCCGGAGTGGATGAAGAACTGTCGTCCGGACGAGACCTCGGATACCTCGAGCCCCAGCGAGTCGTGATAGAACGCGCGGGCCCGATCGATATCCTCGGCGGGCAGAACGGCATACGCCGGAGCTGTTGTCAGGCGGGTCATAGTTGATGTAGTCATCGTGCTCACCTTCTTTCACGTGATGTGTACCCACCTTTGAGCGATACCCCGTGGGGTATATGACAGACGGCTTGCCGGCGTCGTGACGAGTCGCTCGAGCGGGGCGAACGGCGTCGTTGCGGCGAGCGCGCAGCATCGTGGGGAATTCAAATCCCCGTTTGACAGTCAAACAGAGGTTTGATTACAATCGCCGCATGAACACGTCTGTCTTCGAAGCACTGTCCGACGAGAACCGCGCTGCGATCGTGGAGCTGCTAGCCGATGGGGAGCGTTGCGTCTGCGACGTCTCGTCTTCGCTGGGCATCTCGAACGCGCTGGCCTCGCACCATCTCAAGAAGCTGCGAGAGGCGGGACTGGTGGCGACCCGGCGCAAGGGCGCGTGGCTGCACTGCCGGCTCGAAGGCGACGCGCTATCGGCGGCCATCGCCGAACTCCAGGATCTGGCGGAGCGAGGCGCTTCGGTCCAAGCGGCAGGAGTCGCCTGCTGTGGGAAGGATGACTCGGATGACTGAGTGCTGCGGGCCCAGCCAGCCCTGCTGCGGGAACGCGCCGGCACCCTATGAGTACGGGCCTGAGCCCTACCTCACGGGCGAGGTCGACACGTTCGCCGGGCCGGTCCCGACGCGTAGCTACCGAACTCACCGCCGCCGACCTCGCCGGCACGCGCCGGGTGCGGCTCGGCGTGGGTCGCAGCGACTACCGCGTCCGCCCCCGGCTCTACGCTATCGGGGCCCCCGACGACACCTCGCCCGTTCTTGTCACCGGCAACTACAAGCTCACGTTCGACGCCGTGCGAGCGGCCCTAGGCGGGCGCGACGTGTGGCTGCTCGTGGTCGACTCACGAGGCATCAACGTATGGTGCGCGGCCGGCAAGGGGACCTTCAGCACCGCTGAGGTGGTTCGCAGCGTGAGCGACGCGAAGCTCGAGCAGGTGGTGAGTCACACGCGGCTCGTCTTGCCACAGTTGGCGGCGACCGGTGTGGCCGCTCACGAGGTGCGGGCACAGTCGGGGTTCTCGGTGGTGTGGGGCCCCGTGCGCATCGCCGATGTGCCCGCTTTCCTCGACGCCGGAGCGAAGGCGACGCCTCAGATGCGCCGCGTCGAGTTCCCGATGCGCGAGCGGGCCAAGCTCGTGGGCGTTGAGCTGTCCATCCTGTGGCGGCGTCAGACGTTGCTCGGCGTCGGTCTGTTCGTTGCGGCAGCGGTCTTGCTCGCGCTCGTTGCCCCTCAGGTGCTCGGACCGGCGCTGGTCGGGCTGATCGCCGCCGTGCTGGGCGTGGTCGCCGGCGCGGTACTCGTCCCGCTTCTCTTGCCGTGGCTGCCGGGCCGTATGTTCTCGCTCAAGGGCGCGGTGGCGGCGGTGTTGCTCATCGTGCCGGTCCTGATGGTGGCGAGCGCCCAGCAGCCCGCGCCTCTGTGGGTGTGGGGCGCTCTGGCGTTCGGGGTCGCGGTGGCGAGCTACGTGGCGATGAACTTCACCGGCTCCTCCACGTTCACCTCGCCTTCCGGAGTCGAGTGGGAGATGCGGAGGGCTATTCCGTTCCAACTGGTCGGTGCTGTCGGCGGCGTCGTGCTGTTCGTCGCCGGTGTGGCACTCGGATAGGAGAGTCCGGTGGCTGGTCTTCGCTACATAGACGACGTGGTGACGCTCGAGCTCGATGCCGAGAAGTGCAACGGCTGCATGCTTTGCACCATGGTGTGCCCGCACGGTGTGTTCGCCGTGGAGGACCGCAAGGCGCGCATCGTCGACCTCAACGCCTGCATGGAGTGCGGTGCGTGCTCGCGCAACTGCGCCCAGGGCGCCATCACACTGGAGCCGGGCGTGGGTTGTGCCGCGGCGATCATCAACGGCTGGATCCACGGGACCGAGCCGAGCTGTGACTGCGGCTGATTCGCGCCGGCTTCTGCCCACCGTCGGATGGTTCTTGGCGGGATTCCTGTGGCTTTGGCTGGTGAGCGCGCTCGCCGATGCGGCGCTGTCGTCTGTGAGCGGCGTCTTGCAGGTAGTGGAGCGCTCCCAGTGGGCCGCGAGCCTGTTCCTGTTCGGCGCCGCGTTCACCGCCGCCATCGTCGCGATTGCGGTCGCCCGCCGTCACCTGCGGTGGGGAGCAGGCACCCTGCGCGCGACGTGGATCGTCGGGTTCATCGACATCGTCATGGGCGTCGCCGCGATCGTCGGGGTCGGCGGCGCCGCTGCAACGGCCTCGCTGTCTGAAGGCGCCGGCTACCTGGCCGCAGCTGCTGTGTTCGCTGCGGTCTCCTCGATCGCGATCGGCGCCGAGACCCCCACCGCCGAGTAACCCTCGTCTCGGCGAAACGACGCGAATGCTACTTGGCGGCGATGGGGAAGCGAACCTCGGTGAGGTACTCCTCGGGCGGCACTTGGTCCGGATCCGAGAAGTACACCTCTTCCGGAGGCCCGGCGACCGCGTAGCCCTGAGCGGTGAGCCACTGCGTGAGCGGCTCATACACCTCGCCGAGCTGCTCGTACGGGCCCTTGTGCATCGCGTAGGCGACCGTGCGCTCTCCGGTGTGCTTCACCCCGCAACCGGTCTCGTCGGCGGGCTGGTCGTTCGAAGCGCCCGCCACGGGCGCCCAAAGCTCCCAGAGTGCCTGCTCCTCGGGCACCTCATCGGGCGCAGTCAGATACACCGCCTCCGGCATGCCCTGCGGGGACAACCCGTGTTGCGCAACCCATCCGTAGAGCAGTCCGTAGCCCTCGGGAATCTGCGAGTACGGGCCGCGCATCTCGAGGTAGGCGACGGTCTCGTCGGGAACCGTCTTGATCAGTGGTTCGAACATGTCACACACCCCCTTCGAGGTGTGTACCCACCGCGCCTACAAGGCGGCGGCGACCGCACTGTCCGATCCACAGCACCACCATGCCGGTGACGAGCGTCCACATCACGCTTCTCGTTCTGAGCGCGACGAGCAGCGCCACGACCGCGGCGACCGTGCGTGCCGGCGCGAACGCGTACTCGGTGCCGGTCTTGATGTAGAGCGATCCGGGCACCACGAGCGCGGTGAGCGCGGCGACGGGCACGTAGCGCAAGAGCCGCTCCGCCCAACGCGGAGTGGCGACCGCGCCGTGCAGCATGATCGGCAGGCTGCGCATGAGCCAGGTGCCCAGCGCGAGCACCACGATGACGAACCAGAACGCCGCGGTCTGGCTCACGATGACGCCTCCTTCGGCAGCGCCCGGTGCCGCTCCGCCCCTCCATGCGCCCCAGGTCATGCCCGCGAGCATCGCCGCAAGCAGCCCGGTCTGCATGGGCAGCAGCGGGACCAGCACCGCGGCCGCCACGCCCGTGACGACGGCGACCTCGACTTCGACGCGCCCCTTGAGCGCCGGGGCGAGCATCGCCAGAAACACGAGCGGCACTGCGAAGTCGAGCGACAACGAGGCTGGCAGGAACGAGCCCAGCAGCGCACCGGCGAGCGTGGAGAGCTGCCACACGCTCGCCAGCGCGAGCCAGCAGCCCATGTAGTAGTAGATGACGTCGACGTCTTCACGGAAGCGGCCGACCGTCATCGTGGTGGCGTAGTTCTGGTCGACGAGCATGTGGCCGAGCAAGGGCCTCAGTCTGGGCGAGGCAGCGCCAAGCACAGGCGCGATCGAGGTGCTGTAGATGAACATCCGGGCGTTCACCACGAGCGCCGTTCCGATCACGACGGCGAGCGGCGCGCCCTCTTTGAACAGTGCTGTCGCAACGATCTGCGAGGCTCCGGCGTTGACGAAGAGCGACATGCCCACCGCCTCGGCGACCCCGAAGCCCGCCTCGATCACCGACGCGCCGGCGACAAGGCCGAACGGCACGATGCCGAGCAAGATGGGCGCGACGTCTCTCGCTCCCGCCTTCAAGCTGTGCGACCTCAGCGTCACTCGAACCCCCATCGATGGAACGCCGATGGTAGCACGCAGGACTTGACCGAAGTCATATCCTCACACGGCGAATCGGGCGCATGCTTCGGGCCGGATCCCACCTAACAGGAGGCGCTGAATGTCCGAGGAGTTGGCCACGACCGAGCCGCAACTGCCCCGCGTGTCCGACACCTACGCGCTGGTCTACGCGTTCATCTTGCTCTTCTTGGTACCGGGCTCGATCGCCATCGGGCAACTGCCTTTTCGCACCTACACCTTCCAGTACGTGGCGCTCGTGACCGTTCCTTTCGTGCTGGGACTGCTGCTCACACTGCTGACCGACAGTCACGATGACGCGAAGACGGTAATCATTCGCATGGCGGTGCTGACACCGCTGGTGGTGCTGAGCGGTGTGGCGGTCCTCTTCCTCAGCTCGCTGATGTTGGTGCCGATCAATCAGTATCTCGGCCCGGAGTACCGAGCGGTGACGACCCCGCTTGCCGCGCTGCTGCTGGCCGCACTCGCCTCGCCGCTGGTGATCGCGCTCGTTCGCCGCTTCAGGTCTCGGATCGACCTGCGGACCGCCGTACAGGCGGTAGCGCTGGTGGGCGCGCTCGTGCTCGTCGCGTACGTCGTCTACATCAGCGCTTTCGAGGTGGGTCGGATCGGCGAGCTTGCCGACACTGCTCGCAAAGACGTCGTGATCTACATCATCGGCGGGCTGGTCTGGTACGGGCCCGCGTTCGGGATCGCCGCCGGAGTCTGGCGCAGCACCGGGATCGTCTAGACTGCTCCGCAGACCGGGCAGGCTTGGAGGCCCAGCGGGCGCTCCAGCCCGCTCGCCTGAAGCAGCGTGTCGTCCGCGAACACCTCGCGCGTGGGGCCGTCGGCGGTTATCGTTCCCCCGCTCATCACGATGGTTCGGTCGCACAGGTCCATCGCCAGATCCAAGTCGTGCGTTGCGATGATCTTGGTGTGCTCGAACGTTGCGAGCAGCTCGATCAGTCGTCGGCGTGCCCTTGGGTCGAGGTTCGACGACGGCTCGTCCATGATGAGCAGGCTCGGGCACATCGCGAGCACCGTCGCGATCGCCACCGCGCGCTTCTCGCCGCCCGACAGGCGGTAGGGTGGCCGGTCTCGGAGCCTCTCGGCGCCCACCCTCCTCAGCGCGTCGCTCACCCGGCCCTCGATCTCCTCGGGGGGCAGACCCAGGTTCATCGGCCCGAACGCCACGTCCTCGAACACGCTCGGCATGAAGAGCTGGTCGTCGGGATCTTGGAACACCATGCCCACGGTCTTGCGGATGTCGCCGAGCGTGGACTTGGTGACGGGCACGTCACCCACTCGCACCGATCCTGCCGTTGGCAGCAGGAAGCCGAGCAGCTGCATCAGGAGCGTGGACTTGCCCGCGCCGTTCGCACCAACGAGTGCGACGGACTCTCCGTGTCCGACATAGAACGAGACGTCGGACAGGGCGATCGTGCCGTCGGGGTACGCGAAGCCCAAGCCGGATACTTCGATACTGTGGTGGCTCATGAGATCAACCCCGTCACGAACTGGCCGAGAAGCACTGGGACGTTGTAGAGACGGAAGACCACGAACGCCGCCGACCAGCCTGTGATGTAGGCGGCGTCTCGTGCGGTGAAGTCGAGGGTGCGCATGATGCGGACGTGGCCGTCGAAGCCGCGCGCGAGCATCGCTTGATACACGTGCTGCGCACGCGCATATGTGCGCAGGCAGCAGGTGGCCGAGTATCTGGCTGTAGACACGGATGTCCATCCCGCGCTTGCCGAAGGAGCGGCTCGCGCGGGCACGCGACATGCGCATCGTCTCCTCGCCCAGCACGAATATGTAGCGGTAGAGGAAGAGCAGCTGGGTGGCGAGCACGTCGGGCATGCCGAGCTTCTCAAGGCCCATGCATACGCCGTTGAAGCTGGTCGTGCCGATGAGCACCAGCGCAGCACTGATGGTCAGGAAGAACCTGAACATGATCGCGGCGAAGGACAACCAGCCCCCCGAGATGCTGATGGCTCCGAATCTGGACGACGGTCTCGGTGTCGAAGAGGGGATTGAAGATACCGACGAAGAACGCGAACGGTGCGGCGATGAGTAGCTTGCGCGCGAGGAAGTCGAAGGGGAGGTTGCCATCGGCGGCAGTGAAGACCGGGTAGAGCACGAACGGCGTCATCGCGAGGAGATCGTACTTCCCAAACGACACCACGCAGACGAGGAACACCAGCGTCGTGACCACCTTGGCCCGAGGGTCGAGCCGGTGCACCCGAGTGTCCTGGTACGCCAGCTGGTCGAGCCTTCCGAGGTCGTAGAGTCCTTCTTCGAGTGAGGACATGGCGATTACCTAGGTTATGCCGTCGCCGGTGGTGGTCGCGACGAACTTGCCGTGCTTGACGCCCTTGGTCCCGATGAGCTGAGACGCGAGCCGGCCGATCTCTCTGGCTTGGCCTCGCAGCACCACGACCTCCAAGCAGTTGTGCGCATCGAGATGGATGTGAAGCGTGGAGATGATGGCGTCATGGTGGGAGTGCTGGTGCTCGGTGAGCTTGTCGGCAAGATCGGTCGAGTGGTGGTCGTACACGAGCGTCACCGTCCCGACGGCCTCGTCCTCTCCGACCTCCCACTGGTCCTCGACAAGGGCGTTGCGGATGAGGTCGCGGACCGCCTCGGAGCGATTCACGTAGCCCTTGTCGGCGATGAGAGCGTCGAATCTCTCGAGCAGGCGCTCGTCGGCCGAGATTCCGAATCTGACGACATCAGGCATTGTGGGCCTCCTAGGTGCGCGCGTCGTGCTACATACCACGGGTTGTCTTGCCACAGGGCACGCATCTGGCAGCGTGTTCGTGCGAATTCGCCAGAAGATGTTGACGGCGTAGCCCGAGGGGTCTAGGTTCGACAGCAAGCGTAGCACGAAACCGAGCGACGTAACACCAAGGGAATACGAATTCAGGAAGTGTAATCGACAAGGGGGTAAGCCGGCATGCACATGGCAGACGCACTCATCTCCCCAGCCGTCGGCGGGGCGATGTGGGTGGCCACAGGCGCCACCGCGGTCTACTGCGCGAAGAAGGTCCGGGAGGACCCGGACGAGAGCAAGATCCCGCTGATGGGCGTCGCGGGCGCGTTCATCTTCGCGGCGCAGATGCTCAACTTCACGATTCCCGCCACTGGATCGAGCGGGCATCTGGGGGGCGGGCTGATCCTGACAATACTGCTTGGGGCCATACGCGGCGTTCCTGGTGATGGCCTCGGTGCTCGGGGTGCAGGCGCTCTTCTTCGCGGACGGCGGTCTGCTGGCGTTGGGGGCCAACATCTTCAACCTCGGCTTCTTCCCGGCGTTCATCGCCTTCCCCTACGTCTACAAGAAGATCGTGGGCGACAAGCTCACCAACGGCCGGATCATCACCGGCAGCATCGTGGCCGCGATCGTCGGGCTTCAACTGGGCGCGCTGGGCGTGGTACTCGAGACCTTCTTCTCGGGGATCAGCGAGTTGCCGCTGACGACCTTCCTTGTGCTGATGCTTCCGATCCACCTCGGCATCGGGCTTGGTCGAGGGGTTGGTCACCGCGGGCGTCGTGCTGTTCGTGAAGCAGGCCCAGCCCGAGCTGCTCACCCGCAACGCGACCGCAGTCCTCGCTCAAGGGGCTGAATCTCAAGCCCGTCCTGATCGGACTCGCCGCCGCCGCGCTCATCTCGGGCGTTGCGGTCGCGTGGTTCGCGTCGACCAACCCCGACGGTCTCGAGTGGTCGATCGAGAAGGTCGCGGGGTCGCCGGAGATCGAGGGGGCATCCGTCTCGCTGCACAGCTCGCTCGCAGCGATCCAGGAGCGCACGGCGTTCCTCCCGGACTACGCCTTCAAGTCGGGCGCCGCCGAGGAAGGCGCTGCCGAGGAGGCCGCACCCGCGTGGCCGGCGGTTGACGCGGGAACGAGCACGGCCGGGGTCGTGGGTGCGTTGCTGGTGTTCGCGATCGCGCTGGGCATCGGAACGCTGCTCGCGAAGCGGTCGTCTCGGCGGAGTCCCGGAGCTACCTAGACATCACAAAGCGCTGCCGGGCGTTTGGTGAGACAGCGGGGCCGTCGGTGGAATCCGGCGGCCCTTCTGCACCGCACCTGTAGGTGCGCCTACGGCGGTCCGAAGCTTCGGTCGAGCCACTCGATGGTCTCGCCGAGGTCGGCTCTGGCTGCCACGCGCTCGAGTTCCGTGCAACTCTCGACCGAGTCGAGCGCGACGGCAGTGTCGAGTACGGGGTTGAGTCGCTGGTACCGCCGACCCAGGATCTGGCGGCACTCGTAGTCGGCCAGGCCCGATCCTCCCTCGAACACGATGTTGAGGAGCGGTTTGGCCCACTGCGCGTAACCCCAGTTCGCATCTTCCTCATCGACGAAACGCGGCACTACACCGGTGCCCACCGACAGCAGCGCCACGTAGCTCGCATGCTGGCCGCCGGTGTCGTCGTGCAGCGCTTGGGCCAATGCGCACATGCTCGGGTTGTTGGCGACCACGCCGCCATCCACATACCCCTGGTAGATGGGGAAGTACGTCGGCGCCGAGCAGGAACGCATAGCCACGTCGACGACGAGCTGGTCGCGATCGGTCGAGCCCGGTTCCTCGAAGTTGTGGAAGAACTTCGGCTTCCACGAGCGCACGCCTTCGCGGGTGACAGAACCGCTGTCCAGATCGAAGGTGGCGACGACGACACGGCGCTCCAAGTCGCCGAGCGTGCGCGACCCGAAGGTGTCGGTCGAGCACGCGCCTCAGGCCGTCGTTGGTGTAGTCAGCTCGGACAAGGCGGTCGATATCGGTGAGGTCCCAGACCGTCTCTTCGAAGACCTCGGCACCCCGATCAACATAGACGTGGCTCATGACCGATGGCTTCAGGCCCGCGGCGAGCGCGAGTGCCAGTATCGCGCCGGTGGAGGTGCCGGCGAACAAGTCCACCCGATCGAGGGTGCCGGGGCGGGCCGCTCGATGCGCTCGAGCAGGCGCGAACTCAGCAGACCCCGGATGCCCCCTCCGTCAAGCGACAGGATCCTGTAGCGGATGGGCATCGGCTCCTCCTTGTGGCGCGCGGCCTGCGCACCGACACATAGCGACACTAGGGTGGGGTGGCCCCACGTATCGATAGTGCCCAAGTGCGGGGACTCGGCGATGCGGAGTGAGATGAGGACGAGACAGGCCAAGCGTGTCGTCACCGTGCTGGTCGCCGTGGCGCTGTTCGCAGTGCCGGCGAGCGATGCGCTGGGAGCAACGATGGCCGGCAAGGTCCGACCGCCCTCCCGCGGTGCGTACGTGGGCGTCTACAAGTCCAACCTCCCGTGGGAGGTGGCAGCGCTCGATCGGTATGCGGCAGAGTCGTCGGGCAAGGCCCCCGCTATCGTGATGTGGTACCAGGCATGGGGACCGCGCACGACCAATCCCTCCTCTCCCGAGAAGTTCCTGACGTCTCAGGTCAGGGCGGTGTTGGATCGGGGCGCGATTCCCATGATCACGTGGGAGCCGTGGAATCCGGGCGGGGATCCCAACTACCTCACGCAGCCTGCGAAACAGCCTACCTACCAACTCGCAGACATCAATGCCGGCTACTACGACAACTACATCCGCACGTGGGCGCGCGCGGTCAAGTCGGTGGGCGGGCCGGTGATGATCAGGCCGATGCACGAGATGAACGGCACGTGGTATCCGTGGTGCGGAACGGTCAACGGCAACTCCCCCGCCAAGTTCCGGGCGGCTTGGCGGCGCATTCATACCATCTTCAGGAGGGAAGGCGCCACCAACGTGACGTGGGTGTGGAGTCCGAACCGCCGAAGCTACCCGGGCACGTACCAGAACCGCGTCGAGGCCTACTATCCGGGCGACGCCTACGTTGACTGGATCGGCCTGAGCGGTTTCAACTGGGGCACCTCGAGTCCGGGGCAGCGCTGGACCACCTTCGCGGATCTCTATGCCGGGCCCCTTGCATACATGAACAGGTTCAACAAGCCGATCGTCTTGGCTGAGATGGCGACCGTTTCGTACGGTGGCAACAAGGCGGCGTGGATCAAGCAGACTTACTCCGAGATGCGCTGGCGCTACCCGCAGATCAAGGCCGTCATCTACTACGACCGGCGCGAAGTCGGCTTGAAGGGCGTCCAAGACTGGGAGCTGACCAGCACCCGCGACAGCGCACGCGCCTACCGCAGGGCGGTAGACGACCCGTACTTCCTCGGCGGGCCGGTGTCGGCGTTGAGCTCGTGGAAGAGCACCCTCACTCCCTAACGCGGCCCTCGCGGTAGCACCCCGTCGCGCTCGGTCTGATCCGCGCTCACCCAAGTCGCATTCAAGCAGGTCAGGCCCGCTCCCGATACCAGACGTGACGGGAAAGGAGTGTGCCCGCTTGTCTGCGCGCGCTCGAAGCACGCCCAGCAGGTGCCGGACCATGGATCGCCATGGCCCGGGAATCGGGTCTCGATGCCATGGCATCGGGCAGAGTGACGCGCGCCTTGCCCCGGCGGGATGGTTGACGCGGTGAGAGCTTCGGGCGACATACCCTTCGCGCCCGCGTGCTTGGCGCTATGGTCGTGGTATTCGTGGTGGCGACCGTCTCCTTCCTGCTGATGCTGAACAGCGTCGTGACGCACTCGTTCTCCGAACTCGAGGCGGAGAACGTGCTAAAGGACGCTGCTCGCGCTCGAACGGCTTTCAACACGTACCCGGTCACCCTGCGCAGCACTCGCATCCGATTGGGCGCACTGGACCGAGACATATGACTTCGTGGCCGGGCGCCGGCCGGAGTACCCCGAGGGAACCTCCCCAGCGGCACGCTTGCCAACATCAACGCTGACTTCATGGTCTTCATGGACGATGACGGTGAACCTGTCACGCGGTCGCCTCGGACCCGTCAACCGGGGAGATCGTCGAGCTTCAGAGGTCTATGGAACGCGCCATCGTCAACCTGAATCGGATCGCGGCGCCGGCGAGTGCGACGGGTACCCGAAGCGGGCTCGTCGCACTGCCAGGCGGTGTGGCTGCCATAGCTATGGAGCCAGTCACTTCGAGCGAGGGGAACGTCGACCCGAACGGTGTCCTCGTGATCGGGCGATTCGTGGGCGCCGAGGAGATCGCCGAAGTGGAGGGCATGACCGAGCTGAATGTCTCCGCAGGCCGCCCCACGGCCCGCGCCTCGATCCTGCCCCGCCATCCCTATGGTTACGGCGAGGAACTCGGCGAAGCGTACTCCGGCGCCCTTGACAGCGAGACGATCGAGAGTTGGGCGACGGTGCGCGGGATGGACGGTAGGGCGGCGCTCGTCTTCGCGGTTCGGGAGCGCCGAGCGGCGATGGAGCGAGCCTCGGACACCCTGCGCTACGTCGGGATCGGGCTGGTGGGATTCTCGGTGTTCTTCGGCGTCGCACTCGGGTTCACCATGGAGTCGACGATCATGAGGCGCCTGACCACGCTCCATGACGAGGTGATCAGGACCAGTGCGAGCGGAGCGAATGGACGCCGGCTCACCATCGACGGGAGCGACGAGATCGCCGAGCTGGCACGGGCGCTGAACCGCAACTTCGAAGGGCTGGCCGAAGCAGAGGCCGCGCTCAAGCACGCTGCCGACCATGACTTCCTCACCGGGCTGCTGAACAGGCGGCGATTGGAAGAGGACACCGCCAGCGCGCTGGCGGAAGCGGAGCGCAACGGGCAGACGGTCGCATACATCCTGTTCGACCTCGATGGTTTCAAGAGCATCAACGACAGCATGGGACATCTCTGCGGCGACGCGGTGTTGGTCTGGTTCGCGGAACTGCTGCGCTCTGAAGTGCGCAGCTACAGCACGATAGCTCGGGTGGGGGGCGACGAGTTCGCGATCATGATGCCGCGCGCGGGAGACTACGAGGCCGCCGTCGTGGCAGACCGCATCATGACCGCACTGTCCGAGCACCCGTGCGACGCGTGCTCCGGGGAACCGTTCGTGATGGGCGCCAGCATAGGCATCGCGGTGACCCCCAGAGACGGCACGAGCCTCGGCGAGCTCAGTTGGGCCGCCGACGACGCGATGTATGCATCGAAGAGCGCTCGCGCCCGCGACTGCGAGGAGTCAGGCTAGCGCGGTCCGCGGCCTTCGAGCGCAGCCGAGACCGTTTGGGCGATCCGGTTCGCTCGAGTGTCGGCGCGTTTGGCACTCGCGATCCAGTAGAGAGCGATCTTGCGTGTTCCCGGTGTGAGCGCGGCGAAGGACTCGCCGGCGCTCGCCTTCTCCAGCGCGGACGAGAGGTCGTCGGGCATCACGAGCGCCTCTACGTCGTCGAGGATCTGCCACGAGCCGTTCTCCTTCGCCCGGTCGATTGCCGCCTGTCCGGCGGGTTGCATAAGGCCGGCCTCCAGCAGTCTCTCGACACGCGCCTTGTTCGGCTTCGACCAGATACTGTCGGGCCTGCGCGGCGTGAGCAGCTGCTTGAAGCGGTCGGCGTCGAGCCGGCGCACCGTGCTGTCGATCCAGCCGAAGCACAACGCCTCCTCGACCGTATCGTCGTAGCTGAGCGTCGTGACCTGGTTGCCCTTCTTGCCGACGGCCAGCCAGATACCCGACGACGTCGCATGGTTCGCCTCGAGCCAGTCCCGCCACTCGGCGCGACTCCCGAGCTCGATCAGCGGCAGTTCCTCAAGTCGTGGCTTTGGTGCGGACATCGGCCCACCTCCCGCGGGGACTGTACCCCACCTCGCGAACGGAGAGGAGCAAGCCGCCCCAAGAAGGGGTGTTGACAGGTATGCAAGTGTATACTTACAATGCAAGCAACCACTTACATACACCCAGCGGACGAATGGTGAGAGTGATGACCAGAGATACCGAGACCGACATCCTCAACGCGGCGGCAGACCTCTTCGCCGAGCGGGGGTACGCGGCGACGACCACGCGCGCGATCGCCGAGCGAGCGGGCGTCAACGAAGTGACGCTGTTCAGGCGCTTTGAGAGCAAGTCGGGCGTACTGCGGGCTCTGGGCGAGCGCTGGGCGCAGACCATGGCGGGCGTCGTGGTTCCCAGCATGCCCGACCCGTCGGACACGCACGCCACGCTTGCTGCACTCGCCCGCATGGAGATCGAGGGCGCGGTGCGCGATGGCGGCGTGGCGATGCGGCTGGCGTTCGATGCTCGCACCGTCCCGGAGGTCGCCGAGGTCATGGGCGGCGGCCCGGCGACGAACCTCGACGGTCTTGCTGAGTACCTCGCGAGCCGGCAGCAGGCGGGGGACCTGCGCAGCGACATCGATGCGCGCCTCATGGCCGAGGCGTTCTTCAACCTGACGTCGACCATGGTGATGGCGCGGCAGCTCCTCGGCCACTCGGGGCGCCCGGAGGAGCTGGTTTCTGACGAAGCGATCGGGCAGCTTGTCGAGCTGTTCTGGAACGGAGTGAGAGGGGAGAGGCGATGAGAGGGGACGCGATGAAGACGTTGGTCGTGTACGGCACGAAGTCGGGCTGCACCGAGGGCATCGCGCAGCGCATCGGTGAGCGAATCGCTGCGGGCGGGTCGTCGGTCGAGGTCTTGGCTGCCGAGAAGGCGCCGGATCCGTGCGGCGTACGACGCCGTTGTCGTGGGCAGCGGTGTGCGCGCCGGCAGCTGGCACGCCCCGGTGAAGAGTTGGGTCGAAGCGAACGCGCAAGCGCTCAAGGAGCCGTCCGGTCGCGTTCTACACCTGCGGCCTGATGATCACGCAGGAGGGCAAGGCCGAGGAGGTCCGCGCCTACACCGACCCGATCGTCGCGGCCACGGGCATCGCCCCGGTCGACGTCGGCCTGTTCGCCGGCTCCTTCAAGCCCAAGGAGTTCTCGTTCGCCGAGCGCACGATCCTCAAACTGATGAAGACGCCAGAGGGCGACTTCCGAGACTGGGACGCGATAGACGCGTGGGCCGACGAGATCATACCGGCGCTGTCCGCGTAGGGTCCCGCGCACCGAACGGCGGGCGCTTCAGGCGATTCGACGAGGGGATTCGACAGATGAGCATCAACACCCGCAGGGGCCTGGCCCTGCTGCTGATAGTGGTCGCGCTCGGCGCGGGCGTCGCATCGGGACTGGGCGTGTTTGCGCGCGGCGACGGATCCACCGAGACGCGACGAGTATCCGGGGTGAGAGCTACGAGTACGTCACGAACGGCGTGTACGCGTTGAACGCCGAACGCGTGGTCGCCGAAGGGGTGGGCTGGGACATCTTCACGCTGTTCGTGGTCGTGCCCGGGCTGTTCGTGGCTGCATGGCTTGTTGCGAGGGGCTCGTTGAAGGGCCGGCTGTTCGCACTGGGGCTGCTCGCCTACACGTTCTACCAGTACCTGATGTACGCGATGACATGGGCGCTCGGCCCGCTGTTCCCGCTGTGGATAGCGCTCTACGCGGCGAGTCTGGCCGGCATCGTGTGGCTCGTCGCGAACGTGTCACTCTCCGAGTTGGCGCGCTGCGTGACCCCTCGCTTCCCGGCACGGGGCATGGCGGTCTTCAGCGGCCTGATGGGTCTCGCGCTCGTCGGGATGTGGAGCCAGCGGATCGCCTTGGGACTCGCAGGCGACTACGAGACCGCGATGCTCCTGGGACAGACGACGATGGTCGTCCAAGCGCTCGACCTCGGTCTGGTAGTGCCGCTCCTCGTCTTCACCGCCCTCGCCGCGTGGGCGCGCCGTCCGGTGGGCTACCTGCTTGCGTCGGTCGTCGCGGTGAAGGGCGTCACGATGTCGGGCGCGATAGTGGCGATGCTCGTCTCGGCGTGGGTCGTTGAAGGGCGTGCCGACGTGTTCGGGTTCGCGATGTTCGGTACCGCTTTCGCCGCGACGGTGTGGCTCGCCTGGAGGACATACACGAACGTCACCGAGCCGACCCATGCGGCCGAGGGGCATCCGGCGCCTGGCGAGGACGTCGACCGAACGGCACCCGCGATGACGGGCGTGGCACCTGCTCGGTGATATGCTCGCGCATGTCATCGATGCTCGGCATAGCCACCGTACTGATCACGCTCGCGCTCGTCTTCTACACCATCGGGGTGTGGGCCGAGCGGCTCGCGCGCTACCTCAAGCCGTGGCACCTCGTGTTCTTCTGGCTGGGGCTGGCGTGCGACACCGCGGGAACGTACGCGATGGAGCTCATCAGCGGGCGGATCGACTGGACATCCTGGCACACGATCACCGGGATGCTGGCGATCGCGCTCATGGCGATTCACACCGTGTGGGCGACGGTGGTGGTCGTGCGCAACGACGATCGCGCGCGGCAGGTCTTCCACCGCTACAGCTTGGCGGTCTGGATCTTCTGGCTCGTCCCGTACTTGGGCGGCATGGTCGCGGGCATGATGGGCAGACCCGTCTCCTAGGCGCGGGCGACGGAGGGCTTCGATACCGTGGAGTTGCAGACACTCGGCAAGCTGCTCGTCGTCATGTCGCTTGCCCTGGCGATCGTGGGCGGCATGCTGTGGTTCGCAGGGCGCCTCGGGCTGAGCGGCATGCCGGGAAGCCTCAAGTTCCAGGGCGACGGGTGGACGTGCTTCGTGCCCATAGTCGCTTCGATCGTGATCTCGATCCTGCTCACCGTGGTTCTCAACGTCGTGCTGCGCTGGTTCCGCTAGCGTGGGCGCGGTGAGGTCCTGGCATCAGGAGGTTGCATGCGCTCGTACCGCTACGTGATCGTCGACGTCTTCACCGACAGGCCGCTGGCGGGAAACCAGCTCGCCGTGTTCAGCAACGCGTCGGGGCTCTCGACCGATGAGATGCAGGCGCTCGCCCGCGAGATGAACTTCAGCGAGTCGACGTTCGTGCTCCCCCCCGAGCAGGGCGGCGACCTCCGCATGCGGATCTTCACTCCGGTTCGCGAGATGCCTTTCGCGGGTCACCCCACCCTGGGCACGGCGTTCGCGATGGCGGGGCCGCTGCAAAGCCCGCTGCTGCGCATCGAGACCGGGATGGGGATCGTCCCGGTGATGCTCGAGCGCGAGGGCGCGAAGCTCGTGTTCGGCAGGATGGAGCAGCCGATTCCCACGTTCGAGCCGTGGGCTGATGACGATGCGCTGCTGTCGGCCTTGCGCGTGGAGTCGTCGCGGTTGCCCATCGAGCTCTACGACAACGGAGTGCGCCACGTCTACGTGATGCTGCCCAGCTTCGCAGACGTCACCGCCGTGCGCCCCGACCACCAAGCGCTCGAAGCGGCCGCAGGGGATGCGGGCGTCAACGTGTTCGCGGTCGAAGACGGGCGCGTCAAGACGCGCATGTTCATGCTGGAATCGGGAATCGCCGAGGACCCCGCGACCGGCTCGGCTGCGGGCCCGCTCGCGGTGCATCTGGCGCGCTGGGGCGTCATCCCTTGGGGCGAGGAGATCAGCGATCTCGCAGGGCGCCGAGATTGGTCGCCCGAGCACGCTGTGCGCTCGGGCACGCGGTGAGGGCGATGTGGTGTCGGCTGTCGAGGTGGGCGGCTCGGCTGTCGTGGTGGCGCGAGGCGAGTTCAGGCTGTAGCCAAGCGCGACGAGTTGGTGCCGGTCGTGGGAGAGGCGTCCCGACCCACCACAACCTCTTTCCCAATGCGATCGCAGACGTCTCGTCGCGTGCGCGTACTAAAGGTGGCCGAGTGTGCGAACCGATACGTCCAAGTGAAGGCGCTCGCGCACTGCGCGAGCCATGCCGCGCCCGTTTGCCGTGCTTGGCGGGGCGCCAAGGCGAGGAGTGGTACATGCGCTACGCACCGAGCAGGCTGCTGAGGGCCGCGTGTGCGGTCAGCATCGCTATCTCCGTCGCGCCGGCGGCCTACGCAGGCGACTTCCAGTACGTGGCCACGTCGCCTGTGGCCAACGAGTATGCGTTCGTGAGCGCCACCGGCGCCGCGGTCCAGCCGGGCAGCGGCAAGGTGTTCGTGGTCGACAAGACCGCGAAGGTGGTGCACCGTTTTGCCGCGGATGGCACCCATGAGGCTGCTTGGGTCGAGGCGGGCGGCGAGCCGTTCGTGGAGCCCTCGATGTCGCCGTCGATACCTACGGCTACGTCTACGTCGCCGATGCGGGCCGCGGCTATGTGTACAAGCTGAACGCCGGTACCGGAGCGCTCGCCGAGAAGATCGGCTCGGGACTCGTGGACGCAGTGGGCCTCGACTGGATCTCCAGCGGCGGTCAACAGCACATCTACGTCGCCGACAAGGGCGACGGCAGAGGTCAAACGGTTCTCGGACAGCTCGGACACCTCGACCGGCTATGCCTTCACGGCCGGCGGAGCGCTTCAGGCCCCCGAGGATGTCTCGGTTGTGCTGGCACCGAGATCAGGCTGTGGGTGACCGACTCGGCGGCGAACAAGGTCTTCGCCATCGAATGGACCGGCGCTGTGCTCACGTCGTGGGGTGCGGGCGAGGGCACGCTCGCCGGACCTGTCGGCATCGACTTGAACGGACGGGGAGGTGCTGGTGAGCGACACCAGCAACACCGTACGGCGGTTCAGCCAGGGCGGGACGCTGCTGTCGACGTTCGTGGACCAAGGTGCCGGGAACGGCTACGTGAACTCGCCGGCGCGCTTTGAGATCGACCGCGCGAACGACTACCTGTGGATCGCCGACAACGGGAACACGCGCGCCCAGCGCTTCACGGGTGCCGGGGCGCACTCTGCGACGTTCGGAGCGGGCGCGGGCGGTGGCGAGGGGCAGTTCTTCGGGCCGCGCCGCCTCGACATCGACTCGGCGGGCAACACCTACGTCGCCGACACGCTCAACCACCGCATCCAGCGCATCGACCCTTACGGCTCGATATTGACGTTCGGGTCGCAGGGCTACGGGGCGGGGGAGCTCGATACCCCGTGGGCGGTCACGGCAGACGCCGCAGGCAACATGTACGTCGCCGACACGATGAACCACCGCATCCTCAAGTTCGACTCGGACGGTGCTTCATCGAGGGGTGGGGCTCGTTGGGCACGGCCCTGCGCAGTTCAACGAGCCCAAGGGCGTCGCTGTCGATGCGAACGGCTACGTCTACGTTGCGGACAGCAAGAACTACCGCGTGCAGAAGCTCGACTCGCAAGGCGAACCGGTGGCCCAGTGGACCACCTACGACGAGGGCGGCACCGCGGGCAGCTTCTTCCGTCCGTCCGATGTTGCGATCGGTCCCGATGGTCACGTCTACGTCTACGACGGCTGGGGCTACTACGTGGTCGAGATGAAGCCGGACGGCACGACGCACCGAGTCTGGGTCGACGAGTGGACCGGCTGGACGTTGAGCGGCCAGTGGTCCGGTATCGACGTGAGCCCGAGCGGTGCGGTCTACGTGGCCAGCGGTGACTCGCTTTGGTGGCTAGGCCCCGACGAATCCAACGGCCAGGTCTCGACGATGCGCGGCACGGGCTCCGGGCAGATGACGGGGGCGTCGGACGTGGCAGTCGGCCCGTTTGGTGCGCTGTGGGTCGTCGATAGCTCGCTGCACCGACTTCAGAACTGGGAGCTGCCGGACTCGGCAGGGCCCTTCACCAACTACATGGACCATGGTTCTGACGCGTGGTCGAGCAGCGACCGCAGCGTCTGGCTGACTCGGCCCACCGACGAACCCGCCGGACCCGTTGCTCTCTACACCTCGATCGATGGCGCCGACCCCACGGTGCTGTGGAGTGCAGCGATGGAAGACACCACCACCGCCCTGCCCGGCTTCACATTCACCGAGGAGGGCGTCCATACGCTCGAGTTCTGGGCGGTCGACGCGTACGGGAACCGCGAGACCACGCGCACAGTCACCGCTCGGATCGATCGCACGTCACCAACGGCCACGTGGACGGTCGACCCCGCCGACTGGACGAGCGCAGCCTTGGTCACCGCCGAGCTGGAGTGCTCGGATACGCTGTCCGGCATCGACTCCGTACGCATCGTCGCGAGCGGCGCCACCTCGTTCGGCCCCACCGACTACGACGGTCCCGTCGAGATCACCAACGAAGGCGCCACGAGCCTCTTCGCCGAGGTGACAGACGCCGCAGGCAACAAGCGTCCGAGGGGTGCCACGGTCCTGATCGACCGGACCGGACCTACCTCAACCATCTGGGACGTCAACGCACCCGGATCCACGGAAACGCCGCGCACCTACTCGGTGAGCAGCTACGACGCCGGGTCCGGCGTGGATGCCACGTACTACCGGATCGACGGCTCGCTGCCCCGGCTCGGCTCACTCGTGCACCTGAGCGATCCCGGCACCCACACGATCTCGTACTGGTCGGTCGACAAGGTGGGAAACGCCGAGAGCGAACAGACGACCGACGTCGTGGTACCCAGCGACTCCACGCCACCCGAGGCGAACCAGTTCTACGTAGACGGCGAGCGCGAATGGACGAACAAGACCGAGGCCCCCGTGCACTCTGAGGTGCTCGGCGCCTCGGAGATGCGTTTCTCGGTAGACGGCTCGACGTGGACCGAGTGGGTTGCGTACAGCGCCGAGGCGACCATCACGCTGCCGGCGGCCGAGGGTGAATGCACGGTCAGGGCCGAGTACCGCGACGGCGCGCACAACACGGTGCAGCGCTCGGATGCGATCTCGATCGACCGCACGGCGCCGGTCACCGGTTCGAACAAGAACGACGTGGTGAGGGTGAGACCGCCGGCCGAGATCACGTTCGTGCCGAGCGACGCCGGCGGCTCGGGTGAGGCGGGTACGTGGTACGTGCTCGACAACGGGCCGGTCACCGCGGGCTTCTCGGCGAGCACCTCCGATGTGGGTACTCACACGGTCGAGTTCTGGAGCGCGGATGCAGCCGGCAACGTCGAGGAGCATCAGGTCCACCAGTTCGAGGTCGTGGGCGAGACACCCCGACCACGACCACTCAGTCGCTCTCGACCACGCTCGTCAACTACGGCGGCAGTGTCACGGCCTACGGCGTGCCCCGCGACTCCGAGGGCGACATCATCCAGGGATCCGGCGCGGTCTCGCTGTGGGCGCGCCCGTACGGCGGCTCGTGGTCACGCGTGAAGTCGGCGACGTGGGATGCTGCGAACTCGCGCTACTACGCGGCAACGACGCTGCGCATCGGCACCTACCTCCAGATGCGCTACGACGGCGAGGGCGAGAACCAGGGCAGCGAGGCCGCATACGGGTTCGTGAAGGCACGTGCCGCAGTGGGGACTCCCGTCGCGCCGACGTCGGCACGCAAGGGCCGCAAGTTCACTACGTACGGCTCGCTGGGTCCGTCGCACGCCACCGGCACCGCCGTACGCATCTATCGGTGGCGTTACGTCCGGCAAGTGGAAGTCCTACAGCTACGTGACCGCGAAGACGGTGTCGAGCGGCAAGTACTCGATCTCGATGTCACTGCCTTACACCGGCAAGTGGCGGCTCAAGGCGTACCACGCGGACGGCGGCCACTACGGCGCGTACTCGGCCAAGTACGACACGATCACCATCAAGTAGACCGCGGACATACTCGCGGCGATTTACGCACGGAGTGACGACGGTCACAGCCGAATGGTTGTGGGCGCTTCTCGGCCGCCGATTATCGGGGCAGACTCCCTCTACACCAAGACACACTCGCGAGAGGAGCAGCCCATGTCCACGTACACCGCTGCCTACTGCTCCGCGTGTGGCGCGTACGTTCTGCTTGTCGGTCCACAGGGCGACTGCGTGTTCGGACACCCGCGCTCCAGTCTGCGCGGAATCTACCAGGCCGAGATCCACAAGAAGACGGGCTATCCGAAGCCGCCCTCCACCGAGCAACGCGCCGCCTCGCTCGGGCACTCCACGCCCCCGGTCGCGCCTATCGCGCTGCCGGTCGATATCGCGCCGGGGCCGGCCATCTCACTCGACCGTCAGTTCGACGCCGACTGGCCCGTGAAGGTCGAGCGCTCGTCCGACTCGTCGGTTCAGACCGAGCCGGTGCCGGGCACGGTCCCCTCGATCCCGTCATCAGGGCGATGGGCTCGCGCATGCCTAAGGCGCTCGTGCTCTCGGATATGCACGGTGTCATCGGGCGGCTGTTCGGTCCGCCGCGCGGGCGACACTCCGCGGGTGTGGCCGCTATCGGCCCGCCGAAAGGCAGGCACTCGGCCAAGTAGGAAGCCGTCCCAAGGTCAACGAGAACTCAACGGCTCCTTCATCACTGGTAGCAGTTTTGCTGCTACGTTTGCAGTCCAGTAAGTCCGGCGTCCGGCAACGCTCGGAGGTAGATCGATCGTGGTTCACATGCGCCGAACAGTGCGCCTTCTTCTCGTCGCGACTCTCGCGACAGCCCTCTTGTACCCGACGGCCGCGGGCGCGGTGGCTGCTACCACAACGTCGCGGCTGTCAGCTTCGGCGGCTCGACCGGCTACATCGCCGGAGGCTACTCGCCGACTGGGGTCGGGCACGGCTTCGTCTCTCGCACCACAGACGGCGGTGCGACGTGGCATGCAACATCGATGTTGAACCAAGGCCCTCTTGTCGGTGTGAAGGCCTCGAGTGACGGGGCCCGTGCCACGGTTATTAGGGGCATCGGCTGGACTGGCTCGGGCAGACCATCGATGGTGGGCTGACTTGGCAGACGAACCGGACCCGGTACCGACGTACTCAGTCGAACTAAACGACGCCGTCTACACCGCGGATGGTCGTCGGATGGCAGTGGGCGAATGGTACCTACCCCGATTGCGTCTTCCGCCGGCGACGGCACGCTGCTGGAGGACTGGCACCGGGCCTCTGGAAACGCCCGCCGGCGACGAGGCACGCCACACGGACGCGTGGTTCGCGCGGTAGACGTTCCCCCGACGACACGACCGTA
This sequence comes from uncultured Actinomycetes bacterium, assembly GCA_963702525.1. Taxonomy (GTDB): domain Bacteria; phylum Actinomycetota; class Coriobacteriia; order Anaerosomatales; family PHET01; genus CAVPCY01. The sequence continues at coordinate 923 of CAVPCY010000025.1, read as the reverse complement.
TGGGCTGCAGGAAACGATCGGACCTACGAGACCGTCAATGCGCTGCTGCGGGTCGGCTCGATGGGGATCGCTTGGACAACACCGACGGTTGCACCACTCGTCGCCGAGGTCACCGACGTCGTCGCATTCAGCGCTACAACCGCTTACGTCGCTCAGCACAACAGCTACTTCTCACGCACGGTCGACGGCGGGAACACCGCTTGGTTCCGTGACTACATCGGCAGCATCGCCGTCAACGCGATCGACGCCTTCGATACCAACAAGGTTGTCGTTGTGGGCGACGCCGGCAAGGTCTACTACAGCGCTAACGCCGCCGGAGGCGATCCGATGTGGCTCCCCAAGACCACCGCACCACCAACAATCTCAACGGCGTGCAGATGCTCATCGCCACAACTGGATCGTGGTCGGCGATAACGAGACCGTCCTTCGCACCACAGACGCAGGCGCGAGCTGGAACGGCTCGAGGGCTCCCACTAATCTCCTCGCCGTGACGATCGCCGCCCCAGGCGCCGGGCTTCGCATTGGCTCGACCACGATCAACATTGTCGGGCACCGCCTCCGACAGGAGTCGGTGTGGAGCGTGTGCAGGTCTCGCTCCAGAGAGGGGCTAGCCAGTTCTGGGATGGTTCGAACTGGACTGGCACTCAGACCTGGCACGATGCGACGACTGCCGGATGGCTGGGAGACCTGGTCGGCCACCCACCCCGATCGACACCACGCATGGCGGCCTCGTCGCTGGGCTCGCTCGCGTGACGGGATGGGTCAGTACAGCACCAGCCGGTCGGTCGCCTCGGGCGGCTACACGAAAGCCGCAACCACCGTCGCGCTTGACAAGACACCCATCTCGGGCTTGGCTATGGGGCGAAGACGACTCTCTGGGGCACCCTGAGGTCCGGCGCGACGGGCCTGACGCCGAGGACGGT
>CAVPCY010000024.1:0-39704 GCA_963702525.1 uncultured Actinomycetes bacterium | reverse complement strand
GTTCGCCGCAGCACCGCTCGAACCCGCGCAACGAACTCCGGCGGGCTGAACGGCTTGACCACGTAGTCGTCGGCGCCGGCCTCGAGCAACGCCACCTTGTCGAGATCGGAGTCGCGAGCGGTGAGCATGATGATCGGCATCGAGCTCTCCTCCCGGATCGCCGAGCAGACCTCGCGCCCGTCCATCCCGGGAAGCATCAGGTCCAGCACCACGAGGTCGGGCTGCGGCCGAGCGGAACATGTCGAGCCCCTCGGCGCCGTTCTCGGCACCTTCGACCTCGAACCCGGCAGCCGTCAGGTACACACTCACGAGCTCGCGGATGTTCGGCTCGTCGTCGATCACGAGAATGGTGGGCATCTGCGCCGCCTACTCGGCTGCGCCGGCGCGTCGACGCCTTGCGGTGTGCCGTCACCGTCGTCCACGACCACACCGTCGCGCATCCGGACGATGCGGTCGCACGACTCGGCGACCTCCGGGTTGTGCGTGACGATCAGGAACGTCGTCCCACGCTCGGCGTTGACCGTGCGCATCATGCCGACGATCTCGGCGCTCGTCGCGGTATCGAGGTCGCCGGTGGGCTCGTCGCCCATCACGATGCCGGGATCGTTGACGAGCGCGCGTGCGATCGCGACGCGCTGCTGCTGACCGCCGGACAGCTCGCTGGGCACGTGACGCATCCGGTCGCCCAGCCCCACGAGTTCGAGCAGCTCGCGCGCGCGCACGAGCGCGTCTCGGCGGCTGAGCCCCGCGTACTCGGCGGCGAGCGCGATGTTCTCCTCGGCGGAGAGCGTGGGGATCAGATTGAAGCCCTGGAAGATGAAGCCGATCTCGTTGCGCCGTATCGCGACGAGCGCGCTGGCCGGCAGACCGTCGACGCGACGGCCGTTGAGCCACACCTCGCCGCCGTCCGAGACGTCCAGACAGCCGGCGATGTGCATGAACGTCGACTTGCCCGAGCCCGACGGCCCCATGATCGCCGCCATCTCGCCGCGCGCAATGTCGAGCGTGGCGCCGCGCAGCGCGTCGACGAAGTTGTCCTTGCCGAGCTGGTAGCGCTTGGCCAGGCCCACGGCTCGCACGATGACTTCGCGGCCGGGGTCACCCGGCGGCGCACTGCCGGCGCGGCCGTTGCCGCCGGCCGGTGACGACTTCCGTGGCTCGCGGCGATGTCGGCGCGCTCACTCATAGCGCAGCGCCTCCACCGGGTTGAGGCTCGCGGCGTGATACGCCGGGTAGAGCCCGCTCAACGTGCCGAGACCAACCGCGAAGAGAGCGAGCCGACGAGCAGGCGGTTCGTCACCAGGAACAGCGCGTTGCCGCTGATCTCGCCGGCAGCATTGCCCGCGCTCGGCACGAGCAGCCCGAACACCATGCCCGCCAACCCGCCGATCAGCCCGATGACCGCGGACTCGGCGATGAACTGTCCCATGATCTGCCCGTTCCACGCACCGATCGCCTTGCGCACGCCGATCTCGCGCGTCCGCTCCGAGACCGACATCGTCATGGTGTTGATGACGGACAGGCCGCCCACGAGCAGCGAGATGAGCGCGATGGCATAGATGACCGAGGTGAAGATCTGGAGCGGCTGCTTGACTTGCCGCTCGAACTCCAGCGGCGTCATCGCGTCGACGTTGTCGATCTCTCGCTCGATGCGGCGTGCAACGACCTCCGGACGCTCGCCGGGCTCCAGGTAGACGGCGAAGCTCGAGACGATCGTCTCCGGGACGACAGAGTCCTTCACCGCATCGGGAAGGTCGTCGTGGACGATCTTCTGGGCGTCCTCCATCGTCATCATGACCGCGTTGTCGGGCGCGGTGAGCGTCTTGTCCGTGATGCCGACGACCTCGTAGCGCTCGTCTCGGATCTCCACGAACCCGCCCACGTGGCCGTTGAGCTTGGTGACGATGTCGGACCCCAGCGCCACCTTGCCGATGTCGGTGTTCTTGAGCTCGCGTCCCTCGGCGATCTTGATCACGAACGTCTCGTAGCCCTTCGCCCGCCCGTCCTCGGCCTGGATCGTGGGGACGTTGCCCATGCTCACTGTCGGCAGTTCCTCGTCGAGCAGCGCACCGCAGCCGGCCGAGGCGCGACGCACGCCCGGGATGTGCTCGATCTCGCGCAGCATGCTCTTCTTGAGGGGCGCGCGTGCCCACGCCCATGACGCCGCCCTCGCCGTTCACCACGACCTTGCCCGCGTAGTACTTCATGCCGCCGTCGACGAGCAGCGTGAGCTTCTCGGCAAGCGCGCCCATCACGACCAGCGCGAACACGCCGATCGAGATGCCGAAGATGGTGAGGAACGCGCGCAGCTTGCGTCTGAAGATGTTGCGCAGAATGCGCATCGCGCCTCGCCCCCCTCCTATACTTGTGCAGCGACTCGATGATACCCGAGCGTCCGATGGTGTGACGCTTGCACACGGAGCCGTAATGAACCTGACCGACGCGATCGCGGCAGCCGCAGGCTGGAGTCCCCTTCGGTGGGCGCTCACGGTCCTTGCCCTTCTGTTCGCGGTGTTCGTCGCCTGGGCGCTCATCGAGGCCCGAACCATCAAGGTCAGCCGAGCGGTCCTCACGAGCCCCAACCTGCCGGCCGCGTTCGACGGCGCCACGGTCGTGTTCGCTGCCGACATCCACGCCGGTCCCTACCTCGGGCGGTCGCGCATGCGCGCGCTCGTCGAGCAGATCAACGCGCTGGAGCCCGACGTCGTGATCCTCGGCGGCGACTACGTGGGCGGCCGATCAGGCGGGGCCAAGGCGTTCTACTCGGAGGTCGGGAACATCAGAGCTCCGCTCGGCGTCTTCGCGGTTCTCGGCAACCACGACTACTGGGAGGGCGTGAGCAACGCCTACGAGGGCATGGCGGATGCCGGCGTCACGCTGCTCGTGAATGAGAACGCGACCCTGTCGCGCGGTGGCGAGAGCATCCGAGTCGCCGGCGTCGACGACGCGTGGATCGGTGACGCGGACGTCGATGCGGCTGCGGCCGGCATCCGCGACGACGAGTTCGCGGTGTTCGTCTCGCACACGCCCGACTACCTCCCCGACGCGCTCCCCCGCTCGGGCAAGGCGTTCGATCTCGCGCTCGCGGGCCACACCCACGGCGGACAGCTGACCGTGTTCGGCATGCTCGCGCCGCTGGTGCCCTCGGTGTACGGCCAGCGCTACAAGGGCGGATGGCTCGAGGAGTCCGGCGTTCCCGTGCTCGTGACGCGCGGGGCGGGCAACGTCACGGTGCCGCTGCGCTTCTTCGCCCAGCCCGAGATCCACGTCATCGAGCTCAGGCGCGGGCCGAAGTCGGTGAAGGACTAGAAGCCCAGGCCGAGCTGCTCGCCCGGCTCGACTCCCCGTCGCGGTCGCCTCGGCGTCGAGTGGCTCGGACACCGGCTCACCGGTCGGCACGCCGCCCGGCCGCTGCGCGACCACGTCGCCGAGGATCTCGGCCATCTCACGCGCGTTGCGGGGCGCGTAGTCGTACTTGCAGTTGTTGAACATGACCCACGTGCGCTCGGTCGACTCGGCCAGATCGAGCATCGGCTGACGCCACTCGTCGAGCTCGTCGGGCGTGTAGAGGTAGTCGAAGCGATCCGCCGCGCTCGCCGTGCGCGCGTTCCACGTGCCCTGGTTGCGCCCGTGGAGCCGCACGTACCCGAGGCGCGCCGTCGCCGCGGTGATCGGCGGCATGACCGACGAGCCCGCTATCTGCGGCGCGTCGACCGACACGAACGTGAGGCCCGCGCTCCGAGAGGAACTGCATCGTGCGCTTCAGGTTGGAGCCTTCGACCCAGCTCGCGTGACGGAACTCGACGAAGACGGGCAGCGGGGCGAGCATCTCGGCATCGTGCTCGATCGTGGCGAGGTTGCGCTCGCGCTTCTCGCGATCCTTGGCGGTGAACCACGGCGGGTACTGCATGAGCACGCCGCCCATCTTGCCCGCTTCGACGAGCGGCTCGACCGACTCGAGGAACAGCTCGGTCGCGTGCTCGACCATCCGCTCCTCGGGCATGCGCACGCGCCCGCGCGAGGTGATCTCGTAGTTGTAGCCGCCTTCGGCCAAGTCAGGGTGCAGCGCGCGCTCGTCGACCTCGTGGCCGGTCATCATGCCGTACGCCTTCACGTGGAAGGTGAAGCCGGGCGGCGTGCGCTTCGCCCAGTTGACCGCGTACTCGGGCTTGGGGATAGCGTAGAACGCCGAGTCGACCTCGACCGAGTCGAATCGAGCCGCGTAGTAGCGCAGGCGCTGCTCGGCGCTGCTGACCCCGTCGGGGTACCAGCGCTCGACCATCGTCTTGTCGGTCCAGCTGCACGTGCCTACGACGATGTCTCCCACGGGGCCGCTCCAACTTCCGGGCTGCCGAGCCAGGCTCGGCGCGTCCTAGAGCCTCTGCGGAGTTGGTACCCGACTCGGCCCGCAAACCGAAAGGCCGCCCCACAGGGCGACCTCTCGAAGACGATCTATGGGTCGGCGACTCGCCGGAGCAGCGACTACTGACCGCTGCTCGGGCACCCGCCGGTTCCGGAACCACACGCACCGGCGGCGGGATCGCATGCCGTGCCCGCAGCAGGAGCGCAGCAGGAGCAGCAGCCGCAGGGGCCGCCTCGGCGCAGTCCGCGCATCCAGCGGCTGCGGCAGCGGCGGGGCCGCCGCAGCGGCCTCACCACACGCGGCCTCGTCGGTGCAGGACGAGCACTCGGACCCGCCCGGAGCAGGAAGCTTGACCTGACCGCCGGCGCTCGCGATACCGAAGCTGCCGATGACGACACCCGCAACGAGCGCGGCCACGATGATTGCTGCGATGTTCTTGGTGCTCACAAGCGACCTCCGAGACGAAACGGGACACCGAGTAGTATCGGCATCCCCCTGAGACTTCGTGAACAGGATAACGAAATCTGGTGCCTCTGTCACCCCCTCGTCGCCCGTTGGCGAGGCGCAAAGCGGGTAAGTTCTCAGCACGAGCCGCGGCCGAAGCGGTGGTTCCGGCGCCAGGAGGCCCAGCATGAAGCCAGTCGTCGACGAGGATCTGTGTATCGGATGCGGCAACTGCGAGGACGAATGCCCCGAGGTCTTCAGGCTCGAAGACGACGGGTTCGCCCACGTCATCACCCCGAATCCGGGTGAAGACCTGTATGACTGCGTTCGCAACGCCATAGACTCGTGCCCGGTCGACGCCATCTCGTTCGAGAGATGACACCTCACGTACCCGAAGGCTATCGCCTGCCCGAGACGGACACGGCGCTTCTGGCCGAGTGTGAGGTGCACGTGTTCCGGGCGACCGGACCGGGCGGTCAAGGCGTCAACACGACGGACTCCGCGGTCAGGCTCAAGCACCTCCCCACTGGAATCGTGGTGCTGTGTCGCCGAGAGCGCAGTCAGCACCGCAACAAGCAGGTCTGCCTGGGGAGACTGCGCGAGCGCATCACCGCGGCGATGGCGCCGCCGCCCCCTCCCCGCAGGGCCACGAAGCCGTCGCGAGCAGCCAAGGAGCGACGCCTCGCCGAGAAGACCCGCCGCGCCGCCACGAAGGCGGCGCGAAAGCCGCCGGGGCCGGGCGAGTAGGCCGAAGAGCGCAACGGGCAGTTCACTAGGAAGAAACGCGGAGGCCCCGGCGCCATCGCCGAGGCCTCGTCAGTTGCTGGTGGGCGATGAGGGATTTGAACCCCCGACCGTCACCTTGTAAGGGTGCTGCGCTCCCACTGCGCCAATCGCCCGCGTCACCGCCCCGGTCAAGGGCAGCGCGCACATTCTAGCAGGGAGCGCCTGCAGCTGCGGCGCGACTGCGGCGACTGCGGACGAGCAACTGGTGCCCCCAGAAGAATTCGAATCTCCGTTTCCGCCTTGAGCGGGCGGCGTCCTTGGCCACTAGACGATGGGGGCGCGCTGATCACTCACCGGGCGAACCGCAACGGCTCGCCACTCTTGCATCGGCATGAAGCAAGCCGCGCTCCATCGCTACTCCACAGACCGCCAAGAAAGCCTACACGGCGCGTACAAGCCATGTTCACGCGCAAGAGGCATGATACCGGCATAGACGTTGAGCACTTCGGCTTGGCAGGGCCGAATGCAAAGAGTCTTCTTCATGGTAGAAAGACCCGCTCGAGAGCGGGTCTTTCTGCGTCTCCGGGTCGACGGTGGCGCGACCAGACACGGGCACTAGCGCTACGAAGCCCTCGGGCCAGACGCCAACCTCCGTCAGACCAACGCCTGCTAGTCCTCCTGGGGAACGCCCCCCGGATGGCAGGTGCAGTTCACCTTCGCATACGAGGTGGGGTGACACTTCTTGCAGGGGATCTTCTGCCAGCCCTCCATCTGGGTAGCCGGATGCGCAAACGCGAACTTCGGTCCCGGCTTGTGACACTGCTGGCAGTCTCCCCTTGGCTCGTGCGGAGGCTTGTGGCACGCCGGACAACCGGTGGCCGCCATGTCGTGGCATCGCGAGCACTCGACAGCGGGGTGCCCCGCCACGTTCGCCTTTCCGCCGTTGGCGACCGCGACCGCTCCGGTCGATCGGGCGCGCAACGCGGCGTTCTGGGCGTTGTAGACGCCGGCCGCTCTTAGCGCCTCGGCGGTCACGTCGTGCCCTGTGGTCGCGTGGCACAGCTCGCACGGTCCGGCCTTCGCATGGGCTTCATGAGAGAACCCCGCGGGCATCTTCTTGGCGTCAACGGTGGGGTGACATCCAATGCATCGCCGATCAGGGACGGTTGCCGGCGCCGGTCTCGGAAGGTCGGTATTGCCGGTAAGTGCGACCACACTTCGCCGAGCGCGACGAACTTGTGGGCAAGCCTGGGCCCGATGCCGGGTTCACGTGGCATCGACGCACTGTGCCTGCGTGCTGTGAGGGCCCTGGGTCCATGCCTGGTAGTGCGGCTGCATCTCGTGGCACCGGGGACAGAACGAAGATGCATCTGTGGCCCGTGCGGTGACAAAGAAGGCGACGAGGCCAACTACGAGAAGGACGGCGCCGACAATCCCCCAGGTCTGCCAGGTCGTGTTCTTCGGCCCCACGTCCACTCCCCTTTGGCCCTGACGGTCGCCCGAACCAAGCGTGGTCGCACCTTCACGCTTCGATCTGGTCACGAACGGTTCCCCCCAACCGATAGACGCCGTAAGCGTGGTGCCCCAGCGACCATGGTATCAGCACCCGGCGCCCCGACGACGACGAAGGACCCGCAGCCTGACGGTGCGGGTCCTGCAAGTCCGTTGGTGCCCCCAAGGGAATTCGAATCCCTGTTGCCGCCTTGAAAGGGCGGAGTCCTTGGCCTCTAGACGATGGGGGCATATGTGGTGGGCCGTGCAGGTCTCGAACCTGCGACCTTGGGATTAAAAGTCCCCTGCTCTGCCAACTGAGCTAACGGCCCGGTCGAACCATGCGAGCGCTCGGCCCGGCCCCGCGCGGGCGCGGAGCACGCGCTAGTGTATCCGCCCATGCAGGCTCGGTCAACGCGCCTGCACAGCCGCCTCACGCCCCCTGTCGCTGGTGTAGGATTCTCGCCGAGGAGGTGTGGCCGTGAACGACCTGTGGGTGAAGTGGAGCGAGACGCTGCTGTGGACGCTGGGGTGCGGCGCGGCGGGCCTGGTCATCGATCAGGTCATCTTCAGCGCGCTCCGATCGCGCGGCAAGGACGGGCAGCATCCTTTGCTGCTTCAGCTGGCTGCCGGACTTCCATTGGCTGCCGACCTCGCTCGGCCTGATCCTGGGCGCCCGCATCGGCATCGCGGCCTCACGCATGACCGGCGAGGCGCTTGCCGACGCCATCCTGGGTATCAGGCTTCTCACCATCTTCGTTGTCACGGCCTTCGGCGCCCGCATCCTGGGCCGTATCGTGCGCGCGTACGCGATGCGGGACAACACGCCGCTGCCCAGCGGTTCCATCTTCGTGAATCTGGCGCGCGGCGTCGTGTGGGTCGTCGGCATTCTGATGATTCTTGCGACCGCAGGCATCTCGGTGGCCCCGCTTCTCACCGCTCTGGGCATCGGCGGTCTTGCCGTGGGCCTCGCGCTACAGCCCACGCTTGAGAACGTCTTCAGCGGTATCCAACTGCTGGCGTCCAAGCAGATCCAGCCCGGTGACTTCATCCGCCTCGAGACGGGCGAGGAAGGCGTCGTGCTCGACGTGACGTGGCGCAACACCACGGTGCAGAAGCTCACCAACGACGTGGCGCTCGTGCCCAACTCGGTGCTCGCGCGCGCGACCGTGACGAACTTCACCACGCTCGACCCCGAGTTCGTGCTTGCTCATCCCGGTCTCGTTCGCCAGTGCCGGCGATCCCGATCAGGTCGAGCGCATCGCGCTCGAGGTCGCGCGTGCGGTGATCGCCGAGTGCCCGGAGGCCGTCCGAGGAGAAGAGCCAGGAGCTCGCTTCGCGGAACTGACTCCGCCGGCCGCGGTCCTCAACGTCACGATCAGGTGCCGCAGCTATCAGGACCGCATCCCGGTTCGCCACGAGTTCATCCGCCGTCTCGCCAAGCGCTTCGCCGACGAGGGCGTACTGGCACCGCCGGTGCCACTGGCATCGAGCCGGAGGCAGTAGGCACGAGCTTCTCGCGACTAGCGGGGCGAACTAGGGCTGCGGCTTGTACCTCGGGAGGTAGTACGTGGGGCCGAGGTAGCGCCACTTGCTCGCGTAGCGCGCGCTTCTCAGCTTCGAGACCGTCGCGTTCGACGCGGTGAGCAGGTAGCCGCCGGTCAATCGGTTCTTGAACCGATAGACGGTCTGGGCGCCGTCGGTGTGCTTGCTCGGCGTCGCGACACGCCAGGCCACCCCGCCGTACTTCCACGCATCGTCGCCCCTCGCGCTCCTGCGGTACTTGTACTTCGCAGGGTCGGCAGTGAACGAGTACTTGTGGGTCAGACGGTTGTAGAAGCGCCAGACCGGCTTGGTAGCGGACGCGGGAACCGACGTGTCCCACGAGAAGGCAGCTCCGCCGTAATCCCACTTCCTCGGGTACTTCTTGAGCTTGAGTCGCTCGGTGATCGACGCCGTGTAGAGGTACGTGCCGTTGTAGCGGTTGCGGAAGCGGTAGACGCTGCGCATACGTGGGTTCGCCAGAGGTGAACCGAAGTACTTCGAGTAGATCTTCCAGAAGTTGGCGTTGCCGCTACATCTCTGTGTGGAGAGATCGCCGTACGGCTTCTTGGCGCCGATGCTCGGGTTGTAGACGTAGAGCTTGTAGGTTGCGATGTTCTTCGGATGCAGCGTGACCTGCGGCTTCCTGTAGATGTCCTTGACCGTGATGCCCGGGTAGTAGAGCTTGACCGTCGAGCCGTTCTTGCCCTCTCCGTAGCCGTCGAGCAACCGGGCGCCGTGCCAGACCTGGTTACCGAAGCCGGGGTAGCGGTTCGTCGCCACCGGATTGGTGCTCGGGAACACCAGCCTGCCGGGGCACCCCGCCCCCACCGCCCGAGCGAGTGTGGTCGAACCAAGGCTCGTTCGCGTCAGAAGGCTCTGCTCCTTCTGCAGCATGGTGAGCATGACCTTGGGGTTGATCTTCCACGCCTGGCACGCCTCCCAGATGATGAGCGACGCACGCTTGGGCTTCTCGCCTTTGTCGGGCGTGGTGTTGAGGTTGTTCGTCTTCTTGCTGAGCGTGATGACCTTGTCGTAGTCACTGGTCACGAGGTCAGCAAGCGGTCCGGGCTGCGTTTCCAGGAACGCCTGGATCTGGCTGGGGGACATCGAGTCGTAGTGCCGCATGTTGTCGTTGGAGATGACTATCTCGGGATCGAATGTCGCCGCAAAGGCCGCCGATGCGCCTATCAGCATCACGGCCAACGCGATGACGACGGCCGCCGAGAAGCGCACGGCGTTTCTGCCTACAGATGCCTGCTCCATGCCCACTTCCTCACTGCTCGCGTAGTGCTGTATCGACCAGAGTACGCACCTTCCACCGCAGAAGCGAACGTCTGTTGTGACGGACGTCACACTTCGCGAGGCGCGACCGGACCCCTTCGAGCACGAACCAGGCCACCAACCGCATTGCCGAGAAAGACCTCGTCGGCGCTCTCGAACTCGGTGAGCGTCAGAGGCCGCTCGACCGCGTGAAGGCCGAAGTCAGCCGCCAAGTCGAATACTACCTCGCGCGCAACGCCTGCCACGGCGGGGGGCGCCGGCGTCGTGGACAGCCTGTCGCCGTGCAGTAGCCAGACCGTTGCAGTCGAGCCGTCGATGACCGCTCCGTTCGCGTCCACGAGCAGCGCCTGGTCGCCGCCGAGCCGCTCCGCAGCGCGGTGCGCGCGGTCCCAGTAGCGCCGACTTGCGGGTTTGGCGGCACCCTGCGGCAGCGTGGGCGCCTGTTCGACGGTGACTGGAACGATGGCCGGGCCCCCGTCGATGTCGAGTGACGAGTGCTGCGTGGTGATACCCGCCGCGACCTGGCCATCGGGAGTGACTGTGACGCCGAGACGACCGTAGGCCGCGCTGTCGCCGAACGCGTCCAACTGATCGGCGACTTCGTCGCGCACGCGGGCAAGCACGCTCGGTCCGGCCCCACCGCTCGCGAGGCGTGCAAGATGCCGGTCGAGCCACGCGACTTCACCACGAGCAACGCGCATCGTCTCGCGCAGCGCGACCGCCGGCGCTCCATCACCGGTGACCGGCGTGGCCTTGAGCAGCATCTCCAGGTACTCGGCTGCCGGGTCGGAGTCATGCGTGATGCCGCAGCCGGCACCCCAACGCGCGACGAATGGCTGCTCTGCCACGCCCTCGAGCGTTCGGATCAGCACCGAGGAGTCCATCTCACCCTCACGCGCCACGAGCAGCGCTCCGCAGTAGGCGCCGCGGGGCGTCCTTTCGAGCTCTGAGGCGATGCGGATAGCCGCCCGCTTGGGCGCCCCGGTCACCGAGCCGCACGGGAACGTCGCTTCCAGCAAGTCGCCGAGGGTCGCCTCCGGGCGAAGCGTCGCGTGCACCGTCGAGACGAGCTGGTGGCAGTAGGGCGTGGGAACGACCTCGTAGAGCGGGTCCACGTGCACGGTTCCGGGCAGCGCGCAGATGCCCAGGTCGTTGCGCTCGAGATCGACCACCATGATGTGCTCGGCGCGCTCCTTGGGATCGGTCGGCCAGCTCGTAGGCAAGCTCGCGGTCGCGAAGCGGTGTAGCCGAGCGCGACCGCGTCCCCTTGATGGGGCACACCTCGACGAGTCGCGCACCGTGGTCGCCCGGGCGCACCCGGACGAAGCGCTCCGGGGAGACGCTGGCAAGCCACGGGGTGGCCCCGGGCCATCCGTGGAGCAGCGCGCTCATCTCGGCACCCGCGCGCCCGACGAGGGCCGCGAAGAGCTCGGCCGGCGCCGCTATCGGTCGACCCGTCAACCGGGCGGTCAGGTTGAGTACGTAGACGTCGCCGGCGGAGATGCGCTCGCGGGCTTCTCGGACCGCAGCGCGGTACTCTCGGCCCGAGAGGTCCCACTCGGCTTCGGCCAGCAGTGCCGTGCCGGGCTCGATGTGCGCGCCGGTCTGGAGCGCGTCCGCGGCCAGCGGCTTGACGGCTTCGAAGCGCACCGCAGAGCATCCGCCGTCGTAGGGAGCGAGCACGGCAGTGAGTCCGGGTGTCTCGCCGCAAAACGCCGCCTCCAGATGCGCGCCGGCTTCGGCGAGGGACAGCCCGGCGTGCTGCTCGGCAGGCCGGCTCGCAACGAGTCCCTGCCCGCCGAACCACCCGCGCACCGATGACGGCGCGAGCACGAGACCCGCAGCTCCATCGCGGGCCGCAGCCAACCCTAGCGCGCCCCCCACAACAGGTCGTGCAGGGCCGCGAGTGCGCCGATGGCGTGCGCACCCCACTCGTCGAAGCCGAACGACCACTCCCACTCGGCTTCCATCAGCCGTCTGGCGTCGTAGTGCTCGTTACCTGCCGAGAGGCTCTCGCGGGTGTCCCACAGCGCACGGGCTGCTGCGCCGAGCAGATCGGCGATGTCCTCGTCGTCCGCGTCTTCTTGCAGCTCGACGAGGTCGGCGCGCAGGTGCTCGGCGATGGCATCGATCTCGGATTGGGCATCGAGCGGATCGGCTACCGCCGCATCAGCACCCAGACGTCTCTCCCAAAACGCGTCACCGCCCGCGTCCTCGAAGATGTCGCCGGCTGCGGGCATCGAGACGCCGGCGACATAGAGGAAGGCCAGCGCACGCCGGCACGCTTCGATGAAGGTGTCGTCCTCGGCCAGCTTCGCCTCTCCGGCGAGCAGCGATTCGAGGCGCCCGGCAAGTGCGCGGAAGCCCTCCCAGTCGAACTGCGTGGACATCTGCTCCCCTAGTGGCGGAAGTGGCGGTTCGCCGCGCCGGTGAATACGAGCGCCACGCCGGCAGCATCAGCGGCGGCGATGCACTGGTCGTCGCGCATCGAGCCGCCCGGCTGGATGACCGCCGTCACGCCGGCCTCGGCGCAGACCTCGAGCGAGTCCGGGAACGGCATGAACGCGTCGGAGGCGCACACGGCGCCCTTCGCGTTCTCGCCCGCACCCATCACCGCGATGCGCGCCGAGTTGACGCGATTCATCTGGCCGGCGCCCACGCCCACGCTCACGAAGTCCTTCGCGAGCAGGATCGCGTTGCTCTTGACGCTCTTGGCGACCTTCCACGCGAAGACGAGCTGCTCCATCTCCTCCGGCGTGGGCTGGCGCTTCGAGACCACCTGGAAGGTGGTCGGGTCTTCCGAGACCGAGTCGGACTCCTGGATGAGCATGCCGCCTTCGATCGCCCGCGACTCGTAGTGGCCGCCAACCGGGCGCATGCCGCCGGTCTTGAGAACGCGCAGGTTCTCCTTGGCCTTGAGCAGCTCGAGCGCCGCAGGCTCGTAGTCGGGCGCGATCATGACCTCGACGAACTGCTCGTTGGCGTAGATGCGCTCGATGAGGGAGGCCGGCACGGCGCGGTTGAACGCCATCACTCCGCCGAACGCCGAGGTGGGGTCGGCCGCCCACGCCTTCTGGTAGGCGGTCGTGATGTCGGCGTCGGTACAGCTGCCGCAGGGGTTGGCGTGCTTGATGATGATGCAGGTGGGGTCGTCGCCAGCGAACTCGCGCACGGCGGTCCAGGCGGCGTCTGTGTCGAGGTAGTTGTTGTAGGAGAGCTCCTTGCCCTGGAGCTGCTCGGCCAAGGCCAGCGTCTCCGGCTTGGCGTCGATGAAGCGGTACAGAGCGGCCTTCTGGTGCGGGTTCTCGCCGTAGCGCAGGTCCTGGGCCTTCATCAGTCGGAAGCGGACCTCCTCGGGGAACTGCTTCTCCTTGTAGCCCGAGAGGTACATCCAGATCGCGGAGTCGTAGGCGCTCGTGGTGCGGAAGACCTCGGTCGCATACGCCTTGCGGGTCTCGAGCGTGGTCGCTCCACCGTTGGCGCGCATCTCGGCGAGCACCGAGTCGTAGCAGGCCGGGTCGGTGACCACGGTGACGCTCGCGAAGTTCTTCGCTGCCGAGCGCAGCATCGACGGGCCGCCGATGTCGATGTTCTCGATCGCCTCGGCCTCGGTCACGCCTTGCTTGGCGATGGTCGCCTCGAACGCGTAGAGGTTCACACACACCAGATCGATCATGCCGATGCCGTGCTCCTCGGCGGCGGCCATATGCGCGGGCACGTCGCGGCGCGCGAGCAGGCCGCCGTGCACGCGCGGGTGAAGCGTCTTGACTCGGCCGTCCATCATCTCGGGAAAGCCGGTCAGATCGTCGATCGGACGCACCTTGACGCCGGCGTCGGCCAGCGCCTTGGCGGTGCCGCCTGTCGAGACGATCTCGACGCCGAACTCCTCGGACAGTGCGCGGCAGAACTCGACCACTCCGGCCTTGTCGGTGACGGAGACGAGCGCGCGCTTGATGGCGACCTTCGACATCGATGAAACCCCCCTGGCTACCCGGATGCACTGAAGTACGGTCATTGTAGCCGACGGGCCGCCTCGCCAAACGCGACGAGGCGGCCCGATTCCGTGATTGCGCGTGGGAGGCTACTGCTTGATCTGCACCCATTCGCCATTCTCGACCTTGTATGCCGAGATGACCTGCTGCTTGTTGTCGCCGTTCTGGTCGAAGGCGACCGTACCCGTTACGCCGTCGATGCTGCCCGCGCGGATCGCATCCGCGACGGCGGCGCGCTGAGCGCCCGCCTTCAGCACGGCGGCGATGATGGTGTTCGCGGCATCGTACGCATAGCTGTCGTACGCCTCGGGAGCCTTGCCGAACTTGGCCTGGTACTTCTCGAGGAACTCGGCGCCCTTGGGCTGCTGCTCGAGCGGCAGGCCGAGCGCGGTGGCGATATCCCCGGCGGCGTTGTCCGCTCCGGCGATCTTGATGTACTCGGGCGTGTAGAGCATGTCGCCGCCCATGACCGGCACCTTCAGGCCGCCCTCCTTCATCTGCTTGGTGAGAAGCGCGCCCTCGGTGTGGGCGCCGGCGTAGTACACGGCGTCGGGCGACAGCTTCTTGATCTTGGTCACCAGCGCCGAGAAGTCGACCTCCTTGGGCTGGATGCGCTCCTCGGCGACGACGGTACCGCCGCCTGCAGCGAAGGCCTTCTTGAACTCAGTCGGCCAGGCCCTGACCGTAGGGCGTCGCGTCGTCGATGATCGCGACCTTCTTGAGGCCCATCGTGTTGGCGAGTTCGCCTGCAAAGCCGCCCTGGGCGTCGTCCTTGGCGACGACACGGTTGACGACCTTGTAGCCCTGTGAGGTGAGCTGCGGGTTCGACGAGACGGTGACCATCGCCATGTTGGCCTCGTTGTAGACCGGAGAGGCCGGAATCGAACAGCCGGAGTTGAAGTGGCCGACAAGCGCGACCACGCCGGTATCGCCCGCGAGGGCGTTGGCGACGTTGACCGCCTGCTTCGGGTCGCCGGCGTCGTCCTCGGCCTTGATCTCGAACGTGATGCCCTTCGCCTTCGCCTCATCCGAGGCGTTCGCCTCTTCGATGGCGAGCTCGACGGCGCGCTTCATTCCCTCACCGTAGACCGCGTTGTCGCCGGTCAGTGGCGCAGCGAAGCCGATCTTGACCGCCGTGGAACCCGCAGTCCCTTCGGCGGGCTGCTCTGACTGCGCGCCGCAGCCGGTCAGCGCAAGCGCGAGCACAGCCAGCAGTGCAGTGATCTTGTGAGCCGGACGCAACATACGCGGTTCCTCTCCTCTGGGTGAATCCGAGCCACTTCGGTGGCACACAGCGAATGAATATACCAGTGCCCCTATGCGCGGGGAACGCCCGCGCGGCCGCGAGGGCCCGACTCAGGACGCCGGACGCTGGCGACGTCGCGTGAAGACCAGCCACGCGATGACCACAACCAGCACGATCACCACGACCACGAGTGCCGGCACGAGCAGCGCGATCAGCGTGGTGCCAACCGCCGCGACGTCCTCCGCGGTGCTCACCGCCGGCGCTCCCGCCCCGCCCGTGGTCGCGTTGACGACCGGGCGAGCCGCCGCCTTCACCGCGTGCACGCTCCCCGCCAGCAGGATACCCAGCGCCACCATCACGAGCGGGTAGTTCTCGCCGGCCTGGCCGCTCGCGGCGACCGCGACGATCGCTCCCGCGGCCGGACGCACGAACGTCTGAAGCACGTCGTTGGCGTGGTCGAGCACCGGGATCTTGTCGGCGAGGATCTCGATCACGAGCAGCACCGCGATCAGGCCGATCGCCCACCACTCGCCCAAGCTGGCTCCACGGCTCACCCAGCGAGACGACGCCGAACCGCTGCGCCAGGGCAAGGCCCAGCAACGGGATGTAGGCGTTGAGCCCTGCGGGCAGCGCGAGCCCGATAGCGGTGAGGATGTCCACTGCTCGCTCCTAGCCGATGCGGACCTTGCGCCCCTCGACGTGCACGCGGTCCGTGGCGATCAGCTGCAGCGCCGCCGGCAGCAGCCGGTGCTCGGCGGCGTGGATCTTCTCCTCCAGCGAGATCGACGGTGTCGTCCTCGGCGATTCGCACGACCTCCTGGGCGATGATCGGGCCCCTCGTCGAAGACCTCGCTGGCGTAGTGAACGGTTATCCCGGTGACCTTCACGCCGTAGTCGAAGGCGTCCTTGATGCCGCTTGCCCCCGGGAAGCTCGGCAGCAGCGCGGGATGGAGGTTCACGACCCGCATCGGGTAGGCGTCGAGCACCTCCTTGCCGAGAAGGCGCATGTAGCCCGCCATGACCACGAGATAGACGTCGCGCGCCAGCGAACTCGTCTCGGATCGCGGCGTTGTACTGGCTGCGGGAGTCGAACGAGGCCGGGTCGATGAAGACCGCGTCGATACCGTGCTTGCGTGCGCGCTCGAGCCCGTACGCCGCCTCCTTGTTCGAGATGACCACCGCGACGCGTGCGTCGAGCTCACCTCGTTCGATCGCGTCGATGATTGCCTGCAGATTGGTGCCCGATCCCGAAATCAGTACGCCGATCGCGAGTCCACTCACCGGTACTCCACCTTCCCCGATCCCGAGACGATCTCGCCGACCTCGAACACCCGCTCCCCTGCCGCCCGCAGCGTCACGGCGGCCTCGGGCGCGTCGGCCGGGTCGAGCACGATCGCGAAGCCGATCCCCATGTTGAACGTCTTGTACGCCTCGTCCTCGTCGAGCGCCGCCGCCTCGACCACTGTCTCGATGACGCGCGGCACCTTCCACGATCCGCGGTACACGACCGCATCGCAATCGCTCGGCAAGCACGCGGTCGAGGTTCTCGGTGATGCCCCCACCGGTGATGTGCGCCATCGCATGCACGGCAGTGCCGCCGCCGAGCAGCTCGAGCACCGACTTCACGTAGAGCCGTGTGGGCGTCGAGCAGCGCCTCACCGAGCGTGGCGCCACCCAGATCGACCCGCGGTACCGTGAGCTCGGCCTCGTGGCCCTCTACGACGGCGCGGCGAACGAGCGAGAAGCCGTTGGAGTGCAGTCCGCTCGAAGCGAGCCCGAGCACGACGTCGCCCGGCTTGACCAGCTCGCCGGTGATCATCTTGGGCCGGTCGACCACGCCCACGCAGAAGCCGGACAGGTCGTAGTCGTCGGCGTCCATCGTGCCGGGGTGCTCGGCCATCTCGCCGCCGATGAGCGCGCAGCCGGACTGCCTGCAGCCCTCGGCGATGCCGCCCACGATCGCGCCCATGCGCTCGCTGTCGAGCTTGCCCACGGCGACGTAGTCGAGGAAGAACAGCGGCTCGGCGCCGGAGACGAGGATGTCGTTCGCGCACATCGCGACCAGATCGATGCCCACGGTGTCGTGCTTGCCGAGCAGCTGCGCGAGCTTGAGCTTGGTGCCCACGCCGTCGGTGCCGCTCACCATCACCGGGTCGTCCATGTCCTTGAACGCCGCTGCCGAGAACAGCCCGCCGAAGCCGCCGATGTCGCCGATGACCTCGGGGCGATAGGTGGAGCGGACGGCGTCGCGGATGCGTTCGACGGCGCGCGCGCCCTCGGCGGTGTCCACGCCCGCGTCCCTGTAGGTCACGGGCCGGCGGGTCTGATCGGTCATGGGCTGCTCCGAGATCGGATCGAGGCGGGCGGCGCGACCGAGACGTGGCGCGATCGACGCTTCGCAGACGATTCTAGCAACACATGGACAGGCAGCCCGAAGCTGATCGATTCTCTCGGTGCAGGGCCTTGCCGGCGTCCGGACCCTAGCGGCTCGCCGTGTCCGTCGCCGGCTTGGCGGCAGGCGTCTGAGGCCGCAGGGCCGACGACGGGGACGATGCCCTCGACCACACCGTCAGCGCCCGTGCGGTCGGGCAGGCTCCCGGCCCACTGTTCCGAGAGCGCCGAGAGCGCAGCGCCACGCTTCATGTCGGCGCGCTCCACGGCCGTGGGGGCGACCGTGGTGCCGTCCTCGAGACTGAGCGCCGCGCCCTCCTCGGCGACCAAGCCCGGCAGGTAGGCAACACGATCGTTGAGCACGGTGCCGCCCGGGAAGTGCGAGCGCACCATCACGAACGGCTGCGATTCAACGAAGACGCTGCGGCCAAGGTGCGGGATCTCGGTCAGATCGATGCCGAGAAGATCGGCCACGGTGGGGGCGATGTCGACCTGTCCCACTGTGGTGTCGATGGTTCCCCCGACCTTCTGCCCGGGCAGATGGATGAGCAAGGGGACGCGCTGCCGATCCACTATCGAGTACTCCCTGCCGAGGAGCTGCTCGATGATGAGCTTGTCGGCGCCCTCAGGCTCAAGCTCCTGCAGGGCCTTGTGGTCGCCGTAGACGATGACGATCGAGTCGTCGTAGAGCCCGTTCTCGCGCAGCCAGTCGAGGAACTGACCCACGGCCATGTCGGCGTAGCTCAGCGCCCCGACCCAGCTGCCCGCCTCGCTGTCGCGCAGTCCCTCCGGCAGTTGGACGGGCACACGCTCCGGCGGGACCCCCTTGTAGGGCGAGTGCGACGACATCGTCACGAACTGGGCGTACACAGGCCGGCCGTACGACATCTCCTCGAGCAGGAACTTCTCGTGCCTGGGCGAAGAACCTCTCGTCCGACGAGCCGCCCCACATGCGGTCCTCGTCGCCGATGTCCGTGCGGTCGTAGTACGTGTCGAAGCCCAGGGCGGGGTAGAGCTCCACGCGGTTCCAGAACGTCGCGTCGTTGGCGTGCATCGTGAAGGTGCGATAGCCGGCCTGGCTGAGCAGCCGGGGAATGGCCGGGAACTCCTTCTCGGCATATGCGACCGCTGCGGCCTGGCCCGACGGTGGGAGCAGAGACGTGTTGGCGATGAACTCCGCGTCGGCGGTGTTGCCCGCGCCCGTCTGCGAGTACGCTCGCGAGCACACCCAGCTGTCGCCGGCCATGCGGTTGATGTTGGGGGTGATCTCCTGGCCTTCGATGGTCGCGCCGAACGCGAGGCCCTGGAGAGACTCGACCTGGATGACGAAGACGTTCTTGCCGGCGTACGCGCCGGAGTCGACTCCCGGCGTGCGCCGCCCTTTGCCGGCACGGCGAAGCGTCTCGATGCGCGACTGCATGACGGCGCCGGGACTTCGGGCTTCGACGCCACGCAGGTTCGCGGCCGGAGCCTCGGCGGCGGCTGCCTCGCGACCCTTCAGCAGGCTGGCGATCTGATACGCACCCAGACCGCGCGAACGGGCGAGAGCGAAGCTGTCCATCGGACGGCGTGCGGATGACGACAGCAACCTGGACGGCCGCGATGCCGAATGCGACGACCGCGGCGATCGCCACCGTCCGGCTACGGCCCGGCTTGAGCGGTGCGAAGCCCGCGATGTCGGCCGCGGCGACCAGCAGGAAGGGCACGTCGACGACGTAGAGCATGTGGATGGGCCTGACGAGCTCCCACACGCTGTCTCCCACGCTGCCCATCTGGCCGGCCATCTGCAACATGCTCGGGTCGGCGAGCTCGCTGAAGTAGCTGGCGTACAGAAGGTTGCCGTACATCACGGCCACGAGCGCGAGGTAGGCACCCAGATCGAGCCACACCGACCGGCGGCGAGGAATCAGGTCGACGGTGCACATCACGACGACGATGACGGCGACCTCCATCGCGTAGCTGATGAAGGGGTCCGACAGGCCGAGCACGAGCCAGCGAGTCAGCAGGGCCTTGCCCACCGCAAGCAGCACCAGCACGAGCAGGAAGTCGTCGCTGCGGCGTCGCTCATCCATCAGCTGCAGCTTTCGAGCGCCATCTTCCCGCAGCGGACGCTCTCCGGGATCTCGATGGGGTACTCGCCGTCGAAGCACGCGAGGCAGAAGCGCTCCTTGTCCGCCCCGGTGGCACGCACCATCGCGTCGAGCGACAGGTACGCAAGTGAGTCGGCACCGATGTGCTCGCGGATCTCCTCCACCGAGTGCGCCGAGCCGATCAGCTGTTCTTGGGTGTCGGTGTCGATGCCGTAGAAGCACGGCCACACGACCGGAGGCGAGGTGATGCGCATGTGCACCTCGGCGGCGCCGGACTCGCGCAGCAGCGCGACGAGCTTCTTGGTGGTGTTGCCGCGCACGATCGAGTCGTCCACCACCACGAGGCGCTTGCCCCTGATGGCGTGCTTGAGCGGGTTGAGCTTCAGGCGGATGCCCTGCTGGCGCAGCGTCTGGGACGGCGAGATGAAGGTGCGGCCCACGTAGCGGTTCTTCGCGAGCCCCTCGCCGTAGGGCAGCCCGCTCTCGTGCGCGAAGCCCGTCGCCGCCGGTATGCCGGAGTCGGGAACGCCCATCACGAAGTCGGCATCGGCGGGCGCCTCGCGCGCGAGCGCCTCGCCCATCCGGCGGCGCGCCTCATACATGGTGCAGTCGAGGATCTCCGAGTCCGGCCGAGCGAAGTACACGAACTCGAACATGCACAGCGAGAGCTTCTCGGCAGGCACCGCCTGCGTGGACTCGAGCCCGTTCGACCGAGACCTTGATCGCCTCGCCGGGTGCGACGTCGCGCACGTACTCCGCGCCCACGATGTCCAGGCCGCACGTCTCGCTCGAGACGACCCACCCGCGCCCGTCGGGCAGCTCGCCCAGCACGAGGGGGCGCACCCCGTGCGGGTCGCGGAACGCGTAGAGCGCCTCCTCGGTCACGAGCACGACCGCATAGGCGCCCGAGATGAGCGCCATCGTCTTGGCGATGCCGCCCCGGATGTGGTGGCTCTCCATCGTGAACGCGCCGATGAGGGTCGCGATGACCTCTGAGTCGGTGGTCGAGCGGAAGCGCAGCCCCTGGCCCTTGAGGGCCTCTCGGAGCTCGTGGGTGTTCACGAGGTTGCCGTTGTGCGCGAGCGCGATGACCTGGCGGCCGATGGTGGACAGGTGCGGCTGCGCGTTCTCCCAGCTCGTCGAGGAGCCGGTGGTGGAGTAGCGCGTGTGGCCGATGGCGACGTCACCCGTGAGCGAGTCGAGGTCGCTTTCGCGGAAGACGCGCGAGACCAGACCCAGGTTCTTGGTGACGGTGACGGTCTCGTGATCGCCCACCGCGATGCCCGCGCTCTCCTGCCCGCGGTGCTGCAGCGCGTGCAGGCCGAAGTAGGTCAGCCGCGCGACATCCTCGCCGGGTGCGTAGACCCCAAAGACGCCGCAAGCCTCTTCGGGGTGCTCGGGACGGTCGGCGAGGAGTGGTTCCTCTTCGGAATGGGGCGTCATTCGTGTGTTCCTCGCGCGAGGACGGAGCGTCTGCCGGGACCAGCGTAGAATAGCACGGACGGGGGGTCTTTCGTGCGGCGAGAGTGCGGTGGCACGCTCGCCGAACACCCCTGTTATCGGCACGAACGCCCGCCGAGGAGACCCGCGCATGAAGCGGAGCCGACGCCGCGCTACTGCTGCGGACCGTCCTAGCGAGCTGTGCTGTTCGCTGCCAGTTCGGACAGCGTGACCATCTTGTAGCCCCTGCGCTTGAGCTCTCGGCAGATGGCCGGGAGCGCCTTCACCGTTTCGGGATGCGTCTGATGGATGAGGATGACATCGCCGGAGTTCACGCCGTGGATCACGTTGCGATACAGCGTGCTCGGCGGCGTGTAGCTCGCGATGCGAGTCGTAGGAGTCGAGCGACCATAGCTGCACAGCTGCCCGGTCTTCACCACCGCCCGCATGCCGGTGCGGTCGATGCCGCCGCCCATCGGCCTGACCCAGATGGGATCGAATCCTGTCGAGGCGCGAATCGTAGCGATCGGCAGGTACGCCTGCCGGTACGAGCATCGCGTACGAGCCCATCAGCATCTTGTGATTCGCGGTGTGGTTGGCGATCTCGTGCCCGCGGTCGTAGGCGCGGCTGAGCCTGAGACCGTACCCCTGTTGAGGAGCTGCCGAGTGAAGAAGAAGGTCCCCTTCGCGTCGTATCGCTCGAGGATCGAGCAGATCTCCATGGTGCGCCGGTTGGGACCGTCGTCGATGGTGATCGCCACCATCTTCTTGTGATCTGTGGAACCCACCGCAGGCGCTTGCCGACGTATCGCTTGCGCCAGTCCTTGACCACGACCGTGTGCGCAGGCCCGAGTGTCTCGGCATGGCCGTCGTCCACGTGCTTCGCCCGCACCCGCCACTTGCCCGGCGACGGGAGCTTGAAGACCCCGCGATAGCGGCTCCCCGACTTCGAGTCGACGACCGTGGCCGAGTAGGTCGCGCGTCGGACCCACTTGCCACTCTCGTAGCGCTCGCACACGATCGTGGTACCGGGACTGCCGGCGGCGTGGGCGGGCCACAGCGAGCCACGAGCGGGCAGCCGCTGCCCCGGGTAGGCGATCGCGTCGTGAGTCCAAGGCGTCCCCAGAAGCACCCTCGGCTTGATCGCACAGAGCGGGCTGGTGCTGGGCAGCAAGTCGCCCGCGCCGGCGAAGCGGGCCTCCAGCACGATGCGAGATGTCGGGGCGACGCTGATCGCGAAGGTTCCGCTCGCGTCGGTGCTTCCGCTGCCGAGAACGGTGCGCGTAGAGGCCACCTTCTCGATCACGACCGTTGCGTCGGGGACCGGTAGCGCCGTCCGACGTCGTGAGGCTGGCGACGACCCGCACGGCCTGCTTGGCGTTGCAGGTCGACGGTGCGCTGAGGGAAAGCTGGTCGCGACGGGGGTCGTCTCCTGCGACGACAGGTCGGAGGCGACCGCAGCTACAGTCGCAGATGAGACCGACGCTGTGCCGGACAGTGTGCCCACGTCGTTGCCCTGGGCCTGTGTCACCACTGCAGCCTCGACCGCAGGCGCCAAGGCCAGCGCCAGCACGAGGGAGAGGAGCGAACGGGTGAGTCTGTTGTCGCGCATCGACCTCTTCCTGCTTGCCATCCGCCGGCCGTCATGCATCCACAGACAGCCTATTCCCCACCTGCAGGCAAGCGGGGCGCCGTCGGGAGCCTGCGGGCCGAAGCGCCCCTACCCTTCGAAGAGCTCCTCGGTCTGCAGCGTCTCGGCGCCGTGCACGAGCCGCTCGAGCGTGGGCTCGTAGGCGTCGCGGATCTCGTCGAGCGACACGTCGAGCCGCTCGCAGATCGTGAGGCGCTCGCCGCCCACCGTGCCGATGACGCTGTAGGGCACCTCGGCGGCCGACGAGCATCTCGACGAGCGTTGTCGGCGTCGCTCATCGGCGACCGTGACCACGATGCGGCTCTGCGTCTCGCCGAACAGCGACGCGACCGGCGTGCAGGTCGTCGTGCAGGTGCACGTCGGCGCCGATGCCGCCGGCCATGCAGCTCTCGGCGAGCGTCACGGCGATGCCGCCCTCCGAGCAGTCGTGCGCGCTCTTGACGTAGCCGGCGCGGATGCCTCGCGCATGACGGCCTGCTGCACGTCGCGCTCGAGCTCGAGGTCGAGCGCCGGCGGACGGCCGGACGACGAGGCCGTGCTCGACCTTCAGGTACTCGCTGCCGCCCAGCTCGCTCGGCGGACTCGCCCACGAGCACGATCACGTCGCCCTCGTCCTTGAACGCGGCGGTGCAGTGGTACTCGACGTCGTCGATCAGCCCGACGAGGCCCGACGGTGGGCGTGGGGTAGATCGGCTGGCCGAAGCTCTCGTTGTAGAAGCTCACGTTGCCGCTGATGACCGGCACGCCGAAGGCCGTGCAGGCGTCGGCCAGGCCGCGGACCGACTCGTGGAACGTCCAGAAGACCTCGGGCTTCTCGGGATAGCCGAAGTTCAGGCAGTCGGTGATCGCCGCGGGCACGCCGCCGGCGCACGCCACGTTGCGCGCGGCCTCGGCGAACGCGATCTGCGCGCCCACGTACGGGTCGAGGTAGCAGTAGCGCCCGTTGCAGTCGCTCGACGCCGCGATCGCGCGGTTCGTGATCTCGCCGCGCCCGGTGTCGCCGATGCGCAGCACCGCCGCGTCGCTGCCGGGCAGCACGACGGTGTTCATCATGACCTGGTGGTCGTACTGCTCCCAGATCCAGCGCCGCGAGCAGATGTTGGGGCTCGCGAGCAGGCCGAGGAGCATCTCGCCGAGCGCCTCCGGCGACTCGGGCAGGTCGAGCTCGGCGAACGGGTCGAACGCCTGCACCTCGTCGAGGTAGGCCGGCCGCGCCATCGCCGGGTCGTAGATCGGCGCGTCGTGCGCGAGCGTGGCGGCCGGCATGTCGGCGACGCACCTCGTCGCCCTCGCGCACGACGAAGCGGCCGGTGTCGGTGACCGTGCCGATGACCGTCGAGCGCAGCCCCCACTTCGTCGCACACGCCCATGCGCCGCCTCGAGCTTCTCGGGCTCGACGACGGCGAGCATGCGCTCCTGCGACTCGGAGACCATGATCTCGAACGGCTTCATCGCGTCCTCGCGCTGCGGGGATCTGCGCCACGTCGATGTCGACCCCCACGCCGCCGCGGCTCGCCATCTCGCTGATGCGAGCTCGGTCAGCCCGGCCGCGCCGCAGTCGCCCAGACCCACGAGCAGCCCGTTCTCGAGCAGCTCGAGGCACGCCTCGATGAGCAGCTTCTCCTCGAACGGGTCGCCCACCTGCACGCTCGGGCGCTTGTCCTCGGCACGCTCGTCGAACTCCTGGCTCGCGAGCACGCTCGCGCCGCCGATGCCGTCGCGGCCGGTGGTCGAGCCGATGAGCAGCACGAGGTTGCCCGGGCCCGCCGCGACCGCGAGCGTGAGGTTCTCCTCGCGCATGAGGCCGATCGACATCGCGTTGATGAGGCAGTTGCCCTCGTAGGCCTCCTCGAAGTAGACCTCGCCGCCGACGGTGGGCACGCCGAGGCAGTTGCCGTAGCCGCCGATGCCGGCGACCGAGCCCTCGAACAGGTAGCGCTGGCGCGGCTTGTCGAGCGTGCCGAAGCGCAGCGAGTCGAGCGAGGCGATGGGGCGCGCGCCCATCGTGAAGATGTCGCGGATGATGCCGCCCACGCCGGTCGCCGCGCCCTGGTAGGGCTCGATGGCGCTCGGGTGGTTGTGCGACTCCATCTTGAACGCGACCGCCCAGCCGTCGCCCACGCTGATGACGCCGGCGTTCTCGCCGGGGCCCTGCAGCACGTGCGGGCCCCTCGGTCGGGAACTGCTGAGCTGCCTTGCGCGAGTGCTTGTAGCTGCAGTGCTCGGACCACATGAGCGAGTACATGTAGAGCTCGGTCACGGTGGGCGTCCTGCCGAGGATCTCGACGATCTTGTCGTACTCGTCGAGCTTGAGGCCGAGTTCGACGGCGAGCTGCGGGGCGAGTTCGGGGCTGAGGTCGTTCACTGGTCATTGAGTCTCCACCTCATCGGTGACGTCTATGAAGATCGAGTGCGACAGTCTCGCTGCTACGTCGAGTTGGCGTGGCCCGCGTCGGGCTTGGGGAAGACGACGCGCAGCAGGTAGACAACGCCGAACGCGAGCACGATCGGCGATGCGATCGCAACGACCGCCGCGGCCATCTGCAGGCCCGGAATCAGCTGGACCGCGAGCAGCAGAAGCAAGTAGGCGACGTTGACCGCCGAGTAGACCCACAGCGGCTCCGGCAGCCGGTCGCCCACCTTCGAGCGGCGCCGTGGCATGAGCGAGTCCACGAGCACGAAAACGCTCAGCGCCAGCGTGCCGAAGATCACGACCTGCGCGAAGAACCAGACCGGGCCGCCCAGACCCACGTTGTCCGTGCACTACCCGGCCACCTCGGACAGCGTGCGGACCACCGTGGTGAAGAACGGCTGGCCGTCGGTGCCTCCGCCGATCGGGTCGACGACGCGCTCGGGGTGCGGCATCAGCCCGAAGATGTTGCCGCGCTCGTTGCAGATGCCGGCGATGTCGTCGATCGCACCGTTGGGCGCGCTGCCGCCCTCGGCCGAGGAGCCATCCGGCTCGCAGTAGCGCAGCACGACCTGACCGTTGTCTTTGAGGCGCTCGAGGGTGTCCGCGTCGCAGGTGTAGTTGCCCTCGTTGTGGTTGATCGGCACCTGGAGCACCGTGCCGAGCGGCAAGCCGAGCCAGTCGCATCCGCCGTCGACACGCAGGTCGACCGACTTGCAGATGAACTTCAGGCCCCGGTTGCGCAGCAGCGCGCCCGGCAGCAGGTGCGCCTCGGCGAGGATCTGGAAGCCGTTGCAGATGCCAAGCACCGGCCCACCCTTCTCGGCGAAGCGCACGACCTCGTTCATCACCGGCGAGAACCGCGCGACCGCACCGGTACGGATGTAGTCGCCGTACGAGAAGCCGCCGGGCAGCACGACCGCGTCGTAGCGAGACAGGTCGGTGTCGCCGTGCCACACGAACTCGGCATCCAGACCCAGGTAGCGGCACGCACCGATGACGTCTTGCTCGCAGTTCGAACCGGGGAAGATGACGACGCCAAAGCGCATGGCCTACTCCTCCACCGTCTCGATGCGGAAGTCCTCGATGACCGGGTTGGCGAGAAGCTTCCCGCACATCTCGGTCACCGTGGTCAGGTCGGCGTCGCCCGTGAGCTGGATGTACTTGCCGATCTTGACCTGATCCACGCCCTCATAGCCGAGGTTGGCCAGCGCCCGCTCGGCTGTCGCGCCTGGCGGGTCGAAGATGCCCTTCTTGTACGTCACGTAGATCTCGTAGCGCGCCATGTCGTGTCGCTCCCCTTCTCGCGCTCGGCTAAGACGTGGTATCTGAGTCTGTCTCGGCCGAGACCGATTCGGTTGTCGTCTCCTCGACCGTCACCTTCTTGGTGGTGGTCTTCTCGGCAGTCACCTTCTTCGACTTGGCTGCCCCGGGGTCGCCGGCGGGTCTGCCCGCCTTCACCCACTC
This sequence comes from uncultured Actinomycetes bacterium, assembly GCA_963702525.1. Classification (GTDB taxonomy): domain Bacteria; phylum Actinomycetota; class Coriobacteriia; order Anaerosomatales; family PHET01; genus CAVPCY01. Next base: position 13,167 of record CAVPCY010000024.1, on the reverse strand, counting down.
GGTGCGCATCCGGCGCAGCTTGGTCCAGTCGATGTAGAGCGCGGTGAAGATCGACGCGTATGCGGCGCCGAGCAGGACGCTGCTCGCGATGACGTTGATCTTCGTGTACTCCCGGATTGCCCACGACGCCGTCGTGAGCACCAGGGCCGCTCCGAGCAGATACCACCATATGCGCCGCCACCGGCGATACTCCTCCGTGGGCGGCGCGGTCAGAACGGACTTGTTGGACTTACCCGAAGACTTGCTCTTGGCCGGAGCGGGCGCGGCGCCTGTGGCGCGCTTGGGCTTGGCGGCGGCCGCGGACTTGCGCGTCTTGCCGCCCGGACTCGTGTTCTTCTGGTACCGCTCGTTGGTCGCACTGCGACGCGCCATGCTAGGCATCTCCTTCGGGGACGAACGGGCGCCCCGTCATCATCTCGTACGCCTGTATGTACTTGCGGCTGGTCGCCTCGACGACGTCGGCAGGCAGCGATGGCGCCGGCGGCTGCTTGTCCCAGCCGCTGCTCTCGAGCCAGTCGCGCACGAACTGCTTGTCGAAGCTGGGCTGGCCACCGCCCGGCGCGTAGCTCTCGGCCGGCCAGAAGCGGCTGGAGTCGGGCGTGAGGACCTCGTCGACAAGCGTGATGCGTCCGTCGATCTCGCCGAACTCGAACTTGGTGTCGGCGATGATGATGCCGCACGACGCAGCGTGTTCGCGCGCCTTCGCGTACACGCCGATGGACTTGGCGCGCAGCTCCTCGGCGACCGGGCCGCCCACGATATCGACCATCTGCTCGAAGCTGACGTTCTCGTCGTGATCACCGATCTCGGCCTTGGTCGATGGAGTGAAGATGGGGTCGTCGAGCCGGCTCGACTCAGAGAGCCCCGCGGGAAGCGGGATGCCGCACACCGTCCCCGCCTCGCGGTACTCCTTCCAGCCGCTGCCGGCCAGGTAGCCGCGGACGATGCACTCGACCGGGAAGACGCGCGCCTTTCGTACCAGCATGAACCGGCCGCGCAACCACTCGGCGTGCGGTGCGAACTGCTCCGGCAGGTCGGCGATGTCGGCCGACAGGAGGTGATTGGGTACCACATCGCCGAGCAGCTCGAACCAGAAGAGGGAGAGCTTGGTGAGCACCTCGCCCTTGTACGGAATCGGGTCGGGCAACACAAAGTCGAACGCGCTGATGCGGTCCGACGCCACGAGGAGGAGCTTGTCGCCCAGGTCGTAGAGATCGCGAACCTTGCCCCGCGAGTCGGGACTGAGCATGGCGGAATCGGTCACGGGCGTCTCCGAGGGTCGTCGGCGGTCTCGACGGCCACACCCGATGCGACGATGAGAGGTGCGATGGGGGCGCGGCGGCACGCCGCCATTGTAGGCGAACGCTCGACGCCGAGTAAGGGCGCGAGCAGCCTGGGTCAGCCGATCTTGAGACCCGACCCGTAGATGAACGCCAGGAATCCGTGGACTGCCGCGACTCCCAGCAGCACCCACGCACCGCGCCGGTGGACCAGCATATGCGTCTTGCCCTTGAACTTGATCTTCCGAGTACCCACGAGGATCTGGAAGACCAGCAGTGTCGAACGCCGTCGCGCCCAGAACCATGAGCAAGCACAGGCCTGATTACGATACCGAAGATCATGCGAGCCCTTTTCGACGACGACTCTCTGACAGCCGCTAGGATACCCCGCCCGGGCCTCAGGGAACCTACCGGGTGATACCGTCGTCCAAGTGAGCGACGATTCGCAACGATCTCCAGCCGAGGAGAAACCGATGACCACGCCCTCGTCACGCAAGCGCTTCGCAGCAGTCCTGAGCCGCCGTTGCGCTTGTCGCACTCGCCTTGGCCGGCACGGATGCGCGACGCCAACTCCCACTCCCAGTGCCACTCCCACCCCAGCACCCACCACTCAAGCCCGCGGCCCCGCTCCCCGCCGACACACCCGGCATCACGGGCGCGATCACCTACTTGCGGCGGGTACGGGTGGTGCCGCCTCGCTCGGGTCGATCACCGTTGAGGGTGGAGAGCAGCCAGAGGGCGCGGTGTCAGACAAAGCCGTCGTCAACGTGACCAAAGAGACGGCCATCTTCGACGCCGACGGAAAGGCATCGACGCCGGACAAGCTGCAGGTGGGTACCGAGGTGAAGGTCTGGTTCGCAGGCCCGGTCGCCGAGAGCTACCCCGTCCAAGGCACAGCGTCCGCGGTCCAGATCACAGGGGTGGCCCCCAAGTAGGTCGCGTGACCGTGACGGGGTGCGGGACGCGCGCGCCTAGGTGGCGAGCGGCAGGCGGATGGTGAACTTCGTGCCCGCGCCGGTCCGGCTGTTCACGCCGATCGTGCCCTTGTGCCGCTCGACGATCTCCTTGGTGACGGCGAGTCCGATGCCCAGCCCACCGGTCGAACTCGCGCGCGCCGCATCGGCCCGCCAGAAGCGGCTGAAGACGTGGGGTAGGTCCTCCTCGGCGATGCCTATCCCGGTGTCGCTCACCTCGATGAGCGCGCATCCGGAGTCGACGCGCACGGATACGCCGATGCTGCCTCCCGCGGGCGTGTAGCGTGCAGCGTTGCCGAGCAGGTTGCCCACAGCTTGCTGCAAGCGGTCGGCATCGCCGATCACGTAGACGCCGGGCGCCACGTCGACCGCTGAACGCCAAGATCGGTCGCTTCGACGAGCGCCTGGAACGAGTCCGCGGCGGCCCTTACCGGGACCGCGAGATCGATGCGGTGCATCTCGAAGGGAAGCGAGCCTCGCTCGAGGCGCGTGAGTTCGAGGATGGCGTCGGCGAGCCGGGCGAGGCGCACCGTCTCGTCGCGGACGATGCCGAGCCGCTCCTCATCGGCGGGCAGAACGCCGTCCTGCATCGCCTCGACGGTGGCCTGGATCGCCTGTAGCGGCGTGCGCAACTCGTGGGCGACGTCGGCCGTCAGCCGCCGTTCGAGTTCCCGGTCGGCCTCGATGGCGTCGGCCATCTCGTCGAACGTCTTGCCGAGCACCGCGATCTCGTCGTCTCCCTCGAAGCCGGTGCGTGCCAGCCTGTCGCCTTGCCGCAGCGCTTGTACCGTCACCGTCATCTCGGTGATGGGTCGGACGAGCAGCTTGGAGAACCACAGGCCGCCCAGCGACGCGAGCGCGACGGCCACGAGCGCCGCGACCGTCAACGCGGTGAGCGACCCGGACCTGAACTGCGCGTCGCGGTCGGTCAGCAGCGCCCCCTGGCCGTAGGCCCACACGCTGACCGTGCCCACCCGCACACCCTGCACCACGACCGGCGCGGTCATGACCGAGCCCTCGGGACTGATCATCGCCCTCGCGCCGCCTGTGCCTGTTTGCTGCGTGCCGTCGGACTGGAAGTCGGTCGCATCGTCGTAGATGAGCGTGTTGTGCCCATCGGTGATCTGCACGGCGACGCCACGCATCGAACCGATTCGCGGGACGGTGGACAGTGTCTGCAGGGTCCAGCCGCCGTAGCGCGGATACGCCTCGGCCGCGACTTGCGCGACCCCTTGAGCGATGCGTTCGAGATTGCCCTTGAGGTACTGGTCGAACTGGTAGTTCCACACCAGCGAAATGAGGATCGCGACCAGAACGACCGTCAGCGCAGCCACGGAGGCAAAGGCGACGGCGAGCCGGCGCCCGAACGTCGCCCGGGGATGCGGCTCGAGATCGCCGGGAACTCGGGGTGTGGCGTCCTCAGACATCCGTCTTCGGAGACTCGAAGCGGTATCCCACTCCGTGGACTGTGTAGATGAAGGTGGGATCGCGCGGGTCGTCGTCGAGCTTCGCACGCAGGTTCTTCACGTGACTGTCGATCGTGCGCTCGTAGCCCTCGAAGTCGTAGCCGAGGACCTTCTCCACGAGCTCCATGCGGGAGTACACGCGACCGGGATAGCGCGACAGAGTCGTGAGGAGCTTGAACTCGCTCGCGGTCAGATCGAGCTCGTCGCCTTCGAGAAACGCCTTGTGCCCTGCCATGTCGATGGAGAGCTTGCCGTACTCCAGCCGGTCGCGCTGAGGCTCGGCCCCAACGTGGGCGCGGCGCAGCAGCGCGCGAACGCGCGCCACAAGCTCGCGAGGAGAGAACGGCTTGATGAGGTAGTCGTCGGCGCCGAGTTCGAGTCCCGCCACCTTGTCCTCGAGTTCGCCTTTGGCGGTGAGCATGATGATCGGAACGTCGGACGCGTCGCGGATGGCCTTGCAGACCTGCTCACCCGGGACCTTCGGCAGCATCAGGTCGAGAACCACCAGGTCGAAGCGGTGCTTGGCGAACTGGTCGAGAGCGACCTGCCCGTCCTCGGCCGGCGTGACCCAGTAACCCTCGCGCTCGAGGTAGGCCGCGACAGTATCGCGAATGGTCTTCTCGTCCTCTACCAGCAGGATGCGGCGCGTGTCCGCTGCCATGAGTCTCCCTTTCGTAGGGCGGCGTGAAGCCGCACTCGTCCCCAAGAGCGAAGTCTACGCCTCGACCGCTCTCGGCCTGGTCATTCCACCGAATCTCCACCGGGCCTTCGCTGGCGCTCGCAAGGCAGTCCAGAGCCGAGAACGGGCTGGCATGACGGCCCGCGCCCCTGTTGACGATGCGACGTCGCCGAAAGCCCGCCTCTAGCGCGATCTCGATGACGGCGAGCTGCACCAGCGCGACCACTATCGCGATGATGGCCACGAAGATGGGAACTCCGGCGAGTAAGGCGCCGAGTCCCATGGTCACAGCCGCGACGGTGCCGACCGTGCCGCCGCGGTGACCGCCCGAGGCCCTGCGCACCGCCTCCGAAGTAAGTGACCCCCAGATGATGCCGATGAAGAAGCCGAAGAATCCCCGCGCGAGCATCGACACGAGGAAAGCGCCGCCGATTCCTACCGCCACGCCCGCAATGATCGCCAGCGCCAGCTGCTTGGGCTTCACGAAGGTGTACTGGCTGCGCTTGGGCCGTGCGTGCTCGGGGCACTTGTAGCCCACCGGCGTGAGCACCATCTCCTTGGGGCAGATGGGCTTGCCGCACTCGGTACAGCTCAACTCTGTCTCGACGTCCGGATGGTATGAGCAGCGCGCCACTGAACGCCTCCTGGGATTCGGGCCGTGTGGTTTCGCCGCCTAGTGTAGCGGCATCACCGAACGACGAGTACCAGCGCCGCGGAGCACACGCCGAGCGCAAGTGTCAGCCCGTTTGGAACCCGCCAGCCGAGCCAACGCCGAGCCACCGCACGCAGCAGAAGGCCCACGCCCCACACCGACAGTCCCACAGGGACCACCAACAGCGAGGAGAGCCCGGATGCGACAACGCCCCCTTGCGGGGGCGCTAGCTGCAGTGCCGAGAGGGTGGTCCACAGGACCGTGAACAAGGTCACCGCCAACGAGAGTCGGGCCACCCGGCCCGCCACATCTCGGGCCTGATACGTTGGTGCCATGATCGCGGGTACGAAACTCAGCGTCGAGAGAACGAGCGCGCCGAGCCACGCTGCAACACAGTCGGCTCCCATGTGTCGAGCGTAGCGCAGCCGGCGGCGCAACACCAGTCGCTCTCGGCATCTGGTGGGGACTTCATCGAGCGGCGAAACGATGCCTATACTCGAGACATGGGAACACCCACCATCGAGCAATCCCCAGACGGCTTGCGGGTCGTCATGCGCGCGCCTCGGGCCGGCTGCCTGGTCGCAGCGCTCGCTGCACTGCTCGTTGGCTGGACAGCCGGGGGTATCGCGGCCGTCCACGCGCTCGTCACGGCAGGGATCTCGAACCCCGCATCGTGGCTGCTGCTCGTCTGGCTCGCTGGCTGGCTCGCGGGAGAGCTGTTCGCAGCCGCGGCGCTCGCCTTCCTGATAAACGGCCGAGAAGTGCTCGAAGTCGATGACTCGGAGTTGAGACTGCGCGCGGAAGCGCTCGGGCGCGCTTGGACCCGCCGATACCCGCTGGCAGAAGCAGAGAACCTACGCCCCGTCGCGTCCAGCGGCGGCACGCTCGACTTCCTCGCCTTCGAGCGCCGCGGCAAGACGGTGCGATTCGGTACCGACCTCAGTGAAGCCGACGCTACGCGTATCGCGCAGGCCGTCTGGGACCAAGCGCCCTCACTCCGCGCATGAGCCGCTCCGCCGAGACAGCCCCGCCAAGGGGTCGCATCGTCGCCTACGACGCCTTGCGCCTGTTCGCCATCTTGAGCGTGGTCGGAATCCATACGCTGATGCCCTACCGGGGAGTGATGACGGCCCGCGCGCCCGTCAGCATCCTTGATGACGTGCTCCACTACGCCGTGCCCCTCTTCGTCTTCATCTCCGGCGCTCTGGTGTGGGCGCGCCCGTGGCGCAGCGGGCCGGGTGCGTACCGCCAGTTCTTGGGGCGACGCTTCGTCGCTATCGGCGCCCCGTATCTCGCGTGGGCCGCGCTCTACGCGACGCTCTACGTTGTGCGTGCCGAAGACCGCGCTTCGGCACTGGCGCAGGTTCCCGGACTCGTGGCATCTGGGCACATCTGGTACCACCTCTACTTCATCCCGATGCTGCTGACGTTCTACGCGCTCACCCCGCTCGCTGCCGGGGCGCTCAAGCGTTCTCCCGAACTCACGGTGCTGGCCGCGTACGCTTTGCGCATCGTGGCCGGCCCGGCGATCACTCATGCGCTCGCCGGCGTGAACCCCCTACTCGGCCAGTATGGGATCCACGTGCTGTCGCACCTGCCGCACATGGCGCTCGGCGCGTGGTTCGCACTGCGGCTGGACACGATCGGACCGCGAGTCGGCCGTTGGTGGCCTGCGATGCTGGCAACCGGGCTCGCCGCGCTGGCGTACCTGAGCGCGTCCGGAACGCCCTCGTGGCCGCTGGAGTTGCACCGGCTGCTCTTCCCAGGCGCGATGGCTCTCACCGTGATCGGGTTCGCGCTCGGTGCGATCGAGTTGGAGCCGCACTACGCCCCGGAGGCCCGAACCGTCACGCACTTGGGCTCGCTGTCATTCGGCGTCTACTTCGTGCACCCGCTGATCCTGCTTGCGGTGTTCACGGCGGCGGGCCCTGCCACCACCGGCTCGCCGTGGCTGCGTGTGTGGTTCCCGCTGCTCGTCTGGGCAGGAGCAAGCGTGCTCAGTCTGCTCATCAGCGACCAGCTTGGCCGCTTCCGGTTCACGGCATGGCTCGTCGGTCTCGCGCCGAGGCCACAACCCAAGTCCGGCTAGTCGCCACAGGCGGGGCACGGGTACACTCACGCCACACGACAGCCGGGAGCCCGCATGTCCTACGACACCGACACGGCACTGACTCGCCTTCGTGACGGCAACGACCGATTCACCCGAGGCGAACCGCAGACCAGGTACTCCGCTGACGAGCGCGAGCGATCCCTCGGCGGACAGCAGCCGTGGGCAGTCATCGTAGGGTGCTCTGACTCGCGCGTCCCCGTCGAAGCGGTCTTCGACGCCGGGCCGGGTGAGCTCTTCGTGGTCCGCACAGCGGGACACGTCATGGCCCAGGCGAGCCTCGCGTCGATCCGTTTCGCCGTCGAGAGGCTCGGCGCACGCACCGTGGTGGTGCTGGGCCACGAGGACTGTGGGGCGGTCTCGGCAGCGCTTGCGGGCGATGCGCCCGAGTGGCTCGCGCCGATCATCAAGCACATCCGGATCGACGAGATCGACCCGACGCAGGCACCCGCCGACGCCGACGACGCGCTGCTGGCGACCGCGGTCGACGAGCACGTCCGCGACACCGTAGCTGTCCTCCGGGAGTTCCTGGGCGCAATCGAGCCGGCAGGTGCCGAGACCGCCGTTGTGGGCGCTGCCTACAAGCTCGCCTCGGGGCAGGTGCACTGGCTCGACTGAGCGCTCACCACCGATCGCCCCTGCGGCTCGACCTAGGCACCGTGGCCTTCGCGCAGATCACGCTCGGCGATGGGAACCGCTCGGCCCTCGATGAACGCCTGGAGCGCCCCGCGCGCCGTCGCTTCGTCTTGCTCGCGCCACACGCGCACACCTTCGGCCGCAAGGCGCTGGTACATTCCCGCTCCGATGCCGGCCGTGATCACATCGGTCACACCTTCGTCGAGCAGCATCGTCGCGACGGCTCCGTGCCCGCTCGCCCCGGCGACCGGGTTCGCAACGATCCACCACGCTTCGACGCTGTGGCCCTCGAGACGCGCAACCGCGAACGCCGGCGAGCGCCCGAAGTGAGCCGACCGCTCGACTTCGAGGTCCTTTCCCGCTTCGCACGGAACCGCTGCGAGCCGCACGAAGCCCGGACCGGACCAACCCGGCCTGACCGAGGCGGGTGCGGGACCCTCGGCCTCGGCGTTGGGCGTGTCCTCGAGTGGCCGTCTGTCAGTAGCGCCCGGGAACCCCTGGACTCTGGCCGCGGCGCACTCCCGGCTGTTGTCGCACACGTCTACGCCCCGCCGTCCTGCACGTCACCAGCCCGCTCAGCATCCGGCTCGACGCGCGCCGCTTCCGTTGCGGCGGGCTCATCGCCGGCCGGCTCGGCGGTCGCGGCGGCCTTCTCCTCGACTGTCTGGCCGACCCGCTCGGCCGCCTTGCCGAGAAACTCGGCGAGCGACGTGAGCGCCGATGCGACGGCCGGAGCGGTCTCCTGCGCCACCTTGCCGCCGGCATCCGCGATCGCTCTGCCGGTCTTGTCGGCAGCCTCAGCGACGCTGCGCCCGACCTCTGTGTGCGTCGCCTCGTCCACGGTCGAAGTGACCTTGGCGCTCATCGCGTCGATCTTCGAGCGGATCTCGGCCGCATGCCGACGATTCTCGGGGTCGTTGACGGCGGCCTTGGCCCAGCGGCTCATCGAATCACCGAGCGTATCGAGTTGGGTGAGTACGTCGCGCCACGCGTCTTTCACCCCGGTCGCCTCCCGGGCGGTCTCCTCAGGCGACTCCGGAGAAGCGCCACCCGCGGCCTCCGCGGCGGGTTCTGCAGACACGTCGGGTGCTGACGCATCCTCAGGAGCGGGCGGCTCCGGTGCGTCGTCGATGGTGTAGCGGCTCTCATCGGACATATGTGGCCTCCCCGTCGAAGTGCGCTGTGCGCAGAGTACGTACCCGCACAGCACACGAAGGCGCCGCGGGGACGACGCCTTCGTGAAGGGGGGGCCGAATCCAGCGGATCGGCACCAGTGCTACGCCGAGGCTGCGACTTCAGCTACGCGCAGAAACGCTCGAACGACCTCGGGGTCGAACTGCGTGCCGGAGTGCTTCATGAGTTCTCGTATGGCCACGTCATGCGGTAGTGAGGAGCGGTACGGGCGATTCGAGGTCATCGCGTTGAACGCATCGGCGACGGCGATGATGCGCGCTCCCAGCGGGATCTCCTCGCCAGCGATACCCAATGGGTACCCGCCGCCGGCGTAGTGCTCGTGGTGGTGGCGCACCAGCGGAACGACCTCCGTCAGGAACTCGAGCGAGCTCAGGATGTTGGCCGCGATATCGGGATGGCCCTTGATGATCTCGAACTCCTCGTCGGTGAGCCGTCCCGGCTTGTTGAGGATGGCGCCGTCGATCCCGATCTTGCCGATGTCGTGCAGCAGTGCCCCGATGCGCAGCTTCTCGATCTCCTCTGCACTGAGTCCCATCCTGTGGGCGATCGCGATCGTGTGCTCGGTGACCTCGCTCGAGTGACCGTAGGTGTAGGGGTCCTTCGCATCGACGGCGGCGGCGAGCGCTCCGATCGTGCCCAGGAACGTGTTCTCCAAGTCGACGTAGAGCCGTGCGTTCTCGATCGCGACAGCAAGCTGCCCCGCGAATGAGGCAACCACCTTGAGGTTCTGCTTCGTGAAGGCTTCGGGTGACTTGGTCTTGCTCACGTTGAGCACGCCGATGATGTCGCCCTTGCTGACGAGCGGCACGCTCAGCGCCGAGCGAATGCCCTGGCTCGCCAGCTCAGCTTCGAACCCGTTGTCGGGCTGTGCGTCGACCAGGATGAGCGGCTTGCGGTGTTTCGCGACCCAGCCGGCGATGCCCTCTCCCATCTGGACGCAGGTCGACTGCACGATCTCGCTCGGCAGACCTCGTGCCGTTCCGATTCTGAGGGTGCGGCCATCGGGCTCGACCAGCATGATGGAGCCGGCCTCGCCGTCGGTGACCTGCATGACCTGATTCAGCGCACGCTCCAACACCGCGTCGAACTGCGTATCGCGCCCAAGCGCCCACGACAGGGTGTTGAGAGCGGAGAGCTCGCGTACTCGCTGGTTCCGGTCGTCGAAGAGCAGCGCGTTGCGCACGCACACCGCCGCCTCGCCGCACAGGATCTCGAGGAATGTCGCATCGTCGGACGTGAACATCTCGCCAGAGAGCTTGTCGCCCAAGACGAGAGCACCCAGCACCGAGCCGCCGCTGGAAAGCGGAGCGAGTACTCGGACCTGGTTCTCGGCGAGGCGTGCGGCGGCTTCCGGGTCGGTCTCAAGGTCGTCGGCGAACAGCATCTCGCCCGACCCACTCATCTTCATCAACGGCTCGAGCGCATCGGACGGAAGCGTGACGCCCGCGCCCAGTCCCTCGAGCGTCGCAGCGTGGTTGAGCACGACCGCCGAGAACGTCAGGCGCATCTCCTCGCGGAGCTCCTCGGACAGGATCAGCGCGAGATCGCGCACATCGAGCGTAGCTGACATCTGCGAGCCGAGCTTGCTCAGCAGCTTCTGCGGATCGTAGGTCCTGCGGTAGAAGTAGCGGTCGGTGAGTCGCTCCAACCCGCGGGCCATCGGTGCGAAGCCCAGCACGGCAAGCACTGTCGTCACAGCGAACAACACCTCGGGATCGACGCTGAGCACCTGCGTCAGCTGTGCGCGAGCCAGTGTCGCCACCGACGCCAGGAATATGCCGAGCGCCATGATCAGGCCCACGTAGACCGCGCCGCGAAGCACCACGAGGCGCACGTCCATGAAGCGGTGCTTCACCATCGCGTACGCGGTGAACGACACGAGTACGAGCACTGAGAAGATCTCGGCCGAAGCGAGCACGTTCGCACCTGGGATCAGCGGCGCAAGCGCGCTGGCGACGAGCGACACCACCGAGAAGAGCGTCACGCCAAGCAGTACGTAGGCGATCTGGGCTCGAGCACGGCCGGTACTGCTTCTGAACTTGAGCACCAGTACGGCGAGTGGCATGAGCACGCCGGCGACGACCCACGCGGCCACGATAGTGTAGAAGCGCCCGGGGAGAACGCCGTCTGCGAGTCGAGCGTAACCACGCCGCTGATCACCAGAGGCGTGAACGCGGTCAGAAACGCGAAGACGAAGTAGCTCGCCAGGAACAATCGCCAGCTCATCCGCCGTTGCATCTCGGCGGTCGGGAACGTGAGTGCGAAGTTGAGCAGGAAGCCGCTTGCACTGATCGCAGTAGCGAGCGCGAGACGCGACAGCGAAAGCGCCACGAGCGCGAACTCGGGCTGCTCGGCGGCGTAGGAGAGCAGCAGCCACAGCACCACCGAGAACACCGCTGCGGCGAACGCTCTGTGTGAAGGGTTGTTGCGGTTCCGCAGATAGACGGAGAGCGCGAGCACAATGCTCGCGATGCAGACAACGATCAGACTGGTCAAGCGCAGGTAGTCCACTTGCGGCCAATCGTGACGGAATCACCTATATCGACCTGTGGTTTATCGGCCGATGGCCTTCACGGCTTGACAGCGGGGACCCAACTTCTCTCGCTACCACACCTGCCAGTTGTAGATCGTGGGCGAGGTCTTGCGCTTCCGGAAGTGGAAGTCGTAGCCCTCCGATCCTTTGGGGATCTCGTAGACGAAGGTGATGTGGGCGCCCATCCCGATGGGGACGGGGCGGACCTGCTGGGCGTTGAACGCCGCAAAATCGGTCGCGAACGGCTTGACGCGCTTGTTCTGCGAGTCGGTGAGCCAGAACTGCCGGGGCCGCACGGTGAGGTCGGTGACCGCGCCCACGTTCTTCACCTTGACGTTGACGTAGATGAGCATATTGCCCTTGCGCGGCTTCGCGCCGTCGGACATCTTCGAGTGCGGTCTTACCGAGGTCACCGAGACCTGCCACGAACCTGTCGTGAACTGAGTGCCGACCTCGGCGGGGGTGGATTCGTCGGGGTGGAGCACGGCGTCCTTGGCGTCGGCGGGCACGTCGGCCTTGGCCTGCTCGCGCTTGGCGATCTGCTCGGGTGTCCCGGTCGTGAGGGAGAGCGAACCGTCGGGCGCGCGCTGAACTACAAGACAGCCAGTGAGCATGGCTGTCGTTGCCGCGAGGCACGCCGCAGTCGCCAGCCCACATAGCCTGGCGGCCCACGTCGCGCGCGTGATGAGTCGTCCTTCCCCCGCCATCGAGGCCCCCGAGCGATCGGACCCGCCGAGATGGTCGTGGTATCGGCCCGACAGGGCGCGAACTGAAACCGCGCCGGAGTCCGTACCCTTCGTCGCCGCACGGCCGACAACCGTTAGGTGCGCTTGGTCACCTGGATCAGGTGGTAGCCGAACTGCGTCTTCACGGGCCCGTGGACCTCGCCTACGGCCTCGCTGAAGCACACGTCGTTGAACTCGCGCACCATCTGCCCCGGCGAGAACTCACCCAAGTCGCCGCCATTGCGGCCGGAGGGACACGTCGAGAACTGCTGGGCGAGTTCGCCGAAGTCCGCGCCCTCATCGAGCTGGCGCTTGAGATCGTTGGCCTGCTCCTCGGTGGGAACCAGAATGTGACGTGCGCATGCGGTAGTCATGTGGTCGCTCCTTGATCGGCATCGGAACCCACCAAGGATAGCGGCCAGACCACCGTCTCTGTCGCGCCTAGTGCGGTACCAGGAACTCCCCGAGCAGGAACACCACGACGAACAGCGCCGGAACAATCGTGAGCAGTGTGACAAGCGAGCGCTCCCTCTGCTTCAGGATAGCCACGAGTCCGACCACTCCCGCGGCGAAGCCCACGGCGAGCATCCCGATCCCGTAGTACGGCAGATACGTGGAGCTGAACACCTGCCAGCCCGGGTCCGTACTCGTCCCGAGGGCTCCCACGAACACCGTGTTGATCGCGAACATCACGATGAACGCCACCGCGATCCACATCGACCACTTGCCGAGCGTCGTCACGGGCAACTTCGTGTTGAAGCCCTGCCGAGCCGAATCACCCAAGCCAGTTCCCCCTGCAGTATGAGTCGAGGCCATGACGCCTCACCTCCAATACTGCACCGGATGCACGGTGTGTACACCCGCGTACACAGAGATTGTTCCACCCTCGGCGCGTCGAGTCGCAATCGAATCCGCGAGCGG
>CAVPCY010000023.1:0-18414 GCA_963702525.1 uncultured Actinomycetes bacterium | reverse complement strand
TCGGCGATCATGACGCGGATCGAGTCTCGATGACCGCGCCTGCCGAGAAGCGCCGGGACTTCTTGCCCTTTCTCGCCCTCGAGGCCGCGACCCTGATCGCCGGCACCGGCAACGGCGTGGCTCGATCGCGCTGCCGTGGCTGACGCTGCAGCTCACCAACGACCCGGCCGCCGCCGGCATCGTCGTCGCGGCCGGGGCGGTGCCGATGCTCGTCGCGTCGCTTGCCAGCGGCGTGATCATCGACCGGCTCGGCCGGCAGCGCACGAGCGTGGGCTCCGATGTCTTCTCGGCGGTCTCGGCGGCGATGATTCCGGTCGCCGCGCTGATCGGGGTGCTGACGTATCCGCTGGTGCTGGTCGCGTCGGTGATCGGCGCCACCTTCGACCCCGTGGGGGTCACCGCGCGTGAGGCGATGCTGCCTGACGTTGCCAAGCGGGCGAATCTGGACCTCGAGCGAGTCAACGGCGTGCACGAGGCGGTGTGGGGTCTGGCGTGGCTCATCGGGCCCGGCGTCGCCGGTCTGCTCATCAGCACAGTCGGCGCCGAGGCTTCGTTCTGGGCGATGTTCCTCGGCTTCGCGCTGTCGGCGTTGCTCGTCGGTACCGCCTGCATGCCGACCCCGCCGCCCAAGGTCCATTCCGACAAGCACTGGTTCGCCGACGGGCTCGACGGCCTGCGGTTCGTCTGGAGCGAGCCCGCGATCCGCTCGACCGCGGCGCTCTCGACGATCACGTTCACCCTGGTCTACTCGGTGGTGGGCGTGGTGCTTCCCGTCGTCTACGAGCGGCTCGACCAGCCGCGGGCGCTCGGCGTGCTGTTCATGGTGTTCTCGGGGGCGGGAATCGTCGGCGCCCTCGCCTACAGCGCATTTGGCAAGCGGCTGCCACGGCGGCTGGCGTTCATCACGGGGCTTGCCTCCGCGACACTCGTGGCGGCGGTCTACGCGTTCTCGCCTCCATATTGGGCGCAGCTCGTCGTGATGGCAGTCGGGGGATTCCTCACCGGCCCCGTCAACCCCATCGTCAACGTCGTCTACCAAGAGCGGACCGCCGAGGAGATGCGCGGCCGTGCCCTCGCGATGATCTTCGCGTTCGAGTACGCGTTGTACCCCGTCGGCTACGTCGCAGCCGGCTTCCTGATCAAGGCGTACGGCGCTGACGGCGACGTTCGCCGTGGGGGCGGTCGTGTCGGCCTTCGTCGTGATCTGGGCGATCTTCACCCCGTCGATGCGGGGCATGAACGAGAAGCCCGCGGCCACCGGCGAGGCCTCGCACTAGGGCAGTACGGGTCGCCGCTTCGGCGCGCGCCGACTGTGGGTACACACCGAGTACGCACGCGACGACACCGAGGAGCCACCTATGCCGAACGTGCCTGCAACCGGCTCGGGCACCCGCGAGGACCCGTGGGTCCTCAGCACGCCCAGCGGATCGTCCCAGTACGAGATGTACCGCGACGAGTCGGCCGACCCGCCCGCGATCGTCTGCGTCGTCGGCAAGACGATGCTCGGCTACCAGCTGCGCGCCATCGAGGACCTGCACGCGATGCTCAAGGAGCGCGGCGACTGGGTACCTCTCGGCAGCGCGGACGAGCAGAAGCCGGCCGCCGAGGGAACCGTCGAGGCGTGGGCGCGCTCGGCGGACAACCCGGTGGGCGGGTGGTACGGCGCTGAAGAAGGGGCTGCGCGGCCGGTTCGGGATGTACATGCCGCCGCTGCTCGAGGCGCTCGGGCTGGCCGAGGTCGAGCACAACCCGCGCAACAACCGCATGCGGGCGCTGTAGCCGCTAGTCCAGCGGCCCCAACTCCGCGAAGTCGAACGGCGCGCCGTGGCCCGGGTAGACCGTGCGAGGCTCCAGCCCACGCAGCCGCTCCATGCTGCGCTTGGCGGCGGGCACGTCGTCCATGATCGAGCCGAGCTTGGGCGCCGAGCGGTTCTCGAGCAGGTCGCCGCAGATGAGCGACCCGTCCTCGAAGAGCAGCGCCACCGAGCCCGACGAGTGCCCCGCGAGCTTCAACACGCGAACTCCGGCGAGGCCGTACTCGGCGAGGTCGGCGTCCTCGGCCAGCTCGATGTCGGGGACGAAGCGGTCCTCGGCCGGCAGGCGCAGCGCGAGCCGCATCACGCCGCGCAGCAGCGCGATTGCCGCTCGTGCGCCCCGAGAACATGTCGCCGTCGCGCGTCATCCCGATGTCGCCCGGGCTCATCGCGATGGGCGCGCCGAACTCGCGGCTCAGGTACGCGGCGCTGCCGATGTGGTCCATGTCGCCATGCGTGATGACGATGAGCTTGAGCGACTCGGGCGTGACGCTGGCGGCCGCGAGCTTCTCGGCGATGATCTTGCGCTGGCCGCGCATCCCGGTGTCGACGAGCACGTGGCCGACATCGGTCGTGACGAGGTAGGCGTTGACGCCGAAGTTGCCCTTGCCCAGCTCGAGCCGGGTGATGCGCGGCGCCACGCTACTCCTCGTCCTCGCCGAGGATCTCGTTGAGGTAGCTCGTGGCCTTCTGCCCGCTGTCTGGCGCGATCGAAACTGCGATGCCAGCGCGGCCGGGTTCGCTCAGATACTTGATCGCACCGGCGGTGATCGCGGCGGCCGACGGCCCCACCTGCAGCGACTCCTCGCGGTAGAGGCGCCGCGCTGCTTCGTCGGTCATCTCGTCGTCGACGTAGACGATCTCGTCGAGCACCGAGCGGTCGAGGTTGCCCGGCACGGCGGTCTCCACCATGTTCTTGAGGCCGGAGATGTGGTGCCCGGGCACCGGCTCGATGGCGATGATCTTGACGTCGGGGTTCTGCTCCTTGAGGAAGCGCCCCGTGCCCACGACCGTCCCGCACGTGCCCATGCCCGCGAAGAAGTACGCGATCTGCCCTTGCGTCTGCTTCCAGATCTCCGGGCCGGTCGACTCGTAGTGGGCGCGCGCGTTGTCGGGGTTGTCGTACTGGTTGGGCATGACGTACTGCCCGGGGTTCTCGGCGATGATCCGCTCGGCGAGCTGGAACGCGGCGTCCATCGGGTGCTTGTCGACGCACTCGTCGGGTGAGGTGAAGCGCACGTCGGCGCCGAACGCGCGCAGCAGCGCGGTCTTCTCGGGAGAGAGCACGTGCGGCGCGGTGGCGACCATGGGCACGCCGATGAGCGAGCAGATCGCCGCGAGTGCGATGCCGGTGTTGCCCGAGGTCGCCTCGATCAGCGTCTTGCCCTGGAGCTCGCCGCGCTCGAGCAGGCCGTTGATGAGCCACTTCGCGGTGCGGTCCTTGATCGAGCCGAACGGGTTCTCCCACTCGCACTTCACGTAGAGCGCGACGTCCGGGTTGGGGAGCACGCGGTTGAGGCGCACGATGGGCGTGGGATGCTCGACGTCGCCGCATTGGTCGAGGATGTTGTCGTAGCGCACGAGCCGCGAGTCGTCACCCAGTCCGACGCGTGCTGTGCTGGCGCCGGGCATGTCGTCGTTTGCCATTCCTGTCTCGATTCCTCGGCCGAGGCGCCGGGCGCTTCGGCTGTGCGGTGCCGTGTGGGAAGCATACCCGCATCGCGGCACGCTTTGCCGAGGTGCGCTAGGGTCGTAGCGAACAAGACCGCTTGGAAGGGATCCACGCCATGCAGTACCACCTGCGCCGCACCGACCGCGAGATCACCGATGCCGCCGAGATCGAGCGCATTCTTCGGGATGGCGCCTACACGACGATCGCGCTCTCAGGCGAGGACGGCCCGTACGCCGTGACGCTCAGCTACGGCTACGACGCGGATGCACGGCGACTCTACTTCCACGTGGCGCACGACGGCCGCAAGCTCGACATGATCGCCGCCGACCCGCGGGCGTGTGCGACGGTCGTCGCCGAGAGCGGCTACACGCAAGGCGAGTGCGAGCACCCGTACCGGTCGGTCGTCATGTTCGGGCCGATGCGCGTCGTGACCGACCCCGCCGAGAAGCTGCACGCCATCCACACCCTGGTGAACCACCTCGAGGACGACCCGGAGGGCTACTGGGCCTCTCGGCCGTGGAAGCTGGACGACCGCCTCAAGAGCTTCTCGGCGTTGTGCTTCGAGATCGACTCGCTCACGGCGAAGCAGGGGACGTAGGGCGGCGTATCAGCCTCGCGCCACCGGGTAGCGCACCACGGTCCTGAGCTTCTCAGGCGCCGAGCGGTTCGGGTCGCCGATGTAGATCTCGTGGTGCTTGCCGGCGACGCGGTAGCCCTGCTCGGCGGCGAACGTGAGCATGCGCTCGATGGTCGGTGTCTCCTGGTCGTAGGGGCCGATATGCATGATCTGTACGCTCGTGCCCTCGGTGTAGTCCTCGATGCGCACCTCGGACAGGCGCGGCGGGTCCTTCTTGGTGGCGACCTCGGCGCGCGTCGTCTCGATGAACTCGCTCGGTACGACGAACGGGCACCATCATCATGAGCCGCCACGCGAGCTGCGTGGCGTCGGCGAGGCTGATCTCGAACCCGCGCTCCACATCCCAGTACAGCCCTTCCAAAGGCATGACCGGGTACTCGATCTCGAGCTGCTTCTTGGCGCCGAAGCGCACCGGATAGCCCAAGTTGAACAGGGCCCCGATGGCATCTTGGAACGCACCCTCGCCCAGACCACCCACGCCGTCTATCGCGAGAAAGCGCATTCTGGGCACCTGGACGATGACCGGCTCCTTGGCGCTCGGCTCGTAGAGGTACTTGAGCTCCTTGCGCAGGTCCAGCTTCTGCATCGGCTCGCCCCTTTCGACTCTGCGACCGCGTTCGCAGGTGCCTGCGCGCCTACAGCCCAAGCGCCTCGGGCAACCCGCCGGCCCACGCCCGGATCGCGTCCCAGTCACGGATGTCACTCGCCGGCATGTTCTTCATGGCCGGGTTGCTGTCCGGGAAGCGCAGCGCGGCCGGGTCGAGCTTGCCGCCGAACAGCATCACCGAGCGCGGCGACAGCCACTCGAACTTGGCCAGCGCGCGATCGAGCTGCTTGCGCGTCTCGGCGAAGTCCTCGGGAACGTCGTTGGTCGGGCCCAGCGCGAACACCGCCACCGGCAGGTCGAGCAGCGCCTTCTTGTGCCGGCGCAGGAAGTGCCGGGCGTCGCTGTGCCACCTGAAGAAGTAGAGCGGAGCGCCGAGCACGACCGCCGAGTAGCCGTCCAGGTCGTCGACGTCGCGCGCAGGGCGCACGTCCGCCGCGGTGCCACCCTCGCGAAGCGCGGTGCCGACCGCCTCTGCGACCTCGCGGGTCGAGCCGTACTTGCTGGCGTATGCGACCAGTACTTCGCTCATCGAATCCCCCCTCTCGGCAGTGTTCCCACATACCGCGCGGACTCACGCCCGCGGCGCTGTGTTTCGGGTACAGCAGACAAGACGTCTCTCGAAAGGGGCCAGGCACATGGCAGACCGAATCGACCTCGGCCCGCAGGGCTTTCTCTACCCGATGCCGATGACGCTTGTCGGCGCCGATCTGCTCGACGGCCCCAACTTCATGCCGATCGCGTGGGTCAATCGCGTCCAGTTCAACCCGCCCCGTCTCGCGTGCGGGCTCGGCAAGGTGCACGCGACCAACGCCGGAATCCGGGAGCACGACGAGTTCAGTGTGAACATCCCCAGCGTTGACATGGTCGCGCCCACCGACTGGTGCGGGCTCGTCTCGGCGAGCCGTGGCGTGGACAAGGCGGCGTCGTTCGAGGTCTTCCGCGGCACCCTCGCCCACGCGCCGATGATCGCCGAGTGCCCGCTGTGCCTGGAGTGCCGCGTGTTCCAGACGGTGGACCTCGGGAGTCACGAGCTCTTCGTCGCAGATATCGTGGCGACGTGGACCGAGGAGCGCTTCTTGGACGCGAACGGCAAGCCCGACATCGCGAAGGTGCGGCCGTTCACGCTGACGATGCCCGACAACCGCTACTGGGCAGTCGGCGAGCAGATCGGCGATGCGTGGTCGATCGGGCGCGGCTACGAGCCCGCTGCCAGCGGCTGACGCCCGGTGCTCACCACACCCAGGGTACGAGCTTCTTCACGCGCTTCTGATACTCGCCGTACTCGGGGTAGCGCTCGCACAGCCACCGCTCCTCTTGCCGGACCTTGAGGTCGAAGAGCACGAGCAGTCCGACCGCGAACAGCAGCGTCAGCCACGCGTGCAGCCACAGCCCCCAGCCGAACGCGCCGAGGATCAGCCCGCTGTAGATGGGGTGGCGCACTATGGCATAGGGGCCCTGGTCGACGAGCTGGGAGCCGTCCTTGGGGTAGGGCAGCGGAGTGAGATTGTTGCCGAGCTTGAGCAGCCCGCCCACAGACAGCGCGGCGCCCGCGAGCATCATCGCCAGTCCGAGCCAGGTGCCTATCGTCGTCCACGGCGCGCTCCATGCTGGCCATCCGGGCAGCATGCGAGGTCCGACACCGATGAGCGCGAACAGGACGACCTGCACGGCGACATACCATTCGCCGCGTTCGTTGCGCCACCATGCAGAGCGCTCGTGTGTTGAAGTGGCCACGTTCGCCTTTCGCTGCCGGTGTGAGGTGTATTCCCCGCTCGCTGCGACCGACTGAAGCACGCTCGACCGCGATCGTCGCGCAGAACGCATCGCCGCTCGCGGATTCGATTGCGACACGACGCGCCGAGGGTGGAACAATCTCTGTGTACGCGGGTGTACACACCGTGCATCCGGCGCAGTCTGGGAGGTGAGGCGTCATGGCCTCGACTCATACTGCAGGGGGAACTGGCCTGGGTGATTCGACGCGGCAGAGCTTCAATACGAAGTTGCCCGTGACGACGCTCGGTAAGTGGTCGATGTGGATCGCGGTGGCGTTCATCGTGATGTTCGCGATCAACACGGTGTTCGTGGGGGCTCTCGGAACGAGTACCGACCCGGGCTGGCAGGCCTTCAGTTCGACGTACATGCCGTTCTACGTCATCGGGATGCTCGCCGTCGGCTTCGCAGCTGGAGTCGTCGGGCTCGTGGCTATCCTGAAGCAGAAGGAGCGCTCGCTCATCACGCTGCTGACGATCGTTCCGGCGCTGTTCGTGGTTGTGTTCCTCCTCGGCGAGTTCCTGGTACCGCACTAGGCGCGACAGAGCGGTGGTCTGGCCGCTATCCTTGGTGGGTCCCGATGCTGATCAAGGAGCGACCACATGACCACCGCATGCGCACGTCACATCCTGGTTCCCACCGAGGAGCAGGCCAACGATCTCAAGCGCCAGCTCGATGAGGGCGCCGACTTCGGCGAACTCGCCCAGCAGTTCTCGACGTGCCCCTCGGGCCGCAACGGCGGCGACTTGGGTGAGTTCTCGCCGGGGCAGATGGTGCGCGAGTTCAACGACGTGTGCTTCAGCGAGGCCGTAGGCGAGGTCCACGGCCCCGTGAAGACGCAGTTCGGCTACCACCTGATCCAGGTGACCAAGCGCACCTAGCGGTTGTCGGCCGTGTGGCTGACGAAGGGCGTGGACTCCGGTGCGGTTTCAGTTCGCGCCCTGTCGGGCCGATACCACGACCATCTCGGCGGGTCCGATTGCTCGGGGGCCTCGATGGCGGGGGAAGGACGACTCATCACGCGCGCGACGTGGGCCGCCAGGCTGGGTGGGCTGGCGACTGCGGCATGTTTCGCGGCAACGACAGTCATGCTTACGGGCTGTCTTGTAGTTCAGCGCGCGCCCGACGGCTCGCTCTCGCTCACGACAGGGACACCCGAGCAGATCGCCAAGCGCGAGCAGGCCAAGGCCGACGTGCCCGCCGACGCCAAGGACGCCGTGCTCCACCCCGACGAATCCACCCCCGCCGAGGTCGGCACTCAGTTCACGACAGGTTCGTGGCAGGTCTCGGTGACCTCGGTAAGACCGCACTCGAAGATGTCCGACGGCGCGAAGCCGCGCAAGGGCAATATGCTCATCTACGTCAACGTCAAGGTGAAGAACGTGGGCGCGGTCACCGACCTCACCGTGTGGCCCCGGCAGTTCTGGCTCACCGACTCGCAGAACAAGCGCGTCAAGCCGTTCGCGACCGATTTTGCGGCGTTCAACGCCCAGCAGGTCCGCCCCGTCCCCATCGGGATGGGCGCCCACACCACCTTCGTCTACGAGATCCCCAAAGGATCGGAGGGCTACGACTTCCACTTCCGGAAGCGCAAGACCTCGCCCACGATCTACAGCTGGCAGGTGTGGTAGCGAGAGAAGTTGGGTCCCCGCTGTCAAGCCGTGAAGGCCATCGGCCGATAAACCACAGGTCGATATAGGTGATTCCGTCACGATTGGCCGCAAGTGGACTATCTGCGCTTGACCAGTCTGATCGTTGTCTGCATCGCGAGCATTGTGCTCGCGCTCTCCGTCTATCTGCGGAACCGCAACAACCCTTCACACAGAGCGTTCGCCGCAGCGGTGTTCTCGGTGGTGCTGTGGCTGCTGCTCTCCTACGCCGCCGAGCAGCCCGAGTTCGCGCTCGTGGCGCTTTCGCTGTCGCGTCTCGCGCTCGCTACTGCGATCAGTGCAAGCGGCTTCCTGCTCAACTTCGCACTCACGTTCCCGACCGCCGAGATGCAACGGCGGATGAGCTGGCGATTGTTCCTGGCGAGCTACTTCGTCTTCGCGTTTCTGACCGCGTTCACGCCTCTGGTGATCAGCGGCGTGGTTACGGTCGAGTCGCAGACGGGCGTTCTCCCCGGGCGCTTCTACACTATCGTGGCCGCGTGGGTCGTCGCCGGCGTGCTCATGCCACTCGCCGTACTGGTGCTCAAGTTCAGAAGCAGTACCGGCCGTGCTCGAGCCCAGATCGCCTACGTACTGCTTGGCGTGACGCTCTTCTCGGTGGTGTCGCTCGTCGCCAGCGCGCTTGCGCCGCTGATCCCAGGTGCGAACGTGCTCGCTTCGGCCGAGATCTTCTCAGTGCTCGTACTCGTGTCGTTCACCGCGTACGCGATGGTGAAGCACCGCTTCATGGACGTGCGCCTCGTGGTGCTTCGCG
This sequence comes from uncultured Actinomycetes bacterium, assembly GCA_963702525.1. GTDB lineage: Bacteria > Actinomycetota > Coriobacteriia > Anaerosomatales > PHET01 > CAVPCY01. Next base: position 9,490 of record CAVPCY010000023.1, on the reverse strand, counting down.
GCGCGGTCTACGTGGGCCTGATCATGGCGCTCGGCATATTCCTGGCGTCGGTGGCGACACTGGCTCGCGCACAGCTGACGCAGGTGCTCAGCGTCGATCCCGAGGTGTTGTTCGCTGTGACGACAGTGCTAGCCGTGCTGGGCTTCGCACCGATGGCCCGCGGGTTGGAGCGACTCACCGACCGCTACTTCTACCGCAGGACCTACGATCCGCAGAAGCTGCTGAGCAAGCTCGGCTCGCAGATGTCAGCTACGCTCGATGTGCGCGATCTGGCGTTGATCCTGTCCGAGGAGCTCCGCGAGGAGATGCGCCTGACGTTCTCGGCGGTCGTGCTCAACCACGCTGCGACGCTCGAGGGACTGGGCGCGGGCGTCACGCTTCCGTCCGATGCGCTCGAGCCGTTGATGAAGATGAGTGGGTCGGGCGAGATGCTGTTCGCCGACGACCTTGAGACCGACCCGGAAGCCGCCGCACGCCTCGCCGAGAATCAGGTCCGAGTACTCGCTCCGCTGTCCAGCGGCGGCTCGGTGCTGGGTGCTCTCGTCTTGGGCGACAAGCTCTCTGGCGAGATGTTCACGTCCGACGATGCGACATTCCTCGAGATCCTGTGCGGCGAGGCGGCGGTGTGCGTGCGCAACGCGCTGCTCTTCGACGACCGGAACCAGCGAGTACGCGAGCTCTCCGCTCTCAACACCCTGTCGTGGGCGCTTGGGCGCGATACGCAGTTCGACGCGGTGTTGGAGCGTGCGCTGAATCAGGTCATGCAGGTCACCGACGGCGAGGCCGGCTCCATCATGCTGGTCGAGCCCGATGGCCGCACCCTCAGAATCGGAACGGCACGAGGTCTGCCGAGCGAGATCGTGCAGTCGACCTGCGTCCAGATGGGAGAGGGCATCGCCGGCTGGGTCGCGAAACACCGCAAGCCGCTCATCCTGGTCGACGCACAGCCCGACAACGGGTTCGAAGCTGAGCTGGCGAGCCAGGGCATTCGCTCGGCGCTGAGCGTGCCGCTCGTCAGCAAGGGCGACATCATCGGCGTGCTCAACGTGAGCAAGACCAAGTCACCCGAGGCCTTCACGAAGCAGAACCTCAAGGTGGTTGCCTCATTCGCGGGACAGCTTGCTGTCGCGATCGAGAACGCACGGCTCTACGTCGACTTGGAGAACACGTTCCTGGGCACGATCGGAGCGCTCGCCGCCGCCGTCGATGCGAAGGACCCCTACACCTACGGTCACTCGAGCGAGGTCACCGAGCACACGATCGCGATCGCCCACAGGATGGGACTCAGTGCAGAGGAGATCGAGAAGCTGCGCATCGGGGCACTGCTGCACGACATCGGCAAGATCGGGATCGACGGCGCCATCCTCAACAAGCCGGGACGGCTCACCGACGAGGAGTTCGAGATCATCAAGGGCCATCCCGATATCGCGGCCAACATCCTGAGCTCGCTCGAGTTCCTGACGGAGGTCGTTCCGCTGGTGCGCCACCACCACGAGCACTACGCCGGCGGCGGGTACCCATTGGGTATCGCTGGCGAGGAGATCCCGCTGGGAGCGCGCATCATCGCCGTCGCCGATGCGTTCAACGCGATGACCTCGAATCGCCCGTACCGCTCCTCACTACCGCATGACGTGGCCATACGAGAACTCATGAAGCACTCCGGCACGCAGTTCGACCCCGAGGTCGTTCGAGCGTTTCTGCGCGTAGCTGAAGTCGCAGCCTCGGCGTAGCACTGGTGCCGATCCGCTGGATTCGGCCCCCCCTTCACGAAGGCGTCGTCCCCGCGGCGCCTTCGTGTGCTGTGCGGGTACGTACTTTGCGCACAGCGCACTTCGACGGGGAGGCCACATATGTCCGATGAGAGCCGCTACACCATCGACGACGCACCGGAGCCGCCCGCTCCTGAGGATGCGTCAGCACCCGACGTGTCTGCAGAACCCGCCGCGGAGGCCGCGGGTGGCGCTTCTCCGGAGTCGCCTGAGGAGACCGCCCGGGAGGCGACCGGGGTGAAAGACGCGTGGCGCGACGTACTCACCCAACTCGATACGCTCGGTGATTCGATGAGCCGCTGGGCCAAGGCCGCCGTCAACGACCCCGAGAATCGTCGGCATGCGGCCGAGATCCGCTCGAAGATCGACGCGATGAGCGCCAAGGTCACTTCGACCGTGGACGAGGCGACGCACACAGAGGTCGGGCGCAGCGTCGCTGAGGCTGCCGACAAGACCGGCAGAGCGATCGCGGATGCCGGCGGCAAGGTGGCGCAGGAGACCGCTCCGGCCGTCGCATCGGCGCTCACGTCGCTCGCCGAGTTTCTCGGCAAGGCGGCCGAGCGGGTCGGCCAGACAGTCGAGGAGAAGGCCGCCGCGACCGCCGAGCCGGCCGGCGATGAGCCCGCCGCAACGGAAGCGGCGCGCGTCGAGCCGGATGCTGAGCGGGCTGGTGACGTGCAGGACGGCGGGGCGTAGACGTGTGCGACAACAGCCGGGAGTGCGCCGCGGCCAGAGTCCAGGGGTTCCCGGGCGCTACTGACAGACGGCCACTCGAGGACACGCCCAACGCCGAGGCCGAGGGTCCCGCACCCGCCTCGGTCAGGCCGGGTTGGTCCGGTCCGGGCTTCGTGCGGCTCGCAGCGGTTCCGTGCGAAGCGGGAAAGGACCTCGAAGTCGAGCGGTCGGCTCACTTCGGGCGCTCGCCGGCGTTCGCGGTTGCGCGTCTCGAGGGCCACAGCGTCGAAGCGTGGTGGATCGTTGCGAACCCGGTCGCCGGGGCGAGCGGGCACGGAGCCGTCGCGACGATGCTGCTCGACGAAGGTGTGACCGATGTGATCACGGCCGGCATCGGAGCGGGAATGTACCAGCGCCTTGCGGCCGAAGGTGTGCGCGTGTGGCGCGAGCAAGACGAAGCGACGGCGCGCGGGGCGCTCCAGGCGTTCATCGAGGGCCGAGCGGTTCCCATCGCCGAGCGTGATCTGCGCGAAGGCCACGGTGCCTAGGTCGAGCCGCAGGGGCGATCGGTGGTGAGCGCTCAGTCGAGCCAGTGCACCTGCCCCGAGGCGAGCTTGTAGGCAGCGCCCACAACGGCGGTCTCGGCACCTGCCGGCTCGATTGCGCCCAGGAACTCCCGGAGGACAGCTACGGTGTCGCGGACGTGCTCGTCGACCGCGGTCGCCAGCAGCGCGTCGTCGGCGTCGGCGGGTGCCTGCGTCGGGTCGATCTCGTCGATCCGGATGTGCTTGATGATCGGCGCGAGCCACTCGGGCGCATCGCCCGCAAGCGCTGCCGAGACCGCCCCACAGTCCTCGTGGCCCAGCACCACCACGGTGCGTGCGCCGAGCCTCTCGACGGCGAAACGGATCGACGCGAGGCTCGCCTGGGCCATGACGTGTCCCGCTGTGCGGACCACGAAGAGCTCACCCGGCCCGGCGTCGAAGACCGCTTCGACGGGGACGCGCGAGTCAGAGCACCCTACGATGACTGCCCACGGCTGCTGTCCGCCGAGGGATCGCTCGCGCTCGTCAGCGGAGTACCTGGTCTGCGGTTCGCCTCGGGTGAATCGGTCGTTGCCGTCACGAAGGCGAGTCAGTGCCGTGTCGGTGTCGTAGGACATGCGGGCTCCCGGCTGTCGTGTGGCGTGAGTGTACCCGTGCCCCGCCTGTGGCGACTAGCCGGACTTGGGTTGTGGCCTCGGCGCGAGACCGACGAGCCATGCCGTGAACCGAAAGCGGCCAAGCTGGTCGCTGATGAGCAGACTGAGCACGCTTGCTCCTGCCCAGACGAGCAGCGGGAACCACACACGCAGCCACGGCGAGCCGGTGGTGGCAGGGCCCGCCGCCGTGAACACCGCAAGCAGGATCAGCGGGTGCACGAAGTAGACGCCGAATGACAGCGAGCCCAAGTGCGTGACGGTTCGGGCCTCCGGGGCGTAGTGCGGCTCCAACTCGATCGCACCGAGCGCGAACCCGATCACGGTGAGAGCCATCGCGCCTGGGAAGAGCAGCCGGTGCAACTCCAGCGGCCACGAGGGCGTTCCGGACGCGCTCAGGTACGCCAGCGCGGCGAGCCCGGTTGCCAGCATCGCAGGCCACCAACGGCCGACTCGCGGTCCGATCGTGTCCAGCCGCAGTGCGAACCACGCGCCGAGCGCCATGTGCGGCAGGTGCGACAGCACGTGGATCCCATACTGGCCGAGTAGGGGGTTCACGCCGGCGAGCGCATGAGTGATCGCCGGGCCGGCCACGATGCGCAAAGCGTACGCGGCCAGCACCGTGAGTTCGGGAGAACGCTTGAGCGCCCCGGCAGCGAGCGGGGTGAGCGCGTAGAACGTCAGCAGCATCGGGATGAAGTAGAGGTGGTACCAGATGTGCCCAGATGCCACGAGTCCGGGAACCTGCGCCAGTGCCGAAGCGCGGTCTTCGGCACGCACAACGTAGAGCGTCGCGTAGAGCGCGGCCCACGCGAGATACGGCGCGCCGATAGCGACGAAGCGTCGCCCCAAGAACTGGCGGTACGCACCCGGCCCGCTGCGCCACGGGCGCGCCCACACCAGAGCGCCGGAGATGAAGACGAAGAGGGGCACGGCGTAGTGGAGCACGTCATCAAGGATGCTGACGGGCGCGCGGGCCGTCATCACTCCCCGGTAGGGCATCAGCGTATGGATTCCGACCACGCTCAAGATGGCGAACAGGCGCAAGGCGTCGTAGGCGACGATGCGACCCCTTGGCGGGGCTGTCTCGGCGGAGCGGCTCATGCGCGGAGTGAGGGCGCTTGGTCCCAGACGGCCTGCGCGATACGCGTAGCGTCGGCTTCACTGAGGTCGGTACCGAATCGCACCGTCTTGCCGCGGCGCTCGAAGGCGAGGAAGTCGAGCGTGCCGCCGCTGGACGCGACGGGGCGTAGGTTCTCTGCTTCTGCCAGCGGGTATCGGCGGGTCCAAGCGCGCCCGAGCGCTTCCGCGCGCAGTCTCAACTCCGAGTCATCGACTTCGAGCACTTCTCGGCCGTTTATCAGGAAGGCGAGCGCCGCGGCTGCGAACAGCTCTCCCGCGAGCCAGCCAGCGAGCCACACGAGCAGCAGCCACGATGCGGGGTTCGAGATCCCTGCCGTGATGAGCGCGTGGACGGCCGCGATACCCCCGGCTGTCCAGCCAACGAGCAGTGCAGCGAGCGCTGCGACCAGGCAGCCGGCCCGAGGCGCGCGCATGACGACCCGCAAGCCGTCTGGGGATTGCTCGATGGTGGGTGTTCCCATGTCTCGAGTATAGGCATCGTTTCGCCGCTCGATGAAGTCCCCACCAGATGCCGAGAGCGACTGGTGTTGCGCCGCCGGCTGCGCTACGCTCGACACATGGGAGCCGACTGTGTTGCAGCGTGGCTCGGCGCGCTCGTTCTCTCGACGCTGAGTTTCGTACCCGCGATCATGGCACCAACGTATCAGGCCCGAGATGTGGCGGGCCGGGTGGCCCGACTCTCGTTGGCGGTGACCTTGTTCACGGTCCTGTGGACCACCCTCTCGGCACTGCAGCTAGCGCCCCCGCAAGGGGGCGTTGTCGCATCCGGGCTCTCCTCGCTGTTGGTGGTCCCTGTGGGACTGTCGGTGTGGGGCGTGGGCCTGCTGCTGCGTGCGGCGGCTCGGCGTTGGCTCGGCTGGCGGGTTCCAAACGGGCTGACACTTGCGCTCGGCGTGTGCTCCGCGGCGCTGGTACTCGTCGTTCGGTGATGCCGCTACACTAGGCGGCGAAACCACACGGCCCGAATCCCAGGAGGCGTTCAGTGGCGCGCTGCTCATACCATCCGGACGTCGAGACGGAGTTGAGCTGTACCGAGTGCGGCAAGCCCATCTGCCCCAAGGAGATGGTGCTTACGCCGGTGGGCTACAAGTGCCCCGAGCACGCGAGGCTGAAGCGCAGCCAGTACACCTTCGTGAAGCCCAAGCAGCTGGCGTTCGCCATCATCGCGGGCGTGATCGTGGGCATAGGCGGGGCCTTCATCCTCGCGGCCATCACGGGCGGCTTCTTCGGCTACTTCCTCGGCATCATCTGGGGGTCGCTCACGTCCGAGGCGGTGCGTCGGGCATCGGGCGGCCACCGAGGCGGGACCGTTGGGACCGTGGCCGCGGTCTGCCTCGGGCTGGGCTGGATTCTGTCGGGGGTCAGCATCGATCGTGGCGATCATTGCGATCGTTACGGCGCTGGTACAGCTCGCCGCCATCGGCTCGCGCTAGACCGGGTCGTCGGGACTCACCTCGTCAACAGGGGGCGGCCGCGTGCCAGCCCGTTCTCGGCTCTGGACTGCCTTGCGAGCGCCAGCGAGGGCCCGGTGGAGATTCGGTGGAATGACCAGGCCAACAGTACCCGAGGCGTAGACTTCGCTCTTGGGGAGAAGTGCGGCTTCACGCCGCCCTACGAAAGGGAGACTCATGGCAGCGGACACGCGCCGCATCCTGCTGGTAGAGGACGAGAAGACCATTCGCGATACTGTCGCGGCCTACCTCGAGCGCGAGGGTTACTGGGTCACGCCGGCCGAGGACGGGCAGGTCGCTCTCGACCAGTTCGCCAAGCACCGCTTCGACCTGGTGGTTCTCGACCTGATGCTGCCGAAGGTCCCGGGTGAGCAGGTCTGCAAGGCCATCCGCGACGCGTCCGACGTTCCGATCATCATGCTCACCGCCAAGGGCGAGCTCGAGGACAAGGTGGCGGGACTCGAACTCGGCGCCGACGACTACCTCATCAAGCCGTTCTCTCCTCGCGAACTGGTGGCGCGCGTTCGCGCGCTGCTGCGCCGCGCCCACGTTGGGGCCGAGCCTCAGCGCGACCGGCTCGAGTACGGCAAGCTCTCCATCGACATGGCAGGACACAAGGCGTTTCTCGAAGGCGACGAGCTCGACCTCACCGCGAGCGAGTTCAAGCTCCTCACAACGCTGTCGCGCTATCCCGGTCGCGTGTACTCCCGCATGGAGCTCGTGGAGAAGGTCCTCGGCTACGACTTCGAGGGCTACGAGCGCACGATCGACAGTCACGTGAAGAACCTGCGTGCGAAGCTCGACGACGACCCGCGCGATCCCACCTTCATCTACACAGTCCACGGAGTGGGATACCGCTTCGAGTCTCCGAAGACGGATGTCTGAGGACGCCACACCCCAAGTTCCCGGCGATCTCGAGCCGCATCCCCGGGCGACGTTCGGGCGCCGGCTCGCCGTCGCCTTCGCCTCCGTGGCTGCGCTGACGGTTGTTCTGGTCGCGATCCTCATTTCGCTGGTGTGGAACTACCAGTTCGACCAGTACCTCAAGGGCAATCTCGAACGCATCGCTCAAGGGGTCGCGCAAGTCGCCGCCGAGGCGTATCCGCGCTACGGCGGCTGGACCCTGCAGACACTGTCCACCATCCCGCGAATCGGTTCGATGCGTGGCGTCGCCGTGCAGATCACCGACGGGCACAACACCCTGATCTACGACGATGCGACCGACTTCCAGTCCGATGGCACGCAGCAAACAGGCGCAGGCGGCGCCAGGGCGATGATCAGCCCCGAGGGCTCCGTCATGACCGCGCCGGTCGTGGTTCAGGGCGTGCGGGTGGGCACGGTCAGCGTGTGGGCGTACGGCCAGGGGGCGCTGCTCACCGACCGCGACGCGCAGTTCAGGTCCGGGTCGCTCACCGCGTTGACGGTCGCGGCGCTCGTGGCCGTCGCGCTCGCGTCGTTGGGCGGCCTGTGGTTCTCCAAGCTGCTCGTCCGACCCATCACCGAGATGACGGTGACGGTACAAGCGCTGCGGCAAGGCGACAGGCTGGCACGCACCGGCTTCGAGGGAGACGACGAGATCGCGGTGCTCGGCAAGACGTTCGACGAGATGGCCGATGCGATCGAGGCCGACCGGGAACTTGAGCGGCGGCTGACGGCCGACGTCGCCCACGAGTTGCGCACGCCGCTACAGGCGATCCAGGCCACCGTCGAGGCGATGCAGGACGGCGTTCTGCCCGCCGATGAGGAGCGGCTCGGATCGTCCGCGACGAGACGGTGCGCCTCGCCCGGCTCGCCGACGCCATCCTCGAACTCACGCGCCTCGAGCGAGGCTCGCTTCCCTTCGAGATGCACCGCATCGATCTCTCGGTCCCGGTACGGGCCGCTGCGGACTCGTTCCAGGCGCTCGTCGAAGCGACCGATCTTGCGTTCAGCGGTCGACGTGGCGCCCGGCGTCTACGTGATCGGCGATGTCGACCGCTTGCAGCAAGCCGTCGGCAACCTGCTCGGCAACGCTGCACGCTACACGCCCGCGGGAGGCAGCATCGGCGTATCCGTGCGCGTCGATCCGGGATGCGCGCTCATCGAGGTGAGCGACACCGGGATAGGCATCGCCGAAGAGGACCTACCCCACGTCTTCAGCCGCTTCTGGCGGGCCGATGCGGCGCGCGCGAGTTCGACCGGTGGGCTGGGCATCGGACTCGCCGTCACCAAGGAGATCGTCGAGCGGCACAAAGGCACGATCGGCGTGAACAGCCGGACCGGCGCGGGCACGAAGTTCACGATCCGCCTGCCGCTCGCCACCTAGGCGCGCGGTCCCGCACCCCGTCTCGGTCACGCGCCCTACTTGGGGGCCACCCCTGTGATCTGGACCGCGGACGCTGTGCCTTGGACGGGGTAGCTCTCGGCGACCGGGCCTGCGAACCAGACCTTCACCTCGGTACCCACCTGCAGCTTGTCCGGCGTCGATGCCATTCCGTCGGCGTCGAAGATGGCCGTCTCCTTGGTCACCTTGACGACGGCCTTGTCCGACACCGCGCCCTCTGGCTGCTCTCCACCCTCTACGGTGATCGACCCGAGGGAGGCCGCACCCCCTGTGCCCGCGGCGAGATAGGTGATGGCGCCCGTGATGCCGGGTGTGTCGGCGGGAACCGAGCCTGAGGGTTCCTGGGTGCCCGGGGTCGCGGTCGCACATCCCGTGACGGCCAAGGCGAGCGCGACGAGCGCGGCGGCGCTCACGACTGCGCGAAGCGCTTGCGTGATGAAGGCATGATCATCGGTTTCTCCTCGGCAGGCTCGTTACGATTCGTCGCTCACTTGGACGACGGTATCACCCGGTAGGTTCCCTGAGGCCCGGGCGGGGTATCCTAGCGGCTGTCAGAGAGTCGTCGTCGAAAAGGGCTCGCATGATCTTCGGTATCGCAATCAGGCCTGTGGCGCTGATGGTTCTGGGCGCCACAGCGTTCGCGCTGCTTGTCTTCCAGATGCTCGTGGGCACTCGGAAGATCAAGTTCAAGGGCAAGACGCACATGCTGGTCCACAAGCGCGGTGCGTGGGTGCTGCTGGGAGTCGCGGCAGTCCACGGGTTCCTGGCCTTCGTGTACGGGATGGGCCTCAGAATCGGCTGATCCGGTCGGCCCGCGCCCTTACTCGGCGTCGAGCGTTCGCCTACAATGGCGGCGTGCCGCCGCGCCCCCATCGCACCTCTCGTCGTCGCATCGGGTGTGGCCGTCGAGACCGCCGACGACCCTCGGAGA
>CAVPCY010000022.1:0-60710 GCA_963702525.1 uncultured Actinomycetes bacterium | reverse complement strand
GTACGGCGAAGCGCCGACCCCTTGCGAGCCATCGCGTAGTGTATACCACGCCGCCGGGCGGTGCCACCCGCCGAGGCAGAACAGCGGACGATTCCCTACTTCGCGACTCGCCCAGTTCTCGCCCCACGACACGTCGACGACGAGCGGCACGGCGAGCTCGGCCACGCCCTGCATCTCGCGCCGCACCAGCTCCGCCAGCGCATCGATCTCGTCGGCGGCGCCTCGAAGACGAGCTCGTCGTGCACCTGCAGCACGAGCCGCGTCGAGAGCCCGCCTCGACGCAGCGCTCGTCGACCGCGATCATCGCGAGCTTCATGATGTCGGCCGCGGTGCCCTGCATCGGGTGGTTCATCGCGGTTCGCTCGCCGAAGGAGCGCAGGTTGTAGTTGCCGCTCCTGAGCTCGGGGATATGCCGGCGCCGGCCGTACAGCGTCACCGCGTAGCCGGTCCGATGCGCCTCGGCCACCGTCTCGTCGAGATACTCGCGCACGCGCGGGATACGCCGCGAAGTAGCGGTCGATCATCTCCTGCGCCTCGGCCCGGCCGATCTTGAGCGACTCCGCCAGCCCGTGCGCCGAGATGCCGTACACGATGCCGAAGTTGACCGCCTTCGCGCGGCGGCGCTGCTCGGCGTCCACCGCGTCGCGCTCCACGCCGAAGACGCGGGCCGCGGTCTCGGTGTGGAAGTCCCGCCCGGAGGTGAACGCCTCGATCAGCCCGTCGTCCCCCGACAGGTGCGCGAGCACCCGCAGCTCGATCTGGCTGTAGTCGGCGGCCACCATCAGTCGCCGGGCTGCGCGGGCACGAACGCCGCGCGGATGCGTCTGCCCAGCTCCGTGCGCACCGGGATGTTCTGCAGGTTGGGATTGCTCGACGACAGCCGACCGGTGGCCGCCACCGTCTGGTTGAACGTCGTGTGCAGCCGCCCGTCCTCGCCGAGCAGGCGCGGCAGCGCGTCGATGTAGGTCGACTTGAGCTTGGTCATCTCGCGGTACTCGATGACCTTGGCGGCGATCGGGTAGTCGGCGGCCAGGCCCGAGAGCACCTTCGCGTCGGTCGAGAAGCCGGTCTTCGTGCGCCTGCCCGTCGGCAGGCCGAGCTTCTCGAAGAGCACCTCGCCGAGCTGCTTGGGCGAGTCGATCGTGAACTCGCACGCCGGCCAGCTCGAAGATCTCGGCGCGGATCGCCTCGATGCGCTCGCCCAGCTCCTCGCCGAGTACGCCGAGCACCGCAGTGTCGACGCCCAGTCCCACGTCCTCCATGCGCGCGAGCGCGGGGATGAGCGGCAGCTCGCAGCGCTCGTAGCACTCGAGCCCGCCCTCCTCGGCGAGCCCCTCGCGCAACACACGCGCGAGGGCTGAGCGCGCCTTGAGCGATCGCGGAGGTCTGCGCCGTGCTCGTGCTCGCAGTGCGCGAGAGGCGTGCCCATGAACTCGCCGTAGAGCGTGGGCACGTCGTAGGCGGAGCGGTTCGACTCGTAGACGTAGCCGGCGACCGACACGTCGAAGGAGCGCTGCGGGGTCCCACGCCGACAAGAACGCGCCGAGCCGCGAGTCGCTCGTCCCGGGTACCGCGAAGCGCTGGACGAGCGCCTTGAGGTCCGCCGCGACGACCGTCGCCGCGCGCGAATGCGTCCTCGAAGCGCGGCCGCCGCATGCTCGGCGTCGATCACGGCGACCTGCTCGGACGCCAGCGCGAAGTGCACGTCATCGACGGGGAAGAGCGAGTCTCCGCCCTCGCCCACGGCGGCCGCGACCGACTCCCCGCCGCCAACGCACCGTCGAGCATCGTCGCGTGCCTCGTCGCCGAAGACCATCGGCCAGGCGCCCGGCGAGCTGCACTCCTCCTCGGCCACCGCGTCTGCCGGCGCGCCCGAGTCCTCGGCCAGCTTGCGCGCGTGCGCCCGACCCAGCGCGAGCACCCGCTCGACGAGCGAGACCATCCGGTACGCGCTGAACACGCGCACCACCGCATCGGCATCGACCGCGCCCCACAAGGCGAGCTCGATGTCGCACTCGACGGGAGCGTCGCGTGCGGATCGTGGCGACCTCGCGGCTCACGCGCGCGTCCTCGGCGTGCTGCGCGCAGGTTCTCGCCCACCTTGCCGGGAACCTCCTCGGCGTTCTCGAGCACCGCATCGAGCGAACCGTACTGCTGGATGAGCTTGGCGGCCGTCTTCTCGCCGATACCCGGCACCCCGGGGATGTTGTCGGACGTGTCGCCCTTGAGGCCGAGGAAGTCCGCCACCTGGTCGGGGCGGACGCCGAGCCGCTCCTCCACGCCGGGCGGGTCGTAGACCACGATCTCGGTGATGCCCTTCTTGGTCGACACGACGCTGACCTGCTCGGTCACGAGCTGGTAGGCGTCCTTGTCGCCGGTGAAGAGCAGCACCCTGATGCCCTCCGCCTCGCCGCGCTTGGCGAGCGTGCCGAGCAGGTCGTCGCCCTCCCAGCCCTCGCACTCCACCACCGGCACGTTCATCGCGCCCAGCAGCTCCTTGGCGATGCCGAACTGGGGCCTGAGCTCGTCGGGAGTGGGCGGGCGGTGGATCTTGTAGCGCTCGAGCACCTCCGAGCGAAACGCCGGGCGGCCCTTGTCGAACGCGACGATGAGCGTGTCGGGGTCGAACGACTCGGTGAGCTTGAGCAGCATCGAGATGAAGCCGTACGCGGCGTTGGTGGGACGCCCGTCGGGAGCGGTCATCGTGACCGGGAGCGCGTGGAAGGCCCGGTGAAGCAGGGAGTTCCCGTCGATGACGGCGAGCGTGCGCTGAGGCATGCGGTCCCTTTCGGGTATCGAGAGAATGACCGTCGCGGCGTGCAAGCCGGCGACACCAGCGATTCTACCCGAGCCCGCCGACACCCCGACCCAGGAGCGCGCATGTCACTGTTCGACTGGGCGGCACCGATCTTCCACCGCTTCGCCGACCGGTGGAGCGAAGAGCACATCGCCGAGATCGCCGCCAAGCTCGCTCCCTACCTGGGCGAGCGCCGAGCCGTGCTCGACCTGGGAGGCGGCACCGGCGCCCTTGCCGTGCGCATGGCCGACGCGTTCCCGGCAACCGTCACGGTGCTCGACCCGTCGCCGAAGATGGTGGGCTACGTGCCGGACCACCCGCGGGTTTCGGCGGTCGTCGGACGCGCCGAGGCGATGCCGTTCGATGACGGCGCCTTCGACGTCGTGGTCGTCTCGGACGCGTTCCACCACTTCCGCGACCAAGACGCCGCGGTGCGCGAGATCGCGCGCGTGACGCGCACGGGAGGCGCGCTGTTCATGCTCGAGTTCGACAACCGGGGAGCGATGCGGCTCGTGGTGTGGGGCGAGAAGCTGCTCGGCGAACCGGGAGCGTTCTTCGCGCCCGACGACCTGTGCGAGTACCTGGGTGCGCGCGGGATAGCCGGGCGGTGCGTGCCCACGTCCAAGCGGTCCTACTACTTCCTCGGCGAGATGCGCTGAGGTCCGCTCGGCCCCCTACCCGTTCCAGAGGTAGCCGACGTTGCGCACCGTCTCGAGCCTGCGCGACAGCTCGTGTCCGATCTTGGAGCGGATGCGCCTGATGTGCACGTCGACCGTGCGCGAGCCGCCGTAGTAGTCCGTCCCCCACACGCGCCGAAGCAGCACCTCGCGGCTGTACGTGCGCCCGGGATGCGTCACCAGGAAGCGAACAGCGCGTACTCGAGGTAGGTGAAGTCGATGGCTGCCGTCGATGGTCGCCTGATAGGTCGCGAGGTTCAGCGTGAGCCGTCGATGCGGATCAGCTCCTGCCGCGGACCTCCTCGCCCGGCCACAGGATCGTGCGCACGCGCGCGCCAGCTCGTCCGACGAGCCCCCGCGGACCATGAAGTCGCTCGGCATCCGACCGGCAGCCGTAGCGACGCGAGGCCCTCGGGTTCCACGAGCAGCAGCAGCCGCAGGTCCACGCCCCCGGACGCCGCGTGCTCGACCACCTGCGCGAGGACCTCCGGGCTTCTGCCGCCGTCCAGGATCACCAGGTCCGCCGCGCCGTCGAGCAGCCTGCGCGCATTCGCTCGGAGGGCACTGCGACGCTTGCAGGTCGAGTCCGGCCAGCGCCTGGTCGACCCACGCCAGCGTATGGGCATCGTCCCAGACGATGATGACGCGCTTCATGTGCACGTTTCTCCGAGCTCCGCTCCCCGCGCGTGTGGCTCGAACGGGCGCCGGGCGCTCGTGCGGCCCGGACCCAGCCCTCACGCGGCCCCAATCGGCGGTGCCGGACGAGGACACTCCCCCGCCCGGCACCGTTGCCGTTCACTCAGCCGTTCTGAGCGCCTAGATCACGGTCAGGTAGCGGTTCATCTCCCACTCGGTCACGTGCTTGATGTAGTCGGCCCACTCGGCCTTCTTGTTCTCCACGTAGAACTTGTGGATGTGCTCGCCGAGGATCTCCTTCATCAGCTCCGACTTCTCGAACAGCTCGATGGCCTCGCCGAGGTCCTTCGGCAGCGTCTTGATGCCGGCGGCGTCAAGCTCGGCCTCGGTCATCTCGAAGATGTCGTTCGTCGCCTCGGGCATGAGCTCCAGCTCGTCCTCGATACCCTTGAGGCCGGCGCCGAGCATGACGGCGAAGGCGAGGTAGGGGTTGGCCGAGGGGTCCGGGCGAGCGCAGCTCGAGGCGGGTGGCGGCTTCCTTGCCCGGCTTGTACAGCGGCACGCGGACCATGGCCGAGCGGTTGCGCTGCGCCCACGAGACGTACGTGGGGGCCTCGTAGCCCGGCACGAGCCGCTTGTAGGAGTTCACGAGCGGGTTGGTGACCGCGCAGAACTCGGGCGCGTACTTCAGCAGGCCGGCGATGTAGTGCCGCGCGACCTTCGAGAGGTGCGACGGGATCGTTCGCGTCGTAGAAGGCGTTGCCGTCCTTGGTCCACAGCGACTGGTGCGTGTGCATTCCCGAGCCGTTCTGGCCCTGGATCGGCTTGGGCATGAAGGTCGCGTACACGCCGTTGGCGTAGGCGACCTCCTTGACGACGAGGCGGTACGTCATGACGGCGTCGGCCATCGTGAGCGCGTCCTGGTAGCGCAGGTCGATCTCGTGCTGCGACGGGGCGACCTCGTGGTGGCAGTACTCGACCGGGATGCCCATCTTCTCGAGGGTCAGCACGGTGTCGCGGCGAAGGTCGCTCGCGATGTCGAGCGGAGTCAGGTCGAAGTAGCCGCCCTTGTCGAGGATCTCGGTGCCCTTGTCGTCGGCGAAGTAGAAGAACTCGAGCTCGGGGCCGACGTACATCGTGTAGCCCATGTCGGCGGCCTTCTTGAGCACGCGCTTGAGCGCATAGCGGGGATCGCCCTCGAACGGCGCGCCGTCAGGCTTCTGGATGTCGGCGAACAGGCGCCCGACGCCCTTCTCGCTCGGGACGCCACGGCAGCACCTGGAACGTGGAGGCGTCCGGCCACGCGACCATGTCCGACTCCTCGATGCGGGTGAAGCCGTCGATCGACGAGCCGTCGAAGCCCATGCCCTCCTCGAACGCTCCCTCGAGCTCCGAGTCGGTCACGGCGAACGACTTGAGGACGCCGAGCACGTCCGTGAACCAGAAGCGGATGAACTTCACGTCCCGCTCCTGCACCGTCTTCAGGACGTAGTCCTTGTCGAACGCAGGTGCCATGCGCACAACCTCCTCAGAAGAAGACACGTGGATGCCGTGTCTGCCTGACGTCGCTTACGTCATCATACCGCGAGATTAGGCCCGCTGTGTTTCGGAGGTGTTTCTGGATTCACGGGGCCAGGCGCATACCCGCCCTCTCAGCCCAGACGCAGAGCGGCCCTCCGATGTGGAGGGCCGCTCGATGGTGCGTCTTCACGATGCCGTTTCGCATCGCGAGGGTAGTGCGTGTGAGCCTAGTAGCTCTTGCCTACGCCAAGACCGACACCGTCGTTCTCCACGTGGCACTTCAGGCATGCACCGTCGCGCCCGATGGTGACCGAGGCGTTCGGGTCGTTCGGGGTGCCCTTGATCATCTGGTCGGCGAACTGCGAGGTCACGGACTGAGCGTCCGGGTCACCCGTGTTGGCCAGGTTGATGAAGGCGCCCTCGGCCAGGAACGCGGAGCCGCTGAAGCGCGACTGGGCGTTGGTCAGGCCGTACGCGGCGTAGCTCGCGGCAACCGTCCCAGCGCCATGAAGCGGTAGTAGCCAGGCGTGACGTGCGGCCAGCTGGAGTACACGACCGTACCAGCGGCGGCGTCAGACGTACCGGCGTCGTGGCACTTGCGGCAGGTGTCGGCGTCGGCCCAGGCAACGGTCTTGCCCGTCGCGATCGTCATGCCGGCGCCGAGTCGAGAAGTCGTTCGTCGCCGTCGGCGACCGGGTGGCCCTTGGCCATCCAGGTACCGGCGTTGGAGCCAGCGGGCTGGCGCTACCGGAGGCGTCCAGTCGGGGCTCCGGCCTGCGTAGGTGCCGCCGAAGAGCCGACGAGTCCTGGTCGAGGTTGGTGACGAACTCCGAGCCGGAGGCGTAGGTCGGGTGGCACTTGGTGCAAAACGCGCCGACCTGGAGGTCCTTCATGTCCGCGCCGACAGCGGAGTTGACCGTCTTGGCAGCGTCGCCCTCGATGACGCCGGCCAGGTCGGTGAACTGCGCCTGGTTGCCGGCGGCCACGAGACCAGCGGCAGTGGTGATAGATCTCGTCCTGGACGCCGGTCTCAACAGCGATGGCCGGTGACCGGATCGGTGTAGGTGTGAGCGGCGACGTTACCCGGCACGTTGGGGTTGATGCCCCAGAGGACCGGAGCGAGCCCGAGAGACTGCTGCGCGCAGGACCAGGTTCTCGACGCTGTACTTCAGGATCTTGCCAGCGGCAGCACCCTTGTAGGTCTCCGCACCGTGGACCGCGTGGCACTCGGTGCACGAGGTGTGGTTGTGCGCGTAGCCACCCGAGAACGGACCGGGGTCGCCCCAGTTCAGCGAGTTGCCGTTCCACAGGCGAACGCCGCCGATGGCGGTGTCGATGTGGCAGTACTTGCACGAATCGGCGACGCTCGAACGCAGCAAGCATCTCGAGTGTCTCGGCCGGTCGCCGGCGGTCATGGAACGCGCCGCCGACCTGGTTGCGGATGACCTGGCCCGACGACCGCGGAGCGGTGGACCGAGTGGCACACGTTGCACTTCACGCTGGTCAGCGTGTAGCCGGTGTGCGGGGTGGCGGGAAGAGGCGCGGCGTTGGCGCCGGTGGTCTTCCCACTGTCGCGTAGTTCGACGGGGCCGCCTCGTGATCGACCCGGCATTCGGGATGACATGCGCTGCAGTTCGTGTTGCCGCTCGTCGATCGCCGCCACAACCCTGCCGTCCGTGCTGTCATGGCAGACAGCGCAGTCGTTGTCGTGCTGGGCGGAGATGTTGGAGTCGTGGCATTGCGCGCACGCGGGATCGGTGAAACCGTCATCGTGCAGCCCGGCAGTGGTCCGCCGCCCGGATGACACGCCGACGCAGTCCTTGACGCCGTCGGCGATCGCCGTGACCACATCGTGGGTCGGTCGACTCGTGGCAGCCCGCGCACCCGATGGTCGGGATGGATCGGCACAGGTTCGTGCCGCTGTGGCAACCGGCGCCGACTGCAGTCGACAGGCACGGTCGTGTCGTGGAGCGGACCGTGGTCCCCGCCACCGGGGTGGCACGCCGAGCAGTCCTTGACGCCCGTCGGCGATCGCGGTGATCACCAGCCGGGTCGGTCGACTCGTGGCAACCCGCGCATCCGCTCTCGGAGTGGATAGGAATCGAGGTTCGTGCCTGTGTGGCAGCCGGCGCCCGCGCACGCAGGTGGAACCGTCGTGTCGTGGAGTCGGCATGGTCGGCCCGGATTCGGGCTAGGTCGTGCAATACTTGTCGCCCGCTCGCGATGGCGCCACCGACCACGGGATTCGGTCGACTGGTGACAACTCGCAATCCAGTTGATGACCCTGTCGACCGTGTGTATCGGCAGCAGGTTGGTTCGCCGTTGTGACATCCCGCTGCCCGTCACACGAGGGAGTGACCGTCGGTGTCGTGCATCGCGTAGTGATCCACGACTGTGCCGTGGGCGTGACAACCCGTGCAGGTCTTGTCGCCCGTTTGCGATCGCGTAGACCACCACGGGATCGGTGGACTCGTGGCAACCCGCGCACCCGATGGCCGAGTGTATCGGGCACCAGATTCGTGCCGGCTGTGACCCAGCGGTGCCCGAACTCCCGGAGCACGCATGGTCGACACGTCGTGTCGTGCAGCGCCTCGTGTGGTCGGCGGCGATGGCACGCCGCGCAGTCCTTGTCTGCCGGCCGCAATCGCCGTCGACCACGTCCGGGTCGGTCGACTCGTGGCACCCGGCACAACTCCCCGTGGGATGGAGCGGCACCAGGTTGGTGCCGGTGTGGCACGACCGCCCCCGAGCACGACGCGGGAACCGTAGTGTCGTGATCGCGTAGTGGGCCGTAGTGCCGTGACACGCGCTGCAGCTCTTGTCACCGCTTGCGATAGCTTCCGACGACTAGGGGGTCGGACGACTCGTGACACCCGGTACACCCGCCGTCCGTGTGCAGCGGGACCAGGTTGGTCTCAGCGTGCGCACCCCGTCCCCGAACATGATACGGGCACCGTGGTCTCGTGCAGTGCCTCGTGCCCGCCGCCCGGATGGCACGACGCGCAGTCCTTGTCACCGTTCGCGATAGCGCCCACGACATCAGGGTCGGTTGAGGAGTGACACCCTGCGCAATCAAGCGTCGAGTGGATGGGCACGAGGTTCGTGCCGGCGTGGCAGCCTGAGCCCTCGCACGACGGCGGGACGGTCGTGTCGTGCAGCGCCTCATGCCCGGGGTCGGCGTGGCACGCATAGCAGTCGGTGTCACCGCCGGCTATCGCGGCCGTGACGTTCGGGTCAGTGCTCGTGTGACACGTGGTGCACTGGAACTTGAACTCCGAGTTGACCGGATACTTGCCGTGCTCGGTGACAAGCGAGGGGTCGTGGCAGCTCTCGCACCCCGCGGTGGTGGTGATGTGGGCGGCGTCGACCTCGGCGTCGGTGTGCATCGGCACGAGCGGCCAGGCTGGGGTGTGACAGTCCGTCCACAGGTAGGTCGTCATGCCCGTCACGTGGTCGTCCCAGTTCTGGTGACAGCCGTAGCACGGTCCGGCCGGCGCGGGGTCACCGGGAAGATTCCGTGGTTGCCCTCGTTGGCGTCCTGACCAACGCTGTGACAGGAAAGGCAGTTCGTCAGGTTGTGGTTGGGGAACGGGTAGCCCTGAATGGCATGCCGCGCAGTTCGTGCCGTCCGACATGGGAGGTGTGGCAACGGCGGTGAAGGTCCAAGAGAGCGTCCGCGTCGCGCCGACCGCGTCGGTGGCCCGAGCGGTCACGGAGTGGGAGCTGTTGTTGGCGAAATCGACCGACGGGGTCCACCTGACCAGTCCTTGGGGCTGGCTCGAGAAGATCACATCGACACCGTCGACGGTGAGCCTGACAAACAGCGGACCTGCCATGTTGTCCGCCATCGTGAAACCGATAGCGGGCCGAGGGGTGTTACCGAGGAGAACGGTGCCGGGACCGGTGATGAGAGGGTCGGCGGGACCACGACACCGAAACCCCACGTCGACGAAGGAGTGATCCCGTCGACATCGTCAACGCACGCACTAGCCGTGTGGGGCCCGTCGGTCAGCGACATCGCCGTGTAGGCGACCGACACTGTCCTGAGGCCGGATGTACCGACCGAGGCGGGGACTTGCACGCCGTCGAGATAGAGGCGAGCGCTCGACGAGACCAGGTTCGACGAGCCCTGCACGACCACGCGGACCGAGGTGGGCAGGACCGTCACGGTCGTATCGGGTGCGGGGGTCTGCGAGAACGACAAGGCAGTTCCGGCATAGGCCGTGGCGGCGAATCCGAGCGTGAGATCAGGAGGCACCCGATGACGATCGATACCCGCAAAGCTTGCGCTCGCTTGACACTGGCCATCAGCGCGCCCCCATGAGTTCGAAACGATCGATGGAACAGCCACTCGGGAACACAGAACAAACGCCAGCTGCCGGATCTGATGGCAACGACTCTCCAGCATCTCGGTCTCGCTCCATGTGGTTCCGCATGCCGACGCGTGCCCCCACACGCCTCGCGTAGCTTATCCTACCTGAATCGTACGCCCAGTACCACAGAATCCACACAATTCCGTACCAGATTCCGAAGCGTCGGATCCGTCTACCGCGCCATCCCAACAGTCAGCGCTGCGCAGAAACCGGCGCCTTCGTTCTGTGGTCCTCTTGAACGCACGACCTGAGCAGTGCATGCAGGTGACTCACGCACGCTGCTGGGCAGCTGCTGTGCCGATGCGAGGAACAGGTACGTGTAGAGCTTCCCGTACGGGCCTGTGGCTGATCGGCACGAGCCGCGTGAACGGCACCGACAGCACCTCGGCAAGATCGAAGCCGACGGCGTCGCAGTACTCGGTCAGCAGCGGCTTGAGCGCTTCCATCTCCTCGTCGGTCGCGGTGAAGATGCCGCACTCCTTGCCTATCTGCCACGGCTCGACCTCGCCGCGCACGAGGATCTCGCCGCCGTGCATGCCGGTGCCCAGGTAGCCGCCCACGAGCGGCCCCTCGAGACGGGAGTTCATGCCGAGCAGGATGAGCAGGCCGCCGGCCATGTACTCGCCGAAGAAGTCGCGCGCCTTGCCGCCGCAGATCATGATGGGGCGCAGGTCCTCGTAGGCCTTCATGTGGATGCCCACCCGGTAGCCCACGTCGCCCTTGATGAAGACCTTGCCGCCGCGCATCCCGTAGCCCAGCACGTCGCCCGCCGAGCCGTGCACCACGACGGTGCCGGCGTTCATGGTGTTGCCGACGCCGTCCTGCGCGTTGCCGAAGACCTCGAGCGTGGGGCCGTCCATGAACATCGCGAGGTCCTGGCCCGGGGTCCCATGGACCTCGATGCGCAGGTCCTTGCCGCGCACGCCCGTTCCGATGTAGCGCTGCCCGTTCACGTTCACGAGCTTCACCGTCTTGACGCCGTCCGAGAAGCACTGCCGGACGGCCTCGTTCACGTACTTGTAGTAGACGCTCTGGCAGTCGATCGTCGCGACATCGCCGTCGACGGTGACCTCCGGCGCTACTTGCAGGTAGCCCTCGATGGGCTTGGATGTGGTCGTGAGTCGTCATCTCTGGTCTCCCCTTACATCCCGGCCGGCTTGACGCCGAGGATCTCGCAGGTCTGTGCGTCGAGCCCCACCGCGCGTAGCCGCTCACGGCTGCCGCGCAGCGACTCGACCGCGTTGACGCCCAGTGCGCCGAGGATCTCCTGGAGCTCGTGGCTCCACGCGTGCACGAGGTTCACGAGCCGCTCGGCGCCCCACTCGGGATCGACCCGACGGGTGAGCTCGGCCTTCTGAGTGGTGAGCCCCCACGAGCAACAGCCCGTGTGGCAGCCCTGGCACAGGTGGCATCCGAGCGCCATGAGCGCCGCCGAGCCGATCGCCACGACGTCGGCGCCAAGCGCGATCGCCTTGGCCATGTCGGCCGAGGAGCGGATCGAGCCGGCCGCGATGATCGAGGCCTGGTTGCGGATGCCCTCGTCGCGCAAGCGCTGGTCGACCACCGCGATCGCGATCTCGAGCGGGATGCCGATATGGTCGCGGATGATCGCCGGCGCGGCGCCGGTGCCGCCCTTGAAGCCGTCGAGGTACACGTAGTCCGCACCCGCGCGCACGATGCCCGACGCGATAGCGGCGACGTTGTGCACGGCGGCGATCTTGACGCCGACCGGCTTGTAGCCGGACGCCTCCTTGAGCGAGTAGATGAGCTGGCGAAGGTCCTCGATCGAGTAGATGTCGTGGTGCGGGGCCGGGCTGATCGCGTCGGAGCCCTGCGGGATCATGCGCGTGGTCGAGACTTCCTTGTTGATCTTCTCGCCCGGCAGATGGCCGCCGATGCCCGGCTTGGCGCCCTGACCGACCTTGATCTCGATGGCCGCACCCCGGTTGAGGTACTCGGGATTCACGCCGAAGCGGCCCGAGGCGACCTGGACGATGACGTTGTCCTGATACGGATACAGGTCCGCGTGCAGTCCGCCCTCGCCGGTGTTCATGAGGATGCCGAGGCGCTCGGCTGCCATCGCGAGCGACTTGTGGACGTTGAGCGACACCGAGCCGTAGCTCATCGGCGAGAAGATGATGGGCGCGTCGAGCTTGATGTTCTTGGCGATCCCCGCGCCCTCTTTGAGGCGGAAGCCGCCGTTGCCGTCGCTCTCGACTTCGACGCTGTCGGGCTTGCGGCCCAGGTAGGTGCGCAGCTCCATCGGCTCGCGAAGCGGGTCGATGGAGGGGTTCGTGACCTGGCACGCGTCGAGAACGAGGTGGTCGAAGTAGCTCGTGTAGTGCTTGTCGTTGCCCATGCCGGTGAGCATGACGCCGCCCGACTCGGCCTGGCGCCAGACGTTCTTGCGCTGCTCGGACGTCCAGTTGGCGTTGTCGCGCAAAGCGAGGTCGTTCTTCTTGATGGTGATGCAGTGCGCGGGGCAGTACGTCACGCAGCGGTGGCACGCGCGGCACTTGCTGTCGTCTGGGAACGGGCGCTCGTTGAACGAGTACACGCCCCAGCCGCACTGCTGCACGCAGCGCCCGCACTTGTGGCACTTGTTGTAGTCGATCTCGACCTTGAACTCGGGCTGGATCAGGCTCGTGGGCATGTTAGTTCACCTCGACGGCGGTCTCGCAGGTGTCGTCGACACCCGTAACGGCACAGGAGATCTCGTTCGGGGACAGGTGCAGGTCGCCGTGGATCGGCCAGTCGACGCCCTCGATGCGCGCGATGACCGGCTCGCCGGCCTTGGGCGCCCATACGTCGTCGGGTGCGTCGAGCACCTCGCGCATGGCGCTCTCCTCGGAAGCGACCATGAGGATCGACCCTTGCTTCGCGGCGACCAGCGGACGCAGCTTGATGCGGTCGTTGAGCGCGACCATGCCGCCGTTGAAGCCGAGCACGATGGCGAACGGGCCGTTGAGCATGCCGGGACCGTAGACCGCGCGCAGCGAGCGCATGACCGCCTGCTCGTCTTCGGGCATCCGGTCGATCTCGGTCCACAGCGGGCTCGCCAGCGCCTTGCACGCGAGTTCGAGCGGCAGCTTGTGGCGGCGCAGCATCAGGTCGAACAGGTACGCGGCGACCTCGGTGTCGGTGCCCAGCGTGCACTTGTAGCCGAACGCCTCGAGGTAGCGGCTGTTGATGCCGTAGCTCGAGATCTCGCCGTTGTGCACGATCGACCAGTCGAGCAGCGTGAACGGGTGCGCCCCGCCCCACCAGCCCGGCGTGTTCGTGGGGAAGCGGTTGTGCCCGACCCACGTGTGGCCCTCGTACTCCTCGAGCAGGTAGTAGTGGCCGATCTCCTCGGGGAAGCCGACGCCCTTGAAGGCGCCCATGTTCTTGCCGCTGGAGGCGACGAAGGCGCCGTCGATCGACGAGTTCACGAGCATGACCACGTGCACGACGAAGTCCTCGGGGGTCATCTCGGCCATCTCGAGCTTGTGCGGGTCGGGGTTGAGGAAGTAGCGCCACAGCAGCGGCGCGTCGGTGATGCCCTTGACGGCGCGCGTGGGCATCGGCTCGGCAAGATCGACCGAGAAGTACTGGTCGAAGACGGCTTCCGCCTCTTCCTTGGCCCGCACGTCGTGATACATCATGTGGAAGCAGAAGTGGTCGGGGAACTCGGGGTAGATGCCGTAGCCGGCGTAGCCGCCACCAAGGCCGTTACCCCGGTCGCGCTGGACCGCCATCGCCTTGATGGCGTTCTCGCCGCTCATCAGCGTGCCGGACTGGTCGCAGATGCCCATCAGGCCGCAGCCACCGTGGATCTTGTAGGACGCCTCTTCCCGGTAGGCGGGACGCTCCAGATCGAAGACGTTGTCGCGGTCCGAGAACGACGCGGGACGCGTCGTGGGCATCCGATCGAGTAGCGGTTCGTACGCCATGGCTTACGCCTCCCCTTCCACTTCGCACACCGCATCGACGGCGTCGCACGCCATGAGCTTCCTCATCGCGTCGCCACCACTCGGCGGGAGCGGGTCGAGCCCGAGCTTCTTGCGCGCGCCTTGCTTGGGCTCGCCGAGCCGACCGGTATCCATGAACATCTTGTAGCTCGCGGGCACCGAGTCGGGGCCGGTGCCGTTCTTGAGCGAGAGCTCCTTCAGGGTGCGGAAGACCTCGGCCATCCCGATGTCGGAGTGGCACATCTCGAGGCACGTGTAGCACTCGAGGCACTTCCAGATGTTCGGGTCGGCGAGCACCTCGTCGATGTCGCCATTGAGCAGCTGCCCGATCGTGTCGCACGGGTCGAACGTCGGGTCGACCTTGCACACCGGGCAGTCGTCCTTGCACGCCCGGCACGAGTCGCACTTGTTGAGCAGGGCGACATCGAAGTCCTGCGCGAGTCTGGTCTTGTCGGCGGCTCGGCCTTCCCACTTGTCGAGGAACGGCTGGACGCTCACGCGGTGCATGTCCATGCCGAGCTCTTCGGGGCTGTGGCCGTACGCCAGACCGATGATCTCGGAGAGGTAGAGCACCGGGATGTGGATGTTCTCGTTGTTGCGCTGAAGCGCGGCCTGGTTCAGATCGAACTGCTGGAAGCAGCTCGGGCACACGACCACCAGCGCGTCGACCTGGTGGTTCTGCAGGTCGTAGAGCTTGCGGCGGTTGAAGGCGAGCGAGCCCTCACGCTCCCCCACGCGGTCGAGGTAGCCGCCGCAGCACTGCATCTTGGTGGGGTAGTCGACGACGCGCGCACCCAAGGCGGCGACGATCTCCTCGACCTTCTTGGGATGCAGCGGATCGTCCCACTTGACCGCGGGCTGGGGTCGGAGCAGGTGGCAGCCGTAGTGGACGGCGATGTTCATGCCCCAGAACGGCTTGACCGCCTTGGACGCGATGAGCCCGGCGCCCATGTGGTCGGCGAGCCACTCGGCGAAGTGCACGACCTGCAGGGAGCCGTCGTAGTGCAGCTCCTCGGTCGCGAGGCGCTCGTTGATCTTGTCGCGCTCGCGCCACTGCGTCTTGAGGTGGCTCTGGCACTCCTTGAACGTCGAGTAGCAGCCGTTGCACGGCGTCACGAGGTCGAAGCCGGCCTTCTCGACGAGCGCGAGGTTGCGTGCGGCAGCCGTGAAGAACGAGTCGGGGTCGTTCGCCTTGACGAGCGTGCCTTCAGGGCAGCACGTGTGGCCGGGCAGCTCGTGGATCTGAGCCCCCAGGTCGTCGAACATCACGCGCACCGACTTCTCGATGAACGGGAAGCGCGCGGGGATCGTGCATCCCCAGAAGACCGCGAACTCCTTCATTGACGTGCCTTCCTGTCTCGACCGCCTAGCGGAGAAACGAAAACGCCCGCTTCTGCCCTTCTCGGGCGAAACGAGCGCCATTGCTCGAGTCCTCTTCAGTTCGGCACTCCGTTGTGCCGCTTGGGAAGTATAGCACGCGTGCACCGCCGGGGAAACGTGCGCGAAACGCGGTGAGAGGCGGCGCCTCTACAGCGTCGAGGCGATCGCCAGCGCGCCGAACACGGCGATCACGGCGCCCGAGATGCGCGACACCCACACCAGCGCCGATTCGCTGATGCGCGTGGCGCACAGCGGCAACCACGCTCACGAGCGCGACCCACCACGACAACGAACCGAGCGCGACGCCGATCGTGGCCGTGGCCGCTGTCGCGAACGATGGCGCCGCGACCAACCCCGCGCTCGCGAACACCGCACCGAACGCCATGATCGTCATCGGGTTGGTGAGGGTGAGTGCCACCGCCGAGGCGTAGAGCGAGGTCGCAGCGGGTGGTGGCGCGTTCTCGGCGAGCGAGGAGGCTGCACCCGTCGAGGACGCGGTGAGCACAGATCGCACGCCCAAGTAGATGAGCACCGCCCCGCCCGCAAGTCGAAGCGGCGTCTGCCACGCGACGAGCAGCGACGAGAGCGCGGCAACACCGAACGCCGCGCACCCCGCATAGAACGCGTCGGCGGTCGCGATGCCCAGCCCGGTCACGAAACCGCCCCGCCACCCGCGCTCGAGGGTGCGCTGGATGCACAGGACCCCCATCGCGCCGACGGGGGCCGCCACAGCGATGCCGATCAGGAACGTCCGCCCGAACAGCGAGAGCGTGCCGATCACGCCTCCGCCTCGCTGGCCAGGATGACGGCCTCGGCAACCTCTCGCAGCGTCTTGCGCTTGTCCATTGCGAGCTTCTGGAGCCGCTTGAACGCCTCGGGCTCGGTCATGCCGCGCGCCATGAGCAAGCCCTTGGCACGGTCGAGCACCTTGCGCGTCTCGAGCCGGTCCGTCAGGTCCGCGACCTCGTCGGCGAGCAGACTCGCCTCGGCGTAGCGAGACACGGCGACCTGCATGGCAGGCATGACGTCGGCTCGAGAGAACGGCTTGACGACGTAGGCCATCGCGCCCGCTTCGCTCGCCTGCTCGACATAGGCGGCCTGAGAGAACGCGGTGACCATCACGACCGGCGCGAGCCGCTCTTCGCCGATGACCCGGGCTGCCTCGAGTCCATCCACGCCCGGCATGCTGATGTCCATGAACACCACGTCGGGCCGCTGCTCCCGAACGAGCTGTATGGCTTCGCCGCCGTCGCGAGCCTCCGCGACGACCTCGTGGCCCTCTTCCTCGAGCATCTCTCGCAGGTCCATGCGGATGATGGCCTCGTCTTCGGCGATCACTATGCGCATCGGCGCCGGTCGTCCTTCCGTCGCTATCGATCGATACGGTCGTTGACGGGCACGCGAACTCTCACCGTCGTGCCGCGAGCCGAGGAGAAGCTGAGCGTCCCACGCAGGTCGTCCTCGATGACGGTCCGCACGATCTCCAGTCCGAGATGCGCCGAGGTCCTCGCATCGAAGTCGGCGGGCAGGCCCACGCCGTCGTCGCGCACGGTCATGATCAGCTCGCCCGGAACCCGGCGCATCGCAACTTCGACCTGACCGGTCCGACCATCGGCGAATCCGTGCTCGATAGCGTTATGGACCAGTTCCGCCAAAGCGAGCACGAGCGACGTGGCGGCATGTGCGTCGACCTGGCCCGTCGACCCGCTCACCTTCACCAACACCCGCTGTTCGCCGCCGAGCAGCCCTCGCCGAACCAGCTCGCACACCGTACTCGCCGCCTGCGCGAAGTCGATACGCTCCTCGTCGCTGCCTGCCAGCAGATCGTGCACGACCGCCATCGCCGAGACGCGCTCGTTGGCCTCGGCAAGCGCGTGCTTGGCGTCCTCGCTGTCGGTGCGGCGTGCCTGGATCCGCAGAAGGCTCGCGATCGTCTGCAGGTTGTTCTTCACGCGATGGTGCACTTCTCGGATGGTGGCTTCCTTGACCTTGATCTCGGCCTCGCGGCGCCGGGCCTCGGTGAGGTCTTCGACGAGCACCAGCGCACCTGCCGCGAGCGCGATGGTGCGGTAGCCCAGCACCCGCTCGGCGACCTCGGCGTCGATGCGGATCGCGGCGCGCGTACCGAGCACGGGCGAGATCCCGAACCCGCCTCCCGGCAGCATCGACGCGTTGATGCCGGTCAGCGCCCCTTCGACGCCGGCGAGCCGCATGATGTTGACCGCGTTGGGCGACGCGTAAGAGATGCGCCCGACCGCATTGACGCGCATGACGCCGTCGCCGGCGGTGCGGGTGGTCGAGAACGGCGTGTTGTCGCGCACGTCGAGCAGCGGTCCTCGGCGCAGCGAGTCGATGAGCTCCTCGGCGGCGTCCATGAACGCCGTCTCCATCTTGCCTGGCGCGACGACCACCGTCTCGGCGAGATCGCGGACGACCACAGCGACGGCGGGATCGCCGATGGGAAACGCGGTCGTGGAGTACTTGATGCCGCGCACCACCCGCCTCATGTCGCCGCCGACGGGCTGCCCGGACTCGAGCGCCGAGTAAGCCTCTGGCTCATCATCTCGGCTGAGCACTCGGCCTACCCGGGTGGACGCGATGGGGGCGACTGCGGTGTTGGGTCTGGCGTCGGCGACTATCTCGAGCTTGCCGCCCTTGCGGGCAACAGCGAGCGCCACGTCGCCGTAGGCCATGTCGGCGACGAGCTGCAGGTTCTCCGCAACGTTGCCGAGGTGTGCGCGGGTTGCCTCGTCGAGGTCCGCGAATGGGTCGTGTCGTGCCATAGCTGCAGTATAGGCGAGCCGGGCCGAGCCGAATCAATCGATACGGGACTACTGGGCTAGTCGGCGCACACAGGTATAATCACCTGCGTTGCCCGGGTGGCGGAACGGCAGACGCGGAGGCCTCAAAAGCCTTTGGGGGAAACCTCGTGTGGGTTCGAATCCCACCCCGGGCACCAACTCAGTTCTCGCCTACTCTCAGCGTTCGCCTTGGCCGCCGCACCCGACCTGCGGTACAGCGGCGCGGCCGCGGCCACGAACGCACTGCCGATGACCCACGCCAGCCGCACCGAGTACCGGTCCGACACCCAGCCCAGCGCGGGCTGACCGGCCGCACCGCCGGCGTCCCCGAAGAACGCGTCGAGCGAGAGCACCGTGGCGCGCTGCGCGGACGGGATGTGCTCGTTGATGTAGCCCATCCGCACCGGACCGGCGACGCCGAACACGACGCCGAACGCCAGCCACAGCACGATCGCGATCGCCGCCGGCACGCAGCCCGGGCTGCGAGCGCGAGGAAGCCCACCGCCCCTATGCACAGAGCCAGCCCCGCATTGGTCCACGCGCTCCACTCAAGCACCTTAGCGGGGTCCCGGCGACGCTCGCCCTGACGCATGATGCGGCCGATGGCCGCGTTGCCGGCGATCCCCGCCGCCGAGAATCCCGCCTGGACCACGCCGAGGACCCACACCGAGTTCGGCTTCCCCAACAGGTCCAGCACGTAGGGCTGCCAAGCGTAGAAGCCGTACATGAAGAAGACGCCACCGACCGCCGAGACCCACAGCAGCGGCCGCACCACCGAACTTCGCCACCCGTAGCTTCACTCCGGCGTCGAAGACTGCGGCGTGACTCGGCGGCGAACGTCGAGGCCTTGAGCGGCCTCGGCTCGAATCCCTCGTCTCTGACCATCAAGAGAACGACGAAGAAGCAGACTGCGAGCAGCCCCGCCCTGACCAGATACGGCAGTGTGAGGTCGACCTGGCCGAGCAGCCCGCCCAGCAGGGAGCCTGTGAGCATCCCGACCCCCATGGCGATCTGCCCTCGTGCGAAGACGCGCTCCTTATGCAACGCGTAGCCGCAGGAATCGAGCGCATCTACGAGCCAGGCCTCGGTGGCGCCGCTTTGGAACGTGTATCCAAGCCCGATGAGCACGCTCGCAGCGGCGAATCCTGCGAAGCCCCAGCCGAAGCGCGGGGTGAGAACGTAGAGCAACGTCGAAACGAGCAGCGTGACCGTGCAGAGCAAGATCGAGGCTTTGCGTCCGATCGTATCGGCGATGACCCCGGTTGGCACCTCGAACACCATCTGGCTCACCGTGAAGATGGCGTTGACGAGCATGACCTGGAACAGGCTCAGACCGCCCAGCCGGATCAGGAAGATCGTGTTGATCGCCCAGATGATCGACGCCGCCAACGTGAAGACGAGCGTCATCGTCAGGTATGCGCCGATGATGCGTCGCTGGCGTGTACTCCGACCTGCTCAACGCGCTCCTCTCGGCTCACAAGCGTGCTGAGAGGATACCCACGGCGGCCCCGCGGCTCGCCGCACTACTTGCGCGTGACCACCATCGTGCCGAGCGGCACCTGAGGGTAGAGCTTGCGCACGTCACTGTTGTACATGCGAATACAGCCGTGAGAGGCCTGCGTGCCGATGACCCACGGCTGGTTCGTGCCATGGATTCCGTAGGCCGAGAAGACGTACCTGTACCCGCGCGACGTTCTGACCCTCTTGAACAGCCGCATCTTCCTCGGCCCGTAGACTCCAGACGTATGCGGGTACTTGGCGTCGATGCGCCACACGCGCGTCGGTGTGCAGTTGTTCTTGCCGTGCGCGATCGGATAGACCGCGCGGAGCCACCCGTACTTGACCAGATAGAGCTTGTAGCTCGACTTGTCGATCACGATGTAGGTCTTCCACGGGTACTTGAACGGAGTCGGCCGAGGAGCGAACAGCACCGTGCCGCTCACCTGAAACGCATCGAGGTCGGTTCGCGCTCCACCGCCTGCGACGGCGGCACTCCCCAGCGCCCTGATCCGCAGGGTGTGCGTACGATTGGCAAGCCCACTCGTCGCCCACGCGACACGACGCGCCGATTCGACGCGACGGTACTGGTCGACGGTGGCCACGCGCCTGCCGTCCAGCCAGACCTCAGATCGTCCGCTCAGTGAGTTCTTGCGACCGAACCACGTGACCGCCGTGCCCTTGAACTTCAGGGTGTAGCCCGCGTCGCGCGACGAGCTCATCGCCACGCTCCCGCCGAATGCGTCGCTTCGACGCAGGGTCGACCACGCGCCCTTGCGATAGAGCCTGGAGTCGCCGTTCTGCACTCGCGTGCCAGGAAGCTGTCCCGCTGCGGCCGGCTTGCCCTGGAGATCGAACGCGTCGACGGGCACCCACGAAGCGCTACTCGATGCGTTGCGGCTGCCCAGCACGACCACCTTCACGGTGTGGCGGGAGTTGCCAAGCCCGTCGGCACTCCACACCGGCTGCGCCGTCGCGATCGCGGACCGGTACAGGTCTATCGTTCCACCGCTGCGCCGTCGACGTAGACCCGCGCCTTGCCGCGATCGGGTCCGACCGGGGCGATCCACGTGACGCCCGTCCCGTAGAACGCCGGCCGAAGCGCTGGCGCCGGCGGTCGCCGAGCGAGCGGTAGCTGCGGCCCGAGGCGGCCGCATCGCTCCAGAACCCCCAGCGCCCCGCGAACACGACACTGGCGACATCGTCCTCGAGGCGGAACGCCGGAGCCGGAGTCGTCTCCTGCGCCCCGACCGGCGCCTGACCGATTCCCGGATCGCTCGGCGTGACGGTCTCTTCGCTCGCGCTCGAGCTTGGTTCAGCCGAGACGGGTGCCGGAAGAAGCGTGGAGCTCGACTCCTCGGCACGCGCAGGCACCGCAGACCCCATCGAGCCGAGACACACGGCAAACGACAGTAAGAGCGCTACGAGGCGATTCGGCGACCTCAACATGCGACTGACCTTCCGGTCGAACTGCGGTTTCCTCTGCGATGTCGCAAGAAGATTATGCCATTGCTCCTCGGTGTCTAACGAACCGAACACTCGTTCGACACGCCCCTCGTGAGGTGCTAGTCTCGGCTCGTCACTCAATCGAACAGGAGTTCGTCTCATGTCTCCCGCCTCCGACTCCCCGCTACCGGGCGACACCCCCGCCGGCAGGTTGCTTGGTGACCTGAACGACGAGCAGTGTCGAGCGGCTGCAGCCGATCCGGCACACCCTCTCCTGATCGTCGCGGGCGCGGGAACGGGCAAGACCGCCACCCTTGTTCATCGGGTCGCGTGGCTGATCGCTCAAGGGACCGACCCGGGACGCGTGCTGCTGCTCACGTTCACACGCCGCGCAGCCGCCGAGATGATGCGGCGCGCCGAGGGGCTGCTCGGCATGCTCGCCGCCGAAGGCGGACCGCAGGCTTCCGGAGCCAAGGTATGGGGTGGCACGTTCCACTCGGTGGGAGCCCGGCTCCTGCGCCTGCACGCCCGCGACTTGGGGATGGAGCCCGACTTCACGATCCTGGACCGCGCCGACTCCGAAGACCTGATGCACCTGTGCCGCTCGGAACTGGGGCTCGGTCGCAGCTCGACGCGCTTCCCGCAGAAGTCCACGTGTGTCGACATCTACTCACGCTGCGTGAACTCCGCCACCCCGCTGCCCGAGGTGCTGAAGACGGCGTTCCCGTGGTGCAAACACGCCGAGGAAGGGCTGGCCGATCTCTTCGGCGCCTACACGGATATCAAGGAGGCCCAGCAGGTACTCGACTATGACGACCTGCTGTTGTTCTGGCACGCCCTGCTCGCGGACCCCGTTGCCGGCGAGCGCGTGCGCCAGCGCTTCGACCACGTGCTCGTCGACGAGTTCCAGGACACCAACTCAGTCCAAGCCGACATCGTCTCGCTGCTGCGTCCGGACGGTTCGGGCGTGACGTGCGTGGGCGACGACGCGCAGGCGATCTACAGCTTCCGCGCGGCCACGGTGCGCAACATCCTCGACTTCGAGCAGCGCTTCGAGGACGCCGAGGTCATCACCCTGACGCGCAACTACCGGTCGAGCGCGCCGATACTCGCCGCAACGAACGCGATCATCGCCGAAGCATCCGAGCGCCGCGACAAGGACCTGTGGACCGAGCGCGAAGGCGGCGGGCGGCCCTCCGTCGTGACCTGCCGTGACGAGGCCGAGCAGACCACGTGGCTCGTCGAGCGCATCCTCGACCACCGCGAGCAAGGCGCGCTCCTTCGGCAGCAGGCGGTGCTCTTCCGAGCGCAGCACCACTCGATGGAACTCGAGATGGAGCTGTCGCGGCGCCACATCCCCTATCGCAAGTACGGCGGGCTCCGGTTCGTGGAGATGGCGCACGTGAAGGACCTCGTCGCGTTCTTGCGTCTCGCCGAGAACCCCAGAGACGCGATGGCCGCGCTGAGGGTGCTGGGGCTCGTGCCCGGCATCGGCCCCAAGACCGCGGCCGCGCTGCAGAGCCGGCTTGCGGAGGGCGGAGGCGACTTCGAGGCGTGGGTGGCTGCCGACCTGCCCGAGGCCGCCCACGAGACGTGGCCTCAGGTCGTCTCTCTCCTGCGATCGCTCACGGCGGGGGGAATGGCGGTCACCGAGCAGGTCCACGCGATCCGTACCGTCTATGCTCCCCTGCTCGAGCGCCGCTACGACAACGTCGAGGCGCGCCTGGCCGACGTCGAGCAGATCGAGGCGCTGGCCGGTCGCGCTCCGGACCGCTCGGCGCTGCTCGGCGATCTGGCGGTCGACCCGCCGCAGTGGACGAGCGACCTCGCAGGTCCGCCGGTGCTCGACGAGGACTGGCTGGTGCTCTCGACGATGCACTCGGCCAAGGGGCTCGAGTTCGACGTCGTCTACGTCATCCATGCGGCCGACGGAAACATCCCGAGCGACATGGCGACCGGAAGCCCCGAACAGATCGAAGAGGAGCGCCGACTGTTCTATGTCGCCTGCACCAGGGCGCGCCAGCACCTCTACGTGAGCCATCCGCTGCGCTACTACAAGGCGGGCAACCCGATGACCGACGTTCACGGCTACGCGCAGCGCACCCGCTTCATCTCGGAGCGGGTCGAGCCGCACTTCCTGGCACTGAACGCGTCGCCCGACACCGTCGAGGCCGGCGAGAAGCCGCTTGAGCGGGTGACCTCGGCGCATATCAGAGACGGCGTCCGGCGTCTGTGGTGAACCCGGCCGAGCATGTCGGCTCGAACGGCGCGAAACGCACCGCGCCGTGATCGGAGATGCCTAGCCGCCGTAGTTCGAGCAGCCGCGCGGATGCTCGAGGATGTAGGTGAGCGCATCTTCGGGCTCGTCGGTGAAGTAGAGCAGCTCCAGGTCCTCGGCCGAGATGGTCTTCTCGGGAATGAGCGACTTGTGCATGAAGTCCTCGAGCTCGCCCCAGAACGCCTTGCCCATGCACACGACGGGGAACGAGTCGATCTTGCCGGTCTGCATGAGGGTGAGCGTCTCGAACACCTCGTCCATCGTGCCGAACCCACCCGGCATCGCAACGAACGCGCACGAGTACTTCACGAGCATCACCTTGCGCACGAAGAAGTGCTCGAACATCACGTACTTGTCGAGGTAGGGGTTGGGCTTCTGCTCGTGCGGCAGGTGGATGTTCGCTCCCACCGACAGCCCGCCGGCCTCCTGGCAACCACGGTTGGCCGCCTCCATGATCCCGGGGCCCGCTCCCGTCATCACCGCGAAGCCCGCCTCGGCAAGGTGCCGGCCGAGTTGTCGCGCACGGATGTAGTACGGGTGGTCCTCTTTGAAGCGGGCCGAGCCGAAGACCGTCACGACAGGTCTGCCCAGTTCGAGCAGTTCCATCCCGCGCAAGAACTCGAGGAAGACGCGCACCGCGCTCTCCACATCCTCGCTGTGCTCGCGTCCGCGCCGCAGAAAAGCCGACTCCGCACCGCCGAGCTGCTGGAGAACGGAGGTGCGCTTGTCGGGACTGTCACTCACTGAATGCCTCCTGGTGCCGGTTTCGTGTACTCGACGAGCGTGACGGCAGCGCCTAGAGCTCGATGACCACCTTCACCGAATCGGCAGCATCGGCGACCAGCTTGAAGCCCTCGGCGATGCGATCGAGCGGCAGGCGGTGCGTGATGAGGTCGTCCACGCGCACGCGCCCGGTGCCGATCAGATCGAGCGCCGTCTGCAGGTCACCGGGGGCGGCGCCGTACGCCGTGCGCACGGTGACCTCGCGCCGCCACAGCTCGTTGAGCGGCATCGGATGGTTCTCGCCGGGGGCCGGCACGGCGAAGACGATGAAGGTCGCACCGTTCTCGAGGCACGCCAGACCCTGATCGATCGCCGAGGAAGCGCCGGTGCAAAGGATCACGAGGTCGGCCAGCCGGCCGTCGTTGGCCTCGCGCAGCATCTCGGGCAGCCTGTCGCCCGCCACGATCGCATCGAACGCAGCGGTCGCGCCGCTCCTTCGCGCCCAGTCGAGCCGGTACTCGCTCACGTCGGTCGCGAAGACACGCCCCGCGCCGAGGGCGGCGGCGAGGCGGATGTGCAACAGCCCTGAGATCCCGCTGCCGATCACGAGTACGGTCGAGCCCGGGCGCACGCCCGCCCGTGTCTGGGCGCGTACCACACAGCCGAGCGGCTCGACGAAGGTGCCGTCCTCGTAGCTCACCGAGTCCGGAAGGCGCAGCACACCGCGCTCGGTCTGGAGCCGAGGGACTCGGACGTACTCGGCGAAGCCGCCCGGATCGAAGTTGGTGGTGTGCAGCGTGTGGCAAGCCGTATGGAAGCCCGCCAAGCATTCGGGGCAGGCATTGCACGGCACGTGGTGGCTCACGGCGACCCGGTCGCCCGCGCGGACGCCCTCGACGCCCTCGCCCACCTCGACGATGTCGCCGGCGACCTCGTGGCCCAGCACGATCGGCGCCTTGGGCACGCGGTACCACTCGAGCACGTCCGAACCGCAGATGCCCGACGCGTGCACGCGCATCAGCACCTCGCCCGGCCCGATAGCCGGAACGGGACGCTCCTCGACGCGCACGTCGGAGTTGTTGTAGTACACCCCGGCCCGCATGGTCTCAGGCATGCGCTCGCTCCTTCGCGCTTGCGCTAGATCTTGCGGGAGTCGTCGGCGGCCACGGCCGAGCCCACGCCCGGCCCGGTGACGCCCGTGGCGGCCTTGTGGTCCGCATAGACCGCGTACGCGTCGTCGACCGACGCGCCGCCGTGCACGACCGCGTTGACGGCCTTGATCATGCCGATGGGGCTATCGGACTGGAAGATGTTGCGGCCCATGTCGACGCCGGCGGCGCCACCCGCCATCGCGTTCCACGTCATCTCGAGCGCCTCGCGCTCGGGCAGCTTCTTGCCTCCGGCCATGACGATCGGCACCGGGCAGGTACTCGTGACCCGCTCGAAGTCCTCGCAGTAGTAGGTCTTGACGATGTGGCCGCCCGTCTCGGCGATGATGCGGCTGGCAAGCGCGAGGTAGCGTGCGTCGCGCACCATGTCCTTGCCGACGGCCGTCACGCCGATGACCGGGATACCGTAGCGCTCGCCCTGGTCCACGAGCTTGCCCAGGTTGGCGATCGTCTGGTGCTGGTGCGGCGCTCCGACGAAGACCTGCAGCGCCATTCCTGCGGCGTTCAAGCGGATGCACTCCTCGACGCCGGTGACGATCGTCTCGTTGGACAGGTCGTCCTCCAGCACGCTGCTGCCCCCCGAGACGCGTAGCACGATCGGAGTGTCAACGCTGCTGGGGATGTCGTTTCTCAGCACCCCGCGGGTCAGCATGAGTGTGTCCGCGTAGGGCGCCAACGGCACGACCGAGTTGCAGCACTGCTCGAGCCCCGTGGTGGGGCCGAGGAAGTAGCCGTGGTCGACGGCCAGCATGACCGTGCGGTTGTCCGCAGGCTTCAGGATGCGCGAAAGGCGGTTCTCTAGACCCCACGACATGGTGTGTGACCTCCGGAAGTAGCGTACCGTTCGGACTCGGCCGCTCGGCGCTCGACCAGCCGAGGACTCGCGCACCATGCTAGCAGATGGACCGCGGCTTTCTGGGCGCCTTTCGCCACCTCAGAGCAGTGGCGATCCCGTGGTGTCACGCAGGTCGAGTATGTGGCACGACTCCTCGAGCACTGCGATGATGCCCCACGCGTCCCACAGCGTCTCGCCCACCGCGAACGGCCCGTGCGTGCGAAGCACCGCCACCGGCACGCTTTGCAGGGCTTCGGCGAGCATCTCGGCGGCCTCGGCCGAGCCGATCTTGACCTTGGGCACCAGCACCGGCACCGAGTCGCCGATCACGAACCGCGCCTCCGAGTCGAGGGGGCGGATCTCGTCCTCGATAAGCGAGCGGAACATCGTGTGCGGCGGATGCGCGTGACAGATCGCCGTCGCATCGGTCGCCTCGTAGACGGCGCGGTGCACGACGAGCTCCCGGCTGCAGCCCCGGTCCCGCTCGGAAGGCTCCATGCGCGTCGAGATGATGTCGTTGGGCTCGAGGCGCGAGAGCATCGACCCACTGCGCGTGATGTAGATCCTGTCGCCGTCGCGCACCGAGAGGTTGCCGTGACGAGCGGTGACGTGGCCCGCGAGGAACAGGTCGCGCCCCACCTCCCGGAAGAGCTCGTACATCGGTGACCCTCCTGGTGTCAGCGGGGCGGCAGCGCCGGGTGCGCCAGCATGCGGCTCCGCGCAACTAGTCGCACTGCGGTTCGGGGTAGTCGCACTGCTGGTACTCGAGCGATCGGGCGAGCCGGTAGAAGTCGCTGTCACGCTGGATGAATCGGATGCGCGTCTTGAACGTCGCGGGGTCGATCAGCTCGTCGAACGGGACGTACTTCAGATCGAGCTGGTCGCGCACGCTCACCATGACGCCGGTGAGGCCCTCCTCGGCCAGGGCGCGGTACGCCCCCACACCCAGCTGGCTTCCAAGCATGACGTCGAACGCCCCGGGCTCCGCGCAGCGCGTCTCATACCCGATCTGCTTCGCGCGCACCTTCCTCGGCGTGCCCGTGCGACGCTCGTACTCGCGCTCGATCGCTCCCGCCAGGTGCTCGCCGATGCGCACGGCGCCCAGCATCGAGTTGCCGTGCTCGTCGACCACCGAGGGCAGCTGACCTTCGGGCAACAACTCGGCAAGCCCCTCGGCGATACACACCACGCCGTAGTCGCGCCCGTCAGCAGCACGCGCGAGCATGAGATCGACGATCTCTGAGGCGATCGCTTCGGCGTCGAACTCGGAGTCGAAGTCTTCGACCGACATCATTCGGGTCGCCTCGCCGGCGATTCCCGCCGCATAGGTGAGCCAGCCGGCCTTGCGCCCCATGATCTCGAGCACGTACCACGCCTTGGTGGAGCGCGCGTCAGCGCCGATGTTTCGGATCGACGTCGCCGCGTAGTGGGCGGCGGACGTGAAGCCAAAGGTCCAGTCGATGCCGTAGTAGTCGTTGTCGATGGTCTTGGGCAGGTGCACGATCCTGACGCGCCTGAGCTCGGGCATCAGCTCCTGCATCCGGTAGAGGTAGTTCGCCGTCTTCAGCGTGTCGTCGCCGCCTATGGAGACCAGCGCGTCGATCTTGTAGTACTCCAGCGCCTCGTATACGGCGAGCAGCTTCGCGTTCTTCTCGGGATCAAGAAGATCGCACAGTTCCCGCACCTTCTTACCGGGGTTCGCGCGTGACGTGCGCAAGATGATGTCTTTGCGCGTCCGAATACCCCTCACAGTGTCCCGGGTCATGCACAGATAGTCCTGTCCCTCGATGAGGGGTTCGTCGCACGAGAAGCGCTCGAGGTCCTCGTATCCGTCGAGGAAGCCGATGACCTGCGTGCCCTCGTTCAGAAACGA
This sequence comes from uncultured Actinomycetes bacterium, assembly GCA_963702525.1. Classification (GTDB taxonomy): domain Bacteria; phylum Actinomycetota; class Coriobacteriia; order Anaerosomatales; family PHET01; genus CAVPCY01. The sequence goes on along the minus strand of CAVPCY010000022.1, from coordinate 32,754 downwards.
GATCACCGCTGCCGAGATGACTGCGTTAGCGGCGGGAGCAGGGCCACCCGAGAAGAGCACTCCCACCCTGCGGATAGGCGTTTCGACACTCATGGGAACCTCCGACGTGCTTGCGTTGTCGCCTACCGGGCGTACTCCCCGATGGCCCGAAGCCGTGCGTAGCGCGTTTCGACCAACCTATCGCTGTCGATACCCGAAAGCTCGTCGAGTGCCCGCACGATCGCGGCCCCCACCGCCGAGAAGGTCGCCTCCGGGTCTGCGTGCGCGCCACCGAGCGGCTCCGGCACGACTTCGTCCACGATGCCAAGCTCCAACAGGTCCGAGCCGACCATCTTCAAACACGACGCGGCCGTCTTGGCCTGCGTCGGGTCCTTGTACAGGATGTTTGAGCACATCTCAGGACTGATGACCGAGTAGTAGGCGTTCTCGAGCATGAGCATACGGTCGCCGAAGCCGATGGCGAGCGCCCCTCCGCTGCCGCCCTCGCCGATACCAACGACCACGACAGGCACGCGCACGCTCGAGAGCAGCGCGAGCGACTCGGCGATGGCGAGCGCCTGACCACGCTCTTCTGCCTCGATACCGGGGTAGGCGCCCGCGGTGTCGAGGAGCGTGACGATAGGCAGCCCGAACTTGTCGGCCAGGCGCATGACCCGCATCGCCTTGCGGTACCCCTCGGGATGCGGCGAGCCGAAGTTGCGCCTCACGTTGGACTTGGTGTCGGTCCCCTTGCGGTGCCCCAGGACCGCGACCCTGTGTCCCTCGATCGTGGCCAGGCCGGCGAAGATCGCCTCATCGTCCGCGAACGCGCGGTCACCGTGGATCTCGACGACATCGGTGAACAGAGCTTCGAGGTAGTGCTCGGTCTTGGGTCGCCTCGGGTGCCGGGAGACCTGGACGCGGTCCCACGGCTGCAGGTTGGAGTAGGTCTCGTTGCGAAGCTTGTCGATATCGGCCGCAAGCGCCTCGATCTCACCAGCGAGTTCGGGGTTCGCGGACACATCGAGCTTGCGCAGCTCGGCGAGCTTGTCCTCGAGCTCGTGCAGCGGACGTTCGAAGTCCATCACGTAGGCGCGGGCCATCTAGCGCGCACCCCCGCTCGCCGGACGCGGGGTCAGATAGCCGAGAATGAGCTCGATGCGCTCCTTGAGCTCGCCGCGGGGCACGACCTCATCGATCATCCCGTGCTCGAGCATCGACTCGGCGGTCTGGAAACCCTTGGGCAGCTTCTGGCGAATCGTCTGCTCGACAAGCAGCGGGCCGGCGAAGCCGATGCGTGCACCCGGCTCGGCGAGCAGCACGTCGGCGAGCACGGCGAACGACGCCGTCACGCCCCCGTAGGTGGGATTCGTGAGCACGGAGATGTAAGCGAGACCCGCGTCTGAGTGGCGCTGAGCCGCGGCGCTCGTCTTGGCCATCTGCATCAGTGACAGCATGCCTTCTTGCATGCGCGCCCCGCCCGAAGCCGTGACAAGCACGATGGGGAGCCTCTCGGCAGTAGCGAGCTCGAACGCCCTGGTGACCTTCTCGCCAACGACAGATCCCATCGACGCGCCGATGAACCGGAAGTCCATCGCGCCGAAGACCACCGGTTCGCCGCCGATCGTGGCGCGCCCCGTGACCACTGCCTCGGTCATCCCCGACTTCTCGCGCGCGCTGTCCAGCGAGACCTCGTAGGGTTTCGCAGCGACGAAACCCAACGGGTCGCACGGCCCGATGTCGGCGTCGATCTCGGTGAAGGAGCCCTTCATCCGCGAGCAACTCGACGCGTTGCGCGGCAGTAAGGTCGAAGTGGCGCCCGCAGTGCCGGCAGACCCAGTCGTTCTCGGCTAGCTCGCCCTCGTACAGCGTGTGCTTACAGCCCTCGCACTTCACCCACACGCCATCGGGCACCTCTGCCGAGGAAGACGCTTGCGGTGTGTCGTCGACGCGGGTATAGCGTCTGCTCTCTCTGGCGGAGAACCAATCGGCTAGCGGCATGAGCCTGCTCTCACTCGGTGGTGTCTTGCCCTTAGGAGCAGTTGTACCCCTTCGGGAAAGCGACTCGCGGCACCGCCCTGACTGGTGTAGGGACGGTGCCGCGTCGTGTGCGCTTCTCGTACCAGACCGTCTACGAGACGGTGAAGTCCTTCTCGCCCCTGAACACGGCCTCGGCGTCTTCCACGCTCCAGTCCCCCAGCGTTATCGCGCTGATGGCCTTGGTGAGACGGACGGCCTCATCAAGCGAGCGCTGGTGGATGTTGCGTCCGGTCGCGTTGCCGGTCGCTCCGCCCACGTGGATCTGGTCCCACAGCTGCTGCAGGAAGACGTTCGCGTCGACCGTGGAGCCGCCGGCGCAGACGAGGCCGGTCCGTCCTGACGCCGCTGCCGCCTCCTTGAGCTTGTCCGCCGAGGAGCCCGACGTCGTCGCCCTTGGGCGGGTTGACCTTCACGAAGTCGGCGCCCAGACACAGCGCGGTTCCGGCGGCGCCGGCGATCAGATGGGCATCCTTCTCGTTGGCGACGGCCTTGCCGCGCGGATACATCCACAGGACCACGACAAGGCCCTGCGAGTGCGCGTCGGCGATGAGCTGACCGGCCTCGGCCATCATCGTGGCTTCGTACTCGGAGCCCAGGTAGATCGTGTAGCCGACGCCCACGACGTTGACGCCGTTGTCGCGCAGGTCCAGCACCGTCTCGATGCCGTAGAGCTGCGGCGAGTACGGGTCGTCCTGGTGCTTGGCGGGATCCTGGCTCGTCTTGACCAAGTGGGTCTTGCTGTTGATCTTCACGAGGTAGTTGATGTCCGGGTAGTCGTTGGCGTACTGCAGCGACGAGGCCGCGCTGGCCGGCGAGCACGCCGCACACGCCCTGCGAGCCGATGCGGAACAGGTGCTCGGGCTCCGCGTCCTCGACCGAGATGCCCTCACCGAAGAAGTCGTCGTTGAGGTGCTCGATCTTCTGGTCGCACGCGAACAGCATGAGGCGCCCGGTCCCACGCGTCGCCTTGAGATAGTTCTCGATGTAGATGTCGCGGGCGTCCGCCGGAACGTCGGCGGGCACGCGAACCTGGTCGCGAGTGATGCTCGGCATCTGTGCTACCCCTCCTCGGGTCGTCGGTTGAAGACGGCCTGGCGCGCCTTGAGTGCGCCATTTCGAGCCACCGAACAGGGTACGCGATGCAGGCTTGCAACCGCCAGAACCGAGCCGACGAGCGGCGCACCGAGCCTTCGTTGCTTCGATCGACCGCCCTACGCGAGCTCTTGCGCATCGTGCGATGCGGGATGCCGGTCAGCTCGCTCACGAAAGTGCCGCTCGTGAACTCGTAGCCCAGACGCTCGTAGAAAGCGAAAGCGGTGTCGCGGGCGTGCAGCCACACCTCGGTCGCGCCCTGCTCGGCAGCGCGGTCTCGAGCGCCTCGCATCAGCGCCCTGCCGACGCCCTGCGCCTGCCTGCCCGGGATGACTGCGACCTGTCTGACCTGCCGCGACGCATCGCCCGCCTTGGGAAGGAGCCGTGCCGCGCCCAGAAGCTCGCCGTCATCGGCGATCGCGACCGCCACCTCGGAGCCGGGCGCCTCCTGGCGCCAGTCGTGCTCGCGCTCCACTCCGAAGTCGCGGTACAGCACCTCGAAGAGCAGCCACTCCAGATCGCTGTCGCGACCCCATCCCTCCTCGGCGAACTCGATGCGAAAGCCCGCCACGAGCCTATCCCTTGTAGCGGTTGGTGACCGGCATGCGGCGGTCCTTGCCGAACGCCTTGGGGGTGATCTTGACGCCCATCGGACCTTGGCGGCGCTTGTACTCGGCCGCATCGGTCATCCGGATGATGCGATCGACCAGCTCGGCCGGAAAGCCCATCTTCACGATGTCGTCTCGGCTGTCGTCCTTCTCCACGTAGTGCCGAAGCACCGCGTCGAGCACGGGATACGGCGGTAGCGAGTCGGCGTCGCGCTGGTCCGGTCGAAGTTCGGCACTGGGCGCCTTGTCGATGATCGCCTGAGGGATGACGGGGCCGCCGCGCGAGCGAGTTTCGCCACGTCGCCAGCTCGTAGACACGGGTCTTGAAGACGTCCTTGAGGGGCGCGAAGCCGCCGACCATGTCGCCGTAGAGCGTGGAGTAGCCCACCGAGAGCTCGCTCTTGTTGCCGGTGGCCAGCGTGAGCCACCCGAACTTGTTCGACAGCGCCATCAGCAGCGTGCCGCGCACCCGCGCCTGCAAGTTCTCCTCGGTCACATCGGACTCGAGCCCTTCGAAGCTCTCCCGCAGCGTGCCGAGAAGCGCCTCGAACGCCGGCTCGACCGGCAACTCGCGCACTTCGATGCCGAGCGCGCGAACAAGGTCCATCGAGTCCTCGATGCTGCCGACCGAGGAGTAGCGGCTCGGCATCATCACCCCGTGCACGTGCTCGGGCCCAAGCGCGTCGACGGCGATGGCAGCGGTCAGCGCGCTGTCGATTCCGCCGGACAGCCCGATCACAGCGTCACTGAAGCCGTTCTTGCGCGCATAGTCCGCCAGCCCGAGCTTCAGCGCGCGGTAGATCTCCTCGGGTCCCTCGGGCATGTCGGCGTAGTCGGCCGACGCGCCCAGCTTCGCCCCCGGTGTGAAGTCGACGATCACCAGGTCCTCGGCAAACGATGCGCCTCGCGCCACGACCTCTCCCGAGGGCGATATGACCACGCTGCGCCCGTCGAAGACGAGCTCGTCTTGGCCGCCGGCCGCGTTGCAGTACGCAAGCCACATCCCGTTGTCGCGCGCCCTTTCAGCAAGCATCGCCTCACGCTCGGCGCCTTTGCCGGCGTGGAAGGGTGATGCGGAGATGTTGAGCAGCACCTGCGCGCCGGCCTCGGCAGCCTCGCTCGCGATCTCAGGCACCCAGATGTCCTCGCAGATCGTGGGGGCCAGCATCGACCCGCCGAGCTCGGTGAGCGCGAGCGACTCTCCCGGCTCGAAGTACCTGCGCTCGTCGAACACCCCGTAGTTGGGCAGCTCGCGCTTGTGGTGGATCTGCAAGACGCGGTTGTTGCCGCACACGGCTACGGCGTTGTAGAGCCTGTCGTCCACCCGATCGACGAACCCGACAAGCGCGATGTGACCGCACGCCGCCGAGACCTGCTCGAGCGCCATCAGGTTGTCTTCGACGAAGTGCTCCTTGAGCAGCAGGTCCTCAGGCGGGTACCCGGTCAGACACAGCTCCGGAAAGAGCGTCACGCCCGCACCCTCGGCCTCGGCCTGGGCGAGCTTCTCGAGCACGAGCACCATGTTGCCTTGGATGTCACCGACGGTCGGATTGATCTGCGCGAGTACGACCCTCATCTAGTGGCTCCTTGCCGTTGAAGAACCGCCAGCAAGCGGCGGTTCGAGTCTACCCGAACCAGGGTCCATCGTATACCCTATGGGGTATCTTGGCCGAGCGGCAAGTCGTGATTCGTGACGTAAGGCCGTCCTCACCCGGCCCCGCTGCCGCGCGCACACCGTATGACCTGCGACGTTGCCGAAAGTGGCATCGCTTTCGCTCCCTTCGCCACGGCTCCTCGCACCCCACGTGCAACGCGAAACCCGCACGCGAGGGGCGCCCCGAGGCACCGGCCCTCCAGCGACAGGGCACGGCCCCCGGGTGCACTGCAGCCAAGCGAAAGGCACTGTGTGAAGGTACTCACTACGTCCTCGGCGGTCCGCGCCCTTGTCGGTGCGGTCCTGGTCGTCGTAGTATCGATGACCGTTTCACTCTCGGCGCCGGCCCCTGCCAGCGCTATCACGCGACAGAAGATCATCGAGCGAGCGAACCACTGGGTGAAGAAGCGCGTCCGATACAGCCAGCACAGTACGTACAGGGGCTATCGGCGCGACTGTTCCGGGTTCGTGTCGATGTCGTGGAAGCTTGGCAAGTCCTACTCGACGAGCGACATATCGAGGCGTGCCCGGCGCATCAAGGTCTCATCGCTCAAGCCAGGCGACGCCGTGCTGATTCCCGGACGCCACGTGAGCATATTCGGCGGCTGGAAGAACAAGCGGAAGCGCACGTACTACGCGCTCGAAGAGACGACCTGGGGCAGCCACGCCAAGAAGCGCGTCCGTAAGATCCCACACGGTGCGCGTGCGCTCAGGCGCAAGGGCGTGACCACGCCGAGGCGGCGGGTCTACGTCGCCGCAAGGCCGCGCCCGGCGGTCGTACCCGCGCCGGCTGCGGCCAGCGTCGCGACGCCGTCCGTGGAAGCGACGGCCCCAGCGCCGCCCTCAACCGAATCCACGTCTGCTTCTGTCGAGCCGACCATTCCGGCCTCAGCAACCGTGGACGGCATCGGCCAGTTCCTGGCAGAACCCCTGTAGGGACGACGCGTCGGCTTGGCGTTTGACCAGCGCCGACCCGACTACAACGCCGTCGGCTATTCCAGCGACCGATCGCGCCTGCTCGGGCGTGGAAACCCCGAACCCCACGGCGACCGGCAGGTCGGTGTTCGCCTTCACGCGAGTGACGAGGTCTGCCAGCTCGGTGGGCAACTCGGCACGCTCGCCCGTGACGCCTGTGGTCGACACGCAGTAGACGAACCCCGACGACATCTCCCCCACCTTGGCCAACCGCTCGGGTGTGGAGGTGGGCGCGGCGAGGAACACCGTGTCCAGGCCATGTCGCCGCCTCCAGCCACATGGGCGCCATGTCGGGAGGCATGTCAGGGACGATCACCCCTGACACACCCGCGTCACGCATCGCGCGAGCCGCGTTGGGCAGACCCATCTTCATCATTGGGTTGAGGTAGGTCATGAGCGCCAGCGGCGGAGCGTCCTGTCCCCGATCGCAGAGAAACTCGGCGGCAAGCGCGATCGTCTCGGCAAGACCGAAGCCGCCTTCGCTCGCCGCACGCGCGGCGTCAGCAGCGTCACGGATCACCGCACCGTCGGCGAGCGGATCGGCGTAGGGCACGCCGAGCTCGATGAGATCCGCGCCCGCCTCGGCCAGCGCATGAAGCGCCGCGAGCGAACCCGCGCGGTCGGGATAGCCCGCCATCACGTAGGCGACGAGCGCCGGCCGACCGTGGCGAAACGCGCGCGCCAGGCCTGTTGCGGACGACCGGGCGCTAGCCAACGCCGAGCCCCGCGTCACGTACGATGTCGACGTCCTTGTCGCCGCGGCCGGAAAGCGTCACGACCACGGTCGCATCGCCGCCAAGCTCCTCGGCGAGCCGCGGAAGCATCGCGAGCGCGTGGCTCGACTCGATCGCCGGGATGATGCCCTCTGTCTTGCACAGCAGGTCGAACGCTGCGAGCGCCTCTTGTCGGTCACGGCCTCGTAGCGCACGAGTCCCTCGTCTTTGAAGTGCGCGTGTTCCGGTCCCACGCCCGGATAGTCCAGGCCCGCCGAGATCGAGTACGCCTCGAGCGGGTTACCTGCGTCATCTTGCAGCAGGTAGCTGTAGAAGCCGTGCATCACGCCGGGCGTGCCCAGTGTGAGCGAGGCGCCCGTCTCTTCGGTGTCGACCCCCTTGCCCGCGGCCTCCGCACCCACCAGCAGCGGTCGACCCGACCTGCTCGCCGGCCAGCACGAACGGATAGAACGTGCCGATCGCGTTGCTCCCGCCACCCACGCACGCTACAACGGCGTCGACTTCCGATGACAAGTCGTGTTGTGGTGCCTGCGTCGATGATCTCGCGTCCGATCACGCTCTGGAACTCGCGTACCATCATCGGATACGGATGCGGCCCCACGGCGCTGCCAAGCACGTAGAAGGTGTCCTCGACCCGCTCCACCCAGTGTCGCAGAGCCGCCGTCACCGCGTCGGCGAGCGTGCCCGAACCCTCGTCGACCGGGATGACCTCGGCGCCCAGCAGGCGCATCTTGTAGACGTTGAGCGCCTGGCGTCGGATGTCCTCGACGCCCATGAACACCGCGCATTCGAGGCCCATCAGCGCCGCCGCGGTGGCGGTCGCGACACCGTGCTGACCGGCGCCGGTCTCGGCGATCACGCGCTTCTTGCCCATGCGTACCGCGAGCAGACACTGCCCGATGGTGTTGTTGATCTTGTGCGCGCCGGTGTGGCAGAGGTCCTCGCGCTTGAGAAAGACCGCCCCCAGGCCCGTGGCCTCGGCAAGGCGTCGCGCCGGATACAGCGGCGTGGGCCGCCCCACGTAGTCGGCCAGGAGTCGCGTCGAACTCCTGCTGGAACGAGGCGTCTCCGATCGCTGCCTCGAACGCCTCCGTGAGCTCCAGCAGCGCGGGCATGACCGTCTCGGGCACGAAACGTCCTCCGTACGGCCCGAAGAACCCCTCGGCAGTCGGCGCGCTGTAGACCTCGTCGGGCGTCGGGAACAGGTCGCTCATCTAGCACTCCTCACCATCGGCCGCGCGCACGGCGGCGCAGAACGCTGCGATCTTCTCGGGGTCCTTGATGCCGGGCGAGGCCTCCACGCCGGACGAGACGTCCACCGCGAACGGGCGCAAGGCGCGGATCGCCTCGGCGACGTTGCCCGGATTCAGCCCGCCCGCAACAAAGCAAGGAGCCCATTCCGGAGCTTCGCCAGCTTGTTGCCAGTCGAAGGTTTGCGACGTACCGCCCGCTTTGCCGGCAACGTATGTGTCGAGAAGGAGGGCGGCGGCGTGGCCCCGGAAGGGCTCGGCGTTCTCGAAATCGAAATCCGTGCCAACGGCCAGTACCTTGATGACCGGCACCGAAACCGCCGAGCAGAACTCGGGCGACTCGCCGCCGCACAGCTGGACGGCGGTCAGCCCGGCAGCTGCGATGGCGTGTTCGACCGCTTCGAGGGACGGGTCCACGAAGACGCCGACGCGGGCCACGGGGGGCGGCACCACGGCCGCCGCTCCGGGGCGCAGCTCGGGCGTCACCTGCCGAGGTGACGGAGCGAACACGAACCCTACCGCGTCCGCTCCGCACGCGACGGCTGCCGCCGCGTCCTCGGCCGATGTGATGCCGCAGATCTTGATGCGGGTCCGAGACATCGATTACTTGTCGCCCTCGACCAGAGTCGTGCCAGCGGCGAAGTCGAAGTCCTGCAGCTCGCCGGAGTTGTACGCGGCATACGCTGCCAGGTCGAAGTGCCCGTGGCCTGACAGGTTGAACAGGATGACCTTGTCCTCGCCGGCGACCTGGGCCGCCTTGGCCTCGTTGATGGCGGCAAGGATGGCGTGGCTGGACTCGGGTGCCGGCAAGATGCCCTCGGCGCGCGCGAACTGCACGGCGGCCTCGAAGCACGCGGTCTGGTCGACTGCGACGGCCTCAGCCTCGCCCTCGTGGACGAGCTGGCTCACGAGCGGCGAATCGCCGTGATAGCGAAGGCCTCCGGCGTGGATGCCGGCCGGCACGAAGTCGTGACCGAGCGTGTACATCAGCATCTGCGGCGTCATACCGGCCTCGTCGCCCAGGTCGTAGCGGTACTCGCCGGCGGTCAGCGTCGGGCACGCCTTCGGCTCGACCGCGAGCAGACGCGCCTTGCTCTTGCCCTCGAGCTTGCGCTGGTAGTACGGGAACGCGATGCCGGCGAAGTTGGAGCCGCCGCCCACGCACCCGATGACCACGTCGGGCTCGTCCTCGGCGATCTCCATCTGCGCGATGCACTCCTGGCCGATGATCGTCTGGTGCAAACACACGTGGTTGAGCACCGAGCCGAGCGAGTAGTGTGTGTCGTCGTTCTTCATCGCCACCTCGACAGCCTCGGAGATCGCGATGCCCAGCGAGCCGGTGGAGTCGGGATCCATGGCCAGCACGTGACGGCCGGCGTCGGTCAGGTTCGTGGGCGAGGCGTGGACGGTGCCGCCGTAGGTCTCCATGAGGATCCTGCGGTAAGGCTTCTGCTCGTAGCTCACCTTGACCATGAACACCTCGATGTCGATGCCGTACAGAGCACCGGCGATCGAGAGCGCACTGCCCCACTGGCCCGCGCCTGTCTCGGTCGAGATCTTGGTGATGCCCTCCTGCTTGTTGTAGTACGCCTGCGGGATGGCGGTGTTGGGCTTGTGCGATCCGGCGGGGCTCACACCCTCGTACTTGTAGTAGATCTTCACACCGTCGGGCAGGCCGAGGACGCGCTCGAGCTGGCGCGCGCGCAGCAGCGGCGCGGGCCGGTACGTCTTGTAGATATCGAGCACCGCGCCGGGAATGTCGATGTAGCGATCGGCCGACATCTCCTGCTTGAGGCACTCCATCGGGAAGAGCTTCGCCATGACCTCGCCGATCTGGTCGGGGCCAAGCTCGGTGCCGTCAGGGCGTGACCACCTTGGGCGGTGCAGGCGGGGTCTTGAGGTCGGGGATGATGTTGTACCAGACCTCAGGGATGTGCACTTCGTCGAGCCCGAACCTCGTCTTGTCTGATGACATTTCTGACTCCTTTCGATCTCACTCCTGGCCTGTGCCTTGCGGGTAGCGCGGGAGTACGGTGCCGGTCGCCTGCCGTTCTCTATGAACTCACGGGTGCGGCACGCGCCACGCCCGTCAACTCCTCCAGTACGTCCTCCGGATACGTGGCGCGCATGAGCGCCGTGCCCACGAGCACCGCGTGCGCACCGGCGCCCGCGTGTGCGACGACGTCCGCACGCGAGCAAGTCCCGCTCGCCGCTACCACGATGGCGCCACGATCGGCCGCCACGCCCACGACACGCTGAGCACGCGCGGGATCGACCTCGAGCGTGTGAAGGTCCCTGCTGTTGACGGCGATGATGCCGGCACCGGCCGACAGGGCGACCTCGAGCTCCGCCTCGTCCACGACCTCGACGAGAGCCTGCAGACCCAGGGTGGTCGCGATATCCGCGTACTCGGCGACCGAGTCGCCCAGGACACTCACCATCAGGAGTACGGCGTCACCACCGTGACCTCGCGCGACGAAGAGCTGCACCGGGTCGACGACGAAGTCCTTGCACAGAACCGGCACGTCGACCGCATCGGCCACGTCCGAGAGGTCGGTGAAGCTGCCGCCGAAGTACTCGGGCTCGGTGAGCACGCTGATCGCAGCCGCACCGCCGTCTTGGTAGTGCAGCGCCTGCTTGGAGGCCTCGCAGTCCGGAGCGATCGCGCCTAGGGAAGGCGAGCTCTTCTTCACTTCAGCGATCACCGCGACGTCGCTTCGGTCCACGAGTGCCGCCGAGAAGTCGCGCACAGAGCGCGCGCAACACGCCAGCCGCTCGCGGTCCGCGGGCGTCAGCAGTCCGTACTCCCGAGCGATGCGCGCGCGGCGCGCCGCGATCATGTCGGCGAGGAAGCTCACGCGTCGCCTTCCGCCAGGCGTTGCCGCGCCGCGTCGCCGAGCCGCTGTGACACCGCCACCAGCCGCTCGAGCGCAGCGAGTGCGCGACCGCTGTCGATGCTCTCCCGTGCGAGCGCCACGCCCTCGGCGAGATCGGTGGCCTTGCCCGCGGCAAGAAGGGCCGCCGCCGCGTTCATCGTGACGACGTCGCGTCGCGGGCTCACCTCGCCCTCCAGGATCCAGCGCACGATGTCGGCGTTCTCGGCAGCCGTGCCGCCGGCGATGTCGGCGAGCGTGCCACGTGCGATGCCCACCTGCTCCGGCACGATCTCGTAGACCTCGACGCCTCCCGTGTCTTCCGAGAACTCGGCGACGGTGGTGGGGCCAGACGCGCTCACTTCGTCCATGCCCGGATGGCCGTTGACCACGAGCACGCGCTGCGCACCCAGGCGCCCGGCGACCTCGGCCATCAGCGGCGCGAGACGCGGATCGTAGACGCCCAGCAGCTGGCGTGTGGCGCCTGCGGGGTTGGTGAGCGGCCCCAAGATGTTGAAGACGGTGCGGATGCCGATCTCTCGGCGGACAGGCCCGGCGTGACGCATGCTCGAGTGCAGCGACTGCGCGAACAGGAAGCCCACGCCCGCCTCGTCGATACAGCGCGCCATGTCGTTCGCGTCCAGCGAGATGTCGACGCCCAGCGCCTCGAGTACGTCGGCCGAACCCGCTGCCGAGGAGACCGCTCGGTTCCCGTGCTTGGCCACCGGAACGCCGGCTCCTGCGACCACGAACGCGGTCGTCGTCGAGATGTTGAAGGTGTGCAGGCCGTCGCCCCCGGTGCCGCACGTGTCGATGAGTCCGGTGATCCGCGGGCGCACGGCGGTAGCGCGTTCGCGCATCGCACGGGCGAAGCCGACGATCTCGTCGACGGTCTCGCCCTTCATGCGCATGCCGACCACCAGCGCGCTGATCTGCGCCGGAGTCGCTTCGCCGTCCATCACCCTGCCCATCACGAGGTGCGCAGCGTCCTCCGTGAGCGACTCCCCCGCAGCCACGCGCGCGATGGCCTGCGATATCGACTCGACCTGAGCCGCTTCAGCGCTCACCCGCTCCGAGCCGCCGGCAGCAGCTACGACCTGCGGTGTCCCGCTCGCCTCGCCCGCGAGCGGTACCTCACCCGCGACATCGAGGAAGTTGGCGAGCAGCTTCGCGCCTTCCGGGGTGAGTACGCTCTCCGGGTGGAACTGGACGCCGAAGACAGGGAGCTCACGGTGGCGAAGCGCCATGACGACGCCGTCTGCCGTGGTCGCCTGCACCTCGAGCACGTCGGGCACGCTCGCCGCGTCGACACATAGCGAGTGGTAGCGCGTCGCGGTGAACGGGCTCGGCACGCCGGCGAACAGGCCGCGACCGTCGTGGGTGACCTCGTCGGTCTTGCCGTGCACCGGGCGCGGCGCGCGGCACACGCTGCCTCCGAACACCTCGGCGATGCACTGGTGCCCCAGACACACGCCGAGCAGAGGTACGCCGGTCTCGGCGGCGGCGCGGATGACGTCACGCGAGATGCCGGCGTCGTCGGGAGTACCCGGGCCGGGCGACACGACGATGCCGGTCGGTTCGAGTGCGAGCGCCTGCTCGGCAGAGATCGTGTCGTTTCGGCGCACCTCGACCTCGGCCCCAAGCGCCGAGCAGAGCTGGACGAGGTTGTAGGTGAAGGAGTCGTAGTTGTCGATGACGAGGATCATCGCGCCACCTCCTGCTCGGCACGCATGCCCGCCGCCAACTCGAGCGCCTTGTGCAGTGCGCGCGCCTTGTGGCGGCACTCTTCGTACTCCTTCTCCGGATCGGAGTCGGCAACGATGCCCGCACCCGACTGCAGATAAGCGGTACCGCCCGCGAGCACGACGGTGCGGATGGTGATGCACATGTCCATCGCTCCGTCGAGGCCGAAGTAGCCCACCGTTCCCGCATAGGGCCCGCGTGCGGCCGGCTCGAGCTCCCGGATGATCTCCATCGCGCGCACCTTGGGCGCGCCACTCACGGTGCCGGCCGGAAACGTCGCTTCAAGCGCGTCGAACGCGTCTTTGCCGGGCGCGAGCGTGCCGGTCACGTTGCTCACGATGTGCATCACGTGGCTGTAGTACTCGACCTCCATGAGCTCGTCGACGCTCACCGAGCCCGGCGCGCTCACGCGGCCCAGGTCGTTTCGGCCGAGGTCGACCAGCATCACGTGTTCGGCGCGCTCCTTCTCGTCCGAGAGCAGGTCGGCGCGAAGCCGTCCGTCCTCGCTCGCGCTGGCTCCTCGCGGGCGGGTACCGGCGAGCGGGCGCGTGAGCACCTCATCGCCTTCGACGCGAACGAGCGGCTCGGGGCTCGAGCCCACGAGCGTCACGTCGCGCGTGCGGACGTAGAACATGTAGGGGCTGGGGTTGACGGCTCGAAGCACCCGATACAGGTCGATGCCGTCTCCTTCGTAGGGAGCCGAGAAGCGCTGCGAGAGCACGACTTGGAAGATGTCGCCGGCTGCGATGTGCTCCTTGGCCCGCTCGACCTGGCTCACGTACTCCTCGCGCGAGGTGTGCTCGACGAGCGGCACGTCGCACATCACTCCCACGTTGCCCAGCTCCGCACCGCGTGGGCCCTGGTCGATGCGGCGCAGGTAGCCGTCGATACGCTTGAGTGCCGAGTCGTACGCCAGATCGGGAGCCCCGCCGGGACGTGTGGGCGCTATGACCTGCATCACGCGACGCGCATGGTCGAACGCGACCACGATCTCGGCGTGCATGAAGCAGAAGTCCGGTACGCCGAGCTCGTCGTTGTCGTGGCGCGGCACCTTCTCGAAAGCGGTCGCGGCCTCGTAGCCCACGTAGCCCACCGCGCCTCCCACGAACAGCGGCAACCCCGGCACCCGAGCCACGCTGCCAGTGCCCAGCTCCCGGGAGACGACCCGCAGCGGGTCGTCCGCACGCTGTCCGTGGACGCCGCCGTTCTCGACGACGACCTCGTTACCCCGCCCGGTGATGACCGCACGGTCCCCCACACCCAGGAAGCTGTAGCGCCCCAGCCGCTCGCCGCCGATGACGCTCTCGAGCAGGAACGCGTGCTCGGCACCCTCGGACAGCGCCATGAACGCGCTGATCGGCGTCGCCAGGTCCGCGTAGACCTCGCGGGCCACCGGCACGACGTCGTGCGTCGCGGCCAGCTTGGCGAACTCGTCTCTGCTCGGCACTATCATCTCTCGCGCTTCCTGCCCTTCTTCGCCCCGGGCCACACACGGACCCGGAAAACACAAAAAGCCCCCGTCCTCCAAGGGACGAGAGCTTCTCTCGCGGTACCACCCTTGTTGACCCGCTGCGGATGCAGCGTGCCCACTCGTGTCTCCGACGGTACTCCGGCCAACCCCGCGCCTTCATACCCGGCCCCCTGTATCGGTGGGTGTCCGCCGGAACTAGTAGGCCGTACGGCCGTTGCTCCGGAGCCTCGAGGGCCCATTCCGTCGCATCTCCGCGCCAGGTTTCCACCGTCCCCGGCTCTCTATCGCTTCGACTGCCGACGTACTCTTCCCCGTCACAGGCGTGCTGTTCAGTTTCGAGGGAGTGTATACCGCCTGTGCGTTGATGCGCAAGCCCGTCTAGGCCACTCGGCGACTATGGAATCCAGGCGCGCGACGGCAGTGTGACAGGCGTCACCGCAACAACAAGTTGGCTCAAGAGTTGCGTCTTGACAGCCGAGAATTAATTCATCTGAAACGCCGTAGGAGGCGAGAACGATGGTGCGCAAGGAGCTGTGTCCGCAGTGCAGGGGCTACCGGTACATCTCGGTGGTCAAGAACACGGGCAACGACGGTCACATCAAGTGCCCGTGCTGTGGCGGCCTGGGCTACAAGGTCCGCGTCGTTCACTAGTACGACACCCCGACAACCACATGTCTGCACCCTCGAGCCGCCCCGAAACGGGCGGCTCGTTTCTGTCTCCAGAGGGCCGAGTCAGCCGTGACTCGAGCCGATCCTGGCCGCCTACGCAACGACGGTGCCCTCCACGTGCCCTTCGACACCGAGTACCTCGCGGAGCCGGGCGACCCGCTCCCACTCCGGGTCGTCGTCGTCGTTGGTGCTGTCCCCGGTCCAGCAATAGAACAGGTCGGCGAAGGTCTCCCCGGCCTGCGGCACCACGTTGTCGTAGCGCACGCACCTCTCCAGTGCCGAGAGCATGGCGGCGGGCTCCTTGAGCAGAAGCATGCCTTCGGCGTCGGCCTTCTCGGCGGTTCTGAGCTGACCCCGGCGCTGCCAGAAGGCGAACAGCTCGCCCACGATCGCCATGGCGAAACCGAACAGGATGAGCGAGCCACCAGCGGTCTCTCGCGGGGCAAGACCCGTGAACTCCCGGTCCATCTCCTCGTTCTGCACTTCGAGCGTGCGGTCGCGCCACGCGTTCAGAGGCCACATGAGCGCCGCAACCCCGGTCGACACGATCGTGTCTCCGCTCGCCAGGCGCGCGACGAGGTTCGCGAACACGGCCCGCTGCTCGTCGATGGAGAGCTTGTCGACGAGTCCCCGCGTCACGCCCACGACGGCTCGCCGGCGCCGCGCGGCGAACAGGAACGCGTTGACCGTGCTGTTGTCGATGAGGTAGAGCGCCGGCGCCACAGCCGCGCCCGAGGCGATCGCCATGTCCTTGAGCGCCATCTTGGTGTCGAGCAGCTCGCCCTTCGGAACCAGCGTGGCGCCGAGCCGCCTGAGAAGCCACTTCTCGGAGCGTGAGAGCGTGAAGAGCGCCCACGCGAGCGCACCGAGCGCAAACAGCGCACTCAGGGCGCCGAGGAGTTGGAGCACGCCCTCGGCCGTCCCACCGATGAGCAGCACGAACACCCCGCCCAGCAGTATGAACATCGCATCGAAGACCACGACCGCCGATACCACGAACAGCGCGACGTACCCGGCCAGGCGCAGCCGGTTCGCATCCACGCGGTCCCATAGCGGCTCGCGGCGACGTGCGTCGGGATAGCCCTTCGGGGCGACGGGTTCGGAGGGTCGGCGGGCCATGGCGCTACTTGAAGCGCGCCGCGAGCTCGTCGGCGAGGTCTTGGGGCGTGAGACCCCAGCGCGCCATGACGACGAGCAGGTGGTAGACCAGATCGGCCGCCTCGTAGCGCAGGTGATCGGAATCCGCCGTCCTTGGCGGCCATCACGACCTCGCCGGACTCCTCGGCGATCTTCTTGAGCAGCTTGTCCTCGTGCTCGGAGAGCAGCTTCGCGGTATACGACGAGTCCGGATCGGCGGTGCGGCGCGACTCGATCGTGGCCCACAGCGCGTCGACGGTCTGGCCGAGGTCGAGGCGCCCGTCACTCATCGGCTTTGCCCTTCGCGAGCGACGCGGCATGCGGATACAGCCGCCGGTAGAAGCACGAGCGTTCGTTGGTGTGGCACGCCCCGGGGCCGTGCTGGGTCACCTTGACCAGCAGACAGTCGGCATCGCAGTCGTAGAGGATCTCGTGGACTTCCTGCACGTGACCGGAGCTCTCGCCCTTCATCCAGTACTTCTTGCGGCTCCGGCTCCAAAACCACGTCTTGCCGGTCTCGAGCGTCTCGATCAGCGACTCTCGGTTCATGTAGGCGACCATGAGGACGTCGCCGTTGGCGGCGTCTTGGACGACCGCCGGGATCAGGCCGTGTGCGTCGTACTTCAGTTCGTCGATGCCGAGAAGGTCGTGTTCGTGATCTGACATTGGGGCTCCATCCTTGTGCCTGGGTCTGGATCGCGCGAATCAGGGCGCGATCGTCTGTGACTACTTCATCGCCGTAGACGAGCACTCGTGCGGCTAGTATGCAATCGGCGATGTCGAGCTCGGGAACGCGCCGTTTGACGTCGAACGCACGGCTCACGAGCGCTTCGTCCCACGCGGCGAACTCGACCGCGGACAGGAGGGACTCAACGATCTCGACAGCCTGATCCCCGCGAACCGAGTAGCCACTCGCCAACACCCAGAACACCTCCGCAAGCACGACCTCGGTGACGACAAGGGGTTCGCCCGATTCTTCGACGATCTCAACCACGGATCGCGCCCGCTGCATCCGCTCGGGCGATACGCCACAGAAATCGAGCACCGCATTCGCGTCGGCCAGTCTCATGGCGACTCATCGGCGGTGAAAGGGGCCTCCGATACACGTCCGACCACGCGGTACTGAGAGCCGCGCCGTTTCTCTTCTCGCGAGACGACCTGCTCATGGAAGTGGTGTTCGATGGCCTCTTCCTTGGTCGCATAGTCGGAGGGCCGTGCCAGGCGGGGGTGCTTCTCACGAAGCTCGGCGGCGATATCGACCGCGGAGCGGCGCTTGGCGACGGTCGCATACCCCTCGCCCAGTTCGAAGACGAGCACGTCACCGGTCGCGATGTCCAGGGCGTGCCTAACCTCGATCGGTACGGTCACCTGGCCCTTCGAGGTTACTTTGGCTGGCACCCGCATCAGTCGATCTACCCTCATTCCTTACTCAACGCTTCACTCCTTACGCAGCAAGGTAGCCCCTTACTAGGCGAAACTGCAACGGTCTCCTAGTCGCGCTACAGCCTCACCGGGATGCCATGCGCGGCCATCGACTCCTTGACCTGCCTCACCGTGAAGGTGCCGAAGTGGAACACGCTCGCGGCAAGGACCGCGTCGGCATCGGCCTCGATCACGACTTCGGCGAAGTGGTCGAGCTCGCCCGCTCCCCCGCTCGCGATGACCGGCACGTTGACCGCCGAGGTGACCGCGCGGGTGAGATCGATGTCGTAGCCGTCCTTCACGCCGTCGCAGTCCATGCTCGTGAGCAGGATCTCGCCGCTGCCGAGCTCCTCGGCCTTGGCGGCCCAGCGCACGGCGTCGAGCTCGGTGTTGATGCGGCCGCCGTTGATGAAGACCTCCCAGCGCGCCGGACTGGAGCCGGGTACTCGCCTGGCGTCGATGGCCGTCACGATGCACTGCGCACCGTAGATGCGCGCGGTGTGCGTGATGAGCTCGGGACTGCGCACCGCCGCCGAGTTGAGCGAGATCTTGTCGGCGCCGGCCTTGAGCATCGCGCGGATGTCTTCGGCCGAGCGCATCCCTCCCCCGACCGTGTACGGGATGAAGCACTCCTCGGCGGTGCGTGTCGCGACCTCGAGCATGCTGGGGCGCTCTTCGTGGCTCGCGGTGATGTCGAGGAAGACGACCTCGTCGGCGCCTGCCTTGTCGTAGATCGCGGCCATCTCGACCGGATCGCCGGCATCTCGCAGGTTCACGAAGTTGACGCCCTTGACCACGCGGCCCTCGTGCACGTCGAGGCAGGGTATGACGCGCTTCATCAACATGCGAAGCGCCCCCTGCGATGCCGGTGGCGGCCTGGCGTCGTGGACGCCATCAGTACTCGCCTCGTGCGGCGCGGATGGCGTGCTTGAGCTTGAAGGCGCCCTCGTAGAGTGCTCGGCCGGTGATCGCACCCTCGACGGTGTCGGGACCCAGCGCCGCGAGTGCGGCGATATCGGTCAGTGTCGAGATCCCGCCACTCGCTACCACGGGGAAGCCCGCCGTTTCGCTGATCTGCTCGTAGGCGTCGACGTTGACGCCGGTCTGCATGCCGTCGCGCGCGATGTCCGTGTAGACGAGGTGCCGGATGCCCAGATCGCGCAGCTCACCAACGAGCTCGCTCGCCGGTGTCGCGGTCCCCTCGCGCCAGCCCTCGACCGCGACGAAGCCGTCTCTCGCGTCGATGCCGGCGGTGACCGCCTCGCCGAACCGCTCGACCGCCTCCACGACGAAGTCGCGGTCTGTCGCGAGCTTGGTGCCCAGCACCATGCGGCTCACGCCCGCATCGGCGAGCCGTTGCATCGTGTCGAGCGAGCGTATGCCGCCGCCGGTCTGAACCGGGATCCCCACCTCGCGCACGATGCGCTCGACGATCGCGATGTTGCCGGGCACCCCGTCACGGGCGCCATCGAGGTCGACCACGTGAATCCACTCGGCGCCCTGCTCGGCGAAGGTCCGCGCCTGAGCCACGGGATCCTCGTTGTAGACGGTCACGCGCTCGTAGTCGCCCTGTGAGAGGCGCACGGCTCGGCCGCCGAGAATGTCGATCGCGGGAAAGATGATCACTTGGTCGCAGGTCCTCTCAGTCCAGCTGTTCATGCGGTCGCACCGTGCGCGATGCGATCGAAGTTCGAGAGCAGCTTGAGCCCCATCGTCGAGCTCTTCTCGGGGTGGAACTGCACGGCGAAGACGTTGCCCGACTGCACGGCGGCTGCGAACCGCACGCCGTACTCGGTCGAGCCGATCACCACATCCTCGTCGCGCGGGACGAACCGGTAGCTGTGCACGAAGTAGAACGCCGTCGACTCGGCAACGCCGTCGAACAGCGGGCTCGTCCGCGGGTACTCGACCGTGTTCCACCCGATGTGCGGCACCTTGACGCCGCCGGGCAGACGCTCGCACGTCCCGGGCACCAGGCCGAGCCCCTGCCACTCACCGTCCTCGTAGCCGACGTCGGCGAGCAGCTGCAGCCCCAAACAGATGCCGAGAAACGGCGTGCCCTCGGCGACGCGTCGCAACAGCACCTCCTCGCAGCCCGACTCCCGCAGGTTGGCGGCCGCGTCGCGAAACGCGCCCACGCCTGGCAGCACGATGCCGTCGGCGCGCTCGATCACCGCGGGGTCGTCGGTCACCACGGCATCGGCCACCCCGGCGTGCTCGAACCCCTTCTGCACGCTGCGCAAGTTGCCCATCCGGTAGTCGACGATCGCGATCACGCGGAGGCTCCGAAGATGGAGGCGGGCGGCGCGAACGCTCCGCGCGCAGTTCTGCAGGCGGGGAAGCCGCGTGATGGGCGCCGGTGGCGCGCATCACGCGGCGCGGGCCCCCGCCGAAGCCTGTCTGAGCACGGAGTGTTCGCGCCGCGCGCCGTCACTACAACGACCCCTTCGTGCTGGGCACGCCGTCGACTCTCGGGTCGATGGATACCGCTTGCCGAAGCGCGCGGGCCACCGCCTTGAACGCCGCCTCGATGATGTGGTGGCTGTTCTCGCCGGCGAACGACCGCACGTGCAGCGTCATGGCGGCGTTGGCCGCCAGCGCGATGAGGAACTCCTTGGCAAGCGTGGTGTCGAACGTGCCCACGATCTCGATGGGCAGCTCGACGTCGTAGTGCAGCTGCCCTCGGCCGGAGATGTCGATCGCCGCGAGCACCAGCGCCTCGTCCATGGGCACCGTCGCCGAGCCGAACCGCGTCACGCCGGCCTTGTCGCCCAAGCGCCTGGGCGATCGCCTGCCCGAGCACGATGCCGACATCCTCGACCGTGTGGTGAGCGTCGACTTCCAGGTCGCCCTCGGCCTTCACCGACGAGGTCGAACGTCGCGTGACGTCCGAACGCGTCGAGCATGTGGTCGAAGAACGGCACGCCGGTCGAGATCTCGGTCGCGCCGGAACCGTCCAGGTCCAGCGCGAGCGTGATGGTCGTCTCGCCGGTGGTGCGGTCGAGCTCTACTCTGCGGCCCATCGTCAGCTCCATCCTTCTCGGCTAGGCCGACACGTCGTGGCGGCTTGCCCTGGCCTGCTCGCCGAAGTGGGCCGATGCCCGCCGGCTGGTGAGCACCTCGTCCACCGCCTTCAGAAAGCGCTCGTTCTCCTCGGCGGTACCCACCGTGACGCGCAGGCAGTCCTCGAGTCCCGGCGTGCGCGAGAAGTCGCGCACGAGCACCGAGTGCCCGTGGAGGAGATCTCGCCACAGCGCGCTCGCGTGCTCCACCCGGAACAGGACGAAGTTCGCCTCGCTGGGGAAGACCTCGACGCCGTGGATCATCTCAAGGCCATGGCCGATGCGGTCGCGCCCGCGCATGATGTCGCTGATCTGCTGCTCGAAGACCATGCGCTCGCGGAACACCGACGCGGCCACCCACTGGCTGAAGGAGTCCACCGAGTAGGGCTGGCGTACCTTCATGAGCTCGCGAACGACATCGGGCTGTCCGAGCAGGTAGCCCACGCGCAGGGCCGCGAGCGAGAACGCCTTCGAGAACGTGCGCAGGAGGACGAGGTTCGGGTGGCGCAGCATGTGCGGGCGCATGGTGTGGCGGCTGAACTCGAAGTACGCCTCGTCGACCATCACTATGGCGTCTGATGCACCCAGCAGATCGATGAGGAACGACTCGTCGGCAAGCCCGCCTGTGGGGTTGTTGGGGTTGGCGACGATGACGATGTCGATGTCGCCCTCGGCGCACGCGCGCACAGCACCGCTTCGGTGTCGACCGAGAAGTCCGCGGTCCGCGGGATGCTCACCACCTCGGTGCCGGTGGATGCCGCATCGATGGCATACATCGAGAACGTCGGGGGCATGTCGAGCAGCTTGCGCCCGGGCCCGCCCCACGCCAGGAGCAGGTTGAAGATGAGCTCGTCCCCACCGTTGCCGATGAGCACGTTCTCCGGCTCGAGCCCGTTCGCGCTCGCGATGAGCTTGCGCAGCTTGGGCGCGGTGGGGTCCGGATACCGGTTGAAGCGGAACTCGGGCAGTCGCTCCTGGAGCTTCGCGACGATCTCGCCGGGCAGGTTGGCGGGGTTCTCGTTGCTCGCGAGCATGACCTCGGCGCGCACGTCCTTCGCGTCGTACGGGACCAGGTCGTCGAGCTCCGGCCGAGGCGGGCGGTAGCTGTTCATCAGGCTCACGCCCCCTCTTCGTCGCCGAACAGCGAGTCGTCGAGCGCCTGGAGCCGCAGGGACACGGCTCGCCCGTGCGCCCACAGCCCCTCCTTCTCGGCGATCTCGAGGACCGTGGGACCGTCGATCTGGAGCGCTTCGAAGCTGTAGCCGAGCACGCTGGACTTCTTCACGAAGTCGTCGACCGAAAGCGGGCTCGAGAAGCGCGCGGTGCCGCCGGTGGGCAGCACGTGGTTGGGTCCGGCGACGTAGTCTCCCACGCTCTCGGGAGTCCACGGGCCGAGGAAGATCGCACCCGCGTTGCGTATCGAGCCGAGAAGCTCGTAGGGCTCGGCCATCTGGATCTCGAGGTGCTCGGGCGCGATGAGGTCGGATGCGTCGAGCGCCGCGACGATGTCGGGGCACACGACGACGAGCCCGTTGTCGGTGAGCGAGCGAGCGGTTATCTCGCCGCGGGGCGACTCCTCGAGCAGGATCTGCAGCGCCTCTTCAACGAGGTCGGGCAGCTCCGGGTCGGTCGTCACGAGGTACGTGGCCGCACGCGGGTCGTGCTCGGCCTGGGCCATCAGATCGATCGCGACGAACGCGGGAACCGCGGTCTCGTCGGCGAGCACGAGGACCTCGGAGGGCCCCGCGAGCATGTCGATACCCACGTCGCCCATCACGAGCTTCTTGGCCGCGGTCACGTACGCGTTGCCCGGGCCCACTATCTTGTCGACGCGCGGGATGGTCTCGGTGCCGTACGCGAGAGCGGCGACCGCCTGCGCGCCGCCGACCTTGTAGATCTCGGTCACGCCGGCCTCGGCCGCGGCGGCGAGCGTGTACGGGTTCACGGTGCCGTCGGCTGCGGGCGGCACGACCATCGCGATCTCGTCGACGCCCGCCACGATCGCAGGGATCGCGTTCATCAGCACGCTGGAGGGGTAGCGCGCGCGTCCGCCGGGCACGTAGATGCCCACCCGCGAGAGCGCCGTGACCTTCTGGCCCAGGAAGATGCCGCCCTCTTGCGCCGTGAACCACGACTGCGTCACCTGGCGGCGGTGGAAGTCCTCGATGGAGCCGGCGGCACTCGTCAGAGCGTCGAGGAACTCCGCGTCGCACTCGCCCAGCGCCACGTCGATCTCGGTGCGCGTCACCCGGAACTCGTCGAGCTCGCACTTGTCGAACTGGGCCGTGAGTTCGCGAAGCGCCACGTCGCCGCGCACCTTGACGTCGTCGACGATCTTGGCGGCCACGCCGAGGATCTCGGCGTCGACCCCGCCGCTGCGCGCGAGGTCCTTCTCGGTGAGGCGCTGTCCTGGCTCGAGCACGATGCGTCGCAGCATGCTTCTCACTCGCTTTCCATCGCAGGTGCGGGCGCGTCGCCCGCCGTGTTCGATTCTACCGAGAGTACCGACAAAGCGTTCGCCAGCTCGATCACGCGTGGATCGGTCCGCACGGCCGCAGGGTTGCCGACGAAGCGCGCGGACGAGTCCATGACCTCCTCGACGATGCGCAGCCGGTTCTCGCGAAGCGTCGTGCCGGTCGCGGTGATGTCGACGATGTAGTCGGCGATGCCGATGAGCGGCGCGAGCTCGATGTTGCCGTTGAGCTTGACCAGCTCGACCTGGATCCCGCGAGCATCGAAGTGCGACTGCGTGATGTTCGGGTACTTGGTCGCGACGCGAACCACGCCCAGATGGCGCGCCCGTTCGGACACCGCAGCCGTCGCATTCTCGCTCTCGGCCACCACGAAACGGCACGCGCCGAACTCCAGGTCCACAAGCTCGACCAGGTCGAGACCGGCTTCGACGAGCACGTCCTTGCCGCCGATACCGCAGTCGGCCGCGCCGTACGCGACGTAGACCGGGATGTCGGTGGGCTTGCCGATGATGTACTCCACCTCCGGCGTACGCACGATGAGCTGCCGTCCCGGGTCCGCGAGCGCGCCTACCTCGAGTCCCGCCGCGCGAAGCGCGTCCAGAGAGCCTGCGAAGAGCGCGCCCTTGGGGATGGCGATTCGCAAGGGCCTGTCCGCCGAGGAGCCACGATACGCGATCACAGCGATTCACCGCCCTCGGCCCACGAGGTCGTCGGCGCGTAGGGCAGCGGCTCGGACAGTGGCTCGGCTGCCTCCCCGACCCGGTCGAGCCGCACGATGCGCTCGCCTCGCGCGACCAGCGCTTCGACCGCATCCGAGGCGATCGGCCTCGCGCACGAGCTCGAGCCCGCTGCGCGCCGACAGCGCCACTCGCCAGCCTGCAGCCCGCAGCCGCGCGGCCGCTGCGAGAGCGTCGGCCGGCGCTCCGCCGAGCACCGCGTCGAGCCCGCGTGTCGCGGGCTGAGCGCCCTGCTCGACGAGCGCGATCGACAGCCGCTCGAGGCCCAGCGCGAAGCCCGCCGCAGGCATCGGCGCGTCGAAGGCTGCGAGCACGCCGTCGTAGCGCCCCCCGCCGCCCAGCGACACGCCGAGCCCTGGCACGTACGCCTCGACGACGAGCCCGGTGTAGTAGTCGAACGAGCGCATGACCGAGAAGTCGACGGTCACGCTGTCTGCCACGCCCGCGGCCTCAAGCAGCGCGAGTGTGGCCTCGAGGTCGTCGAGTGCCGCCTCGCAGCCGCACCCGGCCGCGGCCTCGCGGCAGGCAGCGATCGCTTCCCGGCCGCCCCGGATCCGCGGCACCGCGCGCAAGGCACGTGCGGCGTCGGTCGACACGCCGGGCGCGGACGCGAGCCTGTCGAGCTCGACCAGGTTGCGGTCGTGCGCGGCCGAGAGAACCTCACGGCCCCATGCAGCCGAGGCGCCCGCAGCGTCGACGATCCCTTGCAGGACCGCGACGGTGCCTATCGCCACGCTGAAGCCGGCAAGCCCGCTCGCCCGCAGCGCCTCGACGAGCAGCGCGACCACCTCGGCGTCTGCCGCAGGTCCGGCAGCGCCCACCAGCTCCACACCCACCTGCGTGAACTGCCGAGACTGGCCGCGAAGCGACTCGTGCTCGCGGAAGACGTCCGCCGAGTAGCGCAGCCGGAACGGGCCGGGCTGTCCGGCGAGCCGTGACGCGACCAGGCGCGCAATGGGCACCGTGACGTCGGGCCGAAGCGCCAGCAGCCGGCCATCCAAGTCGACCAGCCGAAACGCCGTGCCCTCCAACGAACCGGCTGCGGCCTCCAAAGCGTCGAGCCGCTCGACCACCGGTGTCTCCACCAAGCCCATAGCCCCACGCCGAGAACACCTCGCCAAGCGAGCGCTCCAACGCCTCGCGCTCGCCCGCCTCGGCCGGCAGCACGTCTCTGAATCCTCGTGGCGTGACAGGACGCATGCTCTACGGACTCCCCAAGCTCGAAAACCGGCTTCTCAGGCATGGCGTGCTGTCAGGACATGCCCGCCGGAGGGCACTCTATCACGGTAGAGTGATAGAGTGCAAGCGATCTCCCGATATTCCCTCGAGGCGTTGCCGGCGTCTCCCCAACCGGTGCCCGGGGAGCGCTCGCGGCGCGGCCTCCCCTACGCCGCCGTCTCGACCGCGTCTCCGCCGAACAGCTCCATCAGCTCGGCGTGCAGGCCGCCCGCGTCGGAGTTCACCCGCTCGGGCATCGTGCACACGATGGTCTTGCGGTTCTCGGCGTCCCAGACGTGCAGCTCGACGATGTCTCGGCCCGGGAAATGCGTGAGGATCCGCTTGAGCGAGTCGGCGCGTCCGTTGACGAGCGCACCCGAGTCCGTGCGCACCACGATCCGGCGAGGCGGCTTCGCGAACTCGGTACCGTCGAACGGCTCGATCTCGGTGACGATGAGCTTGCGGCCCTTGTCGTCCTCCTCGACCCTGCCCTTCACGCGCAAGCACCGCGTCTTCGATGATGAGCGACCGGCACTTCTCGAGCGTCTGCGGGAACAGCACCGCCTCGATGGAGCCGTCGAGGTCCTCGAGGGCCACGATCGCCATCATCGGGCCCTTCTTGGTGGGCTTGAGCGTGACCGAGGACAGCATCCCGGCGAACCAGCACACCGTCCCGACCGCGAGCTCGTCGCCAAGCGAGCAGTCCGCCGCGGCTCGCACCGCTTCCTCGATCTCCTTGAGCGGGTGGTCCGAGACGAAGATGCCCAGCATCTCCTTCTCGAACGCGAGCCTCATCCGCTTCTCCCACTCGTCGCCGTCGGGCGGCGGGACCTCGTCTGCGAAGCCGTTGTCCTCGGCGTCGAGCGTGTCGAACATCGAGATCTGACCGTTGTCGCGATCCTTCTGGCGCTTGACCGCCGCCTCGAGGACCGCCCCGCTCTCGAGCAGGCCCATGAGCTGCTTGCGCGGGTAGCCCGTGGAGTCGAAGGCGCCGGCCTTGATCAGCGACTCGAGCGTCTTCTTGTTGAGCAGGCGCAGCTCGACCCGGTTGAGGAAGTCGTGCAGCGACGTGAACGGGTCGCCCGCTTCGCGCGCCTCGACGATCGGCTGGACCACACCCTCGCCCACTCCGCGGATGCCGGCCAGCCCGAAGCGGATGCCCTGGCCGGTCACCGCCGTGAAGTCGCGGCCCGACGTGTTGACGTCGGGCGGCAGCACGCGCATGCCCGCGCGGTTGCACTCGCCCACGTACTTGACGATGTCGTCGGTCTTGCCCGTGTAGCTCGTGAGCACCGCCGCCATGTACTCGAGCGGGTAGTGCGCCTTGAGATACGCGGTCTGCATCGTGAGCATCCCGTAGGCCGCCGAGTGGCTCTTGTTGAAGGCGTACTCGGCGAAGGGCAGGATGTCGGCCCACATGCGCTTGGCCAGCGCCGCGTCGTAGCCGTTGTTCGCCGCGCCCTCGACCCAGTCGGTCTCGAGCGCCGAGAGCACGTCGAGCTGCTTCTTGCCCATCGCCTTGCGCAGCTTGTCGGCCTTGGCCGCCGAGAAGCCCGACATCTCCATCGAGATGCGCATGACCTGTTCTTGGTAGACGATCGCGCCGTAGGTCTCTTCGAGGATGGGCTTGAGGCGGTCGTCGTAGTAGGTCACGGCGCGCTTTCCGCGCTTGCGGTCGACGAAGTCGTCGACCATGCCGGACTTCAGCGGGCCCGGCCGGTAGAGCGCCAGGATCGCGACGATGTCGCCGAACGTCTCGGGCTTCATCCGCTTGAGCAGCTGGCGCATGCCGGCCGACTCGACCTGGAACACGCCCGCGGTGTCGCCGCGCTGGAGCAGCGCGAAGGTCTTCGCGTCGTCGAGCGGGAAGTCCTCGGGCACGAGCTCGACGCCGTGGTTTCGCTCGACGTTCTTCACGGCGTCGGCGATGACGCTCAAGGTGCGCAGGCCCAGGAAGTCCATCTTGAGCAGGCCCATGTCGGCGACGGTGGGACCGTCGTACTGGGTGATGACCGCGCCGCCCTTGGTGTCGTACTTGACCGGCACGTAGTAGTGCAGCGGGTCTCGGCAGATCACCACGCCCGCCGCGTGCACGCCCTCACCACGCGTGATGTCTTCGAGCGAGCGGGCGGCATCCACGATGCGCTTGGTGTCCGGGTTGGTGTTGTAGTCGGCCATGAACTCGTTGTTGGCCACGAGCGAGCCGTCGATCGTCGCTCCGAGCTCCTCGAGGATCATCTTCGAGATCTTGTCGGGCACCCCGTACGGGTAGCCCATCACGCGACCGGCGTCACGGATGGCCGCTCGCGCCTTCATCTTGTTGAACGTGATGATCTGGGCGACCTTGTCGGCGCCGTACTTGTCGCGGACGTAGTCGATGACCTTGCCGCGCCCGTCGTCGTCGAAGTCCATGTCGATATCGGGCATCTCGGTGCGCTCGGGGTTCAGGAACCGCTCGAAGAGCAGCCCCTCCTTGATGGGGTCGAGACTGGTGATGCCCAGCGAGTACGCGATGATCGAGCCCGCGGCGCTGCCTCGGCCGGGACCCACCCGCACGCCGTTGTCCTTCGCCCACTGCGTGAAGTCGGCCACGATGAGGAAGTACGCGGCGATGCCCTTGGGGGCGACGACCGAGAGCTCGTAGTCGAGCCGCTCGAGGACTTCTACCGGCACGGGATCGCCGTAGCGGACCTTGAGCCCCTCGATGCACTTCGCGCGCAGGTAGCTCTCGGTGGTGTGCTCCTCGGGGACCTCGAACGCCGGCAGGATGATCTTGCCGAACTCCATCTCGACGTTGCACTTCTCGGCGATGGCGAGCGTGTTGGCCATCGCCTCGGGGTAGTCGCCCAGCGCCTCGGCCATCTCCTCGGCGCTCTTGAGGTAGAACTCGTCGCAGGAGAACTTCATGCGGCCGGGCTGGTCGACGGTGGAGTTGGTGTTGATGCACAGCAGCAGGTCTTGCATCTTCGCGTCGTCGCGCGAGAGGTAGTGGATGTCGTTGGTGGCCACGAGCGGCAGCCCCAGCTCCGAGCCCATCTGCGCGATCGCGGCGTTGATCTGCGGCTGCGACACGCCGTTGTCGGCGACGATGTTCTGGTTCTGGATCTCGAGGTAGAAGTCGCCCGGAGCGAAGATGCGCGCGTACTCCTCGGCCCAGCGGCGCGCCTCTTCGGGCTGGCCGAGCTCGATGGACTTGCTCACGATGCCGCTCATGCACGCCGAGGTGCCGATGAGCCCTTCCGAGTAGCGCTCGAGCGTCTCGAGGTCGACCTGCGGCTTGTAGTAGAAGCCGCTCACGGCCGCCTCGCTCACGAGCGCCATGAGGTTCTGGTAGCCGGTGTTGTCCTTGGCGAGCAGCAGCAGGTGGTAGAGGTCGGGCTTGCGGTCGCGGTTCAGGCGGCTGTGCGGCACGAAGTAGACCTCGCAGCCGATGACCGGCTTGATGCCGGCTTTGGTGGCCGCGCGGTAGAAGTCGACGGCGCCGTACATGTAGCCGTGGTCGGTGATGGCCAGCGCGGGCATGTCGTACTCTTTGGCGCGGCTGACGAGCTCTTTGACGCGCGCCGCGCCGTCGAGCAGGGAGTACTCGGTATGGGTGTGCAGGTGGACGAAGGACATCTGCTGCGCGCCTACTGACCCGCGCCGGCGCTGTCGAGGCGCTCCAAGACGCGCTTGTAGCCGTCGGCGCCGTAGTTGAGCGCCTTGCTCACCCGAGAGATCGTGGTGGCCGAGGCGCCGGTCGCCTCCTGGATGGCCGTGTAGTGCTCGCCTGCCGAGAGCATCTTGGCGACCTCGAGACGCTGCGCCATCTCCTTGATCTCGCGCACGGTGCACAGGTCGAGCAGCAGCGCGTACGCGTCATCGGCGGTCTCGAGGGTGAGAAGCGCACGGAGCAACTCCTCCACCTCGCGCGTGCGAAGGCGGTCTTCGGGCATACGGGACGGCTCCCCCTGGAAAGGCTCACAAACCACAAGATGTCGCACCCAAGATAGCACGCAGGGGCGACATGCTGTGCCTGTGGATAGCCGAACGGCTGTTCGCGCGTGACAAGCGGAAGGGGTTGTTCGGGGGGCGCGGCGGGCGGCGGGCTCGTGGCCGCGGCGGGAGCCTGCAGCGGGCGCCGAGGCGCCTACGTGAGCGGGCTGATCGGGTCGTCGGTCGCGAACGCCTCGTCGAGACGGACCTGCCGAGACTGACGCCCCGCGCGGTCGATGGATGCCGCGTGAGGCAGCGTCGCGAGCGAGATCACCGCAGCCAGCACCGCACCCGCGATCATCACGGTCTGCACGCCGAACGCCGCCGCGAGACCCGGGGCGAGCGCGAGCGGCACGATCTCGCCGGCGCTTCGGTGGACCTGCGCGGTCCCCATGACCCGGCCCACGTACTCTTCGGGCGCGTCGATCTGCATGAGCGTGCGCAGCAGCGGTTCGGCCGCCCCGATCACCGCACCCCACACCAGCGCACCGGCCCCGATCACCCACAGGCTGGTGGTCCCGACGTAGATCGCGGCGCACACGCCCATCATCGCGACGCCCACGGCGAGTCCCCGAGCGCTCGTCGCCTTGCTCGGCAGACGGGTGAGCGCCCACGCCCCGGCCGCGATACCGGCGCCGAACAGCGAGTTCATGTAGCCGATGGTCTCCACGCCCGTCTCCACGACGTCGCGGAAGAACAGCGGCTCGAGCGCGCCGAACGCGCCGAACGAGAACCACATGAGCGTGCCCATGAGCACGTAGTAGCGCACGCTGCGAAGCCGGTACGTCACGCGCAGCCCCTCGGCGATCTCCTTGAGCGGGTGACGCGCCTCACCACCGCCCACGGGCGGCGTGCTCACCGGCAGCACCAGCAGCGCGCCGATGGTGGTCAGCGCGGCGTCGACGAAGAACACCGCCGGGATCGAGAAGGCCGAGGCGACGAGCGCGCCCAGAGCGGGTCCCATCACGAACGAGAGCGCCCGGCACCTTCGAACAGCGCGTTGACCTTCTCGATGCGCTCGGGATCGCTGGTGAGATAGGGCGCGAACGAGCCCGACGCCGTCATGATCGGCGCGGTGGCAAGCCCGAGCAGAGCGCACATGCCCACCAGCTGCTCCAGCGATTCCACGAACGCGGTGGCGAGTACCACCGGCACGTAGAAGAACTGGGCGGCCACGAGCACGGTCCGCGGGCCGAACCGATCGACGAGCGAGCCGGCGACGGCCGCGCCGATCATCGAGGTCACCGCGAGCACCGCCATCAGGATGGCGATCTGCGTGGGGTTCGCGTCGAACTCGTAGGCGGCAAGCCCCCACACGCCGATGAAGAACGCGGCCTCGCCGCCCAGCCGGGCGATGAAGCGCGCCGCAGTGACGCGGGCTATGGTTCGGTCGCGCAGAAGCACTCTGCGTCAGGCCGCCGTGCACACGGGGTTCACGAGCGATCCCACGCCCTCGATGCGGACCTCGACCGAGTCTCCGCACTTCAACGGCCCGATACCGCCCGGCGTGCCGGTGAGCACGATGTCGCCGGGCACGAGCGTCATGACGTGGCTCGCGAAGCTCACCAGCTCGTAGGGGTCGAAGAGCATCTCGCTGGTGTGCGCCTGCTGGTGCAGCTCGCCGTTCACCCAGCACTCGAGCAGCAGGTCGGCCGGGTCGACGTCGGTGGTCACCCACGGGCCCAGCGGGCAGAAGCCGTCGAAGCCCTTCGCGCGCGACCACTGGCCGTCGATCTTCTGCAAGTCGCGCGCGGTGACGTCGTTGGCGCAGGTGAAGCCGAGCACGTTTGCGATCGCCTCGTCGCGCGACGCCATGTGCGTACGCCTGCCGATGACCACGCCAAGCTCCGCCTCGTAGTCGACCCGCCCCACGCCCTCAGGGATGGGGATCGGCGCACCCGGGCCGATCACCGCCGTCGACGGCTTGAGGAACAGCACCGGCTCGGTGGGGAACTCGTGGCCCATCTCGGCGATGTGCGGCCGGTAGTTCAGCCCCACGCACACGATCTTGGTGGGAGCGACTGGCGGCAACAGGTGCGCCTCGGCGAGCGGAAGGATGCCTTCCGGCTCACGGTAGAACAGCGGCTCCAGCGCGCCGAACGCACCGAAGGAGAACCACATGAGCGTGCCCATGAGCACGTAGTAGCGCACGCTCCGAATCCGGTACGTCACGCGCAGCCCCTCGGCGATCTCCTTGAGCGGATGACGTGTTTCACCACCGCCCACGGGCGGCGTGCTCACCGGCAGCACGAGCACCGCGCCTATGGTGGTCAGCGCCGCGTCGACGAAGAACACCGCCGGGATCGAGAAGGCCGAGGCGACCAGCGCGCCCAGCGCGGGTCCCAGCACGAACGAGAGCGCGCCGGCGCCCTCGAACAGCGCGTTGACCTTCTCGATGCGCTCGGGATCGCTCGTGAGATAAGGCGCGAACGAGCCCGATGCGGTCATGATCGGCGCGGTGGCAAGCCCGAGCAGCGCGCACATCCCCACCAGCTGCTCCAGCGATCCCACGAAGGCGGTGACGAGGACCACGGGGACGTAGAAGAACTGGGCGCCCACGAGCACCGTTCGGGGGCCGAACCGGTCGACGAGCGAACCGGCGATGGCAGCGCCGATCATCGAGGTCACTGCGAGCACCGCCATGAGGATGGCGATCTGGGTGGGGTTCGCGTCGAACTCGTAGGCGGCAAGGCCCCACACGCCTATGAAGAACGCGGCCTCGCCGCCAAGCCGGGCGATGAAGCGCGCCGCAGTGACGCGGGCTATGGTGCGGTCGCGCAGAAGCACCGTGGGTCAGGCCGCCGTGCACACGGGGTTCACGAGCGACCCCACACCTTCGATGCGGACCTCGACCGAATCTCCGCACTTCAACGGCCCGATGCCGCCCGGCGTGCCGGTGAGCACGATGTCCCCGGGCACGAGCGTCATGACGTGGCTCGCGAAGCTCACAAGCTCGTACGGGTCGAACAGCATCTCGCTGGTGTGCGCCTGCTGGTGCAGCTCGCCGTTGACCCAGCACTCGAGGAGCAGGTTCGCCGGATCGACGTCGGTCGCCACCCACGGCCCTAGCGGGCAGAAACCGTCGAAGCCCTTCGCGCGGGACCACTGGCCGTCGATCTTCTGCAGGTCGCGCGCGGTCACGTCGTTGGCGCAGGTGAAGCCGAGCACGTTGCGAACGGCCTCGTCACGCGATGCCATGTGCGTGCGCCTGCCGATGACCACACCGAGTTCCGCCTCGTAGTCGACCCTGCCAACCCCATCGGGAATGGGGATCGGCACGCCCGGGCCGATGACGGCCGTCGACGGCTTGAGGAACAGCACCGGCTCGGTGGGGAACTCGTGGCCCATCTCGGCGATGTGCGGACGGTAGTTCAGCCCCACGCACACGATCTTGGTGGGAGCGACGGGCGGCAGCAGGTGCGCCTCGGCGAGCGGAAGGATGCCTTCCGGCTCCCAGGCCGCGAAAGGCTCGTCGCTGATGAGGGTGACAGTGGATTTGTCGGCAAGTCCGTAGCGGCAGTCGCCCTCGAGAAGTAGGCGCACTACGCGCATGCCGCTTCCTCGGGTCCGCTCGAAGGGATCGTTGTAGTCGCTTGCTTCCATGAGGCGAGGCCCTTTCCTGCGTCGTTCGCCGATTCGGT
>CAVPCY010000021.1:0-200286 GCA_963702525.1 uncultured Actinomycetes bacterium | reverse complement strand
GCGCCGAGAGGTGGTAGAAGTGCACGATGTGGTCGTGCAGCGCGTGCGCGATCACGATGAGGTTCCGGATGTACTGGGCGTTTAGCGGGAT
This sequence comes from uncultured Actinomycetes bacterium, assembly GCA_963702525.1. Classification (GTDB taxonomy): domain Bacteria; phylum Actinomycetota; class Coriobacteriia; order Anaerosomatales; family PHET01; genus CAVPCY01. The sequence goes on along the minus strand of CAVPCY010000021.1, from coordinate 200,195 downwards.
CTCGAGGGACAGCGCGTTCTCGACCGCCCGGACCGAGGCGATGGCGTGCACCGTCGTGCACACCCCGCAGAAGCGCTGGGTGAAGATCCAGGCCTCGCGGGGGTCGCGGCCGAGCAGGATGTTCTCGATCCCGCGCCACATCTGGCCCGAGGCCCAGGCGTTCTTCACCGAGCCCCCGTCCACCTCGACGTCGATGCGCAGGTGACCCTCGATTCGCGTGATCGGGTCGATGACGATTCTGGCCATTTTCTTCTCCCTTTCACGCCCGGGCGGGCTCAGGCTCGCCGGCGAGGATCGGGAACGTCTTCACCGCGGCCACGTAAAGCGCGATCTCGAGAGCCACGATCCCGAAGGTGATCAGCAGCTCCGGCACCGCCGGGAAGTAGCTCCATTGCTCCCCCGGCCGGAAGCCCACGAGGTAGACGTTGAAGCGGTAGACGGTGCCACCGACGACGAGCAGCAGGGCCGCGAGGGCCTGCTGGCCCGGGCTCCGGCGGTTCGCCTCCGACACCAGGACGAGGCGCCCGCCACGAGGAGGCCGAGCTCGACGAGCACCGCGACGCCGAACCACGAGAAGAGGGCCGCGGCCTGGCCCCGCAGCGCGATGTCCACGAGCCGGAAGGCCACGAAGAAGAGCGCCACCCCCATCGCGACCTTCGAGAGCCGGCCCAGCATCACCGTCTCCCGACGGCGACCGAAAGCGGAGGCCGCGGCGTGGCTCTCCAGGACCACGACGCCGTAGCCCATGATCACGCAGTTGACGAGGAACAGGAACGGCAGCCAGGGCGTGAACCACAGCGGGTGCAGCTTCGGTCCCGTCAGCAGCATCATCGTCCCGAGCGAGGACTGGTGCATGGTCGGGAGCAGGATCCCGAGGGCCAGGATCCAGACGAAGAACCTCTTCACGAAGGCGAGGCCCTTCTCGGCGAAGGACCGCAGGCCCGGGTCGGGGCTCTTCCGCCACTTCTCGAAGAAGGCCGGCGAGAGCTCGATCAGGAGCACGAAGACGTAGGTGGCGACGCACAGCGCCACCTCGAGCTGCGGGGAGTGGCTCCAGCGCCAGAAGTAGACCGGCACCTTCCACAGCTCCCAGAACCGGCCGAGGTCCACGGTGACGGCCAGCACGGCGAGGCCGTAGCCGAGGAGGCTCGTCAGGATCGCGGGGCGGACGAGCGGGTGGTACTCGCCCTTGTTGAGGATGTAGACGAGGAGCGCGACCGCGTAGCCGCCGCAGCCGAGGGCCGTGCCCGTGACCACGTCGAACGCGATCCAGATGCCCCACGGGTAGCCGTCGTTGAGGTTGCTCACCGCGGCGAGGCCGGCGGCGAAGCGCCAGAGCATCATCACGCCGCCGAGCAGGGCGACGGCGAGGAGGGCCCGGTAGGAGCCGGTCAGGAGGGGCCCGCCGACCTCGCGGTGGACGGAGGGGTGGCTGCTCACGGCTTCACCTCCTCCCCGCTCTCGCCGGTCTTCTTGCGGTTCCGCCAGAGCACCGCCCCGAGCGCCGCGTAGAGGACGACGGGAGCGGCGAAGCCCTTGTAGAGGCCCTCCTGGATCGTGTACGCGGTGTGGGGAACGCCCTGCGGCCCGTAGTCGGGCAGGCCGAGCTTCTCGAAGGGGACGTGGGACAGGTAGAGCACCTGCGTGCCGCCGGCCTCCGTCTCGCCGTAGACCCTGGGCACGTAGGCGCCGGGGTTCGCGGCGAGGCGCCGCTTCGCCTCGGCCAGCAGCTCGGCGCGCTTGCCGTAGATGACCGCCCCGCGCGGGCACACCTCGCAGCACGCGGGCCCGTGGCCGCGCGTGTACCGGCTGAAGCCGCCGTCGTCGGCGAGCTTCGCGTCGCCCACGCGGTGGCGGCACAGCTCGCACTTCACGATCTTCGGCACCGCCTTGTCGAACTCGAACTTGGCCACGTTGAAGGGGCATGCCATCTGGCAGTAGCGGCAGCCCACGCAGTACGTGGGGTTGTAGGTGACGATCCCCGTCGTCTCGTCCTTGTGCAGCGAGTGCAGCATGCACGCGGCGGCGCAGGCGGGGTCCACGCAGTGCATGCACTGCGACTTCATGAAGGAGACCTTGTCGCCCTCCTTGTAGAGCTTGATGACGTTCTTGGTCTTGCCGTTGAGGTCCAGGGGCTGCAGGTGCAGGCCGTCCGGGCCGCGGTCGGGCCGCATGTCGTTGGCCACGCTGCAGGCGGTGACGCAGGCCTTGCAGCCGATGCACCTCGTGGTGTCGTACAGCATGCCCATCGCTTCGGGAGGGACCGTCTTCGGCGCGCGGGCGGCGTGCGCCGGGGCCGCCGCGAGCGTCGCGGAGGCCGACGCCGTCCCGGCGAGCACGCGCAGCGCCCGCCGACGGCCGGGGTTCACGGCTTCACCCCCGGGTCGCGGTCGGAGCGGCTCGGAGGGCTCGTCCCCCAGCTTCTTCGCGAAGCGGTAGCCGGCGCCGAGAGCGGCGCCCGCCGCGAGGCCGGCGATCCCGGTCGCGACGGCGCCGACGTGTCCCTGCGGCTCGTGGATGCCCGGGTAGGTGTCGGGCGGCGTGGGCCGCTCGATCATGACGGTGTCGTGCAGCGGCACGCGGAAGGCCAGCGACTGCTCGGTGCAGCCGAAGCAGGGGTGCCCGAGGCCGATCGGCCACGCGTCCACCACCTCGCCGAACTGCAGCGTCGAGCAGCTGGCGTGGGTGGCCGGGCCCTTGCAGCCCGTCTTGTACAGGCACCAGCCCTGGCGGTGGCCCTCGTCGCCGAACTGCTGGACGAAGCGGCCGGCGTCGAAGTGGGCGCGGCGCGGGCAGTGCTCGTGGATCGTGCGGCCGTAGGCGAAGGTGGGCCGGCCCTTGTCGTCGAGCGCGGGCAGGGAGCCGAGAGCCACGAACTGCAGCGCGGTGCCGAGGAAGATGTAGGGGTTCGCCGGGCAGCCGGGCAGGGTGACCACGGTCTTGCCCTTGAGGATCATGGGCGCGCCGGTCGCGCCGGTGGGGTTGGGGTCGGCGGAGGGGATCCCTCCCCACGACGCGCAGGAGCCGATCGCGACGATGGCCCCGGCCTTCTCGGCCACCTCGTTCACGATCGAGAGCGCGGTCTTGCCGCCGATCATGCAGTAGATCCCGTCGTCCTTCGTGGGGATGGCGCCCTCGATCACGCAGATGTACTTGCCCTCGTTCGCCTTCATCGCGGCGTGGAGCGCCTCTTCGGCCTGGAAGCCGGCCGCGGCCATCAGCGTCTCGTGGTAGTCGAGCGAGACGAGGTCGAGGATGAGCGTGGAGAGGGCCGGGTGCGACGTGCGCAGGAGCGACTCCGTGCACCCGGTGCACTCCTGGAAGTGCAGCCAGATGACCGAGGGCTTCATGCCCGCGACGGCCGCCTCCACCATCTTCGCGGCGGCGGTCGCGTTCAGGCCCACCGCGGCCGCGGCCATCGTGACGGCCTTGACGAAGCTGCGGCGGTCGAGACCGTCGGGCGTCGCCACGGGGCTCTCGGAAGTCCGGAGGTCGTTCATCTCGTCGCCTCCCTGCTCTGGCACCGGGCATCGCCCGGGTCCGTGCACTGTCGATGTGATCGGGCCGCGCTCGACCCGTGATGGAGCGGAAGATTGCCGGATTGGATGAACTACGTAAATGCATCCGATGAATCACACGCCTGGTCAACATGCACCATTTCGCCTGTGGCTTCCGATCCGGCGAAACCGGCGGAACCGCCCGTTGTCGCCTGCACAACCTCAGTCAGTACAAGGACTTCCGCGCCGGAGGGACGCGCCTCCGACTCAGGGCCCCGGAAACACGGACCGGTGATAGCCTTGCGCGCGTGATCGGCAAGAGTCTCGACGACCTCTCGACGCCGGCGGTCCTCGTCGACCTCGACGTGCTCGAGCGCAACATCGCCCGAATGGCCGGCTGGGCCCGCGACGCGGGCGTGCGGCTGCGTCCCCACGCCAAGACCCACAAGTGCCCGCAGATCGCCCGGCTTCAGCGCGCCGCGGGCGCGTGGGGGCTCTCCGTCGCCAAGGTCGGCGAGGCGGAGGTCTTTGCCGACGCCGGCTTCGACGACCTCTTCGTCGCCTATCCCGTCGTGGGCGAGGACAAGGGTCGGCGGTTGGTAACGCTGGGGGACCGCGTGCGCCTCGCCGTGGGGGTGGACAGCGTCGAGGGGGCGGCCACCCTGGCCGGGCCCTTCCGCGATGCCGGACGGTCCCTGGACGTCCTCCTGAAGGTCGACGTCGGGTACGGGCGCGTCGGGGTGACGCCCGACCGGGCTGTCGCGGTGGGCCACGCCGTGGCGGAGCTGCCCGGGCTTCGCCTGCGAGGCGTGTTCACGCACGCCGGGCACGGCTACCTCGCCGAGACGAAAGCCGGCGTGGACGAGATCGCCCGCCAGGAGGGAGAGCGGCTGGCGGCCGCGGCGAGCGACCTTCGGGCCGCGGGCCTGCCGATCGAAGAGGTCTCGGTCGGCTCCACCCCCACCGCAGCTCAGGCCATGCGCGTCGCCGCCGTCACCGAGTGCCGCCCCGGCAACTACGTCTTCCACGACGCCACCCAGGTCGCGCTCGGCACCTGCCGTCTCGAGGACTGCGCGCTCACGGTCGTGGCCACGGTCGTGAGCGTGCCCGTCCCCGACCGGGCGGTCGTGGACGCGGGGAGCAAGACGCTGTCGAGCGACCCGCTGCGCCCTCGAGCCGGAGGCTACGGCCAGGTGCTGGGCCGGGCCAGCCGGATCGAGAAGCTCTCCGAGGAGCACGGGGTGATCGCGGTCGCCGCGGGCGAGGTCTTCCGGGTCGGCGAGCGCGTGCGCATCCTGCCCAACCACGCCTGCGTGGTCGCGAACCTCCACGACCGGCTGGTCGGCGTCAGCGGCAGCCGCGTCGAGACGGTGCTGGACGTCGCCGCTCGCGGTCGGGTGCGGTAGCCCGCCTCGTAGTCGGGGCGCCGCGGGGAATTCGCCGGCCGGCTCGACTCAGCGAACGGCCGCGAGGCAGGGAGGGTCGTCCCAGGAGACCTGGGACGTGGCACCTCGTCGGCGCTCCTCCAGTTCATTGAGCGTCATCTGTCCGCGAAAGGGCCCGATCTCGATCCAGTCTTCGCCACGCAGGGCCGCGACCACGTCCGCGGCCCGGGTCAGCTCGAACGGCACGCCGGCCGCCGCCAGAGCGATCGCCATTCGCGCCGCGTCGCGATAGAGGCCGAGCGCGTCCACGCTCAGGAAGAAGCGCCACGCCCCGGCGGCGTGATGGGGCGACAGCAGGATCCCGTGCGGGTGTCCGAACACGATCTCCCATGGATGGGCGCCGAGCCAGTCCCGGCTGTCGTACCAGGCCTCGAAGGCCCGGGCGTCGGTCGGCCGGAGATCGAGGAGGCCGCCATGCCGCTGGTCGGCCTTGCTCTGGTACTTCTTCCTCGGGGTGAGCGGCCGCAGCTCCGGAAGCGCTGCGTCGTACGCGATGGCCGCCGTCTCGAGGTAGCGGCGGAGGCTGAGGCGGCGCCAGGGCTCCGGCCGCTTTCCCGGCTCGACCGCGGACACCAGCGCCCGAAGCTCGCGGGCGGTCAGCGGCGGGCGGCTTCCTCCGGGCCACGTGAGTCTTCGCTTGATCCGCCCCGTCCGGGCGCGCGCAGGCAGCCGGCGCGCCACGCGTCGGTTGTACGCGGCCGGGTTCCGGAGCGCTGCCGCCAACCGTCGCTCCACCTGCCCGAAGACCCGGCCCCAGAGCTGCGAGTCGCTCGAACACGCCCCGCTCCAGGAACGCTCGGCCTCGAAGCGGACGCGGCCTCTGTCCATCTCCCACACGAGGGTGACCGCCGACCAGCCCAGCTCGACCGTGCAGTAGAGCTCCTTGCGATAGAGGAGAAACCGTGTCGGCCACCACTCGCCGGCACGCGGGATGAAGAAGGGCCCGTGCCAGAGGACGTCGCCGTCGCTGCGTTCCGGCCGGATCCGTCTGATCAGGCCGAACACTCGCCGGAGCCGTCGAAGCAAGTCGCGGCTGCCTTCGGAACGTTCGCCCACGCCGCTCCTCCGCTGAGGCGCTGCGCGCCCCGCCTCCTCTCGACTGGCCCCGGGGCGAGTCGAGAGGGTGTCACTTCTTCTCACCGATCCGGCGCGGTGATTCTAGCCTCGCGCGCCGCCGGCCGCCGAGTCCGGGACCTCCCCGGAGCGGCCGCCTCAGGCCCGGCCCGGCTCGATCGGCAGCTGGTCGAGGACGTCGCGGGGCACTTCGCGGTCACCGGAACTCCCCGACGGCGATCGGGACCGCCACCTTGAGCATGAGCGTGAAGACCAGGAAGCCGACCGAGAAGATGCCGGCCGCCACCCGCAGCTCGATCAGGCTCGGGTAGTACTCGTAGATCTCGCCGAGCGTATCGGGCGTCTGGCCCGGGATGATGAGCCCCATCCCCTTCTCGATGTAGACACCCGCGTAAACCGCGAGACAGCAAAGGTTCAGGGTCACCCAGTTCCGCCGTGCGGCGAGGACGATGAAGAGCGCGAAGGCGACGACGTTCAGGGCGACCGCGGACCAGGCATAGGGGACGAGGGTCTGGTGCTCCCCCAGGCCCTGGTACCAGTAGCGCGTGTATAGCGGGTGCTCCGTGGCGGAGTAGTACTCCTTGAAGGCTTCCGCCCCGTGGAGGAAGAGGCTGAAGAACATCGCGTACGCCATAACTTCCAGGCCCCCACCGGGCAGACCTCGACACAGGCGGGGTAGCGACCTGCGCGGGTGGCGCCGTACGGGCACGCGGCCATGCAGTACCGGCACCCGATGCATCAGTCGTAGTCGATGACGACGATGCCGTCCTTCTCCTTCCACGTGGCCCCGACCGGGCAGACCTTGGTGCACGGTGGGTTCTCGCACTGCTGGCAGGCCACGGGAACGTAGAAGCGCCCCTCCTCGGGGACCTCCTTGGGGTCGTAGTAGGGGTCGGAGTGCGTGAAGTCCACCCCCTTCTCCCTCTCCATCGCGTGCACGCGGATCCAGTGGACCTGCGGGTCCCGCGACTGGTTGTTCTCCTCGACACACGCGTACACGCAGTACCGGCACCCGATGCAGCGGGAGACCACGGTGCAGGAGGTGGAGCGGGCGCACATCGAGCTCGCGCTGCGCGCGAGCGGCGGCCATCGGGGAAACGCCGCGAAGATGCTGGGAATCAGCGAGCGCAACCTCTACCGGAAGCTCGACGAGTATCGCCTCTCCTGACGCAACGCTCGTCCGCGGCCCGGGGCCCACGTCGGCCCCGCCCCCCCCAGGCCCCCCGGGTTGCCGGCAGCGTTGACGGCTTTTTACTTGACTGGTCAACTACTGATCCGTTATGTTATGCGCGTGGGAACGATTCGGGACGAGATCCTGCAGAAGAAGCCCTTCGCGTCGGCGGCCGACGAGGCCGTGGTCACCCTCCTCGGCACCGCGGACCGCGTCCGGACGGCCCTGTCGAGCGTGGTCGAGGCCCACGGAATCACCCTGCAGCAGTACAACGTGCTGCGCATCCTGCGCGGCGCCGGTGACGAGGGCCTGCCCACCCTCGACATCGCGGCGCGGATGATCGAGCACAGCCCCGGCATCACCCGCCTGCTGGACCGCCTCGAGGCGAGAAAGCTCGTGCGCCGGGTGCGTTGCCCGGAGGACCGCCGCCAGGTCCTCTGCCACGCCACCGAGGCCGCTCGCCGACTGCTGGCGGGCCTGGACGGGCCGGTGGCCGATGCCGGGCGCCAGGCCCTTGCCCCCCTCGACCGCTCGCGCACGGCCGAGCTCGTCCGCCTGCTCGACGCGGTGCGGGCGGCCTCGGCTTCGTCCCCGACGCCCGACACGAGCACGAACAAGGAACCAAAGAAGAGAAGGTAAGGAGAAGCAGAGATGAAAACCCGATTCGCCGCACTCGCCACCATGCTGGCGATGGCCTCCCCCGCCCTCGCGGCGGACACCTACCAGTTCGACAAGTCCCACACGACCGTCGGCTTCCAGGTCCGCCATATCTTCACGATGCTCGGCGGCAAGTTCCAGGACTTCTCCGGCACCATCAAGGTGGACCGCACGAAGCCCGAGAGCTCCTCGGTCGAGTTCACGATCCAGGCCGCCACCGTCTTCACGAACGACGCGAAGAGGGACGAGCACCTCCGGGCGCCCGACTTCTTCGACGTCGCGACCCACCCGACGATCACTTTCCGGAGCACCTCGGTGAAGCCCGCGGGCAAGGACGTGTACGAGGTGACCGGGAACCTCACGATGCGCGGCGTCACGAAGCAGGTGACGCTGCCCGTCACGTTCCTCGGCGAGGGCAAGGACCCCTGGGGCAACGAGAAGATGGGCTTCGAGCTCGCGACCACCCTCAACCGGAAGGACTACGGCATCAACTGGAACAAAGCCCTCGACCAGGGCGGCGTGCTGGTGGGCGACGAGGTCAAGGTCCAGATCTCGGTCGAGGCGAACAAGGTCAAGCAGGCCGCGGACGCCCGTTGAGGCCCGGGCGGTTGCGACTGCGGATACCTCGCATCAGAACTTGAACCACGCTCGGGACGAGCCGGCCGCGCCGCTGGCGCGGCCGGGTCACTTCACCGCGTACTCGTCGCGGGGGAACAGGTCGCGGTTCGCTGCGACCGCCGGCACGGGGCCCGCGGGACGGACCTTCCCCATGGCCTCGACCACGTCCTTCGTCCGCTCCGCCCCCAGGTAAGACGCGGAGCCTTCGGCCCGCGCCTTCCACGCCTCCGGCTCGAACGCCATCGGCGTGAGGCTGCCGATCAGGATGTCACCGCCTTCCGCCTCGAAGACGTGCGGGAAGACGGCCCGGAAGCTCGCGACGACGCGGGGGGTCGGCGCCCAGGTGCACATGACGCCGCCCGGCTTCAGCCGGCCTGAGCCCGCATCGAAGAACTCGACCGAGTAGAGATTGCCGCTGCCGGCGGTCTCGGGCCACGTGGCGTCCGTCTCGATGATGTCGTATTTCGCTTCCCCCGCCTCCAGGGCCTTTCTCCCGTCCTCGATGCGAATCTGCAAACGTGGGTCTTCCAGCAGCCGGCGCGTGTCGGCCAGGTCCACCGCCCCGACGAGGCGCCGCAGGATCCTCGGCTGCGGGCCGGAGATCTCGAAGACGGTGAGGGAACGGGTCTCCGGCCGCCAGGCCGCGGCCCAGGCGGTGTCGCCCGACCCGAGCCCGACCACGGCCACGTCCAGCGGCGCGGGGTGCACTGTGGCCGGCATCGCGCCGAGCCGCGTGTGGCCACTGCCGTAGGGCAGCCAGCTGTTGCCCTTGCCGTTGACCGACAGCCGCCACACCCCCCGGTCCGGGGTGAGGGCCACGACGCTCGTCGCGTCCTCCTCGAAGAAGACGAGGGGAACGCTCGCGGGAACCCCGTGCAGCCGGCGCCAGAGGCGCTCGGGCCCCGGAACGGCCATCGCCAGGACGGCCAGGGCGGCGGCCGGAAACACGAAGACGCGGCCGTAGAAGCGCATGCCCACCAGCGCGAACAGGATCCCGACGACGACGAGGAGCCGCAGAGTGCCCGGGGTGCCGAGGTGCTCGAGGCACACGAGGCCGACGAGCAGGCTGCCCGCGGTGCACCCGGCGATGTTCGCGGCCTGCAGCGCTCCGACCTTGCGGCCGCTGGTCTTCGGGTCGTCGTGGACCGCGCGCTGCAGGATGGGGAACGACACTCCCATCAGGACCGTCGGCAGAAGGAAGAGCGCGAGCGGCAGCTGCACGTAGAGGCGCTCGATGTTGGTCCGGTCGGAGTCGTGGCCGAGAGGGAAGAAGGCGTAGCCCGCCCAGTACTCGACGAACCAGGAGAAGCGGCGCGTGTCGGGCGGAAGCGCCACCACGAGCAGCACCGGCACCACGGCGAGCGCGAGGATCGCGCATTGCGCGAGGAGGAAGGCCCGCAGTGGGCGCCTCATCCGGGCGACGAGCGGCGCCCCCAGGAGCGAGCCCACCGCCGAGCCGAGCAGGTAGACGGCGAGCACGGTGCCGAAGGTGAACGCCGTGGATTTCACGGCGACGTCGAGCAGGCGGAACCAGACGATCTCGAGCGAGAGAGCCACGAAGCCCGAGAGGGCGTAGAGCGACAGCCAGAGCGGGAGCGGCCGGCTCCCCGGCGCCTCCGCCCCGGGCGGGGGCGCCGGGGCCGCAGCCGCTCCGCGAGCCCCGGACGAGCGCTGGCGCAGGCGCGAAGAGGCCGAGGGCCCCCGCGCCGACCGCGAGGTTGGCGCCGGCCGCGGCGAGCACCGCCCCCCGCACCCCGAGGGACGGCAGCAGCGCCCAGGGCGTCGCGAGGGCGCCCGCGGCGGCGCCGAGCATGTTCACCCCGTAGAGCCACCCGATGCGGCGGCCCGCGCCCTCGACGTCGGTCACCGACGCCCGCACCAGGAAGGGCAGCGACATGCCCATGAGGACGGTCGGCGGCAGCAGGGCCAGGAGGTGCAGGAGCCCCGCCTGCCAGGAGGGCGACGGCAGGTGGACCGCCCACGGGTAGAGCCAGTCGTAGTAGAGCCAGGTGCTCGCCGCCCCGAAGGCGGAGATGCCGATCTCGAGCGCGGCGAACGCCCCGAGCGCCCGTCCCCCGCCGAGGCGCGTCGAGAGGCGCCCGCCCAGGTGGCTGCCGATCCCGAGGCCGGCCATGAACGCGGCCACGATCATGGCAATGGAATAGAGCCCCACCCCGCTGTGCAGCGCGAGGAGGCGCTGCCAGGCCACCTGGTAGACGAGGGCCGCAGCCCCGCTCAGGAAGAAGAGGAGGCCGGCGAGGGCGACCGCCGGCGTGTCACGCCTCATGAACGGACGCCGTGGTTGCCCGCCAGGTGCAGGAGGGCGGCGACCAGCCACCACAGGCCCACGAGGCGGAAGAGCCACACGACCCAGAGGGTCCCCAGGAGCGCCTGGATGTGGAGCGGAAACGGCAGGCGGCCCTTCGGTCCGCCGGCGGGGCCGGTGAGGGGCGCCAGCCACCCGAAGGGCAGCACCGTGAGGGCGACGCCGAGGCGGAACACGGCGACCGCGTCCTCCGCCCGGAGCCAGGCGGGCCGGCCGAGAGCCGCGGCGACCGAAAGGCAGAGGAAGAGCGCCAGCGTGCCGAGGATCCCGAAGGCGAGGAGCCGGGAGCGCTCGGCGGCCCAGCCCAGCGTCCGGGCGAGGGCGCTCGCGTGCGCCGCGCCGCAGGCGCGCCAGGACGTGCGCCCGAGCGGCTCGTCGACGTCGATCGCGGGCCCCTCCCCCGCCGGGCCGCCGCACCACAGGCACCGGCGAGAGGCCCGCGAGAGAGCGAACGGGCGGGCGTAGAGCCGGTGCGTCAGCACGAGCAGGACGCCGAGGCCGAGCGAGGCCCACGGCCCGAGGGGCTGCCGCGTGAAGAGCCACAGGACCAGGGGCACGGGCAGGAAGAGCAGGACACCGGCCAGCCGATCGCTCACGCGTGACTGCTATCACCGAAGCCCCACGCGGGCAAGGGCGCCCGGCCTGGCCCCGCGCGCGGGCCCGGACGTAGAATGCGCGGCATGAGCGTGCACGCCACCGCGATCGTCTCCCGGGACGCGCGCCTCGGACAGGGTGTCGTCGTCGGGCCCGGCGCCGTGATCGAGGAGCGCACCGTGATCGGCGACGGTTGCGAGATCCGCGCCCACGCCGTGGTCAAGCGGTTCACCACCCTGGGCGCCGGCAACCGCGTGCACGAGGGCGCCGTCCTGGGCGGCGAGCCGCAGGACCTGTCCTTCAAGGACCAGGAGACCGCCCTCGTGGTCGGCGACCGCAACGTCATCCGCGAGGGCGTGACCATCAACCGCTCGACGAAGGCCGGCGGGGCCACCGTGGTGGGCTCCGACTGCTTCCTGATGGCGTACGTGCACGTGGCCCACGACAACCGCATCGGCGACCGCGTCGTCATCGCCAACAACGTCATGCTGGCGGGCCACGTCGAGGTCGGCGAGCGGGCGTTCCTGGGCGGCGGCGCGGGCATCCACCAGTTCTGCCGGGTGGGGCGGCTGGCCATGGTCGGCGGCAACGCCGGCGCGCCCCAGGACTGCCTCCCGTTCGTGATCACGGACGGCCACCCGGCGCGCGCCCGCGGCCTCAACGTGGTGGGCCTGCGCCGCGCCGGGGTGACGGCGCCCCAGCTGCGGACGCTCAAGGAGGCCTACCGCCTGCTGCTGCGATCGGGCCTCCACCTGGAGCCGGCCCTCGAGGGAATGGCGGCGCTCCAGGACCCGCTCGTGGACGAGATGATCGCGTTCGTGCGCGGCTCGAAGCGCGGCTTCGCCCACGCCTGGCGGGGCGGCGCGGAAGAGGCCTGAGGGGCCGATCGCGCCTTGCGGGGCCCCGGCGCCCCGGCTAGACTGGTTCTTGCGGGTCGGCTCCGGCCGACCGCGTTCCTCTCAAGGAGATCTCTCGTGGTGAAGCGCGTCTTCCTCTTCGTCCTCACGAACATCGCCATCATGGTGATGGTCTCGATCGTCCTGGCCGTCCTGGGCCAGCTGGGCGTGCTCGGCGCGGCCGGAAGCCACGGGACCCTCCTCGTCATCTGCGCGGTCTGGGGCTTCGGGGCCTCGTTCGTCTCGCTCCTCATCTCCCGCTGGATGGCCAAGAGGGCGATGGGCGTGAAGCTCGTCACCCCCGACAGTCGCGACGCCGACGCTCAGTGGCTCTACGCCACCGTGTCCCGCCTCGCCCAGCAGGCCAACCTGCCGATGCCCGAGGTCGGGGTCTACGACTCGCCCGAGATGAACGCCTTCGCCACGGGGCCCTCGAAGAAGCGCAGCCTCGTGGCGGTGTCGACCGGTCTCTTCCGGGCCATGAACAAGCAGGAGATCGAGGGCGTCCTGGCGCACGAGATCGCGCACGTGGCCAACGGCGACATGGTCACCATGGCCCTCCTCCAGGGTGTCGTGAACGCGTTCGTCCTCTACCTCTCGCACATCGTGGCCATGATCGCCCGCAACGCGCTGTCTTCGAGCGAGGACCGCCGGCCGTCCTTCCTCGGGATGATCGCGGGACAGCTCGTCTTCATCGCCGCCCAGATCGCCTTCGGCCTCATCGGCTCGATGATCACCTCCTGGTTCTCGCGCCAGCGCGAGTTCCGGGCGGACGCGGGGGGCGCCGCCCTCGCCGGCCGCGGCAGCATGGTCTCCGCGCTCCGGCGCCTGATGACCCAGCAGGTCCCGGTGGACCAGTCGAACCCCGAGTACGCCACGATGAAGATCGCGGGCGGCAAGGGGTTCCTCTCCCTCCTCTCGACGCACCCGCCGCTCGAGCAGAGGATCGCGGCCCTCGAGGGCCGGGCCTAGGCTTCCGAGACGAGCGCGGCCAGCGAGAGCCGCCCGCACCGGCAGGTCCGCGACGAGCACGTGCTCGTCGCGGGCGTGCGCCCCGCCCCCGCGCGGCCCGAGGCCGTCGAGGGTGGGGATCCCGGCGGCAGCCGTGAGGTTGCCGTCCGAGGCCCCGCCCACCCGGGCCGCGCCCAGCTCGAAGCCCAGGTCCGCGGCCAGCCGCCGGGTCGTGTCGAAGAGCGCGTCGGAAGCGACCGTGGGCTCGAGGGGCGGGCGGTCGAAGCCGCTCTCGACGGAGAGGCTCACCCCCGGGTCGACCGGGCGGTAGCCGCGGATCGCCTCGGTCACGCGCTCGGCCTCTTCGCGCGTCCAGGCCCGGGCGTCCACCATCAGCTCCGCCGCTTCCGGGACGACGTTCGTCGCGCCGCCGGCCCGGGCGACACTCGCGGTGAGCGTCGTGCCGCTGGCCGGCTCGGCGACGCTCTCCAGGAAGAGGACGAACCGCGCCATCTCGGCCAAGGCCGAAGCACCCTTCTCCGGCTCCAGGCCCGCGTGCGCGGCCCGGCCGCGGAAGCGGATCTCGAAGGTGCCGCAGCCCTTCCGCGCCACCTTGGCCGCCCCGTCCTGCGACGGCTCGAGGACGAGCACCCGGCGATGGCGGCGCGCCACGCTCAGGGTCAGCTCGCGGGAGGCTCCCGAGCCCACCTCCTCGTCGGGCACGAGCAGCAGCGAGACCGGCTGGGGCCGCGACTCGCGAACCATGGCGGTCAGCACGGCCATGCCGACGACGATGCCGGCCTTCATGTCGAAGACTCCGGGGCCGTGCGCGCGGCCCCCGTCGAGCCGCCAGGGCATCTCGGCGAGCGTCCCCACCGGCCAGACGGTGTCCAGGTGGCCGAGGAGCAGCGTGCCCCCCTCCCGGAAGGCGACCGAGGCCAGCAGGGCGTCCCCGCGCGACGGGCAGGGGCGCAGCTCCGCGGGAACGCCCCTCTCGCGAAGGGTGTCGTGGACCCAGGCCGCGAGCTGCGAGACGCGGGCGGCGTCCCCGCTCGGGCTCTCGAGGCGCACGAGCGTCTCGAGGTCGCGGACGAGCCGCGGCAGGTCGGACTCGAAAGCCGAGAGCCAGCGGGACGCCATGGGCGACAATCTTAGCCCTCGAAAGAGCGGAGGTGGCGATGACGCTGGCAAGCCCGGCCTTCGAACAGCGTGGTCGACGGCGGAGCCTGAGGGCGCTCGGCGCGGCGGGCCTGGCGCTCGCCTGCCTGGCCCACCCCTCGCCGCAGGTCCGGGCCGATCAGCGGCCCGGCATCTTCCGCATCACGCCCCTGCGTCCCGTGGCCGAGCTCCGACTCGAAGCGCTCGCGGCCTCCCCGCCCCCGGAGGCCGGCCCTTTCCGCCCCGTCGATCTGGTGGAGCTCACCTCGCTCGACCCCACCATCCGGCTCGACATCCGGTACGCCACCGGCGACAACTTCCTCTCGACCCCGGTCTACGACGAGGCGCGGGCCTTCCTGCAGCGGCCGGCGGCCGAAGCGCTGCTGCGGGCCCACCGGGCCCTCGCGGACACCGGCCACGGGCTCCTCGTCCACGACGCCTACCGGCCGTGGTGGGTGACGAAGGTCTTCTGGGAGGCCACCCCGAAAGACAAGCGTGACTTCGTGGCCGACCCCGCGAAGGGCTCGCGGCACAACCGGGGCTGCGCGGTGGACCTGACGCTCTACCGCCTCTCCGACGGGAGGGCGGTCGAGATGCCGAGCCTCTACGACGAGATGACCGAGCGCGCCTACCCGGACTGGGCCGGCGGCGCACCGGAGCCGCGCCGCCTGCGCGACCTCCTCCGCTCCGCGATGGAGAAGGAGGGCTTCACCGTCTTCGAGTCGGAGTGGTGGCACTTCGACTACCGCGACTGGCGCGAGTACCCGATCCTCAACGTGCCCTTCGAGCAGATCGGCAAGTAGGCCGCCGTGATCAGCGGGCCGTCAGCTCACGGACGAGGTCGTCGGCTCCGTAGACCTTGCGGAGCGCCTCCAGGATGCCCCGCGCGTCGACCGCCACCGCGCGGCCCTGCTCGTCGTGAAGTAGTAGTCCCAGGCCAGGCTCTGGATGTTGCCGTCGAAGATGATGCCCACGAAGTCGCCGGCGCGGTCCACGACCGGGCTGCCCGAGTTGCCGCCGATGATGTCGTTCGTCGAGACGAAGTTCAGCGGCACCGAGCCGTCGATCGCGGGCACCTTCTCCTTCCAGCGCGCGGGCAGCTCCCACGGCGCCTTGCCGCCGTGCGACAGCGAGCGGTCGAAGAGGCCGTAGAAGGTGGTGAACGGCGCGACCTCGGTGCCCTCGGCCGGGAAGCCCTTCACCGTGCCGTACGAGAGGCGCAGCGTGAAGGTGGCGTCGGGCGAGACCGTCCGCCCGTAGGCCTTCCAGCGCGCCTGGGCGATCTTCTCCATCGCGCGGGTGGTCGGGGCGTCCACCTCGTCCTCGAGGAACCGGCGCGTGTCGCGGGCCATCGGGTCGAGCCGACGGGCCAGCACGATCATCGAGTCGGTCGAGGCGGCCACAGCCGCGGCCTCCCCGCCGTCGAGGAGCGCCTGGCGCGCCGCGGGGTCCTGGAGCTTCGTGCCCGCGACGGCCGCCTTCGCCGCCTCGGCCGGCGCCTTCCCGTCGAGCGCCGCTCGACGAAGGCGTGCTCGGGGCCGAGCTTGTCGAGGGCGAGCTGGAGCTGGTCGGTGAGCGTCACCACCTCGAGGTCCGCGTGGATCGGGGCCGGCGAGAGCAGCTCGTTCCGGAGCGAGTCGAGGTTCGCGTCCACGTACTCCTCGTAGCGCCTCTCGTTCGGCTTCTTCACCTCGGCGACGTACTGCACGATCTGGCCGGCGATCCCCAGCAGCTGCGATCCGCCGAAGCCGACGAGCCGCGCCTCCATGGCGCGCGGGGCGAGCTTCTCCTGGACGCCCGACGACCGTGGCCCAGGGGTCGCCGATCGGCTGCGGCGAGGGCGGGGTCCGCCGCCACCTTCGCGCGCAGGGCCTTCTCCTCCTCCGCCCTTCGCCGCCATCGCCTTCGTGTCGAGGAGCGCGGCGTAGTAGCCGCCCAGCGCCTTCTGCGAGTTCTCGTAGCCGAAGATCTGGCCGAGGGCCCGCCGCTTCTGCTCCTCGCCGAGGGCCGCGTACGCGTGCAGGGCGGCGAGCCGGCGCTTGAACATCTCCAGGCGGAAGGGCCAGGGCCTGGTCGCGCAGGTACTCGAGGCGGGCCATCGTCTCCGAGCCGCGAGGTCGAGCCGGGGTGCCCGGACACGAAGCACGAGGTCGCCGTCGCTCACCCCCTTCGCCGTCCAGCGCAGGTACGACGCCGGCACGACCGGCTTGCCGTTCTCGTAGGCCCGCATCAGGCAGATGTCGAGGTCGTGGCGGGGGAAGGTGAAGTTGTCGGGGTCGCCGCCGAAGAAGGCCATCGACTGCTCCGGGGCGAAGACGAGCCGCACGTCGGTGTACTTCCGGTACTGGTAGAGCTGGTACTCGCCGCCCTGGTACAGGCTCACCACGTTGCAGCGCAGCTTCGTGCGCGCGCTGCACTCGTTCTCGATCGCGGCGGTCGACGGCCTTGCGCGCCTCGCGCGCCTCGGCGTCCGACATCTGCGGCTTCACGGCGCCCTGCACCCTGGCCGTCACGTCCTCCATCGCCGTGAGGACGTTCACCTCGTAGCCCGGGCACGCGGCTTCCTTCTCCCGCGTGGCCGCGTAGAAGCCGGTCTTCACGAAGTCGTTCTCGGCGCTCGAGACGTTCTGGATGCAGCCGAGGCCCACGTGGTGGTTCGTGATCATGAGGCCGTCGGGCGAGACGAAGGAGCCCGAGCCGCCGTCCATGAAGCGCACGGAGGCGAGGCGCACCTTGTCGAGCCACTCCTTCGTCGGCTCGAAGCCGTGCTTCTCCTTCAGCTGCTTCGAGCGGCGGGTTGTCGAACGTCCACATGCCCTCGTCGGCCAGCGCGGGCGCGGCGAGGAGGACGCCGGCCAGGAGGGCGGCGCGGCGGGCGGAATGGCTCTTCATGTTGGTGTCTCCTTCGAAACGGCCCATCATAAGCGCATCTGCGTCCGGGCCGTGGTAGCCTCGTCCAACCGATTGGACCAGGCTGCGCGACCACCAGGCGGCGGAGCCACGGAGGCTGAACCCATGCGATCGGGCGTGCTCGTCCTCCTCGTCGTCGCTCATGGGCGCGCTGGCCGCGGCCACCGCCCACGCGCAGTCGCCGCGGACGGTGAAGCCCGTCCTCCACGGCCGTCACTGGGTGGCGATCACCGGCAAGCCGCTCGCCGCCACCGCCGGCGCGCTCGTGTTCGCGAAGGGCGGCAACGCCGTGGACGCCGCGTGCGCCATGCTCGCCGCCGCCTGCACGATGTGGGACACGCTCGGCTGGGGCGGCGAGACGCAGGCCCTCGTCTACGACCCCCGCACGAAGAAGGTGATCGGCATCAACGCCCTCGGCGTCGCGCCGACCGGGGCGACGCCGGCCTTCTTCAAGGCGAAGGGTCTCGCCTACCCGCCGGAGTACGGGCCGCTCGCCGCCGTGACCCCGGGGACTCCCGGCGGCCTCATCACGATGCTCTCCGAGTACGGCCGCTTGAGCCTGAAAGACGTGCTCGAGCCGGCGATCCAGATGGCCGACGGCTACCCGATCGAGGCCCAGCTCGCGAACGCGCTCGAGCGGGAGAAGAAGCGGCTCTCCGGCTGGCCCTACTCGAAGGCGGTGTTCCTCCCCCACGCCGGCGAGGCGCGCGAGGCGCCGGTGGCGGGCGAGGTGTTCGTCCAGAAGGACCTCGCGGCGACCCTGCGGAAGCTGGTCGAGGCGGAGCAGACGGCTCTCGCCGCGGGCAAGAGCCGCAAGGAGGCGCTCCAGGCCGCCCACGACCGCTTCTACCGCGGCGACATCGCCCAGGAGCTCGTCCGCGGCACGCAGGAGCAGGGCGGGCTCATCACGGCGGACGACCTCGCCCGCTGGCGGGTGAAGCTGGAGGAGCCGGTCAAGACCACGTACAAGGGCATCGACGTCTACAAGCTCACGGTCTGGACGCAGGGCCCGGCGATGCTCCAGGCCCTCAACGTCCTCGAGAACGCCGACCTGAAGTCGATGGGGTATAACTCCCCCCGCTACATCCACACCGTCTACCAGGCCATGAGCCATGGCGTTCGCCGACCGCGACTTCTACTACGGCGACCCGGCCTTCCCGCCCGAGGAGCCGGTGGCCGGGCTCCTCTCGAAGGAGTACGCGAAGCAGCGCTTCGCCGGGATGCGCGCGGAGCGGAACGATCCCGACGTCCGGCCCGGCGACCCCTATCCCTTCCAGGGAGGCCAGAACCCGTTCCAGGGCTTCCTCGACGCGTGGCACACGGTGCCCGGGGAGAAGACCGGCCTCCCGGAGCACGACCGCCCCGTCGCCTCTGCGCCCGGCGACGAGGCCGCCCAGGTGGGGACGACGTCCGTGATCGCGGCGGACGCCGAGGGCTGGGTCGTCTCGATGACGCCGAGCGGCGCCTGGAACCCGGCGGTCATCGCCGGACGAACCGGCATCGGCCTCAGCCAGCGCCTGCAGGCCTTCGTGCTCGACGAGCGTGAGAACCCCTACAACGTGCTCGCGCCCGGCAAGCAGCCGCGGGTGACGCTCACCCCGACGCTCTCGATGAAGGACGGCCAGCCGCACCTGGCCTTCGCCGTCCAGGGCGCCGACACCCAGGACCAGAACCTGCTCCAGTTCTTCCTGAACGTCGTCGAGTTCGGCATGAACGTCCAGCAGGCGGCGGAAGCCCCGAACGTCAACAGCCACCAGCTGCGCAGCACCTTCGGTTCCCACGAGTCGCGTCCCGGGCACCTCACCCTCGCCGCCTCGACGCCCGAGGCCGTGCGCAAAGAACTCGAGGCCATGGGCTACACGCTGGCGTTCGAGCCGATCACGTCCGGCCCCATCAACGCGGTCTTCTTCGACCGGGCGCACGGGACGATGTGGGGCGGGTCGAGCCACCACGGCGAGGACTACGGGATCGCCTGGTAGCGAGGGGAAGGAGAGGGCGTGCCACACCTGCGACTGGCGTCGGGGGACGGGCCGAGCGAGTTCTTCGCCCTGCGCGGCGATCGCGTGGTGCTCGGCCGCGCGCACGAGTGCGACCTGATCCTGCCCGACGTGCTGCTCTCGCGGCGCCACGCCGAGATCGTCCACGGGCCGCAGGGCTGGGTGCTGCGGGACCTCGGCAGCCTCAACGGCACCCGCCTCAACGGCATCCGCGTTGCAGCGCGAAGAACCGCTTCACGACGGGGACCAGGTCGGGATGTCCGACTGGGTCCTCGTCTTCCGCGACGCCGCGGCGCCCTCCGACCCCGGGCTGGCCACGGCCGGGGCGCGGCTGCGCGACATCACCGATCTCGCCACGCGCTCGGGCCTCGAGGCCGGCGCCCTGGCGCGCCAGAGCCGGGTCCTCGGCGTGCTGACCCGCGCCGCGGCGGCGGTGGTGGCCACACCCTCCCCCGAGGTCCTCCTCGAGACGCTCCTCGTCCACCTCCTCGAGGCCGTCCCCGCGCACCGGGGCCTGGTGGCCCTCCTCGAGGGCCAGCCGCCCTCGTGGGTCCTGGCCGCCGTGCGCGCGATCGACGTTCCCCCGCCCGTGGCCTTGGACCCCGCGGTCGCCGAGCGGGTGCTGCGCACCCAGGCGGCGTTCATCGCGCCGCGCGTCGCGGCTGAAGACGGCAGCGTCCGGTCGGTGCTCTGCGCGCCGCTGTGGTTCAGCGGCGCCGCGCCGCACCCCGAGCGCATCGCCGGCTGCGTGGCCCTCGAGGGCCCCGCCGACCCCTCGCCGTTCAACGAGGAGCACCTGCGCGTCGTGACCGCCGTCGCGAACCTCGCGGCGAGCCGGCTGGAGAGCCTGCGGCTGCGCGAGGAGAACGTCGACAAGCGCCACCTGGACGAGGACCTGCGCGGCGCGGCGCGCATCCAGGAGAGCCTGCTCCCCGAGGAGACGCCCGCGCTGCCGGGCTGGGAGCTGGCGGGCTCGAGCCGCCTGTGCAGCGCGGTCGGGGCGGACTACTACGACTTCAGCCCCGACGCCGGCGGCCTGCTCCTGGCGCTCGGCGACGTGGCCGGAAAGGGCCTAGCCGCCGCGCTGCTCATGGCCTCGCTGCGCGCCGCGGTGCGCGCGCTGTGGCGCGAGGAAGAGCCGCTCCCCCGGATCGTGGCCCGCGTCAACGACAACCTCCGCCAGACGGTGCCCGCGAACCGCTTCGCCACCCTCTTCCTCGCTCGCGTCGACACCACGACGGGCGAAGTGCTCTGGGTGAACGCGGGCCACGCCGGGCCCCTCGTGGTACGCGCCGGCGACGGCCAGGAGGTCCTCGAAGCGACCGGGACCATCCTCGGGGCGTTCGCGGACGTCACGTGGGGCGAAGGACGGACATCGCTCGGCCCCGGCGACGTGCTCGTCCTGCTGTCGGACGGCGTCATGGAAGCGGCGCGCGCGGCGGCGAGCGAGCTCGGCCCCGAGCGGCTGGCGGCGGCCGTCCGCGCCACGGGCGGCAGCTCCGCCTCGGCGCTCCTGGCGGCATTGCAGTCGGCGGCCGAGGAGAGCCTCGGCGGCGCGCGGCGGGCCGACGACCACACGTTCGTCGTCCTGCGCCGACAGGCCTGACCGGCCGACCGCCTCACCGCCTCCCCGGGGCGCCCCTCTCGGCCGTCGCCACGGGAATACGCCACCCCGCTCGCCGGTAACGCTGTCGAGAGGCCGGCACCCGCCGGCCCGAAACGAGCGAGGTGACGAGATGGACCGCTTGCGGATCGCGCCGTTCCTGATGACGCTCGCCGCCCTGGCGGGGGCCACCCCCGCCCTCCCCCAGGGCCTTCCCGAGACGGCGGCCGCGCTGGTGGCGGTGTCCGTCGAGCTGGACGGCCGAGCGGCCGCGCTCTACCCGGCGCCCGACGGCTCGGGCCGCTACTACATCGAGGCCCGCAAGGGCTGCCGCTACTCCGTCGCTCTGGCGAATCGCACCGGCGAGCGCGTGGGCGTCGTCCTCACCGTGGACGGCCTCAACGCCATCAGCGGCGAGCGCGAGACGGGCCGCGGCCGCATGTACGTCCTCGACCCCTGGCAGCGGACGAGCGTCCAGGGCTGGCGCACCTCGCTCCAGGAGGTGAGGCAGTTCACCTTCGTGGACGAGCGGGCCTCCTACGCCGCACGCTCCGCCAAGGCCAACGAGAAGATGGGCTGGATCGAGATCGCGGCCTACCACGAGCGCCGCGCGTTCGTGCGCTCGGCCCCGCGGCAGGAGCAGCCGGCACGCCCCGCGCCCGTCGAGTCGGAGAGCGACGCGGCCGGCCGCAGCGCGGCGCCCGCGAACGAGGCGGCCCGCGACTCGGCCGAGGGGACGGCCCCGAAGCGACACGCCGACGCGCAGGCCCGCGCCTACCCGGGCACCGGCTGGGGCGACCGCGCGCACGACCCCGTGGTGCTGGTGAGCTTCGACCCCGAGAGCGAGCCGAGCGAGTGCGTCACGCTGCGCTACGAGTACCGGCCGGCCCTCGTCGCCCTGGGCGTGCTGCCCCGCCGCGTACCGCCCCGCGACCGCCTGTGGGAGCGCGACCGGGCGGAGCCCGGCTTCTCCCAGCCGCCGCTGTGGTGAGGTGCGAGCGTGCTACCCTGCGCGCCACGCGGGCTTCGACAACGGAGGTGACCCATGTTCCGGCGGGTGGCGGATTTCCAGAAGGCTTGGGAGCAGGAGAAGGAGTCGACCCTGAAGGTCCTCGGGGCGCTGACGGACGCCTCGCTCGGCCAGGCGGTCACGAAGGACGACCGCACGCTCGGCCGCCTGGCCTGGCACCTCGCGACGACACCCGGCGAGATGATGGAGCGCACGGGCCTGAAGGTCGGCGGGCCCGCCCACGACTCGCCCCCGCCGGCCTCGGCGGGGGCGATCGTCGCGGCCTACGAGGCGGCCTCGAAGGCGATCGCGGAAGGGGTCTCGGGCTGGACCGACGCGACGCTCGAGGTCGAGGACGACATGTACGGGGAGAAGTGGCCCCGTGGGATGTCGCTGCAGGTCCTCGTCGTCCACCAGGCGCACCACCGCGGCCAGATGACCGTGCTCATGCGCCAGGCCGGCCTGAAGGTCCCCGGCGTCTACGGTCCGGCCCGCGAAGAGTGGACGACCTACGGCATGCAGCCGCCGGCGGTCTAGCGCCGGACCGCGATCCCCTGCATCTCGAAGCGGGCGCCGAAGAGGAGCGGACCCGACCCGAGGAACGCGCGGGCCGGCAGGTCCTTGCCGAAGTAGGTCGGGTAGACCTTGTTCCACGTGTCGAAGAGCGACACGTCGGAGCAGAAGACCTGCACGGAGACGAGGTCGTCCATGGTCATCCCCGCCTCGGCGAGGACGGTCTTGTACTGGTCGAGCACGAGCCGGGCTTCCTCCTCAGCGGTGGCCGGCAGCTTGCGGGTGCCGGGCAGGAAGCCGATGCGCCCGGCAAGATAGAGGGTGTCGCCCACCAGCACCGCGTCGCTGAACGGCGCGCGTCACCGCGCGCCCCGGGAGGTTGATGTACTTGCGCACCGGGGCCGCCTTCGCCCCGAAGGTGCCCGACCCCACCGCCAGGCCCGCCAGGAAAACACCGACCATCACGACCTTTCGCCTCATCGTCCCCTCCCGGCCCTCGCGGGCCTTCTCTCGCGTGGCGCCGGCGCCGGCTGCGGCTCCGGCGCGCCGGCCAGCAGCAGCCTCTCCGCGATCTCCATCACGTCCACCGGCCAGTACGCCCGCGGGCGGGGCCGGCGCGCCCGCGGCGGCAGCGGCCGGCAGCTCAGGACCATCGCCCGCCACTGCGCGGGCACCGCCTCCCGCCCGTGCACGGCCCCGAGCAGCGCCCCCGCGATCGCGGCGTTCGTGTCGGTGTCGCCGCCCCGCCGCACCGTGGCCACGACGCCTTCCTCGAGGCTCGGTGCGTGCAGCAGCTCGTGGAAGGCGTTCTGCAGCGCCACCTTCACCCAGCCCTGGCTCTCGCCGTCGCACACCGGGGCGGCGAGCCGCGCCGCCTCGAGCGCCTCGATCACGAGGCGGGCGGCGCCGGCGCCGGCGGCCCACTCGACGGCGGCGCGCCAGGCAGCCTCGGGGCCGTCCCCCTCCCGGATCGCGTGGCTCACCGCCACCACGAACGCGGCGGCCGCGTCCCCGCACACGGGGCTCGGGTGGGTCAGGCTGCTGTCCTGGCGCGCGAGCTCCGCCGCGAGCGGGGGGGCGAGCGCGACCGCGTGGATCCCGAGTGGGGCCGCCCGCATCACCGAGCCGTTGGCCTGGCTTCCGGGGTTCGGGTGGTCGCGCAGGGCCGCTCCGACCGTCCCGCCGACGTCGAAAGGCGACGAGCGCAGCCACTTGCGGTAGGCCTCGAGGGCCGCCTCGCGCTCGAAGCGGCCGCGCTCCAGGATCGATCGGGCCAGCGCAAGGGCCATCTCGGAGTCGTCGGTCGGCTGGCCGGCGAGGATGTTCCAGACTCCCCCGTCCACGAGGCGGCGCGGGCCGTCCGGGTGGCTCCGGCGGATACCCGCCTCGTCGGCGAACTCCACCAGCGCCCCCAGGTTGTCTCCCGCCAGCTGGCCCAGGAAGCAGCCCTGGGCCCGAGCGAGACGCCCGGCGTCAGCCTCCGCCCGACCCTTCAGCAGCCTCGCCGGGAAGCCCTCGCTCTCGCGGTCCGGCGCGTTCATCCCGAGCCTGTGCCACGGCCTTGCCCGGAGAGCGTCCGAGGCGCTCGGTTCGGCGGGGCGTTCAGGTCGGACGGCGCCGAGCTCCGCCAGGTCCTGGGGGTGCGCGAGGAGTACGAGTCGCGCGAAGAGGTCCGCATGGAGACCGAGGACGGGCAGCGCATCCAGGTGGACCTGGACGCCACCAAGCGGGACTCGCTGTAGGCGGGCCGCGCCGAAGGGCGCTCGCCGCTGATCATGCACCTCTGAGGACCCCTATTCGCTGACCGACCAGCCATTCCTCGCCCTTGCTGCACCGGCTGATCTCGAGTTGGTCCTCGTCAAGTTGGCTGAGGAATGAGAAGCGATTCCGGACGAGCGCGATCCACTCTTCCATCTGTACGGGACGAGTGAGGTAGCCGATGGCCTCCGGCTCGAAGTCGGCGGCGCTGCGTTCCTTCAGGATGTCTTCGGGAGTGAACGGCTTGTCGCCGAGGCCTTCCTGGACCACGTCGCCCCAGACCTTCAACACAGTCATCTCCCGAACCAACGACTCGTCAAACGGCCTTGCCTGCGAACCACGCGAGATCGTACAGGTCGCGCGCCAGTGAGTGTCGGCGATAGCGCGCGAGCTTCTCGGCGATGACCTCCTCAGAGCGCGCGGTCGGAATCATCGGCATTTCGAAGTCATAGGTGCGATGTATCGCGAGCGGTAGGAGCGGGAGCATCTCGGGGCGAGCCATAGCGGACGGCGGCCGACATCAACACGAGCGGGAACGTCGTCGGCCTGGCCGAATGGGCTCGCAATGAGGAGCTTGGCTCGCAGCGTGCCGTTGATGGGTTCGATACCGAACGTGAACGGTCCGACTGTGGAGCCGTCGATGCAATCGAGCAGAAGCTCCGCGCTGGCGTCGTCCAGTCCTGCGAAATCGAGGTCGGTCGAAAAGCGCCCCTGGTTTCCCGCTCGGAACTTGCGAACTGACGTGCCGCCCTTCAGTGAGATGCCGAGCTCGAACACGCCTTCACGTTCTAGGTGCGCCAGCAGGTGGTCTTGGGCGATGTCGATGATCGCCGGCCCGCGGCCGCCCTTCTGGCCTTGGTAGTGCCGGGCGAGGTGGCCTTCGGTTATCACTCCGATGTCACCCATCGGTCGATGGAGTCGACGATCTCGAAGCGCGCGGAGTAGCTGCCCGGCTCCTCACGCGCCACAAGGCGGTAGGGGCCAGCGCCTTGGGGTGCGGCGTCGAGGAGGCGTTGAGACGCGTCCTGAGCGCCTGCTCTGTGTGCGAGGTATGCGGCACGCATCCAAGAGCTGCGGGCTTCGCCGTCCAGTTCCCGCTCGAGCGCTTCAATGTCCACGTCCTGGAAGGCGCTTCGAACCCACTCGGGGACGTTCGGCCAGTCTCTGTAGCGGGCCGGCTTCGAAGAGAGGAAGGCGAGCAGCGTCTCCACAGACCACGTGGGGAGGCCGTCTTTGATCTTGACTGGGCTGACTGGCTGCCACCGCACGACACGGAATCCCTCGAGAGCTGTCGGCATCCGAACGCCCGAGGGCGCTCCCAACACCTGGGGATCCGGCTGGCGGCTCGAGAGGCCCAGCAGATACGCAGCCGATTCCGCGGCAACGGTGAAGGGGGAACTCGGCCGCTTTCTGAGGGTGGCCCTGAGCTCGATGAACGGGTCGCCGGCACCGTAGGCCCCTGCTCGGGCCCCCGGTGCGAATTCCCACGCTCCGCGTGTCCTGAGTGGCAGGAGCCACCCTCTTTCGAGTAGTCGGCGAGCGATGTCGCGGGGTGCCCATTCGAGGCCCACTTGGGTTGCCGCTTCGGCCAGGTCCGAGGTCGTGACGACTCTCGGTTGGTCCAGTTCGAGAATCTCA
This sequence comes from uncultured Actinomycetes bacterium, assembly GCA_963702525.1. Taxonomy (GTDB): domain Bacteria; phylum Actinomycetota; class Coriobacteriia; order Anaerosomatales; family PHET01; genus CAVPCY01. The sequence continues at coordinate 174,380 of CAVPCY010000021.1, read as the reverse complement.
AGAAGTGGCGCGAGACTCTTGGTGATAGCACGTGCTTCTGTCATTACGACCACCTAAAGCGTCAGTATTGGACGCGATAAGTGTTGTAGACGACATCGCTTCTGTCAAGTGAAACATGTAGTGCGTCAATATCGGCCGCATTGGGCGTATGGAACGACAAAGCGGACTCCCGAGGGACTCAGCTTGTTGGGGTGTCGGGTGCACAACCCGAAGGTTGGCTACGCCGACCGCCTCTTCTCGTGGGTGACGCGCTACGGCGGCGCGATGTTCGTCGGCACCGTCCCGCGACTGATCTTCGACCCCGAGCGGTTCGTCGACGACGCCGAGGAGCCGATGGCGGCCGTGGGCCAGGGAGTCCTCTACACGCGCTCGACGCAGGGCGAGCTGCTGCGCGAGATCGACGACGCCACGCGCGCGGAGCTTCATCGAGAACCTCTACGAGCCCTACCACGAGGGGCTCACGGCGCTGGTTCGCTCGCGCCTCGAGCGGTTCGGCACGTGCCTGATCCTGGATTGCCACTCGTTTCCCACGGTGCCGCTTCCGAGCGAGCCGAGCCAGACGGTGCCTCGACCGGACATCTGCATCGGGACCGATCCGTTCCACACGCCTGCCGAGATGGCCGAGGCGCTCGAGCGCGCGTTCACTGCCGAGGGGCTGGTGGTGAGTCGGGACACGCCGTTCTCGGGGACGATGGTGCCGCTGGAGTACTACCGCCGGGACGCGCGCGTGAAGTCGGTGATGATCGAGGTGCGGCGGGGGCTGTACTGCGATGAGGAGACGGGGGAGCCGAACGGGGAGTTCGAGCGGGTGAGGGGGATGGTTGAGAGGGCGGTGGCGAAGCTGCGCGTGGCTTTGAGCTCGTGGCCTGGCGTTCGCGGAGGTCGCGCTGGGTAGACGGTGGTCGTCTGCGCAGGGGGGGGTAGGGAATGGGTCCGCGGCGCTAGTACGGGGATGCCGCGGATACCGGTGCGTTTGCCTACATGGGTTCAGCGGCATCCCCCTGGCCAGCAACCTGTTCATCGGCCGCCTGGGGTTCTCGCTTTAGGCGCGCCGGTTCTGCGCAACCGCCCTATCACTGGTCACCGCCCCGCGAAGCGCCAGGATTATCAAGGGCAAATCCTGCAGAATCCTGCACTCCCAGACCGTGATTACGGTCCATCCATGCCTTCTCGAGTTCTGCGGTCTTGCGCGCATCGCGCTCTCGGTTCAGCGTCGAACTTCGCTTCCCAGAACTCGGGGTTCGACTTCGGCATGCGGCGGGTCGCAGTGCGGGCACCGGTGCCAGTAGCAGCCGTTCACGAAGATGGCGACCTTGCGGCCCGGGTACGCGATGTCCGGATGCCCGGGCGCCTTCTTCCAGTGCAGCCGATAGCCGGGGTAGCCGGCTTCGCGGAGCAGCCGCCGCAGCTCGAGTTCGGGCTTCGTGTTCTTGCCGCGGTTCGCCTGCATGGTCTTGCGCGTGCCGGCGAGGACGCGGGAGGGTTTGGTGGCAGCTGAGGCATCGGCGTCACCCTGCCGGGGCCGTCGCCTTCATCTCGGCGAGGTCCGTGCGCCATGACGCTGCCCGATTCGCTCGACCACGCCGACGACAAGCGCGTTGCCCATGCAGAACGCGCGCTTGCGTGTCGGGCATCCCCGCGGTCCAGTCATCGGGGAAGCCGTTGAGCCGCTCGAGCTCGACGGGGGTCAGTCGCCGATAGCGGCCGTCGGCGGTCGCGACCACATGCTTGAAGCGCGAGGGCGCGGTCCCGCCTTCGCCCGTCAGAATCGTGCGCGCGGCGCGGTCGTCGGGTCCGGGAAGGGCAGCCCGCCCTCGGTGTACAGGTATGCCGTGCCGCTGCCCTTGTGGACGCGCTCTTCGTTCTTGGCGAACTTCAGGTAGCGCCACGTGCCCGGGTTGGGCGACTCCGGATTCGCCGAGCCTCTCGGGGGCGATGAAGTACTCGTCGGGGACCTCGGAGTCCGGCACAAGGACGGATGACAGCAGCTCGAACGGGCCGTCGTAGGCCGGCAGCCACCTTGCGGGTCCAGACCTCTCGGCGCAGCATCACGCCAGCGTTGAGGAAGGGGCTCAGCTTGAGGCCGTGGCCGAACCGCTCGGAGACCTCGTGCGGCTCGCCCTTGATGACGAAGTCGGGCGCGTGCGTGGCTTCGCCGTTGGGCGAGGTGCAGGGCAGCGACCTGGCCAGCACGCCCTCGGTGGTCGATCCAGGAGAAGCCGTCGAAGCCCTCGGTGCGAGGGTCTCATCGATTCTGCGACCGATGATGAAGACGCGGCGTCGGCGCTGGGGGAAGCCGTACTCGGCGGCGTTGATGACGCGCCACTCGACCAGGTATCCGAGGTCGGACATGGTCGCGAGGATGATGGCGAAGTCGCGCCCGCGCTGGCTGCCGGGCGACTTGAGCAGGCGATCGACGTTCTCGAGCATCACGAACCGCGGGCGCTTGGCCTCGAGGATGCGGTGGATCTCCCACCAGAGGACGCCCTTGCGGCCCTGGATGCCGTGCGCCTGGTTGAGCGGCTTGGCGACGGAGTAGTCCTGGCACGGGAAGCCGCCGACGAGGAGCTCGTGCTCGGGGATCTCGTCGAGGTTCGACCTCGGCGATGTCCTCGTTGCAGTGGATGCCCTCGGGGAATCGCTCGGCGTAGCAGTCGAAGGCGTGCTGGATCTTGGTGCCGGGCTCCCACTGGTTGGACCAGGTGACGCGCCATGGGCCGGGGTCTCGTCGTCGGGCCGCGCCACTCGGCGGGCTTGCCTTCGAGACCGAGGCGGAATCCTCCGACGCCGGCGAACAGTTCGACGACATCACCAACAGGTTGCGGCGCGCCTTCGAGGCGCGTTTCGCGCGTGCAGTCACAGTATGGTTCCCTTCCGGTCTTTCGTGGCTCACGAGCGCCAGTCGGCGTCGTGGCGGTGAAGACTCGACCGCGATGCGGGTCGGCTCCATTCTAGCGCGGTCGAAGGGTCGGAGATCAAGCCCGGAAGCGAACATTAGTTCGGGGGTGTGACACCCAGCAGCTCAGAGACCCAACTGGTCCTTGATGTAGCTCCGTTCAGCCAGAACGACTTCTTGCACGACCATCGACCCGACGGCGTGGGAATGGTGTCGCGTCGAGTCGCGCCCGTGTGGCCGCACGTGGACGGCCGGGTTCTCGGACTTCTTCGGGAGGTACTCCGCGCGGTCCTCTTGAATGCGCGAGACCGTCTCATCGAAGCACGTGCGCGCGTAGCTGCTCCACGTCGCTCACGGCATCGTCCAGAAGCGGGTGCCCACGAGTGTCGGGACGTCGCTGCGTGTCGAGCTGGTAGATGACGAAGAAGAAGCGCTTCGACAGCGAGGCGCTCGAAGCTCGCTCGATTCCCACTCCTGCTCGACGAGCTCGAGGTACTTGAATGCCGGGAACGAGATGTCCTCCTTTGGCCGCCCAGTTGGGGAGCAGCCGCATGGTCTTGACCTGGATGTCGGCCTTCTCGAACTCGGCGACGCGATCATCTCCGCGAGGCCGAGGATGCGCTTGGTGATGAAGCGCGTAGTAGCTCTTTGGACTGGGGTTCGGTGCGGAGGCCGAGCCGGTCCGCGATGTCGTCTGCGGGCATCCCGATGTAGGGCTCGAACCGGCGCGCGATCGCGTCCTCGAAGACGGACGCCTCGGCGACACTTCGGCTGCTAGCCACGGGCTTCAGTTCGAGGCTGTCGTCGATGATCGTGTTCATGTACGAAGCCTTGAGCGAGAACGCGCGCGGCTTGGCGGGCTCTGCGGAGTACGGCTGCGTGCGACGCACGCGACGAATCCGAGCTCTTGGTGCATGCGCCCAGGTAGAGTGTGTCGCCCTCCGAGAGTTCGTGGGCGAGGCCGGCGCGCACCTTCTCGACGATTGTCTCCCAGTCCTGGTGGATGATCTCGAGGTCCTCGGCAGGGAAGTCCCACATCCGCACGATCTTGACGACGTAGTCCCGCGGGTCCTTGTCGGCCTCGTGCAGGTAGAAGACCAGAAGCAGGTGGGTGTTCTTCTTGATGAACGAGCTGGACTCCCACTCCTCGGAGATGATGTCCATGTAGTCGATCATCCCGAGGACGAGCCGCTCCTTGGCGACGAGCTTCGTTCGCGGACGGTCTTGAGCGGCGTCGCCTTCAGTTCGATTCCGGCCTCGGCGAAGTCCGGTTCCGGGCGGCTGTTGGGCTCGTAGCCGAAGTAGTGGCGCTCGAGCGCGTTGCCGAAGCCGCCCTTGTTGCGAGGTGAAGTCGATGGCAGGGCGGACGGTCAGCCGAGGGCCTCGCGTAAGGGAGTGGCCGACTGAGACGCTCCGCGAACGCGACGATGGAGGTCGGCGAGGTGGGGTCGTATGGGCGGGGAGCGGTCACTCGGACCTCCTACGGGTAGCATCCGAATGGGTCGGGGCGACGCGAGGGTCGGAGGGCTAGCTAATGGCAGGCTACCTGTTTCTGGTCAACAGCGAGGACGCGATGCGTGAGTGCATGGAGACTGGAACATACTCGACTCTCGTCGGGGAGCCTCGAAATGGTATCTGGAGCGGTCCAGCGGAAGGGACATTCGCCGACTACGCGACCATGCGCCCAGGGGACAACGTGTACTTCTTCATACACCGTCGCATCTATGGCGTCGGCGAGATGATATCGATTGGCGGCAGTTCCAGCTTCGAGAACTTCCCTGGGGCATCACGGCCGGATGTTGAGGCGGCGGGCGAGGCCCACGCCGCCGAATGGTTGGTAGGGGACAAGGCCATTGAAGACGGGAAGTCCCAGCGGTGGGTGTGCGTCTTTCGCGGCGCGCCGGACTTCTTCACAGCTGGCGTGGATATGGATGATGTTCTCGCGTCCGAGCCGAGCGCCTTCCGGATTCTGCGAGCGATGTGGAAGCTGTCGTTCATCAAGTTCGATGATGAAGAGAACCAGGCATTCAAGAACGCCATCTACAAGGCCAACCAGCCAGCGTTGGCCGACCCGAAGCCGGGAGAGAGCGTGTTCGAAGACAGGCAAGTGGTGACTCACTCCAGAATCGCTGACCTTGTCTCCAAGGGCGCCTACTCGCTTAGCGCCGAGTCCGTTGTCCTCGGTTGTCGCAATGGAGACCGGCTGCGACACGAGATGGCTCTGGAAGCAGGCCTTCTTGCCCAACTGACCCGTGAGGGCTCCAGTGCACAGCAGGCGATTGGCCGCTGGGACTATCTCTCGCACCAGGTTGTGGCCTCCCCATTCAAGCCCATCGACTACATGGACAAGATGGATGTCTTCGGATACCGCTGGATTCCGGGGTACCGCCCCACGATTGCGGAGTACTTGGTATGCGAGCTCAAGAAGGACACGGCTTCGCGCTGGGACGTCGAGCAGACTATGAAGTACGTGGACTGGATTCGGGACGAGTACGCTCATGGCGACTACTCAATGATTGCGGCGCACCTGATTGCGGCTGACTTCGCGCCCGATGTGGCGGAGTTTGTGTCGGAAGTTGGGAAGCGAAGCTTCATGACGCAGCGCAGGCCGGCTCGAAGCCAAGAGTGGTCGAACCTGAAGCTCGTCACATACGCAGTGACTGATGCGGGGCTGTCGTTCTCTGACGCGGGTGCGCTCGAAGTGGTTCCGGTGTAGCCCTTCGGGTTCTCCGCCCGACCGGTGGGGCGACGCTCGACTACTGGCGGCTACTCCTCTAGGTTCAGCTTGTAGTCGCAGCCGCTGAAGGCGCCACCTGCTGCACCCCAAGAACGGCCTGCCCCTGAATCGACCATGCTTGGCGACTAGGTCGCACTAGCGGCGCACCGCACTTTGGACAATCCGTCGACAAGGCAACCGAGGGCGACTTGCCCGCTCGCGTCCCCTTTGGCTGCTCGGCACTTCGCGTAGAGCTCGTCTAGTCTGTGTATCTGCGAGGAGAACTCTCGCTGTCGGGCATCGCTCAGCATAGTCGTGAGCGAGCGCGCTACCCGGTACGCCTGCTCTGGCTCAAATCACCCTTGCGCCGTCCAATGATGTTCTTCAGCAGGTACTGCAGTGGCAGAACCTGAGTGGCTCCCTCGTTCAGTCTCTCGACGAATGCGTTGTCTTGCGCGTACACCAGGACCGCTTCAACGAATAGGCCGGAGAGCGCACCGCTTGACCACTTCTCCAGTCGCCTCTTCAGTTCAACTGCGTTGCGCCTGACCTGCTTGACATTCCTTGCGGTGGTCGCGTCTGTGGCGGCCGGATGTACTCGTGCGCGGTGTACATCTTTGTCTCGACCACGAATACGCCCGTCGGACCTACCACAATATGGTCGACGTTCCACGGGACCAGCTCGCTGGAGGAGTCCCTCGTCTGGAAGTCGTGAAAGACGACGTACTCATCCGTCAGGCTGTTCAGATGGACTCCCACTCGGCGTTCGCCTTCGGCACCCTGCATCCATGCGCTACTGCCGAGGAGGTCGTCGAGCATCTCAGCGTACCAGGAGCGGTCCCTCCACGAGAAGAAGGCGACTTCAGCAACGATAGTCAGCAATCCGACAACGCGAATCCAGCCAGACTGGCCTACAGTCCATCCAGCGAGGGCTATGAGGACCACATTCATCAGCACAGCGACTATTGGCAGCGCCAGCCGTCCCGCCCATCCGTATCGCCTCGCACTCCCGCCCGCTGTCCCGATGACTACTGCCATTGGCTGCTCCTCCCGCCGCACTGATGGTATCGGCGGGCCTGGGCGCCGGAGTTGAGAACTGGGAGAGATGCACTTGTTCCTGCCCTTCGGGTCCCACACCCGACGGCCATGAGCGGACAGTCCTCGGCCGGCAACCGAGGTACCGCGGCTTGAGGCGGGTTCCGATGAAGCCGATGTTTGACGTAGGACCCGGCGTGGGCTGACGTTCGCCCATGAGCGCGCCAGGTGAGGAATCCAAGAACAGGAGAATCGAACGTGGCCAACAAGCTACTGCTCGTCGACTACGAGAACGTTCAGCAACTCGACTTCGGGCTTCTCGGCGAGGGATACGACGTCATCGTCTTCGTCGGTGTGAATCAGAAGAACGTGTCGATCGATCTGGTGGCCAAGGCGCAGAAGCTGGGAAGCCGCCTCGATTGGCGTCGCGTCGATGGCAACGGCAACAACGCGCTCGACTTCTACATCGCGTGCGAACTCGGGCGCATGCTCGAGCGAAGTCGCAACGTCCACTGCACCGTGCTCTCCAAGGACAAGGGGTTCGACCCGCTGCTGCGACACCTGAACAAGAGCGGCCTGAAGTGCGCGCGCATCAACAGCCTGCTCGAGCTGGGTGCGAAGAGCGCGTCGAAGACCGAGCCGAACTACACGCGAGTGGTCGAGTTGCTGGGAAAGACGGTGAAGAACGCGCGGCCGCGTACCCGGCTAACGCTCACGAAGCACATCTCGGCGATGTTCCAGAACAAGCTGCCGCAGGGCGACATCAACCGGATCATCGACCTGCTGTTCGCGAACAAGATGATCTCGGAGGCGAACAAGCGCCTGACCTACGCGTTCTGAGGGGCTGCTTGCCCTTCGGGTCCCCGCTCTTCGGTACAGGCAGGAATTGCCCGGGTGTCCGCGCGGACCAGGGGGATCTCTAGCTGCGAACTGCCGACCGGTCTTGATGGCGGCTCGGTAGGGATCTGGGAAGCGTTCGGTTGGACCGCCTCACTAGTGTTGCCGGCACACACGAATCGGTGCGCGCTGCGACACCGGGGAGGCGATGGGATGGATGACGGGTTGGCAGCGGCGACCCCGGCTGATGCCACGCTGTTCGAGCGACGTCGCCGGCCTGATCGATGGCGCGCGCAGCCGCGCTGCGGCCGCAGTCAACAGCGAGCTCGTGATGCTGTACTGGAGCGTCGGCAAGCGGGTTCGCGAGGAGGTTCTCGGCGGGGAGCGGGCGGAGTACGGGCAGCAGGTCGTGAAGCGGCTCGCGGAGCAGCTGACCGAGCGGTATGGGCGGGGCTGGAGTCGGCAGAACATCGAGAGAATGATCCGTTTCGCGGAGTGGCTACCCGATCTCGAGAATATGCGTCGACCACTGGTCGGCGCAAATTGACCTGGAGCCAACATCAGTGAGCTTCTCGACTATCTCTGAGCAGCGGAAACGCGACTTCTACGCCGCCTTCGCGGCACACGAGCGCTGGAGCGTGCGCACTCTGCGCGCCAAGATCGCCGGCAAGCTCTACGAGCGGACCCTTGCTGCGCGAGGCTCGGCCGACGGGCTCGAGGCTGATCTCGCGGCGCTCGCGGCCACAGGCACCCTCGAGCCGTCCCTCGCCTTCCGCGACCCCTACGTGCTCGACTTCCTCGGCTTGCCACCGGAGCACAGCGAGGCCGACCTCGAGCGTGCGATCCTCGACGAGATGCAGCGCTTCCTGCTCGAGCTCGGCGTCGGCTTCGCGTTCGTGGAGCGGCAGAAGCGGATGACCGTCGACGGGCAGTGACTACCAGCTCGATCTGCTGCTCTACCACATCACCATGCGCTGCTACGTCGCGCTCGAACTCAAGACGCGCCCGCTCGCGCCCGGCGACTACGGGCAGATGATGCTGTACCTGCGCTGGCTCGACGCGCACCAGCGCCATCCGGGTGACTCGGCGCCGATCGGGCTGATCCTGTGCACGGAGAAGGGGCCGGAGCAGGTGGCGCTGCTGGGGCTGGACTCCGGGGAGGTGCGGGCGGCGCAGTACGTGACCGACGAGGTGCGCGCCGGGCTGGAGCGCATCGCCGCGAGGGCGAGGGCGCTGCGACGCGTGAGCGGGGGCCTCGAGGCCCGGTGGACGGCGTACGCAAGATTGCCGAGCAGTGGCCGGTCTTCCAGCGGCAGCAAGCCGGCAGCTAGCACCTTTCGCGCGAGCGATGGTCTGTGTGCACACTGGGTGGACATCTCGCGTTGCGTGGGCGTACAATGTGTACACATCAATGAGGAGGAACGATGAGCACGCACGTCGCCGCCATGCGCCCGAGCGCCAAGCAGGATCGGTTCAGCATCCGCACTTCGACAGAGGAAAAGGCCCTTGTCGAACGCGCGGCCGAGCTTTCGCGGATGAGCATGAGTCAGTTCGTGGTCCAGGCTGCCGTTCGTTCCGCGGAGACCGTTCTTGCCGATCAGACGCGCTTCACTCTCGCGCCCGACATGTGGGCCGCCTTCACCGATGCGCTCGACCGTCCGGCGCGCGAGATCGCGGAGCTGAAGGCCGCCGCGGCGAAGGAGAGCCCGTTCAGTGGCAGGTGACCCGATCTTCGGACCGGAGGCGCTGTCGTCCGAGCATCAACTGGACGAGTTCGACTGCGGAGCCCCTTCACTGAATGACTACCTCAAGCGCCGAGCGGCATCAGACCAGTCCGCGGAGAAGTCGCGCACCTATGTCGTCTGCCGCGGCAGTCGCGTGATCGGGTTCTTCAGCTTGGCCGCCGCTAGCGTCGAGCCGGCCGAGGCGACCGCGCGGGCGGTCAAGGGCCAAGGCAAGCAGCCGATCCCCGCCGTCCTCATCGGCAGGTTGGCGGTCGACAGTGCCGAGCAGGGAGGGCGGCTCGGCGAGGCACTCCTGCTCGAAGCGCTTGCCAAGGCTGCCTATGCCGCCCACACGATTGGGGCGAGGGTCGTCTTGGTGCATGCCCTCGATGATCGCGCACGGGCTTTCTACACTCGGTACGGCTTCGAACCTTCTCCGACGGACCCCCTACATCTGATGATGCTGATGAAGGACATCCGCAAGAGCATCTAGCGCTGATCTTCGGATCCCCACCCTGAGAGCATCGACTCGATCGTCGAGCGCCTCGCCGAGGCAGGGTGCGACGATGCGACCATCGGTGTCGGCATCCCCGGCCGGCTTGCTCTGATGTTCACCCGTGAAGCGGAAACCGCCGAGCGCGCAGTCCTGAGCGCCCTTCGTGATGTGAGGTCGGTCTTGCCCGATGCGCTCTTGGTTGAGGCCACACCTGACTTCGTCGAAATCAGCGAGGTTGCGAACATCGTTGGCAAGACGCGGCAGAACATCTACAAGCTTCTCTCCAGCTCCAAGTCAGTCGGCCCCGCTCCCGTGCACGAGGGCTCGTCATCACTCTGGCACCTCGCCTCGGTCCTGGCTTGGCTGCGCGACGAGAGAGACTACTCGATTGACGAGGACCTGATCGATCTCGCGCGGGTCAACATGGAAGTCAACTTCGCGGCTCAAGAGTCCATCCTCGGCGACCAGGTAGACGACGAGATCAAGGCGCTAGTCTCCCGGGAGCCCAAGTGACCGACCCGCCAGTTCTCGATCCACCCGTCGCACCCGACGCGCTCTCGGCGACCCTGCGAGACGTCTTCGGCTACACGTCGTTTCGCTCGCACCAGCGCGAGATCATCGAGCACATCATCGGCGGCGGCAACGCGTTCGTGCTGATGCCCACGGGTGGCGGCAAGTCGCTGTGCTATCAGATACCTGCGCTCCATCGGCCGGGGACGGCGATCGTCGTCTCGCCCCTCATCTCGCTGATGAAGGACCAGGTCGACGCATTGCGGGCGAACGGTGTGGCGGCGGCGTACCTCAACTCGTCGCTCTCCACCGACGAGGCGACGGCGGTACTCCGCGACTTGCGGGGCGGGAGTCTGGACCTGCTCTACGTCGCCCCCGAGCGCCTCATGCTCGACGGGTTCCTGGAGCGGTTGCAGACGATTCCGCTCGCCCTGTTCGCGATCGACGAGGCTCACTGCGTGTCGCAGTGGGGCCACGACTTCCGGCCCGAGTACGTCCAGCTCGGCGGCTTGCGCGAGCGCTTCCCCGGCGTCCCGTTCGTCGCGCTCACCGCCACCGCCGACGACCAGACTCGGGAGGACGTGCGACTTCGGCTGCACCTCACCGATGCGCCGGTCTTCTCGGCAGGCTTCGACAGGCCCAACATCCGCTACACCGTCGCCGAGAAGCGCCAGGCGCGCGAGCAACTCCAGCGGTTCCTCGCCGGGCGCCCCGGCGACTCCGGCATCGTCTACTGCCTCAGCCGCAAGCGGGTCGAGGAGGTGGCGAAGGGGCTCCAGGCCTCAGGCGTACGAGCCGCCGCCTATCACGCGGGGCTGCCCTGCGCCCGAGCGAACCCGCGTGCAGGACGCCTTCCAGCGCGACGAGGTGCACGTGGTGGTCGCCACGGTCGCGTTTGGGATGGGGATCGACAAGCCCGACGTGCGCTTCGTCGTGCACTACGACATGCCCAAGAACATCGAGGGCTACTACCAGGAGACCGGCCGAGCCGGGCGTGACGGGCTGCCCGCCGAGGCGCTGCTCATGTACGGGCTGCAGGACGCGGTCACCGCTCGCATGCTCATCGAGACGGGCGGCAACCCCGAGCAGGTCCGCATCGAGCTCCACAAGCTGCAGGCGATGATCGGCCTGGCCGAGGCCACCACCTGCCGGCGCCGCGTGCTGCTCGGCTACTTCGGCGAGGCGCTGGAGGCGGACTGCGGCAACTGCGATGTGTGCCTGGATCCGCCGGAGCTCTACGACGCCACCGTCGACGCGCAGTTGGCGCTGGCGGCCGTGCAGCAGACCGGCCAGCGCTTCGGCGTCGGCCACGTCGTCGACGTGCTGCGCGGGCGCCGACACCGACAAGGTGCGCCGCTGGAACCACAACGAGCTCGCGGTCTTCGGCGCCGGCGCGGCCACCTCGGCCGACGCGTGGAGCAGCATCATCCGCCAGCTCATCCACCGCGGCTTCCTGCGCCAGGACATCGCCGAGTACTCGGCGCTCAAGCTGACCGAGAGCGCGCGCGAGCGTGCTCGAGGGCGAGACCGAGATCCGGCTGACACGGCCGCGGCAGCGGGCGGCTCGGGAGAAGGCGCCGCGCGGGAGCCGGGGCGCGCTCGCGGTTCCCGATGCCGACGAGGCGCTGTTCGAGCGGCTGCGAGCGCTCCGGCGCGAGATCGCGAGCGAGCAGGGCGTGCCGGCGTACGTGGTGTTCGCCGATCGCTCGCTGATGGACATGGCTGCTCGGCGGCCTCGGACGCGGGAGCAGTTCCTCGAGTGCCACGGCGTGGGGCTCGCGAAGCTCGAGAAGTACGGCGACGCGTTCCTTGCGGCGATCGGGGAGGGCGAGTAGGAGCCGGCGGGGCGATGCACCGCGCACTGCCCGGCCGGTTGGATTCGGGTCAGGTTCCGGTGGGGGTGGCGCTCTAGCGTCGTGGGGCACGTGCGGAGTCGGCGTGCGCTGGGACGCGGGAGGCGACGTGACGGACGACGATCTGACTACGACCACCTCGGTCGGACGCCGCGCTCTTCGGCGACGTAGCGGGTCTCATCGACGGTGCACGTCGGCGGGCGGCCACTTCGGTCAACAGCGAACTTGTGATGCTGTACTGGAGTGTCGGCAAACGGGTTCGCGAGGAGGTTCTCGGCGGGGAGCGAGCGGAGTACGGCCAGCGGGCGGTGAAGCGACTCGGCGAGCGGCTGACTGCGCGCTACGGGCGAGGGTGGAGCCGGCGCAACATCGAACGGATGATGCACCTGGCTGGGTGGCTACCCGATTCTGAGAAATGCGCGACACTGTCGCCCAAATTGAGCTGGAGCCACCTCACTGAACTCCTCACTATCACCGAGCTGCAGAAACGCGACTTCTACGCGGCCTTTGCGGTCCACGAGCGATGGAGCGTGCGGACGCTGCGCGCCAAGATCGCGGGCAAGCTCTACGAGCGCAGTATCGCCGCACGGGGCTCCGCTGTTGGCCTCGAAGCCGACTTGGCGACGATCCTGTGCACGGAGAAGGGGCCGGAGCAGGTGGCGCTGCTCGGGCTGGACTCGGGGGAGGTGCGGGCGGCGCAGTATGTGACCGACGAGGTGCGCGCGGGACTGGAGCGCATCGCTGCGAGGGCGAAGGAACTCGAGGCGTGAGACTCCGAACCCTCACGGTAGACTGGTGTTGGGGCCAAGATCGCGGTGAACAAGACCAGACCCCATGCCACATGCTCGATCGAATCGGGCACCTACTACTCGTCACGCGAGCAGGGAGTGCCGGCATGCAGGTACTTCTCGGAATCGCAACGCTAGCTCCGCGCAGAGATGTGAGGTTGAGTTGAAGATAGGACTCGTCGGCTTCGCCGGCTCGGGCAAGACCACGGTGTTCAACACGATGACCGGCCTGAACGTGCCGGTCGGCTACGGCGGCGAAGTGCGGCTCGGGACCGTGCGCGTGCCCGACGAGCGCATCGATCGGCTCTCCGGCATGTTCAACCCGAAGAAGACGATCTACGCCGAGGTGACCTTCTGTGACGTGCCCGGCGAGCACGGGGCGCAACGCAGCGGGCTGTCGACGCGATCGCTTGCGACGATCCGCGAGCAAGAAGCGCTCGCGCTCGTGCTGCGCGACTTCGAGGACCCGGCGGTCGAGGGCGATGCCGACCCCCTCCGGGACCTGACCGCCTTCTCGGACGAGTGTGTCCTGGCCGATCTCGGAATCGTCGAGGGGCTGCTCGCGCGGGCGCGCAAGGAGAACGCGCCGCCGGCCGACCGCGAACGCCTCGAGCGGATGCAGGCCGTCCTCGAGGACGGCAGGCCGCTGCGCACGCTGTCTGCCGACGAGCTCGATCGCGACAACCTCAAGGGCTACCAGCTGCTCACCGACCGCCCGCTGCTCGTGGTCGTGAACCGCGACGAGGACCGGGCCGCCGACCCGCTTCCCGACGACCTGGCAGCGCGCGTCGACGAGCTCGGCGCCGCGGGTCTGGCGCTCTCGGCGAGCGTCGAGGCGGAGATCGCCGCGCTCGATGCCGCAGACCAAGCGGCCTTCCTGCAGGACCTGGGCCTGACCGAGTCGGCGCTCGCGCGCTTCATCCGGACGGCCTACGGGCTGCTGGACCTCATCAGCTTCTTCACGGTGGGCGAGGACGAGGTGCGCGCGTGGACGATCACGCGCGGGATGAACGCCCGCAAGGCCGCCGGCAAGATCCACTCGGACCTCGAGCGTGGCTTCATCCGCGCCGAGGTCATGCCCTACGAGCTGTTCATCGAGCACGGCAGCGAGCAGGCCCTGAAGGCGGCGGGGCTCTTCCAGATCGAGGGCAAGGACTACATCGTCGCCGACGGCGACATCATGAACATCCGTTTCAACGTGTAGCGAAAGAAGTCGTCGAAAGAAAGTTCAAGAAATCGCTAAAGTCCTCGACCGAAGCTGCCGATAGAAGACTGATGGGGCGGGCTGGCCAGTTGGCTGGCCCTTTCTCTTTGTGCCGGCGAAGTCACACCCACTCGCCGCGGGGCCGCCCTCCGAGGCCGCACCAATCGCGTGTCCCCCGCGTGACCGTCCCGTATCGCCGCCTGCGGGTATCATCGTGGAGCGAGCATGCGAAGGGAGCGGTTCGATGCAAGGCGACGGCTTGAACCTCGACGTGGCCAGCGACTACCTGCCAGATGAGTTCCCTCTGCTGGCCGATGAGGGCGAGTTGTGGTGTGTCGCGGATGCGCTCTGGGCACAAGACCCCGAGACACCCGATGATGAGCCACGAGCCGAGGCACGGGCTCACAGAGGGCTGAGGGTCGTTGGCGTCGTTGTGGTCATCGTCGCGCTGCTTGCATACTTCGTGATCCCTTTCGGCACTCCACTGTTCGGCGGTCACTATCGATGGCGGCGGCCGAGTACGGGAATACGCGCTATACCTGTCGCGCCCAAGCACGCTGACGAGCCCAAGCGTGCGGTCTGAGGGATAAGCTGCACAATACGTCTAGGGGCCCCACTTGTGCCGCGTGGTGCTCGATCACGGGAGGAAGACCGTACATGGCCCAGCTCGTTGAGTGCGTTCCGAACTTCTCGGAAGGTCGCGACCTACAGAAGATCGACGCCATCACGCAGGTGATCGAGTCGACGGAGGGCGTCCGCCTGCTCGACGTCGATCCCGGGGCCGACACCAACCGCACCGTGGTCACCTTCGTTGGCCCGCCTGCGGCGGTGGCCGAGGCCGCGTTTCGCGCTATCGAGCGCGCGTCCGAGGTCATCGACATGCGGCAGCACAAAGGCGCGCACCCGCGCATGGGCGCCACCGACGTGTGCCCGTTCGTCCCCCTCGAGGGAGTGACGATGGCCGAGTGCGTCGAGCTGGCCCGCTCGGTGGGAGAGCGGGTGGGCCGAGAGCTGGGCATCCCGATCTACCTCTACGAAGAGGCTGCTACCCGCCCCGAGCGACGCAACCTCGCCGAGGTGCGCAAGGGCGAGTACGAGGGGTTGCCCCAGAAGCTGACCGACCCCGACTGGGCGCCTGACTTCGGCCCGGCGGCCTTCAACGCCTCGGCAGGCACGACCCTGATAGGCGCGCGCGAGTTCCTCATCGCCTACAACGTCAACCTCAACACCAAGGACAAGCGGCTAGCGACGCAGATCGCGCAGGTCATCCGCGAGAGCGGCTACCCCAAGAAGGACGCCGCCGGCGACTTCGTCCTCGACGATCGCGGCGAGAAGATCATGGAGCCGGGGCGCCTCACCCACGTCAAGGGGACGGGCTGGTACATCGACGAGTACGGCCTCGCGCAGGTCTCGGTCAACCTCACCAACTACAAGGTCACGCCGGTGCACGTCGCCTTCGACGAGTGCGTCGCCGAGGCCGAGAAGCTGGGCGTGCGCGTGACCGGCAGCGAGCTCGTGGGGCTCATCCCGAAGCAGGCCCTGCTGATGGCCGGGCGCTACTACCTCGAGAAGCAGGGCGTCTCGGCAGGACAGCCCGAGGCCGACCTGGTCGACGCGGCGGTCCTCTCGCTGGGGCTGGACCAGCTCGGCCCCTTCGACCCGAAGAAGAAGGTCGTCGAGTACGCGGTACTGGACGAGCCCCGGCTCGCCTCGATGTCGGCGCGGGAGTTCGTCGACGTGCTCTCGACCGCTTCGCCCACCCCGGGCGGAGGCTCGGTCGCCGCGCTGTGCGGGTCGCTGGGCGCCGCGCTGGCCGCGATGGTGGGCAACCTCACCGTGGGCAAGAAGGGCTACGGGGAGCAGGAAGCCCAGATGCGCCGAGTGGCCGCCGAGGGCCAGGCGCTCAAAGACGAGCTCCTGGCAGCGGTCGACCGCGACTCGGCCGCCTACGATGCGGTGATGGCTACGATGCGGCTGCCCAAGAAGACGCCCGAGGAGCAGCAGGCGCGCCTGGCCGCGATGGAGGCCGCCAACCGCCAGGCCACGATGGTCCCGCTCGAGGTGATGCGCGCCACCGCCAAGGTGGCCGAGCTTGCCGAGACTGTGGGCGAGCACGGCTTCAAGCCGTCGCTTTCCGATGCGGGGGTCGCCGCCGCGTGCGCGCGGACCGCGTCGATCGGCGCCTATCTCAACGTCCTCATCAACCTAGGGCAGCTTGAGGACCGCGGCTTCGTGGAGTCGGTTGCGGCCGAGGCCGTGGCGCTTCGGGACGGCACGGTGGCGCGCTGCGACGCGGTGGTCGAGCAGGTCACAGCGGCGTTGGGGTCGGGCACGTGAGGGTGGAGCCTACAAGGAGGGCCGTGATGAGGGTTGGGATGCGCATCGCCGCACTGGTCGTGGCGCTGGTCGCGGCTACGTTGCTGATCTCCGGATGTGAGCGCGAGAGCGCGCCGAAGCTCGCGACCGATCTCGAGGGCACGTGGGTGCTCGAGTCCTTCATGGGGATCGACCAGGTCAGGCCCTCCGCGAAGGGCGTCACCACCGTGATGACTCTCGACGGCGGCCAAGCCAGCGGATCGGGCGGCGTGAACCAGTTCGCGGCGACGTACAACACGCCCAACGACGACGCGCTGCTCTTCGGCCTGCCCACGTTCACCGAGACGGCGGGCGAAGAGGCTCCGATGATGCAGGAGAAGGCCTTCTTCATCGCCCTCAGCATGACCGAATTCTACGAGATCGACGGTGCGGGCAAGCTCGTGCTGAAGAACGGGGACAAGCGGGCGGTAGCGGTGTTCCGGCCCAAGTAGGGCTCGCGACCGCTCGGGGTCGGCGGGCCTACTCTTCCGGCAGCCTCACGTCGAGCTCGCGCAGCAGACGGCGGGCTTCCTTGCGGACCATCGGGTCGTCGTCTTCGAGCAGGCCGCGAAGCGTGCGGATCGCGTCGGACGCGGTGTCGGCCAGCTGCTCGAGCGCCTGGAGGCGCTGCGGAGTGTCGTCCGACCAGCGCGCCCGGTCCCTCGGCGACGGTGCCCTGCTCGGCGAGATGCGAAGCATGTTCATGTTTCCGCTCGGGGCGACGGCGGCGATGTCGTCGTCCTCGAAAGCGTCCGGCCCGATGCCGCCGGGCACTGCGAACAGCTCCTCGATAGGTCGCTCAGAGTACGCGCGTGAGGGCGGGCGAGACCTCACCGCCCCACTGGCGTCTCGGCTCTCGTAGGCCGATCGCTCCCGGCGTTCGGAGTGCTCGTAGTCGAGCGCGTCCATGAGCTCGCGGGGCTCGATTCCGAGCACCTCGGCGATACGCAGCGTGTTGCTGGGGTTGGGCAGACGCCGACCGCTCTCGATGTGGGACAGCGCGCCCGGGGTCACTCCGACCTGCCCGGCGACGTCCTCGAGCGTGAGCCCGAGCCGCTTGCGAGCCGCGCGAATCATCCATCCGACCTTCGTGCCGCCCATCGCACACACCTCCCCACCAGCAGACTATACCACTCTGCACATTGACTTGACAGTATATATACAGATGGGTATAGTACACAGCGAGGCGGGACACCGAGCTCGCGAGACGGCCGCTCGGAGACGTTCGATGTCAGACCCTCGTGGTATTCCTGGAGTATTCGACAGGAGGTGTGTGACATGGCCAAGAAAGCCGAGCAGCCCGCAAACGATGCCCAGAACCGCAGCATCCTCATCAACTTCGTGCTCGACAAGTCCGGTTCGATGGGAAGCGTGCGCGACGCGACGATCTCCGGGTTCAACGAGTTCAAGAACGACCAGGCACGCGAGGAGGGCAACGCGCTTCTTCACGCTGACGCTCTTCGACACGCGGTTCGTGACCGTCGCCGAGGCGGTGCCCGTCCGAGAGGTGCCCGACCTCGACTACTCGACCTACGAGCCGGACGGCATGACCGCGCTCTACGACGCCATCGGCTACACGATGCGCGTCACCGACGACTTCGTGGCCGCGAACAAGCCAGACCAGGTGCTGTTCGTGATCATGACCGACGGTGCCGAGAACTCGAGCCGCGAGTTCACGAGCGACCGGATCTATCAGATGATCCAGGACCGCCAGAAGCTCGCCAGCTACGAGTTCATCTACCTGGGCGCGAACCAGGACAGCTACGTGACGAGCCAGCAGATGGGCATGCGGCAGGGCCGTTCCGTCGACTACGCCGCGACGCACGACGGTTCGCTCGCCGCGATGAAGCAGGCGTCGAGGAACGTACACGCGTACCGGCGCCACGGCATGCGCGATGCGCGAGGACTTCTTCAGCCCCGAGCTCGAGGCTCTCGGCGACATCGATCCGATGCGTGGAAGCAGATGAGCGCCGAGGAGAAGAAGCGCCACCTCGATGAGGGCAAGGGCAAGAGCGCGTAGTGGGAGCTGGGTGCGATGAGTGCGAAGAAGGACGAGCGCTCGCCTAAGGGTGAAAGTGAGCGCAAGCCGACCGAGGTCAAGCTCTTCGAGATGCCCGAGAACCTCGACAGGATGACCGACGAGGAGCGCCATGAGCTCGCCAGGCGGATCTGGACTGACTTCACGGCGAGCGTCAAGAAGGGCGCCTAGCACCCAGCCGGGATAGCCGATACCGATGACCGCGAAGGGCCTCGGCGGGTGAGCTGGGGCCCTTCGGTGACGAACCGGGAGGTGGACGATGAGCATGAGCGCAGGCCGCACCGTGGTCTTCTCGGACGCGCACGGCGAGCCGGCGATCATCCGTGCCGTCGTCGAGCACTCCCGCTACAACTCACTGTGCGACCGACTGGTCTTCGCTGGCGACGCGATCGAGGTGGGGCGCGACTCGCTCGGCTGCCTCGAGCTGCTGGAGGATCTCGGCGCCGAGTTCCTGGTGGGCAACCACGAGTACTCGGTGTTCGTTCGATGGCCACTCGAGCCCGAGGCGCTGGACCCACGGGTGACCGAGCACGTGGAGCGTGCGCTGACGTCGGGCCGATGGAAGCTCGCCGCTGAAGTGGATGGCGTGCTGATCACACACGCCGGCGTCTCCGACGAGTACGCGTACGAGTACGGCGTGGCCGGCGGCTCTGAGGTTCGCCGGTTCGTCGACGCGCTCAACGAGGAGTTCGCGGGCACTGTGGAGATCGGCGCGAGCGCCACCGAAGGCGCAATCGATACCTCGGGGCCGCTGTGGTACCGGCCAGGCGAGAGCTGCCTGCCGTTGCCGGGGCCCACGCAGGTCGTCGGTCACACTCCGCTCGAGTGGTACGCGCGCGCCGGCACGCTGGAGAGGTGGCAGTCCACGGGGCTGCACTTCGTAGACCCTTTCGTACGTGCATGGCGCGAGCGGGGTTATACGGATCCGGTGCCGTTTCGCTACGCCTTGATAGAAGATGGTGATGTGTCCTTCGTCGAGAGGGGTCTTTCGTGGCCTTGGAGCACTGGGTCGAAGTCCTAACGCGCGAGCCGTCCACCGCCAAGCTGCCGGCGGTGGATCCTGCGTGGTTCCTCCGGCCCAACGGGCACGACGCATCGCGCACCATCCACGGCGTGAGGCACACGCTTCGAGTGTGGGTGCATGCGATGGAGCTGGCGAGCGTTCTCGGCATCGAGCCGTGGCAGCGCGAGGCCTTGCAGTACGCCGCGATGTGGCATGACATCGGGCGCACCCACGATGGCGCCGACTACTACCACGGAGCCAAGAGCGCCGGGCGGGTGGCGGGCATGGGACTGCATCTGAGTCCCGAAGTAGACCCATTCGTGCTGGAGGCCGCCCTGTTCGCCGTGACGCACCACTGCGGCTCCGAGTCGCACGCGGAGCTGGCTGCCGCCTGGCTGCCCGAGCCGGACGGCGGCTGGGACGTGTTCCGCGTGCTCAAGGATGCCGACGCGCTCGACCGGGTACGCCTCGGCCGGTGGGACCTCGACCCTTCGCAGCTTCGCTTCGACGCGTCGCATGCGCGCATCGAGCGGGCGTGGGAGATGTGGGAGGCAAGCGGGAGCTAGGGGCGGCGTCCGACCGCTTGTCTCGCCCGCGGCATGAGCCTACAGTTATGCTCTCAACCGCGTGACCCAGTACTCGCTGCCTCGCGCGGTTCCTGTAGGGGAGTGTGAGCACACCGTGAGGGCACGCAACGCTTGTGCGCCAACGGATGCGATCCGGCTGTTGTTGCGTCCGGTCCTGGCAGCAGTCGTGGTGTTCTCATGCCTGATCGTCGGCCTCTCGGCATCGACCGCCTTTGCCGCGCCAGCCGCGCCGGCGATCACTGGGCCGGCCGCTGTCCAGTTCGTATCGCACCCGCCCGGCTTCGCCGGCGCGGTGAGCTGGGAGCCTGTGGACACGGCCACCGAGTACCGTGTCTACGACGCCGATACCGCGCTGCTGATCAGCACCGTGACCACCCCGGCTCACTGGGTCTACGGGCTGCAGGGGGTGACGCATCGGCGCTACGTTGTGGCCGTGGACGCAGTGGGAGATGTCTCGCCGCCGAGCAACACGCTGGATATCCAGACGGTGGCACCCGCGGTTCCGGCGCCACCTGCGGGCTTCGACGTGCTGCCCAGCTCGGTCTTCGACCTACAGACGTCTGCGCCACCTTCCGGCCTGATCCCCGTCGAGGTTCCGTATGACTTGTTGGAGGTTACGGGCGACCCGGCCGATCTGAGGCTGATGCACTATACGGCCGGCGGTTGGGCCGACATCACCACATCGGTCGACACTGTGAACACCGTCGTTCTCGGCGAGACCTCGGGCTTCTCCCTGTTCGCCATCGTGCAACCCACCGCCGAGGAGTACACGATCACGCCGTCAGCGGGTCGCGAACGGTTCCATCACCCCGGACACCGCGCAGACCGTCGGGTACGGCCTAGACTCGACGACGTTCGCCATCATCCCGGACGTCGGCTACCACGTCGCCGACGTCCTTGTCGACGGCGTCTCGGTCGGGGCGACGACCAGCTACCAGTTCACCAACGTGGTCGCAGATCACAGCATCTCCGCCACCTTCGCGCCCGACACCTACACCATCACCACGAGCGCGGGCGCGGGCGGCACCATCTCGCCGGCCTCGCCGGTCGTGGCCCACGGCGACGACATGAGCTTCCTGATCGTGCCCGACGCCCACTTCCACATCCTCGACGTGGCTGTCGACGGCGTGTCGCTTGGCGCGATCGGCTCCTACACCTTTGCCGACGTCACCGCGCCGGGCCACACGATCGCGGCCACCTTCGGGATCGACACCAACGACATCACCGCGAGCGCGGGAGCGGGCGGCACCGTCGCGCCGGCCGGGGTCACCCCGGTGCCCTGGGGCGGCTCTCAGGCCTACACCATCACCCCCGACGCCAACTTCCACATCGCCGACGTGGCCATCGACGGTGTCTCGGCCGGGCCGGTGGCAAGCCACACCTTCACCGACGTGGTCTCGCCCCACACGATCGAGGCCGCCTTCGCCATCGACACCTACCAGGTCGCCTTCGACAGCCACGGCGGCACGCCCGTCGCCGCGCAGACACTCGCCTTCGGCTCGCTTGTGGCAACGCCGGTGCCCGATCCCACGAGGACCGGCCACACCTTCGCCGGCTGGTACGCCGATGCCGCACTGACCGATCCGTGGGACTTCTCGGCAGACACCGTCGGCGCGGCCGATCTGACGCTGCACGCGAAGTGGGACACCGACACCTACACCATCACCACGAGCGCGGGCGCGGGCGGCACCATCTCGCCGGCCTCGCCGGTCGTGGCCCACGGCGACGACATGAGCTTCCTGATCGTGCCCGACGCCCACTTCCACATCCTCGACGTGGCTGTCGACGGCGTGTCGCTTGGCGCGATCGGCTCCTACACCTTTGCCGACGTCACCGCGCCGGGCCACACGATCGCGGCCACCTTCGGGATCGACACCAACGACATCACCGCGAGCGCGGGAGCGGGCGGCACCGTCGCGCCGGCCGGGGTCACCCCGGTGCCCTGGGGCGGCTCTCAGGCCTACACCATCACCCCCGACGCCAACTTCCACATCGCCGACGTGGCCATCGACGGTGTCTCGGCCGGGCCGGTGGCAAGCCACACCTTCACCGACGTGGTCTCGCCCCACACGATCGAGGCCGCCTTCGCCATCGACACCTACCAGGTCGCCTTCGACAGCCACGGCGGCACGCCCGTCGCCGCGCAGACACTCGCGTTCGGCTCGCTTGTGGCAACGCCGGTGCCCGATCCCACGAGGACCGGCCACACCTTCGCCGGCTGGTACGCCGATGCCGCACTCACCGATCCGTGGGACTTCTCGGCAGACACCGTCGGCGCGGCCGATCTGACGCTGCACGCGAAGTGGGACACCGACACCTACACCATCACCACGAGCGCGGGCGCGGGCGGCACCATCTCGCCGGCCTCGCCGGTCGTGGCCCACGGCGACGACATGAGCTTCCTGATCGTGCCCGACGCCCACTTCCACATCCTCGACGTGGCTGTCGACGGCGTGTCGCTTGGCGCGATCGGCTCCTACACCTTTGCCGACGTCACCGCGCCGGGCCACACGATCGCGGCCACCTTCGGGATCGACACCAACGACATCACCGCGAGCGCGGGAGCGGGCGGCACCGTCGCGCCGGCCGGGGTCACCCCGGTGCCCTGGGGCGGCTCTCAGGCCTACACCATCACCCCCGACGCCAACTTCCACATCGCCGACGTGGCCATCGACGGTGTCTCGGCCGGGCCGGTGGCAAGCCACACCTTCACCGACGTGGTCTCGCCCCACACGATCGAGGCCGCCTTCGCCATCGACACCTACCAGGTCGCCTTCGACAGCCACGGCGGCACGCCCGTCGCCGCGCAGACACTCGCCTTCGGCTCGCTTGTGGCAACGCCGGTGCCCGATCCCACGAGGACCGGCCACACCTTCGCCGGCTGGTACGCCGATGCCGCACTGACCGATCCGTGGGACTTCTCGGCAGACACCGTCGGGGCGGCCGATCTGACGCTTCACGCGAAGTGGGACACCGACACCTACACCATCACCACGAGCGCGGGCGCGGGCGGCACCATCTCGCCGGCCTCGCCGGTCGTGGCCCACGGCGACGACATGAGCTTCCTGATCGTGCCCGACGCCCACTTCCACATCCTCGACGTGGCTGTCGACGGCGTGTCGCTTGGCGCGATCGGCTCCTACACCTTTGCCGACGTCACCGCGCCGGGCCACACGATCGCGGCCACCTTCGGGATCGACACCAACGACATCACCGCGAGCGCGGGAGCGGGCGGCACCGTCGCGCCGGCCGGGGTCACCCCGGTGCCCTGGGGCGGCTCTCAGGCCTACACCATCACCCCCGACGCCAACTTCCACATCGCCGACGTGGCCATCGACGGTGTCTCGGCCGGGCCGGTGGCAAGCCACACCTTCACCGACGTGGTCTCGCCCCACACGATCGAGGCCGCCTTCGCCATCGACACCTACCAGGTCACCTTCGACAGCCACGGCGGCACGCCCGTCGCCGCGCAGACACTCGCGTTCGGCTCGCTTGTGGCAACGCCGGTGCCCGATCCCACGAGGACCGGCCACGCCTTCGCCGGCTGGTACGCCGATGCCGCACTCACCGATCCGTGGGACTTCTCGGCAGACACCGTCGGCGCGGCCGATCTGACGCTGCACGCGAAGTGGGACACCGACACCTACACCATCACCACGAGCGCGGGCGCGGGCGGCACCATCTCGCCGGCCTCGCCGGTCGTGGCCCACGGCGCCGACATGAGCTTCCTGATCGTGCCCGACGCCCACTTCCACATCCTCGACGTGGCTCGTCGACGGCGTGTCGCGTGGCGCGATCGGCTCCTACACCTTTGCCGACGTCACCGCGCCGGGCCACACGATCGCGGCCACCTTCGCGATCGACACCAACGACATCACCGCGAGCGCGGGAGCGGGCGGCACCGTCGCGCCGGCCGGGGTCACCCCGGTGCCCTGGGGCGGCTCTCAGGCCTACACCATCACCCCCGACGCCAACTTCCACATCGCCGACGTGGCCATCGACGGCGTCTCGGCCGGGCCGGTGGCAAGCCACACCTTCACCGACGTGGTCTCGCCCCACACGATCGAGGCCGCCTTCGCCATCGACACCTACCGCTGACCTACCGCGCGAGCGCGGGCGGCACGGTTGTCGGCACGAGCCCGCAAACGGTGGACACGGCGCCGACGGCAGCGCCGTGACCGCCATCCCCGACGCCGGTCACCACTTCGCGGGCTGGTCTGACGGGCTGACCACCCCCGAGCGCACCGACACGGGCGTGACCGCGGACCTCGACGTGACGGCGAGCTTCGCGCACCGACATGCACCAGGTCTCGTTCAGCAGCAACGGCGGCTCGCCGGTGGGCAGCCAGACGGTGGCGTTCGGTTCGTTGGTCCAGACCCCGGTGCCCGATCCCACGAAGACCGGCCACGCCTTCGCCGGCTGGTTCGCCGACGCGGGCCTGACCGATCCGTGGGACTTCTCGGCAGATACCGTCACCGGTGACACGACGCTGCACGCCAGGTGGACGGCCAACAGCTACGACGTCGCCTTCGACAGCCACGGCGGGACGGCGGTCGCCGCGCAGACGATCGTGTTCGGCTCGCTTGTGGCAACGCCCGTGCCCGATCCCACGAGGACCGGCCACACCTTCGCCGGCTGGTACGCCGATGCCGCACTCACCGATCCGTGGGACTTCTCGGCAGACACCGTCGGGGCGGCCGATCTGACGCTTCACGCGAAGTGGGCCGTCAACGGCTACACGGTCTCGTTCAACAGCAACGGCGGCACAGCCGTCGCCGCGCAGACGATCGTGTTCGGCTCGCTCGTCGCGACCCCGGTGTCCGACCCTACGAAGACCGGCCACGCTTTCGCCGGCTGGTTCGCCGACGCGGCGCTGACCGATCCGTGGGACTTCTCGGCAGACACCGTCGGGGCGGCCGATCTGACGCTGCACGCGAAGTGGACGACCACGTACACGATCACCGGTTCTGCGGGTACTCACGGGAGGATCTCTCCCAAAGGAACGATCGTCGTGTCCAGGGGCGGCAGCCTCACGGTCACTATCACCCCTGACCCCGGCTACGCTGTCGCGAGCGTGAAGGTCGACGGTGTCTCGAAGGGCGCTCCGCGGAGCTACACCTTCACCAATGTGAGTCGCCCCACACCATCTCGGCCACCTTCAAGCGGCCCACCAACACCGTGCTGTCGGCCAGCGCGAAGTCGATCCGCCGAGGTCGCCGCGTGACCTTGTACGCGAGACTCAAGTCGACAACCGGCACCTTCAGCAACACCTACATCCGGTTCGAGGTCAAGTTGCCCGGCTCGAGCCGCTACATCCTGCTGAAGAAGGTCAAAGTGAGCGCATCGGGGAAGGCGACCTATCGCTACAGAGTCCTGAACCGAGGGAAGCGCTTCCACCGTGTGCGGTTCGTCGGGAACGACACCCTGCTGCCGGCTCCGGTCAAGGCCGGATTGGCGCTGCGCGTTCGGTAGTCGAGCCTACTTGGCGTCGACGGTTCCGGTTGCGACTTGCTCGACACTCAACCCCGCCGCCGCGAGCGCGGCGGAGTAGGACTGGTCGAGCGCGGCGAAGGAGCCGTCGAGCGCGCCTTGCTTCACCCTTGCGAGCCTTGAACCATCGACGACCCTGCCCTTGGCCCCCCGCTTGACGACGGCCGTGCGCGCCACGCGGGTTGCACCGTCCACCGTGGTGCCGAGCGCCTGCGTTGTGGCCGTCAGGGCTTTGTAGACCGGTTCGAACGACTGCGCAGTGGGGCTCTCCGATGCGATAGTCGATTCCAGGGCGTCAACTCGTTTCTGGAGTGCCGACAGGCGCGCGGTCTCCGAGGCGACGGACACCTTGAGCGGGCCCGGCTTCTTCGGACTGGAAGGGTACGCCCAGTATCTCGGCGTGTAGGTGCGCACGACTACCAACCGGCCATCGGAGTTCGCGCGTTCCGTCTCGCTGGCGGCGTATCGTCGTCGCTCAGAAGCGTTGTGGGCTCTCACTGCCGCATAGCGGCGCCTATAGCGGGCCCTTCGCTCGGCCCATCTTCGGTCCCATCTTCGCGAGGCCTCAGCGCTCGACTTCGCCTTCTTGCTCAAAGCGCCCATGGTCCTGCTGAGTTCGGAGCGCATGGCCTTCAACTGCGTGATGTGCTCCGAGATGAGCCGTGCGTCCGCGATCGACGAGCCTGGGCTACCTTGGTCCGATGCCTGGATACTGATCGGCCGGCTGCTGCCCTAGGGCATCGGTCGCCTCCTGACTGGCTGGGGAGGTGGACTGGCTCCGGACGGCCTGCGGCTCTTCGGGAGAACTACCGCAACGGACCAGCGCGCCGCCCACGACTGCGGAGAACACGAGCAAGAGCACGATGGCTACTTTGTCTTCGCGGGGCAGAGCCCAAGCCTTGCGGCTCGACGTCTCCTTGTCGTGCGCTTCAGTCACTACTCTTGGCCTCCAGAACAGCCCATTCGACGCGCGTATGTCAATCCTGCATCCAGGAGAGCCTACCCGCAACCCGCAACCGCTGCGAACAGCGCGAGTGGGCGCTAGTGCGAAGTCGTGGGCATCCGAGGGTACTCATACCCTCGAATGCCCACGAGGTGCCGTTCGCTTGGCAACCCAAACCGACCACCGTTTGGAACGCCTCCAGAATCTGGCGAAGGCGACCAGCGTGCTACACTCGGGTGACCCCGACTTCGGGGTCGCGCTGTCCCTACTCGGCTGGGACACTCCGCGCCACCGGCGACAGCCCGCGTCTGCGATCGCTCGACGCACAGGATGAGGCTGCTGCCCGATTGAACTCCTCAGCCGCAACCCAGGAATCCCCACGGGATGCCCCTAGCATCTGTGCGATCGCCTCGCATGTGACGACTCGGAGTTGGTACCGCGGGTATCTCTAAGATGTGCCGCCCAGTTGGCGGCAGTCGCCGCGCTGCTGCGCGACCAGGAATGAGAGGCGCCCTCATGTGGGTATCGACGAAACGTTTCCACTCTCGGGTTCCATCCAGCGAGCCCGCCGTCACCTACGTCGACGACGGTGGAAGCGGACTGCTCAAAGCCTGCGAGGCGCGTTTCACGCCGCCCACCTACGAGGTCGTCTGCGATGCTCGGCATACCGTGTGGGTCAAACGAGTCGACCTCGGCCTGTCCATCGGACTGTCGGCGTGGCAGCTCCGAGGGCGTTCGACCGACGAGATTCTCGACAGCGTCGCCGAGAAGCTCGAACGCGCCACCGCTCCCTGCTAGGCCAGCTCGAGCACGGACGAGCGCGGCCGCGAGGCCCTCGCCGCAGACCAGCGAGAGCAGAGAGCGCGCTGTCTCGGAGCCGCCCCGATCGGGCAGCGTCTCCAAGATGTGCTGCGCCTTGGCGACGCACGCCTGGTCGGCAAGCGCCGAGATCCGTCCTCCGCTGAGCAACGCGACGCGGTCTCCGGGTAGCAGCAACTGGAGCCGCGAGGGGAGCGCCCCCTTACCGGCACCCACGGGGGGTGCGTCCGAGAGCACGAGGTCGAAGCGTTCGTCTCGGCCGAGAATCAGCAGTGCGGCCGCCCCCGCCTCGGCGATCTCGAGCGCGCCGGTCGCCGGCGAGAGCACGGTCACCACGCCCGACGCCCACGCGGCACTCGCCTGAGAGCGCATCGAGCCGCCGAGCATCCCGAGGACCTCGCCGGGGGAGCTGCCGTGTGCAGCCGCAGCGCGTATCACGCCGTGACCGGCCGCCACCGCTTCGGCAGCACCGCCTTTGGGCCCTGCCGACACGGCTCCGACGGCGAAGAGCAGCCCGCCGTCGGCCACCCCCGCCACCTCGGCGAACGCGACCGACCCGGCTTCGGGCTGTGCCGGCGTCACGGCGGTCCACGCTCGAGCGACCGCTGGCTCACTCCACGACAAGGCGACCGCGTCGGGAACCACCAGGCCGCGAGCGTTCATCTGAAACGCCGCGAGTTCGGCATCGTCGCATGCTGGTTTGGGACCCGTGGCGGCGACATCGGCTCGGACGCCTGTAGGCGCTGCTCGCAGCACGATCGCCACGACATCGGCGAACAGCTGGAGGTTTCGCCGGTCCTCCTCCTCGAACGGGTGGGGCTCGGGCCACTCGAGGATCAGCACCCCGAGGGTCCCCTCGAGCACCGTCAGGCCGAGAACCGCATAGGCGTGCGCCCCGAAGCCGTTTCGCCACCGGCCGACGCCGTTGGTCTTCCCTTCACCGTTCTCAACGCCGTGGGGGTTGCCCACGAAGATCGGATCGCCGCCCAGGGCGGTCCGAGTTGCGTCGGTTGACTTGTCGAGCGGAGTCGAGAGGTCGGCCATGAACGAGGAGAGCTGCCCGACGGCGGCGATCGAGTCCAGGCGCGCGCCGTCAGCCTCGTGGTGCACGACGCTGATACTCGCTCCCGCCAAGCCGAGGCCGGCGACCGCATGGGCGCAGACCGCCTGGGCGAGCGCATCGCGTCGCTCAACCGTGCGGGCGATCTCCACCAGCACGGCGAGGTTGAGTCTGGATCCTCGAGGAGCCGCTTCCATGACGTGTGGATATTCCCGTTCGCTTCGAAGTTGCCGCGGAGTGCTGAAGCGCGCACGGTGCCAACGGGGCGGCAACGTCTCCGCCCGCACAGGAACACCATAGTGAGGGGCGGGAACATACAAAGTGAAGAGGGGGTGAGAGTCATGAAGAAGGATGCTCTCACGAAGGCATTGGCCGTCGCTGGAACGGTCCTGCTGTGGTTCCCCATCGTCGCGACGTTCGGGCTGTCGCTCTTCGGGTCGATCAGGTCGGGTGTCTTTCTGTTCGACTGGCTGATTCCGGCCGAGTTGTCCCCGGTGGTGTTCCTCGGCGGTGCGTTCCTGCTGTGGGCCGCGATTCGTGCGCACTCGCGACGCGGTCTTGTCGGCTGGGGCATCGGCGTTGCGGCGGGCCTGCTCGTGGGCGGTCAGCTGCTCGCTCAGACAACCGGACTGGCGTCCGGTGCGATCGAGCCGACCGGCTGGGCTGGGTTCGTCGTCACAGCGGCGATCGGGGTCTACGCACTCGCGATCATCGAGTTGGGCGTGAGTGGGGTACTGCTGGTGCGCGACCTGTTCAGGCGCTCTGGTGACACCCAGACTCCGGTGGTGCCGACGGCATAGGCCGGGATCGGGCACGCGGGCGGCTCCGCGCGTGACGAAGGCCCGCCCCCAGTTGGAGACGGGCCTCGTTGGCATTCACGCGCCCCTCGGCGCACGCCGGTCGTGCCGAGGGTCCGGCCTTACGGCTTGAGGTGCTTCAGGAACTCGAACACCAGGTCCGTGTAGGCCTCGAGCCGGACCATCGGCCTCATCGGGAAGTACGACTCGATGATGGACAGCGTGTCGTTGGGCGTGTGCCAGAACGACCCGTACTCCTCGGTCTGCTCGTAGCCGTCCAAGTCGCCGATCTCCCAGTTCGTCGACTCGAAGGCGACGACGGGAATCCCCGCCTGGTTGAAGGCGGTGTAGTCCGAGAACCCGTCGGGCGTGAAGCCTGCCGGGTAGTCGGGGTTGAGGCCCGGCTGCATCTCGATTGGCAGGCGATGCTGCTTGATCAAGCGCAGCATCTTGTCGCGAGGCCACGTCTTGCCGTTGGCGCCGGCGTGGATGTAGAGCTTGTCGCCCACGATGAGCGAGTCGAAGTTGATCATCGCGATCGTACGGGCCTTGTCGGCTTCTGACATCTGGCTCACGTAGTACTCCGAGCCCTTGAGCCCGACCTCCTCGGCACCGAAGGCGACGAAGGCGATGTCGTACTCGGGCCGGTACTTCGCGATGCGCTTCGCGACCTCGAGCATCACGCCAACGCCGGACGCATTGTCGTCGGCGCCAGCTCCGGCACTCACGCAGTCGTAGTGGGCTCCGACGATCACGAGCGGCGCGGGTCCCCTTCTGTGCTTCTTGGAGGCGCGCAGGAGCCCCACCACATTCTGACTGTTGTAGGTGACCTCTCGTCGGACGTATGTGAACGGCTGGAACTGCGTCTTCAGGCCGGACTGAGCGAACCAGCACTTGATCCGGTTGGCCGCCGCCAGTTCGGCGGGCGTGCCGGCGATGCGCCTGATGAGAGTCTCCGAGCCGTCGGGATTGACCACCCGCGTCAAAGCCTCGACATACGAATAGGCGAGTGCGCCCATCCGGTGGTGCGAATGCGGCTTGGCGGCCAGTGCCGTCGGGGCCACGAGGGTCATCACGAGGATGACCGTCAGAACGAGCGCAAATGGCTTACGGAATCTGAGCATGGCAACGCCCCCTTACACAACGTCCGCACGTTCGCGGTTGGCTCGCGTCGCCGCGTGGCGCCACCGGGCCGACTACTCCGCTCACAGAACGTACCCGCATGTGAGGGGGCGCTACCGTTCCAAAGACGGGATTCGGTGGGGTCGAGAATGGTACTGTGAACATGGCGAATAGTGGCCGCGGTGGTGCGCGGCGGGACCAACACCGACGGGGGAGCGAATGCGAGCTGTGACGGGTCTGGTCGTGGAGCGCAGTATGCTCTCGCGCGCTTTGCGTGTTTGGCTCGTGATAGCCCTACTTACCGGCTTGGTGGGCTTCGAGGCCGCTCAACCGAGCCCCTCGGCCGCCGCGCCGGCCCTCTCGGTCTCAACGAGCGTGGGGTCTCCGTTACTCGGCGGCAGATCGACCATACGGATCACCGCCACCAACACGGGTACGACCAAGGGCTACAACCTGTCCTTCGACGCGTTGATCGGCTCTGGGATGGTCGACCCGAACGGGCGGGTCACGATCACGGACTCGAGCGTGCCGCCAACGAGCTCCTCGTTGAACGCGGCAACCGGAGACACGACCGTCACCTTCTTCGACCTCGTCGATCTGGCACCAGGCGAATCGCACACCATCACACTCGAAGTGGACATCGCGGGCGACCCATCGTGGGAGGTCGGCGAGCTCCTCACGCTCCTTGCAAACGGACGCCTGAACGAGATACCCGACAACAGCGGGGCATGGTTCACCGGCTCGGACTCCGACGATGCTCCCGTCATCCCCATCGACCTCGTGCGCAAGACGGCGAACCAGACCACCGGCATCCACCAGGCGACAGGCACCGAGACGCGCGACCACAGCTACACGCTCGAGGTGCAGAACAACTACACCAACGCGTCTCGCTCGGTGGTTGTGACCGACACGATTCCGGACGGGCTCGAGTTCCTCGGTGTCACAAGTGGGCCGGCGCTCGACGCCGGCTATCCGCAGCGTGACTCGGCGACCGGCGTCACGCAGCTCAAGTGGTCGCTGGGGGACATGGCACCCGGCGCGAGCACCCAGATAACCTACGCCGCCGGTGTGCGCTACGACTACTTCGGCACCGACAACGGCGGTACGAACCGTCCGCACGACGACTTCTCGGATCGGCCCCGGCGACCGCCGCGATCGTCCCGCACAAGACGGTCTTCACCAACGACGCGGGACTCTCCAGCCAGTACCGAGGCTCCCTGCCTGCCACGATCACACCCACGGACTTCGAGTCGGCGAGCGTCACCGGCGCCTACGTCACCGTCGAGAAGTCGGGCGCGCCAACGACCGGCGGTCACGGCACCGTCGTGGACTACTCGCTCGACTACTACACCTCGCAGTACTACACCGCCGACACGCTGGAGCTGCGTGACACGCTGCCCGACGGCATGACCTACGTGAACGGCTCGGCCGTTCCGGCGCCCACGAGCGTGACACCCAACGCCGACGGGACCACGCTGATCGTGTGGAGTGGCTTGCCGGCTCTGGGCACGACCGACTCGGGCACCGTGACCTTCCAGGCGACGGTTGACACGACGTGGGAGGGACCGGGAATCGCGGGACAGCCGGTTCGCGCCGGAGACTCGATGACCAACCGTGCCGAGATGTCGGCCGTGTGGTACGACCAGGTCAAACCGCCGCGCTCCGAGGCGGACGTTCTCGTTGCCGCGGTGAGCGCGGGGCTGTCGACCGGACTGCCCGCGATCAACAAGCAGGTGTGGGATCCCGTCGCCGGAGTCTGGACCGACACGATCGACGCCCAAGTAGGCGACGACCTGCTCTACCGCGTTCGCTTCAACACCGCCGACGGCGCGACGCCGCTTCGCACCGATATCGCGCTCGGCTACATCACCCTCACCGACTGGCTGCCTCCCGGCACGGTCTACAACGGCGACGCCGTACCCAGCTACGACGGTACGTTCAGCGTGCCCGCCACCGGCTCGCCGCCCCCGATCAATCCCGTCACGCCTCGCAACGTGACGATCGGCACGCTACAGGGACTTGAGTGGTTCTTGGGCGACGTGTCTTCCGACGGCTGGTGGGAGACCACGTTCACGGCGACCGTTGCCGACGTCCCCGTGGTTCAGGACGGGCTCAAGACCGGCAACCACTGGAAGCTCACCGGCATCAACACGTTCGGCAGCGAGTACTCAGACCGTGACCTCGCCAACCTCAACTACGTCGAGCCCGATCTCACCCTCACCAAAGACGTCGAGAGCCAGCCCAGCCCGCTGGTGCCTGGTTCCACCGTGGGGTACTCCATCACGATCGACAACGTGGGAACGGGGAGCGCCGAGAACGTGTTGATCACCGACACGTTGCCGGCCGGCATGCGAGCCGCGACGCCGTCCATCACCGCGATCGCGCTCGATGGGGTGCCCCTTGTGACGGGCGTCGACTACACCACCGGTTACAACTCGGGTACCGGCGTGTGGACGATCGACCTGCACACCGCCACGGTCGACACGCCGCTCGCTTCGGGAGCTCAGTTGGTGATCGAGTACGACTCGGTGGTCAACACGGGAGTGGGAGCGGGAGCGACGCTCACCGATCTCGCGACGGTCGGCTACAACACGCAACCGGACGGCTCGGGCCGTAACGTGCCCGGAACGGCCAACGTCGCCGACCCGAATACCGACGACGCGACCGTTCAGCTCGCTCCCGCGGTGATCTCCAAGAGCTGGCCCGCCGGCCCCTACACCGTAGGTGACACTCTCACCGCGAGCGTCGAGATCACGGTGCCTCCGGGAATGATCGCCTATCTGCCGCGCGTCGTGGACACGTTCAATCGCGACGGCGCCTACTACGTGCCCGGCTCGGCGACGCTGACCACCGTGACGGGCACGTCCGGTCGCTCCCGCATCGTTCTCGGCCACCTCCACCCCGGTACGCGGCAACACCGCCGTCAACAACTCGACGACGCTCACGTGGGACTTCGCTTCGCCTATCGACAACACCGGCCGGGCGACGCCCTACACCTTCCGCCTCACGTGGTCGATGCTCTACACCGGCGTGCGCGAGAACGGCACGATCGAGTTCTTCCCGGCGGGTGCCACCGACCGCATCACCAACACCTCGGCGGTCGCCAACTGGAGCACCACTGCGGCGGGACCCCGGGACCGCACGGCCACCTACAACCCCGCTGGCGTCTTCACCGACATCGACCAGCCGCGCCTGACGCTCGACAAGACCACCACCTCAAGCGGCCCGTACGCAGGCAACTCCCCGGTCGGCTACCAGGTGGTCATCGCCAATACCGGCTGGTCGACGGCGTACGATCTGGACTGGAGCGACGTGCTGCCCGCCTATCTGGGCTCACCGTCGCTCACGAGCATCACTCACAGCGCGCTGGGCAGTATCGTCTCGACGGTGACTTCGGACTTCTCGGCGGCTCCGAACCTCTCGATCGACTTCAACAACGTCTCGCTCGCGCCCGGGCAGACGATCACGATCCGCTACACCGCGCGTGGTCGACTCGAACGTGCCTGCCGGCTCGAGCCTGACCAACAACTCCGACGTCGACTGGTCGAGCCTGCCCGGCACTCCCGCAGGGAGTCGCCGCTACAACGACGCCGCGTGGGAGAGCGGGTGGGTCCTCGACACCGACACGGTCACCATCACGGTGGCCTCGCCCACGATCGCGAAGTCGATCGTGGGGCCCAATCCGGCGCGCATCGGTGACGACGTCGTCTACCGGCTGCGCGTGACCGTGCCTGCCGAGACGGTCCTTCCGGGCTCGTACCTGAACGACACCATCGCGGCAGAGGGCAGCCAGTACGTGGTCGGCTCGGCCTACACCCAGCTCGTCTCGGGTTCGCCCGAGACCTCCGCGACGATCTCCTCGGCCACCTTCGACGACGCGCCCAACCCCGGCGCCGTGCTGCGCTTCGACCTCGTGGCCCCCATCGACAACTCGAGTCCGGCGGCTACGACCGGCGACGCGCCCTACGTGTTCGATGTCTTCTACACTCTGAAGGTAGACGGGACCACCGACTCGGGTGGCTGGGCGATGTTCCCGCCCACGGCGACCGACACGATCGGGGACACCGGGCGGCTTCACTGGCTCGTGGGTGCTACACCGACGTCCGTGAGCTCGGCGGCCACCCTCAACGTCGACCAGCCGCGGTTGACTCTCGACAAGACGGAAGCTTCGACCGGCCCCTACGTCGGTGGCGACATCGTGTCGTACCGGACCGTGATCACCAACACCGGCTGGGCGACCGCCTACGACCTCACCTGGGACGACACCTTCGCCCCGGACCTGTCGGCGGCGTCGCTCACGAGCGTGGTGCACAGCGCGCTCGGTAACGTGACCGGCAGTGTCGTAGCCGACTTCACGAGCGGTGCCAGTGCCACGATCGACTTCCAAGCGCTCACGCTCGCGCCAGGCCAGACGCTGACAGTCGACTACAAGGCGATCGTCGACCCCGGCGCGGGGTCGGGCTCGGCGCAGATCAACACGGCAGACGTCGACTGGACGAGCATGCCCGGCACGGTGGCGGGCGAGCGCGTCTACAACGACGCCGCGCCGGAGGCGGCCTGGACCGCCGATACCGACACCGCGACCGTCCGCATCGCCGATGTCGGGCTTCTCAAGGTCGTGGCCGGCGGCGACGTGACCCGGACCATCGGCGAGGAGTTCGACTACGAGGTCTCCTTCTCGGTCCCGGCGTCCACCACCGCGTACAACGTCTCGCTGGAAGATGTCGTGCCCGACGGGCTGACGGTGCTGTCGGCCATCGGTTCCGCACCCATCGGCGCGATTCTCGTGGGTCCCGAATCCGGCGGGCAGACACCGGTCGTCTGGAGCCTGGGCACGTTGACGAACCCGCCGGTCTCCACGCTCACGCTCACGCTGCGCGTGCGCGTCGACGACACGTTCTCCGGAGGCGCCCCCCTCGACGGGCTCCCTGCCGGCGTGGACGGTGACGGGCAGACGACCATCCTGAACACCGCCGAGCTCACCTGGGACGACCGGCTCGTGGGCGGAGTGACGCACACGGTCACCGATGACGTGACGGTCACGGTCCAGGAGCCGCACCTCACCATCGACAAGGTCTCAAGCCGAGCAACCCTCGCGGCGACCGACGTTGCGACCTACACGGTCACGATCGTCAACGATGGCACGTCGCCGGCGTACGATGCCCGATTCGCCGACACGCTCCCCGCGCAGCTGTTCGCTGCCGGCACCAGCCCGGCGCTCTCCAGCGTCGCCATCGACGGCGTGGCGCTGGCCGAGGGCACCGAGTTCTCGGCGAGCTTCGGCGTTGCGAACCCGGCGACCGTTGACCTGCTCGTGCCGATTCCCGCGGGCTCATCGGCGACGATCGTCTATACCGCGCGTCTCGCCGCGGGAGTGCCCGGCGGCACCGTGCTCACCAACAGCGCGCGTGTCTCGGAGTATCGCTCCCTGCCGGCCCCGGCGACGGGGGAGCGCGTCTCGGGCCCGATCTCGGACTCGGTCACGATGACGACCCGCGCACCGAGGGTCTCGCTCGACAAGTCGCTCGTGGGCGACGCGCAACTCCAGGCGGGCCAGCAGGCCCGCTTCCGTCTGGCGATCACCAACACGGGCGATTCCCGCGGCTACTCGGTTGTTGCGACCGATACGTTGCCCGCAGGCCTCACCTACGTGCCGGGGTCGACGAGTGGGACGCTGCCGGGCATCGGCGCGTTCACGACCGACCCTGTCGTCAACGGCTCGACGCTGGTGTGGGACTTCGGCGGAGCGCTGGGGCTCGACGCGGGACAGACCGCGACCTTCGAGTTCCTCGCCTCGGTGGATACCACCTCGCCGCTGGGTCTGCGCACCAACAGCGCACAAGCCGGGCTGACGGATGCCGGCTCCATCCCGGTCACCCCGTCGAGCGACACGCAGCAGGTTCGCGTGACCGACCCGAGGGTGTCGGTGACCAAGACGCTGATCTCAGGCGACCCGTTCGTGCAGGTGGGCGATCAGGTCACCTTCGACATCGTGGTGCGCAACACCGGGTCCACCACGCTTGACACGATTCCGCTCTTCGACGATTTCGACCCGGCGTACCTGGCCTTCGACTCCGCGACCCCGGTGGCGCCAACGGTCCCTGTCGCCGGCACGCTGTCGTGGGCCGACATCACCGGCGCGGGCACGCTCGCCTCGGGCGCACAGACGACGGTCACCGTGACCTTCGACGTCGTGGGCCACCCCGCGACGAGCACCACCACGAACCGGGCCCGGATCGTCGTCGGCCACCGACCAGTACAACGACCCCACGCCTTCCGCGAGCGCGAGCGCGCCTGTGGGGATCACCGCGCCGGCCGTCAGCGTGGACAAGCGCCTGGCGACCGGCCAGGCGGCGACGGTCTCGGCCGGCGACACGGTGACCTTCGACATCGGTGTCACCAACTCCGGGGACACCACGCTGAACGCGATCGCGCTGACCGACACCTTCGATGCCGGCGTGTTCGAGTTCGTCTCGGCCTCGCCGGGCGCCGATTCGACCACGCCTGCCGGAACGGTCACGTGGACCAACATCGCCACGAGCTTCGGGGCGCTCGCACCCAGCCAGACCGCGACACTCACGCTCACGCTGCGCGGCCGCAACGCTGCCGCGGGCTCGGTCGACACCGCGTCGGTCACCTCGGCGACCGACGTCCACGGCGACCCCGCCACGCTCGACAGTGATACCGCGATAGCCACGGTCGTTGAGCCGGCGCTCGCGATCACCAAGACCGCCGACAGACTCTGATGGGTCCGGGTGACGTAGCCGCCTACACCGTGTCTGTCCGCAACTCCGGCACCGGCCCAGCGCACGAGCTCGTGATACGGTGACGTCGTGCCCGCCCCGTTGTGGCCTGTGACGCTCGATCGCGTCGAGCTCGACGGTGTCGTGCTCGCTGCGGGTGTCGACTATGTCTCCACGGTGCCCGCGTTCCTGCAGCCCGAGATCGCGCTGCTGGTCCCGGTGCCTGCGGGAAGCGTCGTCGACGTCTTCTACACCGCCGAACTCGCCGGGGGCACGCCCGCGGCCACCTCGCTCGAGAACACCGCGAGCGCGTCGTGCACGTCGCTGCCCGGCGTGAACCCCAACGAGAACGCATACGGCCCGGTGACGAGCACCTGGACGATCACGAGCCAGGCGCCGGCGCTCTCGATCGACAAGTCGGTCGTGGGCGACACCGAGCTGCAGTTCGGCCAGAACGCCGCGTACCGCGTCGTGGTGACCAATAGCGGGGACGCGCCTGCCTACTCGATGGTCGTCACCGACACGCTGCCGCCCGACCTCGCCTACGTCGTCGGGAGCTCCTCGGCGAGCTGGAGTGGCGGCGGCTCGTCTGCGGCCGATCCCACGATCGCCGGTCCGGTCCTGCACTGGGACTTCGGCGGCAGCGCCTACCTGCTGCCCGGCGAGTCGCTCACGATCGACTTCGCAGCCCGGGTGTCTGACACCGCGGCGCTGGGGACCAAGGTCAACTCCGCGGTCTCCGAGGGCGTGGACGGTGGCGGCTCGCCGCTGTCACCCGTCACCGATATCGCCGAGCTGCTCGTGACGCTGCCGGGCTCGAGCGTGACCAAGCTGCTCGCGTCGGGCCAAGACCCGTACGTGCAAGTGGGCGAGCAGGTCACCTTCGACTTCGTGATCCGCAACAGCGGCGACACGACCATCACGCTTCTTCCGATGACCGAGGTGTTCGATCCGGCCTACGTCGCCTACGTGAACGGCAGCGCGACGGTCGCACCGGACACCCAGGGCTCCGGCATCCTCGAGTGGAACGACCTGACCACTGCGCTGGGCGACTTCGCCCCGGGCCGCGTGGCGACGGTCACGGCGACCTTCGAAGCGATCGCGCACCCTGCTACCAGTTCGACCGAGGACACCGTGAGCGTCACCGGCGCGATCGACCTGTTCGGCGACTCGGTGCCGTTCACCGGCGATACCGCTCGGTTCGGCATCACGGCGCCTGACGTCGCGATCGCCAAGACGCGGCTCACGCCAAGCCCCACCTCACCGGGGCAGACCGTAAGCTTCGAGATCGTCGTTACCAACTCTGGCGACACCACTCTGACCGTCGTGCCCGTCACCGACGACTACGACGCGGCCGTGCTCGCGTTCGACTCGGCGAGTGTCACTCCGGGTCCGGCCGGTGTTCCCGGCACGCTCGACTGGCCCGACATCACGACCGCGCTGGGCGATATCGCGCCGGGCGGCTCGGTGTCGTTCACGGTCGACTTCATCGCCGAGGACGTCTCGGCGCTCACGACCAACACCGCATCGATCGCGATCGACAGCGCGATCGACACCAACGGCGACAGGGTGGGCGGTGTCTCGGCCGCCGACGACGTTCGCGTGGTCCGGCCGTCGCTGGCTATCGACAAGACCGCCGACCGCACTCAGATGGGTCCGGGCGACACCGCGAACTACACCGTGACGATCGAGAACGCCACGAGCGTGCCGGCGGTGGGCGCGGTCTTCACCGATCAGATCCCGGCGTACCTCGGCTCTCCGAGCAACGTGGCGGTCGCGTTCGACGGCGCCGCCGCGGCACCGGGCGATGTCACGGTCGACACCGGGGATCCGTTCACCATCGAGTTCGCGCGCGACATCGCACCCGGCGAGGTCGTCACCGTCGACTACCAGCTCACGTTGGCGGGCGGAACGCCGGGCGGCCAGTCGCTCGAGAACACCGCGTCGGTCGAGTGGTTCTCGGCAGGCGGGGTGAGCTACGGGCCGAGAAGCGACACGCACGTGGTGGACACGCTCGAGCCGGTCCTCACCATCAGCAAGGCGGTTGTGGGGGACACCGAGCTTCAGCGTGGCCAGGAGGCCAGCTATACGATCGTCGTGGGCAACAGCGGTGACGCTCCGGCCTACAGCGCCGTTGTGACCGACACACTGCCCGCCGGTCTGATCCTACGTCGCCGGTTCGGCGGTCGTGACCGACCCGGACGCCGTCGTGCTCGATCCCGAGCCCGCAGTCACGGGCACGCAACTCGTATGGAGCATGCCGCTCGTGGTGCTCGATCCCGGCGAGTCCCTTTCGATCGAGTTCCGGGCGCGGGTCGACGCGGACGCGGCTACCGGAGTCAAGACCAACGTCGCAGTGGCTGAGGCGCGCGACGGAGGCGGCGGTCCCCGTGGCCCCGTGAGTGCGCACGACGACCTGCTCGTCACCCGCCCCTCGGTCGCGGTGGCCAAGCGCCTGACCGATGGCCAAGACGCTCACGTTCAGGTGGGCGAAGCGGTGAGCTTCGACATCGTGGTGACCAACGACGGCACCACCGCGATCGACGCCCTGCCGCTCTCCGACGTATTCGACGCCACCTACCTGCGCTTCGACGATGCCACGCCGTACCCGGACTCAGAAGCGCCGGGCACGCTCGACTGGGACGACCTCACCGGCGCCGGCTCGCTGGCAGTAGGCGAGACGACCACGGTGACCGTCGAGTTCACGGCGATCGCCCATCCGCCCGCCAGTTCGACCACCGACACCGCGACCGTCTCGGGAGTGATCGACGTTCACGGCGACCCGGCCGATGACGTGCGCGATACCGAGCCGGTCGGCATCACGGCCCCGTCGGTGCGCGTGCGCAAGGTCTTCTCGGACACGACGCGCAGCGTCTACCAGCTGGGCACGCCGGTGAGCTTCGACATCGGAATCGAGAACACCGGGGACACCACGATCACGCATCTGCCGCTGACCGACGAGTTCGACCCGGCGATGCTGCAGTTCGCGAGCGCGCTTCCGCCGGCCGACTCGGTGACTAGTGGCACGGTTGGCTGGGCCGATCTGACCGCGTCGCTTGGCGATCTGGCACCCGGCGAGACCGCCACGGTGACGGTGACGTTCACCGCGGTGGGCGTGGGCGACAGCGTCAACGCCGCCGTGGTGGCCGACGGTACCGCGACCGACGAGCACGGCGACCGGGTGCCCGGCGATCGCGGCGAGCTGCCCTTCGGCGTCTACAGCCCGGACCAGATCGGCTTCACGAAGTCGGCGAATCCGCCGGCCGGCACCATCCTGCTGCCCGGCGACACGATCACCTACTCGCTCGCCTTCTCCAATACCACCACGCTCGCGATCCCCGCCGTGGAGCTGGTCGATCAGGTGCCCGGCTCGGTCACCTATCGGCCGGGGACGATGACGATCGACCGCGGAGACGGGACGGTCGTGGGGC
Source organism: uncultured Actinomycetes bacterium (assembly GCA_963702525.1). Taxonomy (GTDB): domain Bacteria; phylum Actinomycetota; class Coriobacteriia; order Anaerosomatales; family PHET01; genus CAVPCY01. The sequence goes on along the minus strand of CAVPCY010000021.1, from coordinate 133,932 downwards.
TCACCGACGCGGTCGACGGCGACGAGGGCGTCTTCGATGGTGCCGCGGGCAGCCGGGGCACCGTGATCGCCCGGATGAGTGAGGTGCCCGCCGAGACGACCGTGACGGTGTCGTTCCAGGTTGTCGTGCGCGAGGCCCAGTACTCGCGTGCGGGTGTGCGCAACTACGCATCGGCGACGAGCGCGGGCGACCCCGTCGCCACCGTCGGGCCGGTCGACCACTACGTCGACCCCATCGACATCACCAAGACCGCCCGCGACGTCAACGGCGGGCGGCTGATTGCGGGCGACCAGATCGAGTGGACGATCGTTGTCACGAACACCGGCCTGGTGCCCACAACCAACGTCGTGGTGCGCGACAAGGTGCCGTCTCAGACGATCGTATGTGGGCAGCTCGATCACAGGCAGAGGCGCCGACGACTCGGGTGCGCCACAGCTCGTGTGGAACGTGGGCACGATGCAGGTCGACGAATCCGTGACCCTTACCTTCCGCTCGCGCGTGAAGTCGGGGCTGGCGTCCGGCACGAGCATTCGCAACCAAGCGGTCGTGACCGCCGATCAAAGCCCGCCGAAGTACTCCGACTCCCCCGAGACCCCGGAGGTGGGCGACCCCACGCTGCTGCAGACCGGGGCCAACGACTGGATCTGGGTCTTGAGCGTGCTCGCGTTGCTTCTTGCCGCGGCTGCCGCGTGGTGGTATTCGCGCAGGCTGCGCCGTGCGTGAGGCTCGTGCAGTGAATCGCTCTCGCAAGGCAGCCGGATCGGCCTTGGCCGCCGTCGCCGCCGTCTTGGTGGTCGCGGCGGCCGGACTCGCACTGTGGCAGCTGTGGCCCGAGACATCGTGGCAGCTGGGGTTGGTCGAGGAGTCGTGGCCCTACGCGTCATCGGCAGCAGAAGCACCTGCGGGCGCCACCGCTCGCCCGCCCAAGGGCTCGCGCCTCGTGATTCCGCGCATACGAGTGAACGCGCGAGTCTACGAAGGCGACCCTGACCGCGCGCTTACCCTAGGCGTGTACCACCATCCCGAGACCGGGGAGCCCGGCCAAGCCGACAGCGTGGTGCTCGCGGGGCACCGCAACCGCCGAGCGCTGGCCCTTCTGTCCCGACTCGACCCGGGTGATCCCGTGCTGGTGTACTGGAACGGTGGCGAACACGTGTACCGAGTCACCCGGACGTTCGTCGCCAGACCCGACGACCCACGAGTACTCGAGCCTGCGAGCGCCGAGGAACTGCGCATGTACACCTGCTTGCCGCGGTTCCTCGGTAACAAACGCACCGTCGTAGTGGCACTCCCGGAGTCGCAGCCGCGAAGCCCCTGAAGACTTCGCGGCCGAGGCCCCTTCTCGGAGTGGGTCGAGAGGTGTGCCTCTACGCGCAGAACACCCGGACGTTGTCGCCATCGCCCGAGACGACGTTGACCTCCATCTCGCGCAGGCTCTCGATGATGTCCTCGATGTCCTCGGGCTTGATGTTGTTGAAATCGATCGACATGCCCTTGAGCTCCATCGACTCGTTGATCTGGTCCATCGCCTGAGGCGGAATCAGGGACGTGAGCTTGAGGCCCGCGCGCAGCAGCGCGAGCGGCACCTTCACGTCGACGGTGTCCTTGCCCCCGTAGACCTTCACGTACATGAACTTCGGGACCGTGCCTTCGGGTGCCGGGCCGGTGGGCCAGTCGGCGGAGGGGGAGGGCGTCGGTGCCGCGGTCGCGCTCGGAAGTCGACTCGAGAGAGTCGAGCAGCAGGTCGGCCTCGGCGGCGGTGATCTTCCCTTCGGCGAGCATGTCGAGGATGCGCTTGCGGTCTTCGCTCATGGTGGATCGTCCCTTTCAGTAGATGTCTACGTTGACAACGGTCGAGTCGCTGCCGTTGATGTGCGCTTGCGTACCGCGCACGAGCGCAAGCAGCTTCATCGTCGAGAGCACGAGCAGGGTGTAGTGGTGGTACTCGGCGCCGGCGATCAGCAGTGCGAGGTCGACGAGCACCGTCACGAGCAGCACGAAGCCCACGATGATGAAGAGCAGCGGCCACAGGATCACGAAGGGGAACCAGATTCGGAAACCACGCTTCTCGGGCTCGCGCACGCGCACGTCGATCACGAGGGGAGGCAGTATCGCGTTCATCGCCGAAGCCTCTCCGCAGCCTCGGCGGCGGTGATCTCGCCGCGTTCGAGCATGTCGAGCACCTCGTCCGAAGGTTCCGCTGTCGGCTCGGTGTCGATCTGCACGAGCTGGAGTTGCGGCGCGATGCGGTTGAGCCGGTTCTTGATGGTGGGGTAGCTCACGCCGAACGCCTTCTCCATGTGCTTGATCGAGCCGTGGCACCGGACGAACTCGCCCACGAACACCTGGTCCTCGTAGCGCAGCCCGGCCATCACCGGCGGTTCGAACTCGCCCTCGATGCCGATGCCGCTGTCCTTGAGGCGCACGTTCGTGATGACGAACTCCTTGTCGCCGGTCAGGTCGGTCAGTTCGTGCCATTCACGGGTCATAGCATCACGCCCTCTCACGATTCCTGACCATAGTGTACCCAGAGATTGAGAAAGTCAATCATATGACTTAAGTAAATCAATCTCTCATGCAATCGGGAACAGTGACTGCAGATCGAGCAGGCTGACGCACGAGCGGCCCCGAACGCCGACGGGCCGCCCCGAGGGACGGCCCGCGCCTGGCTGGTAGCCATCTGCATCGTACAGCAGCGTGACGCTGGTTGTGGTACGCACGATCCGCATGCCGGAGTCGCGGCTTGCCTGGGGAGAGGGTGATCTACGCAGCCTCACGCTGACCGACGCGGACGTCGCGCCCAGGTAGTCCGGAATGGCCGGGACGTAGGTGCGGAAACGGTACGTGCCTCTTGGCATCGAGCGCTTGAAGGTGTACTAGCGCGCCATGCACCCGCGCTGCCCGACGGCGCTACCGTGACTGTTGCGAGTTTGCTCCACGCCGAGCCGGGCTTCTTCACGTAGACCACGGCGGGCGACCCACCGCGGCGCTTGCGGGCGCGACGACCCCGCTGAGCGAGCGTTATCTTGGTGCCGGTACGGCGGTGGTGCGGCTTGTCTTCGCCGTCACGCCGCACCTGAGGACGGGCGAGCGACATGTCGTCCAAGATCACCGACGTGCCCGCAACCGGGCCGGCGCTCGTCTCGACGGAACCGCCGGCAAGCCGAACCGAGACGCGCGCGGCAATGGCGGTGGGCGGTGCGGTCGTGGTGATCGACATCAGCTTGAATGCGGTCGGGATTGACGCCGGAGCGTTCCCGGTCGTGCGCGATACGCCAACCTCGTCGCCGTACGTGTCGAGGTAGGCCAGGGCGAGTTCGACTCCCCGCGGGTCGTGGGCGCTCATCGCCCATGCGTTCAAGCCGGTACTTCGCGCCGGGCACGATCGCGGCCGTCTGCGACAGCTCGGCGATCGAGGCGGGATCCGCGCTCGGGTTCTTGAGCTGCAAGGAGTTGCGGGCCGAACGGTAGACCGCTTTGTGGTGCAGCGCGAGCGACGGGCCCCACTGCTCGGCGTTCGTCTCCCACCACATGGGTTGCTCGGGAGCACCACTCCACGAACGCGCCCACGTGTTGAACGACGGGTTCTTGAGGACGTTGCCGCTCGTGGATGCCCGTTCGAGATGCGGTCGTATCGCACGGGGACGTACCCGTAGCCCAGGTCCTCGGCGATGGAATGGATCCGACCCCGGCGATCTTGCCAGTACGCCGACTCGTACGAGATGTATGTGGTGCGCGCATCGTCGAGCCAGCCGTAGAACAGCCGGATGTGGTAGCCCTTCTTGAGCAGCGCGTCGCCCGGTCGCAGGTCGGCGACGGAGATGCGGTGCGTGACCTGATAGAAGGTGCGCGTGTTGTAGGAGGACCCGGTCGCCCAGCACATGGAAACGTAGCCGGAACAGTCGGTGCGGTAGCCCGCGTAGTACTTGGACTGGCTGTAGCCGACCGGACGGTCGATCCGCCGCTGTGCGCGGTCGAGTACCGTGGCCCGCGTGATGGCGAACGCCTGGGTGGCGCCGAGGAGCACGAAGACGATGGCGAGCGGAATCAGGAACGCGACAGGCGTTCGGCGGCGGGGCAAGCTCGCGTCGTGTGCGGCACTCATCTGGGTCACAACCTCCGCAAGGGGTATCGGCCCCACGCCGAAGGGTACATGAGCCGCGCGCTCCAGCCGAGCGCCTCGTTGCGGTGACATCGGTCACACGCTTGGCGGGTCCGGCGCTACGCCATGAGCCATTCCGCCCGGGCAACGAAGGCCCTGAGGTCCGCGAGAGGCGGGTAGATGGCGCGCAGCGCGGCGATGTCGGCTTGGTAGCCGTGATCGTCGAACCAGGCGGCCATCTTGCGCGCCTCGTCGCCCCCGCCCGGCCGGTCCTCGTGCTCGGGCGCGTAGGTGACCGGTCGGCCCAGCCGCTCGGCGAAGACCGCGGCCGCCTCGACCATCGTGACCTCGTCGCCGGCCAGCTCGACGGTGCGTCCGATCCACTCATCGGGCGAGCCGAAGGCGTGTGCCGCGAGGCCGCCGATGTCGTCCACTGCGATCAGTTGCAGCCGGGTCGTCGGTTTCACACCCTGGACCAGGCGACCCTCTCGGATGCCATCGGCCTGCCAGCGGAAGTTGTCCATGAAGAAGACCGGTCGAAGGATCGTCGCGGGGATGCCGAGCGCTTCGATGCGCAACTCGATCTCTCGCTTGCTCGCGAAGTGCGCGAGTTCGGGTGCGCGGTCGGCGCCGCCGACGCTCGTGTAGACGAGGTGTGTCGACGCCGGCTGCCTGCCGCAGCCTCGGCCACGTTGAAGCCGGCCAGCTTCTCGGCCTCGACGCCGCCGGGACCGCGCCATGTCTGTACCGAGAACACGCCGTGGGCGCCTTCGAACGCGCTATTCAGCGAATCCGGGTCGAGCATGTCGCCGATCACGACCTGAGCGCCGGCCGCCGCGAGATCTCGTACCGCCGCCTTCTCCGGGTCGCGCACGAGGATGCGGATGGGCCATCCGGCAGCAAGCAGGTGGCGCGCGGTGGCGCCTCCCTGTTGGCCGGTGGCACCGGTCACGACTATCGGCTGGCTGTTGTTCATGGTAGGCCCCTGGTCCGAGGTGGACGTTGCTAGATGAGCATTCCCGAACCGGCGACCGACCGTGTGGCGTGCGCACGAGTTGCTGCGAACAGGGAAGACTCACCTATGTGGGCACCATGGTCGGGGGAACCCCCGGGCCGGCGTGCGGCGGTGCCCTTGAACTGAGGAGGAGTCATGGCCGAGACAACACCGGCTCCGCATGGCGTGATGGATCGGCGGAGGCGCGGGGACAAGGAAGCGACCAGCTGGATCATCGGCGCGTTTCTGATCGTGCTGGGTGTCGCGTTCCTCCTTGAGAACGCGGGCTACCTTACCCTGACCGGCAACTGGTGGGCGCTCTTCATCTACCTCGCATCCGCCGCCAGCTTCGTGAATGCATGGCGCTCCTACCGATCGCACGGGGGGCTTGGCTCTGCCGCGAGCGGGTCGCTCGTCTGGGGCCTGGTTCTCGCGGTGATCGCCAGCATCTTCATGTTCAATCTGCAGTGGGACCAGTGGTGGCCGGCCGTCCTGATCGCCGTTGGACTGGGAATCGTGGCCGGATACGTCTTGCGGCTACGCGGCGGGGATCCCGAGGACCGCAGCGACGGAGTAGGATCCCGGCGCGACACCGGGCGCGCACGCGGACAGTACGTGACCGACAGCCGGCGAGCCGCCGCCTTGAGCGGCGGGCTTCGGTCACATCTTGGCGACGACCGACGCGAGCAGCACCAGCAGCACGACGATGATCACCGCAACGTTGAAGCTCATGTCGCGGGCGTAGCGTTGTATCTGCCCGCGGGTCCGCACCACGGTCGCAGCATCCAAGCGCCGCGAGAACACGTCCTCATGCTCTTGGGTCGCCGCCTCGACCAACACGTGCGTCACGTACGCCAGCGAGCGGGTGATGGTCTCGAGCGTCCCGGCGCCGTTCGCGCGCATATCGGGCACGGTCGTCGCTCGCCCATCCCGTCAGCAGCTCGATGCTACTTGCGCCTCCCGACCTGCGCTCGGCGTAGGTGAGCGGGCGTGCCGCGGCTGCTGCATCGAGCAGCATGCGGGGGAAGTCCTCTTCGCGTACGATGCCACCCGCGGCGACAGCCAAGTCGTCGCTCACGTCGTTGCCCCCCATATGGCGCTCGCACAGGCCGATCGCGACCGCGGCGATTGTCGCGTCCGATCGCTTGCGGGCCTCGCCCAGGATGTCGGAGAAGCCCGCCGCGAATCGGGTCGATCTCGTTCAGGCGGGCGAAGTCCCGCAGTACCTCTTCTCGATGAACGTACACTCGATCGGCGAGCGGGCGTGCAAGTTCGCGCACCGCCGCCAGCACCGCCCTTCGGCGGGCCGAGTCTCGGCGACGCGCACCACGAAGTGCGACATCCGCCTCGTGGATGGCCGAGCGGACACTCGCTCTGCCTCGCCAGCTCCAGTTGGAGGAGGGCTTGGCGCAAGAAGCGCGCGTTGCCCACCTCGGGCGTACCCCAGGCAGGCTCCGCCACGAGCCGGTGCCACCGGCGCTGCGATAGCCGGATGGTCTCCAACGTGGCTGCGATACCCGTCCTCGACCAGTGCGAGAGTGCCGCGAGGTAACGCTCGTACCACCCCTGAACGGCCTCGCATCCCCGCGTGAAGGCCGTCCTCGACCAGTGCGAGAGTGCCGCGAGGTAGCGCTCGTACCACCGCTGAACGGCCTCGCATCCCCGCATGAAAGCGCGTGCGCCTGCCACGTACCAGTAGTTGACGCCGAACCAGGCCGGCGCATGCAGGTGGAACAGCCCGAAGCGCACGCCCACGACGAAGATGACGGTGCCGATGGCGAAGGCGGTGACGGCCGAGAGCAGATCGGCGGGACTCAGGAACATCTTCTCGAGGAACTCGGTGAGCAGCTCGGAGGAGAGGCCCCAGGTCTGCAGTCCGGGCGCGAACACGCCTTCGAGCAGCAGCGCGGGCCACAGGCCCAGCACGAGGATCGGCACGCCAAGCAGCGCCATGCCTGCGAGCATCCTCGGCGGTGCATCGACCACCTCGGGCCCGTACTCTCGCTTGGCCGTTCCGAGGAAGACGAAGCCGATGAGCTTGATGAACGAACACGCCGTTCCGCCGCACGTCACGATGTAGACCTTCTCGGCGAATGCGAGCGAAGCGAGGTGCTGGTATTCGAACGCCTCGACGAGTGCGTGATGGATGAGGCACTTGCTGACAAAGCCGTTGAACAGCGGCACGCCCGTGATGCCCGCTGCGGCGACGAGCGTGAACAGGAACGTCAGCGGCATGCGCTCTCCACAGTCCGCCGAGCTTGTACATGTCCAGCTCGCCGGTGCGAAACGCCACCGCCCCCACGCCGAGGAAGAGCGCCCCTTTGAACAGCGCGTGGTTGACCACGTGGTACAGCCCGCCGGCCACACCCATCGCGCCATGCGTGCCCAGGTACGCCGCCGCGCCGATGCCGGCGAGTATGAACCCCATCTGGCTGATGCTGTGGTAGGCGAGCATGCGCTTGGCGTTGCTCTGGCCTAGCGCCATGATCACGCCCACGGCCATCGTCGCTATGCCGATCCACAAGATGACGAGACCGAACTCGGCCGTGGCGTGCCAGAGCTCCTCCTCGACCGCACCGATGGGCGGGCGGAAGAGCGCGCACGCGGTCCGGAAGATCCCGTAGGCGCCGGCCTTGATCATCACGCCCGACAGCAGCGCGCTTGCCGGCGACGGTGCCACCGGGTGGGCATCGGGAAGCCACACGTGCACGGGCAGCATTCCCGCCTTGACGCCAAAGCCCAGCAGCAGCAGGCCGAACGTGACCCACGTGAGCGTCTCGCTCGCACGCTCGAGCGGTAGCGGCAGCAGCGCGCCGTTTCCGCCGATCTCGTAGGTGAGCAGGATACCGGCGACCAGCGCCAGTCCGCCGAGCGCGGTCATCCAGAAGTACTTGATCGCCGCCTGCTTGGCTTGGTCGGTCTCGGTGTGGATGACGAAGAGAAACGCGGTCATCCCCAGCAGCTCGAAGAACAGGTACAGCGTCACCAGGTCGCCAGCCATCACGACGCCGAGCATCGCCCCGAGCACGACAAGACTCGTGGTCTGGAAGCGGCCCCGCTTGCCCTCGTGCACCATGTAGTCGAGGGAGTAGAGGGTGGCGGCGAACCATACGAACGCCGAGAAGATCGCGAAGAGCATCGAGAACGAGTCGACCGCGAACACGAGGTCGACCCAGCAGCATCGGCACCCGGGTGCCGATCACGCGGTACTGGGCGATGAGCGGCACGAGCGCCACGGCGCCGAGCAGCGTCGTGGCCGTGACGAATGCGACGAAGCCGTTGCGCACGCTCTCTCGCACGCGCCCCAGCGGGTAGACCAGCAGCGCGCAGGCGAGCGGCCACGCGACCAGCAACGCTGGCAGCGGGCTGGCGACGGCTTGTACCGCCTGCTCCGTGAGCTCCACCTCCTAGCGGAAGATCACCTCGGCGGCCTTCTGCGCGAGCGAGAGCGGTAGGCCGGGTACCGATGCGGCAACGCCGAGAACGATCGTGAGCGACGCCGCGATCACTGTGGGAATCAGCATCGAACGCGGGCCCTCTCGGGGCTCCGTGGCCGTGCTGCCGCCGATGGCGGCGGGCTCGGGGGCTCGTGCGGGCTGCACCGCCTCGGCGGCGGCGTCCGGGGCTTTGAAGTAGGCGACGTAGACGATGGGCAGCAGGTAGACGGCGGCGATCAGTGCTCCGCCAAGCAGAACGATGAGGTAGTAGGGCTGGTCGACCTCGAGCATGCCAAGGCCCAGATACCACTTGCTCACGAAGCCAGAGAGCGGTGGGGTGCCGATCATGCCCAGCGTCGCCAGAGCGAACGACGCCATCGTGAGCGGCATGCGTCGGGCGACTCCGGCCATCTCGCTCACGTTGTGGATGCCGGCGCGTTTGATGAGCAGTCCCGCACAGAAGAACAGCGTGCCCTTCATGAACGCGTGGTTCGCGATATGCACGAGGCCCCCGACGGCCGCGTCTTGGCCCAGCAGCGCAAGCCCAAGCGTCACGTAGGCCATCTGGCTGATGGTCGAGTAGGCCAGGCGCCGCTTCAGGTTATCCTGGTTGACCGCGAGTACGCCGGCGAAGACCACGGTGAAGGCCGCGATGCCCGCGAGCACCCTGGCCGCCCCGAGCTCGGTCAGCAGATCGACGCCGAAGACGAAGTACAGCGCGCGCCCGATCCCGAACGCGCCCGCCGCGACCATCACGCCCGAGAGCACCGCCGAGAACGGGGCGGGGGCGGCCGGGTGAGCGTCTGGCACCCAGCCGTGCAGCGGGAAGAGCGCCGCCTTCACACCGAAGCCGGTCACGAAGCACCAGAAGATGACGAGCAGACCCGTGCGGCCGACATCGGCGCTGAGTATCCCGCCCGCCTCGAAGGCGAGCCGACCGGAGACGAAGTAGGTGCCCACCACGGCGAGCAACACCAGGCTGCCGCCGATCAGGATGTAGACGATGTACTTGAGCGCGGCAGCGCGCGCCTGAGGAGTCTCCTCGTGGATCACGAGCGGGTAGGTCATCACCGAGAACAGCTCATAGAAGACGATGAAGGTGAGCAGGTTGCCCGCGTATGCGACGCCGAGCGTCCACGACAGACAGATCATGAAGAACAGCCAGTAGCGTCCCAGCTTCTGCTCGCGGGGCATGTAGCCTGCCGAGTAGACGAGTGCGAGCAGCCAAAGCGTCGTCGCCGTCACGGCGAACAGGGTGCCCATCGCGTCGACCTTGAGCTGCAGCCATGCGGTCGGTGTGAGCCTGAACAGGTACGCCTCGTACTCGGCACCGCGCAGTACTCCGGGGACGAGTGAGATCGCCAGCAATGTGGAGAGCCCGACAACCACGGCAAGCACCCAGATGCGCAGCTTCTCGGCGATGCGGACGGCCGGCAGGCCAAGCAGTGAGCCGAGAAGGGGCAGCAAGATCGCGACCGCCGGAACCACTGAGGTTACTGACGAGGTCTGCACCGGACTCCCCCTACATTCCGAAGACGAATCGTACGGCGGCCTGCGCGAGCGACAGGGGCATCCCGGGCACCTCGGAGGTCGTGCCGAGCAAGACCACGTAGACCGCGCAGATGATGATGGGCACGAGCAGAATCATCGGAGCACGGCGCACTGTGAGCATGTCGCCCTCGGGAGGCTTGAAGTACGCGTCGTAGACGATGGGGAGCCAGTAGGTGGCGTTGAGCAGCGACGAGATCACCATCAGGATCACGTACCACCATGCGCCGGCCTGCAGAGCGCCGAGCGACAGGTACCACTTCGTGATGAACCCGGCGAACAGCGGCACCGCGATGAAACTCAACGCGGCCACCGTGAACGCGGCCATCGTGTAGGGCATCTGGTGCCCGATGCCCTGCAGCTCGCTGACCTTAGTCTTGCCGGTCTGGCGCTGTATGGCGCCGGCGACGAAGAACATGGTGATCTTGGGAAACGCCTGGTTGGCCACGTGCACGACTGCCGCCGTCGCCGCGTAGGGCGTGAGCAGCGCTGCGCCGAGCACGATGTAGGACAGCTGGCTGATCGTGGAGTACGCGAGCCGTCGCTTGAGGTTGTCTTGCATCAGCGCCATCAGTGACCCGCCGATGATGGTGAAAGCCGCGATCCACGCGAGCGGCGTGGTGAAGCCCACTCTCCTCAGCAGGTCGACGCCGAAGATGCAGTAGATCACTCGCAGGATTCCGAACGCGCCCGCCTTGACCACCGCGACCGCGTGCAGGAGCGCACTCACCGGCGTGGGCGCGACCATCGCGCTGGGCAGCCAGCCGTGCAACGGCATGATCGCGGCCTTGACGCCGAAGCCGCCCATGAACAGCCCGAAGATCAGCAGCAGGACCCCGTACCCCGCGTCGGAGGCGAAGATGCCCGTCGAGGCGAACGACAGGGTGCCCGCGACGCTGAAAGTGATGGCCGATGCCACGAGAACGCAAGCGCCGCCGGTCAGCGTGTAGACGAGGTACTTGCGCCCCGCTCGCAACGCCTCGGGAGTCTCTTCGTGGATCACGAGAGGATACGTGCACACGGTGAGCATCTCGTAGAACAAGAAGAGCGTGAGCATGTTCTCGGCAAACGCGATTCCGACCGTGGTTGAGACGCACAGTGCGAAGAAGCTGAAGAAGCGCCGCTTCGCATGCTCCGGGCGCATGTAGCCGATCGCGTAGATGGTCGTGAGGATCCACAGCGTCGAGGACACGAGCGAGAAGAACATCCCCAAGGCGTCTGCTCGGAATCCCAACCCGACTCCTTGCGTGAACTCGACTACGTTCCACACGTAGACGACCCCGCGAAGCGAGCCTGGCAGCATCGAGAGCACGACCGCGAACTTGAGCGCGGCCGAAGACAGGCTCCAGAACCCTCGCCAGAACGCCGTGCGACCGAATGCGATGACGAGCCCCGCGCACGCAAGCGAGATCAACGGCGCGAGCAGCGGGCGGACGTCAACGACCTCCATCTCAGCCTCCCAGGGGGGCGAGCATGCGCAGTGTCGCCGGTTCGATGAAGCTCAGTGGGATTCGGCCGAGGACTCCCATGACCAGGCACAGCGCGGCCAGTATCAGGATGGGCGCGAGCATGGAGAGCGGGGGGTCCTTCGCGTTGGCCACGGCGTCGTTGACCGGTGCTTGGAAGTAGAGCGCCGTGAGCATCCGCACGTAGTAGATGAAGATGAACAGCGCGCCGAAGACCAACACGAAACCGAAGAACGGCTGGTTCGCCTGGAATGCACCCAGCGCGATGTACCACTTGCACAGAAAGCCTGCGGTCGGGGGGATCCCGACGATGGAGAGCGCTCCGATGGTCATCGCGGCGCTCGTGATCGGCATCGTCCGCCCAGCGCCTCGCAGTTCGCTCAGCGTGCGTAGGCCGGTCCCGTAGATGAGCGCGCCGGCCGCGAGGAAGAGCGTCGCTTTGATGAGCGCGTGGTTGAAGATGTGGACGATGCCGCCCATGACGCCGAGCTGCGAGGCGAGCCCGAGGCCCATGACGATGTAGCCCACGTTCGAGATGGTGGAGTACGCGAGCATGAGCTTGATGTCGTCTTGGAAGATCGCGAAGAACGCGCCCATGAGGATCGAGATCGCGCCGAGCCACACGAGCACCTCGTTGAGCAGCGACAGGTCGAAGGCGCCCGACGCGTAGTAGATCTGGTAGACGCGTAGCAGTCCTACGATGCCGATCTTGACGACGAGCCCCGAAAGGATGGCACTTATCGGTGAGGGCGCGATGGCGTGGGCGTCAGGCAGCCATATGTGTACCGGGAAGAGCGCAGCCTTCACCATGAACCCGGTCGCGAACGCTCCTAAGGCGAGCGCCGCCGGAGCCGGTGAAGGAACCGAACCGAGGCGCTGGGCGACGTCGGCCATGTTCAGGCTGCCGGTGATGGCGAGCACGATGCCGATGGCGGTGAGTATGAGCAGTGACGAGATGGCGCCCATGAGCAGGTACTTGAACGAGGCCATCGCTGCGGTGGGCTCGCCGCTGATGGCCACGAGCGCGTAGCCCGACAGTGAGAGGATCTCGGTGAAGACGTAGAGGTTGAACAGGTCTCCAGTGACGCAGAAGCCGATCATCCCGCCCACGTTGAGCAGCAGCAGCGCGTAGTAGTAGGGGACGCGCTCCTTGGGCAACAAGCGGAGCCACTCGGTATACCGAAACGAGTAGAGCACCGCGAGCCAGGCAATCAGGCAGATGGCCGCGGTCACGACACTGAACTCGTCGAAACGCAGCTCTATGCCGTATGGCGGCTTCCAGCCGCTGGCGTAGTACGAGAACGGGCCCTCCGCACTCACGCGCACGGCCAGCATGTACGCCGCGAACGAGGTGATAGTCATGATCGCAAGCGCCCACCACTTCGCCACGTGGCGCGAGGCCAGTGATACCGCGGGCGTCAACACCCCGCCGAGCAGCGGAGTGAAGACGATGATGATGATCCAGTGCGGCCAAGCGGCCACTACTCCGCCTCCCTCAACTCATCGGCCTCGATGGTCCCTCGCTGCTGGTAGATGCGGATGACCAGACTCAGTGCCAGGGCGGTCGTCGAAACCGCCACAACGATGCCGGTGAGGATGAGTGCCTGGGGCAGTGGGCTGGTGAACGGAGGCCGGGCGCCGGCCCCCATGATCGGAGCGGTGCCGCCTTCGACGACTCCCTGCGCGATCACGAACGAGAAGATCGCAGTCTCCATGATGTTCAGTCCCAAGAACTTCTTGATCAGGTTGTTCTTGGCGATGATCACGTACAGCCCTATGAAGAACAGGACGAACGGAGCGACGTAGTCGAGGTTGGTCCAGATCGCCGCCAGCATCACTGGGCCTCCATCTCTACGAAGAGCGCGGCGAAGATCGCCGCCCCGCCCAGACCGATGCCGATCTCGATGACCAGAAGCATCAGCGCTCGAACGGCATGCAGCGGCTCTGCCATGGGGAAACCCAGGTAGTAGCCCGTAGTCACCAGGCCGAGCACGCCCATCGCCGAGAAGGCCAAAGGCGCTGCGGCGCGCAGCCACGGACCGAGGCGGTTGGGTATCGCGGAGGCCATGCGACCGGGTTCGAGCGCGGTCGCCAGCACGATGAACAGCCCGCCGAGAATCGCCCCACCTTGGAAGCCGCCGCCCGGTGTCAGGTGCCCGTTCAGAATCACGTAGATGGTGAACAGGGCGGTGAACGGCGCGAGCAATCGGACCGCGAAACTCACCACCGGGCTGACCGGCACCGGGGCGTGCAGGGGAACGCGCGCTCGGCTCATCGACGCCGGCAGCAGCACGGCGAAGGCCGCCGCGAATCCGGTGAAGATGACGGTCACCTCTCCGTTGGTGTCCAGGCCGCGGTAGTTGAGGATGACCCCGGTGACGATGTTCTCGGCCCCGGTCTGTTCGGCGCCGTGCTTCAGATAGAACGCCGAGGCGCCTGTCTGCACAGGCGCGTTGAGGTCCCCGTGCGGCGGCAGCGAGGCGGCCACGATCAGGAAAGGCGCGGCTGCGATGATGAGCAGCGCTGTGACGAGTGCCTTCTTCACCTCTCTCGCCTCACCGTCTTGCTGATAGCGACTAGGAACAGCACGGTTGTGATCCCGGCTCCGACGGCAGCCTCGGTCATGGCCACGTCAGGCGCGCCTCGGTGTAGCCAGAGCAGACACAGCACGAGGCTGTACGCCGAGAAGATGATCGTGGCGGCGAGCAGGTCTTTCGTGCGAGCGACCGCGAGCGCGATGGTGATCAGCATCAGGAGGAGGACCACGTCGAAGGCGGTGCTCACGACTGCTCACGCTCCTCTCGGCTGAGCCAAGGCTCGAGCCCGGTCCGATACGCCGCGCGGGCGAGTGCGTGACCGCTCGTGGGACTCGCGATCAGGATGATCAGCACGAGCAACAGGATCTTGAGCGAGCCGGGATCGTCCGCGGAGACGAGCGCCAGTGCGAAGAGGACCGAGCCCGCTCCGACGGTGTCGCACTTGGTGGCCGCATGCGTGCGCGTGAAGAAGTCCGGCAGCCGTAGCATGCCGAAGGTGCCGATGAAGAAGAACAGCGCGCCGATGCAGCACAGCACGATCACGAGCGCGGTCCGGAGGGGTTCGAGGGCCGTCATGACCAGTCACCCCGCAGCCGCTCGGTCTCGATGTAGCGGCTGGCGACGATCGTGAGCACGAAGTTGAGCAGCCCGTAGACGATCGCGACGTCGAGAAGCATGCCTCGGCCGAAGACCGTGGCCAGAAGCGCGAGTACGACGAGCGTCTTCGTGACGACGATGTTGATGGCTAGGACTCGGTCGACAACGGTGGGCCCCGCGTACGCGCGGTACAGGCAGGCGAATGCGTTGACCAGCAGGAAGATGGCGATTCCCCAGAAGAAGTCGTCCATGCGGATCACTCCTCGAAGACGCGTGCGATCCTGCGTTCCAGGTCTCCGCTTGCGATGTCGTCGGCGAACCGCTCGGCGATGCAGTGGATGTAGAAGACGTCGCCCTCCACGTCGACGGTGAGTGTCCCGGGGGTGAGCGTGATCGAGTTTGCGAACGCCACCCGCGAGACTTCACGTGTGAAGGAGGTCCGGTGAGCAATCAAGACCGGCGCGATAGGCATGTGCGGGTCGAGCACGACTTCGGCCACGCCCACCGCCGCGAGCACGATGTCCCACAGCAGTCGAAGGAAGTACACGGCGAACCTGCCGCCCTGTCTCCATGTGAGTACCGGTGCATCCTCGGCCCAGAGGTAGCGCGCTGAGAGGATCCCCAGCAGCACCGAGAAGGCGAAACCGAGAGCGACGTCGAGCGGTTTGAGCGAACCGGTTATCGCCAACCAGAAGATGAGGAGTGGTATGGCCGCCTTGAGCGCCCTCATGATGGCGCGTCTCCCCAGCTCGCGGCACTGCTGCGGCCCGCCGCATCTGCTTGGCCCACCACGTGGGGCGCCGAGACACCGAGCCGCTCGAGCGCAACGTCGACGACCTCGTGTGAGTCGATGGCGTCGTCCGGGTAGGAGGCGGCGGCGAGCTCGGCCGTGCAGTGGACGACCGGTTCGAGCGCATCGCCCTCGAACTCCGCCTCGCGAATGAGCGCGATCAGCCGCTCGGCAACCGGTCGTGCCGCCTCGGCAGTCGTGGAAGGCAACAACACCGAGAAGAGCTCGGACCCAAGGCGCCCAACGAGGTCGGTATCCCGCACCGCGAGATGGAGCACGTCAGCGAACCGCTGCAGTAGCAGGTCGCTCTTGACCCGTCCGTAGACGCGCAGGAAGTCGGCGAAACCTGCGGGCCTCACGAGCAAGAGCGTGAGGCTCTCGCCGGAGCGCGCGCAGCGGGCTACCTCCTCGGCCAGCCGGCCCGAGAAGTAGGCCGCGCCATAGGCGCCGGTGACCTGCATCCCGGGTCGTGTCGTGCTCCAACCGCAGACGCTGCCGCTGGTACCGCCGCGCCTGCACTCCCACCACGAGCCCGGACACGGCGAGCGCAAGGGCGCCTACGACCAGCGCCTGTGCCGTGGGGACATCGTTGCTTGCCCCGTAGGCGAGGAGCACGATGAGTGCGCTGCAGACCGCGACGCTCACGATGGCTCCAGGCGCGTGATAGGCAAGCGACGCCAAGACGATCGGAACGAAGTAGAGCGGCCAGAACGTCGTCACGTCCCCGCTCACGATGATGAGAACGGTGACGAACGCGCCTGAGATGATGACCGAGAGCAACCAAGCCAAGTGCAGGCCCACCGGCTGGCGCTCGTCCACAGGCATGCTGGTGCACCCCCGCCCAGCACCGCGGATGGCCCACCTGGTTCGCAGCGCCAGGATCCTTCCCGGCTCTCGTGCAACCTAGCAGGCAGAGTCATCCATTCCCACTATCTGTATGTCCTTTCCGGGAGCGGGTCAATCGGCGTAGGCGTCACCCGGGATGAATCGACGTTCCGGCAACACGAGCTGCTCTGGAACCCTATTCGCTAGGACGCAACCCCAGTCGGATCGTCGAGGGACCGGAGACCGTTCAGGTGAGTGCGACGTCATCTCAGAGCATCGTTCACAAGCCTCGCTTCATCGACCTGCACCAGGACATGCTGTCCGGGGTGGCGCAGTTCGAGGGTGGCTTCCCGGACTACGGTTCGAGCTATCTCACCGGGCCGTCTCGGGCCACCGCTGTCTGGTCGTCGCTGTACCCGGATACGCCGCACAGCAGCCTCGTCAGCCAGCTCGAGGCCCACGGTGAGCTGCTCGAATCGCATAGTTCATCGCTGCGCCTGGTCACGACCGTCGCCGACCTCGATACTGAGGACCCGCGAGTCGGCGTGCTGCCCCACTCTGAGGGCTTCCACCTGCCGGCGATCGAGCTCGACACGCTGCGTCTTCTGTGGTCCGAGCACTCTCTGCGCAGTCTCGCGCTCACGTGGAACCACGAGACCGACTACGGTTTCAGCTGCTACAACGACACGACCGCCCCGCTTAAGCCGGCGGGCCGCAGACTGGTCGAGGCGCTCGGCGATAGCCCGCTCTTTCTCGACCTGGCCCACCTCAACGACGGCGGGTTCTACCAGGCGCTCGACCTCTATGCGCCTCCTGTTCTCGTGACCCACTCATTCAGCCGCTCCATCAGCGCCCATCCCCGGGGGCTGGCCGACGAGCAGCTGCAGCTGCTGGGCGAGCACGGCGGTCTCGTCGGCCTGGCGTTCGACCGGGACTTCCTGGGCCAAGGGACTGTCGACGAGGCCCTTCGGCACATCGACAGGATCGCCTCGCTGGCGGGCGAGGGAGCAGTCTCGATCGGCAGCGACTGGGGAGTGGCACCGATGGGGGAGCTCGGCGGCCCGGGGTCCCTTGTCGGGCTCGTGGAGGCGGTCGGCAGCATCTACGGGCAGGGTCTGGCCGAGAGGTTCGCGTTCGCGAACGCCTACGAGTTCCTTCGCGCGCAGCTTCCGCTCAACTGAGTCGTCAGGTACGCGCTCGATCACAGCGACTCGCGCGGCGGTCCTGACCCGACCCGGTCAGGTGGCGATCGCGCGCAACTTGCCTTCCAGCTGCGGGAACGCACCGACGACCATGTCCACCAGTTCATCGGCCGGACGCGTGAGCGCGTCAGTCACGGGAATCCCCAGGGCCAACTCATAGAACTTGATCGCCTCGGTGATCTGGGTGCCGGTCATGCGCTCGTGGTTGATGGTCAGGCCGATGACCTTCGTGTCGGCGAACGTTTGAAGAAGGTTGATCTCGCTTGCCGGGGACGGCATCGGCAGGCTGTGAAAATCGCCGAGCCTCTCGCGCGCCGGCGCGTGCTGCAGGATGACGGCGTCAGGTCGGGCACCGCGCAGGATGTAGGTCGACGACACGTACGCGGGATGGCTGAGTGCACCCTGGCCCTCTATGACGATCACGTCGGGGTTCTCGCCCTCGAACGCTTCGACGACCGTGGCCTCCATCTCGCCCGAGCCGAACTGGCAGGGGATGGCGTCGAGCGCGACGCCGTATCGTACTCCCTGGATGATGCTCGTCTGTCCCGTGCCCACCATCACCGCCTTGATCCCGCGCTCGTTGAGCGCTTGGACGAGGATGGTGGCGGTGGTTCGCTTGCCGATCGCGCTGTCGGTGCCCAGCACGGCGATGCGAGGACACGTGACCGAGGCGATCTTGCCGCTGAACATCCGCAGGTTCTTCTTCTGGTGGGGTCGTCGCACGTCGAAGATCTTGACGCCGTGCGACTCGCTCGCGGCGGCGAACTCGGGGTCGTCGTTGAGGAACTCGTGCAGCCCGTTGACGATGCTCATCCCTCGGCGGATCGCGTCGAGTACCACGCCTCGCTCCAGCGGCGACAGCATGCCGCTCGACGGCGCCATCCCGAAGATGAAGAAGTCGGGAACGTAGCCGGCGGAGGCGATCGCGTCGGCGAGACTGGCAGAGATCGGGATGCCCTTTGGGCTTGCCGTCGAGCACCTCGCCAGCGTCCAGCCCGGACTTCTGGCTGTCGATCACCGAGACGATCTGGTACTTCTCGGAGTAGCGGACGAGCCCGTTGGCGGTCTTGCCGTCGTCGGCGCCGAAGTTCGCCTCGCAGTAGACGATCGCGGTCCCACCTTCGAGCACCGATGAGTGGAGCCGATCGCTTGCGACTCCGGCGGCGCGCGTTTGGCGCCACCGCGATCCGGGTCCGGGCCATGGGTGATCCAAGGGCTCGTGGGGCGGGGTGGGTGGCATGGTGCTCCTCTCGGCGTACGGAGCCTGGCGACTCTGGTCGCTAAGCGGGGCTCGTCACCGAATTGCCCTCCCGCCGGGATACACGAAGACACCCACGCGGAGGGCAGACAATCACTAGTCCTACTATGCCTGTGCCCCGAACGGGGCTCCGCATCACACGCGCCGGCCACGTCGGTCGACCGACCGGGACGCGGTGCTGTCGCCAAGAAGCGCTTGGTCTACTATGGGGTGGACGCAGCGAAGCAGTTCTTCGGGGGCATACCGCTGCGCGAGGAGGAGCTGGTGGACAAGGTCGTCGCACGCTTCGCCGATGGTCGAGTACTCAAGGGAACGACAGCCGACTTCTACCCAGCCAAGGAGCTCTTTCACCTCGACGTCGCGATGGCCCCACTTGGCGATCAACCTCTCGAGATCCAAACGAAGGACCTCAAGGCCCTCTTCTTCGTCAAGGATCTCGTCGGCGATCCAGAGTACACGGAGCGCAAGTCGTTCGACCCCTCAAGCCCACCTTCCGGACGAAGGATGATCGTGAAGTTCAAGGATGGCGAGGTGCTTGTGGGAACCTCCACGGGATACCAACCCGATAGCCCCGGGTTCTTCTTCGTGCCCGCCGACCCGGACTCGAACACCAAGCGCTGCTACATCGTGGTCGCCGCGACCGAGAGGATCGGCTTTCTCTAGGGACGCGGTTCACCCGAGTCTAGCTCAGCTCTGTGCGCCGGCTCGCTGCGCCTCCGGTCTGCTTCTTGCCATACAGCTCAAGCACGAACCCCCAACGCCGATACCCCTCTTGTGGCTTCGTCATGACCGCGAAGGTACTGCGAAGGGGAATTGGGTGGCCGGTGTTCGGCCCGCCAAACCATCAGCGCGGCCATCGATATCAACGATGGTCTTCTTGGTGTGCCTCATCGCCGCCTTGCTCGCCGGGTTGTACGCGGCCACGCGCGCTATCAGCTCTCGGAGCTACGCACAGTTGGAGCATCGCGAAGTCGAGGCCGCGATAGAGCGCGCGGAGGATGCCATCGCCAACCGCATCGATGTTCTGAGTCGAGTCGTTGCGGACTACGCCCGATGGGACGACACCGTGTCGTTCGTGCAGGGGGAGTACCCCGGCTACCTCGACGACAACTTCGTGGCTGACTCGATGCTCAGTCTCGGCGTCGACTTCATGGCCATCGCCGATCCCGACACTCGCGCGGTGGTCGGGCGAGCGGTGGACGTGGCCAGCGGCGAGCCGAGCGACCTGCCTGGCTACCTTCTCGGTATCGTGGAGTCGGGCGAGCTTGCTCGAGCCTACGACCCAAGCGCCCGCAAAGGGAGTGGTATCGTCACTACCGGTCGCGGTCCGCTCCTGTTCGCCACGCAGCCCATCACCAAGACCGACGGCTCCGGAGCGCTTGGGCCTTTCTTGATCGCAGGCCGCCTGCTCGATGCCGCTGAGGTCGAGGCACTGTCCGATCTGACGCACTTGCCCATCGCGGTCTTCGCGTCGGACGCCGATTCCGCAATGCCCGCACTCGCGAGTAGCGCATTCGCGGATGCCGCGCCCGAAGCGGCGGTCGCAGTGCCCCTGAGCACACAGCGGATTGCAGGCTATCGGCGTGTGCAGGACTTTGCGGGGCGCAACGCGCTGCTCCTTCGCGTGACGATTCCGCGCACCATCCATCAAGCGGGAGCCGATGCTTCGCGCTGGCTCGGGCTCGCGCTTGTGGTCTTCGGTGTGGCGTCGACGGCGGGTGTCGCGAATGCGATGCACCGACAGCATCGTGAGGTCGTCGTGCGGACTCATGCCGAACAGAAGGCCCGAGCGTCGGAGCAGCGGTACCGCGAGCTGATCGACCACATGGCCGATGCGGTGTTGGGCATCGACACAAGCGGTCACATCACATTCGCGAACTCACGAGCCGCCCGACTTACGGGCATCCGTGCGGAGGATCTGATCGGCTCGGACTACACCGCAGTGCTCTGCGCTGACTCGAGAGAGCTCGCCGAACGACGGTTCAACAGAGTGGTCGAGCGGGGCGCATCGGAGTCCTTTGAGGTCGAGATGTGCTGCACTCGTGGCGACGTGGTGCCGGTCGAGGTCGGCTCGTCGCCCATGATGGCCGAGGATGGATCGATTCACGGCGTCCAGTGGATCGTGCGTGACGTGACCGACCGCAAGCGTGCCGAGCTGGAACTCGTACAGCTTGCTAACCGAGACCACCTGACCGGTCTGTACAACCGGCGGAGTTTCGAAGCGAAGTTGAGAGAACAGTTCGAGCACGCCGGTGGTGCCGTTGCACACGGCGCCGTGCTCTGGTTCGACCTGGACAACTTCAAGGACGTCAACGACTCGCTGGGGCATGGGACTGGCGACCAAGTGCTTGCCGGCTTGGCGTATGAGTTGGGACAACGGCTTCGCGCTGGCAGCATGCTCGCCCGGATCGGCGGCGACGAGTTCGCCGTGCTGCTTCGCGATGTGACACACAATGAGGCCGCGGGTTGCGCGGAACGGCTCATCGCCGATATCCGAGAGTGCTCGTTCAAGGTCGAATATCGCGAAGTGCGAGTCAGCGCTTCGGTGGGCGTTGCGGTCTTTCCCGACCACGCCTCCACGGCGGAGGAGACCCTCGCCTTCGCCGACATGGCGATGTACCGCGCGAAGGATGCCGGAGGCGACCAGTACTGCGTCTACCGTCCTGAAGAGCGTTGGCAGGCCGAACTGCAGGCCCACTTCGACTGGTCTTCCCGGATCGAAGAGGCCCTGCGCGCCGACAGGTTCATCGTGTATGCCCAACCCGTGCTCGATTTGGGAAGTGGTGAGTTCGACCGGCACGAGCTGCTGATCCGCATGGAGGACGAGGACGGGTCGCTCGTCCCGCCCGGGACGTTCTTGCCGGTAGCCGAGCGAACGGGCCAGATCGCGGAGATCGACCGTTGGATGGTGCGTCGAGCCATCGACCTGATCTCGATGCGCACCGGGCCCAACGAGCCGTGTCGCCTCGATGTGAACCTGTCGGGGTGCGCGTTTGACGATCCCGAGCTGTTGCCGCTGATCGAGTCTGAGATCATTCGCACCGGCATCGACCCATCGCTGTTCGGTGTCGAGATCACCGAGACAGCGGCGGTTTCCGACATAGGCCGGGCGCGTGAGTTCATCGAAACGCTCAAGCGGTTGGGCTGCCGAGTGGCTCTCGACGACTTCGGCTCGGGGTTCTCGTCCTTCTACTACCTGCGCAACCTGCCGGTCGACTGCCTGAAGATCGACGGCAGCTTCGTGCAGAACATGTGCGACAGCCGACAAGACCAGCACGTCGTACGCGCCATCGTCGAGCTTGCCGCCGGGTTCGGAATCGAGTCGACCGCCGAGTTCGTCGAGGACGCAGCGACCCTGGAGCTGCTTCGCCAGTACGGCGTGACCTATGCTCAGGGCTTCCACATCGCGCGCCCTCATCCGTCCTGGGACGAACGGCCACGCGACGAAGCGGAATCTGCGTAGGGGCCTCCGCATCACGCAGTCGCGTGGCCACGGGGGTATGTACTTGTTGTGAGCACGGCGATCCATGGCCGGAGGTGGAGTACCTGATGACCGAGAAGAGCCATTGGCCGTTCACCGGCGATATCTGGGCAAGCGCAGGTCGGAAGGCGAAGCGAGCCGAGGGGTCTCGACCCCGATCGTGCTCGGCTGGCAGACGTCGGCGCCCTTCGTGCCCGGGCGCGTCACGATCGCCTTATCGTCGGTGGCCGAGCCCACACGAAGAAGCATGGCCTGAGCTAGCCGAATGCCGCTCCCACCGCACCGCATCTGGCGTCCGGCCGCCTATCAGGGCGGGAGTGTGTCTCGGCGGTACTTCGAGGGGTGGTACTACAAGCACGTCGATGCAGAGCAAGGGCCGGACGATCGCGGTCATACCGGGCGTCTCGTTCTCGGCCGACGGTGCAGCCAGCCATTCGTTCGTGCAGGTCGTCCCTTCGGGCGGGAACGCCCACTACTTCGCGCATCCGATCGACCACTTCCGCTGGGATGCGCGAGACCCGTACCGCGTGAGTGTCGGCAGCAGCTACTTCGACCGGCACGGCATCTCGCTCGACTTGGCCAATGGCGAGTGCGTGGTCACCGGCGCCGTGCGCTACGGACCGTGGGACCCGTGGCCGGTGACGATGTTCTCCCCCGGCATCATGGGCTGGTACAGGTTCGTCCCGCGCATGGAGACCTACCACGGCGTGCTGTCGATGGACCACTCGCTGCTCGGCTCGATCACCATCGACGATGCCGAGACCTGCTTCGACCACGGACGCGGCTACGTCGAGAAGGACTGGGGCCGTTCGTTTCCCAGCTCGTGGATCTGGGCTCAGTCGAACAGCTTCGCGGCACGAGGCACCTCGGTGATGGTCTCGGTCGCCAAGATCCCGTGGATGGGCGGCTCGTTCGTGGGCAACATCGCAGGGCTGCTGCACGACGGGGAGCTCCGCCGTTTCGCGACCTACACAGGCGCTCGCATCAAGCTCGTCGAGACGGGCGAGAACGAGGCGCACGTGGTGGTCGGCGATCGCCGAGAGGAACTCGAGGTGCACCTTCGCGGATGCGAGACTCTCATCCTGAAGGCGCCCGTGCTCGGCGCCATGGAAGGTCGCGACGCCGAGTCGCTGGGCGGCACGATCGACGTCACCTTGCGCGCGGTGAGGGGTGGGCGAGCGGCGGTCGTGTTCGAGGGAACCGGACACCAGGCCGGCATCGAGATCATGAACGACCGCGATGAGCTGCGGGTGAGCGACTGAGGCCGGTGCTTCGAGCGGGCGCGCGCGGTCGCTCCGGGCGGTCGGGCGGGGGCCGTCGGCACGCATCTCGCTTGCCCATGCGGCATGAAGGTTCTTCGCTCTCTCCTCTTGGCCGCCGCGCTCGGCGCCATCCTCCTCGCAGCCTCGCTTGGTGCTCGGCCTGCAGTCGTCGCCGCGCCCGCATCCGCCGCACCCTCCGCCAAGGCGGCCGTGGCCTCCCTTCGGATGAGTCCCGATCCTGCGCCCGGACCCGACATCACGGAGCGCGCCACGCAGCTGCTCGCCGAGCACGCCGGGGTGTACCGCTACCTCGGTGGGGTCACCATCCACGAAGGCCCCACGCCGAAGGGCGAGCAGGCGGTCTCGTACTACACAGGACGGCGAGATAGTCATCAGCCCCGATCACACCGCCACCCTCGAAGACATCGTCGCCCACGAGATCTGGCACGTGATCGACTGGCGAGACAACGGTCGGATCGACTGGGGCGAGCAGGTTCCGCCCGCCAACGCGTCGGACTACCTCAAGTAGCGCCATCGCGGGTATATGGAGCGTATGAGAGGCCTCGAGCGCGAGGCCTCGTCAGGGGGGTAGTGAGGTGTCACCGGTCGGTGACATAGTGGCGTGCGGTTTGGAGCTTCGTCCGCGCGAGCGAGAGGTGCTTGTAGCCGGAGTCCCCGTCGAACTCACGTCTCGGGAGTTCGAGATTCTGGCCAGACTCGCCGAGCACCCCGGGTGGGTCTTCTCGGCCGATCAGCTTGCCGAGGACTCGGATGCGCGCGAGTACTCATCCGAGTCGGTGAGCGTCCACATGTCACGGCTTCGCCACAAGCTCTCTGCGATCGGGCGCGCCCGATGCGGTCGAGACGGTTCGCGGCTTCGGCTATCGGCTGCGCGCGGCTGACGCCGAAGACGCCGGTCTCGATTCCGCCGGCGGAGTCGACCGCTCGCTTCGCGACGCATTGTGGCAACTCTCGGAGGCCGTGCACGAGGTGGAGCACGCCGGCGGACCGGCGCAGCGACTCGCGGCGACCGACTCGCTCGAGCGAGCGCGTCGCGAGATCTACGCGATCCTCGCCAAGTAGGGCTGGCGTCACCCTGGCGCACTACCGTGCTGAAGTGCGGTTTTGGCGCGCCACACTCCATACAAACCCCATTAATCTCGCCTAATAGTTGGCTCGGGAGTTGCGCTTATGTGATTCGTCGGGACACATTTCCGACGGATCGGACGGGCAGTGAGCAGCGCCAGGCACAGGATGTCGAAGCGATGGGGCCGCACCGCAGAGCTTCTGCTGGTGACAGGAGCCCTGTTCTTCGCTTTCGCGGTTCAGGCGCACGCCGAATCGCCCCACATCCGTTCGACCGTGGACACCAACCGATGCGCCGCGTGCCACTCGGTTCACGCCGCCAAGGCCCCCCTGCTGCTCCGAGACGAGCGCCCCGGAAGGCGTAGTCACCGGAGTCTGCTTGCGCTGTCACGATGGCAGCGACAGCACCGCCTCCAACGTCGCGAGCGGGTCGGTCGACTCGTTCGGACTGCCGAGCGGGCACACGCTGGGCGGTAGCGGGGCTGGCAGTGCTCGAATCGCAGGGTGCGAGACGTGCCACGACAGCCATGCCGCCTCTGAGGACGCCAGGATGATCCCGGCCAGGACTCGTCAACGGTCCGCGGCCGCCTTCGGCGGGCCCGGAGATGTGTCTCGCGTGTCATTCGTCGAACGACGACTGGTACGGTCCGGGCTACCCTTCGACATCCGAGCCCTCTCGCGACGACACCGGCTACCCGGTCGCGGGCACCTGGACGGGGCCGGACACGTACTTCTCGGTGGACAACGCGCACCGGCTGATTCCCGAGACGACACAGACGGTCGGCATGAGCGATCCCGTGGGTCGGCAGCAGGGCGACTGCCGCTACTGCCATGCGGCCCATGGCGGCCCGAACGCCTACGACGGCCTGGTCGCGACGTACACGGTCCCCGCGCAGTCGGCGAGCGCTTCGAGCCCGGTCGATGGCTCGTATGCCGCGCTGTGCTTCAGGTGCCACGGCGGCGCCAAGCCCAGCGGCTTCGCGACCGCGACCGTCGACATCGAGCAGTTCGCAGCGGGGACTGCGGGTGCAGGACACTCCATCGTGACGAGTGGCGGCACGTTGCCTGTAGGCGCGCCGCTCCCGTGCTTCGAGTGCCACAATCCGCACGGCTCCACTCGCGGCAACAGCCTCGCTGATCACCGATGAGCGCGGCGCGTCGCTCGAAACGACGACCGGTGCTGGCAGCGTGAGGGCGTTCTGCTTCACCTGCCACACCACGAACGACACCACCGAGGGCTGGGACAGCGTCGCCGGGACCTACACCGCAGACGCCGCCGCCGGAGAGGTCGTGGGCTTGCCGCGCGACGGCGGCGTGCTGCACCTGCCGGACAGCCCGGGGCATGCGCGCGCCGACACCGAGTCGTGCTACACGTGCCACGGGGACAGCTACTCTCCCGGCGGCTACAACGTCCACAACCCTGACGACGGCATCGATGACGGCTTGGCCGCGCAGCTCCTGCTGGACGCGGTGTCGGTCTTGCCGTCGAGTACGATCGATGCCACTGCTTCGATAGATGCGTCGGCATCGCTCGACGCCAGCGCTTCGCTTGATGGTACCGCCTCGCTTGACGCCAGCGCTTCTGCCGCTGCCACCGGAAGCGTGGAGGCGACTCCGAGCCTCCTGGGCACGGACACCGGTTTCCCACCGCTGTTGCCCGTCTGGCCCGGAGAGACCGGCATCGTGCTGGGTGTCACGGGCTCGATGGTCTCCAGACGCAGGAGATGACGGTCCGGGTGGTTGGCCCTCATCCTCGGCGGGCCTCACGTGCTGGCATCTAGCGTACGCTCGCAGCCGTCGCCGTGCCTCGTTAGCCCTTGCCCCACACGGCTCCGAGCACTAGGGTTGGCACAGACGCCATCTTCGTGCGGGGGGACGGATGAGCAACTTCGGGCGCGGGGACGACCTCGGCAGCATCCAGCGTCGCTCGTACCGGCAAAGCGGACTGAGCCGAGAGCAGCGCCTGACGATCACGCTGGTGGTCGGCGGCCTCATGATGCTGGGCGCCGGTGTCGCGATCGGCTACGCGTGGGGCCGCTCGAGCGCGCCCGAGCCGGAGCCGCAGCCATCCGTCCAGGCCCAGACGACACTGCCTGCCGGTGTCGTTGAGGAGGTACCCACCGATACCGCTGACGCGGATCTCGCTGCCGAGGAGGACCTTGCTTCGGAGGAGCCCACGGCCACCGACGAAGAGCCGCCGCCGACCCCCACCCAGAAGTCCCCGAAGGACGGCGCGCGCATCGACGCCGCACGCGTGAATCTACGATGGAGCGAGGTCGAGGACGACTCGGGCGAGCCTGTCACGTACGCCTTCGAGATCCAAGACAAGCTCCCGAGTGGCAAGTACGGCAAGGCGCAGATCATCTCGGGGCTCAAGGACACGACCTACTCGGCACGCGTGCTCTACGTGACGAGGCGTTGGCGCGTATGGGCGCAAGACGCCGCCGGGAACAAGAGCGACAAGAGCGACTGGCGCTACTACAAGCACACTCCCAGGCCGCCCGCGCCCAAGCCCAAGCCAAAGCCCAGCGATGAGACGACCTAGGGGCTAGCGGCTCGCCGGTTTCGCACCCCCCGCGCGCAGGGAACATCGACATGGGGACATGAGGACCGGTGCGCTGGACAGCGCCCGTCAGCCGCCGATTCATCGCGGGTTCCGAGGGGCGCACGGGGGGTGTCTCAGGTGGCTCGGTACAGCATGTTGTTGATCGTGCTGTTGTGCTGCGTTCTTGTGGTCGGGTGCTCCGCAGGGCAGCCGGCGCAGCCTCCAGCGACGAGCGGCTCGGCCGAAACGCCCGACCGCAGCCGAGAGCGAACCGGCTCCTGCTGAGACGCAGTCCGGCCCTGCCAAGGTGGGCGACGAGCAGAAGTCGGGGCCGTGGACCTTCTCGGTCACCGATATCTACACCGAGAACGTAGCGCCGGGACAGATCCCCGCGCCCGCAGGCAAGGAGCTCTTGTTCGTCAATGTGGGTCTCTACAACTCAGGGACGACGACGCTCGAGATCAAGCCCGAGGACTTCTCGATGAAGGACGGATCCGGGGCGACCGTCGAGACATTCGCCAAGAGGCAGGCCTACAACGCGCTGGACATGAGCCCGCTTGAGCCCAACTACAGCACGACGACCGCGTTCATCTACGCGGTCGACCCGGGCTCGACTGGCTTCATCCTCACCTTCGCGCCTGAGGTCGATGGCACTGCGACCCCGATGGACGTGGCGGTGCGATAGCGATGGCCGAGAAGAAGCCGTCTGAGGAGCGGCCAACACAGGGCCAGATCAAGAAGGAGTTCAAGAGCGATTTCGAGCGCGTGCTCGGGGTCGACGACGAGACGCTGAAGCGCAAGAAG
The DNA here is from genome assembly GCA_963702525.1 of uncultured Actinomycetes bacterium. GTDB lineage: Bacteria > Actinomycetota > Coriobacteriia > Anaerosomatales > PHET01 > CAVPCY01. The sequence goes on along the minus strand of CAVPCY010000021.1, from coordinate 105,998 downwards.
CAGCCACCGCGGAAGGGGTGCCGAAGCGCCATGCTGGTGGCGATCATCGTGACGATGGTGCTTGCGTTCGGCGCGTACCTCTTCACCGGGGACAGAGCGCTCTCCGGCGCGTTCGACGAGATTCTCGGGCGGAGGGTCGGCGTCGAGCACAACCGGCTTCTCCCGCGCGGCGGCACGAGGGAGCCCGCGACCAAGGACGAGGCGAAGACCAAGCGCTGGCTCATCATCCGGAGTGACAACGCGCGGCCGCAGTTCACGATCGAGCTGCAAGGAGACGGCCCGACGGGGCGCGCTGTGTGGCTGGAGCCGCCACCCGGGGTCGGTACGTACGAGTGGTCCGGTGACCGTCTGTCGGTGAAGCTGGTGCTCAAGGATCACAAGGCCGCCCCGGATGTCACGTTCGACCAGCACTTCGAGATCGACATGACGCGAGGGGCGGACGACAAGCTGACGGGCACCATGTCTGCCGAGAACTGGCGGTACAGCCCGGACACGGGCCTGGAGCTCCTTGGGATGGTGCCGTACGAGGCGACCGGCGAGCCCAAGTAGTGTCTCGATTCCGGCGAGCACCCGTGTGATCCGCCGCATAGGGGCGGCGTGCGAACTCGCGGTTCGTGCGTGTTCGTGTGTTGACAAGCCGCCGCTGGGCGGTATTCATGTATCGGACGGGCGTAGTTCTGTATATAGACCAGGAGGCTTTCGCATGATCAAGGTTGCTGTTTGGGGCGCAGGGATGATGGGCCAGGGGCTTATGCGGTTCCTGCTCGACCGGCCCAATGATGTCGAGATCGTCGGGGTCATCGACCGTCATCCCGAGAAGCATGGTTTCACCGTGGGCGAGGTCCTCGGCACAGACTGCGACATCCCCGTCACCGCCGACTACGACTCGGTTCTCGCGCTGCGCCCCGACGTTGTGTGCATCATGACCGCGAGCAACCTGCACGAGATCACCGACCAGGTCGAGCCCACGGTGAAGGCCGGCTGCAATGTCCTTTGCATCGCCGAGACGCTCGCGTACCCGTGGGCGAGCGATCCGGCGTGGGCTGAGCGCTTCGATGCGCTGGCAAAGGAACACGGCGTGTCGATACTGGGTACCGGTGTGAACCCTGGCTTCATCCTCGACGCGCTCGTGGTCATGTGGACCTCGGCGTGTCTGAAGGTGGACCGCATCGAGGCGCAGCGCGTGAACGACCTCTCGCCGTTCGGCCCCACGGTCATGATCTCCCAAGGCGTCGGTACGACGGTCGAGGAGTTCGAGCGCGGAGTCGCCGACGGAAGCATCGTGGGCCACATCGGCTTCCCGGAGTCCATCAACCTGATCGCCCGCGCGTTGGGCTGGGATATCGACGAGATCGTCGAGACGCGCGAGCCCATTGTGAGTAGCGTGGAGCGCTCGACCCCGCACGTGCACGTGGCGCCGGGCAACGTGTGCGGCTGCCGGCACATCGGCAAGGGCTACAGCAACGGCGAGCTCAAGATCGAGTTGGTGCACCCGCAGCAGATTCACCCTCAGATGGAGGGCGTGGACACGGGGGACTACATCAGGATCGTCGGCGATCCCGAGGTCCAGATGGCGAACTCCCCCGAGATGCCCGGAGGCAAGGGCACCTACGCGAGCACGGGCAACTACATCCCGCTCATCGTGGACGCTCCCTCGGGCATACTCACCGTAGTCGACATGGTGCTGCCGCGTTTCTGGGCGCCGACCGTCTAGAGGGGATCTGAATCCGATGTCCGCTGCCGCAACCTGCAAGGCGGGCGACTGGGTCGAGGTCGAGCGCGTCTTGCTCGAGCCCGCAGACCGCTCGCCCAACCTGCCCGCTGAGACCGCCGACAAGCCGCTCATGGTGTGGGTGAAGGGCTTCGCGCTTGCCGATGGGAAGCTCGGCGGCGAGGTCTCGATCACCACGATGACGGGGCGCACCGTCACCGGCGTGCTCTCGGCGGTCAACCCGGGCTACTACCACACCTTCGGCGACCCGGTGCCCGAGCTCGTGCACGTGGGAGCGGACCTGCGCGCCCAGCTCGCGGAGTACCGTGCCACCCTGGGCGGTGAGGCGCGATGAGCCGCTTCGACGAGATCATGGCGCGTCGCGGCGAGATCATGGTGCGTGCTCTCGGCATGGACTACTCGGCGTTCGAGCAAAGCCCCATCGCCTTCGACTACGAAGGGATGATGGCGGCACACGGCTACTCGCTCGAGCAGATAGCGGCTGTCCAGACGCGTGCGGGCGTGGGCAACACGCCTCTGCTCGAGTTGCGCAACCTGACGGACCTCGTGCGCTCGATCAGCGAGCCGGGCAAGGGCGCCCGCATCTTCGTCAAGGACGAGGCCGCGAACATGGCCGGGTCGTTCAAGGACCGCCGCGCGTCGATGAGCATCCACGTCGCCGCCGAGAAGGGCTATGCGGGCGTCATCGCTGCGACCTCCGGCAACTATGGCGCCGCCGTGGCGAGCCAGGCCGCGCGTAACGGCCTGAACTGCATCATCGTGCAGGAGACGTTCGACTCGCACCACGTCGGCCAGCCCGAGATCGTCGAGAAGTCGCGGATCTGCGAGGCGTTCGGCGCCGAGGTCGTGCAACTCACCGTGGGGCCCGAGCTCTTCAGCCACATGCTCGAGCTGCTCGATGCGACCGGGTACTTCTCGGCGTCGCTGTACTCGAGCTTCGGCGTGAGCGGCATCGAGACACTGGGTGCCGAGGTGGCGCGCGACATGACCGCGCTCACCGGTGCGCCGCCCGACTACTGTGTCATCACGCACGCAGGCGGCGGCAACACCACCGGCACCGCCCGCGGGCTCAAGCGCGCGGGCGCGACGGGGACGCAGATCGTCTGCGCAAGCGTGGACCTGTCCGGGCTGCACATGGCGAGCGACACCGACTTCAACCGCAAGTCGTTCACGACCGGCCACACCGGCTTCGGCGTGCCGTTCGCGACGTGGCCCGACCGCGCCGACGTGCCGAGAAACGCCGCGCGCTCGCTTCGCTACATGGACCGCTACCTGACGGTCACGCAAGGTGAGGTCTTCTACATCACTGAGGCGCTTGCCAAGCTCGAAGGGCTGGAGCGCGGGCCGGCCGGCAACACCGCGATGGCAGCAGCGGTCTCGCTCGCGCGCGAGGCGGACCGCGACGCGACGATCGTGGTGCAGGAGACCGAATACACCGGCGCCGGCAAGCACCACTGGGCGCAACTCAACTTCGCTCGCGAGCAAGGTGTTGAGGTGCGCGCCGGCGATCCGGCCGACAACAAGCCCGGCACGGCGATCGTGATCCCGGAGCGGCTCGAGCAGATCCGAGCGACCGACTTCGACCTCACGAGGATGCGCCGTAGCTACATACGCAACGCGCTCGCGCACGCGGGCGAGGGCTACGAGCCGACGCCTGCCGATATCGAGTTCCTCGCAGCGGACACCAACACCGACCCATCGTTCGTCGAGGCGGCGATCGCCGCACTCAAGGAGGCCTAGCACATGGTCCGCGAGGACACCTTCGACCACGCCCACCAGTACCTCATGGGGCTCACCGATGAGGAACTGCACATGCGCTTCTGGCACCTGGCCCAAGACATCGTCGATCCACTCGTCGAGCTGGCTCGCTCGCACACCTCGCCCTCGATCGAGCGAAGCGTGCTCATGCGCATGGGTATCGACTCGCCCACGTGCAACGCGGTCGTCGCCGAAGTGGAGAAGCGCGGGCTTCTTGGCCACGGGGCGGGACACGTCGTGATCGTGGTGATGCAGGCGCTCGAGCTCGAGCCGCCGGCGGCCGCGCGCCGGCTCGCTGACGGCGATACAGAGGCGTGGGCCGTCGTGGACGCGAAGTGGGGTGGCGCGCGATGAGCGACAAGCTGCCCCCGCTGCAACCCAACGAGAAACTCGATATTGGCGCGCTGCTCGAGGGTCTCGGGAGTTACCACCCTCGCCGCAAGGGCTGGACGTGGCGCAAGAAGGTCACCGACCAGACCCTTTACGAGTTCTGCTACCGCGAGACCGCCGAGGGTATCAAGCAGAGCATCCCGCTGCCGGCGGCGCACTACTTCGACAACATCGACCCGCAGCCCGACTGCGTGGTGACCACCGAGATCGCCTCGGGCCGTCCTGAAGACGACATCCGGCGCATGCGCATGGCCGCCTGGCACGGAGCTGACCACATGATGGTCATCCGGACTGCGGGCCAGTCGCACATCGACGGGCTGCTCGAGGGCACGCCGGAAGGCGTCGGCGGCATCGCGGTCACGCGCAAGCAGTGCCGCCTCACACGCCGCGCACTCGACCTGATCGAGGACGAGGTCGGCCGGCCCATCAACTACCACAGCTACGTCTCGGGCGTGGCCGGCCCCGAGATCGCGGTCATGTTCGCCGAGGAGGGCGTGAACGGCGCTCACCAGGACCCGCAGTACAACGTGCTGTACCGCAACATCAACATGTACCGCAGCTTCGTGGACGCGGCTGTCGCCAAGCGCATCATGCGCTCGGTGCGCATGCTGCAGATCGACGGCGCGCACAACGCGAACGCCACCGCGATCAAGGCGTGGAAGGTCATGCCCGAGCTGCTCGTGCAGCACGCGATCAACTGCGCCTTCTCGGTGGCCATCGGGATGCCCAAGGAGGACATCGCACTCTCGACCGTGCCGCCCGACGCGGCGCCCGCGCCTTGCATGCGGATGGACCTGCCGTACGCGGTGGCGCTGCGCGACCTGTTCGGCGAGTACAAGATGCGCGCCCAGCAGAACACGCGCTACATGGAGTCCGACGCGCGCGATGCCACCGTCAGCCACGTCATGAACCTGATGATCTCCCGGCTGACGTCGGCAGACATCCAGTCGACGATCACGCCCGACGAGGGTCGTAACGTTCCTTGGCACTACAACAACGTCGCCGCGGTCGACACTGCCAAGCAGTCGCTGCTGGGCATGGACGGCATGCGCGAGATGGTCAAGCTCGACAGAGAGAACCCTGAGCTTCGCAACCGTATTCGCGAGATCAAGGAGCGCGCGGTGCTCTTCCTCGAGGCGATGGTCGCCGATGGTGGCTACTTCGCCAGCGTGGAGGAGGCGTACTTCGTGGACTCGGGCGAGTATCCCGAGACCCACGACGACGGCATCCGTCGCACAGCGGACGGTGGCATCGGCGTGAACACCATCGTCCCGCGTGCGGACGACTACATGGCGCCGGTGTGCCACCACTTCGGCGACAACCACCTGCCCCGAAGCGTCGAGAAGCCGTGTCATACGATAGGCGGCTGCACACTGTGCGATCCCGAGAAGATCCCGTTCATCGACGAGCTCGACCCCGAGGACAACGTGAACACGCGCCTTGCCGCTACCGCCGAGCTGCGCGAGGGCGGGCTGATCAAGCCAGAGGTCGAGTGGGCCGGCGACGGCATCGTCGCGGTGACGATGTTCCTGCCGGTGGAGGAGCGGGTCGCCGAGGCTGCGGCGCTCGAGATCGGGCGGGCGATGAACCTGATCGAGCCCGAGGTGATCCACAAAGCGGTCATGCACCCGGCGGAAGGGACTCTCGTCGAGATCAAGGGTACGCTCGATGTAGCGATCGACCCGGCCACACTCGAGATCTGCGAGCCCATACCGCCGCTCTCCGACGAGGAGATCCGCGAGTTCGTCGCCGAGAAGAATGTGCGCTGCATCGCGGCGACGGTCGGCCAGGACGAACACTCTGTGGGCATGCTCGAGATCGTCGACATCAAGCACGGCGGGCTCGAGAAGTGGGGCTTCACCGCGACGTACCTGGGCACCTCGGTCCCGGTCGAGAAGGTGCTCGATGCCGCCATCGAACACGCTGCCCAAGTGGTGCTCATCTCCACCATCATCACCCACGGTGACATGCATCGGACCAACATGGAGAAGCTCGCGGACCTGGCGGTGGAGAAGGGCGTGCGCGACAGGCTCGTACTCATCGCGGGAGGCACCCAGGTCACCGACGAGCAGGCCAAGAGCTGGGGCATGGACGCGGGGTTCGGCCGCAAGACCAAGGGCATCGACGTCGCGACGTTCATCGTGAACGATATGCGCGAGCGCGGGCTTTAGGCAGCCCGACATCTCACCTCGCAGCGTCGGGCGGGAATCTGGGTAGCAACCAGGTATGCGTTGCGTGCAGTTACGCACGCAACGAAAGCGAGTCGGGGCGACGCCCCCGTCGCGGGGGTGTAGCCCCACAAGGGGGGCTACGCCCATGAGCGGCGAACACAGAGACGGACATCGCTACGACGCGATTGTGGTGGGTTCGGGGATGGGGGGCGCCGTCGTCGCTCGCGAGCTTGCCCAGGCGGGACGCGACGTACTCGTTGTCGAAGCCGGCGATCGCGAAACGCATCTCGGCACGTTCAAAGATGCGACTCGTATCTACGACGGCAGCGAGATCACCCACGTACCCAAGAAGTCGACTGAGGGCACCATACTCTGGCGCGCCCTGATGGCTGGCGGTTCGACGGTGGTTGCGTGCGGCAACGCTGTGCGCTGTCTACAGTCCGAGCTTGGTGAACTCGGAATCGAACTGTCCGCGGATCTCGAGTCGATGGAGAACGAGATGGGCGTGCGCCCGCTCGAGGAGTCGAAGCTCTCGGATATGGGCCGTCGCATCCAAGAGAGCGCGCGTCAACTGGGCTACTCGTTCGCACCCATGCCCAAGCTGGTCGATCCGGAGAAGTGCACCGCGTGTGGCAACTGCGTGTTTGGCTGCGTCCATGGTGCGAAGTGGACGGCCGAGCGGCCGGTGGCCGAGGCTATCGAGTGCGGCGCCGAGCTGCTCTGCGGTGTCAGGATAGACCGTGCACTCAGATCCAATGGGTCGGTGACCGGGGTCGAAGGGCGGGACACGGCGGGCGCGTTCCGCGCTCGTTCGGACACGGTGGTGCTGGCCGCGGGCGGGCTCGGCACGCCGCCGATACTTGGCTGCTTCCGGCGTCGACGCCGGCTCGAACCTCTTCATCGACATCTTGGTGAACGTGTACGGCGCGACCGACGAGTCGCTCCGCACTACCGAGCCTCAGATGTCGCTCGTGGACTTGGAGTTCCACCACGATCAGGGCTTCCTCCTCGCACCGTATGTGAACTACTCGAGGGGAGTGCGTCTGATCGAGTCCGGGAGCAAGGCGGCAGCCCGTTCGGTCCGCCATACGATCGGCATGATGGTCAAGACGACCGACGATCCGGCCGGACGGGTCCATCCCGACGGAACGGTCTCGAAGCCGGTGACCGCGGCTGACCAGAGGCGTATCGATGCTGGGGTCAAGGTGGCCCAGGAGGTCCTCGTCGCAGCGGGGGCGAGTCCCGATTCCATCCTCGTCACAAGACCGCAGGGCGCGCACCCCGGCGGGACTGCAGCGATCGGCTCGGTCGTCGATACGGATCTGCAGACGCCCGTTGACGGTCTCTTCGTTGCCGATGGTTCGGTTCTGCCGATCGCGCCCGGGATGCCGCCCATGGTCACTATCGGCGCGCTGGCGCGCCGCCTCGGCAGAGCGCTGGTCTGAGCGTCAGGCGAACACGGGAGGTCGGCTACTATGACGTAGGCGCGCGGGCCTGCTGCGCGCGGTCACGCCCGGACTTGACCGACCCCGAGGAGAGCTCAGTCACCGATGCCCGACCCGCGCCGAATAGACGTCCTTGTAGCCGAGATCGGCTCTACGACGACGTCGGTCTCGGCGTTCGACGGCTTGGCGGGCTGGCCGGATACCGAGCCGGCACTGCTCGGCCAGGGAGTGGCGCCCACCTCGGTGGCGGAGGGCGACGTCGGCATCGGGCTCGACGCGGCACGTGCGGCGCTCGAGGCGAAGATCGGCGTGCTCGAGCCGGGGCTGGTGCTTGCCACCTCCTCGGCGGCGGGCGGCCTGCGAATGACGGTGCATGGACTCACCGCCAAGATGACGGCGATGGCGGCGCGCGAGGCGGCGCTGGGCGCGGGCGCGGTCGTCGAGTACCAGACCTCCGGCAAGCTGCACGACCACGATCTGGTCCGCATCGAGGAAGCCCGACCCAGCCTGGTCCTGCTCGCCGGTGGAGTCGAGGGCGGCGACTACGAGACGGTGCTCCACAACGCCGAGCGCCTCTCGGCGCTGCACATAAGGCCGATCGTCGTCTACGGCGGCAACTCCGTCGCAGCGCCTGAAGCGCAGGCGAGGCTCGAGGCCGCCGGCTTTCGCGTGCGAGTAACCGCGAACGTCTACCCGGGCATCGACGAGCTTGACATCGTGCCCGCACGAGCCGTGATCCACGACGCGTTCGAGGAGCACATCACCCACGCGCCCGGCATGGAGCGCATCGGGCAGTGGGTCACGGGGAGCATCCTGCCCACGCCCGGTGCCGTGCTCATCGCTGCCGAGAACCTCGCCGAGCACCTGGGTGACCTCGTGATCGTGGACGTGGGCGGCGCGACCACCGACGTGCACTCGATCACGGACGGCAGCCCCGAGATCGCCGCGATCTCGATCGAGCCGCAGCCGCACTCCAAGCGCACCGTCGAGGGCGACCTTGGCACCTTCGTGAGCGCAGCGCACGTAGCGGCGTTGCTGCCTGAGGCCGAGCGCCCCGACCCGCTGCCGCCAGCCCTGCCCAGCGAGCCTGCCGAGATAGCCGCCGCCATGACGCTTGCGCGCGCGGCCACGGTCACGGCCATGGCACGCCACGCCGGACGGTTCACGCACCTGTACACACCGACCGGCCGCCAGACCGTCGCGCGGGGCCGTGACCTGACCGCCTGCCGGCTGCTCGTCGGGACCGGCGGGGCGTTGACCCGCCTGCCGGCAGGCGAGGCCGCCCTGGCCGCCGCGCGCGCGAGCGGGGCCGCTGACGAGCGGCTGCTGCCGCCCGCCGACGCGCGCTGCGCGCTCGACGCCGACTACGTCTTCGCGTGCTGCGGGGCGCTCGTCGGCCACTTCGATCCAGAAGCCGTTGTCGCGCTGATGCGCCGCAGTGCCGGACTGTGACACCCACGGACAAGGAGCCCGCCCGCATGACCGCAAGAGCCACCGTCACCGTCGATCTCGCCAAGATCGCGCACAACGCCCGCACGGTCGTCTCGGCGCTTCCGGGCGTCGAGGTCATCGGCGTCACGAAGGTCACGTGCGGCTCTCCCGAGATTGCTCGCGCGATGCTCACTGGAGGCGTCTCGGGCATCGGGGAGTCGCGCTTGGAGAACGTCGAGCGCATGCGATCCGCGGGGATCGAGTGCCCGTTCTGGCTGCTGCGCGCACCCACGCCGGAGTTGGCCGAGGACACCGTGCGCCTTGCCGATGTGTCGCTTCAAAGCGAGGTTGAGACGGTCGCGGCACTCGAGCGCGCATGCAAGCGCACGGGAGCCCGTCACCGGATCGTTGCGATGGTCGACCTCGGGGACCTGCGCGAAGGCATGATGCCGTCCGACCTGCCAGGCTTCCTCGATGAGGTGCGCGGATTCGAGCACGTCGAGGTGGCGGGTATCGGGACGAGCCTGACCTGCTACGGCGCGATCGTGCCCGATGAGGACAACCTCTCGCAGCTTGTCGAGGTCGCGGAGGCCGCGGAAGCGCAGCTCGGCCGCCGGCTCACGATCTCGGGCGGCATGTCGACCACGCTCGACGCCTTCTCGGCGGGCATCATGCCGGGCCGCATCGACAACTTGCGTGTCGGCGAGGCGATCGTGCTGGGTGTGAGCCCCGCGACCCGTGAGAACATCCTCGGTCTTCACACCGATGCGGTCACCCTGTCCGCACCGGTCATCGAATGCAAGGTGAAGCCGTCCAAGCCGATCGGCACCTCGGCGCAAGACGCCTTCGGTGGCCAGCCCGTGTTCGAGGACCTAGGCGAGCGCCGCCGCGCGATCTGCGCGATCGGCCGCCAGGACGTGGTTCCCGGCGGTCTCGTGCCGGTCGACCCTCGCGTGAGGGTGCTCGGCGCGTCGAGCGACCACCTCATCCTCGACGTGCACGACCTCGACCGCGCGCCCGCTCTGGGTGAGCCGATCCGCTTCGTGCCGGGTTACTCGGCCACGCTCGCGTTGTTCACTTCGGCCTACGTTGCCAAGGAGTGGCTCGGCGGACCCTAGCCTGGCGATCTCCGGCTGCTGGCGGATGCGTGTCTGAGGTTGGGCCTCCTGACGGATGATGTCGGCCTCATCCCTACTCATCCGAACTGCGACCTCCAGACGGATTCGCGTGGCGCGCGGGCGTGGAATGCTCGTCACTATGGCGCCAGTCGACTACGCACACAACGCGCACGCGTGGGCTCCCGAGCCGATGCCCGCAACCGGGCTCGGCTTCGTGCGTCGTCACCCGAACGCCGTCGCGTTCGTGCTCATGGCGATCGCCGCGTCGCTCATGGCGTGGGGCGCGGTGCTGTTCTACGGGCACGGTCTGGCGTCCGGCTCGGGTGGGCACTATGCCGTGAACGGGATGGAGTCGTTCGCTGTGTTTGCGGCGGTCCCCGGGCAGGTGCTGGCGTCGCTGTTGATGTGGCTCGCGGTTCGGTCCTACGTACGTACGCCACCGAGGCTACTGCTCATCGTCGCGCTGCTCGTCGCCGGCCACGTCGCCGGCATCGCCATAAGCGCGCTTTTCGCCCAAGGCATGCTGCTGTATGCCCCGCTCTTGTGGGTGACGCCCTCGCCGGGCATGGCGCTCATTCTTCTGGGACCGGCCGTGGCTCTGGGGCTCTACTTCCGGCGTACCTTTTCGCCCGGCCTTCCCGCACTGCTCGCCGCAGGATTGCTGACCGTCGCCCTTGGCATGTTCGCCTGGTCGGTCCTCGGATACCTCGGTGGCGTGAACCCTACGTCCCTCTAGCGGTCGGCGAGGTCTGCGGGCTAGTCGCCCCCAAGCAGCGGAGAAGCTGCCCGCGCTTCAGCGATCGCCCGGACAGTGAGCTCTGCCGCCAGGTGCCGCTGCTCATCATCGATCGGGTCGGCCCCATCGTCGAAGGTCGCTGAAGACCCAGCGGCCGACGTGTAGCCGGCGGCGGCGTTCGCCTCGGCACGCCACTCCTCGGGGACCTCGGAGGGAATCGCTGCGCCCATCAGCGTCGCCATGGCGCACGCCCAGATGCGCGGAACCGCCGAGAATGGCTGGTAGCCACCGCCACCCGTGGCTGCCACGCGGCCTGCGCATACGTCCTCGGCCAACTCGACGATGCCCGCGACAAGGCGGGCGTGGCCGGCGATCGTGTTCGCGAGGTGTGTGAGAGGGTCGCCTCGGTGAGAGTCAGCGCCCAGTTGGGCGACGATGGCGTCCGGCTCGAAGGCACGCACCGCGGGTTGCGCGACCTGCTCGAACGCGGCGAGAAGGTCATCCGGGCCGGCGTAGGGGGGCAGCCCGACGTTGACTGCGAACCCGCGGCCGGCTCCTTCGCCGACGTCACGAGAGGCGCCGGTACCCGGGAACAAGTAGCGGCCCGACTCGTGGACAGAGACGGTGAGTACGTCGTCGCGGTCGACGAACGCCGCCTCGACGCCGTCGCCGTGATGTGCGTCGATGTCGATGTAGGCGATGCGCAGCCCGGGGCGTGCACGCACGGCGCGCTCGATGGCGATGGCGCAGTCGTTGAGCGTACAGAATCCCGACGCGCGGGACCGCATAGCGTGGTGCAGCCCGCCGGCCGGGTTGAACGAGCGCACCGCGCGCCCCTCGAGCACGGCGTCGAGGGCGAGCGAGGTGGCCCCGACGGCCCACAGTGACGCGTCGAGGATTCCGCGGAACGCGGGGGTGTCACCTGGGCCAAGCCCGTAGCCGGTGTCGGCCGCCTCGGGATGGGCGTCGGCGGTGCGAAGCGCGCGCAGGTACTCTGCCGAGTGCACGAGCCGCACGTCGTCGTCGGTGGCGGGCTCGGGCGCCAACACCGGCGCGCGGTCCACGCCGCCGCCGGCAACAGGCTCATCGGCAGGCGGCTCAAGAAGGCCCCACGACCGCATCAGCGACACGGCGAGCGTGAAGCGCTCGGGTCGCATCGGATGGCCCTCGGGGAACCGGTACCCGGCTACAGACGGGTCGTAGATGAGCGCTGAGGTTGTGACGTCGTCTCCTCTCGGCCTATACGTGAACTTGTACCACGCATGGCCGTGGTCTCGCGTCGCCGGAGGTGTTCATGTCACCGCCGCGAATGCCGATACAGTACTCGTCGGGTCCCCAATCGCCGCTCGATGTGACGGGGAGTCGCGCGGGGCTTTGCGGCCGGCTGCATGACCGGGTTCGGCAGGCGAGAACCGAGGGACAGGCAACGGCGATGAGTGAGGGAGAGGAGCGGACGTGGCTATCACCTGGCGTACCGACTACGCGATGCGCCTCATGTGCGAGCTCGCGAGGAACAGCACCGGCGAGCGTGACACGGTCCGCCGCACCGCGGATGCGGTGTCTGTGCCCTACGACTACGCACGAACGATCGCCCGTGACCTGGTCTCGGCTGGCCTGCTCACCTCACGCAGGGGCGTTGGCGGAGGTGTGGTGCTCGCCCGTCCCGCGGCGGAGATCACGATTCTCGACATCATGAAAGCGATGGATGACGAGGCGTCGCTCAGCCTGTGCACGAAGGACCTGGCCGCATGCGATCGAGTCGAGACGTGTGCGATCCACGTGGGAGTGTGGCGAGGCCTCGACGTGCTCATCGAGGGGTACCTGTCGCGCCATACGCTTGCCGATGCGGTCGCGCTTGGCGTCCAGCTCGAGCAGCCGCTCTCGACCGAACCAGGGCTAGCCGTCTGACTCGTCGATCTCGATCCTGCGCCACGTGACGGGGGACGACAACACGATCGACGTGGTGGTCTGCCCGTAGGGGAGTAGCCGGACTATCACTCGCTCCAGGTGCTCGATGGAGCGCGCGGCTGCCTTGAGCACGTAACCCTCGGTGCCAGTGACGTGATGGAACTCGAGCACCTCCGGCGTCTCCGATGCGACCCGACCGAGTTGCTGCGCGAGTTCGGGTGGCGACGTGAGCCGGATGAACGCTACGAGCCCAAAGCCCGCCTTCTTCAAGTCGATCTGTGCGTGGTAGCCCGAGATCACCCCGGATTGCTCGAGCCGCCTCACACGCTCGGCCACCGCGGGCGGAGTGAGTCCGACTCGGCGGCCGAGCTCCGCGTAGCTCGCTCGCGCATCGTCCTGAAGCGCTGAGAGCAGAAGGTGGTCGATACCGTCCATGTTCTTTCCAATCGAAGACGGAGGGGGCGCGCAGGTACGGCAATCGAAGACATCGTAGCTCACCGGCTTCCGATATAGTTCTCCCAATACTCCTTTGCCTGCCGCGGCGTACGGCTTGCTAGACTAGCGAGCGCTGTCCACCACGACGTTTCGGAGTCAGCTCATGGTTACTGAGAACCGCGGGTCGAGCGTCCTTGGCCCCTTGCTCTTCGCTGCAGGCCTGATCGCTGCGGTCGGATTCACGCTTTCGTTCCCCGCCGTCGAGGGCCTGGGTACCAAGGTGCGCCTGCCGGTGTTTCACGGGGCGATGACCTGGGTGAATCTTGCGCTGTTCTCGATTCTGGCGGTGCTTGCGATCGTGTATCTCGCGATGAAGCGCGAGTCTGTCTACGGCTGGACCGAGGCGGTGCGCTTCATCGCCGTGCCGATGTGGGTCGTGGGCAGCGTGCTCGGCTTCATGGCAGCGCTGAACACGTGGGACTTCACCGGCTCGAAGTCCTCACCGCTCACCGTGGCCGCCGCCGACCCGCGCCTCCTCGCGCAGTTCTGGATCATGATCGCGGGCCTGGGCGTGCTGGCCCTGGGGCTCGTCACCGAGGAGCGGCGTCTGCTTGCACTCGCCGATGTGGGATTCGTCGCCTTCGCTTGGGTGGTCTTGATGCGAGCGATTCTGGGACCCGGTCGTGCGCTGCATCCCGACAGCCCGGTCATGAACTCCGATGAGATCTTCATCAAGCTGATGTTCTTCGGCATAGTGGCCGGAATCGGGGTGGCCTCCCTTGGTGGGGTCATGATCGTGCGCAGGCTTCGCGCGCGCTCGAGTGACGCGATTCCGGCTGTAGCCGAGGCGCCCGTCACTCCGTGAGATTGGTCACTCAGTTCGTCTGGGCCCATGCCGATTCAGTGGGTGAATTCGACCCCCGGTGACGGTCTTACAAGCGAAGGGTGACGTCACGATGCCAAAGACCCGACGTGTCTTCGACATGATCGAGACGCTCGCGATCGATCCAGATCTCGTACGCGATCTGCTGGTCTCACGCTCGACGCTCGACGCAGCGGCGGCCTACACTTCACTGCGCGGCATGGTGCCCGACGGTGCGCTGCTGATGCTGGCGAACCTGCGGGAAGTCATCGCCGAGATACCCGAGACACCCTTCCTCACGGGACAGCCGATCGAGGTCCTCGAGCTCGTCGCCGGCTACGACCGGTGTGTCAGCTCGTACCGCCGGGCATTCGAGGTCGAACGAGGCGGTTTCACGCTCGAGTTCATCGGCCAAGGGACCGAGTGTGAGGCGATCGCCATCGAGGAAGGGGCATCTCGCCTCAGCCTCGCCGGTGACATGGAGTTCATGATCGATCCAGGCGTTCTCGACCTCGCTCTTGAGCACCGCACCCTTATCGATGAGATCCTTCGCGCGCTGCAGACCCTGGGTGTCGCGCTAGACCCTGCCGTCTATCTCACGCCCGACGACTTCACCGCCGAGAACGCCGCTGGTGCTGCCGGCGAGATGTTCAGGGGTCTCTTCTAGGCGCCGGTTCTCCACTGCGCTAGACTGCATCCACGTTGTCAATCGAATAGGCGTCACTCGGTGCCCGCATGCCACCATCGGCAGCGGGAGAATAGGGAACCCGGTGAGAACCCGGGACGGACCCGCCACTGTGATGCTCGGCATGAAAGCCGAGCTAAGTCAGGAGACCTGCCGAGTGATGCGCGACGCGGCCTTCGAGGACCAAGGCCGGCTCGCGGTCCGTATCGCAGGGCCCCGAACCGCACCGCTCACGGCACTCAGAAGACCCGCAGCCCCCCAAAGGCAGTGGGTCTTTTCGATTCTTCGGGCGAGGCGCGTCGAAACCGCCCTGAGAGAAGGAGCCAGCATGACCCGAATGACCCGCTTCATCGCCCTGTCTGTCTCACTGGTCGCAGTGGCGGCCGCCCTGGGTGGCTGCGCCGCCCCGGCGCCGAAGCCCGCCGAGAAGCCCGCGCCTCCCGCGGCGAGCTTCCCCGTCACCATCACCGACGACGCGAGCCGCACCGTCGAGATCGCGGCCAAGCCCGCCCGCATCGTGTCGCTCGCACCGGCCAACACCGAGATCCTGTTCGCGATCGGCGCGGGGAAACGGGTCGTGGGCGTCACGAGCTACGACGACTACCCCGCCGAGGTTGCCGACATCGCGAAGGTCGGCGACTTCGCCGGCCCCAACCTCGAGGCGGTGGCCGCAGCCAAGCCCGATCTGGTCGTGGCGACGACCGGCGTGCAGGCAGACGTCATCACCAAGCTCGAAGAGCTCGGCGCGACGGTCATCGCCGTCGATCCCACTACACTCGACGGGCTCTACGAGGACATCACCGAGATCGGGCAAGCGACCGGTGAGGTCGGGGGTGCCCAGAAGACCGTGTCCGACATGAAGACGCAGGTCGCCGAGATCACCGCCAAGGCCGGCACCGAGGAGCCGGTTGGCACGTTCGTCGAGATCGGCCAGAACCCTCTGTTCACCGTCGGCTCGGGCACGCTTATCGACGAGCTCATAGCGCTCGCGGGCGGCACCAACATCGTGACGCAGCCGGGCTACGTGCCCTACTCGGCCGAGGAGGTCGTCAAGGCGGACCCCGAGGTGTACATGGCGACACTGGGCTCCATGAGTGATCCGACCCAACTCGAGCAGCGCGCCGGGTTCGGCGATCTGACAGCGGTCAAGAACGGCCGAGTCGTGATCCTCGAGGACAACTACGTGTCGCGCCCCGGCCCCCGTGTGGTTCTGGGACTCAAGCAGATCGCCGAGGCGCTTCATCCTCAGGCCTTCGGCAAGTAGCGTGTCTGCTCGCCGCAACATCCGCACCGGCCCCGCGCTCGCGCTGCTTGCCGCGGGGCTGTTCGCGGCGGTTGTGGCCGGCGTGGTGTTCGGCGCGGTGCGCGTACCGGCCAGCGAGGTGCTCGGCGCGTTCGGCCGCGCGCTCACCGGCACGCAGTCGGGCATGATCGACACCCTCGTGCTTCAGGTCAGACTGCCTCGCGTCGTCCTGGCGGCCCTGGTGGGGGCGGCACTTGCCGGCGCTGGCACGATCTTCCAGGCGCTATTCCGAAACCCCCTGGCCGATCCCTACATCCTGGGCATCTCGAGTGGCGCCGGACTGGGCGCCGTCATCGCCTTGACTCTGACGGCCCAGGCGACCGCGCTGCGCTACGGCGTGGTGCCGCTGGCGGCGTTCGCGGGGGCGCTGCTCACCATGGCGCTCGTCACCCGCCTGGCGTCGTGGCGAGGTCGGCTGGACACCGCGTCGCTTCTGCTCGCGGGTGTGGCCGTGTCGTACACGCTGGCCGCGCTCACTTCGTTTGTGATGGTGTTCGCTCGGGAGCAGATGGCCACCGTCGTGTTCTGGATGATGGGAGGGTTGAGCGGCGCGTCGTGGCCCTACGTCGTCATGATCGCCCCGATGTTCGCGGCCGGTGCGGTCGCCACTCTGATGTTCACCCGAGAACTCAACCTCATGCTGCTGGGCGACGAGCGCGCCGGCCACCTTGGGGTCAACGTGGCCCGCTTCAAGCTCGTATCGCTGGCCGTCGCGTCGCTGCTCACGGCGGCGGCGGTGGCAGTGGCGGGACTGATCGGATTCGTCGGCCTGATGGTCCCTCACATGGTCCGGCTCACGCTGGGTCCCGACCACCGCACGCTGCTCCCCGCTTCGCTGCTCGGCGGGGCGATCGTGCTCGTGCTGGCCGATCTGATCGCCCGCACCGTGCTCGCGCCCGTGGAGATCCCCGTCGGGATCGTCACCGCGCTGATCGGCGGCCCTTTCTTCCTGTGGCTGCTCGTGAAAGGGGAGCGGGTGTGAGCGGCCGAGAGACGCTGCTGCGCTACGACCACGCGACCGTCGGCTACGCAGGCGAGGCGATCGTGTCGGATGCCGGGTTGTCCGTGGCCGCCGGCGAGATCGTGGGGCTCGTGGGGCCCAACGGGGCCGGCAAGTCCACGTTGCTTCGGGCGGTCACCGGCGACTCGCAACTGCAGTCGGGCACCATCGAGATCGGCGGCGTCTCGCTGGGCGCGATGACCCCCCTGAAGCGCGCCTCGCTCGTCGGCGTGGTGCCGCAGCAGGTGGGCGCGGCCTTCTCCTTTCCGGCCGCCGAGTTCGTGGAGATGGGACGGCATCCCCACCTGCCGCGCTTCGGCAGGCCCGGCCCGGCGGATCGTGAAGCCGTACGCAGCGCGATGCACCTCACCGATACCGAGCATCTCGCCGACAAGCCCGTCGACGCGCTGTCCGGCGGTGATCTGCAGCGCCTCGCCTTCGCCCAGGCGCTTGCCACCGAGCCGAAGGTGCTGCTGCTCGATGAGCCGGTGAGCCATCTCGACCTCAACCATCGGCTGCAGGTGCTCGATCTGACGCGCGAACTGGCCGACGACGGCCTTGCGGTGCTCGCTGTCTTCCACGACCTCGACCTGGCCGCCCGCTACTCCGACCGTGTTGCGGTCGTGGCGTCCGGGTCGCTCGCACCCGCCGAGGCCCCAGCAGTCGTGATCACCGCCGAGATGCTGCGGGAGACGTTCGGGGTGCGCGCCGTCGTCGGAACCGACCCAGTCACCGGCTCGGTCACGGTGACCCCGGTTCTTCGCGATGGTGCGGTCGCTCGCGCCCAACGCGGCCGAGTCCACGTCATCGGCGGCTCCGGGGTGGCCGCGCCCCTGCTGAGGCGGCTCGTCCTCAAGGGGTGGGTCGTCACCGCCGGGGCGCTCAACGTCGGCGACGCGGATGCGACCCTGGCAGAGGCACTCGGGCTCGAGTACGCGCCGATCCCGCCCTTCGCCCCGATGGACGCGGCAGCTGCCGTGAGGTGCGCAAGGCTCGCGGACGCCGCCGAGGCGATCGTCGTGTGCGAGGTGCCCTTCGGGCACGGCAACATCGACAACCTGCTCGTTGGTGTGCGCGCCGGCCGCCCGGTCGTCCTTGTGGGCGACATCTCACACAGGGACTTCGCTGGCGGTGCCGCGGCCGCCTACTGGTCTGAAGCGCTTGGTGCCGGAGCGCGCGTCGTGGCAACACTCGATGACGTCGAGCGGGCGCTGGACGAGCTGCTACCGCCCGGCTAGCGGTCCTCGCGAGCCACGGCTCCCGACACAACCCTACTGGGCGCCGAAGAGCTCGCCTTGAGGCGGGTGGGAGTCGCACACTTCGTGCTGATGTGCGACCACGATGCGCACGTCAAGGCCGATCCGTCCGGCACTTGCGCCGAGCGACTCGGCAGCGAGGCCGGCGGTGTTGTTCGTGCGCGAGCGGTGCAGGGCGAAGACGGCGCGAAGCCGGTCGGACGCCAGTCTTGCGAGGGCTTCGGCGGCGTCGTCGTTTGACAGATGGCCCGATTTCGAGCGGATACGGCGCTTGAGAAACGCGGGATACGGGCCTTGCTCAAGCATGCGCAGGTCGTGATTGCTCTCGAGGCACAGGATGTCCACATCGGCGAGCGCCTCGGCCGCTTCGCTGGTGAGCACCCCGGTGTCGGTTGCGATGCCGATAGCCGAGCCCGCGCTCTCGAACCGGTAGCCTACGGGTTCCGCCGCGTCGTGTGATGTGCGGAAGGGGAGTATCGACAGCGTCCCGATCCGCAGCGGCTCGCCGGGACGCACGGTGCTCGGACGATCCACGCGTGCCTTGGACGCAAGGGCGGCCAGGGTGCCCCGCGTCGCGTAGACCGGGCAGACCGACGCGTGGCGGCGGCTGAACACGTCGATGCCGCGGATGTGGTCGCTGTGCTCGTGGGTCACGAGGAGCGCCTGCACGCTCTGCGCCGAGATACCCGCCGCCGCCAGCCTGCGGGAAGTCTCGCGTGCCGAGAACCCGCAGTCCATCAGCACGGTCGTCATGCCGTCGGTGATTGCGGCGGCGTTTCCAGAGGAGCCAGACCCGAGGAACACGACCCGCAGGGAGTGAGCGTTGACCATGCAGCGCAGTGTACACCGCGGGACTGACCTCATGAGATGCGAGAAGGCGAGCCAGCGGGCTCGCCTTTTCACTCCCCTCCCCACTGACACGCATCGCTGCGTGCGGGCGGGTCACCGTCGATGAGTATACCCTAATGATTGCGGGTTGATGACTCGGGACTACCGCGATCGAGCACGGCGGGCTCGCGAAAGACGGGGAGTCCGGCCTAACGCTGCATCGCGAGCAACTCGCGCCCCCTGCGCCACGCGAGTCTCACCCCGCCGACCTGCCACCAGTACAGCACGTACGTCAGGCGCTTCATGAAGATGGCCGGGACCCCGGACAGCTTCAGGTTCCACATCCACCCGACACCCCAACTCGGGCCCACGCTGACGAACTCGCCGTGCATGTGAGGGACGTACGGTTCGGTCGCACGGCCATCAAGCTCGCGCAAGATGTTGTCGACGGTGTGTTGGGCCTCTCTGATCGCGAACTGAGCGAGCATCGGCAGCACTCGGTTGGACTCCGGGTCGCGGAACTCGGACACGTCACCGAGCGCGTAGGCGCTCTCGAAGCCCTGCGTCTTGAGATCGGGCGTCACCAGGATCCGGCGCGACGGCGAGAGCTCGAACCCCCACAGTGCGGCGTGTGGGTCGGCCTTGGCTCCGCCGGCCCACACCAGCACGGTCGACGGCACACTCGTGCCGTCTTCGAGCACGACCTCCTCGGCGGTCACGCGCTCGACCATCGATCCGGCGTACACCCGCACGCCCAGCTTCTCGAGCCGATCCGTGGCGCGGAGTCGCTGGGCTTCCGGCAGGTCGTAGAGGATCTGCGGTCGACCCTCGACGAGGCTCATCCTCAGGTCCTCTGGATCCAGGCCGATCTCGGCGGCTCGTTTGGGCAGCAGCTGGCCGATGGTCCCGATGATCTCGATCCCGGTCGCGCCGCCACCGCATACCGTCACTGAGAGCGCCTCTTGGCGCTGCGAGGAATCCGGCATGCGCGCCGCAATCTTGAGCTGCGCGTTGACGCGTCGCTGGAGCTCTTGCGCGTCGGCGACCGACCACATCGTCACGGCATGCTCGGCGAGCCCCGGGATAGGCGGCACGCTCGGCACGGCTCCCGTGCACACGGCGATGCGCCAGTAGCCCACCTCGTTCCCGTCCGAGGTGGTCACGACCTGCCGCTCGGGGTCGATCGTCTCGACGCGGTTGAAGCAGGTGCGTACCGGCATGTTCTTGAGCACCGCCGGAAGCCACAGCTCGCAGAACTCGGGGCGCTCGGGGCCAACAGCGACGAGGTCGAGCTCGGAGAGCGCCTGCTGGCAGGGGTTGGGCTCGATCAGGAGCACCTCGACGTCCCGGGCCGCCTTCCGCTTGAGCGCGCGACCCAGCCCGACCGCCAGCGTGGTGCCCGCGTACCCGCCGCCGACGATGACCACGCGCTTGAGAGTGCCGTCCGTCGGCGTGCACGCACTGGGTGTCGCGCTCATGGGTGTTCTCCTCGGTCGTGGTCCAGATGCATTGATGCCCCAAATCGATTCATCGGCGCACTTTCGGGAATACACGCCCACAGATACGCAACGCCTTCCGCCCGCCGCTATGCAAGCCGCGCAAGGAGCTACCATGGACATTCACCTCTATGCGCTGTCTACCTGCCCGTACTGCCGAATGACCAAGCGCTACCTCGACGATCACGGGATCACGTACACGCTCACTGAGGTCGATATGCTCGAGGGCGACGAGAAGCAAGGTGCCATCGACAGGGTCAAGGAACTCTCGGGCGGCACCTCGTTTCCCGTGCTCGTCGCCGACAGCGAGGTGGTCGTGGGCTTCAACAAGTCCAAGATCGCCAAGGTCATCGGCTTGTAGGCGGGCCTCATGACTGCTGACCAGCGCAACGTCCGGCGGGTCTTTCACCCCGGCGTGACAACCGACGACCTCAAAGAGTACATGGGCCCGTTCGCCGAGCGTCTGGGCTACAAGTTCAACACCGAGACCGAGTTCGTTGACGAGGTGCTCGCAAGCGAACTCGAGATCCTCGAGCGGGACGGCGACGTGTTCTGCCCGTGCCGGGTCAGGACCGGCGATCCCAAGGAAGACTTCAAGATCGTGTGCCCGTGCATACCGTTCTTCCGCGACCAGTTCGCGGCGCTCGGGAAGTGCTGGTGCGGGCTGTTCATTCGCACCGATGTCGAGGACGGCGCGGAGCTGATCGGAGTGATCGAGGAGGCCGAGCCGGGCACCAGCGTCCAGGTTCCCGTGTGTCGCCTCGAGGACCTCGCCGAGAACACCGCGCGTCACGTCAAGATCGGCAAGAACGACATCGCCGTGGTCCGTGTAGGCGACGACGTCTTCGCGCTGTCGAACGTGTGCAGGCATGCGTTCGCCCCCCTGGCGGACGGCTTTGTGGACGGGCCCACGCTCGTGTGCCCCTGGCATGGCTGGCGATACGACGTTCGCGACGGTACGACCGACCACCCCAATGCGGACGTACGCACGTACCCGACCGCCGTTCGCGAGGGTGAAGTGCTCGTGACGGTGGCGCTTGGCCGCACGCGGTAGGCGACCCCATTGGCGACGCACTCAGGTTCCGGCGACACACTGGCCGTGGGAAAGGGCGACGGGCGCCCACCTATGCTTCGAGTGGCGGTCACGGGCTCGGCGATCGCCGGCGCGGTGGCGCTGATCGTCGTCACCGGGCCGCTGCGGCCAGAGATCTACGTGAGCACCGGGGTCGCGGTACTCGTTGCCGCGATCATCTACCTCGCGCAGCCGCGTGCGGGCACCATCGCGTTCCTTGTCCTGGGGACTGCGATATGTGTCGCTTGCGCGGTCGCTTTCGCCAGGGTGGGAGCCGTGCCCTGGCTGCTGACGAGCTTCTGGGCCGGAGCGGCGACTCTGCTTGCCGGGCTGCTGGATCTTATCGGCCGAGAAGGTCAAGACCCCATCATGGGCGTCACCGTCGTAGCGGTGCTCTCGCTGCTGCTGCTCTCGGCCCTGGGGCTGGGCCAGTACGTGCGCATGAACTGGCCTCCCGCCGGTAGGGCGGTGCTCGAATCGCTGCCGCAAGACGTGTGGGAGCCTGGCAGTATGGCGTTGTCACAGCCGCGGATGGCTGTCGAGCAGGCGTCGGGAGGGCGTTGGGCCGGGCGTTGGAGCGTGCGCACGCGGAACCGCGTGAGGGCGTGGGATGCATTCGCCCTGGCGATAGCGGCTGACGGCTGGAGGATCGGCACGAACAAGTCGTGCGAGCAACTCCGCGCGGTCAAAGACGGATACGTCCTATGGGTGGTCGAGGAGGACTCGGCAAAGTCGACCCAGAGCGCGGGACCGGCGGGGGATTCGGACGCGCAAGGTGCGATGCACCTCACCGCCTACGTCTCCGTGCCCGCACGCTAACGGTTCCTGCGGCGAGCGAGTACGCGCTGGAACAGCACCAGCAGCAGGCTCGACACGCCGAAGAACGCGATCCACGGCACGGCGGTCTGATCGGTGACGACACTGGCGATGGCCGCGCTCAAGGCCCCCAGCCCGAAAGGGAGCATGAACAGTCCGGGGCTGAGGACCTCGCCGGCCAGAAGGATCAAGCTGACAGTGAGCCACGCCCAGAACTCGAGGCCCATGTGTCTCCCTTCCGGCCGAGTGTGAGCACATCAGAAGCGTAGCCGATGGGCGGCCCGGAGCGAAGCACGGACAAAGCGCAGATTACGCACGATAATGGTGCGTGATAATCGCCCGCACCCAGCGTACAATCCCCGGTAGGGACGGACCACGCTCCGAGGAGACCAGCCATGAACGGCATTGTGAACGCTGTCGACAAGACCATCGGGAACACCCCGCTCGTGAGGTTGAACGTTCTCGCGGAGGGGCTGCCTGCGGTGGTCGCGGTCAAGCTCGAGTCGCGCAATCCCGGCGGTTCGGTCAAGGACAGGATCGGACTGGCGATGATCGACGACGCCGAGGCGCGCGGCGAGATCGAGCGTGGGCGCACCGTCATCGTCGAGCCCACGAGCGGCAACACGGGCATCGCGTTGGCGCTGGTAGGGGCCGAGCGCGGCTACCGCACCGTTCTGACGATGCCCGAGTCGATGTCGGTCGAACGGCGCAAACTGCTTCGGGCATACGGCGCCGAGCTCGTCCTGACGCCCAAGGAGAAGGGGATGGCAGGCGCCATCGCGGAGGCCGAACGGCTGGCGGCCGAACTCGGTGCGTGGATCCCCCAGCAGTTCGAGAACCCCTCAAACCCTGCGGCCCACTACCGCACGACCGGCCCGGAGATCGAGTCGGCCGCCAGCGGCACCAGGATCGCGGCGTTCGTGGCGGGGGTGGGGACCGGCGGCACGATCTCGGGCACCGGGCGCTACCTCAAGGAGCGGGATGCCGACACGCTCGCGATCGCAGTCGAGCCCGCGGAGTCGCCGCTCATCGCTCAACGCCTGCGAGGCGAGGAGCTCACGCCGGCTCCGCACATCATCCAGGGAATCGGCGCGAACTTCGTTCCCGGCAACCTGGATCTGTCGGTCCTCGATGGAGTGGAACCCGTCACCGGCGAGGAGGCCATCGCGATGGCTCGCCGCCTCGCTGCGGAGGAGGGGATCCTCGCCGGCATCTCGAGCGGGGCGAACGTCGTCGCGGCGCTGCGGCTCGCTGCCCGTGAGGAGTTCGCGGGCAGGCTCGTGGTGACGGTGGCGCCCTCGACCGGCGAGCGCTATCTGAGCACCCCGCTTTGGGAGGGGCTCGAGTAGATGCGTGTGTCGCAGCGACTCGACTACGCCCTACGCCTGCTGGTGTTGCTCGCGATGCAGCCGCAGGGCAACCACGTGGTGGCGGGCGATCTCGCGGAACGCATGGGGCTGCCGCGCCGCTTCGCGGAGCAGCAGATGAGCGCGTTGGCGCGTGCGGGCGTCGTCCGATGCAGGCGAGGAGCGGCGGGCGGCTGTGCTCTCGCACGGCCAGCCGATAGCATCACCGTGCGCGAGGTGGTCGTGGCACTCGAAGGGGCGGTGCTCGACGTTCCTCGGCAGCCCGGCTCGGCAAGCGCGGAGGCGTGGACGGCAACCGCAGATGTCCTGGCGGAACACCTCGGCAGTGTCAACCTCTGTACGCTTGCGAATCGCCAAAGGGAACTCGACGCCGACGCGTCTCCCATGTACTTCATCTGAGGCTTGGGTTACCCGCCGGTCGCCACGAGCGCGAGGCGCCACTTCGCATGGCTTGGCGGGCGCCCCGTCGAATAGACGTCGCTCGTTGTTGCATATGTCGGCTATATGCTACGCTCCGAAAGTCCTACAGCGGGATGGCTGTAGGGGCCGCGTAGTCCGAGGGGACACACACGACGGCCGCATTCAGTTCAGGTGGGTCTAACGGGAGCAAGGGAGGGACTGTATGAAGATGCGTAACACGCGTATCCTCGCCGTCCTCGCCGCCCTCGTCGCGGTCGCCATGATCGCCACGGGTTGCGGTGGAGGAACCACGGGAGGCGGGGCCGATGTGGCCAAGGCCACCACGTACAAGATCGGTATCGGTGCTCCGCTCACGCAGGGCGCTGTCGCACTCGGCCAGGGCATGAAGCGCGGCGCGCTTCTCGCCATCAAGCAGGCCAACGAGGGCGAAGAGGCCAAGGGCCTCGGCATCACCTTCGAGGGCGTCGACGGCGACGACCAGGGCGACCCCAAGACGGGCGTCACCGTGGCCAACACCTTCGCATCGACCCCGGGCCTTCTGGGCGTCATGGGCCACCTGAACTCGGGTGTCTCGATTCCCGCATCGAAGGTCTACAACGAGAACCAGCTCGTCCAGATCTCGCCGGCGTCGACGAACCCGCAGCTCACCCTGCAGGGCTTCGACAACGTCTTCCGCGTCTGCACCATCGACTCGGTCCAGGGCCCCATCGGTGCCGACTACGCTTTCGACAAGTTCGGTCTCAAGACCGCTGTCGTCATCGATGACTCCACGCCTTACGGTGAGGGTCTCGCGTCGGAGTTCGCCAAGGAGTTCCTGACCAAGGGCGGCAAGGTCCTGTTCACCGAGAAGACCTCGGACAAGGACACCGACTTCAACGCTCTGGTCACCAAGATCAAGGACGCCAACCCGGAGATGATCTACTACGGCGGCATCTACAACGCCGGTGCGCTGCTGGCCAAGCAGGCCTCTGACGCAGGCATCAAGGCCCCGCTGATGGGTGGCGACGGTCTGTACGACGCCGAGTACGTCAACCTTGCCGGCGCAGAGCAGGCCGAGGGCGACTACTGCACCTCCGTTGGTCTGCCGATCGACAAGCTCCCCAACGGCCAGGCGTTCGTCGATGCCTACAAGGCCGAGTACCCCAACGATGAGATCGCTGCCTACGACGCCTACGCGTACGACGCAACGAACCTCATCATCAACGCGATCCTCAAGGTCGCGAAGGAGCAGGGCGCTGACAAGGCCGGCTCGCCGGCCGGCAAGACGGCCATCATCGCCGCGGTTGCTGGCACCAGCACCGACGGCGTGACCGGCGCCATTGCCTTCGACCAGAACGGCGACACCACCAACAAGGCCATCACTGGCTATCAGGTCAAGAGTGGCGCGTGGACCCCTGTCGCAATCCCTGGCGAGTAGACTAGAACGCACTTAGAGTAACTGCATCAACACCCGTCCGGGCGGGCGCCGACAAGGTGCCCGCCCGGATAGTGTGTGAAGGGTTTCGCTGGGGCGGTTCTCGCCCGAGCTTGAAGAGAATCAGGAATCCCTCACGTGTCACTAGACGTCATCATCCAGCAGCTCGTGAACGGGGTGACCCTGGGCGGGATGTACGCGCTTATCGCGCTGGGGTACACGCTGGTCTACGGCATCCTGCTGATGATCAACTTCGCGCACAGCGAGATGTTCATGCTCGGCGCCTACGTTGGTCTCGGCGTTCTCACGTTGCTGTCGAACCCGGCCGTGCCGGCAAGCAGCTTCTTCACCGGCAGCACCTTCGGCATCATCTGCCTGTACGCGATCACGTTCGCGGTGGCGATGGTCGCGATCGGCCTGGTCGGCGTGACTCATCGAGCGGCTGGCGTACCGGCCGCTGCGCAACGCGCCGCGGCTCGCTCCGCTCATCTCGGCGATCGGCGTGTCGATCTTCCTGCAGAACGCAGTCCTGCTCTGGGTGGATTCGAGTGCGATCCCGTACCCGCAGCTGTTCCCGGTGGAGACGGTCTTCGCCATCGGCACTGCCAGCATCAACACCCTGCAGCTGCTGATCATCTTCACCTCAGTGACCCTGCTGGTGATTCTCGACACCTTCATATCGCGCACCAGGATCGGCAAGGCGATGCGTGCGACGTCCCAAGACCGCGAGGCAGCGGGTCTCATGGGCATCGACATCAACCGCACGGTAGCGCTCGCCTTCCTCATCGGACCGGCGCTTGGGCGCTGTGGCCGGCATCTTCCACGGCATGTACTACGGCGCCATCATCTTCAGCATGGGATTCATCCCCGGCATCAAGTCGTTCACGGCGGCGGTGCTGGGCGGTATCGGTAACCTTCGAGGCGCGATGCTCGGAGGTTTCGTGCTAGGGATCGTGGAGTCGCTCGGCGCGGGCTTCCTGTCGACCGGCTACAAGGACGTCATCGCCTTCGGGATCCTGATCCTCGTTCTCATCTTCCGGCCGGGCGGTCTGCTCGGCGAATCCGTCGTGGAGAAGGTGTAGGCCATGGGCGGAACCAAAATGGACATCAACACGAACGTCGCCTCGAGCAAGATGAGCGGGCGCCAGAAGGTGCTCTACATCGGGCTCGGCCGCGCTCGTATTCCTCATGCCGATCGTCTTCCAGGGTTTCGGGCAGCTCTTCCTCGTCCGCATCCTGGCGATCGTCGGCCTCTACGTCATGCTCGCGCTCGGTCTGAACATCGTCGTCGGCTACGCGGGCCTGCTCGACTTGGGCTACATCGCGTTCTACGCGATCGGCGCGTACGCGGGCATGGTCATCGGGATGCCGTTCTCAGCCTGGCTCGCCGAAACGTTCCCGACCATGCCGTGGCTGCCGGGAGCGACGTACTTCCTCATGATCCCGGTGGCGGCCGCGTGTGCTGCTTTGACCGGCATCGCATTGGGCACCCCGGTGCTGCGGCTTCGCGGAGACTACCTCGCGATCGTCACGCTCGGGTTCGGCGAGATCGTGCGAATCGCTCTCAACAACAACATCTTCGGGCTGTCCAACGGTGCCGCCGGGCTGCCTGAGGCGGGACAGGTGGTTCCGAAGCCCCTTGGTCTGCTGTGGCTGCAGAACAAGCTGTACTTCCAGTTTCCCAACATCGGCGCCAATGGATTCGTCTTCACGTTCACGGCGAACGTGTATTGGTACTACGTCATCGTCCTGTTGTGCATCTTCACGATGTTCGTGGTTCAGCGCCTCGACGATTCTCGGCTGGGTCGCTCATGGACTGCGATGCGTGAGGACGAGGTAGCCGCCTCGTCTATGGGCGTCAACATCACTGGCGCCAAGCTGTACGCCTTCTCGCTGGGCGCCCTGTGGGGCGGTATCGCGGGTGTCACCTTCGCGAACTTCCAAGGGTTCGTGAGCCCCGAGTCGTTCACTTTCATGGAGTCGGTCTTCGTGGTCTGCGTCATCGTGCTCGGTGGCATGGGCTCGATTCCCGGCGCTGTCATCGGCGCGCTCATCATCCAAGGCGTGCCGGAGCTCATCCGCGGCCTGGCCTCTTCGGGCCTGCTGACGGCGCTCACCGGCATCCAGGTGCCGGCCGAGGCGCAGTCCGCGATCTCCAACTACCGCTATCTGGTCTTCGGCCTGCTGATGGTGGTCATGATGGCCTGGCGACCACAAGGGCTCATTCCGTCCAAACGCCGAGCGCGAGAGCTGCATCCGGACGATGAGAAGATGCTCGACGAGCAGAACCAGACGCTGTATGACGCCGCACACGACACCGCCCTCCCGGGCGAAGACCTGTAGCCGGGCGAGAGAGGCACAGCTGAGATGACACGCCTGGTAGAAGCGAACAACGTGACGATGCAGTTCGGCGGCCTGAAGGCCGTGAGCGACGTGACGATGAACATCGACGAGGGCGAGATCGTCGCCCTGATCGGGCCCAACGGCGCCGGCAAGACGACGTTCTTCAACATGCTCACCGGCATCTACCCTCCCACGCAGGGCACGCTCACGTTCAAGGGGCAGCCCGTGGGCGGTCTCAAGCCGCACAAGATCGCGAAGATGGGTATCTCCAGAACGTTTCAGAACATCCGGCTCTTCGCGAACATGACCGCGCTCGAGAACGTGATGGTGGGACGGCATACACGCAGCCTCGAGGGCCCGATCGGAGCAGTATTCCGCACCCCTAAGTTCAAGCGCGAGGAGCGCGGTACCGAGAGCAAGGCACGCGAGATACTCAGCTTCGTGGGGCTTGACTGGGCCGCGAACGAGCTTGCCAAGAACCTGCCCTACGGCGATCAGCGGCGCCTCGAGATCGCCCGCGCTCTTGCGACCGAGCCCACTCTGATCCTGCTGGACGAGCCGGCCGCCGGCATGAATCCGCAGGAGACTCAGAAGCTCAATGCGCTGGTGCGCAAGGTCCGTGAGACCGGGGTCACTGTCTTGCTCATCGAGCACGACATGAAAGTCGTCATGGATATCGCCGACCGCATCTACGTGCTCGACTTCGGCGAACTGATCGCCGAAGGACTGCCGGCGGACATCCAACGCAATCCGCAGGTCATCGAAGCGTACTTGGGCAAGGACGCCAAGGCGCTCGTCGATGCCGAGGAGGCTGCCTTCGCGGCTTCAGCGAAGCCCGCTCCGTCTGACGGGCAGGAGGGTTAGCCGTGCTTCGAGTCACCGACCTCAAGACCCACTACGGCAAGATCGAAGCACTCAAGGGCATCTCGCTCGAGGTGAACGATGGCGAGATCGTCACCCTCATCGGCGCGAACGGCGCCGGCAAGTCGACGACATTGAAGACGATATCGGGACAGCTTGCCCCCACCGGCGGCACCATCGAGTTCGAGGGCGAGCAGATCGGTGGCACGCGCGCGCATAAGGTGGCCACGAAGGGCATCGTTCAGGTGCCGGAAGGCCGCCGCATCTTCTCGCGCATGACGGTGCTTGAGAACTTGGAGATGGGGGCGTTTCTGCGCAACGACGCCGACGCCATCAAATCGGACATGGACCACGTCTTCGAGCTCTTTCCCCGCCTCAAGGAGCGTCTCGCGCAGAAGGGCGGCACGTTGTCCGGAGGGGAGCAGCAGATGCTCGCCATGGGACGCGGGCTGATGGCCAACCCCAAACTGCTCATGCTCGATGAGCCGTCGATGGGTCTGGCGCCGGTAGTGGTCGAGACCATCTTCGAGATCATCGAGAAGCTCAACAAGGACGGGATCACGATCCTGCTCGTCGAGCAGAACGCGAACCTCGCCCTGTCGATCGCCGATCGCGGCTACGTTCTGGAGACGGGCGATATCAAGCTCACGGGCACGGGCAAGGAGCTTGCCGCCAACGAGGAGGTCCGCAAGGCTTACCTCGGCGAGAGCTAGGCGCACCGCAGCTAGGGGTGCGACCTCACGTGGCACGAATACGACGGGCGCCCAACGGGCGCCCGTTTCACGTCACGACGGCGGCCGTGCGATCGGCGGCGCGGCTGGAGCTTCCGCTCGGGCGCTACGCGCCGTCGAGCGCCGCGACAGACCGCTCGCGAGCATGCATGGCGCGCAGCGCGGCCGCCTTGTCGATGGCCAGAAGGCGGCCGTCACGGACACGCCACTCGCCCCCGCTCATTACGGCTTGCAGGCTGTCGGTGCCACCCTCCTCCACCAGGGCTGTCTGAGGGTCCTCGGCGACGCCGACGGCGAACAGGGCGATGTCAGCGAACTTGCCGGCTTCCAGCGTGCCGTAGCGGTCGGCGACACCGATGGCTTCAGCCCCGCCCGCCGTCGCGATGCGGATCAGCATCTCGGAACCGAGGTGGGGCTCCACGGCATGCAGCGCGCGCACCTCCGCGAACAGGTCGAGGTCGTAGTTGCTTGCCGAGGAGTCGGTGCCCACTCCTACCGGGATTCGGGCCTCGAGGAGCGGTGTCACGCGTGGCGGCGGGTTGTCGAGGTAGTAGTTCGAGCGCGGACACGTGACGGCGCCACATGCGTGACGCGCGAGGAGCGCGACGTCAGCGTCGGTGGCGTGGCATAGATGCACGGCGGTCGCGCGATCGAGCGCGCCGAGCGCAGCGAGGTACGCCGCGGTGGAGGTGCCGGGCGGCGTGAAGCCGTGCGCGATGCGTGCAGCCGTGCCCGCGAGCGGTCCGGTACCGTCGAGCAGCAGCTGCACCTCGGCGGCGGACTCGGCGACGTGGATGGCGGTGGGCACGCCCAGGCGCTCGGCGGTCGCATGGACCTCGGCCAGCATCCCCGGGCCTGCCGTGTACGGCGAGTGCGGTGACAGGCCGCATACGACCCGGTCGCCGTAGACCTCGGCTGACGCGGGGTAGCGCAGGTAGTCGAGCTGAGCGGCCACATCTGTAGCATCCAGGCCGAGCAGCTCCCAGTAGTAGACGCCGCCCAGCCCCGCCGCGCTCGCACTCGCGACCTCCGCCGCGCCGTACGCGATGTCGCCCACGACCGTCACGCCGCACGCGAGCGACTCCTCCGCGCCCAGGATGCCTGATGCCTCGTGGTCCGCGATCTCCCACGGCTTGAGCGCCGTGACCAGGCGAGGCAGCCACTCGGCGAAGGGCCGCGACTCGATGACGCCCGCCAGCGCGGTGAGCGTCAGGTGCGTGTGCGCGTTGACG
The DNA here is from genome assembly GCA_963702525.1 of uncultured Actinomycetes bacterium. GTDB lineage: Bacteria > Actinomycetota > Coriobacteriia > Anaerosomatales > PHET01 > CAVPCY01. The sequence goes on along the minus strand of CAVPCY010000021.1, from coordinate 75,188 downwards.
AGCCCCGGTGTCATCACACACCCGGCGAAGTGCTCGCGCGGCTCCTGCGGGTGTTCTGCCCGTAGCCGCGCCAGCTCGCCGACTGCGGCGATGCGCCGGCCATCAACGAGAACGGCGCCGTCTCGGATCGGCGGCCGACATACCGGAAGCACCCAATCGGCTGAGAGCAGCATGCGTCTCTCAGCGCTTCCGCTCGTCGGGTATCGAGAGCAGGCTCGGCTTGCGATACTCCATGCAGCCGCACGAGTCGCCCAGATCCGCGTTGGCGACCGTGTCGAGCACGATGCGCGAGATGGTCGCCGACTCCTCGAAGAAGATCGCCTTGAGTTCGCCATGCTCCCACTCGCGAACGACGCCCTCACCGTAGTTGACGACGAGGTAGATGCCCGCGTAGCACGCTCCGATGTCGCGGGCGAGGAAGACCTCGGGTGCGAGCGACTGTCCGATGATGTCGCCGCCGAGCCGCCGCATGTAGTCGACCTCGGCCACCGACTCGAAACGCGGGCCGTCTGTCACGAGATAGGTGCCGCGCGTGAAGACCCGGGAGAACTCCGCCGAGGCTCCTGCGTACAGGTGGTCGGCGAGCGACGGGCAGATAGGGCCGGCGCATGATCAGCAGGTGGTCGCCGCGGACGTAGATGTCCTGCTTGGTGGTCAGGTCGATGAAGTCGTCGGGGATCACGATGTCCCGCGGATCGAGCAGGTGATTGAGGGTTCCCACGCCGCCGTCGGCAACGACCTTCTTCACGCCAGCTTCCGAGAAGACCCAGAAGACCTGCAGCGAGGCGTCGCCGCGCTTCACGCCCCGACGCCACCCGTGCATCTTGACCGCCAGCGCTTCGCGCGGTCCATGCGGGCCGGTCACACGGAAGTGGGTGAACTCGGGCGAGCGCCCGAACGGGGTGTCGAAGACAAGCCCGTCGCTCAGCACCTCGGCCCGCTCGTCGTCCAGAGCGGCCGGGAAGTCGAACGACAGCGAGCCGCTGCCGCCGCAGATGCCGAAGTGCGCCGTAGGAACCACCTGTCTGGGCATGGAAGACCTCCTCGGTGCCAGCGTACCCCAAGCTCGACAAGGACGGCTAACGGGCAGACGCGGTGGGTGGCATCGCGGTCGCGGCTGCCATTCGCGTCGCACGAGCAGCCACTACCCAGCCACTCGCCGCTTCGCGTGCTCCGCGTGCCGATGCGTCGCGTTGCCGCAGCGCGGCGCGCGGTATACATGTGGTAGCCCAACTCGAGCCGGAGTCGCCATGGGAGAGGTCCAAGCACGTTGCCCGGGACAGGACGGTCGGTCGCTGACCGCCGAGGACCTCCCGTGTCCGCAGTGTGGCTACGCGGTCGAGTTCTTCTCAGACGAGCGCACCCGCAAATGCCCCTCGTGTGGGAATCGGGTCGGCAGGGTGCCGACGAATAACTGCGCCGAGTGGTGCAGCGCGGCTTCGACGTGCGCGCTGCTCAGGGGCGCGCCGGACCCCGCGTCTGCCACGGCCGAGGAGTAGGCTGACGGAGCCCGCCGGCTGCTTCACTGTCGCCTAGCGGCTAGTCCAGGAACGAGTTGCAGTAGAGCGTCTCGTTGTTGAGCACGGCGACCGACTTGCGTCACGTTCTCGTCGCTCGAGAGCTCCGCGTGGTCGCCTCGGACCACCTTCATCTGCAGCTCGTCGTCGGCATCCATGATCGCGGCGTCCAGTCCCGCCGGGATGAGCAGCGTCAGGAACGCGGCCGCAAGCGGGGACTTGGTGTGCTCGGGGCAGCCGTTGTAGATGTTGGAGAGCCCCACCACCGTCTTGAGCGGCGGGTCGTTGAGCTGCTTGAAGAGCGTGATCGACATGAGCGCCTCGGGGGCCTGCTGCTGCGCGACGGCTATCGGCAGGAGCAGCGGGTCGAGGTAGAGCCGATCCAGCGGAACGTCGAACTCGGCCATCGCCGCCATGATGGTGGTCGCCGCCATCAAGCGCTCGTCGGTGTCTCGGCTGATTCCCGCTTCGGTCATCGCCAGCCCGATGATCTCGGCCTCGAACTGCTTCGCCATCGGCAGGTACGTCTCCAGGCGGGCACGCTCCGCAGACGTCGAGTTGATGATCGGCTGCTGGGCGCACAGCTCGAGTCCGGCGCGCATCGCATCGGGGTTCATCGTGTCGAGGCACAGGCGCGTTCCAGGCACCGCCTCCTGCACCACGCCCACGACCCAGCGCATCGTCTCCGGCCCGTTCTTGGTGGCGGGGCCGAGGTTGATGTCGAGCACGTCGGCGCCATGCTCGACCTGCGAGCGGGCCATGCGCTGTATCGGCTCCGGGTCGCGCTCCTTCATCGCGGCGCCGATCGACTTGCTCATGACGTTGATCTTCTCTCCGATGACGATCATCTGTGATGCCTCTCCTCTAGCTCGTCGGGGCAGTGGTCGCTTTAGCCAGCAGATTGTCCGCGATGTCTCGAAGTGCTGCGTCGAATGCGGGGTCCTCGAGGTACGGCGAGCGTCCTTCTCGGTCCGCCTGTCGTACGGCATCGCTGTCGGGCAGAGCGCCGAGCAGCTCGATGCCTTCGAGAGCGTCGCGCAGGTACGCGAGATCGTCATCGCCACGGACGCTGTTGGCGACTGCGACGACCTCGCGCACTCCGATGTCAGCAGCGAGACGGTGAACCACGTGAGCCGTCTGGACGCTGCGCATCCCGGGCTCGACCACGACGACGAACGCGTCGACCGCCTCGGCGGTCCCTCGGCCCAGGTGCTCGATGCCCGCTTCCATGTCGAGGATGGCGATCTCGTCGCGCTGGAGCAGAAGGTGGTCGACGAACGCCTTGAGGAATATGCCTTCGGAGCACATGCAGCCGGTGCCACCGCGCTCGACGGTACCCATGCGCAGGAGTGTCACGCCCTCGACCTGCACGCCGCACGACTCGACGACGTCCGCGACGTCGGGGTTCATGCGGAACATGCCACCACGGCCCGGCCGCACTCCCGTGCGCTCCTCGATGAGGTCGTCGAGCTCTGACAGCGGCACGCATGCCTGCACCGCCTGCTCGTCCGCCCCCAGGGCCGCGGCGAGGTTGGCGTCGGGGTCGGCGTCGATCGCGATCACTCGGTGTCCCTCGGCCGCCCACAGGCGCGCGAGGTTGGCAGAGAGCGTGGTCTTGCCCACGCCGCCCTTGCCCGATATGGCGAGCTTCACACGGTCACCTCCGAAAGGCCTGCCGCGTCCAAGACGCGGGGGACGAGGCGCTCTGCGCCGATCGCCATGATGTGCACTCCGTCGCAGAGCTCGCGCGCCTGCTCGATGAAGCGGGCCGCGATGTCGACGCCCGCGGATTCAGGATCGGATGCGCCGTCGAGTTCGCGGATGACCGGATCCGGCACCGCGATGCCGGGGATGTTCGCGTTCATGAAGCGCGCCATACGAGCCGAGCGCAGCACGACGATACCGGCGAGCACCTTGGCCTCGAAGTCGCGGGCGGTCTCCATGAAGCGCGAGAAGCTCTCGATGTCGTAGACGGCCTGGGTCTGGAAGTAGCGCGCGCCGGAGGCGACCTTCTTCTCGAACTTCTTGAGCTGCGGAGCGAGCGGGACTGAGTCGGGCGTGACGACGGCTCCCGCGAAGAAGTGCGGCGTGCCGTGCAGGTCGTTGCCGGTCATGTCGTGCCCGCCGTTGAGCGCATCGATCACCTGCAGGATCTGCACCGACTCGAGGTCGAACACGGGCTTGGCCTCGCGGTGGTCGCCTACCATCACGTGATCGCCGGTCAGCGCGAGCACGTTGTCGATGCCGAACGAGGCGGCGCCCAGCAGGTCGGACTGGATGCCGATGCGGTTGCGGTCGCGACCGGTCACCTGGAGCACCGGCTCGTGACCCGCGAGCTTGAGGTGCACGCACGCCGCGATGGTGGACAAGCGCATGACGGCGGCCTGGTTGTCGGTCACGTTGAGTGCGTCGACGCGGCCGCGAAGCATCTGGGCGGTCTCGAGCATCTCGGCCACGTCGGTGCCCTTGGGTGGGCCCACCTCCGAGGTGACCGCGAACCGCCCGCTCTCGAGGGCCTCCCTGAGGCTCATCGCGGCTCTCCCGTATCACCGGTCATGTCCCAGGTGGGACACGACCCCTTCGCGGCGTTGTCCTTGGGCGGGTTGATGTCGCAGGTGGACTCAGGCTCGCCCAGCTTCTCGAGCCGGTCGTGGATGAGTACCCACGCGCAGTCCCGGTCGCCAAGCTCGCAGCGGCCGTCCTTCACTCCGCCGCACGGACCGTTCATGATGCCCTTCGCGCAGCGGGTCACGGGGCAGATTCCGCCGGTCTCGCCCAGCACGCACGAGCCGCACGCCGAGCACTCGGCCTGCCAGCTCGCGAAGCCACGCGCACTGCCGATGAACATCGTGTCGAGTGCGGGGTAGACGGGGATCGAGGCGTTCTCGGCGATGAAGGCGACGCCCGCTCCGCACCCCAACGAGAGCACGGCGTCGTAGCCTTCGAGGTCGATCTCATCGACGAACTCGGGCTCGCACTGGCGCTGGATGACGCTCTCGCGGTACTCGGCGGCGCTTCCCTCCACGCTCGCGGCGAGGCGAAGCGTCTCGGCGAGCGTCTCCACCTCTTGCTCGCCGCCGGCCAGAGAGACCGCCGCGCACGTATTGCAGCCGACGAGCAGGACGTTGGAATGCCCCTCGAGCATCGAGCGGATCTCCGGAATCGGCTTGAGGCGGACGACGATCATCGGAGGTGCACATCCTGTTCGGGTGAAGCTCCGGTGACGATGAGCCGGTCCTCGAGGCCGAGTTGCGCCAGCGTCGCGCGAATCGCCGCTATCCGTTGTCCGACGAGGTCTCGCGTGTGCGGGTAGCGGCAGTTCGATTCGACACATCCGGCGAGCGCGATACGTTGAGCGCCGAGACGAAGCGTCTTCAGCGCGACGGCCTCGCTTACGCGCAGGAGGCACGTCACCCGCAGCACGCGCACGTCGGCGCCGGGGACCGAGGGCAGCACCGGCGTGCACCCGCACCCGAAGACCAGCGTGGTGTCCGGGCCGGCCCCTGCGAGAGTGGCCTCGATACGGCGCAGGAGGTCCTCTTCCGAGTGACCTTCCAGGCTGATCGCCTGCGCGGGGCACTGGGACGCGCAGGCGCCGCACGCGTGGCAGGTCTCGGCGTCGAAGTACAGGAACCCCGCCACCTTCACGCCCGGTGCGCCGTACGGGCACACCCGCATGCACGTGAGGCACGATGCGCACTTCTCGCGCGCGAGCCGTGCACCCGTCGTGCAACCCAGGCAGCGCTGCGCCTCTCGGGCGGCCTCGTACTCCGTGTAGCCCTGCTCGACCTCATCGAAGGTCTCTACCGCTTCGTAGAACTCGAGGGTCTCTTGCCGAATCCGGCGGCGTTGATCGGTCTTGGCCTTCATAGAGTCAGGCACCTGGCCGAGAACGACGTTCTCTTCGTCGAGCTCCGCGAGGACTTCGGGGCGGTCGGCGAGGTCGCGCAACACGCATCCGGCCACACGGTGACCCGCTGCGATCGCGTCGATGATCTTGGTCGGTCCGCTGACGACGTCTCCGGCCGAGTAGACGCCCGGTGCGCTCGTCAGAAGGGTCATCGGGTCGACTGCCAGAGCGCCCCGCGCGGTGAGGTCGAGCCCCAGATCGGCCACGTCGGCGGATTGGCCGGTGGCGAAGATCACGGTGTCGCCGCCGAACCGCTGCACGACGTCGGAGTCGAACGAGGGGCTGAAGCGCCTCTCGTCGTCGAAGACCGATACGCAGCGCTGCACGTCGAGACCGCACACGCCGTCCTCTTCGACCGCGACGGCGGTGGGCCCCCAGGAACAGTGGACCTTCACGCCCTCGGTCCGCGCCTCGCTGATCTCCTCTTCCGAGGCGGGCATCTCGTCGGCCGACTCCAAACACACGACGTGGACCTCGTCGGCGCCCATTCTGCGGGCGGTGCGCGCGACGTCCATCGCGACGTTGCCGCCGCCCACGACCACGACACTGCGGCCAACGTCGATGCGCTCGCCCCTGGCCGCCGCTGCCAGGAAGGGGAGTGCGGCGAGCACGCTTCCCGCGTCGGCGCCGGGGATGGGGAGCGCGCGACTGCCTTGAAGCCCGGCGGTCACGATGACCGCGTCGTGTGAGTCGCGCAGCCCTTCGATGGTGATGTCGCGGCCCACGACGGTGTTGGTCCGAGCTGTGATACCGAGCGACAGGATGTGGTCGATGTCCTTGTCGAGCGCCGCGTCGGGCAGCCGGTAGTTGGGGATGCCGTAGCGCATCATGCCGCCCAGGCGCTCGTTGGACTCGTAGATCGTGACGTCGAAGCCCGCGAGCGCCAGATCGTAGGCGGCTGTGAGCCCGGCGGGCCCGCCCCCAACGATCGCCGCCGAGAGGCCCAGGCGCGGTCCGGGCGTGATGCTCGGGTACGCACCGAAGTCGGCAGCCGCCCTCTTGAGCGATGCGATGGCGAGCGGCTCGTCGACGTTGCAGCGTCTGCACCCCAGCTCGCACGGGCGCAGGCAGACCCGGCCGCACACCGACGGCAAGGGGTTTCGCTCCAAGACGATCTCGAGCGCGTCGGTGAAGCGGCCCTCGGCGATGGCGGTGATGTAGCCGGGGACGTCGATGTGGACGGGGCACTTCGACCGGCATGGTGCGAAGACCCGGCTGCCCTCTCCGAGTTCGGTGATCTTGTGAGTGTTCGTTGTGTCCATGGGGGTTCTCTCACGTGTCGCGCTACCCGGCTCGACGTTTGAGGAATACCGGGATGTCGGCGGCCTCGTAGGGCCCCACGGTGATGTTCCAGCCGTCGAGTTCCTCGGCAAGCTCGCCGCTTATCTGGGCGACCGCACCCGGGATGATGATCTCGCGATGCGACAGGTCCTCGGCGATGTTGCTGTCGTTGACGAACTTGGCGATGCGCTCGGGTACGAACTTGCCCGCCGCCCACGCCGTGAGCACCGACAGTCCCTCGGACTCGACCACGCCGAGGTACGCCGGCATCCTGCCTCCCTCGATCTCGGAGGAGACGATGAAGTACGTGAGCGAGAAGTTGGTGGTGATGAAGAACGGCGCATCCGGGCCGGGGTTGTTGATCGCGTAGACCTTCGCCTCTGCCTGCATGGGCCGCTGCGGGTCGGTGTAGATGTTCTGGCGCAGCACGAGCAGCGGGAGCATCTGCCACGGTTCGGCGCCTGCGAGCACGATGATGCTGCCGTACGTGCCCACTTCGGCTGCAGCGTAGGTGGCCTCGAGCAGCGGGTCCCCTGCCGAGAAGCGCCCGGGCCAGCTGATGATGGGGTAGCCCAGCGGGGCGAACTTCTTGAGCAGCGCCGAGCGACGGGCGTACACGCGGTCGCGTAGCGCCCGGCCTGCGCTCGTTGGGTTCGCATCGATGACGAGATCGCTCACGCCCTTCGCGACGGCCTGCTCGGCTATCCGAGCGACCGCCTCGAGCCCGTCGGCCCGGACGACGACCGGACATGCATGCGCTTTGGCCAGTTCGAGCATCCCGTCGGCGTTGTTCTCGGTAGCCGAGCAGATGAGCGGCTTGCTGGTGCCCACGGCATCGAGTGCGGCCCGCATCTCGTCGACGCTGTCGCTCACGAGCAGCACCGGAAGCTTCGCCGAGGCGACGACGCGCTTGGCGACCTCAGCGAACCGGGCGGCGTCGCCCCCGGAGCTCACGGCCACGAAGTCGCACCGGAGACGCTGGCCGACGCGCTCGAAGTCGGCGGCGAGCGCAGCCGCAACGATCGCGTCGATGTCGGCATCGGCCGCTGCCGCATCCACCGATGCGCCGATCGCCGACGGGTTGACGAAGGTCTTGTCGTGGCGGTACATGACCGTCTCTTCGCCCACCGTGAACGCTGCCTCGCCGGTTCCGACGGTCACGGCGCGCATCGGGGGTGCGGACGCCTCGGACAGCGCGGCCTTCGCCTCATCGGAGACGTGGGGGCACGAGGCGAGCTCGGCCTGGCCCTGGGCGAGCTTCATCGCGAAGGCGAGGCATGTCGGTACCCCACAGTCGCCACAGTTGGTCTTGGGAAGCTGCTTGAAGATCTCGATGCCGGACAGGCCCATCGAAGATCACTCCTAACGGTCGACGCGGCTACTAGAACATCGGATCCATGATCAGGGCCGGGTGGCCCACGGTGGTGAGGAACTCGAGCACGGCGTCCTCGGTCTCGCCGACGCCCTCGTCGGCGATCTTGTCCATGAAGCCCGGATCGCCCATCTCGGCGAAGCGCGGCTCGAGTGACGAGCGCATCGCCTCCTTGAGTTCCTTGGGCATCCACACGACGCGGGAGAGCCCGCCCTCGGCAGACATGAACTTCTTGGAGGCGATGTAGCCTCGGCCGATGCCCATGAAGCCGGGCGCCTGCACACCGCCGCCGACCATGCCGGCGAGGGTGGAGAACTTCATGCCCGAGGGGGTCATGCCCGCGTACTCGCGGTTCACGAGCATCACGCCGTTGCACATGGGCATGAGTGCGATGATCGCCATGAAGCACCCGCAGCTGGTCATCGGGTTGTCCATCAGCGAGTAGCACGTCATGCGCTCGACGGCGCCGCCGCTCTTCTCGCGGATGAAGTCGTTGACGCCCTCCCACTCGCCGGTGAGCGTGCTGATGCACGTGCCCTTGGTGATGGGCTGGTTGGGGCCGGTCGGGTTCAGCTCGTTGGACGCTTTGGCGTCGAGCCAGTTGTACGCGCCGCAAAGCCCCAGGCGCTCGGGGGTCACGACGCAGATGTGGCTGGGCGCGAAGCTCTGGCACAGCGAGCACGAGTAGAAGACGTCGGCGTTGTCGTCGGTGAGCTGCGCCATGCGCTCGTCGCGCGACGTCGTAGGTCTTGCGCGCGACTTCGCGAGCATCTCGTCGACCTTGTCCTGCTCGGTGTAGATGGTGACCTGCACCTTGTCCACGATCGCCTCGAACTCGTCGAGCAGCTTGGCGTGCAGGATCTCGCCGAGGTGCGCGAACTTGAACCCCTTGTCCTTGGCGGCCTTGCTGATGCGGATCCAGATGAGGTCGCGCTGGCCCATGTGGAGCACGCCCTCCGCGAAGTTCATGAGGTGGTGGAACTGGCGCTCGATGACCGGCTCGAAGTCGGACTGCATCTTGCGTCCGGCCACGTCCACGACGATCGCGAGCGGCACGCGCGCACCCTCTTCGAGCTCGTCGAGCTCGGGGCCGACGACCTCGACCTTGCCGTCGGTGATCTCGGCGGCATCCAGCGTGCGGACGAACTCGAACGCGGTCGTGCGCTGGCCGCCAGCTTCGGCGAACGTGTCCTCTTTGCGGACGCGCTCGCCCTCGAACGCCGGACCGTACGCGACCGGGATCGGCAGCTCGGTGACCTTGATCTTGAGGCCCCGGACCTCGATCGCCTTTTGCACGAGGTCGTCGCAGGTGATGTTGGAGACGACGTGCTCGTAGGTGCACACGCCGGTGGGCAGGATCTGCGGTATGTCGCTCGTCGCGATGGTGGGGAAGCCGTAGCTGATGGCGCCGGCCGCTGTGGCGTACCACTCGTCGGTGACCTCGCCCAGTGCGAGCACGAAAGCGAAGACGCGGCTCTTGTTGTAGGCGAGGATGCGCTCGTAGTCGCCGGGCTGCACGCCGCCGAAGGCCATCGCGGCACGGGTGGCGAAGCCGACCGAGTAGATCTGGCTGTAGACCTCCTCGCCGAAGGGCACGAGGCGCGTGTCCCACCCCAGCTGTATGCCCTCATCGGCGAGCTGCTTGCCGAAGGAGTTGCCGTTCGTTGAGCCGGCCATGAAGACGTAGAGCATCTTCTCCTGCATCTCGCGGGCGAGCTTCACGGCGGTCGCGCTATCCGGTGCCGCGCCCACCACGGCCGCGAAGCCGGGGGCGGAACCGTCGACGAACTCGACGCCCTTCGCGCGCATGATCACGTCGTCGGCAGCGCCGAGCCACAGGTCGGTCACGGGTGGCGGGTCGTTGTCGAGATAGTTGAGCGCCTCGTGGCACTCCTCGGCAAGCAGCGTGGCGATGCCCGCGTCGAGCGTCGTGCCCAGGTAGGGGAGGTAGAGCTTCTCGCTCGGCACCTCGGGCAGCAGGTCGCGCGCGTAGTCGAGGACGCGGTCCATGTCCGAGAGCTTCTCGACCTTCTCGCCCGTGAGCCCGTAGATGACCGGCAGGTAGTAGCCGGTGTTGGGGAGCTCGATGGCGTGATCGGCGCCGAAGCTCTCCTTGGCGCGCGCCAGTTTCGCCTCGGTCTTGCCGAAGATGGAATGCGCACCGCGGATGGCCGCCGAGGCGATGATCTTAGACATTGAGCTCCCTCCTCATGTCCATGTCGAAGAGCACGCGCTCGGCAGCGACGTCTATCTTGAGGGCCTTGCGAGCGCCGTCGATCAGATCGAGCGTGGCGATGACCATGTCCTGCGGCTCCTTGATGAAGCGCAAGCTGCCTCCGTAGCGCTCGGTCCATCCGTCGATCATGTAGTCCGTCACGACCTGGCTGTTCTCGGTGGGCGAGCCGACGCCTCCGAAGATGACGTGCGCCCCGCTTCCCACCGCGTAGGTCGCGATCTCGAGCGCCTTCTCCGAGAACCACTCCGGCGAGAGCGCGACGGCGGGAGTCCCGCGATGTCGTCACCAAGCCCACCGGTCGCGGCGACGTCGGCGAGTACGGTGAGGATGCGGGAGTTGTCGACGCAGCTGCCCATGTGGAGCACCGGCGGGATGCCGATGGTCTCGCAGACCTCCTTGAGCGAGTCGCCGGCGAACTCCATCGTCTCGGGCGTCAGCAGCCCGTGCTTGCCGCTGGTGATCGCGGCGCATCCCGTGACGACCACCAGGACGTTGTTGGCGATGAGCTCGCGCACCACGTTGACGACCGCGTAGTCCTGAACGGCGCGGGGGCTCGAGCAGCCCACGACCGCGGCCACGCCGCGGATGCGCCCGTTGACGATGTTCTCGTTGAGCGGCGTGAGCGACGCGCGCATCTTGCCGCCCAGCATGTAGCGGATGTACTCGTGGCTGAAGCCTGCGACGAGCGGCTCGGAGATGTTGGGGATGTGTACGTGGTCGGCCCTGCGGTTGGGGAAGTTCTCGATCGCCTCGCGCACGATCCTGCGCGCGGATTCGCGCGGGTTGTGCTCGTCGACGACGATCTGCTCGGAGTCGCCCACGCACGCCTTGGGGCTCGAGGAGATGAGCTTGGTGTGGAAGTGGTCGGCCACCTCGGTCAGCCCCTGGAAGATGCACTGCACGTCGACGACCATCGCCTCGACGGCACCGGTGAGCACGGCGAGCTCCTGGTGGAGCATGTTGCCTGCGGGCGGCACGCCTTTGCGCATGAGCGACTCGTTCGCGGTGCAGCAGATGCCGGCGACGTTGATGCCGGTCGCGCCGACCTTCTCGGCCAGAGCGATCATCTCGGGCTCGCGCGTCGCGTCGATGATCATGGAGGCGAGCAGCGGCTCGTGGCCGTGGATCAGGATGTTGACCTTGTCTTCCGAGAGCACGCCGAGGTTGGCCGAGGAGCGGACCGGCTGCGGCGTGCCGTACAAGACGTCTTGCAGGTCGGTGGCGATCATCGAGCCACCCCAGCCGCTGGCGAGCGCGCACTTGATCGCGTCGTCGAGCAGCGTCTCGTAGTTCTGGTCGGTGCCGGCGGCGGTGCGGTGCATCGCCTCGACGATCTCGCGGTCGATGCCGCGGGGCACCACGTCGTACTTGCGCCACAGGTCCTGACGCTTCTGCGGTGCGCGTGAGATGAAGACGAGCTCGCCGGTCTGCTGGCCGAACTGAGCGAGCGCGCACTCGGCCACCTCGAGGGCGAGCTGGTTCACGTCCTTGCCCGCGGCTTCGATGCCCATGTTGCCGGCGACCTTGGCGAGCTTGACCGGGTCGGCGATGGTCGCGCCCTCGATCTCGCCCTTGGCGATCGCACGAAGCGTGAGGGCGACGTCGCGGCCGTGGTCGGAGTGGGCGGCCGTGCCGGCAGCCACCTGGCGCAGGAAGTTGCGCGCCGCGACGGTCTCGCGGGTCGCCCCGCAGACTCCGCGGTCGTGCTTGCCGATGAGGCGGCACGGCCCCATCGCGCACAGCTTGCAGCACCCGCCGGTCGCCCCGGTCGAGCACGGCTTGATCTCGCGCGAGCGCGAGAAGGCCGTCTCGATGTGCTCTTCCTCGGCGATCTTGAGCATCTCGGCCGCGGTCGGGTCGATGCTCCAGGTCTCGGTTTCGTGAGTCATCTCTTTGCTCATGGCGCGTACCTGCTTCCTTGGGGATGCGGCGCTACTGATCGAGCAGTCCGTCGATGGCCTTGCGGACGGTGGCTACCGCCTCGGGGTGCCGCATGACGAGCACGTCGGCACCGGCCAAGGCGAAGGTGATGGCGGTCGTGGCCTCCCACAGGACGCCGCGCTTGGTCGCGTCGCCCCACGCGGGCTCCTCCTCGGCGGTCGCGCGCGCCTCTTTGGTGCGCCACGCCTCCCGGCCGAGGTTGCAGATCATCGGCATCTGGCACATGTCGTCGTTCTGGTTGAGCGCGGCGAGCCGGAGCCGCTGCATCACGGTGAACGCGTACTCCACGCCGTAGCCCACCGCGCCGACCGAGGGGTCGATCAGCACGCGGTCGGGGGCCAGGCCTATCTGCGTGATGAGGATGTTGAGCTGCTTGGCCATGTTGACGTCGATCGGCGTCTCGGCGATGACGACGTGCCCGTAGCCCAGACGCGGCCGCCGTGATGGGCTTGTAGTTCTCGTCGGTGGCCGAGCCGATCGCGAGCACCGTGTCGGTGACCCGCTCGGCGACCTTCTTGAGGACCTCGGCGTCCTTCTCGGCGTTGCCCGAGCCGTAGACGACCAGCGGCACGTCCACCGCCGCGGCGACCGCCGCAACGGTCTCGGCGGCCTCGTCGGGCGAGCGGTCCGCGCCGTTGGGGTCGGTGCCGGCGAGCTGCACGCACACCATGTCGGCGCCCCACTGCTCCACGCAGGCCTTCGCCCACGGCGGCGGGATCGCCCATCGACGTCTCCAAGTGCGTCTGCGAGCGCGGCCGGCCAGCCCTCGGGCGCGACGTCGAAGACCTCCATCGCGATGGCGGGCCTGCTGCGGCAGCGCTCCATCGAAGCCCTGGAACGCCATGGCGTTCTCGCCGCCCACCGTGACGGTGTGGCCCGGCTTGCCGAGCGTGACCTCCCGGATGGTTCCCGCGGGCGACTCGATGGGTTCTACGTACGGCATGCTCTCTCCTGTCCTATGCGCTCGCGGCGCGCTCGGCCGCCTTGAGGGTGTTCTCGAGCAGCATCGCCCGCGTCATCGGGCCCACGCCGCCGGGGACCGGCGTGATCGCCGAGGCCACCTCGACTGCCGATGCGAACTCGACGTCGCCGACCATCGAGCCGTCGTCGAGGCGGTTGATGCCCACGTCGATGACGACCGCGCCGGGCTTGAGCCAGTCGCCCTTGACCATCTCGGGTCGCCCGACGGCCGCGACCACGACGTCGGCGCGTCTCACGACGCCGGGCAGGTCGTGCGTGCGGCTGTGGCAGATCGTCACGGTCGCGTTGCGCTCCAGCAGCAGCACCGCGACCGGCTTGCCCACGATGTTGCTGCGCCCGATGACGACCGCTTCCTTGCCGGTGAGATCGATGCCTTCTTCGTCGAGCATCACGATGCATCCGTGGGGCGTGCACGGAAGCATCGTGTCCTTGCCGATGAGCATGTTGCCCACGTTGAAGGGGTGGAAGCCGTCGACGTCCTTCTCGGGGTGGATGGCGTCGAGCACGGTGTCCTCGTCGATGTGCGCGGGCAGGGGGAGCTGGACGATCATCCCGTGGATCTCCGGCCGCTCGTTGAGGTCGGCGACGAGCGCCAGAAGCTCGTCCTGCGTCGTCTCGGCGGGCAGCGCGTGTTGCTCGGAGTAGATGCCGACCTCGGCGCAGTCCTTGTGCTTCATGCGCACGTAGATCTGCGACGCGGGGTCCTCGCCCACGATGACCACCGCGAGTCCGGGCTCGATCCCCTCGGCCTTGAGCTCGTTCACCCGCTGCGTGATGGCTTTGCGCCGCCGCTCGGCTATCGCGTTGCCATCGATGATGCGTGCACTCATGCTCCAAGCTCCTATCTGGGGCCCTGGCGGCCCGGCTGCGTCATGCAGGCTGCGCGAGGGCAGGCACCGCGGTTCTCATGAGGTTGCTGACGGCCACGAGCGCCGGCGACTCCGCGGCCAGCGAGAACACTCCCTGGCCGTCAAGATCGATGCGGGTCAACCCGCTGTCGTCGGGCACGACGCCGAGCAGGGGTACGCCGGTCTGCTCGATGGCGGCTTTGAGCGCCGGGTCGAGCGGCTCCTTCGGCGCGGTTGACGATGAGGTAGCGCGCCCCGACAGCGACCTTGAGCTCGTCGGCGAGCGAGTTGAGCGTGGCCGCGGTGCGAATGCCGCGCACGCTCGGATCGGCCACCATCAGCAGCACGTCGACGTTTCTGGTGGTTCGCCTGGAGAGGTGCTCGAGACCTGCCTCGTTGTCCATCACCACGAACTCGTATCCGCGCTGGAGGCCATCGAGGCAGCCGCGCACGAGGTTGTTCGCGTAGCAGTAGCAGCCCGACCCTTCCGGGCGGCCCATCGACAGCAGGTCGAACTCGGGCTCCTCGACCACGAACATCTGCACGTTGTACTCGAGCCACGCATCCTTGGTCATGCCGCTGGGGTTCGAGTTCGCGTTGGCGAGCATCTCTTCGGTGATCTCTCCAACGGAACGTTCGACCTGCGTGCCGAGAGACTCGTGCAAGCACGCGTTGGGATCGGCATCCACCGCCAGCACCGTCCGGGCGCCAGCTTCGCGCAGCGCGCGCACGGCGAGCGCCGCGATCGTCGTCTTGCCGGTGCCGCCCTTGCCGGCGACTGCGATCGTGAACGCCATCTCAGCTCACCGCCTTGGAGCGGGAGCGCTGGGCGCGCAGCGCCTCGGTCGCCGGGAACTGCCCGATCTCGGTGTGCGGGAAGAAGAGCGCCGACACGTAGCTGTCCATGAAGCCCGCGTTCACCGAGAGTTCGAGGTACGTCATCATCTCGGCGGTCCTGCGCGCGGTGCGCAGCACCTCGCGAGAGGTCGCGACCAGCGAGGCGCCCAGAAGCGACCCGTTGCCCAGGAAGACGAAGCGCTCGGTGGGGAGCTCGGGCACCATGCCCAGAGCGCGGACGCGCTCGAGATCGAGGTAGCGGCCGAAGCCGCCCGCGATGACGATCTCCTCGATGTCTTCGATGTTGGCGTCGAGGCTCTCGACCAGCACGTTGATGCCCGCGTAGATCGCGGCCTTCGCGCGCATGAGGTTGTCGATGTCCTTCTCGGTGATGACGATGTCGCGCCCGTGCGCCGAGGACTCGCCCGAGACCAGCACGTACTCGAGGCCGTGGTCGCCCTCGCGAATGTAGTCGCCGAAGGCGCTGCTCGACGAAGCGCCCGTTTCGGTCGAGCGCACCGGACAAGAACAGCTCGGATACGCAGTCGATCAAGCCCGCTGCCGCAGATGCCCTGGGGCTTCTGGGCGCCGATGGTCAGGAAGCTCGGTTCGAGCGTCTCGTCGTCGATCCGGACCTGCTCGATGGCGCCGTCGGCGGCGCGCATCCCGTGCAGGATGCCGCCTCCCTCGAAGGTCGGCCCCGCCGAGCACGACGCGCTGACCATCCACTCGCTGTTGCCCAGGACGATCTCGCCGTTGGTCCCGATGTCGATGAAGAGGGTCAGCTTCTCGGTCCAAGGCAGGCCGGCCGCCGTGACGCCTGCCACGATGTCGCCGCCCAGCCAGCTCGCCGGGCACGGCATGGCGTAGAGGCGCGTGGTCCGGCCGCCCGGCAGGCCCAGCTCCCGCGCGCTCATCCACGGGAACGTCGATGCGGCCGGGATGTAGGGCGCGGTGCGGATGTGTTCCGGCGTGATGTCGAGGAACAGATGCGTCATGACGGTGTTGCCGGCGACGTAGTAGGAGACGACGTCTTCGACGTCGGCGCCCGCCTCAGCGAGCGCACTCTCGGTCAGCTCGCTCACCGAGCTCACGACGAGGTCGTGCAGCTCGGCCAGCCCGCCATCCTTCGTGGCCGCGACGATGCGGCTGATCACGTCGTCGCCGACGCGGGACTGGGCGTTGTAGTCGGCCGCTCGCGCGAGCATGCGCCCGGTGTTGAGGTCGACGACTGCGACCTCGATGGTCGTCGTGCCGATGTCGACGGCGACCGCGAACTGTTTCCCGGTGGTATCGCCGGCCTGGAAGCCCGAGACGCACGGCATCGTGTCGCACGGCTCGGCAGCGACCGCGGTGACCGTCCAGTCGCCCTCGCGTGCTACGCGGGGCAGCTCGCGCAGCGCCGGCAGCGAGATCGTCGCGTCCTTGATCCCGTGCCCGCGTCTCAGGCCGAGCTTGACCCGGGCGGCGTCGTTGACGTTGTCCGTGCCGTCCGGCGGAGTCATGCGGATGAGACGCTTCGCCACGGGAGGCGGGGAAGTATGCCGAGGAAGCCTCGCGACACGCTCCTGCTGAGAGAGCACCGGGTTGACCGCTCGGCGGGTGCCACCCGCGGTCGGGACGGCGCCAGGGCGCGATTCGTCGGGGATGCGCACTGTGACGTCGCCGTGGACGGTCGTCTGGCAGCCGACGACCCACCCGTTGGCCGCCTGCTCGACGCTGAGCCGGTGCGAAGGCAGCGCAGTGACCTCGCCCTCCTCGACCACCATGAGGCACTTGCCGCACGTGCCGTCACCCCCGCACGACGCGTGCACGACGATGTCGGCCAGCAGCGCTGCTCGCAGCAGGTTCTCGCCGTGTGCCACATCGACGGTGCGTCCGTCCGGGTTGAAGGTCACGGTTGGCATTCGCATCAGCTCCAGGTGGTGCTGCTCAGGTCGGTAGCGACCTAGAACAGCCCCACGACTTGGCCGTTCTCGTCCAAGTCGATCGCATCGCCGGCGGGCACTTTCGGTAGGCCGGGCATCGTGCGCATGTCGCCGCAGAGCGGGTAGAGGAACCCGGCACCCACGCTCGCGCGGATATCTCGGATCGGCAGGCGCCAGCCGGTTGGTCGGCCCTTCAGCGTTGGGTCGTGGGAGAGCGAGAGGTGTGTCTTGGCCATGCACATCGGCAGGTGCGAGTAGCCGAGCTGGGTGTAGAGCTTGATCTTGGCTTCGGCCGCCGGCAGGTAGTCGACGCCGTCAGCTCCGTAGATCTCGGTCGCGATCGTCTCGATCTTCTCCTTGATCGAGGCGTCATCCGGGTAGAGCAGCTTGAACTCCTTGGGCATCTCGCAGGCCGCGACGACCGCCTCGGCCAGTTCGGCACCGCCCGCCCCGCCGTCGGCGTGGACCTTGTGGGTCACGGCGAAGTCGGCGCCGGCTGCCAGCGCGCGCTGCTTGATGAAGTCGTGCTCGTTGTCGGTGTCGGTGGGGAAGTGGTTGACCGTCACGACGACCGGCACGCCGAACTTCTTCATGTTCTCGATGTGCTTCTCGAGGTTGACGATGCCCTCGGCGAGGCTCTCGAGGTCCTCGGACTTGAGACGCTCGTCGAGCGGCTTGCCGGGCGTGACCTCGAACCGTCCCGAGGCGGCCTTGAGGGCGCGGACCGTCGCGACGATGACCACGCAGTCGGGAGTGAGGCCCGATGCCCGGCACTTGATGTTCATGAACTTCTCGGCGCCCATGTCGGCCCCGAAGCCCGACTCGGTCACCACGTAGTCGGCGATCTTGAGAGCGATCTTGTCGGCGATGATCGAGTTGTTGCCCTGCGCGATGTTGGCGAACGGTCCGGCGTGCACGAACACCGCTCCGCCTTCGAGGTTCTGCATGAGGTTGGGCTTGATGGCGTCCTTCATGAGCACCGCCATCGCGCCGGCGCACTTGAGGTCCTCGGCGGTGACCGGCTCGCCCTTCGTGTTCATGCCGATGACGATGCGGCCCAGCCGCGCGCGCATGTCCTTGAGGTCGGTCGCCATGGCGAGTACCGCCATGACCTCGCTCGCGACGGAGATGTCGAAGCCGGTCTCGCGCGGGACGCCGTCGAGCTTGGCTGCCCAGACCCACGACCACGTTTCGCAAGCGCCCGGTCGTTGAGGTCGACGACGCGGCGCCACGTGATCGAGTGCGGGTCGATGTCGAGGTCGTTGCCCTGGTAGATGTGGTTGTCGATGTAGGCGGCGAGGAGGTTGTTGGCCATGGTCACGGCATGAACGTCGCCGGTCAGGTGCAGGTTGAAGTCCTCCATCGGGATGACCTGCGAGTAGCCGCCGCCGGCCGCACCGCCCTTGATGCCGAAGACCGGGCCCAGCGAGGGCTGCCGGATGCAGGTGATGACGTTCTTGCCGATGTGCTTGAGCGCCTGGCCGAGCCCAACGGTCGTCACCGTCTTGCCCTCGCCCAGCGGGGTGGGGTTGATCGCGGTCACGTCGATGTAGCGGCCCTGCGGGCGGTCGGCGAGCTTGTCGAGCACGTCGAGCGAGACCTTCGCCTTGTAGGGGCCGTAGAGCTCCAGCTCGTCCTCTGAGATGCCGATCTCC
Organism: uncultured Actinomycetes bacterium; assembly: GCA_963702525.1. Classification (GTDB taxonomy): domain Bacteria; phylum Actinomycetota; class Coriobacteriia; order Anaerosomatales; family PHET01; genus CAVPCY01. The sequence continues at coordinate 56,682 of CAVPCY010000021.1, read as the reverse complement.
TCGGCGACGTCGACGATGCGACGCAACGGCGCCTCTTGGGCGATGTCCAAATCAGACTTCATCCGTCCTCCATCCGTGTGCGCGGTCCGGGAAGCCTGCCGTTCCCTGCGGGAACGCAGCCGGCACCGCGCGGTCGCTGGGTCGTCCCATCATAGGAGTACTGCGAGCATGTGGGCGCACCTGCCAGATGTGCGGTGCCAGCCGCTCGGTTATCGGACGTACGGACGCCTTGCGAGCAGGCGGAACGGCGAACGCCGCCCCACGTGCTCCACTCGCGCCCGATATGACGCCGCTGACAGGGCCGCCCGTGCCGTCGGCCTTGTCAGTCACCGCGCGACGCGCATGCCACCCTGTCGAGTGCGACCCATGTGCGTTGCAGTCACAACAGCGGGGGACGGAGGACGCCCGACCTGACCGCTGCCTACGTAGAAGTGGTTTCCCCTGCGGGCGCGCGAGCAACCCGTGTGATGCGCACTTCCTACTCCCCACGGAGTATGCGCGACGCTCCCGTGCCGATCGGGAAGGCGGGCGAACCGCCCGCTATGGGGCCGCCGGAGGCATGGGGGTCCCCGCGGCGGGACCGTCCTTGAACAGCTCGGCGATCCCCGCGATCGAGCCGAGGATGCCCGAGACCTCCATTGGCAGGAAGACCTTGTTGGCCTGGCCGTTGGCGATGCTCTTGAGCGACTCGAGTAGCGGATCGCGATCAGGTCGTCGGTGGGATTCGCCCTTGTGGATGGCCGCGAAGGTGAGCTCGGTGGCCTCCGCCTCGCCCTTCGCGAGCGCGATGCGCTGGAACTTCTCGGCGTCCGCGACCTCTCTGATGGCGGTCGCGCGACCCTCGGCGTCCAGGATTGCGGCTTGCTTGGAGCCCTCGGCGCGCGTGATCGCGGCCTGCTTGTCGCCCTCGGCCTCGAGGATCAGCGCGCGCTTCGTGCGCTCGGCCTTCATCTGGCGGTGCATCGCCTCTGTGACGTCCTTCGGCGGCTCGATGCGCTGCAGCTCCACGCGCACCACCCGTACACCCCACTTGTCGGTCGCGTCGTCCAGGATGTCGCGCAGCGCGGCGTTGATCTTCTCGCGGCTGGTGAGCGACTCGTCGAGCTGCATCTCGCCGATGACGTTTCGCAGGTTGGTCTGCGCGAGCTTGGTGGCGGCGATGTAGAAGTTCGCGACGTTGTAGATCAGCTTCACCGGGTCGGTCGCCTCGTAGTAGACGACCGCGTCCACGGTGACCACGACGTTGTCTTTGGTGATGACCTCCTGCGGCGGCACGTCGACCACGTTCTCGCGCATGTCGGCCTTGGTGACCCGGTCGAGGAACGGGATGATGATGTGCAGTCCCGGCTCGTAGGTGCGCTGGTACTTGCCGAGCCGCTCTACGACGCCCTTCTCGTAGGGCCGGATGATGCGGATCGCGGCCGCGATGTAGACGAACAGGAAGACGAACGCGATGAATCCTCCGACTGCGACTCCCCAGACGCTGGCCATGATGGCTCCTCCCTAGAGCGAATCGTCGTTGGCGGTATCGGGCAACTCGACCACTAGATGAGCACCGACGACGCCGCGTGACCCTGACGCGGGCACCCTCTCGATGATCGCGTCGCCTTCCGAGTCGGCTACCCACTCCTCGCGCTCGACGCGGACGCGTCCGGTGTTGATGTGGTTGTCTATCCGCTCGATCACCGTGCCCATCTTTGCCGATCAGGCGGTCGCCCGCTACCTTCTGCGGCGGCTCGTGAGTCATCCGGTCGGAGAATCGTCGAAGCACCAGCAGCGAGAGCGCCGAAATCGCCGATGAACGCGGCCCACTGCCAAGCGAGCGAGAGCCCGAAGTAGGCGAGTGCCGCGGCAACCGCCGCCCCGATGCCGAACGGGAGCATGAAGAACCCGGCGGTGAATATCTCGGCGACCGACAGCACGACCGCCGCGCACGAGCCATACCCAGAACCAGGTCTCCATCGAACCCTCCAGCATCTGTGCGGCCGCCACCCCGAATCCTATCAGGTGTTGGTGGAGGCGCCCGACGTCCCGCGACCCGGGCACCCGAGGAACGGGCGGCTGGTGCTAGAAGCGCCGCACCTCTCGGTAGAGGGTGTCGCGCTGAACCGGCGTGTAGCCCGCGTCGCGGATCAGGCGAACCAGCTCCTCGCGCGCGAGCATGAACCGCGTCCCGGCCGCGGCGACCACGTTCTCCTCGATCATCGTCGAGCCCATGTCGTTGCTGCCGAACGCGAGCGCGACCTGGCCGACCTTGCCGCCCTGCGTGACCCAGCTCGCCTGCATGTTGCGGACGCTGTCGAGGAACAGCCGCGAGACGGCGAGCGTGCGCAGGTACTCCCACCCGCTCGCGGCGCTCATCGGCTCGCCGACCGCCGCGCCCTCGTCGAGTGCGAGCTCGGTGTTGCCGGGCTGGAAGCTCCACGGGATGAACGCGCGAAAGCCCACGTGTCCGCCTGCGACCGCCTCGTCTTGCACGTCGCGGATGCGCTGGAGGTGCTCGACTCGCTCGGCGAGGGTCTCGACGGAGCCGAACATCATCGTGGCGGTCGTGGAGATGTCGAGCGGTGCGCCTCGCGCATCACGTCGAGCCACTGGTCGCTCGTCGCCTTCTTGGGCGAGACGTGGCTGCGGACGCGGTCGACGAGGATCTCGGCGCCGCCGCCCGGCAGCGAGTCGAGTCCGGCGTCGCGCAGCCGCTCGAGCACCTCGCGCGTGCTGATGCCCGAGAGCTTCGCGATGTGCACGATCTCGGGCGGGCCGAAGCCGTGCACGTGGATGCCGGGGTGGTCGGCCTTGATGTCGCGGAGCATCCCCTCGTACCACTCGATGCCAAGATCGGGATGCATGCCGCCCTGCAGCAGGATCGCCGTGCCGTCGAGCGCGATCGTCTCGGCGACCTTCTCGGCGAGCTGCTCGCGGGTGAGCACGTAGGCGTCGGGCGCGCCGTCGCTTCGGTAGAAGGCGCAGAAGCGGCAGCCCGAGACGCAGACGTTGGTGTAGTTGACGTTGCGGTCGACGATGAAGGTGACCTCGTCGCCGGGCACGAGCCTGCGACGCATCGCGCTCGCCGCTGCGCCCAGGTCGAGCAGCCGCCCGTGCTCCAGCAGCCCGAGCGCGTCCTCGGCGGTCAGGCGCGTCTCGCCCGCCGCGGCGGCGAACGCGAGATCGGCGGCTTGGGCCGGGGTGCTCGGCAGGCTCACTCGTCCTCCCCGAAGATGCGCATGTCGGGCACGGCGTCGAGCTGTCCGAGAGCGACCGCCTCGGCGAAGTAGCGCTTGAGGCCCTCTCGGTAGCGAGGCTCGTAGCGGAAGTGCAGAGCCTCGAAGTAGCTGCGGAAGCGGTCGGCGCCGAACGGCTCCCACCGAGCCGCGTACTGGGAGATGTCGTCGAGGTGCGTACGACAGTAGGCGAGCGAGCCCGAAAGGGAGTCGGCGACCTCCTGCACGGCCTGTGGCTGCGACTCGGCGAAGTCGCGGCGTACCGCCCAGACCGCGTAGACCATGGGCAGGTGGGTCCAGTCGGTCCACTCGGCGCCCAGGTCGTACACGTGCACGTCGAGGGGGGAGTCCCAGTACGCGCGCAGGGCCTCGTCGCCGATGAGCAGCGCGGCGTCGGCGTCTCGCAGCATCGCGGGCAGGTCCGGTGGCATCTGCACGTAGTCAGGGGTCACGCCCCAGTGCTTCTCCAGCAGGATGCGGCAGAGCACCTGCGAAGTGCGCGACGTGTTCGCCAGCGCGACCGTGCGGCCGTGAAGCTCTCCGACGGGCACCTTCGACAGCAGCAGGATCGACTGCACCTCGCCGTCGCTCGAGATGGCGATGTCGGGCAGAAGGACCAGATCGTCGGCGTGGCGGGCGTACTCGATCGCCGGAATCGGGGCGAGGTCGAGCTCGCCGTCGAGGATCATGCGCGCGAGCTCGGCCGGGTTCGCCCTCACCAGGTCGACGTCGAGCAGCACGTCGTTCTTCACCATGCCGTAGTAGAGCGGCAGGCAGTTGATGAACTGGATGTGGCCCAGGCGCGGTCGGGGCATCTGGGCTCCTCGGTGTGCGGTGCGACACCGCATGATATCGTGACGCTCGCCCGCGCTACGAGTGCGGGCCGCAGCGAGGCGGGGAACACACTCCCTGAGCACGTCGAATCGAGCCCATGCAGCCCCTTGGTCAGCCGGGAGCGACCCAGTATCCGCCAGAAGGAGTCCGTGCATGTCCGACAAGCAGACGATCGTAGTGGCACTGGGCGGCAACGCCCTTCTCAAGCGCTCTGAGCCGATGACCGCCGAGGCTCAGCGCAGGAACGTACGCATAGCCTGCAAGGCGCTCGCGCCCGTCGCCGAGCAACACAATCTGGTGCTGGCCCACGGCAACGGCCCGCAGGTGGGGCTGTTGGCGCTGCAGTCGGCCGCCTACACCGAGGTGGAGCCGTACCCGCTCGACGTGCTCGGCGCGCAGACCGAAGGCATGATCGGCTACATGATCGAGCAGGAGTTCGGCAACCTGCTGCCGTTCGAGAAGCCGCTTGCCACCATCCTCACCATGGTCGAGATCGACCCGGCCGACCCGGCGTTCGGAGACCCCACGAAGTTCGTCGGGCCGCTGTACGAGCCCGAGGAGGCCGAGCGCCTCGCCGAGGAGAAGGGCTGGGTCTTCAAGCTCGACGGTGGCAAGCCGCGTCGCGTCGTTGCCTCGCCCGAGCCCAAGCGGATCTTCGAACTCGATCCCATCAAGTGGCTGCTCGAGAACGGGACGATCGTCATCTGCGCCGGCGGCGGAGGCATTCCCACGGCGTATCTGCCGGACGGCACCCGCACGCTCGTGGGCTCCGAATGCGTGATCGACAAGGACCTCGCCAGCGAGCTGCTCGCCAAGAACCTCGACGCGGACCTCTTCGTCATGGCGACCGACGCGGAGGGCGTCTTCGCCGATTGGGGCACCCCGGAGCAGCGCCTGCTGCGGTGCGTGACGCCTGAGGAGCTGCGCAGCCCACGAGTTCGCCGCGGGCTCGATGGGCCCCAAGGTCGAGGCGGCGATCAGGTTCGTCGAGGCGACCGGCAAGCGCGCGGCCATCGGCAACCTGGACGACATCGAGCGCATCGTCGCGGGCGAGGCGGGGACCAGCGTCGTGGTTCGCTGCGGCAGCTAGCACTCACCGCCGCGGGCGGGGCTGACCCGTCTCGGCTGCAGCCCGCTCAGAGGCCGCGCGTGCTCACGGCCGTTCCGCGATCGGCCCGGCGTCCCACGCGGGCGCCTCGGCCTCTTCGGCGTACGTGGCGACGATCCGGTAGAGCGTGTCGCGCTCGACCGGCACGTGACCGCTCTCGCGGATCATGCCGATGAGGTCGCTCTTCGACAGCGCTTCGGGTGTCGTCGCACCGGCCATGTGCGTGATGCGCTCCTCGACCACCGTGCCGTCGATGTCGTCGACGCCGAAGGCGGTCGAGATCTGGGCGATCTTGAGGCCCACCATGATCCAGAACGCCTTGATGTGCGGGATGTTGTCGAGCATCAGTCGCGCGATCGCGAGCGTCTTGAGGTCGTCGAAGCCGGTGGTGGCCGGCAGGTCCTCGAGCTCGGTGTTGGCGGGGTGGAACGCCAGCGGGATGAACGCGAGGAAGCCGCCGCTGGCATCCTGCTGCTCGCGCAGGCGGATGAGGTGGTCGACGCGCTCCTCGAGCGTCTCGATGTGACCGTAGAGCATCGTGCAGTTGGTCTTGATGCCCAGCGAGTGCGCCTCGCCGTGGATGCGCAGCCACACGTCCGACTTCGTCTTCTTGTCCCACGCCGCCATGCGTGTCCTGTCCGAGAAGATCTCGGCCCCGCCGCCGGGCAGCGCGTCGAGGCCGGCGTCCTGCAGGTCGCGCAGCACCTCGAGCGTGGGCTTGTCGCTGATGATCGCCATGTGCTCGATCTCGACGGCGGTGAAGGCCTGCACGATCACGTGGTCGGGCACGGCCGCGCGCGTGCGGCGGACCATGTCGAGGTAGAAGTCGTAGTCCCAGTCGGGGTGAAGGCCGCTCACGATGTGGATCTCGTACGCGCCGTCGGCCGCGCCCTCGGCTGCCGCCTCGGCGACCGTGTCGAGCGTCATCTCGTAGGCGCCCTCTTCGTCGGCGTTGCGGGCGAACGCGCAGAACTTGCAGCGGTTGCGGCAGATGTTGGTGGGGTTGATGTGCCGGTTCACCATGAAGTAGACGCGCTCGCCGTTGATGCGCCGGCGGGCGAAGTCGGCCATCTGCCCGATGCCGAGCAGGTCGTTGCTCGCGTAGAGCGCGATGCCGTCCTCGCGGGAGAGGCGCTCGCCGGCGAGCACCTTCTCGGCGATGGGGGACAGCGACGGAGTCGTGAGGTGGAACGGGTGCACGGCGGATGCGCTCCTTCGTGGTGTCGCGTCGGGGACAACGCCGACCAGTCTATGCCCGAGATTCCTCGGACGCCACCCGCGGGACCAAGGAAGCGCTGACGAGAGCGGCCTACCTACACGACCGCCTCGACCTCGAGCTCGCCGGGCGATGTCAGCAGCCGGTCGAGCAGCAGCGCGAGCGTGATGGCAGGCAGCGCGCCTTCCAGGATGAACGCGTTGTTGTAGTCGTGGAAGCCGGCAAGGATCGGCATGCCGAGACCGCCTGCCGCGACGACCGCACCCATCGTCGCGGCACTCACGTTGATGACGAGCATGTTCTTGATGCCGCCCGCGATCACCGGCATTGCGAGGGGCAGCTGCACCGAGAAGAACCGCTGGGGCGGGGACATACCCATACCCACCGCGGCGTCGTAGGCGTCGGGCGAGACGCCTTCGATGCCCGGCGATGACGTTGAGCATGATCGGCAGGATGCTGTAGAGGACCAGCGCGAGCACGACGGGCTCGGCGCCGTAGCCGATCACCGGCACCGCGAGTGCCATGATCGCCACGCTCGGTACGGTCTGAGCGAGACTCCCCATGCTCACGATGATGTCGCGAAACGGCCGGCCCACCCGCGAGAGGGCCAGCGCGCCCGAGCGCCGCACCCACGACCAGTGCGAACGCGCTCGCGATCGCGACGACGTAGATCTGCTCGGCCATGAGCGTCGAGAGCGGCTTGGTGGGGTAGATCACCGGTCTCGGCGTCGGGAACGAGCGCCGAGAGCAGCCGCGCGAACCCCTCGGTGTTGAAGGTCATCCACAGCGTCACGCCGGCAAGCGCGGCGATCGTCACCCAGTGCACGATGAGGCGTGTGCGGCTCACCTTCACTGCGGGTCGCCCTGCTCGGCGCCGGCGCTCGCGCCGCACGGCTCCGCCGTCGTCTGCTCCCGCTCCCGTCGCCCAGGGCACGCACGAGCGCGTCGAAGGCGAAGGTGCCGACCGGCTTGTCCCCGTCCACCACGAGCACCCGGTCGGCACGCGAGCCGACCAGTTCGGCCAGCGCCTCCTTGAGCGTCGCGCCCGCCGGCACGCGAGGCAGCGCGTCCACGTTCATGCCCGGCGGCAGCGGGTCGAGCGCCACCGAGCTCAGGCAGTGCCGCGCCATGATCCGCAGGCCGAGGTTCTCGCCGAAGAACCCGCGAACGAACTCGTTGGCCGGCTCGCGCCACATGAGCTCGGGTGTCGAGTACTGCTGCAGCACGCCGGCTCGCAGCAGCGCGATCCGGTCGGCGAGCAGCACGGCCTCGTCGATATCGTGCGTGACGAACAGGACCGTCTTTTGCACCTTCTCCTGCAGCCGCTTCATCTCCTGCTGCAGGCGCTCGCGGGTGAGCGGATCGACCGCGCCGAACGGCTCGTCCATCAGCAGCAAGGGCGGGTCGGCTGCGAGCGCTCGGGCGACGCCGACCCGCTGCGCCTCTCCGCCCGAGAGCTGCGACGGGAGCTTGGGCCCGTACGTGTCCGGGTCGAGCCCCACGAGATCGAGCAGCTCGTCGACGCGCGCGTCGGTTCGCTTGCGGTCCCAGCCCAGCAGGCGCGGTACCGTCGCGACGTTGCGGCGTATGGTCATGTTGGGGAACAGGCCGGTGTTCTGGATGACGTACCCCATCGACCGGCGCAGCTCCTCGGGCTTGAGGCTCGCCGTGTCGCGCCCGTCGACCATCACCGTGCCGCTCGTCGGCTCGACCATCCGGTTGACCATGCGGAGCATCGTCGTCTTGCCCGAGCCCGACGGGCCGAGAAGCACGACGAACTGCGCGTCGGCCACGTCGAGGTCGACGTTGTCGACGGCGGTGAAGTCGCCGTAGCGCTTGGTGAGGCCGGAGATCTCGATCATGCGTTCGCGTCCCAGGGCTGGAGCTTGCGCTGCAGGGCAAGCACGGACCGGTCGAAGAACAGCGCGAGCACCATGATGGGGATCACGCCGAGCAAGATCAGATCGGTCGCGGTCTCACCGGCGCCGAGGAAGACGAAGGTGCCGAGCCCGCCCCCGCCCACGAGACCGGCGACGATGGCACCTGCGGTCGTCTGCACGAGCGCGACGCGCAAACCCGCCACGATGACCGGCAGCGCGAGTGGTAGCTCGACCTCGGCGAGCATCCGGCTCCTGCCCATACCCACACCGCGGGCCGCGTCGAGCACGGCCGGGTCCAGACTGGCCAGCGACGGTGTAGGTGTTCCGGGCGATGGGGTACACGGCGTAAGCGGACAGCACGATGACCACCGGTGCCCAGCCCACGCCGCGCACGCCGAGCTGCTCGAACAGGGGAATCCGGTCCGACAGGCCCGACAGGATCGGGTTCATCAGGCCGATGAAGGCGAGTGTCGGGAAGACCTGCAGCACGTTGAGCGTGCCGAAGACCGCGGGTTCGAGCGCTCTGCGCCGGACGGCCAGCAGCCCGAGCGCGAGTCCGGATACCAGCCCGATCGACACGGCGCTCGCCACGTAGGCGAGGTGCAGCCTCAGCTCGACGGCGAAGTCCTCGGCGTTGTTCTGGTACTCACGCGCCACCGCGAGCTCTGAAAGCCGGCCCGTCGACCATGAGTGCGACGATCGCCAACACCGGCAGGTAGGTCAGCAGCCCTCGCATGCGGCCGGGCGGGAGCCATGCCGTCGCGGCGAAGATGACGACGTAGGACGCGAACAGCGACAACCACGCGGCCCACAGCAGCGAGGTGCGGGCGATGTCGCTCGTTGCAGCGACCCATGCTGCCGCCGCGGCACCGGCGCTCCACGAGCATCACGACCGGGGCCGCGCCGCCAAGCAGCGTGACGCCACCCCGCGCACGCGGTCGGGAAGCGGGCTCAGCGCGAGCAGCGCGGCGGCAACCCACACCCCCACGAGCACCCAGCCCCACACGCCAAGTCCCGACACGAGCGAGAGCCGCTCGCCTTCGATGATGCGGTTCTCGTTGAAGGAGATGCCGTGAGGAACGAAGGCCGCCACGGTCCCGAGCAGTGCCCCGGTGACCGCGACGACCTTCGCGTGTTCTCGTGACTGCGCCGGTGACTTGCGCCACTGCCCGGCCTTCTACTTGAGGAAACCGTTCGCCTTCAGCCACTCCTCGGCGACGACCGCACCTGACTTGCCGCCGAACGCGACCTCGCGGTTGAGCTCTTGGAGCTTCTCGGTCGTGAGCGCTTGGAAGACCGGTGCGAGGATCGAATCGATCTCAGGATACGCCTCGACGATCGCGTTGCGGAACACCGGCGTCGGCGCGTAGACCGGCGGGACGTTCTTCGAGTCGGTCAGCACGACAAGGCCCTGCTCGGCAAGGCCGCCGTCGGTGGCGTACACCTCGGCGACGTTCGCGCCGTCGGTACCCTTCACGACAGCCTCGATGAACTGGGCGGTAACGCCGTTGGACAGCCCGATCTTCTGGTCGTCCTTCAGCGTGAAGCCGTACGCCTTCTCGTACGCCTTGAGGCCGGAGGGGTTGTCCATCCAAGACTGGTCGCCCACCAGCTTGACCTTGCCCCCGCCGTTCACGAACTTCGCGAAGTCCTCCATGGTCACGAGCTTGTTCGCGTCTGCGAACTCCTTCGTGACGGCGAGGTACTCGCCGTTGTTCGCGGGTGAGGGGGTGAGCCACGCCAGGCCGTTCTTCGCGTCCTCGGCCTTGATCTGCTCGTAGCCCTTCGACCGGGTCGTTCCACATGGGATCGCCTTCCGGACCCACGTAGTACTGGCCCGAGCCGGTGTAGTCGATCGACGCGTCCACGTCGCCCGCGAGAAGCGCCTTGCGCACTACGTCAGGCGTACCGAACTTCGTCTTGTCCTCGGTCTTGATGCCGTTGTCCTCGAGCATCTTGATGACCATCGACCCCAGCACCACGCCCTCCGAGTCGAGAAGCGAAGCGACCTTGACCGTCGGGCCTTCCTTTGCCGCTGGTGCGGCGGGCTCCGCGGGCTCCTGGGCTCCTTGTGAGCACCCCACGAGAGCGAGCGCGGTGGCGATCAGCACCGCCAACACGATTCGAGTCAACCTGGCCGACATCGGTACCCCTCCGTTCCAGTTCAACTCCGATTAAGCGTGCTATCACCGCCCATTATACATGGGACGCTGCGGCGAGTTCCGCCGTGCTTCGAGGCGCTGGAGTATGTATCCCCAACTCGGCCCTCGTCCACGAAGCGCCACGTCGCGACGTCACATATGCGTCTCCCGCCCGCAGCGGCCCCGAGTGGCACGATCGGTCGAAGCGGTGCTACACTGAATCAGGTTTCACTATGAGGTCTATCGGAGAACCTGATGCCAGCTCTCGACCTGCCCGAACAGCAAGCCCTGGGTACTGCCGCAGGGCCGTTCGGTGAGTCGCGCGCCGACCGCGCGGAGGAGCTTGCCTCGGAGTTCTACGCGCAGGGCTATCACTGCGGCGAGTCTGTCGTGAAGGCGATCAACGAGATCGCCGGCGAGCCGCTCCCGGCCGAAGTCATGCGCATGGCGTCGGGGTTCTGCGAGGGTCTTGGGCGGCTCGCGGTGCGTGTGCGGTGCGCTCGCAGGCGGCGTCATGGCGACCGGCATCCTCTCGGGCAGGGAAGCGGCGACCGACAGCTGGGAGCCGAGCTACGATGCGGCCGCGGAACTTCGCTCGCGGTGGGTGGACGACCAGGACGCCGAGACCTGCGACGAGGTGGTGTCGCGCATCGGCGGCATGCGGCTCCCGCAGCGATGGGCGCACTGCACGCTGCTCGTGGGCAGGACCGCTCGCTGGGTCGTCGAGATCGCCGAGAGGGAGCGCTGGTTCTAGCCGCACCCGGGCAGCCACCTTCGGGTACGCTACCTCCATGACCGCGCTCATCGAGATCGCGCGAGCGACCATCGCTCGCCACGCCATGCTTCCCAGCGGCGCGCCCGTGCTCGTCATGGTGAGCGGCGGCGGTGACTCGGTGGCGCTGCTCAAGCTTCTGGCGAGCGGAGAGCTCGGCGAGCACCCGTTGCGGGTCCTCCACGTCAACCACCTGCTGCGGGCCGAGCACTCCGATGCAGACGAGCGCTTCGTCGCCGACCTTTGCGGCTCGCTTGGCGTCGAGTGCCGCACGGTGCGCTACGACGTCGCGGGGTACGCCGCGGCCGAGCACCTCAACCTCGAAGACGCCGGGAGGCGCGTGCGCTACCGGTTCGCCGAGGAGGAGCTCGACGCCTGGTGCGCGGAGCTGGGCGAGGTGTCTGACATCGGCCGCATAGCGGTGGCGCACACCCGGGACGATCGGGTCGAGACGTTCTTCATGCGCGCGATCGCAGGCAGCGGCACCGGCGCGCTCAACGCGCTCGCCCCCGTTCGCGGGCGGGTGATACGCCCGCTCGTGGAGTGCGATCGGGCCGACGTGAGGGCGTGGCTCGAATCGGTCGGCCAGGAGTGGCGTGAGGACCCGACCAACAGCGATACCTCGCGCGCTCGCGCGCTGGTGCGAGCGGAGCTGATGCCCGTGGCCGAGCGTCTCAACCCCGGCGTGCGCTCGGCGGTCGTGCGCACGATGGAGTTGCTCGGCGATGACGATGCGCTGCTATCGACGATGGCGGCGGCCTTCGCGCGCGACTTCGCACACAGCGAGCCGGGCGAGCGGGTGACCTTCGAGCGACAGTGGATGCGCACCCTCGATCGCGCGATGGCGCGCCGGACGATCCGTTCGGCACTCATCGACGCCTTTCCGCAGGCGGCGAGGCTCGAGGCGTCGCACGTGGACGCCCTGGTCACAGGGCTTGGCTCGGACGACTTCGCACGCGACCTGCCCGAGGGCCTGAGGGCCGAGACCGAGTACGGTAATATGGTGGTCTCGTGTACAGGTGTCGAGGTCCCGCGCGTGGCACCCAGCTTGCTCACGCTACCCGGAAGCGCGGACCTGGGCCCCGCCGGAAGGATCACCGCCGAGAGGGTCTCACCCGACATCACGACCGGAACGGCTCACTCGGTGGTGATCGATGCCACGGCGGTACGGGGAGAGCTCACGATCGACTCCGTTCGCGAGGGCGACAGGATGCGGCCGTTGGGGATGAAGGGCACTCGCAAGCTGTCGGACATCCTCACTGACGCGAAGGTCCCGCGACGCCTGAGGCAAGCGATGCCTGTGGTCAGGGACGGCGAGCGGATCGTGTGGCTCGCAGGAGTGCGGATGAGCGAGGAGTACCGCGTGGGCGCGGGGACGGAAACCGCGATGCGCCTTACGTGGAGCGACAGGCAAGAGCCCATCGCCGTCGAGGCGGACGGCACACGAAACGGAGATGGTTAGGCCCATGGAGCCCCTGCACCCGGATGTCTCGCACCTGATCCTGAGCGAGGAGCAGATTCGCGAGCGCGTCGCCGAGCTTGGCGAAGAGATCAGCGCCGACTACGGTGAGGAGTCGGTGCTGCTGGTCGCGGTCCTGAGGGGGGCGGCGCTGTTCGTCGCCGACCTTGCTCGCGCCATCTCAACGCCGGTCGAGTTGGACTTCATGGCGGTCTCCAGCTATGGCTCGTCCACCAAGTCCTCGGGTGTGGTCCGCATCATCAAGGACCTCGACGAGAACATCGGGGACCGGCACGTGCTTGTCGTGGAGGACATCCTCGACACCGGCCTCACGCTGAAGTACCTGCTCCGCAACCTCGCATCTCGCAAGCCCCGCTCGCTCGAGGTCGTCACACTGCTGAGCAAAGCCGGCAAGCAGCGGGTACCTATCGACTGCAAGTACATAGGATTCGACATCGCCGATGAGTTCGTGATCGGATACGGTCTCGATTTCGCTGAGCACTATCGCAACCTGCCCTACATCGGGGTACTCAAGCCCGAGGTATACGCGGACTAGCGGCGCTGTAGGCGCGCCGGGCCAAGGAGACCACCAAGGTGAACAAGAACTTCCGCACCGTCATCATCTACCTGGTTCTGCTGGGAGTGCTCGTCGCTTTCGTCATGAACTCGTTCGGGAACTCGCCCGAGGCACCCAAAGAGCTCACCACGAGCCAGTTCTCCACTGCGGCCGAGGCCGGGCTCGTGAGCGAGGTCAAGTTCGTGCTGCGGGACAACAATCTCTCCGGCACGTACTGGGCCGACGAGGACGCGAAGACGGCCAAAGCCAAGCCGGTCGATTTCAGATCGACCTGGGCCGGCTCGGACTCGTTCACCGTCTTCGCCCAGAAGAACAACTTGAGCTATGAAGTCGATACCTCCGGGCCGAGCCCGTGGTTCACGATCATCTCGTCTCTGCTTCCCATCCTGCTGCTCGTGTTCGTGATGTTCTTCTTCTTGAACCAGATGCAGGGCGGCAACTCAAGATCATGAGCTTCGGCAAGGCCAAGGCGAAACGCATGACCCGCGATCAGCCACGCATCACCTTCAAGGACGTGGCCGGTTGCGACGAGGCCATCGAGGAGCTCGACGAGATCAAGGAGTTCCTCGCCAACCCCGGCAAGTTCCAGGCGCTCGGGGCGAAGATCCCCAAGGGCGTCTTGCTCGTAGGCCCTCCGGGCACGGGCAAGACCCTGCTCGCGCGCGCTGTCGCGGGCGAGGCGGCAGTGCCGTTCTTCTCGATCTCCGGCTCGGACTTCGTGGAGATGTTCGTGGGCGTGGGCGCGAGCCGCGTGCGCGACCTGTTCGAGCAGGCCAAGGCGGCCAATCCCTGCATCATCTTCATGGACGAGATCGACGCGGTCGGCCGGCAGCGTGGCGCCGGACTGGGTGGCGGCCACGACGAGCGCGAGCAGACACTCAACCAGCTGCTCGTCGAGATGGACGGCTTCGATCTCAAGGACAACGTCATCCTCATCGCGGCGACCAACCGGCCCGACATCCTCGATCCGGCGCTCCTGCGCCCGGGCCGCTTCGACCGCCAGATCGTGGTGGACCGCCCCGACCTCAAGGGCCGGCTCGGCATCCTCAAGATCCATTCGCGGGGCAAGCCTCTCGCCGACGACATCGACCTCGAGACGCTCGCCCGCCGCACGCCGGGCTTCACCGGCGCCGACCTCGCGAACCTCGTGAACGAGGCCGCCCTGCTCGCCGCGCGGCACGGCAAGAAGAAGATCGACATGGCCGAGCTCGACGAGTCGATCGAGCGCGTCATCTCGGGACCGGAGCGCAAGAGCCGGCTCATCTCGGAAGAGGAGAAGCGGATCATCGCCTTCCACGAGGCGGGCCACGCGCTCGTGGGCCACGTGTTGCCCGAGACCGACCCGATCCACAAGATCTCGATCATCGCCCGCGGCCAGGCGCTGGGCTACACGCTCGCCCTGCCCGCGGAGGACAAGTTCCTCACGAGCAAGCACCAGATGATGGACCAGATCGCGATGATGCTCGGCGGGCGCGTTGCCGAGGAGATCTCGGTGGGCGACATCACCACCGGCGCCAGCAACGACATCGAGCGCGCGACCAAGATCGCCAAGCAGATGGTCACGCGCTTCGGCATGTCCGAGAAGCTCGGGCCGCAGACGTTCGGCGATGCCAACCACGAGGTCTTCCTCGGCCGCGACTTCTCGGCCAATGCCGACTACTCGCCCGAGATCGCCTACGAGATCGACAAGGAGATCTCGCGGCTCATCGACGATGCGTACGAGCGGGCGCGCAACATCCTCACCGAGCGCAAGGTCCAGCTCGACCTGATGGCCGACGTGCTCGTCGAGCGCGAGACGGTCGACCGCGAGGAGCTCGCGGCGCTGCTCGAGAACCGCTGGGACGAGTACCTCAAGGAGGAGGCCGAGCAGGCCACCGGTGGTCGAGGAAGAGGTCGCCGCCGCCGTTGAGGACGAGCCCGTGGCGGAGCGCCCTTCGACCGCCCCCGAGCCGCCTCCTGCCGGGCCGCCTGTCTACAACGCGTAGTGCTCCCGCGGGCGTGAACAGGGAGGTCCACTACGAGATGACCCGGCGCTGGGCGCTCGAGGCCGGTTTCTCGGAGGAGGACTCCGAGTCAGATAGCAGCCGCCGACTGGAACGTCGACGCCGTCCACGACGTACGAGTGTGGGCGAACAAGGGCTACCACTTCGCCTGGCTCGGTGCCAATCGCCGAGCCAGGCGTCTGTTGTCCGAGGCGGTCGACGGCGGGAGATCTGGGGCTGCTCGGCGAGGCGCTGCACTGTCGCCAAGACGCGATCGGCCATGGATTCTGGGGCCACGTGGTGCACTGGGACGGGATCGATCACTTCGACAGACGAGGCCCGAGGGTACGCCGCCGGCTCGAATCGGCGAGCCGCGCGATGCTCGCGGAGTACCGCCAGCGACGGCCGATGAGCGCTCTGTCGCAGGTAGAGGCTACAATAGGAGTAGATTAAGGCAGGTTCATAAGTCATCGCGCCGAACTTGGCGTGGGGATGGCGACGGATTCAGGGGGAGTCCTGTGGCGCCAAACGAGGGGGCGGAGCCTCGCGATACCGACCGAGAGCCGGTCGGCGCGGTCGGGCTCGGAGGGCCTGATGGGCCGCGCTCGCGACGCCGCGATGCGCTTCTTCGACAACGTGGCGTCCCGCAAGGTTCCCGAGACCGAACTCGTTGCAACGCTGAATGAGGTTGCGAGCGCGGTCTCCTCGGCGATGAGCGTCGAAGAGGTTCTCGATGCGATCGTGGAGCGCGCGAAGCGCGTGACCGACACCGACAAGGCAGTGCTCGTGCTCGCCGATCACCATAGCGAGCGGCTCGACTTCGACATGATGGTCGTGCGCGGCAGCCGCGAGCAGCATGCTCAGGACTGGTGGGAGTCGCGCCTCGTCGTGCTCGGCGAGCGTGTCTTCGAGTCCGGACGCCCCGTGATCGAACGCCATCCCGACCAAAACGCGCTGCTGCTCGCCTGCCCGGTGCTCGTCCGCGAGCGCCCGGTCGGTCTGCTGTGCGCGATCAACTCGGCGGAAAGGCCGTTCTCGCGAGAGCAGGCCGACTTCCTCTCGGTGCTCTCGGCGTTCGCCGCCTCGGCCATCGAGAACGCGCAGCTCGCCGAGCAGAGCCGCTACGTCTTGCTGGCGAGCGAGCGGGACCGCATCGCGCGCGAGATGCACGATGGCGTCGTGCAGTCGCTGTTCGCCGTCTCGCTAGGCCTGGAGATGTGCAAGAAGCAGATCTTCCGCGACCCGGTCGCGGTGTCCGCGCGTCTCGAGGAGTTGCAGGACCGCGTCAACCTGTCGATGACCGAGCTCAGGCGCTTCATCTACGACCTGCGTCCGATGAAGCTCGCCGAGCTCGGGCTTGTGAGCGCCGTCGAGTTCTGGCTGGTCGAGGTGACGCAGGGACGGCCCATTCGCGGGCGGTTGGTGGTGGATGGCACGTTGCCGCTGCTCTCGCCGTCTGAGGAGGCGTGTTTGTACAGGATCATCAAGGAGTCGGTCAGCAACGTGGTCAGACATGCCGGGGCGACGCAGTTCGATGTCACGATGTCGTTCGGCGATTCGTGCGCGCGAGTCCGCATCGAGGACAACGGCAGCGGGTTCGACCCCGAGGGCGTGATGTCCGGGGGCACCCAGGGCTTGGGTCTGGAGAGCATCAAGGACAGGGTCCTCAACGAGGGCGGGGTGCTCGACATCGCAAGCGGGGATGCCGGCACCGCCCTCTCGATCGAGATTCCGATTGGAAGGTCGAGCTGATGGACCGCATCAAGGTGTTTCTCGCAGACGATCACGAGCTGGTCCGCTACGCGTTGCGCACGGTGCTCGAGGCCGAGGGTGACATGGAGGTCGTCGGCGAAGCCGGCAACGGGGACGAGGCCGTCGCGGGGTGCGTGGATACGCATCCGGACGTGCTGGTGCTCGACATGCGGATGCCCGGCGAGGGCGGCGTCGGTGTCTGCCGGAAGGTGCGCGCCGCCTGCCCCAGACAC
This sequence comes from uncultured Actinomycetes bacterium, assembly GCA_963702525.1. Lineage (GTDB taxonomy): Bacteria > Actinomycetota > Coriobacteriia > Anaerosomatales > PHET01 > CAVPCY01. Next base: position 39,507 of record CAVPCY010000021.1, on the reverse strand, counting down.
AGCGGTGCTGGTGCTCACCAGTTTCGACGGCGACGAGGAGCTCTTCGGCGCGCTGTCGGCCGGGGCATGCGGCTACCTGCTCAAGGACACTCGGCCAGAGCGGATCGTCCAGTCCATCAGGCTCGTGTCCGACGGCGAGGCGGTCTTCGACAACGCAGTGGTGGACCGCATCCTCAACGACAAGCGCAGCAACGAGCGGCTCGCCGAACCCCTCTCGGAGCGCGAGATGGAGGTTCTCGAGCTCATGGCGAAGGGGCTTCCGAACAAGCAGATCAGCAAGGAGCTGTGGATCGGCGAGACCACCGTCAAGACACACGTGAGCCACATACTTCGCAAGCTCGGCCAGTCGGACCGGACTCAGGCCGTGCTCGAAGCCGTGAAGCTCGGACTCATACGTCTGGGCGGCTAGGCGACTTCCCGGTCGCTGCTTCGGGTACCCTTACACCCACACGAGCGTGCGCCCGAGGAGCAGCTATGGACCGTGAGAAGATCGAGCACGGTGTCCGACTCATTCTCGAAGGCATCGGGGAGGACCCCGGCCGAGAAGGACTCACCGACACCCCGCGCCGCGTTGCCGAGATGTACACGGAGATCTTCGCCGGGCTGGAGAGCGATCCCGCCGAGCACTTCTGCGTGACGTTCAACGAGGGACACCAGGAGATGGTGCTGGTGCGCGACATCCCCCTGTACTCGGTGTGCGAGCACCACCTGGTCCCCTTCCTGGGCTCGGCGCACGTCGCGTACGTGCCCGGCAAGCACGGGCGCATATGCGGCCTGTCGAAGCTCGCTCGAGTCGTCGACGTGTTCGCGAAGCGGCCGCAGGTCCAAGAGCGCATGACCTCGCAGATCGCCGACACGATCGTGGAGTACCTCGACCCCGCCGGCGTGATCGTGGTGATCGAGGCCGAACACCTCTGCATGTCCATGCGAGGCGTGAAGAAGCCGGGATCTCGGACCGTGACGAGCGCGGTGCGCGGCATCTTCGAAAGCAGTGCGGCGACACGGGCCGAGGCGATGAGTCTGATCACCCAACGGACCAGCCGCTGATGGCCGCAGACGCGCCTCAACGAACGTGGCGGTGCGGGCGCTACGAGCTCTCGCTCGCCGCCCCGCTCGTGATGGGGATCGTGAACGCGACGCCGGACTCCTTCTCCGACGGCGGCCTCTACGACGATCCGGCCAGCGCCGTTGCCAGAGGCGAGCGGCTCGTGGCCGAAGGCGCTCACGTGATCGACGTGGGCGGCGAGTCGACCAGGCCGGGCGCCGACCAACTGCTCGAGGCCGAGGAGCTCGCGCGCGTGAGGCCGGTCGTTCAAGCGGCTCTCGGCCGAGGAGATCGCCGTCTCGATCGACACCCGGCATCCGCCGGTCGCGAAGGCGTGCGTCGAGGCGGGAGCGTCGATCATCAACGACGTTTCGGGCTTTCGCGACCCCGAGATGGTGGAGGTGGCGGCCGCGTGTGATGCGGGCGTCGTCGTCATGCACATGCTCGGGGATCCTGCGACGATGCAGCGCGCGCCACGCTACGACGACGTCGTGCGGGAGGTGGGCGGCTTTCTGCTCGCTCAGGCGGCGGTTCTCAGAGGGGCGGGTGTCAAGCCGAGCGGATCGTCATCGATCCGGGCATCGGCTTCGGCAAGAACCTCGAGCACAACCTCGCTCTTTTGCGCGCGATCCCCGAGCTGGCCGCCGTACGGCTACCCGGTGCTGATAGGCGCCTCTCGCAAGCGGTTCATCGGCGAGATCACCGGGGAACCAGAACCGCGTGAACGACTGGGCGGGTCGGTCGGCGCGGCGCTCGAGGCCGTCTCTCGCGGAGCGTCTGTCGTGCGCGTGCACGACGTGGGCGCGACCGTGCAGGCCATCGCCGTGACAAGGGCGATCCACGATTCCTAGCTCGCCCCAATCGACAGGGCTGCTGGAAGGGAATACCTCTCTTGAAGAGTGTCTTTCCACAGCGGGAGGATCAGCCATGTCGACTACCGCATTCATCGGACTGGGCAGCAACATCGGCGATCGCCTCGGCAACGTGTCCGCGGCGGTCGATGCGATCGCGCACCTTCCCGAGACGCACGTCGAGAACGTCTCCAGCGCCTACGAGTCCGCTGCCGCCTACAACGAGGAGCAACCGAACTTCATCAACGCGGTGGTGGAGGTCTCAACGGGACTTGCCGCAGACGCGCTGCTCGAGTACCTGCTCGAACTCGAGACGAAGATGGGGAGGACACGCGAGGAGGCAAGGGTCCGCGGACGATCGATCTGGACCTGCTGCTCTTCGGCGACGAGGAGTGGAACAGCCCCGGGCTGACGATTCCGCACCCCGCGCTCGCAGAGCGCGACTTCGTGGTCACGCCTCTTCTGGAGATCGCACCGCGTACGACCCTGCCCGACGGCACGCCGCTGCGCAGGTCCACGGCATCGGTCGGTCCGGTGCTGCGCGACCTCGGCTCGGTGCCGGACGCCGGGCGTCGAGCACAACGTGCCTGTCGAGGATGTCGAGTGGGTGACCGTCGCCCAGAGCGAGTCGGCCTCGGACACGACTGCCGGCTTCGACGCCGGCCTCAAGCTCAAGCAGGAGGTTCTCGAGTCCGAGGGCATCCCGTTCGCCTACTCGCCCTACGAGCCGGGCACCGATATGGACCCGTTCGGCATGCAGGTGACGTTCCAGCTGCTGGTTCCGGCGGAGTACGCGCAGACCGCTCACGCGCTGCTCTCGCTCGTGGACGCCGCGCCCGCGGTCTACCCGCCGGGCTACGGCCCGGACGAGACGTCGTCGGCGGAGTAGGCTCAACTCGGATACTGCGCAGGTCGGAGCGGTCGCAGTGCTATACTCGCACTCCCTCACCGGAGGGCCGCGTGGACCCCGCATGGGGCTGCGACGGCGGACCGTAAAGGAGACCCAATGAGCGTGCAGCCTGCCGCCTCACCCGCGCCTCGCGTCACCGTGAACACCTTCGCCGGACTGAAGCGCTCCGGCCGCCCCATCGTGATGATCACCGCGTACGACTACCACTCGGCGCGCCTGGTTGAAGAGGCGGGAGTGGACGCGATCCTGGTGGGCGACTCGCTGGGCATGACGGTGCTTGGGCACGCATCGACGCTGAGCGTCACCGTCGATGACATCGTGCGCCACACCTCTGCGGTGTCTCGGGGCGCGAGCCGCGCGCTCGTCGTGGCCGACATGCCGTTCATGAGCTACCAGCCCAGTGTCGAGCTCGCCATGCTCAACGCCGGCCGGATGCTTGCCGAGGGCGGCGCGCACGCCGTCAAGATCGAGGGCGCAGGCGGTCAGGCGCTCGCCGTCACCTCCGAGCTCGTCGAGGCGGGCGTGCCGGTGATGGGTCACGTGGGGCTGACGCCGCAGTCCGTCAACGCGCTTGGCGGCTACTCCACTCAGGCCCGCGACGCCACGGCTGCCGCAGTGCTGCTCGAGGAGTGCCTCGCGCTTCAGGACGCCGGTGCGTTCGCGGTGGTACTCGAGTGCATCCCGGCGGAGCTGGCCTCGAAGGCGAGCGAACTGCTCGAGATCCCCACGATCGGCATCGGCGCGGGCTTGGGCTGCGACGGGCAGGTGCAGGTCTTCCACGACCTGCTGGGCATCGGGGAGTTCGTGCCCAAGCACGCCAAGCGCTATGCGGAGCTCTCCGAAACGATCCGCTCGTCTGTCACCGAGTACGCCGAGGACGTGCGCTCGCGTACGTTTCCCGGCGAGGCGCAGTCGACGCACGTCGACGCGGCGACCGTCACCCAGGCCGCGCTGATCCTTGCGGCGGACCTTGCCGAGGAGGCCGTCGAGTGATCGAGCGCATCGCCAGCAAGGCCGAGATGCGCTCTGCGGTCGCCGAGGCGCGCCGCGAGAACAAGCGCGTCGGTTTCGTGCCGACGATGGGCGCGCTGCACGAGGGCCACCTCTCGCTCGTGCGCGCAGCGTGTGCTCGTACCGATGTGGTGGTCGTGTCGATCTTCGTCAATCCCACGCAGTTCGGGCCAAACGAGGACTTCGAGGCCTACCCGCGCCGTGTCGAAGCCGACATCGACATGCTTGCCGCAGAGGGTGTCGGACTGGTCTTCACGCCCAGCACGAACGAGATGTACGGGGACGCTAGCCGCAGGTCACCGTCGATCCCGGATCGCTCGCCCAGAACTGGGAGGGAGCAACACGCCCCGGGCACTTCACGGGCGTGGCCACGGTCGTCGCCAAGCTGCTCGGGGTCGTCCGGCCGGACCTGGCCTTCTTCGGCGAGAAGGACTACCAGCAGCTCAAGATCGTGCAGCGCCTCGTGGGCGACCTCGACCTGGGCGTGGGCGTGATCGGCTGTCCGACCGTCCGAGAGCCCGATGGGCTCGCGATGTCGAGCCGTAACGCGTACCTGAGTGCCGAGGAGCGCTCGGCCGCGCTCGGCATACCGGACGCCCTCGAGGCCGCGGCAAGGGCGCTCGCGTGGGGGGAGCGCGACGTCTCCGAGCTCGAGTCCGCGATGCGTGACGCCGCACGGCAGCGGGGCGGCGAGACGCTCTCGCTCGAGTACGCCGCCGTGATCGATCCCGACTCACTCGAGCAGCTCACACGCGTCGAAGGCGGTGCCCGGGCCATCATCGCGGGTCGGCTGGGCCGCACCCGGCTCATCGACAACTGCGCGCTGGCGCCGCCGGCCGAGTAGAACCGTGGGCGACCGTCGCCGACACCCCGAACGCCACCGAACGCACACCCGCAAGGAGAGCAGCACGTGACCGAGTCGACCGCCCTTGCCGCCGAGATCCGCAAGCTCGCCGCCGAGCGCGACGCCGTGATCATCGCCCACAACTACCAGCGCCCCGAGGTGCAAGACGTCGCGGACTTCGTTGGTGACTCGCTCGGGCTCTCGCGCCAGGCGGCTTCGACCGATGCGTCGACGGTCGTCTTCGCGGGCGTGCACTTCATGGCCGAGACCGCGAAGATACTCGCGCCCGACAAGACCGTGCTCTTGCCCGAGCTTCGTGCCGGCTGCCCGATGGCCGACATGGTCACGGGCGAGCAGCTGTGCGAGTGGAAGGCCGAAACCCCGGCGTCGCGGTGGTCACCTACGTGAACTCCTCGGCGGAGGTCAAAGCCGAGAGCGACGTGTGCGTGACGAGCGCCAACGCGGTGGCGGTTGTGCGGGCGCTCGGCGCCGAGAGAGATCCTGTTCGCCCCGGACCGCAACCTCGGCTCGTGGGTCGCCCGCTCGCTGCCCGACGTCGAGGTCGTGCTGTGGGACGGCTGGTGCCCCACGCACGAGCGGGTGACGGTCGAGCGGGTCATGGCCGCCCGGGAGGAGCACCCCGGCGCGAAGGTGATGGTGCATCCGGAGTGCCGGCCCGACGTTGTCGACCTGGGCGATGCGGTGCTCTCCACCTCGCAGATGCTCTCCTTCGCGGCGACCGACTCGGCAGGTGAGTACATCGTGGTCACCGAAGGCGGGCTGCTCCATGCGCTGGCCAAAGCGGCACCCGGCAAGCTCTTCTTCCAGCTGTCGCCCGCGATGTTCTGCCCCAACATGAAGCTGACGACGCTCGAGTCGGTACGCAATGCACTTCGTCGAGAACCGGCACGTCATCAAGGTCCCGGACGACATCGCCATGCGCGCAAGGCGCGCGGTCGAGCGGATGGTGTCGATTGGCTGAGCCGTCCCGCACGGCCTGTCTCGAGTCGCGGCGCTACCGCACCGGCTTCGACACCGGCACCCTCGCGCAGCACGAGAGCGAAGTGCTCGTCATCGGCAGCGGCATCGCGGGGCTTACTGCGGCGCTGCACGCCTCGACGGAGCGGTCGGTAACGCTCGTGACCAAGGGGCGGCTGGCCGACACCAACACCTGGTACGCGCAGGGCGGGATCGCCGGAGCGGTGGGAGAGGCCGACTCGGTCGAGCTGCACATCGCCGATACGCTCGTCGTCGGTCAGGGACTGTGCGACGAGGCCGTCGTGCGAGCGGTGGTGGCCGAGGCGCCCGAGGCGCTCGAATCGCTCCAGGGCTTCGGCGTGCGCTTCGATCTGGCCGAGGGCGGCGGCGTCGCGCTCGCGCGTGAGGGCGGCCATTCGTTGCCGAGGGTCCTGCACTCCGGCGACAAGACCGGGGCGACCATCCAACACGCGCTGACCGATGCGCTCGCGGCAGGGGGCGCATCCCCGTTCTCGAGCACCGCTTCCTGGTCGACCTGCTCACGCATGAGGGATCGTGCGCAGGCGCCCTGCTGATGGATTCGACCACGCGGCGAACTCGAGGTCCACTACGCGCCGGCGGTCGTGCTTGCGACGGGTGGCGCGGGCCAGGTCTTCCCGGTCACGACGAACCCGGCTGTCGCGACCGGGGACGGCGTGGCCGCGGCATGGCGTGCCGGGGCCACCGTCGCCGACATGGAGTTCGTCCAGTTCCACCCCACGGCGCTCGACCACGATGCAGCCCCGCGCTTCCTCGTGAGTGAGGCGCTCAGGGGCGAGGGCGCCTACCTGCTCGACTGCGATCTGCAGCGCTTCATGCTCGACGTGCACCCGCTTGCCGAGCTCGCGCCGCGCGACGTGGTGAGCCGAGAGATAGAGCGCGTGATGCGGCGCTGCCGGCGCGACAACGTGTGGCTCGACGCTCGCCACCTCGGAGAAGCACGTTTGCGCGCCCGCTTCCCGACCATCTGGAAGGTGTGCGCCGAGGCAGGCTACGACCTGTCGCGCGATCTCGTGCCTGTCGCGCCGGCGGCGCACTACATGGTGGGCGGCGTGCTCGTCGATATCGACGGGCGCACGACGCATTCCCGGCCTCTACGCGTCGGGCGAGGTGGCCGCCAGCGGGCTTCACGGCGCCAACCGCCTTGCGTCGAACTCGCTGCTCGAGGGGCTGGTGTTCTCTCGGCGGATCGCCCGCGTGCTGCCCGAGGCGGGGCGCCGCGATCTCCACCCCTCATCGTGGTCGCCGATGATGCCGCCGCACGCTCCGCCGACGGCGGCCGCCGGCGACGCGCTTCAGCGGCTGCACTCCGTCGTCCGGGGCCCACCTGGGCATGGGCCGCTCGGCAGAGGGTCTCGCCGAGGCGTTCGCGATCTCGAACGCCTGGAAGCCGAGTGCTGCGGCGTCGGCGAGCAGGCCGACGTTCGAGACGGCGAACCTGATCACGACCGCGAGGCTCATCGCCACCGCGGCGGCCGCTCGCCACGAGTCCCGGGGGTGCCACTACCGCACCGACTTCCCCGAGCGCGACGATGCGAACTGGCTCGGCCGCGTGACGATGTCTCGCACCGAGGGGCTGCGCATCCACCCGGTCCGAGCCGGCGGCGGCCCCGTCCTCGGCGGCGGACGCGACGGCCCGGCACGATGCCGTCGGGCGGAGAGGAGTAGCCGTGTTCGAACTGCCTGACGCAACGAGCGTGGTCGCCGCGGCACTGGCCGAGGATCTCGGCGTCGGTCCCGAGGTGTTCGCCGAGGGCGCGCACGCTTCAGCGGACCTGCTGGAGCGCGACGTCACGAGCTTCTCGGTGGTCGGGCTCGACACCAGCTTCGCGGGCAGAGTGGTGGCGCGCGAGGAGTGCGTCGTGTGCGGGCTTCCGGTCGCCGCGTCGACCTTCGAGACGCTGTCGGCTGCTGCAGGCCTGTTCGACCCGGTCGACTTCTTTCCGCTGGTGGCCGAGGGATCTCGGGTGAGCCCCGGTACCGCGGTCGCCGAGGTCTCCGGTCTTGCCGTGGCGGTCCTGGCCGCCGAGAGGACCGCGCTGGACTTCATGATGGTGCTGTCCGGGATCGCGACCGAGACCGCGCGATGGGTCGAGGCGGCGGGGCCGGATCTCGCCGTGTGCGACACGCGCAAGACGCTGCCGGGCCTGCGCGCGTTGTCCAAGTACGCCGTGCGGGTCGGAGGCGGCACGAATCACCGCTTCGGGCTGTTCGACATGGTGCTGGTCAAGGACAACCACCTCGCGCGTGCCGGCAGCGTGGCTCGGGCCGTCGAACTCGCTCGGGCCCGCGGCGACAGGACTCGTGGTCGAGGTCGAGGCCGACACCATCGACCAAGCGCGTGAGGCCGTGCGGGCCGGCGCCGATATCGTGCTTCTCGACAACATGGACGACGTGTCACTGTCCGAGGCGGTGGCTGCGGTCCGAGATGTTGCCCACGCCTCCGGGCACGTCTGTCTCACCGAGGCCTCGGGCGCTATCGGCTTCGAACGGTTGCCCGCACTGCGACAGGCCGGTGTCGACAGGGTGTCGTCGAGTGCACTGACCCTTGCACCACCGGTCGACTTCGGATTCGATGAATCGTGAGGCGAATCCGATATCGAGCGGCATCGATGGAGGTAGGTCCGCGCACGTGAACAGCGATCGATCGCACCAGCCGAGCAGGGTCAGCCGATGATCCAGACCGGCATCCCGGTTGTCGACTGGTTCCTCGCCGTCCTGGACACCTGGGGCTACGTCATCGTGTTCGGCTTCACCGTCTTCGAGAACCTGTTCGTGGTGGGCTCGTTCACGCCAGGCGAGACGGTGGTCATCGCCGCCGCCTTCGTGGCGTCGCGCGGCGACCTCGTCATCTGGCTGGTGTGGATCGCCTCGGTGGTGGGGACCGTCATCGGCAGCAACATCAGCTACTGGCTTGGTCGCCGGGCGGGACTCGAAACCGTGCACGACTTCACCCAGCGCGTTTCGGAGACCCGGGTGGGCAGGTTGCTTCGCATCGACGCCTCGGATGTCCAGGAGGTGCACGCGCACTTCCACACCCAAGGAGCCAAGACGGTGCTGCTTGTCGCGGTTCGCCATCGGCGCCAAGAACTTCGTGCCCGCCGTGGCGGGTGCGACGCGGATGCCGGTGTTCTGGTTCGAGCTCTACACCTTCTTCGGCGCAGTGCTCTACACGACGCTGATGTGCCTGCTCGGCTGGTTCCTCGGCGAGAACCTGGATCTGGCGCTTCGTGTGGCCTCGGGAATCGGATGGGTCGGGTTGTTCGTCTTCGGCGTCTTCGTCGCCGGCGTGATCATCGCGCGCAATCGGATGCGCGCTCGTCGCAGCGCGCAAGCGCCCGAGGACGAGTGATGACGCCTCGCGGAGGCGCTGCGCTTGCCCGCGCAGTCGCACCACTGCTCGCCGATCCGCTCTGGGTGCGCGTCGAGGGAGATGCCGAGACCGGTTCGACCAACGACGATGCTCGAGCGCTCGCGAAGGCTGGGGCACCCGAAGGAACGGCTGTCGTGGCGAGTCGTCAGAGCGCGGGCAGGGGGCGTCTCGGCAGGAGTTGGGAGTCGCCTGAGGGCGGGGCGTACGTTTCGGTCGTGCTGCGCCCTCCCACGACGCCGGCGCTGACCGGCCCGCTCGCTCTCGTGGTCGCGCTGGGAATCGCCACCGGGCTCGAAGCGTTCGGGCTGGCCCCGCGACTCAAGTGGCCCAACGACGTGTGGCTCGGATGGCAGGAAGGTAGCCGGCGTCTTGCTCGAGATGACCACCGAGGCCGACCGCGTCGAGTGGGTGGTCGCGGGGTTCGGGCTCAACGTGGTCCGTCCTTCGGACGCACACGCGGCAGCAGCCTACGTCAGTGACGTGCGAGACGATCTCGGCCTCGCCGAAGTGGCCGCGTCGGTTCTCGACGGCGTCGCCGCAGCATACCGACGCTGGCTCGCCGAGGGGTTCGATCGGATGGCCGAGCAGTTCGATCGGCGCTCGGCGCTCACGGGCGAGTCCGTCGTGATCAGCGATGGTGCCGGTGTCGTGCGAGAGATGGGTACGGTCATCGGCGTCGATCGCGAGGGGCAGCTCGTCTTGCGAGGGGACGCGGGTGTGGTGCGAGTGGCCTCGGGCGAAGTCACGCTGCGGCGGTGAGCTCGACAGCGCGAGCATGTGAAGCCATCGCTTCGCACGCCTGCTCATCCGTTGACGCGCTGGCGGGCGGTCGATACCGTGAACCCTCGCTCCAGACGCGTCAGCTGCGGGTGAGGGGAGAGTGTTCCTTTGCACGATGACGCCAAGCCACGCGTGCCGAGCCGCACGCGCGATCTCACCGTGGCAGCGCTGCTCGCGGCGCTGATCGCCGCGACGTCGTGGATCATCGTTCCCTTCGGTCCCGTCCCCTTCACGCTGCAGTCGATGTTCGTCATGCTGGCCGGGCTACTTCTCCCGCCGGGTTGGGCGGCGGGCTCGATGGCGCTCTACGTGGCGCTCGGGGCGGCAGGGCTGCCTGTCTTCTCGGGGGCGCAAGGAGGAATGGGCGTACTGTTCGGCCCGACCGGCGGCTTCCTGTTCGCATTCCCGATCGCGGCAGCAGCGGTCTCCGGGGTCTTCCGGGCACTGAGAGGGCCGTCCTCGGCGGGCCCGCGATGGTTCGTCTGTGCCGCAATGGCGATGCTCGCCGGCGGGGCGACGATCTACCTGATCGGGGTTCCGTGGCTCGTGGCTCAGACCGGTATGCAGGTCGGGCAGGCGCTGGCCGTCGCGGTTCTGCCGTTCCTCATGCCCGACGTCGCCAAGGCGATCGTCGCCGCGCTGCTCGCGAGGGCGATCGACAAGGCCGTGCAGCGCTAGGCTCGCGAGCTCAGCGGCGCCGCTGACGCACGCCTACTCGCCGCTTGCCGGCAGCTTCACCACGAAGCGCGAGCCGCCACGCTCCAGGTTCTCGGCTTCTATCGTGCCGCCGTGGGCGCGCACGATGGCCCGCACTATCGCGAGCCCTAGTCCGGCGCCTCCGCTGGTCCGAGTGCGGCTGGAGTCCGCGCGGTAGAACCGGTCGAACAGACGCGGCAGGTCCTCGTCGGGAACCCCGGGCCCGTCGTCGGTGACCGAGAGCACCGCGAGTCTGGGCTCTGCCGAGAGCGCGACGTCGACGCGACCGCCGGAGCCCACCATGCGGCTCGCGTTGTCGACGAGGTTCGCCACCACCTGCTGGAGCCGGTCCACGTCGCCCGAGCACCTTGGGCGCCTCGCCCTTGACGGTCAGCGTCACGCCGCGGTCTTCGATGAGCGGCTCGAGCATCGCAGCGGCGCGGTCGGCGGCGAGGCGCAGGTCGACCATGCGCAGCGGCAGCTCGCCTGTCGCACCCTCGATGCGCTGCAGCTGCAGCAGGTCGTTCGCGAGCCGCGTGAGGCGCTCTGCCTCCATCGCGATCGTGGACAAGAAGCGCTCCTGGTCGTCGGGCGCGACGTCGCCGTCGAGCAGCGTCTCGGCCGCGCCGCGGATCGCGGTGAGCGGCGTGCGAAGCTCGTGGCTCACGTCCGAGACGAACTGCGTCTTGCGGTGCTCCTCGGCGGTCACCTGCTGGAGCGCCGACGAGACCTCATCGGCCATACGGTTGAAGGAGTCGGCGATCAGGCGTACCTCGCGTGGCCCCTCGACCTTGGCGCGCACGTCGAAGTTGCCCGCGGCGAACGAAGCGGCAGCCGCGGCGAGACGCTCGAGCGTGACCGTCTGGCGGCGGGCCGCGGCGAGTCCCACGACAGCCGCCGCCGCTACCACCACGGCCACGATCGCCGCGAGCACGAGCAGGTCGGTCGATCCGGCCACGTAGGCCGCGCCAGCAGTGGCGAGCGAGCTGACGAGCGCGGTCAGGAAGATCGCACGGGCGATACCCGAGCGGATGGTGCCGCGCATGGGCTATACCGCCTTGAAGCGGTAGCCGTAGCCGCGCACGGTCTCGACGAGCGCCGGGTCCACGCCGGCCGACTCCAGCTTGTCGCGGAGTCGCTTGACGTGCGTGTCGACGGTCTTGGTCTCGACGAGGTACTCCCAGCCCCAGGCTTCGCGCAGCAGCTGGTCGCGCGAGAGCACCTTGCCGGCGTGGCGCATCAAGCACGCGAGCAGCTCGAACTCGCGCGGTGTCAGGTCGATGGGCAAGCCGTCCGCGGTCGCCTCGTGCGCGGCCTCGTCGAGGGTGACTCCGGAGACGACGACCTTCTCGGGACTGGCGGCCACCTCGCGCGAGCCGGTCTGCACGCGGCGGAGCAGCGCCTTGACGCGTGCGGTCAGCTCGCGAACGCCGAACGGCTTCGCGAGGTAGTCGTCGCCGCCGATCTCGAGGCCCACGACCTTGTCGAGCTCGGTATCGCGGGCCGAGAGGAACAGCACCGGCACGCTCGAAGTCGCACGGAGGCGGCGGCACACCTCGTACCCGTCCATGCCCGGGCAGCATCACGTCGAGCACGACGAGATCGAACGACGTGGCCGCTGCGAGCTCGAGCGCTTCATCGCCGTTCTCGGCGACAGCGACCTCGTAGCCCTCCTTCTTGAGGTTGTACGAGACGAACTCGGTGATCGAGGGCTCGTCGTCCACGACGAGGATGCGGGCGGGGGTTTCACTCATGGCGAAGCGCCTCCAAGGTGGATCGGCGTATCATGGCTGCTCAGCGGGGCCTTGAGTGGGCACGCTTGCGCGCCGAGCAGTCCCGCGCCGATGATAGCACCGGGCTGCGGTGACTCCTGTGGGTGCGTCACCGTGCCGTCACGTGCGCAACGAACACGAGGGGGAGACGAGCGTGCTGCTCGCCGTGGATGTAGGCAACACCCAGACCGTGCTCGGCCTGTTCGAGGAGACGGTTCTCGGCGGGCACTGGCGCATCTCCACCGACTCGTCGCTCACAGCCGACGAGCTGCGAGTGAAGGTCGGCGGCCTGCTCGCGCTGTCGGAGTGCGGCTGGGAGCAGATCGACGAGGTCGTGCTCGCGTCGGTCGTGCCGCGCCTGACCATCGCGTGGGAGGAGGTCGTCTCGGCAGCCTGCGGCTGCGAGGCGCTCGTGGTGGGGCCGGGGCTCAAGACGGGCATGCCGATCCGCTACGACAACCCCCACGAGGTTGGCGCGGACCGCATCGTCAACGGTGTCGCCGCCTACGAGTCCCTCGGCGGCCCGGTGGTGGTCGTGGACTTCGGAACGGCCACCACGATCGACGTCATCTCCGACGACGGCGCGTACCTGGGCGGCGCGATCGCCCCCGGGGTTGAGACCAGCGCCGAGGCGCTGTTCTCGAAGGCGGCGCGTCTGTCCAAGGTCGATCTCGAGCCGCCGGCGAAGGTCATCGGCACGAACACGCGCGAGAGCGTGCAGTCCGGGCTGATGCTCGGCGAAGCCGCGATGGTCGACGGCTTGGTGCGGCGCGTGTGGGCCGAGCTCGGCACCGAGACGCCGGTCGTCGCCACGGGCGGTCTTGCGCCGCGCATGGCACCGCTGTGTGAGACGGTGGGCCACGTCGACGTGGACCTCACGCTCACCGGCCTGCGCATCATCCGCGACCGCAACATGTAGCGCTTCTGCGCGGACTCACTTCGCCGTCGCACCTCGCGTATACTTCCGCGTGTGCAGGTGCGTGCACAGGTCTGTACACGGGGAGGGGGCGCTCGGGTGAGGTTCTACCGTATCGGCGAGAAGGTCGTCAGCCGCGAGAAGCTCCTCGACGCACTCGACGCGATCCTGTCGAGCCGCGAGTCGGGTGCCACGCAGGAAGAGGCGGCCCGCGACGCCGGAGTCCAGCGCAGCTTCGTCAGCTTCCTCGAGACGCTTGGCGAGGTCCGTCGGGGTCCGCGCGTGGCGCTCGTGGGATTCCCCGTGGCCAACTGCGACGAGGTGCGCGCCCTCGCCGACTCGCATGCGGTCGACTTCGTGCTCGTGGTGAGCCAGTCCGATCGCGAGAGCATCGAGAGTGGATCGCCCACTCAGGTCTTCAACCAACTGCTCGAGACGCTCGCTGCGATGCGCGACTTCGACACGCTGATCCTCATGGCGAGCGACTGGCGCATCCGGACCATCGAGAAGATCCTGGGCACCGAGGTCGTGGGTATCCCTCTGGGACACACGCCCCTTCGGGAGGACAAGCGGGTCGACACAGCCGAGCTCGACAAGGTGCTCTCGGCAGTGATGTCGGCGCCGGTCGGCAAGCGCGCGCACAGCGGACGCGTGGGTGGCGCGTTGCGAGACGCAGCCGAGGAGCTGGCCGGGAGGTGGACGCAATCAAGGAAGTCGTAGGCGTCAGCATCGGGTCGTCCAAGCGCGACCACTCCGTCGAGGTCGAGCTGTTCGGCGAGGTGTTCAAGATCCGCCGAGAAGGCACCGACGGCGACATGGAGAAGGCCGCGGCGCGCCTGCGGGAGCTCGACGGCACAGTCGACGCGTTCGGTCTTGGCGGCATCGACCTGTTCTTGCACGCCGCCGACAGGGACTTCTACTTCCGCGACGCGAAGCGCTTTCGCGCTGCTGTCACCAAGACACCGATCTTGGACGGCACGGGACTCAAGGGCGCTGTCGAAGGTGCTGTCGTCGCACACATGGGGGAGGGTCTCGGGCTCGATCTCGCCGGCAAGAAGGTGCTGATCACCTCCGCGGTGGACCGCTGGGGCATGGCGATGGGCTTTCGCCGACGCCGGCTGCGAGATGACCTACGCCGACCTGCTCTACGTGCTCGACCTCCCCATCATGATCCACAAGCGCTCGACGCTCATCCGGGTGGTGCGCGCCATCGCGCCGATCGCCGTCCAACTGCCGTACAGGTGGCTCTACCCCGCCGATGCGGACCATGAGACCGAGGTCGAGCAGGAGTCGAAGCACTCCCAGCTCACGCAGCGACGCCGACATCATCGCCGGCGACTACAAGTACGTGCGCAAGTACATGCCTGAGGACATGAGCGGCAAGTGGGTCGTCACCAACACCACGACCGCCGAAGACGTCGAATTCCTGCGCGGCAGAGGCGTCGAGCTGCTGGTGACGAGCACTCCTCGGCTCGAGGGCCGAAGCTTCGGCACCAACATCATCGAGGCGACGATGGTCGCTCTCGATGGTTCCGGAAAGCGGCTCTCGCCCGAGCGCTACATGGAGCTTCTCAAGTCGACCGGCTTCACTCCGGACGTGGAATGGTTGCAGAGATAGTGGAGATGCCCCACGTCGCGGCACGCTCTCTGCTAAGTTGTCCTGCATGTCGCCCGTTCTCAAATACGCCTGCTTCGCCGTGCTGGTCCTGTTCGCTCTCGTGCTGACTGCGGTCTGCGGGGAGTTGGCCTGCGAGTCGTTCGTGCACGCGTGCTGCGGGCGGGTCGATCGCGCGGAGCGGATCCAGCGCCGTGTCGCGACCGTGCTCGCGCGGGTCTTCTCAGCCACGAGCGACGGCTTCACCATCGCGAGCATCGCGCGCAGTCTGCGGCGTGCTCGCATCCGCACCCTTCTCGGCGAGCTTCGCTCGCATCGGTCTCTTTGCGCGTCTGAGGTAGAGCGTCGCACTGCGCTCGCCCAGCCGCTTCCCACGCAAGGAGTTCGATGTGTCTCGCATATTCCGGCTGGCCCTCGTGGCCGGCACTCTAGCACTGGCCCTCGGCATCGCCGCACCCGCATTCGCCGCTCCCGAGTCGTGGGAGAGCGTCGACGTCACCGCGAGGACGGAGGACTCCGGCTCGCTGCTGCTCGTCTCGGGCGCGCTGCCCGAAGACGCGAAGCTTCCGGCCGAGGTCTCGCTCGCCGTCCCCGCTGGCGCCCAGCTGATCTGGGCAGGGGAGATCCTGGGCGGACCTGCCGAGAACGACCCGGCCGTCGAGCCGACGAAGGTCACCAAGGGCGACTCGGACATCTACTCGTTCACCCTCACCAAGGCCCGACGCGGTCAGCTCGAGCTCGCCGTGCCAGCCGTCGCCGCATTCGATGGCAGCGCCTACGCTGCCGCTCTGAAGTGGACGAGCAGCGAGCCGGTACCCACGGTCCGGCTGAGCGTGCAGGTACCTCAGGGAGCGCCGCTGGTCAGGGCTGCCGAGAACTCGCAGCTCGAGCCCGCGGCAGACGGCTCCAGCTACTACACCCGCACCTTCGAGGGCGTCGAGGCGGGAGCACCGCTTGCGCTCGAGTTCGCCTACGGCGCCCCGGCCGTCGCCCCGACGGCGCCCGCGGCAGCCAGGCGTCCGGCACTGCGGTCCCGATCGTCTTGGGCCTCGCAGCGCTTGCCGCCGTGGTCGCGCTGCTGTTCGCCGTCTCCCGCAAGCTGTCCGCGAAGAGCGCGGCGCAGAGGCGGTGAGGACGACGCCGCGGCGACGTCCGAGGAGTCGGTCTCGCAGGCGGGCGAGGGCGCTGCCGAGGATTCAGGCACGAGCAAGCCCCGCAAGCTGAGTCCCGCGACGGTCATGATCATCGCGGTCGGCGTGGTCGTCGTCGCCGCCGCGTTCACGATCAGCATGGCCTCCGGCCCTCAAGTCGCCGACGGCAAGCTCACGAAGTCGTTCGGCGGTGAGGCTTCGGCGTGTACCTCGACGACGATCGCGATCACGCCCGCCCAAGGCGTGGATCTGGCGAAGAGCGGCGAGAAGATCCTCGACGCCTTCTCGGGGATGCAGGGCGTCGGCGCCGTGACGCTGTACACGGAGGACCCCCGCATCGAGGTGCAGTTTTGCGAGTCCAGCACGACCGAGGACGCTATCAAGGGAGCCCTCTCCAACACCGGCCTCGTGACTTTCTAGACGGCTTTGAAAACGCAACGGGAACGGCATGCGGGTTGCATGAAGCGACCTGAAACGGTGCGTCTGCGAGTGACGGGCAGGCGATTGTCCGGAGCTCACGGACGGTGGTAGTATCCGAGTGTTCAGGCAAGCAGGTCAGGTCATCGGTGCGAACTCAGCGCTATCCGCGCGAAGCGCCCTCGTCCTGACGTGTGCGTAGGCGGCCGTTTCACGGCTGCGTCAAGGGAGTGAGCGCTAGTGAACAAGCGGGCCCGCAACAGGCTCATCGGCGTGACCGCGATCGTCCTGCTCGCAATCGTCGCGATCTTTGCGAGCATCGGCGGACGCGGTGGCACCGCCTACTACAAGTCGGTCAAGGAGATCGCCTCGGACACCGCGCTGCAAGGCGAGCGCGTCAAGGTCGGCGGCGCCGTCGTGGCCGGATCGTGGGACAAGAAGAGCAACCCGATGCGCTTCACCATCCGTGACGAGAAGGACACTGCGGGAACGGGTGCGACCGTCAAGGTCGTCTACAACGGCGCGGTGCCCTCGACGTTCGGTGACGGCGTGACCGCCATCGTGACGGGCAAGCTCGCGGCGAACGGCTCGATCGATGCCGACGAGATGATCACCAAGTGCCCGTCCAAGTACGAGTCGGCGACCGGCGCTCTGCCCGTGGCCGACCTGCTCGGCAAGGGCGAGGACATGGTCGGCAAGACCGTCAAGACGACCGGGTACGTCAAGGCCGGATCCATCGTGGCGCCGGGTGGGGCGGCGAGGTTCTTCGTGACCTCGACTCCGACCGGCGGCAAAGAGGTGGCGGTCGTCTACGAGGGGGCGCTACCCAGCGGCATGACCGACGGCTCGCAGGTCGTGATGACAGGCGCCATCGAGGCCGACGGCAACTTCGTCGCGACGAACGTTTCGCTGGAGCAAGGACAGAAGTAGCCTTTTCGAGGCGCCCCGGGAACCGTCCCGGGGCGCCTCGCTTGATGGTTCTCAACGACAGGGGAGACCTACATGATCATGCTGGGACAGACCTTCCTGGCACTCGGGTTCGTGGCTGCCGTGATCTCGGTGATCGCGCTTCTCGTGGGCAGGCGGATGGGCCCGAAGGCCGGCGAAGGCGCCACCAACTTCGGCTACCTCATGACCTTCGCTTCGATGGCCTCTCTCACCATCGCCTCGCTGGTCTTGGTGTTCGCGTTCTTCCGGGGCGACTACTCGCTTCTCTACGTTGCCGAGAACCATTCGACCGACGTCTCGAGGCTTGCATGGCTCTACCAGCTGTCGGGGTTGTGGGCCGGCCGAGAAGGCTCGCTGCTCTTCTGGGCGTGGCTGCTGTCGCTCTTCTCGTCGTACGTGGCGTATCGCCGCATGGACGAGACCGACGAGCTCTCCAACATGGGCCTGATGGTCACCAACGTCGTCTTGGCCCTGTTCGGCGCGGCGATGCTGTTCTCCGAGCCCAACCAGCCCTTCAAGGCGACGCCCGCCATGCTCCTCGGTCCGAACGGCGAGCTGGTGGGCGAGGCGGCGAACTACGGCATGAACCCGCTCCTCCAGCACTGGGCGATGATCCTGCACCCGCCCACGCTCTTCGTCGGCTACGCGGGCCTCACGATCCCGTTCGCCTTCGCCATCGCCGCACTCATCGTCAACGACGGTTCCAGCCGGTGGGTCCAGATCGTCGACCGCATCACCGTGTTCTCGTGGCTGTTCCTGGGCATGGGCATCGGCCTCGGGTCGATCTGGGCGTACGTGGTCTTGGGATGGGGCGGCTACTGGGCATGGGACCCGGTCGAGAACGCCTCGCTGCTTCCGTGGCTCACGGGCGTGGGCCTGCTGCACAGCTTCACGATCTACCGGCGCCGTGAGGGCTTCAAACGCTGGGCGGTCATGATGGCGGCGTTCACGTTCGCGCTCGTCATCCTCGGCACGTTCATCACGCGCTCGGGCGTCGTCCAGTCGGTGCACGCGTTCGCACCCGACATCGTCTCGCTCGTCTTCTTCCTGCTGATGATCGTGGGCTCGGTGCTGGCGGCGGGAATCGGACTGTGGCTGCGCTGGGACACCTTCGCCGGCAACGACGAGTTCGACTCGCTCACCGGCAAAGAGGCCGCTTACTACTTCAACAACCTGATCATGCTGGTGGCAGGGCTGCTCGTCGCGTACATGACGGTCACCTCGGCGCTGCCGTCGTGGCTGCCGTTCGGCGGCCAGTCGATCGGAGCGCTCTCCTACGACCTGCTCGCGCGGCCGATCGGCGTTCTCTACGTGTTCATCGTCGCCGTCTGCCCGCTGCTTGCCTGGCGCAAGACCGACGGTGCGACGTTCTGGTCGCGGATCAAGTGGCCGCTCGTGTCGACCGCGGTCATCTTCGCTCTGCTCATGTGGGAATGGATCGTCAACCTGCGTCCGATCTACTCGCTCACGATGGCCGCCGGCGGCAAGGGCGCGGCAGCGCTCGAGGCGTTCGGACCGCAGACGGTATACGACGTCATCTCGGTTCTCGGCCTGCTCGCAGCAGCGCTGTTGATCTCCACGACATCGTCGCTGTTCATCTCGGGCGCGCGCAAGCGCTCGGCGGCCAAGGGCGAGAACTTCTTCGCGTCGCTGGGCAACATCGTGTTCAAGGCACGCACGCAGTCCGGCGGCTACATGGCGCACATCGGTATGGGAATCATCCTGATCGGACTCGTCGGCTCGTCCATGTACGTACGCGACGTGAGCACGCTGATGGAGAACAAGCCCGGATCCAAGATGGAGGTCTCGGACTACACGTTCACCTTGAAGAAGGTGGTGGACACGACGCTGCCCAACGGTGACGAGCGGCAGGTGGCGGTGCTCACCGTCGAGCGTGACGGCAAGACGCTCGGCGAGATCGAGCCGGGGCTCACGGCCTTCGCGCGCCAGGGGCAGACCCGTCTCGACGCGTCGGTCCACTCGGAGCTGCTTCGCGACATCTTCGTCGTGTATCAGGGCCAGCAGGACGGGCCGGGAGGCACGTCGCAGCTGTCCATGAACGTCAAGATCAACCCGCTCATCTGGTTCGCGTGGGGCGGCTTCCTGCTCCTGCTCTTCGGTACGGCGCTGGCGGCCTGGCCGAAGAAGGCCCGGGCGCTGGTGGCCGAGGTGCCGGCCGGCAAGGGCAAGGGCGGCAAGCGCTAGCGGATGGCCGACGAGACCCGCACAGATACCGCACTGGAGGTCCGGGAGGTTTCCCGGACCTTCGGCGCGCGCAAGGCGCTCGACAAGGTCGACTTCGAGCTGCCCAAAGGCGCCTTCCTGTCGATCTTCGGCCCCAACGGAGCCGGCAAGTCGACACTGCTCAAGGTGCTCTCGACGCTCACCATTCCGTCGAAGGGCAAGGCGCGGGTACTCGGGCTCGACGTCATCGAGGACGCGGTCGAGCTCAGGGAGCGCATCGGCTTCATCAGCCACAACCCGCTGCTCTATCCCGACCTCTCCGCCGAGGAGAACCTCGAGTTCTTCGCCGAGCTCTACTGCCTCGACAACCCCAAGGAGCGCATCCACGAGCTGCTGACCGCCGTCGAGCTGGATCACCGCCGGCTCGACCTGGTCAGCACGTTCTCGCGCGGCATGATCCAGCGGCTTTCGATCGCCCGCTCGCTGCTGCACGACCCCGAAGTCATCTTCCTCGACGAGCCGTACTCGGGGCTCGACCCCCACGCGATGGACATCCTCGACGACCTGATCGCGTCGGTGCGCGACCGGCACACGTTCGTGATGGTCAGCCACGATCTCGCCAAGGGTCTCGAGCTGTGCAGCCACGCGCTCATCCTTGCCAAGGGCAAGATCGTGCTGTTCCAGGACAAGGAGTTCATCGACGAGGACGAGTTCGCGACCACCTATCGCACCACCGTCGGGCTGGGGGTGGCGTAGATGGCCGAGAAGACCTCGAGATCGCGGATGTCGTCGTGGCGGCAGTTCAAGGCGATTCTTCGCAAGGACATCGTCATGGAGCTGCGCACCAAAGAGATGCTCACTTCGATGGGGCTCTATGCGCTGCTCGTGCTCGTCGTGTACTACCTCGCGCTGGCTCAGGCGGGGTCGAAGTTCGACGTTGGCTACATCGCTGCCGGCCTGCTGTGGCTCGCGATCATCTTCACGTCCCTGCTGGGTCTGAACCGGTCGCTCGTGCACGAGAAGGACCAGGGCTGCCTCGACGCGCTGCTGCTCTCGCCGATCGATCGGCCGATCATCTTCTTCGGCAAGTCAGTGGGCAACCTGCTCTTCTTGCTCATCGTCGAAGTGATCATCGTGCCGATGTTCTACTTCTTCTTCCTCTCGGGCCAGAGCCTGGCGGGCCCCTTGTGGATGCTGGCTCTTGTACTTCTGGTGGGCTCGATCGGAATCGCGGGAATGGGCACGATGCTTGCGACTATGTCCGTGAACACGAAGGGCAAGGACTTCATCCTCGCGGTGATGTTCATCCCGATCATGTTCCCGCTGCTCTACGCGTGCGTCGGGGCCGCAACCGGCGTCGTCATGGGTGACGCGGTGTTCGTGGACGGCTGGATCGAGGTCTACTGGCGATCGCTCGGCATCGCGGCAGGCTACGATGCGATAATGCTGCTCGCGGCGTTCGGTCTGTACGAGTTCATCATCGGCGCCTAGGCGCCCGACGACGATACGGAGGCGTGCACGTGAAGCGCAGTCTTCTCGGCCTCACCGAGAACACGTGGTTGTATCTGCTGCTCTCGCTGGGCGCGATACTCACCTCGATCGACTTCCTGCTGGCGTTTCTCGTCGCGCCGGTGGTTCTGGGCGGTGGTGTGGGCGGAACCGCCATGATCGGCGGCGTCGCGATCAGCAACCAGCTGCTGTTCAGCCAGAAGATATTCTTCTTCCACGTGCCGGTGGCGATATCGAGCTTCCTCGTCTTCTTCTTCACCGCGTACTACGGCGTGCGCTTCCTGATGACCAAGGACAAGAAGTACGACACGCGCGCCAAGATCGCGACCGAGGTCACGCTGGTGTTCGTCATCCTGACCCTGATCACGGGCGACCTGTGGACGCGCTTCGAGTGGGGAACGTGGTGGGTATGGGAGCCGCGGCTCACGACGTACTTCATCATGACGCTGCTCGTCATCGCGTACTTCGTGCTGCGTAACTCCATCGAAGACGAGGAGCGCCGAGCGACCTACGCCGCCGTGTTCGGCATCTTCGCGTTCATGGATGCGCCGATCTCGTTCGCGATCACGCGGCTCGTGCCCAGCTCGGTCCATCCGGTGGTGTTGCGCTCCGGCGGAGGTCTCACCGGCTCGCAGCTTGCGGCGTTTCTCATGGGCATGTTCGGCATGCTGATGATCGCGTGGGTCGTGTTCAGGCTTCGCCTGCGTGAGGAGTTCGCGCAGGAGCACATCGAGGAGATCAAGGCTGCCCTCGAGGGCTAGTCTCACGGAAGCGAGGAGCAGATGGATCCCGTCCTAGTCGAGATCTACAAGACGGTACTGGATGCCGCACCGTACGTCATCGCAGCGTACTTCCTGCTGTGGCTCGGGTTCGTCGTGTACGTGGCGTACGGCGTGCGCAAAGTGACGGCGGTCGAGAAGCAGCTCGAGGTGCTCGAGCAGTCGATCACCCGGCGCGGCGAGTCGACGTCCGCCTAGCGCTGTTCGGCCCGCTCACGCGGAGGCGTGAGCCGTATACTTGTGTCACGGGCGCGCTCGCGTCCGAAGTCTGGGTCATCGCGCCGAAGGGAATGCGGCTCACGTGGAGCAGGCCTCACTAGTCCTCTTCTGGTTCTCGTTCGCGCTGTATGTGGCGGCGACGGTCCTCTACGCGTACCAGTTCATCCTGCGCAGGCAGAAGGTGAGCTGGTGGGCGCGGTTCGCGACCGGCGCCGGCTTCATCTGCCAGACGCTCGCCATCGGCGCCAACTCGATCGCCAACGACGGCACTCCGCTCACGGGCAGCAACCAGCTGGTCTTGGCGTCGTGGGCGCTCGTCCTGCTGTACTTCGTGATGGAGCACGTCCTGCGCATCCGGGCGTACGGCGCATTCCTGATTCCCGTCGCGGTGCTTCTCATGGTCGCCGCCGAACTGATGGGCGGGACCGGGCGCGGCTCGCTCGTTGGCGATCCGGTCGTCGCCGCTCAACTTGCCAACTGGCGTGTGGGCTTCCACGTGGCACTCATCGTGTTCGCGAACGCGGGGTTCATCTTCGGGGCCGTGTCCAACGGGCTCTACCTCTATCAGGGCTCCCAACTCAAGCGACACAAGACGAACAAGTTCGTCCGGCGCCTGCCGTCGCTCGCAGCTCTGCAGACGGTCGGCCGCCGCTCCATCGCGCTCGCCTATCCGGTCTACTGCGCCGGCCTGCTCCTCGGCATCGTGCGCGCCGTTCAGGTGGACGTGCAGGGCTGGTGGCTCGATCCGCGCATCATGATGTCGGGCGTGGTGCTGTTCACGTTCGCCGCCTATCTCGCCGTGGTCTACCGCGCCGAGGTCTCGAGCAGGGTGGCCGCATGGATCTCGGTGTGGGGCGCCATGTTCGTGGTGATCCTCGCCATCCTGGCGCGCACGCTGCCCGTCGGGTTCCACATCTTCGGCCTCTAGCACCCGCAGATGACGGGCGACTCGTATCGCGCGCTGCCGGTCCTTCTCGATCTGCGCGACCGCCGAGCAGTCGTTCTGGGCAGCGGAGCGGCGTGTGCCGATGCGGTCGAGCGCCTGCGTTCGGCTGGGGCGCAGGTCACCGTCATCACGGGCGTATCGGGCGGGTTCGATCTCGCCGCGACCCCGGATGGCGAGATCGCCGTCGAATCACGTGGCTACGTTCGCGGCGATCTGGTGGGCGCCGACCTGGCGCTGTGCTTCTCGGCCGACGATGAGGTTACGGCCGGATTCGCAGCTGAGGCGCGCGCGATAGGCTGTCTCGTCTACGTGGATGGGGCGCCGACACTGTCGACCTTCGCACTGCAGCCACGTCAGTCCGACAAGGGGGAGTCGTAGTGGGTCGAACGTGCGTCATCGTCACGGGTGGGAGCAGCGGCATCGGCCTGTCCACCGCCAAGGCGTTCGCCCAGAAGGGCTGCGACGTCGCGATCGTCGCGCGTGATGCCGCGAGACTCGGGCGTGCCGTCGCCGAGATTCGCGACGCTGCGGTGTCGAAGGAGCAGAGGGTCGCATTCCGAAGCACGGACCTCTCCGACCTGGCGGCGACGCAGCTGGCCTTCGACGAGCTCGCGGCCGAGGGCTTCGTGCCCGACGTGCTCGTGAACTCGGCGGGTGTGATCTACCCGGGCGAGTTCGTGAACATGCCGTTCGAGCACTTCGAGGTCAACATCGACTGCGGCTTCTGGAGCGTGGTGAACCCCTGTCGCGCGGTCGCGCCGGGCATGGTCGATCGGGGTCGCGGGCACATCGTGAACGTCTCGTCGGTCGCCGGCTACTTGGGCATCTACGGCTACACGGGCTACTCGGCATCGAAGTACGCGGTCATGGGATTCACCGAGGCGCTTCGCTTCGAGATGAAGCCCGCCGGGGTGCGCGTGTCGGTGGTCTGCCCGCCTGACACCAAGACCCCGGCACTCGACTTCGAGCACACCTTGCGCCCGCACGCGACCCACGTGATCGCGGGCAACATCAAGCCGATTCCCGCCGACAAGGTCGCCGCTGCCATCGTCAAGGCGGTCGATCGCGGGAACTACCTCGTGATTCCTGACGCGCTCTCGGCGTTCTACTTCCGCCTCAAGGGCCTGCTGCCGGAGGTCTTCTACTCGATCGTCGACAGCGATGTGAGGAAGGCTAACCGTTCTAACCTGCAGCGCTAATGATGGTTAACGGCCTGGCTGGCATCCTTCTCGCTTCATTGGAAGCTACTGGGAAGGGGCTCCTCGGATTGCTCCAGCAGGCCTGCAGATGGTAGAATCCGAGCGTTCAGGCAACGCGCAGTGGTGCGACATATCGCGTTTGATATCGCCCTCGCAGGGCCTGCTTGCCTGAACAACAACGCACCGCTCCTGCGAGGGCGCTTCTGTGTCCGAGCGTCGCCTGCGAACAGGCGGCGAACCTATAGAACGTGGCGAGGCGAGCAAAGCAGACATGCACCTGACTCTCGTCGGTTTGAGCCATAAGACCGCCCCGGTCGAGATACGTGAGAAGCTCACGTTCCCTGCGCACCTGCAGCCGGATGCGCTGAGGCGGCTCACGGAGATGGACGCGGTGGCAGAGGCGGTCATCGTCTCGACGTGCAACCGCACCGAGATCTATGCGGTCACCGCGTCCGGCTTCGACGGCCCCGAAGCCGTCATCGACTTCATCGCCGACTATCACGACCTCGATCGCCACGAGCTCGTTCGCTACCTCTACATCTCGCAGGGCGAAGCCGTGGTGAAGCATCTGTTCCGCGTCGTCGCTTCGCTCGACTCGATGGTGCTCGGCGAGGCGCAGATCCTCGGCCAGGTCAAAGAGGCCTACGACCACGCCTTCTCGAACGGCTCGTGCGGCCGTGTCTTCAACAAGCTGTTCCGCCAGAGCTTCGAGGTGGGCAAGCGCGTGCGCACCGAGACCGACATCGGCGAGAACGCGGTGTCGATCAGCTACGCTGCCGTCGAGCTCGCCAAGCGCGTCTTCGAGAACCTCGAGGGCCGCTGCGTGCTGATCCTTGGCGCCGGCAAGATGAGCGAGCTGACCGCCAAGCACCTCGTGAGCAACGGCGTGCGCAGCGTGCTCGTGGCGAACCGCACCTACGAGCGCGCGGCCGAGCTCGCCGAGAAGTTCGAGGGCGAGGCGATCCGCTACGACGACCTGTTCGACCGCATGGCCGAGGCCGACATCGTCATCTCCTCGACCGCGGCGACGCACTACGTGATCACCAAGGACCGGGTAGCGACTGCGGTCAGGCACCGCCGCGACCCGCTGTTCCTGATCGACATCGCCGTGCCGCGCGACATCGACCCTGCATGCGCCCAAGTCGGCGACGTGTTCCTCTACGACATCGACGACCTGAACGGCGTGGTCTCGGCCAACCTCGAGGAGCGCATGGTCGAGGCCGAGCGCGCCGAGGTCATCATCGACGAGGAGATCGCCGAGTTCGAGCGCTGGCTCGAGTCGATGGAGGTCGTGCCTACGGTCGCCGCGATCCGCGCCAAGGCCGAGAGCATCCGAGCCGAGGAGCTGGAGAAGGCGCTCAAGCGCTTGGGCGGCCTGTCGGAGAAGGAGCTCAAGACGGTCGATGCGCTCACGTGCTCGATCGTGAACAAGATGCTTCACGGTCCTACCGCCCGCCTGAAGCAGGTCGCCGGCGAGAAGGACGGCTACGAGCACATCGAAAGCGCGCGGTATCTGTACGGTCTGGACAACAACCCCGAAGGCAAGAGCCCTCACGGCGTTGGACTGATCAAGAGCATTCTCGGCAGGGGAGACAAGTCCTCGGCCGCCACCAAGAAGGAGATGGGGGACTCGATAGGTGTCTGACCGCGATAAGCTCGTCATAGGTACCCGGGGCAGCAAGCTCGCTCTGTGGCAATCGAACTACATCAAGGGGCTGGTGGAAGAGATCACCGGCCTTCCTGTTGAGTTGAAGATCATCAAGACGACCGGCGACAAGATCCTCGACGTACCGCTGGCCAAGGTGGGCGGCAAGGGGCTGTTCACCAAGGAGCTCGAGGTCGAGCTCGCCGCCGGCACGGTCGATCTGTGCGTGCACTCGATGAAGGACGTTCCTACCGAGCTGCCCGAGGGCCTCTACATCGCCGCGATGCCCGCTCGCGTAGACCCGCGCGATGCGCTCGTGTCCGGCGCCGGCTACGACCTCGTGTCGCTGCCCGAGGGCGGCCGCGTGGGCACGAGCTCGCTGCGGCGCGTGGCGCAGGTGCGCGCGCTTCGCCCCGACGTGAACATCGTCGACGTGCGCGGCAACCTCGACACCCGGATGCGCAAGGCCGAGGACGGAGAGGTCGACATCGTCATCCTCGCGTCCGCGGGAATCACCCGCATGGGCTGGGCGGACCGCATCACCGGCTACATCCCCACCTCGCAGATGGTCTCGGCGGTCGGCCAGGGCGCCATCGGCATCGAGATCCGCGAGGGCGACGAGTTCATGGTCGACGTCATGGCCAAGATCAACCACGCCGAGACGTTCACCTGCGTCACCGCCGAGCGCGTGGTCATGCGCAAGCTCGAGGGCGGCTGCCAGGTGCCGATCGGTGCGTATGCGCGCATCGAAGGCGACAAGCTCGTGATGGACGGGCTCGTGGGCTCGGTCGAGGGCGACGTCGATCGTCCGCGACTACCTCGAGGGCTCGGTCGACGACCCGGTCGAGCTGGGCGAGCGCATGGTGGCCGCACTGAACGAGAAGGGCGCCAGCGAGATTCTTGCTGCTGTGAGGGCCGCGGCGGCCGCCGACGGCGTCGACGGGCTGCTCAAGACCTGACGCGTGAGCCTCAGGTACCGACACCCACTTGCAGGACTCCGGAGCGCCCCTCGCCGGGCGCTCTGTCATCGTGACGCGTGCCTGCCGAGCAGCAGCAGCGCTTGTTGAGCCGCTTCGAGGCGCTCGGAGCCGAGGTGCTGGCGTTTCCGGTCATCGCGACGGTGGACCCGCCGGACTGGGGCCCTGCCGACGAGGCTATCGGGAAGCTGGATCGGTATCACTGGATCGTCCTGACCTCGGCGAACGCGGTGCGGTCGTTCTTCGAGCGCCTCGAGTACCACGGTGTGGACGCCGATGCGGTTGCCGAGCCGTGCGTTCGCGGTAGTCGGCAGCGCGACGGCCAAAGCGCTCTCGCTCGTACGGCATCGATGCCCCACCTCGTACCGCCGAGACTTCACGTGCCGAGGGACTCATCGCGGAGTTCGAGGAGCAGGGGATCAGTCGAGGGGTCCCAGGTGCTGATCCCTCGCGCTCTTGAGGCGCGCGAGGTGCTCCCGGAGACGCTACGCTGCGTGGGGCGCCACCGTGGACATCGCGCCGGTCTACCAGACCGTTCCTGGGGAACCGGAGCCGCACGTGTTCGACAGGCTGCGTCGAAGCGACCGTCGATGCCGCGATGTTCACGAGCCCATCGACATTTCGCAACTTCCGCGCGATGCTCGAGACTGCGGGGCTCGATGCGGACTCAGGTCCTGCGCGGCATGGTTCTGGCCTCGATCGGGCCGGTCACGAGCGCGGCCATTCGAGCGGCAGGACACGAGGTGGCGGTGGAGCCCGAGAGTAGCTCCGTGACCGAACTGGCGGCGCTCCGGAGTGCCTACTATGCGGCCGGTGCCGTGGAGACCTCGTAATTGACACTGACACCCCTGCCTGACATCATATCCTTCGCTCTGCGGGGCCCTCGCGGGCGCTGCGGACGTACTTGTGGGGACGTGGCTCAGTTGGGAGAGCGCTGCCTTCGCACGGCAGAGGTCGGCGGTTCGAATCCGCTCGTCTCCACCAACGGGTAGAATGTCGGGGCGGCTGTGACCATCACAGGCCGCCCCGACTGCTTGATGCACTGGCAGTCGCACCACGATCGAAAGGAACCGCCACATGGACCCAACACTCGTCAGCGAGCAGCCTAGCGGCTTCTACGGATGGATCATGCAGTATGGGCAGGTCGTCGCCTTCGTCGCCCAGATCATCTACTGGCTCGCGATGATCGTGCTGCTCGCGTATGCCGTCGTGCAGTACAAGCGCTGGGTGAACTACCAGATGGGCGTTGGCAAGAGCGGCAAGCTGCGCAAGGCCGAGGAAGCCGGCGCCGGCAAGGAGACCAAGGCCGTCGAGGCAGCCAAGCCCGACAGCAAGGGTGTCTCGGTAGACGAGTTCGTCGAGTAGGAGCACGCAATGCAGTTCCCGATCTATCGCCCGCGCCGACTGCGGGCCAACGAGACGATCCGCGCGATGGTGCGCGAGACGTCGCTCTCGCCGGTCGACCTCATCTACCCGCTGTTCGTGAAGCCGGGCACGGGGCTTCGTGACGAGGTCTCGACCATGCCGGGCGTGTTCCAGATCTCGCTCGATCAGCTGCCCGCCGAGATCGACGAGCTCCAGGAGCTCGGCATTCCCGGCCGTCATCCTGTTCGGTCTGCCCAGCGCGAAGGACGCGGTGGGTAGCGAGGCGTACGACGAGCACGGCATCGTGCAAGAGGCGATCCGCGCCATCAAGGCGCACGACCCCGAGTTCTACGTCATCACCGATGTGTGCATGTGCGAGTACACCGATCACGGCCACTGCGGCGTGCTCGACGAAGGCGGCTGCGTCATCAACGACGCCACCCTCGAGCTGCTCGCCCGCGAGGCCGTGACGCATGCCGAGGCGGGTGCCGACATGGTCGCGCCCAGCGACATGATGGACGGCCGAGTGGCGGCTATCCGCGAGGCGCTCGACGAGGCGGGCTTCGAGAACATCCCGATCATGGCGTACTCCGTCAAGTACGCGAGCGGGTACTACGGGCCGTTCCGCGAGGCCGCCGACTCGACGCCGCAGTTCGGCGATCGCAAGCAGTACCAGATGGACCCGGCCAACGCCGAGGAGGGCATCCGCGAGGCGAGTCTGGACATCGCCGAGGGCGCCGACCTGGTCATGGTCAAGCCGGCGCTGGCGTACATGGACATGATCTACCGCGTGAAGACCGAGTTCGGCTACCCGACCGTCGCCTACAACGTCTCGGGCGAGTACGCGATGGTGAAGGCCGCCGCGGCCGCCGACATGATCGACGAGGAGCGGGTGGTCCTCGAGACGCTGCTCGGCTTCAAGCGCGCCGGGGCCGACCTGATCCTCACGTACCACGCGAAGGACGCTGCGAGGTGGCTCGCCAAGTAGTCCGAGCGGGACAGCGAGGCTTCAGAAGGGCGCCTTCGGGCGCCCTTCTCTGATGCGGGTACTCGCGAGGCGCAAGTGCAACAAGCGCATTAAGCGCAAGAAGCGCGCGCAACATGATAGAATCGGGTGCGGAGGTGTCAGGCGATGTTGCTCACCCCAAAGCAGGCCGCGCAGAGACTGTCCGTGTCGCCCAGAACGGTCTACCTGTGGCTCGAGCAGGGCAGACTCGAACACGTGCGGCTGTCCGAACGCGTGACGCGCATTCCGGAAGCCGCGGTCGACGAGATGATCGCTTCGGGGCTGGTCGCTGCGATGCACCGGCGCAACGATCGCACGGGAGGCGCAGGCCGTCTACTGCGCGCGCTGCGGGGCCACCGTGAACGCCGATGAGGACTATGCCCTGGAGTTGCGCGGCGCCGTCGAGCGGCACCGGAAGCAGATCATCGACGTCGTGAACGCGAACCGCGCGTCGAATCCGCGGCTCTTCGGCTCGGTCGCCAGGGGTGATGCTGGCCCGGCCAGCGATATCGACATACTCGTCGACCTTGAGGAACACGCTTCCTACCTCGATCTCGGGCGTATTCAGGTTCGAGCTCGAAGCGGTTCTCGGGCATCGAGTCGATGTGGTGCCCTCTCGGACACTCAAGCCGGCGATCCGAGAGAACATCATGGCCGAGGTCGTGCCGATATGACGGCGCGGAGGTCGGACGCCGCGCGACTGGAGGACATGCTTCGCGCAATCGCCGCCGCTGAAACGTCTGACTCCGGCATCGGCCAGCGAACTCGCGAACGACGAGGATCACCTGATGCTCCTGGTGCATTACCTTGAGATTCTCGGCGAAGCCGCGAATGGCGTCTCAGACAAGACGCAGCGAATGGACCCCGGCATCCCTTGGGCGGCCATGGCCTCCGCTCGGAATCGCCTCACTCACGGGTACTTCGACATCGACGCGGATGCGGTTTTCGAGATGGCTTCGCGAGACGTGCCTGCTCTCTTCGACGCACTCGCGACGCTCCTCGCGATCGTACAGGGCCAAGAACGCCGAATCGACTAAGATGGTGCTCTCGGCGTCGCCGCCGCGCTCGGCGCGGTTCTTGCAACGGCTTCGCAGGCGCACCCGCAGGGCGAGCGGCCCCTACTTGTTCAGAAGACTTGAGGAGATTCATGGCTGAGAACGTAGGCGATTCGTCGGCGCGTCCGGACCTCGAGCTCGAAGAGGAGTTCGGCGAGGACGAGGGCACGATCGACGAGCAGGAGATGGCCGAGGCCGAGGCCGGCTGCGGCCAGGCCGCGGTGGCGATCCCGGTTGGGGACGGCCACCCGGGCAGCCCTCCTCGCTGGCTTCGCCGCTGGGTCGGCGGTCACCCGGCGGCCATCCCGCCGGCGTCCCCGGCGGTCCCGGGCGAGCGCCAGCGTCACGGCGGCGCGCGCTCGGTGGGCTTCCGCCCCGGCGGCGGCCCGGCTGCGATCGCCTACCAGGAGCGCACCGGCATCAAGGCGCCGCGCATCATCGCGTGGGAGATCACGCGCAGCTGCAACCTGAGCTGCGTGCACTGCCGCGCGGCCGCTGAGTTCGGCCACTACCACGGCGAGTTGTCGCTCGACGAGATCAAGGCGACGATCGACGACATCGTCACCATCTCCAACCCCATCATCATCCTGACCGGCGGCGAGCCGCTCATGCGCCCCGACATCTGGGAGATCGTCGACTACGCGCACGAGAAGGGCGCGATGCCGGTCATCGGCACCAACGCCACGCTGATCACCGAGGACATCGCGGCCAAGATGGCCGAGCACAAGATCCCGCGCATCAGCGTCTCGGTCGACTTCCCCACAGCCGAGGGGCACGACGAGTTCCGTGCGCAGCCCGGATGCTTCGACCAGACGATCGCCGGCATCAAGATGGCCAAGGCGCACGGCGTCGGCGTGCAGATCAACACCACCGTCACCACGCGCAACGCGCACCTCATCGAGGAGATCCACGACCTCGCCGAGTCGCTCAACGTCGACGCGTTCCACATCTTCATGCTCGTGCCCACCGGCCGAGGCTCGGAGATCCTTGCCGAGGAGCTGCCTCCCGAGGAGTACGAGAAGGTGCTGACCTGGGCGTACCACCGCCAGAAGACCAGCCCGCTGCATTTCAAGCCCACCGACGCGCCGCACTACTACCGCATCATCCGCCAGCTCGCCAAGGCCGAGGGCAAGAAGGTCACGCGCGAGGAGTACGGGCTCGACGCGATGACGCGCGGGTGTCTCGGCGGCATCACCTTCTGCTTCGTGAGCCACATCGGCGACATCCAGCCGTGCGGCTACTTCGACATGCAGCTGGGCAACGTCAAGGAGAAGCCGTTCTCGGAGATCTGGACCGAGTCCAAGGTCTTCAACGACCTGCGCGACTACTCGCTGCTCAAGGGCAAGTGCGGGGCGTGCGAGTTCAAGGCCGTCTGCGGCGGCTGCCGTGCGCGAGCGCTCGAGGCGACCGGCGACTACATGGAAGCCGAGCCGTACTGCGCCTACGAGCCGCCGGCGTGGAAGGGCGAGTGCTCGCTCGAAGAGGCCGCGGCCGACGTAGGAGTCTCGACCTCCGGTCACGAATAGCAGTCTCAGGAGTTCCGATCATCAGGGGGAGGGTCCGCAGTGGCCGAGGAGTCAACCACGCCCGAAATCCAAAGGCCGCAGCGTGCCGGTGAGCGCGAAGTGGCTGCTGCCCGTCGTCTTCGGGGCGCTGTGCACGCTCGGCTGGGTCGCGCTGATGATCGGCCTGTTCGCCGGCGTGGACATGGAGGACTCGGCGCTGGGCTTCACGATCGCCCTGCTTGTGGTGGTCGTGCTGGCGGCGCTCTCGACTGTCCCGGCACGCTCGGTGGGTAGTGCGATCGCCATCGTCTCGGCAGTGCTCTACGGCGGTGTGTGGACGTACTTCCGGTTCAGCTTCGACTACCTGATGCCGGACGCGATGCTCTACGCGCTGACGGCGGTGTTCTTCCTCGCGCCGCTCGTGACGGGCGTGACCGCGCTCATCGTGGGGCTCAGGGCGCGCAAGCCCTAGCTTGCGAGTCCGGCTCGGCAGACTCGAAGCCGGCAAGCTTGCGCACCACGGCCGGGCGGGTGAACAGCACCGCCCATCCCAAGCCCACCCCGAACCACATCGTGACCAAGCGGATGAGCAGGGTAGCTGCCGAGGCGTCCGGTCCCGCCATACCAGCGGCGATGAGCAGCCCGGCCATCGATGCCTCTGTGAGTCCGATGCCCCCAGGCAGGAACGTCAGCGCACCCAGGATCGTCGAGATGGCGTAGACGGCGACCGCGGCACCCATCGTGAGCCCGTCGAAGCCCAGTCCTCGGATGCACAGTCCGAAGGCGATGCCTTCGAGCCCCCATGCGAAGCACGACAACAGCGCGGAGACGATGAGCGGCCTGGGCGAGAGCATCGTGCGCACCGTGTCCGAGACGACGGTTGCCGAGCCGTGATGGGTGCGCAGCCACGGCTGTCGCTCGGCGGCGCGAAGCACGATGGCGTGGAAGCGCTTCGAGTTGAGCAGCGCAGTCCCGCCGAGAACGGCTGCCGCGATGGCCACGAGCGCCGGCAGGCTGCTGCCCAGCACTGAGACCGCCCCGGCCGAGAGCGCGATGACCGCTATGAGGTCGGCGAGCCTCTCGCAGAACACGACCGCCACGCCGCTCGCCATGGGCAGTCCGGCGAACTCGCGAGCCATGATACGCCTTGAGCACCTCTCCGACCTTGCCCGGCGTAACGGTCATCGTCATGCCCGAGATCTGGGTGTAGACGGCGTCGCGAGCACGCATCGGCGTGCCCATCGTGCGCATCAGGTAGGACCAGCGTATCGCCCTGGTGAGGTAGCACCCCAAGGTGAGAGCCACCATCGCGCCGAGAACGGGCAGCGGGAAGCCCCGGAGCGCGGCCGCGATGGACTGCGTGTCGGTGAGCGCGGCCAGCGCCGCGTAGACGAGCGCGCTGAGCATCGCGGCGACGATGATGGTTCTGGTTGCGCGGCGCAGGTTCACGAGTAGGCTCCGGCTGGGGGCTGTCACTGTGGCCACACACCTCGGGAGTACGACGTCGCTCGCTCGCGGTGGGGCCGACAACGAGGATAACCCAGTCGCGGATCCGAGGCGCCGTCGCGGGATCTCAGCGATCGACGGGCATCCGGCCGCAGCCGGGCTGGTATCATTCGATATGGCGACGGGTCTGTAGCACTCGGAGGTCAGTGACCATGTCCGACACTCTCGTGTTCGTCTGTGGCGATGCCGACCAGTACGCGGCGATGGCCGAACCCATGCGCGAGCTGGGATGGGAGACCGAGATGGTCGATCCCGCCTTCGCGACCGCGCTGGAGACCATCGAAGCCACCGCTCCGGTCGCGACCGTCTTCAACCTCGCGACCGGCCCCGAGCAAGTGGTCCACGAGCTCGCGAAGGCGATGCTCGGCGATCCGGACCTGCCGCGCCCGCTTGCTCGTGTTCGTTGGCGGCGACTCGGGTCTTGCGGAGCGCATCAAGTCCGACGTTCCGTTCGGCGTGTTCGTGGCCGACGACGAACTCACCTGGGTGCTCAAACACCTCGTGTACAAGGACTGAGACTCCTGGTGTCACGCCAGATCTACTGGGTCGTGCCGGCCTACAACGAGGCCGCGTCGATCGCAGATCTCATCGACCGGATCGCCGAGGTGTCCACCGCGGCGGGCTGGCGCTGGAGCATGATCGTCGTCGACGACGGCAGCGCCGATACCACCGGCGATATCGCACGCGGCAAGGCAGCAGATGGGCTGCCGGTCGAGGTCTTGCGAAACGAGCCGAATGCGGGGCTGGGGGTCACGATCCGGCGCGGCCTGCGGGCTGCCAGCGAAGCCGCGGGGACCGACGACGTCATCATCACGCTCGACGCCGACCTCACCCAGGATCCCGGCTACGCACCCGCGCTCGTAGCGAAGCTCGACGAAGGCTACGACGTCGTCATCGCATCGCGATACAGGCCCGGCTCGGGCGTCGAGGGGCTCTCGGCGCTGCGCCGGCTGCTGAGCTACACGGCATCGGCGATGGTCACGCTCGTGCGCCCGATCCGCGGAGTGCGCGACTACTCGTGCGGGTTTCGTGCGTACCGGTCGAGCATCGTCGCTCACGGCTTCTCGGTCTACGGAGACGACTTCGTGAGCGAGCGCGGGTTCGCCTGCATGCTCGAGATCGCCGAGAGGCTGCGCGAAGACGCGGCCTTCGCAGAGGTGCCGTTCGTGCTCCGCTACCAAGACAAGCGCAAGGCATCGGCGATCAAGATCGTGCCCACGATCGGGGCGTACTTCCGCGTCATCGCCAAGGTCGCGTCGACGCGGCGCAAGCCGGTGCCCGTCGCGACCCTGGTGGTCGCGTTCTCGGCGATCGCGTTCAGCTCTACGGCGCAGCTCCTGCTGCGGCTGGGGATGCTCGGGTCGGCCGACCTCAGTGTCGCGGACACGCTCGCGCACGCTGCTGTGTCCCCGACCGTGCTCGCGGGGCTCATGCTCTACGCCGTGTCATCCGCGCTGTGGCTGGGTGTTCTTTCGCGCATGGAGCTCTCGGTGGCCTACCCGCTCGGGGCGAGCGGCTACATCATCGTCGTGCTGATGGCGGCGCTCGCCGGCGAGACGGTCTCACCGGCGAGATGGGCGGGCGTGTTCATCATCGCGCTGGCGTGTCTTGCTCGTGGGCTGGCTGGGAGTGGCTCCGGTCAAGCGGGTGGGCGGCCGATGAGTCCGCACGCACTCGCATACGTGCTTGGGGCGGTTGCGCTGGTCGTCACCGGCCAGACGCTGCTCAAGCTCGGCATGAACCGCGTGGGGCCGATCGGCAGGCAGCGTCTGCGCACGCCGGTCAGGCTCGCCGCTCGACGTGGCCTCGGTGCCGATGGTCTGGGCCGGCCTGATCCTCTACGCGCTCTCGGCGGCACTGTGGGTCCTCGCGCTGGCGACGGTGCCGCTCTCGATCGCCTACCCGTTCCTGGGGCTGAGCTACGTCTTCATCGCGGGCGTCTCGGTGATCGCGTTGGGCGAATGGCTGACGCCCGCTCAGTGGCTGGGGATCCTGCTCGTCGTCTTCGGCGTCATCACCGTGGCGCTCACGGCCTGAGCCGCGCGCCGCACGACGCCTGCGGGAAGGTCCGCCGCTCGGCGCAGAACGGCACACGCCTGCGGTAGAATGTCGCTTGCTGCACGCACGGCCCCTCGCGGCTGCGCCGACAGCCCCGTTGCTTCGAGACGAAAGGCCCTGATCTCATGACGCAGTCCTCATCCGAGTTCTTCTCGGCAGCATGCAACGTGATTCCCGGCGGCGTGAACTCGCCGGTGCGCGCGTACAAGAGCGTGGGCATCGAGCCGCGCTTCGTGGACCGCGCGAAGGGCAGCCACATCTGGGACATCGACGGGCGCGAGTACGTCGACTTCGTCGGCCAGCTGGGGGCCGATGATCCTGGGCCACGCCTACGAGCCGGTGCTCGAGGTCGTGCGCGCGCAGCTCGAGCGCGGCACCAGCTACGGTGCGCCCACCTGCATCGAGGTGGCCGCGGCCGAGGCGGTCATCGACGCCGTGCCCAGCATCGAGATGGTGCGCTTCGTCTCGAGCGGCACCGAGGCCACGATGAGCGCGATCCGTCTTGCGCGCGGCTACACCGGCCGAGAGAAGTTCATCAAGTTCGACGGCAACTACCACGGCCACTCCGACGCGCTTCTGGTGGCGGCGGGGTCGGGCCTGCTGACGCTGGGCATCCCGTCGACGCCCGGCGTGACCAAGGGCGCGGCCGGCGACACCATCGTGCTGCCCTACAACGACCTCGACGCGGTGCGCGAGGCGCTCGAGGCCCAAGGCGACCTGGTCGCCGCGATCATCCTCGAGCCGATCGCCGGCAACATGGGCGTCGTGCCGCCCAAGCCGGGCTTCCTCCAGGGGCTACGCGAGCTCTGCGACGCGTTCGGCGTCGTGCTGATCTTCGACGAGGTCATCAGCGGCTTCCGCGTCGCGCTCGGCGGCGCGCAGGAGCTCTACGGCGTGACGCCGGACCTCACCACGCTGGGCAAGATCATCGGCGGAGGCTTCCCTGTGGGAGCGTTCGGCGGCAAGGCCGAGATCATGGAGAAGCTGGCGCCCACCGGCCCCGTCTATCAGGCGGGCACGCTGTCGGGCAACCCGATCGCGATGGTGGCCGGCCTCGCAACGCTGCAGGCGCTCTCGGAGCCGGGCGTCTACGAGGAGCTCGACCGCAAGGGCAAGAAGCTCGCGGACGGGATGTGCCGCGCCGCCGGCAACTCGGCGATCCACACGCACTGCAACCGCGTGGGCTCGATGTCCACGATGTTCTTCACGCACCTCGAGGTCTCCAACTGGGCGACCGCATCCACGAGCGACACCGAGCGCTACGCGAAGTACTTCCGCGGCATGCTCGACAAGGGCTTCTGGCTCGCGCCGAGCCAGTACGAGGCGTGCTTCGTCTCGATGGCGCACACCGATGAGGAGATCGAGCGCTTCGTCGAGGCCGCGACCGACGTCATGAAGACGCTGTAGGAAAGGGCGCAGATGAAAGCGATCATCCCCGCCGCGGGACTCGGCACCCGCTTCCTGCCGGTGACCAAGTCGCAGCCCAAAGAGATGCTCCCGGTGGTCGACAAGCCGGTCATCCAGTACGTGGTCGAGGAAGCCGTCGCCGCCCACGCCGACGACGTGCTCATCGTCACCGGCCGAGGAAAGCGCGCCATCGAGGACCACTTCGACCGCTCCATCGAACTCGAGGAGCTGCTCGAGCACACCGGCAACGTCCAGCGCCTGCGCCAGGTCCGCGCGATCTCCGAGCTCGCCGAGGTCTTCTACGTCCGCCAGAAGCGGCCGAAGGGCCTGGGGCACGCGGTCATGTGCGGCGCGCCGTTCACCAACGACGAGCCGTTCTACGTCCTTCTCGGCGATGTGCTGGTGCCCGACAACGGCGTGCTGCCTCGGCTGCGCGAAGTACACGAGCGCACCGGCGCGAGCGTCATCGGCGTGATTCCCGTGCCCGAGGAGTACGTCTCCCGCTACGGCGTGATCGACGGCACCCAGGTCGAGGACGGCGTGTGGCAAGTCACCGGCCTGGTCGAGAAGCCGGCGATCAACGACGCGCCGAGCAACCTGGCGATCTTCGGCCGATACCTGCTCACGCCCAAGATCATGGAGATCCTGCCGCGCGTGAAGCCCGGACGCGGCGAGGAGATCCAGCTCACCGACGCGCTGTGTCGAGCTGCTCAAGACCGAGGAGCTCTACGCCGTGGTCGTCGAGCCGGACGAGGGCTTCGACACCGGCAACGTGATCTCGTGGCTCGAGGCCAACGTGATGATCGGGCTCACGGATGCCGAGTACGGCTCGGCGTTGCGCGAGACGCTCGAGCGGATCCTCGGCTGCGTGGAAGACGCCGAGGAGTAGCTCGGCTAGCGCTTCTTCTTGCCGGACGTCTTCGTGCCGGACTTCGGTCTTGCCGACGGCCTTCTTCGGCTGCGCGCCGGCTTGACCCGTCGTCGCCTCCTCGGGCATGACCACGGCCCTCCACTGAGGCACCAGCATGAACGCCCACGGCAGCATCGCCAGAGCGCCGTCGGCAGCACGACGGTGCTCCAGTAGTTCGCCTGGCTGGTTCCGCCCGGCACGAACGTGGCGTTGCCGAACACGAGCAGCGAGAGCAGTGGGACGGCCGTGAGCATCGCAAGGGCGATCTTGGATGCCCGGTCTCGGACCGCCATCAGGCCGACGACGCCCAGCACCACGAGCAGCGCTTGGATCCACGCCTGGTCGCCGAAGAAGTACTTGCCCTCGCTCAGCCCCGCGATGAAGAACTCCCACCCGCCCTGCAGCAGGCTGCTCGCTGCACGCGGCGCCACGGCGCCGGCGATGGCCCAGATATGCGCAAGGTAGCCGGCGAGCACGGCTGCGAGCCCGAGTGCCCAACCGGTCAGCCGATAGGCGCGCTGATCGGCCTCGCCGAACAGCGCGTAGACGATGCCGGCGATCAGTGCCACGGCCGACAGCTCGCGTACGAGCGTCGCCACAACCACAAGCGCCACCGCGCCGATCAATCGGCGCTTCCAGTCCGGCGCGGACGACTCGCCGTGCACCACCACCGCAAGCAGCACCAGCAGGCCCGCCCACGGTTCGACGAACACGAGCGAAAGCGTGGTCGCGGACCACAGGTAGAGCGACGAGACGGCGCCTGCACCGATGATGGCGAGCGCCGGGCCCGCCCGGTACTGGCCCAGCGCGTAGGCGGCCGCTGTGGCGATGCCCGCTGCGATCGCCATGGCCCAGACGAGCCACGAGGCGCTCGGCAATGCGAGCCAGGCCCAGTAGAAGGTGGGAAGCCGGTACCCGAGTACCGAGGGAGGCAGCTCTTGAGGCCAGGCGGGGAACTCGGCATAGGCCTGACGGTATGCGGTGTAGTAGGGCTCACCCTGACGCATGAGCTGCTGAACGCGAAGGTAGAACTCGTTGTCGGAGGTCATCGTCTGCGGCACTACCGGGAAGTCGAAGCTCGCGTACGCCGAGCTGCCGCCGCTTGCGGAGCCGTCCACAGCGAGTACGTGGTCCAGAAGCCGCTCACGATCACCAGCGCCAGCAGACCGCGCGTGACCCACATGCGCGCGACCTCGCCACGGCTCTCGACCTGGATGCGGACCAGCGCCGCCACGATCGCGCCGCCAAGTGCGAGCAGGCCGGTTGCATCGCCCATGTCGAGGAGTAGGCGACGTCGGCGACCTGGTAGGCCGGGAACACGAACATGCCGATCACGAGCGCCGAGACCGCGCACAGCGCCGCTTCCATGTAGCTGCCGGCGATCAGGCCAATCGAGCCCGCCGACCAGCAGACACGTCTGCGTGATCGGCTCGATCGTCAGGGCGCCGCCACTGACGGCGAAGTAGAGCGCCAAACCCGCGGCGAAGGCCAGCGAGATGCGTGGACCGAGCTGTTCGTCAGGGCGTGTCATGGCACCTTCCTCGGCAGTTGGCGCGGTCGTCGCAGAGCGGGGGACGTGATGTGGTTTGTCCGCGCGTGTGGATAATACTATCCGACTAGTACGCTTGCCCCGTACCGAATTCGCCCTAGCCCCACTCGGAAGGACGACATGCCGCCGCTGAGTGAATCTCAGAACCGAATGCTCAAGGTGCTCGGAGTCAGCGTCGGCTCCCAGGCGCTGGCGTGGGGGCTTCTGTACTGGGTGCTCGACGTGTGGCGGGTCTTCTATCCGTTCTTCGACTACTCGGACACGTGGCGCTACTTCAAGTACGCGACCTGGATGGCCGAGGGCCGCTTGCCCTTCATCGACTGGCAGATCGAGTATCCGCCT
>CAVPCY010000020.1:0-128652 GCA_963702525.1 uncultured Actinomycetes bacterium | reverse complement strand
TCGCCTACACCATGTGGGCCACCGTCTACTACGTCTTCCCGCGCCTCACCGGCCGCCCGCTGTACTCCGAGCGACTCGCATGGACCCACTGGTGGCTCACCACGATCGGTTTCCTGGGCTTCTTCTTCGTGCTTACAGCCGCCGGGCTCACGCAGGCCACGCGGCTCGCGCAGGGCATCCCGATCATCGCGATTCTCCGCGGCTGTGGCCCATGTGGATCGGCCGAGCGGCCTTCGGAACCATCATCATCCTCGCCCAGTACCTGTTCGCCTACAACGCCTTCCGAACGCTCGCCAAACAACAGATGCCCGCCGAGAAGACCGAGACGGCGCCCGCTGCCGACGCGGTCGCGACCGCCTAGAAAGGACGTCGAGAAGATGCACATGACGCCCAAGACGATCATCATCGGCGGCCTTGCTGTAGTGCTGAGCGTCGTCGCCGTCGTGGTCTTCCTGCCGGTTGCGGTGTTCAAGCCGGCCCCAACGATCACCACCAACCAGTACACCGCCCTCGAGAAGGAGGGCCTCGAGCTCTACAAGTCGAACGGCTGCGTCTACTGCCACAGCCAGTTCACCCGCCCCAACGACCATTCGACCTCGGAAGCCAAGCCGCGCCGGAGAGTACGTCTACGACAACCCGCACCAGCTGGGCACGCTGCGCACCGGTCCGGACCTCGCGAACATCGGCTTCAAGCGCGGGGACAGGTGGGAGGCCGACCACCTGCGCGATCCTCGGAAGTTCACGCCCAACTCGATCATGCCGGCGTTCAGCTATCTGACCGACCGCAGCTCGAGGCGCTCGTCGCCTACCTCAACCGGCTGGGCAACAAGCAGAACGCGAGCACCGACCTGATGGTTCCGGCCGAGTACAACGACAAGGTCCAGCCGTACCCGACCGACATCAAGACGTGGGACGCCGGCCGCAAGATCTACCTCGAGCGGTGCCTGACCTGCCACGGCTGCTCGGGAAGCGGCGACGGTCCCTACGCGAACATGAACAATGCGCGCCCGGCAAGCCTGCGCCAGCCTCGGTTCAGAAACCTCGCCCCGTCGTTCTTCTTCTGGCGGCTGAGCGAGGGAGTCCCCGGCACCGTCATGCCGCAGTGGGAGCAGTCGCTGACAAAGGCCGAGCTGTGGCAGGTCATCGCGTTCATCCAAGGCGCGTTCATGGACATGGTCCCGCACTTCACCGACGAGGGTGAGATGCCCGCCAAGTACGCGGACGCGACCCCTGCCCACCGACGAGACCAGGACACATCACACCGGCAAGGCCATGTGGGTGATGAACTGCGCGTTCTGCCACGGCTACGGCGGAGCGGGCGACGGTCCGAACGCACTGGGCCTGCAGCCGGCGGCACCGAGCTTCCTCGACACCGCGACCTACTCGGAGTGGACGCCCCAGGACTACTACTGGC
Organism: uncultured Actinomycetes bacterium; assembly: GCA_963702525.1. Taxonomy (GTDB): domain Bacteria; phylum Actinomycetota; class Coriobacteriia; order Anaerosomatales; family PHET01; genus CAVPCY01. The sequence goes on along the minus strand of CAVPCY010000020.1, from coordinate 127,238 downwards.
GCGTCAGCGAATCCATCCCGATGCGCGCGATGCCGCAGTGGAAGTACTGGTTCGATGAGGACCAGCGCTGGGCGATCTCGGACTACGTTCGCAAGATCTTGCTGTTCCCCGACCCGAACGCCGAACCGGCCGATCCCGAGATCCCCAAGAACGTCGAAGCCGCTCAAGGTGCCGGCGGGCACCAACGTGATGCGGGGCCGCGAGGTCTACCTGAAGCGCTGCTGGATGTGCCACGGCGATGCGGGCCAGGGCGATGGCCAGTCGGCGCAGAACCTCGTTCCCGCACCCGCCAACTTCACGGTCGACGAGTTCGACACGATGCCCGACTCCGAGCTCTTCTGGAAGCTCACGGTCGGCATCGGCAACACCGCCATGCCACAGTGGGGCGTGCTGCTCTCCGAGCAGGAGCGCTGGGAGGCCATCCACTACGTCAAGAAGACCTTCATCTCGCCGAGCGAACCCGAAGACGTGAGCGACGAGCTGCCCGTCAGGTACCAGGCGCTCCAATCGCCGTGGCCGGACACCGCCCAGGCCCGCAAGAACGGCGGGGAGCTCTACAACACGCTGTGCGCCGGCTGCCACGGCCCCAAGGCGCTCGGCGACGGGCAGTACGGCCCGCCGCTCATGCCCACGCCCGCGAACCTCGCCGAGGACCCGGCGCTCACCTCGCCCGCCGACTGGTGGTACTGGCGGCTCGACCAAGGCGTCGTCGGGTTCGACGGCGGCGACGAGACCAACCTGCATCCCACCGCGATGCCCGCGTGGCGCTTCATCCTGACCGACGAGCAGAAGTGGGACATCATCTACTACACCCGCGACCTCGTGGGTGCGAAGGACCCGGAGGTGGCCAACTGATGGATCTCTCCGTCTACATGATCGTCGCGACGTTCGTCGGTGTTCTTCACGATCGCGGCCGTCGCGCTCGCGTGGTCGATCGCCGCCGGTCAGTGGCACGACCTCGCGGGCGCGGCGAGCATCGTGCTCGCCATCGACGACCCCTACCCCGGCGATTCCGATTCCCCGCCGACACCGAGACAGGAGCGTGACGTCATGCCGCAGTCGCAACAACTCGCAGCGACGCTCTGGGCGCTAGGCGTCGGGATTCTGTTTACCTCGTGATCCACTACACGGTGGGCTCGGGGTGGTTCCGAAAGGCCGGGAATGGCGTGATGCCCGCCGAGGACGTGCTTCCCGACGTCGCCGAGCCCATCCATCGCTACCCCGACGGGCTGGAGGAGGCCCACGGCAAGGTCCCCTTCATCATCAAGGGGATCATCGTGGGCTACGTCGTGTTCCTGATCTTCTACGTCGTGTACTTCGTGCAGGCTCTCAACGGTCCGCTCGGCGCTTTCGACAAGTTCCTGACCCAGTAGCGTGGACCACGGGAGCATGCAGATCGCCGGCCTCGGGTCGGCGGCGTTGTGGGGGGCCTTTCTCCTTGGGCTGACGGGGGGGTTCGGGCACTGCCTGGCGATGTGCGGGCCGTTCGTCGCCGCGGCCTCGCTCGCCGAGGGCTGCGGCGTGCGGACCGCCGGAGGTGGCGCAGGCTCCAAGCGGCCGCTCGGCTTTCAGCTGGGGTATCACGGCGGCCGACTCACGACCTACGCGCTGCTCGGCGCGCTGCTCGGGCTCCTCGGCCAGGCCGGAGCGATGGCTGCGCTGACAGGCCCCTTCTCGCCCGACAACGTGACCCGCTGGCTCAAGCTCGCCGGCGGCGTCGCGATGGTGGCCGCCGGCGTCGTGCTGTTGGCGAGTTCGCTCCGTGCGCGGGGCACGCGTCTTCCCGAGCCCACCCGGCTGCTCACCGACCGGCCGTGGTTCGCCAAGACGACCGCCGAGCTGCTGCGCCGCGGTCCCCGCTGGGGGTTCGCACTCGGCATGCTGATGGGCCTGCTGCCCTGCGCCCCGCTCCTGCCCGGTCGAGATCGCGGCACTCGCGACGGGCTACCCGCTCTACGGAGCGCTCACGATGCTCGCCTTCGGGTTGGGCACCGTGCCTGCGCTGGCTGGTTTTGGCGCCGCGAGCGGCCTGCTGGGAGTGCGCGCCCGCGGCGCGTTCGCGACCGCCTCGGGTGCTCTGGTCGTCGGTCCTCGGGTTGATCGTGGTGTGGCAGGGCATCGGCCTGGCCACAGGCGCGTGAGACCGCCCTCGTGAGCGGTCCGCCAGACGCCGCGCGAGGCCCATGCCGAGCGCTCGGCGGGCGGGCGGGCGGCGTGCGACCTGTGCGGGCTGCCGCTGATCGGCCGACCGCTTCGAGACGGCGGCCACGACTTCTGCTGCGAGGGTTGCCGGCGTGTGTGGAGCGCGGCCGAAGCCGGTGGGTTCTCGGAGCTGCTCTGCCCCGCCCGGCGAACGCAGCGCGCGCAACGCGCGGGCGGCCGAACGTAAGGCGGTGGCTGCCGCCGCGGCCGGTGCCCGCCGAGAAACCCTGCGCGTGGGCGGGATGTGGTGCTCCTCGTGCGCGCTCGTGCTCGAAGACGCCTTGCTGGGGATCGACGGCGTGCTCGACGCCGAGGTGAGCTACGCGGCCTCGCTCGCACGTGTCACCTACGACCCGGCGCGGACCGAGCCCGACGAGCTGAGGGACCGGGTCGGGCTGCTCGGCTACCGGGCAGAGCCCGCGCGGCTGGCCGATGCCGCCGCAACGGACTCGGCCGACATGTTCCTGCGGTTCTTCGTCGGCGCCGCAGTGGGGATGTGGGTGCTGTGGCCCACCCTGTTCGTGCTCTACCCGGCGTTCCTGTCCGCAGAGTACGCGGGCGTGCAGCGCGTCGAGCTTTCACGGCCGTCGGGTCGCTCGTGGTGCTGCTCTACTCCGGCTGGCCGTTCCTCGCGGGCGCGTGGCGCGCGGCCCGCGTGAGGCGCGCGACGATGGACACGCTCGTGGTCTTGGGGACGTGGACCGCGTGGTTCTACAGCGTCTGGGCCGCGCTCACCGGCAGCGGCCCCACCTACTTCGAGTCCGCCGCCATGATCACGACGATCGTGCTGCTCGGCCGCTGGCTCGAGTCGCTGGGGCAGCGTGACGCCGCGAGGGCGGTCGTGGTGCTGGCCTCGACCGCATCTGCCGAGGAAGCGTGGCTGCTGCCGGAGTCGGGCGCGCTGGCCGAGGCGTCCCGCGTGCCGGTCGCCGAGGTCGAGCCCGGCGCTCTGATCGCCGTGCGGCCGGGCGAGCGAGTGCCCGTCGACGGCGTCGTGACCAGCGGCGAGAGCGAGCTGGACCGCTCGCGCCTCACCGGCGAGCCGCTGCCAGCCACGGCTGCGCCGGGCGACGAGGTCTGGGCGGGCACCGTGAACCTCACCGCCGTGCTCGTCGTGCGGGTCGACACGAGTGGCCTCCGACACCCTCACCGGCCGCCTCGCTGCCGTCGCCGAGGACGCCGTCTTCGCGAAGTCCCACTCGCAGAGGCTCGCCGATGCGGTCGCCGGCGTGTTCGTCCCGGTGGTGCTCGCAGTCGCTGCGGCGACGCTGCTGATCGTCGGTGTCACCGCCGGGGTGAGCGAAGCCGTCGCTCGAGCCGTCACCGTGCTCGTGGTCGCATGCCCGTGCGCGCTGGGCCTCGCGACCCCGCTCGCGGTGGTGAACGCGGTAGGCGCGGGCGCTCGGCGCGGTGCGCTCATCCGCGGCGGCCCCGCCCTCGAGCGCGCGAGGGACTTGCGCCTGGTCGCCCTCGACAAGACCGGCACGCTCACCGAGGGACGCGCGTCGGTGGTGGCGACGTTGCCTGAGGCCCTCCCCGAGCAGGATGCGGCGGTCCTCCTCGGCACGGCTGCGGCGCTGGAGGCAGGAGACCCGCATCCGGTGGCCGCCGCCATCGCCGCCGCCGCCCGCGAGCGCGACATCACCGTGTCGCCGGCCGAGCACGTCGTTCGACACGCCGGGCATGGGCGTGAGCGGCACGGTCTCGGGAGAGGCGGCGCTGGCCGGTTCGGAGCGGCTGCTGGAGCTCAACGAGCTGTCGGTTCCGCCCGATCTCGTCGCCGACGCGCTCGAGCAGCGACAGGCCGGCCGCATCGTCGTGTGGATCGCTGCCGGCGAGCGCGTCTTGGGAGGCGTCGTCCTCGAGGACCGCATCAGGCCCGACGCGGCTCCGGCACTCGCTGCGCTCGCACGCCGAAACATCGAGACCGCCATCGTGAGTGGCGACGCCACCGCCACGACCGAAGCCGTAGCCGGGTCGCTCGGCGTGAAGCGGGTCTTCTCGGAGGTGCTGCCTCACGACAAGGAGCGCATCGTGCGCGAACTCGCCGAGGAGCTCGCGCTGGGCGGCGGCGGACGCGACACGGTTCCCGCGGTCGCCTTCGTGGGCGACGGGATCAACGACGCGGCCGCGCTCGGTGCAGCGGACCTGGCTGTTGCGATCGGCGGGGCGAGCGACGTGGCCCAACTCGCGGCCGACGTGGTGCTGCTGGGCGACCCGGCCGCCGCCGAGCGCTACCGCGCGGTGGCTTCTCGGCAGGGTGCGGTGTTCGACATCGAAGCCGCGAGCGGATCACCGCTGGCATCACTTCCGCCGCTCGTCGACATCGCCCGTGCCACGCGGCGCGTCGTCGACCAGAACCTGTGGTGGGCGTTCTCGTACAACCTCGTGACGGTGCCGCTGGCGGTCATGGGCGTGCTGAGCCCGATCACGGCGGCGATCGCGATGGCGCTCTCGTCGCTTGCCGTGGTCGCGAACTCGTGGCGGCTGCGGTTCGCGGGGCGACGCGGGTAGACGGTTCGGCAGCTTGAGCGCTCATCCGGTGGCGCCACGTGTCAGAGGCGGTTGCTACGCTGGCTTCGTTAGCGCCGTGCTTGCCGTACACTCGAAAGGGCCACGGGGAGTGGCATCCACTGACCGCCCGAAGGACGCTGTGAGGCACACACATGGGTAGCGCACTGCTGTGGGTACTGCTGGTGGTCGGACTGCTCAACGTCGCGCTGCTCGCCGTGTTGATCGCGCGGACGTCGGCGAGCTCGAACAGCGAGGACGTGCTGCGCGAGGAGCTGCGCGCCAGCCGAGAAGAGGCCGCCCGCGCCGCTCGCGATTCGCGCGAGGAGCTCACCGCCGCGCTCAACGCAGCGAACACCACCCTCTCGGCGAACCTGACCGCGATGGGCGAGATGCAGCGCACGCAGCTCGACACCGTGGGCAAGCAGGTCAAGGAGCTCGGCGACTCGAACACGGCCTCGCTCGAACGCATCCGCGTGACCCTCGACTCGCGCGTCAAGGAGCTGCAGGACGGCAACGACAAGAAGCTCGAGGAGATGCGCAAGACCGTCGACGAGAAGCTGCACGACACGCTCGAGAAGCGGCTCGGGGAGTCGTTCAAGCTCGTGAGCGAGCGGCTCGAAGCGGTGCAGCGCGGGCTGGGCGAGATGCAGAGCCTCGCGACCGGCGTGGGCGACCTCAAGCGCGTGCTCACGAACGTCAAGGCGCGGGGCACGTGGGCCGAAGTGCAGCTGGGCGCGCTGCTGGAGCAGATCCTCACGCCGAGCCAGTTCGCGCGAAACGTGCAGACCAAGGAGGACTCGGCGCGAGCTGGTCGAGTTCGCCATCCGCCTGCCCGGCCCGAAGGACGACCCCAACGCCGTCGTGTGGCTGCCGATCGACTCGAAGTTCCCGCAGGAGGACTACCTGCGGCTCCAGGACGCCGCCGAGCGCGGCGATGTGGAGGCCGTGCAGAAGGCGACCGACGCGCTGGCGCGCTCGATCACGATCCAGGCCGAGGCGATCAGCTCGAAGTACCTGTGCCCGCCATGCACGACCGACTTCGCGATCATGTTCCTGCCCACCGAGGGTCTCTACGCCGAGGTGCTGCGCCACCCGACGCTCGCCGACGAGCTGCAGCACAAGTACCACGTCATGCGTGCGGCCCGACCACGCTCGCTGCGATCCTCGAGCGCCTTCGGATGGGCTTCCAGACGCTCGCCATCGAGCAGCAGTCCGCCGAGGTCTGGAAGGTGCTCGCCGCGGTGAAGACCGAGTTCGGCAAGTTCGGCGACGTTCTCGTGCAAGGTCAAGAAGCAGCTCAACACCGCTGCCAACACCATCGGCGAGACCGAGCGTCGCAGCCGGGCCATGGAGCGCAAGCTTCGCGGCGTCGAGAGCCTGCCCGAGACCGAGGCCTCAGCCCTCTTGGAGCTGCCGGCGATCGTGATCGACGAAGCCGAAACCTGAGCAGATGGACATCGACGAGGCGCTCGAGTAGACGCGCGAACCGGTCGCCTACCGCGCCGCCTTGCGCCAGCGGGTCACCCGCGACTCGATCGCGTCGAGCGCCTCGTAGAGCGCCACGCCCAGCAGCCCCATCGCGATGATGCCGGCGAACATCGACGCGTAGTCGATGCGGCCCCATGCGTCCACGATGTACCAGCCCAGCCCGTTGCTGCCGGCGGTCGCCTCGGCTATGAACAGCACCGCGATCGCGGTACCGGTGCCGATCCTGAGTGCCGTGAAGATCTCGGGCAGCGCCGCAGGCACCACCACGTGCCGAGCAACCTGCCGATGCGTTGCTCCGAGCGATCGCACGGAAAGCACGCTCGCTTCGGGTACGGCCTTAGCCGCATCACGGGCGGTCACGAGTATCTGGAAGAAGACGATCATGCCGATCAGAGCGACCTTCGACGCATTGCCCAGCCCCAGGAGCAGGATCAGCACCGGCAAGAAGACCACCTTGGGGATCGGGTAGGTGAGAAAGATGATTGGCGCGAAAAGGGCGTCGGCGCGCGCCGAGCGGCCCAGTGCCAGACCCATCGGCACGGCCAGTACCGTGCCCAATGCCATCGCCGCAACCACCCGGATGAGCGAGATCAGCGTCTCCGGCCACAACGCCGGCAACTCCACCCAGAACGTGGAGAGCGCCAGCAAAGGCCCCGGCAACGCCGGCGAACCGATCCACCACGCGAGCAGAGCCCACATCGCCAGCAGCACAGCTATGGCGCCGACGTAGCCGAGCGCTCTGCGGGCGGTCGCGCTCATCGGCGCGCCTCGCCGGTGACCGAGTGCAGCGCGCCCTCGCTCGCGAGCAGCTCACGAAGCTCGGCGCAGCGCTCGTAGAACGCCGCGCTTGCCCGGTAGCCCTCCTCGCCCATCGCCGGGTTGTCGACAACCGCCGCCACCCGACCGGGCCGCGGCGACATCACCACGATGCGTCTGCCAAGGAAGACGGCCTCTTCGATCGAGTGGGTCACGAGCACCTGCGCGTGGTTGCGCCCGCGCCACAACTCGAGCAGCACGTCCTGCAGGTCCTCGCGTGTCAGAGCGTCGAGCGCCGAGAGGGGCTCGTCCATCAGCAACAGATCGGCGTCCAGCGCCACCGCGCGGGCCAGTGCGAGACGCTGACGCATCCCGCCGGACAGCTCGCTCGGGATACGCCTTCGCGAAGTCCGCGATTCCCACTTGGTCGAGCGCCTCGTCCACACGCGCCTGACGGTCGGCGCGGCTCGCGCCGCGGATCTCGAGCCCAAGCCCGGCGTTGTCGGCCACGGTCTTCCAGGGCAACAGCCCGTAGTCCTGCAAGATCAGCGCGGTCTCGCGGCGCACGCCCGCGAGCGGCGCGCCGTCGACGCGCACCGAGCCGTCCCCCGGCATCAAGAAGCCCTGCCGCGAGAAGCAGCAACGTGGACTTGCCACAGCCGCTCGGGCCGATCACCGCAACCGGCTCGCCCTCGGCGACTTTCAGCGAGAAGCTTTCGAGGGCTCGGACCGGGCGGCCCGAACCCTCGTATGTCAGCGATACGTTCTCGAATCCGAGCGAGGCCATGTGCGCCTTACTGCGCCACGAGGTCCGGGTAGGTCACGTCGCCCTTCAGGTACCCCTTCGACTTCATCCATATGAGGACCGCTTCGACGTCGGCCTGGCTCGGGACCTGCGCGGTCGGGTAGGTGTTGACCTTGTACGTCTCGGCCAGCGGCGCTGGGAGGCGCGCCTTGTCGACGAGCACCTTGCGGTAGTTCTCCGGGGCCTTGTTGATGTCGCCCACGGCAATGTCCCAGGCCTCGAGCACCGCATCGGCCGACTCGCTACCGCCCTCCTGGGCGAGGTACTTGTCGCTGAACACGAGCACGGTCTGCGAGAGATTCGCCTTGGCCTTGGTGTCGTCGCCCACGATCGTCGCCTTGCCCTGCTCGGCGAGGGTTACGAACGGTTCGGGCAGTGCGGCGGCCTTGAGCTTGTCGGCCATCAGCAGCTCGAAGCGCACCGGCACCTTCTTGACCTCTTCGATCTTGACGTCGGCATCGGCGACGCCGGCCTCGGCCATGAGCCCGTCGAGCACGTACTCCTGGATCGTGGCGGTCGACGTGCCCACAGGAACGCCCTTGAGCTCGGTCAGAGACTTCACGTCGCTCTTGGGGGGAACGACGACCGCGAAGCGGCCCTGGCTCTGGTCCGCGCCAAGCATGATCGTCTTGATGGTGTTGGGCGCACCGCCCGCCTCGAGGTTCGCTGCGGCGATGATGTCGCCCATGTAGGCGTCGATCGCGCCTGCCGCGAACGCCGCGTCGCGCTCCTGAGCACTCTGGAACGTGACGATCTCGACGTCGGCCAGGCCGTTGGTGGCGAAGTAGCCCATGTCCTCGGCGACCCACAGGGGTAGCGAGTCCTCGGTAGGCAGAGTGCCGATCTTGACCGGCTTGAGGTCGGCGGCCGGAGTCTCGGTAGTAGCCGCGGGCTCGGCGGGCTTGGTCGCGCTGGCGCAGCCGGTGAGTAGCAGCATCGCGGCGAGCGTTGCGGCCGAGACAGTGCGCGCAAAGACGGCGCGTCGGGTCATCTAGGGCTCCCTTCGGGTCTTATGCCGGAGTCACGCAGACAGAGCGGCGCAGGCGGATCTCGTCGCGCACGGGAATCGCCGAGAAGCCGGGGGGTGCGGAGCCGAACTTGTCGGCGACCTCGCCCACGCACACCTCGTAGATGGTGAACCCGTGGCGCTGGTAGAAGTAGAGCAGCGGGATGTCGTCGTTGGTGACCGCGACGCGAATGAACGGCAGGTTGCGCACCGCCGAGATCTCCTCGGCGTACCTGAGCAGCGCAGCGCCCACGCCCGTGCCCTGGTGCTCGGGGTAGACCGACATGAAGACGACGATCGCCTCGCCATGACGCACGGCCAAGGAGAGCAGGCCCACCAGCTCGCCGTCGGCTTCGGCGACGAGGTTGAGGCTGTCGACGACGTCGTAGGTCCCACCGAACGCGTCCACCACCGTCTCGCCCAACGCGCGGTCGCAGATCGTCTCGATGGCGGTGCGGTCCTCTGGCGTGGCGGTGCGAACCGTGAACTCGGCGGTCACGTGCTCGGTGTGATCGGCACAGGTGACGGTGATCTTGGCCTCGCCCAGCGGCAGGTCCTTGCCGCAGGTGGGGCAACGGTAGTGCGGGAACGGCATGTCGAACTCAGCGGTCATCTTCGATACTCCTGGCCGTCGGTGCGGTCCCTCGATGCGAGGGATACTGTCGTTTATACCGTTTAGGAGCGCGAACCGTAAGGTACGACCCGTGAGTGGCGTCTGTCCGGGGGCGGGCCGCCCTCACCCAGTCGCGCTCTCGGCTATCATCGTCTCATGGCTGAAGTGTGTCCGCTCTCAGAGAACGAGGTTGCGCTCGCAGCGCTCGCGAACGTCGAGGTGCTCTACACCGACCTCGACGGCACGATGCTCGCGCCCGGCGGCTGCGTGCTGGCCGACGCGGGTGGCGATCCGTCAACGCGGGTCGCCGAAGCGATCGTCGCGCTGAACCGCGCGGGGCTGCGCGTTGTGCCGGTCTCGGGCCGCACCCGGATGCAGCTCACGGAGCTCGCGCGCCTGATGGGCTGGCGCGACTTCATCGCCGAAGCAGGCTGTGTGCGCGTCCACGACGTAGGCCTGCCCGGCGTGCGCGTCATCTACGACACCGGTGAGTGGCCCGAGGGCACCACCGACGGTGCGACCCCCTACGAGCTCATCCGCGACGCCGGCGCCATCGATGCTCTGCAGCGCACGTTTCCCGGCGAGATCGAGTACCACACGCCCTGGCACATCAACCGCGAGGGCAGCCACCTGCTGCGCGGCTGCCTCGACCTGACCGATGCGCAGGCGGTGCTTGACACCCTCGAGCTGCCTATCGGCATCCTCGACAACGGTATCGTCCACCCGCGCGCCCACGGTCTCGCGTGCTTCGACGCGCCGATCCACGCCTACCATCTGGTCCCCAAGGGCGTCACCAAGGCCGAGACGATCGCGGCCGATCTAGCGTCGCGCGGGCTCGCCGCCGAACAGGCGGCGTCCGTGGGCGACTCGGTGACCGACCTGGAGATGGCGCGCGCGACCGGCGTGATGGTGCTCGTGCGCAACGCGTTCGAGTCGCCCACGGTGCACGCCGCGCTCGAGGCGGGCGACTACGACAACGTGGTGGCGGCGTGCTGCCCACGCTGCGACGGCTGGGCCGAGCTCGCGGACGCATGGCTCAAGGCGCGCGAAGTCGCCTAGCTGGGAGGAGGGGTCGTGGCGCCGATCGGGCGCGCACTGCGACAGCACGGCTACGTGACGGCCATAGTTGCCGTGGTCCTCGCGACTTCCCTCTTCTTCCCGCTACGTCCGGAGGTCGACTTCGCGCACCTTTCGTGGCTCTACCTGTGCGTTGTCGGCTTCGTCGCGTGGTCCGCTGGCACCGGGCCGGCTTTCGTCGCCGCCGTCTTGTCGTTCGCCGCGGGCAACTACGTCTTCACGCTTCCGTACGGCACGTTCGCCGTCGCCGAACCGCTCGATCTCATCCAGCTTGGCGTCTTCTTCATCGGAGCCGCCGTCGTGGGCCTGCTGACCGGGCGCGTGCGCGAGCGCGAGCTGGCGGCCGTCGCGAGTGAGCGCGACGCGACAGCGCTTGCGAAGCTAGCCAGCGAGATGGCCGAGGGCCACGACCCAAACGACGTGATAGACAGCGCCGTCACCGCCCTGATGACGCTGCCCGACGTCGAAACCGCGGTGGTGTGGATGCCCGAGAAGGGACACGGGCTCGTCGCCATCGGCCCGGGCGAACGCTTCGTGGCCAGTGCCGACCGGACGGCCGCCATGAGGTCGTTCGAGCGGGTCAAGGCGATCAACCTGCAGGAGGCCCGTAGCGAGTCGGACCGCCTCGGCACGGGCTGGCCGGCCATCGACTCTGAAGGCGTATCGCGCAGCATGGGCACGTTCATCCCGCTCGTCTCCTCCTCCGAGAACGAGGGTGTGCTCCAGATCGTGAGCGGCACCAAGGGGCTCGACACAGGGACCTCGGCGTTGGCCGTCTCGATATCGCAGCTACTTGCTGTCTTCATCTCGAGCCTCAAGGCAGTCGAGACCGCAGCGCGCGTCCAAGGTGCCGCGGAAGCCGCGCGCGTGAAGTCGGTGATCGTCTCGGCGGTCTCTCACGAGCTCAAGACGCCGCTTGCGGCGGCGATGGCTGCCGTGACCGATCTCGTTTCTGAGGACGTGGCCCGAGAGCCCGACGAGGTGCAGCGGACTCTGTCGGCGGTTGCCGAGGACCTTCGCAGGCTGCAGATAGCGATCTCGGACCTGCTCGACCTGTCACGGCTCCAGTCCGATGAGTGGATGCCTCACCCCGAGCTCTACGAGGCGGGCGAGATACTCGGCGACGTGGTCTCCGTGGTTCCGAAGAACGTCCGAGACCGCCTCGTCTATCGCGTCAGGCAGAAACCCTCGCCCGACGTCTACGCGGACTTCGCCCAGGTCTCGCGCGCGCTTCGCGCGGTGCTCGACAACGCTCTGACGTACTCGCCCGAGATGGCGGCGGTCTTCTTGGGAGCTGAGCGGCGCGACGACCGAACGGTGCTCTGGATCGAGGACAGGGGCCCGGGCGTATCGGATCAGGACAAGCCGTTCGTGTTCGACCGCGCGTACCGCGGGGCGGCTGGTGTAAGACGTCCCGGCAGCACGGGACTCGGTCTCACGATCGCTCGCGACCTGATCGAGGCGAACGCCGGGTACCTGAGCGTTGAGGACGCCCTGCCGTCCGGCACCCGGATTCTCGTCGACCTGCCGGCATTGCCGCCAGCGGAGGGCTGACCGTGTCCAAGGGACAGCATCTAGTGATGGTGATCGACGACGAGGCCCAGCTCGTGCGTGCGGTGCGCACGATCCTCGAATCGCGCGACTACGAGGTCATGCAGGCCGCCAGCGGCGCGGAGGCGATGGACCGGCTGCTCGAGCGGAGCCCCGACCTCATCGTGCTCGACCTGACCTTGCCCGATATCGACGGCCTCGACCTGCTCCAGCGGCTGCGGTCCTTCACGGACCTGCCGATCCTCGTGCTCTCCGCCCGAGACGCCGAACAGGACAAGGTCACGGCGCTGACAACCGGCGCGGACGACTACCTGACCAAGCCATTCTCGGCGGGCGAGTTCGTCGCACGCGTCGGCGTGCTGCTCAGGCGAACCATTGGATCGTCGCTTGCGCCCTGCCTTGAAGTGGGCGACCTCGTGATCGACTTCGGACACCGGCGGGTCATGCGTGGGGACGTCGAGGTCGCCCTGACGCCCACCGAGTACGCGATTCTGGAAGCGCTCGCATCGAACCCGGACCGGGTCCTGACCTGGCGGCAGATCGTCGACGCCGCGTGGGGGTCCGACCTAGAAGCGGACGCCTCCACGTTGCGCGTGCACGTGAGCAACCTGCGCAGGAAGATCGAGCCGCACCCCAGCGTGCCGCGCTACATCCTCACGGAGCCGCGCGTGGGCTTCCGCTTCTCGACGCGCGCCTAGGGCCCGGTGCGCTCAAGCGCTCGGCTGCGGCCCTCTTTGCACATCCTTAACGCTCGGTAGCCGGTTCTTCACGGCTTGCGAACACGCGTGCGCTCATGCTCTCCCTGTACGTCCTTGGAAGGGAGAGGCTGTGAATCTGGCGATCGACATTCTGTGCGTCCTGGCACTGTGTGCGGCGATGGCGCTCTCGGCAGGCTACATCGTCGTCTTGGAGAACGACCGATGATCGGACAGGTCGCATTCCTGGTCGTCTCCCTCGGCCTGATCCTCTATCTGGCCTACGTGCTGGTGAGACCTGAGCGGTTCTGATGGCCGGCGTGTCCACAGTCCAGGTAGTCGCGTACGTCGTCTTGCTCGTGGTGCTCACGCCCGCAGCCGGATGGTGGCTCTACGCGGTGTTCGAGTCCCGCCGCACCCCGCTCGACCCCCTCTTGCGCCCCATCGAGCGCGCCGTGGACCGCCTGTGCGGCATCGACCCGAACGTGGAGATGCGGGCGTTGCACTACGCGCTCTCCTTGCTCGCGTTCAACCTGATCGGGCTGCTCGCTCTGTTCGTGCAGCTCAGGCTTCAAGGGCTCCTGCCGCTCAATCCACAGCATGTCGCGGGCATGCCGTGGGACACAGCCCTCAACACCGCCGTGAGCTTCGTGACCAACACCAACTGGCAGTCGTACGCCGGCGAGACAGCCATCACCCCGCTCTCGCAGATGACAGGTATCACCCTGCAGCAGTTCCTCTCGGCGGCCACCGGTCTGTGCGTGGGCGTGGCACTGGTGCGAGGCATCGTTCGCGACAGTGTGGGCCGAGTGGGCAACTTCTGGTCGGACCTGGTCCGGGCATGTTTGTACATCCTGCTGCCCGCATCGCTCCTGCTCGCGCTGTTCTATGTGGCCCAAGGCGCCGTTCAGACCCTCGGCGGCATCATCCAGGCCACCACACTCGAGGGCGCTAGGCAGACGATAGTGACCGGGCCCGTGGCCTCGCTCGAGGCCATCAAGCAGTTCGGCACGAACGGAGGCGGCTACTTCAACGCGAACTCCGCCCACCCCTTCGAGGGCCCGACCCCGCTCGCGGTATACGTGCAGGCCCTCTCGGTCATGGTGATTCCAGCGGGACTCACGTCCTTCTTCGGCCGAGCGACAGGCGATCGCCGCCAGGGCTGGGTCGTCTTTTCGGCGATGATGCTTCTCTTCGTCGTGTCGCTTGGCGTGACACTCTCCGCTGAGCAGGCCGGGACTCCTTCACTCGCCCAAGCCGGAGCCCAGCTCCGTGCCACGGCGACGCAGCCCGGCGGCAACATGGAGGGCAAGGAGGTGCGGCTCGGCGTCAGCGAGACCGCGCTGTTCGGTACCGTCACCACCTCGGCGTCCAACGGGGCGGTTGTGGGCGCGCACGACAGCTTCACGCCACTCGGGGGCGGAGCGATGCTCGCAAACATCCTGCTGGGCGAGACGATATTCGGCGGTGCGGGTGTAGGGCTCGCCGGCATGCTGGTCTATGCGGTGCTGGCGGTCTTCATCGCGGGCCTGATGGTCGGCCGAACGCCCGAGTACATCGGCAAGAAGATCGAGTCCCGAGAAGTACGCATGGCGATGTTCGCGGTGCTGGCCGTCAACTTCGCCGTGTTGGTCCCATCGGCGCTCTCCTACGTCATCGACGCGGGCCGAGCCGCCGTGCTCAACGCAGGTCCGCACGGGTTCACCGAGATCCTGTATGCGTTCGCATCGGCTGCGGGCAACAACGGGAGCGCCTTCGCGGGTCTGGCAGCGGGCTCGGTCTACTACAACCTCATGACCGCAATCGCGATGTTCGTGGGCCGCTTCCTGTTCATCCTTCCGGTCATCTCGATCGCGGGGTCCCTATCGGCGAAGAAGCGGCTTGCCGAGTCGGCCGGCACGCTTCCCACGAACAACGGCCTGTTCGTCGGCTTGCTGGTGGGCGTCGTCGTCATCGTGGGCGCGCTCACCTTCTTCCCGGCGCTTGCCCTGGGACCCGTCGTCGAACACCTGCTGATGACGTCAGGCCAGCTGTTCTAGGAGAACGATGCAACCCGATCGAGACATAGCGACCGCCGGTTCACCTGCGCTCGGCACCGAGCCGCACGACGCCCACGCGCGGACACGGAGCGGCGCTGTCGCGGACTACCCCCGCCTGGTCTGGTCGGCGGCGCTCTCTGCCCTGCGCAAGCTCCATCCCCGCCTGATGGTGCGAAACCCCGTCATGTTCGTGGTTGAGGTGGGAGCGACGTTCACGACGGTATCGTGGCTGGCGAGCGTCGCGGGCAATGCGCCTGAGGCCGGATTCGAAGGCGCGCTCACCGTGTGGCTATGGTTCACGGTGTTCTTCGCCAACTTCGCCGAGGCGATGGCGGAGGGCCGAGGCAAGGCGCAGGCGGCCACGTTGCGAAGCATGCGCAAGGACACGATCGCCCACGTGCTGGACGCGGACGGCTCGGTACGGCAGGTCGGGGCCGCTTCACTGCGACGCGGAGACACCGTCGTCGTCTCGGCGGGCGAGCTCATTCCCGGCGACGGGGAGGTCATCGAAGGCATCGCTTCAGTCGACGAGTCCGCGATCACAGGGGAGTCCGCGCCGGTGATCCGGGAGAGCGGCGGCGACAGATCGTCGGTGACCGGCGGAACCAAGGTGCTGTCCGATCGGCTCGTCATCCGGATCATGTCGGACCCCGGCGAGACGTTCCTCGACAAGATGATCTCGCTCGTGGAAGGCGCCGAGCGCCAGAAGACACCCAACGAGATCGCCCTGACCATCCTGCTTGCCGCACTCACGATCATCTTCCTTGGCGTCACCGTGGCGCTCATGCCCTACGCGGCGTACGCAGGGCAGTCCGTCTCTGTCCCCGTGCTGATCGCGCTGCTGGTGTGCCTCATTCCCACGACCATTGGCGGTCTGCTCTCGGCGATCGGCATCGCAGGGATGGACCGGCTTGTGCGCCACAACGTGCTTGCGATGTCGGGCCGGGCGGTCGAGGCGGCCGGCGACGTCGATACGCTGCTGCTCGACAAGACCGGCACGATCACGTTCGGCAACCGCCAGGCCGTCGACTTCCTGCCCGTTGGCGGCGTCGCTCGAGAGGCGCTCGCCGACGCCGCCCAGCTGGCCTCGCTTCCCGACGAGACGCCCGAGGGCCGCTCGGTCGTCGTGCTGGCCAAGGAGTTCGGCTTCCGCGAGCGCGACCTTACCGGCACCGACGCCCACTTCGTGCCCTTCTCGGCGACGACGCGGATGAGCGGTCTGGACGTGGACGGGTCGTCGGTGCGCAAAGGCGCCTCGGACGCGGTCGAGGCTTGGGTGCGGCTACAGGGCGGCGACATCCCCGGCGATCTGGCGCGCATCGTCGACTCCGTCTCACGGGAAGGCGGCACTCCGCTCGTGGTCGCGCGCGACGCGCAGGTGCTCGGCGTGATCCGCCTCAAGGACATCGTGAAGGGCGGCATCCGCGAGCGCTTCGAGCAACTGCGCGCTATGGGTATCCGCACAGTGATGATCACGGGCGACAACCCGGTGACCGCCGCGGTCATCGCGCGCGAGGCAGGTGTCGACGACTTCCTGGCTCAGGCCAACCCCGAGGCGAAGATGGACCTCATCCGCAAGGAGCAGCAGAGCGGCAGGCTCGTCGCGATGATCGGCGACGGGACCAACGACGCACCCGCGCTCGCGCAGGCCGATGTGGGGGTGGCGATGAACAGCGGGACGACCGCGGCCAAGGAGGCCGGCAACATGGTCGATCTCGACAGCAACCCCACGAAGCTGATCGAGATCGTCGAGATCGGCAAGCAGCTGCTCATGACTCGCGGCGCGCTCACCACGTTCTCGATCGCCAACGACGTCGCCAAGTACTTCGCCATCATCCCGGCGCTCTTCGTTGCCGCCTACCCGCAGCTGCAGGCGCTCAACATCATGCAGCTGCACTCGGCGCAAAGCGCGATCATGAGTGCCGTCATCTTCAATGCGCTGATCATCGTGGCCCTCGTACCGCTCGCGCTCAAGGGCGTCGAGTACCGCCCCATCGGCGCGGCGAGGCTGCTGCGCCGCAACCTGCTGGTGTACGGCGTCGGCGGCCTCATCGCGCCGTTCGTGGGGCTCAAGCTCATCGACATGCTGCTCGTGTTCCTGGGACTCGCAGGGCAGGCAGGCCGATGAGGAACTCGCTGGGCATAGCGCTTCGCGTGTTCGTCGTGGCCTTCGTGGTGCTGGGTCTGGCCTACCCGCTGGCCGTGACGGGCGTCTCCCGTGTGCTCCTCCCGAGCCGCGCCGGCGGCAGCCTCGTCACAGACGCGCAGGGTACCGTTGTGGGCTCCTCGCTCATCGGTCAGCGCTTCGAGTCCGCCGGGTACTTCCATCCACGGGCCTCGGCGGGTGACTACGACCCGCTCGTCTCCGGCGGCTCGAACCTCGGGCCTACGAGTGCGGTGCTTGCCACGCAGCTGACGACCCGAGCAAAGCAAGCGGACGGAAGCGGCGAGCTGCTGCCGCCCGACGCCATCACGTCGTCGGGAAGCGGGCTCGACCCGCACATCACACCGGCCAATGCGTACGCGCAGGTCAACCGAGTCGCGCTCGCACGCAGCGTACCCGCGCGCCAAGTCCGCGAGATGGTCAAACGGCACGTCGTAGGCCGCGACCTGGGCTTCCTCGGCGAGCCCCGGGTCAACGTCCTTGAGCTCAACCTATCGCTCGACGAGGCGTTCGGCGCTGCAGGGGATGGGAAGGTGGGGCGACCGTGACTGCGCGAGCGGACAGACTTCGCTAACGAGGGAGTCGGCACCCACGTCGCTCATCCGCGCGGTCGCCTCAAGATCTTCCTCGGCATGGCGGCGGGCGTCGGCAAGACCTACACGATGCTCTCGGAAGCGCATCGCCGAGTCACCCGCGGCGAAGACGTCGTGATCGGCTACTTGGAGCCCCACGACCGGCCGGCGACCGCTGATCTCGCCGTGGGTCTCGAAGCCGTACCGCCGGAGATGATCGAGTACCGAGGGAAGCGCTTCTCGGAGATGGACACACGGGCTGTGCTCGAGCGCCACCCGGAATGGGCCCTCGTGGACGAGCTCGCCCACACGAATATCCCCGGCGCCAACCACGCCAAGAGGTGGCAGAGTGTCGAGGAGCTGCTCGAGGCCGGTATCAACGTCATCACGACCGTCAACATCCAGCACCTTGAGAGCCTCAACGACACCGTCCGAGAGATCACAGGGGTCGAGGTCCGCGAGACCTTCCCGGACCAGTTGATCGCGGAGGCGGACGAAGTCGTCGTAGTCGACTTGACTCCGGATGCGCTCATCAATCGGCTGAGGCGGGGCGTCGTCTATGACATGGAGAAGGTCGACCGGGCCCTCGTCAGCTTCTTCACTCCTGAGCGGCTCGCAGCGCTCCGTGAGCTAGCGCTTCGGCAGACCGCCGACGAAGTCGACGATCAGATGCTCGCTGCCCTTGGGGATGCATCGGTAGTGACGTGGGCGGGCCGAGAAGTCGTGGTCGTGTGCGCAACCGCTCGGCAGGAGTCGGTGAGGCTACTCCGCCGCGGCTTCCGGCTTGCCGAGCGACTCCACGCCGAGCTGCACGTTCTGCACGTCATTCCAAGCGGCCGCCGCGTCTCTGAAGCCGAGCGGCATGTGCTCGACTACCTCGCGGAGACCGCGCGCAACCTCGGCGCACAGGTGAGCGAGATCACCGGAGACGACATCGCATCGGAGATCGTCGACTTCGCGCTTGCCAAGCGTGCGACCTTCCTCGTGCTCGGTCAGTCCGTGCGCTCGAGGTTCGAGGAGATCGTACGCGGGTCGATAGTGACCCGCGTCATGCGCGAGACCGAAGGTATCGACGTCGTCATCGTCTCGGATCGCGAAGAGGGCAGGGGACCGGGCCGCCGCACGTAGCGCGCAGGTCGACTGAACGGGACCAACTGGAGGAGCGAACGATGCACTACATCGCCGAAGTCACCGTAGACCTGCCCCGCGACGACGTGCTGTGGCTACTGGCTGACCGGGAGAGCGACGAGCTGTGGCGACCTGACCTCGCGATGTGCGAGCCGATCACCGGCGAACCGGGGTGGCCAGGTGCACAGACCCGCCTGATATACAGCCACGTGGGTGGGGGTTCCCGCGAGCGCATGGAGCACATCGTCGCCAACCGGCTCCCCGACTCATTGGATCTCTCGCTGGTCTCTCCGAATATGACCGAGCACCAGACGTACTCGTTCTCCGTCGTTGGGCAGAGCGCTACTCGATGGACCATCGAATCGAACGTCGAGTTCCGCCACTCGGGATTTGCACTGCGCCGACACTCGTCGCTTCTGGAGAGCGAGACCCAGCGGGCGATGGACGCGTTCAAGTCGTTCGCAGAGGGGCACCTGGGACGGGCGAAGATCGCCTCGCGCTCGTCCAAGCGGGGGCGCGACCCACGTATCCACTTACACAGTCGACACCTGAAGGAAGCGCCGCGCGCTCAGCTCCGACGCGCGCGATGCCGATACGGCAGTCTGCTGACCCCATCGTCAAGGTCGTGGCACCAAGCCACGCTTCGAACCGGACGACTGGCGGAGTCAGATTCGCATGAGCTACAGCACTGGTCCCCGGTGGACCACGGCACTGCGCGTGGTGCCGGCACGATAGCGACAGCAGTCACCCTCGTGGCCTCATCGGCTGGCCAGGCTTTCGCGCATGGCGTGTCGAAGTCCTGACCAGGCGTTCGTCCAGGGCAACTCCGGTGTCAGCTTCATCCCCTTCATGTACTTGGGCGCGAAGCACATGGTTACTGGGTACGATCACCTGCTCTTCTTGCTCGGCGTGATCTTTCTTCTCTCGGGGTTCAGGGAGGTCTACACCTACGTCACGCTCTTCGCTGTGGGCCATAGCATCTCGCTCATCGTTGCCGTACTCACCGGAACCAACGTGAACGCCTTCATCGTCGACGCGATCATCGCCCTGTCCGTCGTCTACAAAGCGTTCGACAACATGGATGGGTTCCAGCAGCTCGTGGGCAAGCACACGACGCCAGCACGCACGCTCGCTCGAGAGCCAACGCGATGCAGCTGTGACTCGCGCGAGCGCTATCGGGCGCTCGCTGGCGCCGATGTGGCGCTGGCTCGGCTGGCGCCGGTCCACCCCAGCGTTCAAGCTGAGTCTGGTGCTGCTTTGTAGCGCTGCGCTGCTGCTTCTCGGCAAGGCGTTGCGGCTGTTCTGAGAGCACGCGCCGAGCTACGCTCGACGAGTGTGGTGCGCGTGTTGCCGCAGGTAGCACGCAAGGTGTACGATTCGTCTGCTGCTCGGGCTCACGCTTTGGCAGCGTTGACAGCAAGGAAGTACGCTCCGTCCGTTACGGTGCGGCTCCTGTTCGAACACAGGCCACTGCCCGGAAATGTCGAGAGACGCCAATGGGTAGAACAGCCCTCGCCGGCTTAAGGCGAAGGCTAAGGTGGCTGGGTACGGTGGCGGGCCAATCCCCGCTGCGTGTCGCGCACAACGCCGCGTCCGCGCCCTACGTCGAACAGTGCCTAATCCACAGACGAGGGATGTGAGCGGCAGAAGTCCGGTGCGAGTCTCCCGCCTGAGGTGGGTGCGCGCGACAGGACGAGCGCGGTTCGGCCGCGCAAGCCGCATCGCCCCTGGTCCAAACGGACGCAGGGGCTTTTTCGTTGCTGTCGCGACCTGTAGCCGAGAAGACTGGACCTGCGTGAAACCTCCAAGTCCGTAGGCCCTCGGGCGCTTCCGCTTCAAGTCAGGCGGCAGGCCGGGGGACCGACCGCTTTGACCATGAACCCACCGGTTTGGCCGGTGCGGCCTTACACGCCGCCCAGCCCGTACGCCGAAGGGAGGAGCGCCATGTTCTACCTCTCGCAGATGCTCGGCAAGCCCGTCGTCGACGCGACCGGCGAGGAGATCGGCACCGTCAACGACGTCGCGATCGCCACGGGCGAGGTCTTCCCGCGCGTGACCTCCCTGGCGTTCCTGGGCCCCGACAAGACGCCGTTCATGCTGTCGTGGCGCAAGTACGTCGCCGAGCTCGACGAAGACCGCATCGCCCTCAACGTCCCCGCGCACGAGATCCGCTTCAGCTACCTGCAGCCCGACGAGGTCTTGCTCGCGCGCGACCTGATGAGCAAGCAGATCGTCGACACGCAGGGCATGAAGGTCGTCCGCGTCAACGACCTCAAGCTCTCCGAGTCCCGCAACCAGCTGCGCCTTCTCGGCGCCGAGGTCGGTGCCCGCGGCATCCTGCGCGGCATCTCCCCCGCTCTCGAACGTGGAGTCTCCTCGGCAGCGAAGCTCCTGCGCACGGAGCTGCCCGAGACGCTCATCGCGTGGAACTACATGGACCTGCTCGACCGCGACCTCTCGCAGGTCAAGCTGTCGGTCACGCACAAGCGCCTCCACGAGCTGCACCCGGCCGACGTGGCCGACATCCTCGAGCAGCTCTCGCCCTCTCAGCGTGCCGCGGTCTTCGCGCACCTCGACAACGAATCGGCCGCCGACACGATCTCCGAGCTCGAAGACGAGCTGCAGGCAGACGTCATCGAGGACCTGTCGGAGCGGCGCGCGTCGGACCTGCTCGCCGAGATGGACCCCGACGACGCGGCCGACATCATCGGCGACCTGCCCTACGACAAGGCCGAGCGGCTTCTGCGCCTGATGGGCGTGGAGGACGCGACGGCGATCCGCGGGCTTCTCGGCTACAAGGAGAAGACGGCCGGCGGCATCATGACGCCCGAGGTCACCACCGTGACCGAGGACATGACGATGCAGCAGGTCATCGAGTACCTCCGCTCGGAGGCCGCCGAGCACGAAGGCATCTTCTACGTCTACGTGGTGGAGGGCGACCGCCACCTGACCGGCGTCATCTCGCTGCGAGACCTGCTGCTCGCCTCGCCCGACACGTGCGTCTGCGACATCGCGGAGCGCGACCTGTTCACCGCGAGCCCCGACGACGACCAGGAGGACGTCGCCGAGCAGATGTCCAAGTACGACCTGCTCGCGATGCCGGTGGTCGACGAGCGCGGCCGCATCCTGGGCATCGTGACCGTCGACGATGCGCTCGACGTGCTCGAAGAGGAGTCCGCCGAGGACCTCGCGCTCGCCACCGGCTCGTCGGGCAAGCGCGGACCCGCGGCCAACATGATGTGGTGGGTCGTGCGCCGCAGCGCCTGGCTCGTGACGTGGGCAGCGGTCGCGATCGTCGCGATGCTGATCCTCCGCGACATGGAGGCCGGTCGCGTGGTCGACGCTGTTGCTGCCGGCACTCGTGTTCATGCCGCTGCTGCTCCGCACCGCCGAGGACGTCTCCCAGCGCGCCATCGCCGAGATGATCGACGAGGACGAAGACGAGCCGAGCCGCCCTGTGGCCGCGCATCCTTCGTGACGCGCTCGCCGGGCTCGCCATGGGCGTGCTCGCCGGGCTGTTCGTCTTCGCGGCACTCGACCTGATCAGCAACCAGCCGGCAGTCGCCGCGGTGATGGGTGTGGTCACCGCGCTCTCCGTGGTGATCGTGATGGTCTCGGGCAACTTCGTCGCAGCCGCTGCGCGTCGTCGCATCGAGCGCGAGAAGTCCGTGTCGGGAACCGCCCTCGGCGTGGTGATGATGCTGCTTGGCGCTGCCGTCTACGTGGGGCTCTCGGTGGTCGGTGGCCTCTTGCTCGCATCGCTCCAGGTGGTCTAGCCCCTTGCCGCCCGCCGCCGAGAAGACCCTCGTCTCGCGTCGCGCGCGCGTGCTGGCCGTACTGGCCGCGCTCGGCCCGGGCATCGTCGCTGCGTCCGCGGGAAACGACGCCGGCGGCATAGCGACCTACTCGCAGGACGGCGCGTCGTTCGGCTACGCGACGCTGTGGATGATCTTCGTGATGACGTTCTCGCTCGTCGTCGTGCAGGAGATGGCGGCGCGCATGGGCGCCGTGACCGGCAAGGGCTTCTCGGCGCTCATCCGCGAGAGGTTCGGCATACGCCCCACCATGTGGGCGATGCTCGCGCTGCTCACCAGCAACGCCGCAACGAGCGTGGCCGAGTTCGCCGGCATCGCGGCGGGCATGGAGCTCTTCGGCGTGAGCAAGTACGTCTCGGTGCCCATCGCCGCCGTCGTGGTCTGGCTGCTCGTCGTACGCGGGAGCTACCGCAACGTCGAGAAGGTGCTGCTCGCGCTCTCGAGCGTCTTTCTCGCCTACGTGATCGCGGCGTTTCTGGCCAAGCCCGACTGGGGCGAGGTGCTGCGCGCCACCGTCGTACCGCAGTTCGTTCCGCAGCTCGACTTCGTGCTGCTCGTGGTGGCCACCATCGGCACCACCATCGCGCCGTGGATGCAGTTCTTCGTGCAGAGCAACATCGTGGACAAGGGCACGGGCGTCAAAGACCTGCTGGTCACACGGATCGACGTGATCGCCGGGGCCATCTCGGCCAACATCGTCGCGTGGTTCATCATCGTCACCACCGGCACCGTGCTCTACCCGCAAGGCATCACCGTGACGAGCGCCGAGCAGGCCGCCCAAGCGCTCGCGCCGGTCGCCGGACAGTACGCGAGCGTGCTGTTCGCGGTTGGGCTCATCGCGGCGTCACTGCTCGCTGCATGCGTGCTGCCGCTCACCGCCTCCTACGCGATAACCGAGGCGTTCGGGTGGGAGCGCGGCATCGACCGGACCTGGGCCGAGGCGCCGGCGTTCAACACCATCTACACGTTCGTCATCTTCTTCGGCGCGGCGTTCGTGCTCATACCGGGCGCGCCGCTCATCACGATCATGATCCTGTCGCAGGCCGTGAACGGCGTGCTGCTTCCGTTCCTGCTCATCTTCATGATCCGCATCATCAACGACCGCCGCATCATGGGCCGCTACGTGAACGGCAAGGCCACGAACCTGCTCGCGTGGACGACCGTGACCGTGGTCATCGCGCTCACGATCGTGCTGCTGGGCGGCACGGTCCTGCAGGGCTTCGGGGTGCTCTAGCGGCGACCCCCTCGCCCGGAGCGGCACGCCGCCCGTTTCTTGTCTCAACCGAAACTCAACGTGCAGCCAATCTGCGGATAACCGCCGCGATCGCATAGTGTCACGACCGCACTCGAAAGGCGCCGCACGCCGATGCGCGCCAAAGACATGGAAGGAGGCGCTTGATGACCCGCAGGACCAAGGTTCTGATCAGCGCTTCACTCGCAGCACTCATGGTGCTCGGCACGGCAGCAGTGGCCATCGCGGCGCCGATGCTCACCCTCTCGACAACGCGCAGCGTGGTGACGTATCCGCAGCCGACCTGGCTCAAGGTCAACGTTGCGGACGAGGGTGCCGCAGTGGGCACCACAGTCACCGTGCAGTACCTGCCGGTGGGCGCCAGCGAGTGGAAGAAGCTGCGCGCGGTCGCGGCTGCGCGCACTGCCGAGGGTACGGTGACCGTCCCCGTCGCGCCGTACTGGCTCAAGAAGACCACGGCCTTCAGGGCTGTTGCCGAGGGACTCGAGAGCGACGTCGTGACCGTCTCGGTCAAGGCCAAGCTTTCCGCTCCGATGGCGCCGGCGAAGGTCAAGGCGGGCCGCCACAAGCACCTCACGGTGCGCGGCTTCATCTGGCCGCGTCACAGCGCGGGCTCCCGCCCCGTCGAGGTGAAGATCTGGAAGTGGGAAGGTGGCAACTGGGTCTACAAGGGCTCGGTGCACCCCAAGATCGTGCACAACAAGGGCGACCGCTCGAAGTGGCAGTTCACTCGTCACGTCCACGCGCACGACAAGGGCAAGTGGCGCCTGCAGGTGTACCACGAGGACACGCAGCACGTCGCGTCGAAGTCGCAGTTCTCGTACGTGAAGGTTCGCTAGCAGCAGCACAGGCTGCAGCGCAAAGCGCGGTTTCAAGCCCGGTCGGATTCTCGGCCGGGCTTGCTGTTGCCGCTCCTACTTCGCAGCCCCCAGCGCGTAGAGCTCGTCGATCGTCACGAACGTGTAGCCCTTGGCCTTGAGCTTGTCGATGACTATCGGAAGGGCCTGCACCGTCTGGCGCCGGTCCCCGCCTCCGTCGTGCATCAGGATGATCGCCCCGGGCTTGGTGTGCTTCACCACGACTCGGACGATCTTCTTGACGCCGCGCTTCTCCCAGTCGTGGCTGTCCACATCCCACATCACCACGCGCGAGCCCGACGCGCGCACGACCCGCCATGCGCCCTTGTCCATGTCGCCGTAAGGGGGCCTGAGCCACGGGGTGTCGACGCCGGTGTACTTCAGCAGCATCGCGCGACCGTTGTCGATCTGGGCGCGGGCGACCTTGGCCTTCGACCGTGCCAGCGAGCGGTGGCCCGAAGAGTGGTTGCCCACCAGGTGCCCCTCGTCCGCGACGCGCCGTGCCAGTGCGGGCTGGAGCTTGGCTCGTACTCCGAGCATGAAGAACGTGGCGCGCACCTGCTTGGCGCGCAGCACGTCAAGAATCCGGTCGGTCTGCCCCGGCCACGGGCCGTCGTCGAAGGTGAGCGCCACGACCTTGGTTCCGGGCTTGGGCCGCAGCCGAACCACGACGGCGTCCACGGCCGGCGTCACGATGCGGCTGGACACCTCGACGCCGGAGGCGAGCCCCATGGTGACTCGGCGGACACCCGGACTGCCCGGTGTCTTGACCTCTGATAGCGAGCCGCGCCCCGTGTAACTGATGTCGAAGGGGACCGGGACGTCGGTTGTGATGAGTGACTCTCGGCGATCGAGGCCTCTCATGCTCACCAGCCGGTCGCCACCGTAGACCCGCTGCGACATCGGCGCGGCACGGCCGTTGCGCGTCACGCGCGGCGGATGGCCGGCACCCGAGGTGAGAACCGAGCCGTCGACAGCTATCAGGTCGCCCGGTGGATACCTGTACGCGCCCTTGTCCTGGAGGCCGGCGAGCGTGGTTCCCGATGGCACGTCCACGCTCCGACCGTCGACGATGACCGTCGTCGGTCGCGCGGCCGTGTATCCGGCGCCAAGGGCCACCAGGACGAGTCCCACCAGAGCGACGAGCCCCAACTTCCAGGCTAGGCGCTTCGGCGGTGGTGGCTGTACGACGTAGTAGGGCAGTGACCCTCCTCCGGGACCTTGCTCGCCCGTCAGTGCGATATGCGTGCCATGCGCCCTCCGGCCGCGTCGAGCAGATCGGACAGACGTATACGCACCATCGATGATGGTGTACCCGCTGCAGGGAAGACGACGTCGAATCGGGTGAGCGATTCGTCTATCAGCACCCTCAGCCCCCCGGGCAGGTCGAAGGGCGACACGCCGCCGATCGCGTAGCCCGTTGCCGCCCTCACGGCATCGGCGTCGGCCATCTTCGCCGATCCGGCACCGACCTCGGCCGCTATCGCGTCGAGGTCTCCTCGGCGGTCCCCCGCCACCAACGCGAGCACCGGAGTGCCGTCTGCGAGGACCACGAGCGACTTCACGATCTGCCCCAGTTCGCAGCCCATCGCCTCGGCGGCCTGGGCGGCGGTCTTCGTCGACTGCTCGAACTCGGTCAGGCCGTCGGCCAGTCCGCGCTCCTCCAGGAAGGTGCGCACGCGCTCGCGGGATCCGGTCTTGCGGGGTGCCTCAGCCATCCGGGTTCCCCTTCATCCACGTCGCCGGTGCGCGGCTGGGCGAGCGCAAGGGGAAACGAAGCGACTCGAGCACCGACTCCAGGTTCTCCGACCACATCACCGCCGAGCGCAGGTCGAGCCGCATGAGCGGGTACTCGGGATGTGGGCGGGAGATCGCGAAGCCGTTGCGCAGCAGGAAGTCGACGCCGAGGACCGGTGAATCGTCGACCGCCTCGGGCTTGCTGACGGCGGCGAACGCCTCGACGCGCCGCTCGCCGCGCTGGACGAGGTCCTTGAGCGCCGAGCGCAGCATCACGCTGCCAAGCCCGTGATGCCTGGCGTCGGGCGTGATGTGCAGACACGCGATGAGCGGCACGTTGGGGTCTTCCGGCGCCGAGACGAACGTGGAGGCCTGCGGGAAGTAGCCGCTTGGCGCGTACTTCACGAAGCCGAGCACTTCGTCGTCCTCGTACGCGACGCGGCCGCAGTCGCCCCACTCGTCGGTGACACGCCGATACCAGGCGCGCAGGAGCTCCGGATCGTTCACCGAACCGCACGCGCGCTCACGCTCGCCCGCCGATTCCCAGAACGCGCAGCCGCGGCAGTGGTCCGGCACTCGGTCCAGGTCCTCGAGTGTGAGTGGTCGGAGCTTGCGACTCATCTGCGGTGCTCGTCCACCCTTCGTGTCCAGTGCCTTCAAGGTGCAGATACCCGTACGGCTATCGCTCGCGCGATGCCGCACGAAACCTAGTCGTCGTCCGGGTCCCCCATCGCGTCGACCACTTCGTCCTTGATCGCCTTGAACCACCCGGCTGCGCGCTTTCCCACATCGCTTTGACCGGCGGCCTTCGCTGCCGCCTTGGTGTACACCGCGGCCTTTGCGGCCGCATCGACCGCCGCCTTCTTCGCCACCGCGGTGCCGCGACCCGCAGCCGCGGCCGCGCCGCCGCTGGTCTCGTAGGCGATCGCTTCGTCCTTGACGCGAACGGCCTGTCCGTCGAACCCTACCACCACAGAAGCGGGCAGGTCCCTGACCCCGACCGCGGCGTCAGCTGTCAGCCCTCCGGTGAGCCCGATGGCCGAGATCTCCCCGGTCTTCTCATCGAACAGCCCGTCGCGTACGGACCCCAGCTTCACGCCGCTCTCGGTTGACACCGGCATCCCCACCCAGATGACGGTGTCGTCCCAGGAGTGCCCCAGTCGCTTGGCCGCCGAGCCATCCCACGCACCATTGGCGTCCGCCACGACCAGACCATCCGCCGAGAAGCGCGTGCGATCGAGCGCCAGGTAGCGGTCGTTGCGGTCGATCAGGAACAGCAGCCGGGGCCGCGACACGACGAAGCCGACGACGGAGGTCGCCCCGGGCGCGAACAGCACGTCCGCGACCCGGCCAATACGCTTGCCCTTGGCCGAGTAGACGTCTTGCCGGGACACGTCGAGAAGCGAGAGCACGCACGCCGCCTTTCACGCGACACGAAGGCCGGCCCCGGCGGTGCAGGACCGGCCTCGATGGTACCAGTGAATCCGGAGTCCTACGCCCCGGGCTCGACCGCAGCGTCGATGGAGGGAGCCTCGTCCTTGACGGTCTTGGTCTTCTCGGCAACAGCACCGAGCGTGTCCGACGCCTTGGAGCCGGCCACGTCGATCCCGCTCTTGGTCTTCTCGGCGGCCTTGTCCACGGCGTCCTTGGCGACCGGAACGGCGTCATCGAGCTTGCCCTTGGCGCCCTCGGCCGACTTCGAGACTGTCTCCTGGAGACGGCCGCGAGCCTCGTCGATCTTGACCTTGAGCTGCTCGGCCGACTCGCCGACCTTCTCCTTGCCTGTGGAGTAGACCTCGACGGCCTTGTCCTTGCCGGTGTTGTATACCTCGACGCCCTGGCCCCAGTAGTCCTCGGCCCTGTCGGCGATGATCTCGCGGGTCTCCTTGCCGGAACGCGGCGCGAAGAGCAGGCCGAGAATCGCGCCGATCAGCCCGCCAAGCAGAAACGCGCCGAACACAGACCCCCCGCGGCGATAGTCGTACATGTGAAAGCACCTCCGTGATCGATGCAGCAGTCCCTGGGTCATGCGAGCCCGACACTTCGTCGGGCCCTCGTAACGCTGTATACCCGATTACGTGCGCGCTAGCGCAGTCTCGATGACCTTTGATACCACATCTTGGAAGGTCATGCCGGCCGCCTCCGCGGCCATGGGAGCAGCGAAGTCTCGGTCATGCCGGGCGACGTGTTCGACTCGAGCACCCACGGGCGCCCGTCCGCGTCCACGATCATGTCGACGCGGCTGACGTCGCGGCAGTCGGTGACCGTGTGTACGCGTGCGGCGAGTTCGCAGGCGGCCCGGATGACATCGGTCTCAACCCGCGCAGGCACGAAGAAGTCGGTCTCACCTTCGGCGTAGCGCGCCGAGAAGTCGTACAGGCCGCTCTTGGGCACTATCTCGACCGGCGGCAGCACCTCGAGCGAGTCGCCGCCCCCCAGCACCGACACCGCGAGCTCGGTGCCCTCGACCCAGCGCTCGACGATCGCCGCGGTGTCGTAGCCCAGCGCATCGAGCAGCGCCTCCGCGAGCTGGCCCTGCTCGGTGCAGCGCGCGAGCCCCAGCGCGGAGCCTTGGCGCGACGGCTTGACCGCGACCGGGAAGCCGCCGACCACCTCGCCCATGAGGTCGATCGCTGTCGCCGCCCCCATCTCCTTGAAGGCGTCGGCCGTGAGCGTGAGCCACGGCGGCGTGTCGATGCCGTTCTCGGCGAACAGGTGCTTGGCGACCGACTTGTCCCACGTGAGCGCGCTGGCCACCACTCCGGGTCCGGTGTACTGGATGCCGAGGAACTCGAGCAGCTCCTGGATCGTGCCGTCCTCGCCGTACTTGCCGTGCAGCGCGATGTAGGCCGCCGAGGGCCGCTCGCTTCGCAGCGTGGAGACGAGGTCGGCGGTCACGTCGAGAGCGAGCACGTAGTAGCCGAGCGCCTCGAGCGCCTCGCACACGCGGCCGCCGCTCGCAAGCGAGACCTCTCGCTCGAGCGAGCGCCCGCCCATGAGCACCGCGATCTTCTCTCTCATCGGATCCCCCGTTCCGCGAGCGTCGCGCGCATCACGCCGCACCTTCCTCGGGCGCTTCGAGCGCGCCTGCCGCTATGAACGCCCGGTACAGCTCGAGACGGTCCTCGACGACCTCGGCAAGGCGCCGGATGCCTTCGGTGATGCGAGCCGGGTCAGCGTAGCAAAACGCCAGCCGCATGCAGTTCTTGCCCCGGCCGTCCGGGAAGAACCCGTCGCCGGGCACGAAGGTGACGCCGTGCTCGACCGCCTCGGCGAGCAGCGCGCCCGTGTCGACGAACGCCGGCAGCTCGACCCACACGAAGAAGCCGCCCTCGGGCCGCGTCCAGTGCGCCTCGGCCGGGAAGTGCTCGTCGAGGGCCGCAAGCATCGCGTCTCGGCGCTCCGAGTAGGTGCGCGCGAGGTCCTGGAGCACCCTGCGCCAGCGCGTGCCCAGGAAGTAGCGCTCCGCGGTGACCTGCGCGAAGTTCGAGCCGCACAGGTCGGCCGCCTGCTTCACGAGCAGCACCTTGGCCAGGATGGGCCGCGGAGCCACCATCCAGCCCAGGCGCAGCCCGGGCGCGAAGATCTTGCTGAAGGTGCCCAGGTAGATGACCTCGTCGTCGAGCGAGCGCAGCGACTTCACGTGGCCGCCTTCGAAGCGCAGCCGGCCGTAGGGGTCGTCCTCGATGACCGGGATGTCGTACTCGCGTGACAGCTCGAGCAGCCTGCGGCGGCGCTCGGCGCTCATCGTCACGCCACCGGGATTCTGGAAGTTCGGGATCGTGTAGATGAACTTCGCGCCACGCGGGCCCGAGCCGCGTCGAGTTCCTCTTCGAGCAGGTCGATGCGCATGCCGTTGTCGTCCAGCGGGATGCACCGGATCTCGGGCTCGTACGCCGAGAAGGCCTGCAGTGCGCCCACGTACGTGGGCCCTTCTGCGATGACGACGTCGCCCGGGTTCAGAAACGTCTTGGCGAGCAGATCGAGCCCTTGCTGGGCGCCGGCGGTCACGATGATGTCGTCGGCGCACACGCGCACGCCCGTCTCGGCCATGAGCTCGACGATGAGCGAGCGGGTCTCGGGGCGACCGTTGCTCGAGCCGTACTGCAGCGCTGCGGCGCCCTCGTGCAGGATCGCGTCGTGAGCGGCCTGGGCGACCGCCTGCGGCCGGAACGCGACTCACTTCGGGCATGCCGCCGGAAAGCGAGATCATGTCCGGGCGGCTGGCCGCGGCGAACAGGTCGCGTACGGCGCTCGAGCGCACGCCCGCGAGCCGCTGCGCGTAGCGGTCGGTCCACCGGTCGAAGACAACACGTGCGGTACCCATAGTGTCCACCTACCCTCGGCGCGAGCTTTCGGCGCCGAAAAACAACAAACCCCCTCGGCCTGATAGGGCGAGGGGGTATCGCGGTACCACCTATCTTCGCTCGTCGGGCGTGGTGAGCGCCTTCGCCGAGCCTCATTCCCCGAGATACCGGTCCGGGACCGACCCGCTTCCGGCGCTCATCTCGCCCTGGCGGGGGACTTCGGAGGGGTGGCTGGGCCGCGATGCGCCCTCTTCCCTCACGTCCGCTGTGCGCTATCCAGTCCCGCGCATAGACCCGCAGGTGTTGGCGGCAACTCTAGCACCGTGCAGCGGCGCAGGTCAACGCGGGTTCGTCCCGACCTGCAGGCGGCTCACGCGCCGCCGCAGCCGCTCGCAGCTCGCCAGTCGATCGCGTCGATGTCGGGCGGCTCGCCCTCGGCCGCGAGCAGCCACTCGACCACGCCGACGGCCTCATCGCAGCGCGCCGAGCACGACGAGGTCGTCGTCGTAGTCGAAGCGCAGGCGGAAGACCCCGCGACCGTCTCGGGCGAAGTCCCACGACGTCTCGGCGCGCAGGGAGCGCGGCGAACCGGACAGCGCCGCGAGCTCGGTCGCGACGTGCTCGAGCAGGTGCGCGGTCTCCGTGTCGCGCAGCTCGCGCAGGAAGTCGACGCCCTCATCGTTGTCGCAGGTGTGGCGGGCAAGCCCGGGTAGCAACGCTCACCGCCGCCTCGGCGAGGCCGGGCCGGGCGGATGTGCGCATCAGCGCCGGGTCGGCGATCCGGACACGCGCACGGATCTCCTCGGTCGTCGACCTCGACCGCCTCGATAGCGACCACTGCCACGCGACGCGTGCTACAGGTCGACGTCGTCGGTACCGGGCAGCGCGCCGAGCGTGCACCGAGGAAGAACGCGAGCGACGCCGCGAGCACCACGACGCCCGCGATGATCAGCAGCGTCTTGGTCTCGTTGGTGTCGAGGACCGTGGCGACGGCGGTCTTGGTCTCCGTCACCGCCAGGTCCTTGACCTGCCCGGCTCGGTGCTTGAGGTCGTCGAGCGTGATCCGCTCGGCGGGCAGGGCGGTATCGGGCTCGGGAGTCGTCACTGGAGTTGCCTCACTTTCGCGTAGCTCAGTCCTCCGGCACCCGCCAGCAGCAGACCGCCGGTGATCGCCAAGCGCCGCCGGCCAGCCCACGTAGCGCGCGAGAACCATCTCGACGGCCACGGAGATGAAGGCGATGCCCAAGAACATGACGAGTGCCGCGGCGATCGCGAACGCGATGACCATGCCGGCCTTCTGGGTGGGCACGACGACCTTGTCGTGCACCACGTCGCCGGTCTCCTGGCGAACGTAGTCGACGATGAGCTGCACGAAGTCGGTGATCGCATCGGCGATGGTCGCGCGAGCCGGCGGCTCAGGAGCCTCCGGGGGCGCCGACCTGCGGTTCGGCCTCGTATTCGGGTTTCGTTGCTTCGGGATCTGGCATCCGGCATCCTCCAGCGCGACGTCGCTTGACCCACGTGTGTAAGGTACCCCATCTCGGCACGCTGCAAGCCGAAGCGTGCCCTCGGGAGCCACAGCGCGAGGTCGCCAAGAGGAAGCGGCGCCGGAGCCTGCCCGACGCCGCTGGTCCGATCCGGTATCGCGCGACGCTAGTGAATGATGCGGTACCGGACCCTGCCGACGCCGTCGAAGTGCAGGGCCTTGGCGGTTCCCGGCCCCAGGTCGAACGTGCGCCCCGAGACGTACGGCCCGCGGTCCTTGACCACTGCGACCACCGAACGCCCTCGGTACGTGAAGAGGATCTTGGTCCCGAAGCGCATCGACTTGTGCGCCACCACCATGCTGTTGCGGCGCAGCTTGCCGCCGCCGGCCATGCCGTTGCCGTAGAGGCCCGGGCCGTACCACGACACCCGAGCGGAGCGCCACTTGCCGCGAACGAGCGAGTGGCCGCCATAGTGACGGGCGAGGCCGGGTCGGGCCGGCCGCCTTGGGGAGATCTGGGCGAGGCGCTTGGTCGTCGGGGCGATCAGGCTCACTGCGACCGGAGCGGCGGTGGCCACCACTGAGTCGAACTTCGCCTCGACGGGCACTTCGGGCGCCAGTGTCGCCGCGGTGCTCGCGTCGACGCCAAGAAGCGTCTCGCCCTCGGCAAGGGGCGCCGCCTCCGCGTAGGCGTGAGGCAGGCCCACGAGGCACAGGGCCGCGGCCGCCACAAGAACGGCCAATCCGATCGTCGTCGTGGTCGCCGTGATGCGATGACATCGTGCGTGCTATCAAGAGATTCCTCCGCGTTCGGGGACATTGCGGACGACGGCGCGGAGGCGCAGGGGGCACAAGGGTGCCCAAGCAGCAGGTTGAGATTCGAAGAGAGGTATAGCTGCTTCGCATCCGGCTCGAGCGAGCCCGTAGGGCCGTCGTCGATACCGTATGAAGCGCTATGCTTTTCGGCGTTGGACCTGTCTATCTGTCACTCGGTCTAACTGCACCAGTGCGCCTTCTTGGCGCTCGGGCTCGTACAGGCCGATCCGACCGGACTTCTTAGCTCCCGACTCCGCAGTGCAGGTCCCTCGGCCGTTCCGGTCGTCGACCGGCCGAACGCTGCGAAGCCGCTTGACTGTCAAGAACTCACAGGGGAGTTCACTCGGGGGAGTCTAGCAGATGCGTTGCCAAGACGACACCTCGGCCCGGACCGGGCGGCGTCTTCGCGCACTCGCGCGACGCCACGTGAATCCGGCCCTGACCGAGGCCGCTGCCTGCTACTTCGTCGCCGTCGTCTCCGCCGCGGCGAGCCGCTCGAGGACCCTGCCGAGCTCGGCGATCCGAGCCCCGTACGTCGCCCAGTCGCCCGCTCGCTGCGCCGTCACTGCCTGCCGATAGAGACTGGCCGCGATCGCCGCGTCGGCCTGCGGCGAGCCGCCGCCCGGGCCCGGCCGTCGAGGTCGTCTCCGCGGGCGCGGTCTGGCCGAAGACCTTGAGAAGCGCCCCCTCGAGCGTGCGCTCCATCTCGACCTTGTCGGAGTACGCGACGATGACGCGCGTCAGCTCCGGTATGGCGGTCTGCTCGGCTTGCAGGAACAGCGGCTGGATGTAGACGATCGAGTCCTCGATCGGGATCACCTGCATCTTGCCGAACAGCACGCTGCTGCCCCGCTGGTTCCATAGCGAGAGCTGCGGTGAGATCAGCGGATCCTGGTTGATGCGTGCCGAGACCTGTTCCGGGCCGAAGATGACGCGCTCCTTGGGGAACTGGATAGACCGTGCGCTCGCCGTAGTTGACAGGGTCGCTCGACGCAGCCATCCACCCGATCATGTTGTCGCGGTTTCGCGGCGTGTACGGCTGCATGATGTAGAAGTGCTGTTGGTCGGCGCCGGGAAGCTGGAGCAGACGAAGAACGGCTCCATCGTCTGGCCCTGACGCTCGCCGGGGATCTCCCACTGGTCCTCTTTGTTGTAGAACACTTTGACGTCGGTCATGTGGTACGTGCGAAAGACCTCGGCCTGCGCGGTGAAGAGCCCCTGCGGGTAGCGGAAGTGCTCGCGGATAGCGGCGGGTATCTTGTCCCCGTCGGTGATCAGCGTCGGGAAGATGCCCCTCCACGCCTGCAGCACCGGGTCCTCTTCATCGAACGCGTAGAACGTCGTCTCGCCGGTGAAGGCATCCACCGTGACCTTGACCGAGTTGCGCAGGTAGTTGGTGCCGCCCTCGAGCGGCTGCGAATACGGGAACTGGTCCGAACTCGTGTAGGCGTCCACGACCCAGATCACGCGCCCGTCGACGAGCACGGGATACGGGTCGTCCTCGAAGACAAGCCACGGTGCCAGCTCCTGGAGTCTCGTCTCGAGGTCGCGCTTCATCAGGATGCGGCTCCGCGGCTTGATGTACTCGGAGAACAGGATCTGGCTCGAGCCCAGCCGTATCGCCCACGCCAGCCTCCGGGCCAGCGAGCCCACTTGGACCCCTCCGCCGCCCTTGTAGAGGTACGTCGCGTTCGTCTCGCCCTTGGGATAGTCGAACTCGAGGCTGGTCGTGTCGACGACCACGTAGTCGTCGGTGTCCTCACCGAAGTAGATCCGCGGCTCTTTGACTTCCAGGTCCGGCGAACCGGTCGCCACGGCGCTTGCCACGGCGGGCGGGATGTTCCCGATGATGAACCGCGGCAGTCCTCGCGTGTCGAACTCGGCCGCCGGCGACATGACGAGCCCGAAGCCGTGCGTGTACACCAAGTGCCGGTTGACCCACGTCTGCGCCTGCTCGGCGAGCAAGCGACGAGTTGATCTCTCGTGCCGATATGAGCACCTGGCGCCTCTGTCCGTTGACCATGTAGCGGTCGACGTCCACGTCCGCGAACTCGTAGTAGGGCCGAATCGTCTGCAGCTGCCCGAAGCTCTGCTTGACGACGTCCGGGTCCCATAGCCGGACGTTGGACAGCGTCGTCTTGTTGTCGACGACGTCTTGGGCGGTCAGGTCTTCGGCGGCGGGAAACGCTCGCGCCTTCACGTCCGCGATGCCCCACGCTTCACGCGTCATCCGGATGTTGCGCTCGATGTAGGGGGCTTCTCGGGAGGCCTCGTTGGGTGTCACGACGAAGCGCTGGACGATGCCAGGCCAGATGCCGCCGAGCACGATCGACGCAACCACCCACGTGCCCAGCGCGATCGCCGGCAGACGCCACCCCCGGTAGCGGATGTTGAGCAGCAGCGAGCCCCGCGGTCACGATCGAGATGACGATCAGTATCCGATACGCCGGAAGCTGCGCGTTGACATCGGTGTACGACGCGCCGACCACCTGACCGCGCGGCGAGAAGTTCAGCTGGTAGATGTCGATCCAGTAGGCGTACGCACGCGTGAGCACGAGCATCGCCGCGAGCACCGACAGGTGCGCCTTCACGTGTGCCGAGAACCCCTTGAGCTTCGCCCAGGGCTGGATCGCACCGTCGACCAGGTGGACCAGTGCCGCGAGAACCAGCGTGAGAAGCAGGATGTCGGTCGTCCACGCAAGGATCACTTCGTTGACGGGCAGCGAGAAGACGTAGAAGCCCACGTCTTGTCCGAACTGCGGGTCTCTGATGTTGAACGGCACGCGGCCCAGCCACAGTCGAAACGTCTCCCACTGCGATGCCATCGCGGTGCCGTTGATGAAGGCGAACACGGCCGCAGCGATCAGAATCGCCTTGTCCAGAACCGGACCCATGCTCGCGCGGAACCGCTCTATCGCCATCTCCAGCTGCGGCGGCGTACCTTCGGGCATCCCGATGGGCACCGCCTTGGGCGCCATCCTGCGCGCGATGCGCATGTTGCCGTAGAGCACGGCGAACGCCAGCTACCGCGAAGAAGACTCCGATCACGAGCTGGGAGACGATCCGCGTGACGAACACGCTCTGCTGGCCCAGGTCGGAGTACCACAGGTAGTCGGTCCACACGCGCACGAGCCACTGGACGAGTGGCAGAACCACGATGAGCAGCACGGCGGCGGTCACTGAGAGGATCAGCGGCAGTCGAGAGCGGCGTTGAGCGGGCATCGGGCGGCCTCCTGACTCGGGCTAGTCGAAGTACGAGTCGACGTCGATATTGAGCAGCCTCGCGTCGATCGTCTCGGCGACGCCGACATCGGTCACGGCCGCAAGGTCGAGGTCGACCGGGTCGATGAACTCGCCGTCAAAACGGGCGATGATGCGTACCACCGGCCTCATGGGTTCGGATTCGCCGGGCTGGAGCACGAGCGCGACATCTCCGCTTGTCAGGCGAACCACAGACCGCGGTGGGTATATGCCCACGATCTGCACGAACAGCCGCACGAGCACCGGATCGAGCGAGGTTCCGGCGCCCTGCACCAGTTGCGACACGGCTTCGTCTTGGACGCGCGCCGCCGAGTAGGTGCGCTTCGAGGTCATCGCGTCGAAGGAGTCCGCCACCGCCACGATCCGGCTCGCAAGCCGCTGGCCCCGTCCCGTGCTGACTTCCGGGTAGCCGGTTCCGTCGTAGCGCATGTGGTGCTCGAGCACGGTGACGATGGCGGAGCGGTCCACGCCCGGCATGAGCGCCACCATCTGCGCGCCGTCGACCGGGTGGCGCCGGACGTGGGCCCATTCCTCGGCCGTGAGGCCCCCCTCCTTGTTGAGCACCTGCTGGTCGAGCGAGAGCTTCCCGATGTCGTGGAGAAGCGCGCCCGTCCCCAGCGCCGAGAGGAACCGGTAGTCGTTGCTGATCGCCGAACCCAGCGATATGGCGAGCACGGCGACGTTCGCCGAGTGGAAGTAGGTGTACTCGTCGTAGTTCTTCAGCCCGGTGAGCTGAAGCATCGCCCGTCGGTTGCTGACCACGTTGTCCACGAGCGAGCGAACGGTGCCGCGCACCGGCAGCTTGCTCAGGCCGCGGCTGGAATCGACCGAGCGGCACACCTCGCGGAGCAGCGAGACCGCGCTTCCGTACGACTCGCGAGCGTCCTCGGTCAGTTCGTCACTGACATCGACACGCTCCAGGCTCTGCAGCGAGCCGATCATGATGTTGCCCAGGTCCGCTCGGGACAGCACGTACTCGAGGCCGCCCTTCTCCTCGATGGCCGCCGGGTCGGCCGAGAGCAGCTGCACGGCGCGGCCCAGCTCGCGGATCGTGGCCCCTCGGCGGATGAGGAGCGAGCCCACCCCGAGAGCCATCATGTCTCGGATGAGCTGGTCGAACAGCATGCTCTCCTCGGTGAGAAGCTGCTCACCCATCAGGATCTCGCCTTCGAAGAAGCCGAGTTCCACATCCACGCCCTCGGAGTGGTACGCCGATACCACGTTGAACAGCTCGATCACCGACTCCTGTACGGCGGGGTGGTTGAACGGGTAGAGGAACGCGGCGCGGCGAGCAGCGTAGAGTCGAGTGAGCATGTCTCGCGTGCGACTCAGCTGCGCGTTGGAGTAGTGCGTCGCCGAGGACTCGGGAACATCGATACTCGCGCGGAACTGCGGGCTCCGGTTGCATCGGATCGATGGGCTCAGCCATCACGCACCCCCTCGCGCAGCTCGGATGCGATGAATCGCGGCTTCGGCGGCGGCGGCCAGCTCGCGCGTCTTGCCCGCGCCGATGATCGTGCGCCGGCCTGCCAGCCCCTCGAGCGTGGGCAGCGTCTGCGTCGCCCCGAGTCTGCCGAGCGCTTCGATCGCCTCCACGCGCGGGCCGACGTCGCGGTTGCCCCGACCGTCGCCGCGAGCGACCTGCTCGAGCGAAGGGAGCCGCCGAGCGCCACCTTGGCGGTGCCCAGGTAGCGCGCCGCGAGCTGGACGTTCTGGGCGTCTTCGTCGGTGAGGGCGTTGACCAGCATCGCGTGGGCGACGCGGTCGTTGATCCCGGAAAGCGCCCTGATCGTCTCTCGGCGCACGCGCACCTCGTAGTGACGCAGCGTTCGCTCCAGATATGGCAACGTCGCCGAGGAGTGCGCCGAGGCCAGGATGCTCACCACGTTGCGCACCACGTACCAGCGTGCGTCCGAGACGTGCGCGCCGACCTCGCTCAGGTACGAGGGCGCCATCTCGGACAGCAGTTCGACGAGGGACTTGCGCACCGCCATCTCCTGCTCGTCGGCAAGCTGCTCGAGGAGCGGGTCGATGGCTAGCGGCCCGAGCGAGGTGAGCAGGCGTCGGGCGGCCTGGTTCTCGTCGCTGCCGGTGTGGTAGATCCGCAGCGCATGCGCCATCGTGCGGATGTCCTCCGGCTTGGTGAGCCGGCCCAAGGACGCTTCGACCCGACGACGCTGCTCCTCGGAGAGCGCCGGATTCTCGGCGGCGGCCCGCAGTGCATCGGCGGCGTCGGCGGCGATCGCGAGGTCGCCCCGCTCCACCAGCAAGTCGAGCGAGTCCTCGAGCATCGCCATCATCGCGGCGAACTGCTGCTCCCGGTGGTCGACCAGCACGAGCGTCACAAACGCCATGATCACGTCACCGTCGGTGACTCCGCAGACGAGCCTCCTCCTGCAGCGCGCGCAGGCCCTCGTCTTGCGCGCCATCGCGTTCGTCCACTTTGGCGGCGTCGAGCATATGCAGAACGGCATCGATCGGGCGGCGGACGGGCAGCGTCCTCGCCCCGCTGCCCGGAAGGTCCAGGCGGCTGGGCTGAGCCGTCTCGATGACCTCAGCGACCTCGGTCTCGCTGTAGCCCGCCGCACGCATCGCTCCGCCGGCCGCCTCGGCGAGAGTGTCGCGGTCCGTGCCCGTGATGACCGAGAGGTTCCTGAGGGCGCGCGCGAGACCCTCGTGCGCCTGGCTCTCGGGGTCCATGTTCTCGATGACCAGCTCGACCAGTTCTCGGAAGTCCATCTCGCACAGCACCGCGGCGAGTGACTCGTCGGTTCGGGCCTGGGGCAGGATGTGATCCACGAGCATCGCCTGCCGCATGTCCGGCTCGACCTGCTTGAGTGCCTCGGCCAAGGACTGCAGCAACGGATTGCGCAGCTCGGCGCTGGGCATCGACTGGATGATCTGCGCGAACTCCGCGTAGCGATCGAACGCCCTGGCCAGACCGAGGCGCTCGTCGGCCTGCTCGTCGAAGACCTCCTTGAGGTACGCGCTCACCGCGTTCGGGTCGCCCACGAAGCGCGCCATCACCATGCGGTCGCGCGGGCGCCCCGATGCGGAAGTCGACGAGCATCTCCTCGATCTCGGCGCGCGACAGGCTGACGATCTCCGAGGGGTCGAGGACCTGATCGGCGTTGACGATCGTGACGTTGGCCTCGGTGACCGTTATGGCGGTGACGCTGCGGTCCCACAGCCTCGACTCGAAGCCGCCTGCTGCGGCGACCTCCTCGGGCGTGTACTTCAGGATGGAGAGGAACGCGACGATGTCCGAGGCCTTGGCCCCCGAGTGGAACCGGACGTCGGCGAGGTGGCGGTTGTAGAGCTCGCGGGCGAACGCCTTGTACGCGGCGTTGCCATGAAGGAGCGGCGCATCCTCGTAGAACAGCCCCTGCTTGGTGATGACGAGCCGTAGTTCCGACTCGGCGCTCAGCGCCTCGTGAAGCGCCTTGACCGCCTGCTCGGAGGTGTCCTTGGGGATGTTGCTCGAAGGTGGGTAGAGCCCCACCGCCTTGTTGGTGACGACGAGGGCCTTGAGAAACTGCTCGACAACGAGCGGAACCGCACGCTCGTCGTGCGAATCGGACAACGAAGCCTCCTCCTGGGTGCACACGCCGACGCACCACCTCACGCTGATTATAGGCGCACGACCGCACGTTGGGGGCGCGGTCTGCACCCGTTGCTGCGCTACCATTGCGCCATGACCGACACCGCTCGCCCCAAGCTCGTCCTCGCCTCCCGGTCGCCACGCCGGCGGCGCCTCCTGGAATGGCTCGGCGTACCCTTCGATGTCACGGCCGTCGACACGCCCGAGGAGCTCGACTCGCCGCTTGCCGCGGACCCTCCCGCGCTGGCCGCCTCACTGGCCGCCGAGAAGGCAGAGGCCGCGCGAGCGGAGGGTCATGGTCGCGGGGCGGTCGTGCTGTGCTTCGACACGATCGTCGTGCACGACGGCGCCGTGTTGGGCAAGCCGCTGGACGAGCCGGACGCCTGGCGGATGCTCCGCTCGCTTGCGGGCCGCACCCACCAGGTGGTCACGGGGGTCGCGATCCAGTGCCCCGACGAGACCGCGCCGCGCACCTTCTCGGTCACCACGAACGTCACGATGAAGCCGCTCACCGACTGCCAGATCGAAGCGTGGATGGCGATGGGCACGTTCATGGGATGCGCGGGTGCGTACAACATCGAGGCGCAGGTCGCCGAGGTGACCGACGAGGAGTGCTACCAGAACGTCGCCGGCCTGCCGCTGTGCCACCTCTACGCGGCGCTTCGCGAGACCGCCGAGGGCTGCGGACCGGGCGCATACGACTGCCCGGTGCACCCGTGTGACGCCGCTCTCGGCCGAACGCTGCGCGCTCGGCCCGCGCGTCTCGGGCTGCTAGCGGCGCTGCGCCACGACGATCACGCTCTCGTCGGCGTCGGTCAGGGGATGCTCGTCGTGACCTCCGAACAAGCGGACGCGGCCGAACCCCGCGCACGACAGCTCGGACTCGAGCAGCGAGACCGGGATCGCGGTATGCGGCGAGCGGCGACTCGCGACGCTCCACTCGCCGGCCGCATCTCGCGACAGCGTCACGAAGTCGAAGTCGAGGAACTCCTCGCCAGCCGGGTAGTCGATCACTCGTCACGAACACGAGCGTCCCGTCGGGCGTTTCGACCACCTTGGGCGGGATGGTGCGCGGATGCTTCTCGAGCAGGCGCGCATGGTTGAGCAGATGCAGCACGAGGATGCCGCCTGGCACGAGCACGCTCGCGAAGTCGGCGAGCGCCTCGGTGAGCCCGTCTCGGCCGGCCACGTGCGGAAGCGCGTTGCCGGTGCAGGTGATGGCGTCGGCGGGGCCTATGTCGAGCTTGTGCAGTTCGCCGAAGCCGCCCTCGACGATGTCGAGCGACCCGTTGCCCGCCGCGATATCGTGGACGAACGCCGCCGCGTTCAGGTGCGCCTGCTCGAGCATCGACTCGTCCGGGTCCACGGCGATGACGTCGAACCCCCATGTGGCGAACATTATCGCGTGCCTGGCGCTGCCCGCTCCCAACGTCGATGATCTTTCGCACGCCTTCCCGCTCGAACAGCTCGCGGAAGAACGGCCCCTCGTTGGCCAGCCGCTTGTCCCAGTTCACGAAGGTGTCGTAGTCGCTTTGGGGCGCCTTGGAGGGTTGCTCGGCGGTCATGATCTCAACTCCTGGTTGTCGTATCTGCGGGTAGCAGTGGTTCGTCGAGCCGGAAGATCCGCGCCGCGTTCCCGCGCAAGATGAGGTCCTGGTCGGCCTCGGAAAGGCCGATCTCCTCGAGCACGCGCTGTTGCATGTTGCGGATCCACGTCCGGTACGGAGCCGTCGTGCCGCTGTCGGTGCCGAACATGATGCGCTCGGGACCAAGCGCCGTCAGGCAGCGCTCGAACACCTCCGGGAGGGTCATCTTGGGCAGGTAGTAGTCCATCCAGTTGTTGGTCCCGCTGGTGTCGACTCCGACGTTCTTGCACTGGTACGCCAGGCGAAGGACCGAGTCGAGCCATCCGGCGCCGAAGTGGGCGATCATGAAGTGCAGGTCGGGGAAGTCGCGCGCGACAGGGGACAGGTCGATCGGATCGGCATAGCGCAGGTCGCCAGTGGGGTCCACGGTCACCCCGTAGTGGATGATCATGTGCGCCTTCAGTTCGTTCGCGGCCTCGAAGAAGGGACGGCACGCCGGGTCCGAGAGCCGATAGCAGCGGTTCACCGGGTAGAGCTTCACGCCGCGATAGCCGGCCTTCATCTCGCGTTCGAGCAGCTCGGGCGCGCCCGGGTCTCGCGGGTCGACGTTGCACAGCGCGTGCACGTTGCCCTTGGCCGCCACGAGGAAGTCGCGCGTCCACTGGTTGTCCGGGGCCACCGAGACCACGAGCGCCTTGGCGACATCGGCCGCCTTGAGCCGCTCCACGTACCAGCACGCGGTCTGCTCGGGCGACATCTCCGGAAGCGTGTCTCCCCGACGCCCGAACTTGCGCTCCTTGAGGGCAGCACGGAAGCGCTGCATCGCCTCGGGCGGCTGCGAGTCGAGGTACTCCTCGAGCAGCCCCACGGTGAACAGGTGCACGTGACCGTCGATGACGTCGCCCGGCGCCGTCGCGGACGCGGTGTCGATGTCCCAACCCATGTCAGGCCTGCGGTGGTGCAGGCGGAGGCGGCGGATCGCTCGCGGGTGGGGCGGGCGGTTCGGGCGCAGGCGGCTCAGGCACGGGCGGCACCGGCGGGGCCGGCGGCGGTGTCTGGACGGTCTCTGTGCCGGGCGGTTGTGGCATCGGCCACACGGGCGCCTCGACGCCGGAGCCCTTGGGCTTCTCGGGAACGATGATCATCGCGATGACGTAGACGATGATCGCCGGTCCGACGCTGGTCAGCACTGCAAGCACCACAAAGCCGATACGAACCCACGTGACGTCGACGCCAAGGTACTCCGCGAGCCCACCGAGCACGCCGCCGACCATCCGCTCGTCGCGCGACCGGTAGAGGCGCTTCCCGCTGGCCGAGCCCTTCCCGAGGCCACCCTTGCGCCCGGCGACGAGCAGCAGCACGCCCGCTGCGATCAGCGCGAGCGGCCAGGCGATCGCCGACAGCCAGCCCATCACCTGGTTGATCGCGTTCCACCATGGTCCGCCGATGCGTCCCATGCAGCAGCCACACGCCCAGTACGATCAGCGCGACAGCGCCCAGTACCGTCCAGTCTGTCCGCCGGTCGTTGCCACTCATCGAATCCTCCTAGTAGGTCGCCACGACGACCGAGCCGATGCCCGAAGAGGTCGTGATCATCCAG
The DNA here is from genome assembly GCA_963702525.1 of uncultured Actinomycetes bacterium. Lineage (GTDB taxonomy): Bacteria > Actinomycetota > Coriobacteriia > Anaerosomatales > PHET01 > CAVPCY01. The sequence goes on along the minus strand of CAVPCY010000020.1, from coordinate 84,310 downwards.
ACCGGATCGCCGCCCTGTTGAGCTGCCGAGAAGCCCGGCGTCTCCCACGTGCGTCCGCCGAGCGGCACGAGTGCGGGGTCGATCTGGTGCGTGGTCAGCCCGCTGTCGGACTCGACGCGCACCTGCGAGTCCTTCGGCACCAGGATCTTGACCGAGGCGACTCCGGACTCCACGTTCACGCGCCCTTCTTCCGGCCCATCGGGTGCGTCGCCCAGCCGGATCGTGCTCGAAGACACGCCCGTCTCGAGAACGAGGCTCTTCACCTCGACCTCGGAGAGATCGGCGTCCAGCGATGACACGCCGGTCTCCAGCCGCACGTCCCAAGGCGTCCACTCGGAGAGGCTGGCCTCGACTCGCGCGGTGGGCGCGCCGGGATAGCTGATGAAGCCGGTCTGGTCGGTCAGCTTGAAGACCACGTTTGTGGTGCCCCCCGCCGTATCGGCGCTGAAGCTCGGCGCCCCGAACGGAGAGACCCCCTCGACGGTCACGCTGCGCGCGGTCATGCCATCCAAGGCGATCTCGCCCACGCCCGACTCGATGCTGAGCGACGCATCCTGGTCGCTGGCGACCGGCTGAGTGAACGAGAAGGGCTCACCGCCCGGCGCACCCACCCAGCGCGGCGTGCCACAGCGTAGTACGAGATGCTCACGGCGTAGGCGAACGCCGCCAGGACAACCAGGGTGCCGACCACACGCAACCACCCCTGATGGGTGGCTCGACCCAGTATCCCGAGCCCCGCCGAGATCAGCAGCACGGGCCACAGCTGCACGATCTCCCACCACACTCCCCATGCGAGGTAGCCGGTGGTATTCGCGAGCAGGATCAAGCCGATGGTCACGGTCACGAGCCCGTCGAAGAACTGCTGCACGGACCAGCCGTCTTTGCCTGGAACGAAGCACTGCACGATTCCCGGGACGATCACGAACAGTGGCCAAAGCTGCCACAGCGACACACCCGGCACGAACTGAGCGAGCAGCAGTGCGGCGCCGACGAGGATCAGCACGATGCCTGCCGTCACCCCGCTGCGGCGACCCTGGCCATCGGGCGGCGGTGGCTCCGGGGCAGGTGGCACCGGCGGCTGCACCGTGGGCGGCTGCACCGGCGGGACCACGGAGGGAGGCTGGGGTGCGGCTGACGAGGGCGTGACGGTTGGCGAGGACGTTACCGGTGGTACGGGAGGCGGGGCCTGCTGGCCCGACTCGACGTTAGGCTCCTCCGTCATCTCTTGTCTCCTCTGAAACGGGTGCGATGGCGTTCACGTGCAGCCGCGCTACGCGACGGCGTCGCATCGCCTGCACCCTGAACTCGTACCCTTGTGCGACGTGCCTCTCTCCTGGAACGGGAATGTGCCCGAGTTCGGCGAGCAGCCAGCCGGCGATCGTCTCGTACTCGTCGGACTCTTCCACCGGAAGCCCGAGCCCCGACGCGTCCTCGATCGGCAGCCGTCCATCGAGGACCCACTCGCCTTCGGCGACCTGCGTGATGTAGCGCCGATCGCGGTCGAACTCGTCGGCGATCTCGCCCACGACCTCTTCGACGATGTCCTCGACGGTGACGAGCCCTGCGGTTCCGCCGTACTCGTCGACCACGATCGCCACTTGATTGCGGTGCGTCTGCATCTCGGAGAGCAGGGGCAGGATGCCCTTGGTCTCGGGAACGAACACCGGCTGCCTGAGATGCTCGGTGACCGGACCGTCACCTCGCCCCTCGGCGAGCGGCCCCACAAGGTCCTTGAGCAGCGCCACGCCCACGATGCGGTCTCGGTCCTCGTGAAACACCGGGACGCGGGAGTAGCCGGTTCCGCGCATGATCTCGGTCGCCTCGCGAACGCTGTGAGTGTCTTCGACGAGCACCATGTCCACCCGGGGGACCATGATCTCGCGCGCGACCGTGTCCCCGAGTTCGAAGATCTCGTGGATCATCCGCTTCTCTTCTTCGAGCAGAGACCCTTGCTCGGTGACGAGGAGCTTGATCTCCTCCTCGGAGACGGCGGCGGCGCTCGCGTCGGGCCTGATGCCCACTGCGCGCGCCACCGTGGATGTCGAAGCCGACAAGAACCACACCACTGGCGCCATGATCTTGGCGAGCACCGAAACGGGCCCGGCCACCGCGATGGCCACCTTCTCGGCACGCTGGAGCCCGAGTCGCTTGGGAACGAGTTCGCCGAAGATGAGCGTCACGTACGCGACCACGAGCGTGACGAGCAGGACCGAGAGGCCCGCAGCCACCCCCGAGAGCCACGCGATGCCCAGGCCCTCGAGCCACGCCTGTATCGGAGCCGCGAGGGTGACCGCTGCCGCCGCCGAAGCAAGCATGCCCACGAGCGTGATGCCCACTTGGATAGTGGCGAGCAGCCGTGTGGGTTCCTCGGTCAGCGATAGGGCTGCCTTTGCCCCCGAGGATCCCGCCTCCGCGCGCTTCTTGAGCGCCGCCTTGCGGGCGCTGATAAGCGCGATCTCGGCTGCGGCGAAGTACCCGTTGAGTGCGACGAGCACGATGATGAGGACGATTTCGAACCATGCGCTGCGCATGCTCAGTAGGTTACCAGTATCCGACAGGCGGAAACGGGCCATCTCCGCTCACGCGTTGACCTGCACAGAAAGTGTCAACCATTCTCATCCATCTCCCGATAACGCAAGGGAGGAGTGTCGTGGCGCTAGCGTGCGCCCGTTGCGAGAGGGACGACGCGTGTTCGAGACAACAGGCATGAGCGAGCTTCTGGCTACGGTCCGCGCGCTTGCGTCCGCAGGCAAGTCCCTGCGCCTGTACCCGGCCACCAGCCCGATCCCGCGCGAGTCCATCGCCGTGGCGCTCGACTCGCTCTCGCAGTACTTCGTCACCGGCCAACTCGACCTCATTCTCGGCGTGACCCGTGACGGGCTCGTGTGGAACGACGAACCGCTGCACGCGGGCTCGGTGAGCATGTCCGACCTCTTGCAGGAGCTGCGCGACCACGCCGTCTCGAGTATCCAGATCGAGCCGGAGGTGACCGGGGAAGAGCTGATAGGGTTCCTCTCGACTGTAGGCGGATCGCCCGACTACGTTCGCGAACACGGCGGCATAGCGGAACTGCTTGCTGCAGCTGGAGTCCACCGGGTGCGGGTGACCGAAGTGCAGCTCACGTCGGTCGACGTGGGCTTCGGGCCCGAGGTCGAAGACGTCGACGAGTTCCTGCGGCAGCTGATCGCCGACCCGGGCCGCCTCTCAGCATGGTTTGGAGCCGCTGCCTGCGGTGACCCCGCGGCCTTCGCCGACGGTCTGATGGAGCTCGTCCGCGTAGCCGGCCCCTCGGGATACCAGACGCTTGTCGGCGGTATCGCCACCACGTTCCTGACTCAGTCCTCGGACGCCCGCGACGGTCTGATGGCACTGTCGCTGGAGGCTGGGCCCGTACGAGACTTCGCAGCCGAGATGTTCGGCCTGCTGGCCCCTTCTGAGATCGCCGGCTCTGTGCTGGGCGGGATATTCGGCAAGAACATGCTCTCGCTCTCGCACGCCCTGACCCGACTGCCGCTCGAGCGCGTCACCGCTGAGGTGCGCGCCGAGGTCCAGGCGATGCTGCCAAACGCGGGGCGAACCTCGGACGAGGCGTCGTTCCTCGGTCACATGCTCGACGTTCGAGGCTCGGTCATACCCGAACCCGCGCTGGTGGACCTCGACCGCTCGTACCGCGCCGTCGCCGACGTTGCGACGTTGCCCGAGGAGACCGTCGAGAAGGCACGCACCGCGGTGATCGGCTCCCAGAAGGCCATCTCCGCGATCGGCGTGCGCACCATGATCTCGCTGCTCGACCAGCAGCAGGACTTCGAGCTGTTCTGCCGCACGATCGAAAGCCTGGCGGCCATGGTGCCCGGCCTGATCGCCCAGGGCGACATAGAGCTCGCGGCGCGTATCCTGGCCGAGCTGTCAGAACGCGAGCACGCACAGTCGAGCCCGTGGCCCGAACTCACCGGCCGCATCTCGCAGGTGCGCGCGAAGGCCGTGGGACCCGCGACGATGGCCGCACTCATCGCCGCGGTCGTGAACGACCCGTCGCTGGCCGACGCGGCGCGCGCGTTCATGCGCAACGCCGGCCAAGCCGGGCCTCGCTTGCTCGTCTCGCAGTCGCTGGCTCTGAAATCCGACGGGCTGCGCGTCGCCGAGCAACTCGTCGGTCGCCAGACGATCGACGTGCTCAACGACATCGCCCCCAACGCCGAGTGGCACGAACTCGCGCCACTCGCGGCCCGGCTGCTCTCGGAGAGCGACGAGCGCTCGATGGCGACCGTCGACGCGATGATGGCGCGCACCGATGCGCAGTCTCGCCGAGAAGTCGTGATGGGCGCCTCGAGCAACGGCGGCCCGCGCGCCATGCAGCTTTGCGCCCGCGCGCTCGACGATCCCTCCGCGGAGGTCGCGATCGCGGCCACCCGCACGCTCGCGCGCTCGGGCACAGCCGAGGCGGCGGCAGCCATCTCGGAGCGCCTCGGAGAACTCGACCTCGATACGGCCGACTACGCCGCAGCTCGTGAGATGATTGTCGCGCTCACGCATCTGCCCGGTCCCGAAGCGGACATGGCACTTGCCAGAATCGCCGGCCGCCGCGCGCTGATAAAGCGCGGGCACTTCAATGAGGTGCAGGAGCTGGTCGCCAAGACCCAGAAGCTTCGAGCAGGGACGGCCCGTACAGCATGAGCAGCGCAGAGGCGATCGTCAGCACTGTCATCAGCGCCCGGCGCGCGATCCAGCTATACCCTCCCACGCACCCGGAGTACAGCGCAGCGCTCGACGCGCTGGTCGACGCGATAGCGCAGGCCACAGCGTTGGGGCCGCTCGCGCTCAACTGCTACGAGGGGCGCCTCTACTCGAACAGCACCGCCGTGCCTGCGGATGCCCGCAACGCCGAGACACTCGCCGAGGCGTTCGAGGCACGAAACATCGAGTCACTCACCTTCCACCCCGGAGCCACGATGCAGGACGCTCTGGGCCTTGTAGAGGTCCTCTCCCTTCGCCCCACGCCCAGCCTCGACGTCGAGGAGGAGCTGGGGGCACGCGGCGTCACAGCGATCAACGTGGCGGTGCTCACGAAAGACGACGAGGAGAGCGCCGAGAAGGACCGCCAGCGGCAGGCGGACCGCATGATGTACCAGCGGGCACTCGCGGCGCTTCGGCGCGTCCAGCAGCGTCTCGCTGCCGGGGGCGGCGACATCGGCGAGACCGGCGCGCTTGTCGGCTCGGTGATGCAGCGGCTACTCAACGACCCCCCGGCCGTACTGGGACTCGCGACGATCAGCGGTTCGGGCGAACGCGATCTCTTCCACTCCCTCAACGTCATGATCTACGCGTTGGCTTTGGGACAACGCCTTGGCCTGCCCGAGGAGGGGCTGCAGTCACTGGGCATGTCGGCGCTTCTGCACGACGTAGGCAAGTCCGCGTTCGATCGCGGCGACATGATGCAGGCCGAGCCGATGCGCCAGATGCACCCGCGGGTAGGAGCGGAGATCTTGCAGCGCGTCGCGCTCGAGGATCCGGCGCCCATGCTCGTCGCGTACGAGCACCACATGCACGCGGACGGCTCGGGCTGGCCGGAGCGCACGGACGGCTACCACCCTCACCCGTACAGCCGCATGGTCGCGATCGCCGACCGCTACGAGAACCTCACGAGCCCTGTTCTGAACAGCGAGTTCAAGCCCCTGACGCCCGACAAGGCGGTAGTGCAGGTCCTTCGGGAGGGCGGCACGTTGCTCGACCCGTTCTTCGTGCGGCTCTTCGCCTCAGCGCTCGGCGTCTTCCCGGTTGGATGTCTGGTGCGCCTGTCGGATCACTCCGTCGGCGTCGTCTGCCGCCCAGGCGAAGACCCCCTCGCTCCTGTGGTGCGGGTGGCCTACGACGACTGCGGAGCGGAACTCCACTCGCCCGACGAGGTCGACTTGGCGGATAGCGACATCCGCATAGTCGAAGTCATCCACCCGCAGTCACTGCAGGTGGACGTCGCCGAGAAGCTCTAGAGTCCGGTCGAGGAGCTAGGACTTCATCTCGCAGATCTTCTGCATCCGCGCAGCAAGGAAGTACAGAAGCGCGGCGATGAGCATCGGCAGGATGAAGAAGAAGAACACGGTCGCCCATACTCCGGTCTCCCACCCGCCGATGATGCCGTATACCACGAGCGCCACCGCTCCGACCACCAGGATCAGCGCGGTAAGTCGCTCGTAGAACAGCCCGACGATGAAGATCACCGCGATGATGGCGGCATAGATCAGGGCGCCGCCGAGCGCGACGGTCAGCGGAGCGCCTTGGTACGCCCAAGCGGCACCCCACGACATGAACACCCAGAACAGCCCGCCGACAAGCACGAACGAGCGTGCCAAGATCCGCTGGGCGTTCATCGTCTCGGTGTTGCACGTCTTGGCCAGCAACTCCATCGCTTGCTCCCTCCGTCAGCAATCCGGTCAGATGCCGGACTCCCCCGTACTGTTTGTATCCACTCTACCCGAGACCGGGACGCGTAGGGGCGCCAAACCACTCGATCCTTCGCTGGGCCGCGTCAACACCCAGCTCGTCGAGCACCGTCTGCATCGCCTCAACCATCGGAGGCGGCCCTGACACGAACACCGGCCGACCATCGCAGATGTCGCCGTGGCGGTCCACGAGTCCTGCGGTGACGAAGCCCCGCTCGCCTTGCCAGTCGGCGTCCGGATGCTCGAGAACGCTCACCACACGCACTCCCGCCGAGGACATCGCGAGCAGCTCGTCGAGGTACGGGATACAGGTGGCGTCTCGGCTGCCGTAGAACACGAGCGCGTCGTCGAAGCCGCGTCCCTGGCGCGCAGCCTCGCGCAGGATGCTCCTCGCTGGCGTGATCCCCACACCACCCACCAGAAACGCCACGCGGCGTGTGTCGGGGGGCAATGAGAGCCTGCCGCCGGGACCTGCAATCTCGACGTCGTCGCCCACGCCGAGCCGCTCCAGCCGGGCCTTGAACGCCGAGCCCGAGATGCGCGTTGCGATCTCGAGCCAGCCGTCCGATGGCGCCGCGGCGTTGGTGAACGTCTTCGTCTCCGCGCCCTCGGCGGTATCCAGCGTGAGCCGGAACCACTGTCCGGCCTTGGACGTGTACTCCTCCGGACGCGCTAGACGCACCAACACGACATCGGCGCCGCAGCGCTCGATGCTCTCGACCCGCGTTGTGAACCCGCCCGCCAAAGTCACGCTCCTCGAATCGTATTCGTCGGGAACATACCCCTTACGGCACCTGTGGCGCCGACGCGCCGCACCACGAGATACGAGTACTCGCATGGGCATCGCTCGACATGACGTCGACGGCTGCTCTGGCGATCGCGACGTTGGCACTGACCGGCTGCGGGCTTCTTGCAGGCCCGCCCACCGACGCCAAGACCGACCAGCCGATCGACCTGAAGAGCGCCGAGATCAACGAGTACCAGGGCAAGCGCCTCGACTCGGTGGCCGACTTTCGCGAGAACTCGATCAAGGGACCGCAGGACGTCGACCTGGACGGCTACACCCTCAAGGTCACCGGTGAGGTCGACAAGCCGCTCACGCTCACCTACGACGATGTCATCGACCGCCAGTCGTACAAGAAGGTCGTCACGCTGAACTGCGTCGAGGGCTGGAGCGTCGACATCCTGTGGGAAGGCGTGCGCCTCGCCGACCTTCTCGAGCAGGCGGGCTACGACCCGAACGCGAAGACCGTGATCTTCCGCTGCTACGACGGCTACTCGACCTCGCTGCCGCTCGAGAAGGTCGTCGGCCAGAACCTCCTGTTCGCCTACAAGATGAACGGCATCGACCTTCCCAAGGAGCGAGGCTTCCCGTTCCAAGTGGTAGCCGAGGACCAGTGGGGCTACAAATGGGCGAAGTGGGTCACCGAGATCGAGGTCAGCAACGACACCGACTTCAAGGGCTACTGGGAAAGCCGTGGCTACGAGAACGACGCGACGCTGCCAGGGGTGAAGGACAAGCCCACCGAGAAGTCCGGCTCGACCTCGTCTACCCCTTGATGATGACGAAGATCAGGACGGCCAGGAAGTGACAGACACTGCCCGCGAGCACGAACACGTGCCACACGGCGTGCATGTACTTGACCTTCTTCATGACGTAGAAGACCGTCCCCACCGTGTAGGCGAGACCGCCGGCGACCAGCAGCCACACACCCGCGGGGTCGAGATTGGCTGTTAGCGGCCCGGCCGACCACACGACCATCCAACCCATGCCCAGGTAGACCGCCGCCGACAGCCAGCGGGGCCGGTAGGGCCAGAAGGCCTCGGCTGCTATTCCCGCGACTGCCAGTCCCCAGATCACGCCGAACATCAGCCAGCCGACCGACACGCCGCCTGCCAGCCACGGAATCGGTACCTCTCTCAACGTGACGAGGCAAAACGGCGTGTAGGTGCCTGCGATGAGCAGGTAGATACCGCAGTGGTCGAAGATCTTGAACAGGTGCTTGACCCTGGGCTGGGGGAAGCTGTGGTAGAGCGTCGACGCCGTGTACTCGAGCACCAGGGTGATGCCGTACACGATCGCCGAAGCAAGCTTGTAAGGATCGCCCGAGAGTGTCGCGAAGGCGACAAGGATCACCAGCGCGGCCACTGATAGCCCGATGCCCAGGCCGTGGATGACGCTGTTAGCGATCTCCTCGCCGAGGCTGTAGGCCCGCACCTTGTCGGCATTCGGGCTCGGCGGGGGGTTTCGCTGCCACCTCCGTCATTGACCGAGTTCCTCGGGAGGCACGGGCCCGGTCGCCAGCTCATCATCGGATTGCTCGGCAGACAGCTCGTCCGTCTGTGTCTCTGCCGGCTGCGCCTCGGTGGGCCCCGGCTCGGAATCGTCGGGCCCGTCGCACAGCATGCGTCCGTTGACGAAGAAACACTCGGCGGCGGGGTCGTTCAGAAGCACGACTAAGTCGTGCTGGGTGATTCCCGGGTCCGTCCCAAGCCGGTTCGCGATGGCCCGGAAGAGCGCCTCTTTGAGATCCTTGCCGCGCGGCAGCATCGTGATCTCGATGATGGTGAGTCGGTCGGACCGAGCCTCGCTCGCGTCGATGTCTTCGCGGGCGGTCTCGATGACACGCTGCATGACTCGTTCGCCGGGCACACCGAGCTCGCTCACGATCGCGTCTCGCACGCCGTGAAGGATCTGTCGCTTGTACTCGGTGGTCTTGCCGGACTGGATATCGATTCGAACGATGGGCATACGAATGGCTCCTGATTCGGGAACGCTCCTACTATACCCGCAGGTCGTCTTGGCATAAGGAGCACCGTGGAAACGGTCCGGATACGAGTGGTGGTCCAGGGCCGCGTGCAGGGCGTGTGGTTTCGGGAGAGCACTCGACGGATGGCCGAGCAACGTGGCATCGCGGGCTGGGTGCGCAACCTGCCCGCCGGCGATGTCGAGGCGGTCTTCGAGGGCTCGTCCGAGACGGTGGCGAGCGCCCTCGCGTGGTGCCGCCGGGGACCCGAACACGCGGTCGTGACCGCGCTGCAAGCGGTCGATGAGGAACCCGAGGGGCTTGAAGGCTTCTCGATCAGGTAGTGGTGGCGCGGGCGCGCCGCGCGGACCCTACAGCCTCAGGCTGAGATACGTCATGCGCACGCTGCCGTCCACGTAGCTCATGTCGAGGAACGGTTCTGTCTCCAAGAACCCCAGCCGCTCGTACATCGCGGCAGCAACCGGCATCGTGTCGGGCAGGGTCGTCACGAGCGCCTCGGCGTATCCCAGCTCCCGGGCGGTCTCGATCGCCGTGCGGACGAGCATACCGCCCAACCCCGTGCCGCGCGCCTGGGCCCTCACGTAGAGCCGTTTGATCTCGCACGCCGAGCCGTGGTGCGGCCTCACCCCGATGCACCCGACCGGTGCGGCCTCCTTCGCGACTCGGGCCAGGAACAGCGCGCCTGAAGGCGCCGCGTAGGGCCCGGGTAGATTCGCGATCTCCTCGGCAAGGCGCACAGAGCAGACCACCTCGCCGAGCCACTCGTGATACTCGCGGAAGAGCTCACGCACCAGCTCGAGGCTCTCGGCATCGTGGTCGGCCACCCGCTCGATCACCGGTTCAGCCATGGGCGCCCTCCTCGGCGAGCTCGATCGCTTCATCGGTCACCTTGACCTGCCCGAGCGTGTTCACCACCGCGACACCGGCGATCGCCAAGACGCCGCCCACGATCACCGCGACAGTCGGCACTTCGCCCAGCCAGAACCACGCGATGATCGCGGCGTTGGCGGGCTGCAGGTAGAGGAACGCCGATACGCGGCTCGCCGACATCTTGGACAGCCCGTACCCCCACAGCACGTAGGCGATGGCGCCCGGGAAGATGCCCAGGTAGATGCCTGAGACCGTAGCCGAGACAGGCGCGGTCTGCATCTGTGAGAGGAGCGACGGCCCGAAGACGAGCATCGGGATCGTTCCCGCCCAGATGGCGTACGAGGTGAACTCGGTCGCCGAGTACTTCGCCAGCCCCGGCTTGCTCACCAGGAAGTACAACGAGGTCGACACCGTCGCCGTCAGGATGAACAGCGCGCCCAGGTCGAGCGTCAGCCCCCCCTCGCTCGTGCCGAGCGCCACGACCGCCGCGCCCACGAACGAGATGGCGATGCCTCCCCACCCCCACGGCCGTAGCCGCTCGCCCAGGAAGACCGCGGACAGCAGCGCGGTGATGATCGGCGAAAGCGAGATGAGCAGCGCTGCCGCGCCGGACTCGACGGTGCGCTCGCCGATGTTGAGGCAGATGTGGTAGATCGTGATGCCCAGCAACCCGGCAAGCACGATGCGCGGCAGGTCCTCCTTGCGCGGCACGCGAACCCTGGCGAACACGGCGTAGACGGCCAGCACGAGCGACGCGGTGCCGAAACGCAGCAGCGCGAGCGTGGCGGGACCGTAGCCGTCGGGACCCGGGGTGCCGCCAGCCGGAGCGAGTGCGGCGCGGATGCCGGGAAACGCCGACGCCCACAAGAGTAGGGCGATGCCGATGGCGAGCCAGGTGGAAGGCGCTACCTTCTCGGAAGTCATGCGCCTGATGGTAGTCGATGAGAGCGGCCCTCGGTATCCGAATCCGCCCAGCGCCTACTCGAGTTTGAGCCGCGGTATCCCGATCGCCAACGTGCAGCCCGCGATCCCCAGCAGTACGACGCTCGGCAGTAGCGCGGCCTGTAGGCCAAGCCCGCGCGCGACCACGTCCTTGAGGCCGATCATCGCCCAACCCGTAGGCGTGAGTCGCGCCAGTTGCTGCATGAACGGACTCGCGATCTCGATCGGCCAGTAGCAGCCGCCGAGCATCGCCAATGCAGTCGAGACGATGGGCGTCAGCGCAGACATCTGGCTGCGCGTCCGAACCAGGGCCGAGATCATGATGCCGAGGCCTGTCGACGCGAGAACGAGCGAGAACAGCAGCAAGGCGACCGGAACCGGGTCGGTCCCCCACGGCACGCCGAAGACAAGTGCGCCGAAGCCCACCAGCAACGCGGCTTCGAAGCTCGCGACCAGCGCGACACCCAGGGACTTGCCCAGCAGGATCTGGCTGCGCCGCAGCGGGGCGGCGAGCAGGCGCCGCAGCGTTCCGATCTCTCGCTCCTCGAGGATGCCGCCGGCGCTGCCGAGCGCGACCATCGTCACGAAGAAGACCGTGAACCCCAGCGAGTACTGGGTGTTGGCTGGCGCCTCGAGCTCGTTCGCGCGTGCCGCGCTCGCCAACACCACGCGAGACTCAACGCCCACAGGCGGGTCGGGGCTCCACAGGCCGTCCGCATAGAGGAAGATGTGCTCGAACTCCTCCCTCCCCTGCAGAGCGCCGGCGGCGACCCGAGCGGCCTCCGCGTCGGCCGCCACACGGGTGGCCGCACCCTCGACAACCTGTACGACGGTCTGCCCCGACGCCGAGGAAGGGTCGCGGATCACGTAGACCCGCGCCGTCTTGTCGTCCTCGATCCGCTGACCGAAACCCTGCGGGATCACGACGGCCACCGGCGCCTGCCCGTCGGCCACCAGCTTGCGGGCCGAGGCCTCGCTCACGCGCAGGGCGTCGGACGAGACGGGCTCGTCGATGGCAGCGATGATGCGCGCCGAGTAGACCGTGCGGTCCAGATCGGCGACGGGCACGCCAAGCGCACGGCCGCCGCCACCGGAGCCAAAAGCCGCTCCGAACACCCACGTGAGCATCAGCGGAAGGACGATGACGCTGAACAGCTCGGTGCGGTCGCGGAAGATCTGCGTCAGGTTCAGCCCGGCCATGGCGAGCACTCGTCTCATCGCGAGTCCTCCATGCGCCATACGCCCACCATGAACAGCACCGCCGACATGGCACACAGCGCGGCAACCGGTCCGATGACATCGAGCAGCCCCGCGTTGCGGGTCTGGATCGCCGTCCACGCCTCCATCGTCCAGCCGATCACCGAGAAGTAGCGGACCGGCTGCACCCACTCGGGCAGCACCGCGATCGCGAAGAACGCCCCGCCGATCAGAGCCTGGATCTGGATGACGAACGGGCCGATGCCGCCCGCGGCCCGCTCGGAGCGGGCAAACGACGCGATGAGTGTCGCCAGACCGGTCACCGCGAGCATCTCGGCCGCTGCGACGACGAACGTGGCGAGCATGTTTCCGCCCCACTCCACGCCGAACACGAATCGCGTGAACAGGTACAACACGAGGAACTGCGACATCCCCAATGCGAACACCGACAGCATCTTGCCGCCGACGATCGCCCACCTCGGAGAGGGGGTCGTCAGCATGCGGTTCATCGTCTGCTCGCGGTTCTCCTTGATGGTGGAGAACGCGCCGAACATCGCGCCGAACATCAGGAACATCGAGACCATCGACAGCCCGTAGTAGTCGATGGCGGTGACGTGCACGACACCGGTCGCCGCAGAGTCGACCACGTCCACCTTGCTCAGCGCGTCCTCGGCGGTCACCGCCTCGATCGCTCGGGCCACGAGCGCGCCACCCCCGGTCGCCATCGCAGCGGGATTGCCGCGCTGCACCGTCTCCATCACGGTCTGCACGCTCACGGAGGCCGCCGAGAAGCGGGCGGCGAACGACGTGACGACCGTCTCCCAGATCGCGGCGGCCATCTCGCTGGCGGGGTCTTTCAGCACGACCAGATTCACGGCCCGGCCGCTGGAGACGTCCGAGTCGAAGCCCGCCGGAACGACAAGCGCAGCCGAGATGCGCCCGGCCCGCAGCTCCGCCCGGGCGATCCGCTCGCTCGGCAGGCGCCGGATGACGAACATGTCGGCCAGGCGCTCGGAGTCCAGCAGAGCATCGACGAGCTCATCGGAAGGCGGTTTGGCCGAGCCGACCGCAGTGACCGAACCGCGGGACAGATCGACCACCGCCACGTCGATCGAGCCGCCGCCATCGGCCACTCCGCCCAGCGCCGAGCCGAGGATGAAGATCAGCACGAGCGGCATGCCGAGCAGGATGCCGAGAGCGGCGGGGTCCCTCGTCCACACCAAGACGTCTTTGAGCGCGATGTACCAGGAGCGCAGCATCAGTCGCGCAGCCCTCTGCCCGTGAGGTGCAGGAACACGCTCTCGAGATTCGGCTCGACGACCTCGACCGCCCGCACGTGCGCGCCCGCACGAGTGACAGCCTCGACCACGCCGCCCAGCACTGCGGCGGCGTCGTGCGCCAGCACCTCCAGCGACTGACCGCTGACTTCGGCCTGTGTCACCCCGTCGAGCGCGCGGATTCCTTCGAGAGCAGCGAGCACCTCTGCGGGTGGCGGCACCGATTCGAGCGGCTCCGCGTCGTCCGCTGCGTTCTCGTCGCCCTGCGCTGCAGTGACGGCTTCAGCGTCATCGCCCACGCGAATCCTGACGCGGTCCTCGTCTCCCACGAGCGCGCGCAGCTCATCGAGCGTGCCCAGTGCGATACACCGGCCGTGGTCGACGATCGCGATGCGGTCGCACAGTGCCTCGACCTCTTCCATGTAGTGGCTCGTGTAGACGACCGTCATGCCCTCGCGGTTGAGGTCGCGCACCGTGCTGAGGATGTGGTTGCGGCTCTGCGGGTCGATGCCCACTGTCGGCTCGTCCATCAGCAGGACCGTGGGCCGATGCAGGATACCTGCGGCGATGTTGATGCGCCGCTTCATACCTCCCGAGAAGGTCTCGACGCGCACCTTCGCCTTGTCCTCGAGGCCGGCCATCGCAAGCCCGTAGCTGACCGCCTCGTCGAGCGCCTTGCCGGACAGCCCGTACATGCGGCCCCAGAACCTGAGGTTCTCGGCGGCGGTGAGCGTGGGGTAGAGCGCAATCTCCTGCGGGACGATCCCCAGCGCTCGGCGCACCCCGATCGAGCCTCCGATCACGGAGTGCCCGGCGACGCGGATGTCGCCCTCATCGGGAGCCAGAAGGCACGAGATCATCGATATCGCGGTGGTCTTGCCTGCGCCGTTGGGTCCGAGCAACCCGAATATCTCGCCCTCGGCGATGTCGAGACTCACGCCATCGACCGCTGTCACGTCCCCGAACCGCTTCGTGACTCCCGACACCTCTACGATGGCCGCCATCACCTTCGCCTTGCGACCTTCTCGATCGAATCCAGCACCCCGAAGAGCGCGTCGCGGCACGCCGGTATCCGCTCTTGCGCCTCGCCGAGCATCGATTCGGGCGACGCAACGTAGCGCCCTCCCACGGCGAGTTCGTCACCGCACTCCTCCACGAGCTTCGCGAGCGCCTGTGGCGTCCACTCGAGGTGGCACTGCAGCCCGACGAGGCGGCCACCGGCCAGCGAGAAGGCCTGGTTGGGCGTCGCCTTGCTGCTCAGCATCGGACGGGCGTCCGAGGGAAGATCGAACGTGTCGCCGTGCCAGTGCCCCGCGACCAGCCCGTCCGGGAACGCCGAGAAGATCGGGTCGGTCCGGGCGTCCGGCGTCGCTTTGACCGGGAACCAGCCCGCCTCGAACTTCTTGTTGCGGCAGACTCGGCCACCCGCGACCTCGGCGAGTATCTGCGCTCCCAGACACACGCCGAAGATGGCGACCCCCTGTGAGACCGCGCGGTTCAGGTAACGCTTCTCGGCGGCCAGCCACGGGCTGGTCACGTGATCGTCGGCGGCCATCGGCCCGCCCATCACCACGACGAGCTCCACCTCGTCGAAGCGTGGGTACTCCTCGGTGAGTGCGAACGACTCAGTGAGATCGTGCTTGTGCGTCTTGGCCCACTCGGCGATCAGCTCAGGTCCCTCGAAGGGCACGTGCCTGATGACGTGGATTCGCATGCTCTCCCTCAATGCCGCTGGCGTCCTACTCACATCGTACCCGCACAGGAGGCGGGAGACCCCGGGCCCAGGTAGCGCAAGACTTCGCGGGGTACTAGCATGGTGCGACATCGAAACATCCGCGTGTGGAGGCGGCTCATGCACGTTGTGATCGGCGGCTTCGGCCGCGTGGGAAGGGCGCTTGCCCACATGCTCGAGAACGAAGGCCACACCGTATCGGTGGTCGACCACAGCCGGGCTGTGTTCGCCGAGGGCGGAACCGACCTCAAGGGGCTCAAGCTGACCGGGGAGGTCTTCGACCGCGACACACTCGTCAAGGCGGGAATCGAGCGGGCGGGCGCTTTCGCCGCGGTCACCAGCGGCGACAACAGCAACATCGTGAGCGCGAGGATCGCCCGAGAGCGCTTCGAGGTGCCCACCGTGGTCGCTCGCATATTCGACCCCCGGCGCGCTGCGATCTACGCGCGACTCGGCATCCCCACCATCACCAGCGTCCAGTGGGCAAGCTCGCAACTGCTCGCGATGATCCTGGAGCCGACGCTGCGTACCGACGCGGTCTACGGGGGCGGCGAAGCACTCACCCTGCAGGTCGAGGTGCCCACGCGACTCACCGGCCGGCGCGTCGTCGACATCGAGCTTCCGGGAAGGATCGTCGTCACAGCGCTCGTTCGCGACGGCGTCGCTTCGCTGCCGCAAGGCCGATTCGAGCTGGCGAAGGGCGACCGGCTCTTCCTGACCGTGACTCGTGACGCGCTGGACGAGCTCAAGCAGCTCTTCGAGTTGGAGTAGGAGCGACGATGCGGATCGTGATCGTGGGCGGCGGCAAGACCGGCAAGTTCCTGGCGGGCAAGCTGGTCCGCTCGCATGAGGTCTCGATGATCGAGTCCCGCGCCGAGCGGGTCGCCGAGGTTCGGCAGATGCTGCCCAACGTCGACGTATTCGAGGGCGACGCGTGCGAGCCGGAGGTCCTCGAGCGTGCGGGCGTGCCCGGCGCCGACTTGGTGGTGACCGTCACCGGTGACGACGAGGACAACCTGGTCGTCGCCATGCTTTCGAAACACTACGACGTCAAGACGGTCTACGCGCGGATCAACCACCCGGACAACGAGTGGCTCTTCGACAAGGAGTGGGGCGTGGACGTCGCCGTGTCAGCCTCATCGGTAATCTACGGCCTGATAGAGAAGGACCTCGGCTTCGGCGACCTGATCACGCTCTTGCGCCTGCAGGCCGACAACCTCTCGATCGAGGAGATCACGCTGCCGGCGGGCTCGAAAGCCGAGACCAAGACGCTTTCCGAGATCTCGCTACCCGCGAACGCTCAGGTGATGGCGATCATCGCAGCCGACGGGACCGTGCAGCTTGCGCGGGGCGACAGTCGACTGTTCGCCGGCGACCAGATCCTGCTGCTCTCGGACGGCGCTCAGGACGACGACATCCACGCCGCATTCGGAGTGCCAGCGCGCCACGACGCGTGACGGCTCGCGCCCAGTAGTCCCGCGGCGGCTCTACCTGGCGCTGCGCCCGTCGCGTCTCAGCGGCACCGGCTGGGGCAGCAACTTGCGTCCTTCGACGCGGTAGGGCACGTCAGTCAGGATGACGCCCGGCTCGCCGAACAGCTGCACCTTGAGCCAGAACGACGTCTGGTCGTGCAACACCTGGTCGGCGGGGTTCTCGGCGGCGTACTCGGGCATGATGACCGTGATCACATGGTCCTCGGTGGGCCGCGGTATCGAGCGTACGTAGTCGAGGATCACCGGGATGATCTCGCGGTAGGGTGATTCGATCACCCGCAATCGGATACCAAGCCCCGCAGCGTCCCATTTGGCGCGCACCTTGCCCGGGTCGCCCGACACGTCGACGGTGACCGCTTCGACCACGTCGGCCTTGAGGCTCTTGGCGTACCGAAGCGCGCCGACCAGCCTCCGGTCGATGTCCTTGACCAGCACGATCACGTGGTTGTGCATGCGGTTGTAGGCCTGCCAGTTCAGGTCGGTGAGCTCGTCGGGCTCGAGCTTGAGGCGCGAACGAGCGCGATCGTACTGGTGCCGCACCCACAAGAAGTAGTAGACGATCACGGGAATCAGAACGAGCACGATCCAGGCGCCATCGGAGAACTTCGCGGTGGCGATGACCACGCCGACGAGCGCGGTGGTCGCCGCTCCGAAGGCATTGATCGCAAGCCCCAGCTGCCAATGCGGCTCCCTCTCGCGCAGATGGTGCAGGATCATGCCCGTCTGCGACAGCGTGAAAGACGTGAAGACGCCGATCGCGTAGAGAGGTATCAGCCGCGTGGTGACGCCACCGAAGATGACCAGCAAAGCAATCGACGCAAGCGTGAGCAGCACGATCCCGTTGCTGAATACGAGCCGATAGCCGCGGTCCCTGAGCTGGTGCGGCAGGAAGTCGTCGTCGGCCACGAACGATGCGAGCCGCGGGAAGTCGGCGTAGGCGGTGTTAGCTGCCAGCACGAGAATCACCGCGACGCTGGCCGAGATGGTGTAGTAGAACCACCCCGTCCCAAACATCGTGCGCGTTATCTGGCTGATCACGGTCTCGGACTCGCTCGGCTGCACTCCCGCGAGCACGGCTATGAGCGAAAGCCCGAGAAACAGGAAGAGCAGTATGCCGGCCATCCACAGAAGCGTCTTGGCGGCGTTCTTGGCCTCGGGTTGCTTGAACGCCTGGACGCCGTTGGCGATCGCCTCGACGCCGGTCATGGCCGTGCACCCCGAGGCGAACGCCTTGAGCAGCAGGAAGAGCGTGAACGCCTGCACCGCTTCAAACGGCTCGGCGGGCGGCGGAACGGTGAAGGGCTGGCCGCTGACGAAGCGCCACAGGCCCGCAACGACCGTGAAGCCGATGAGTCCGACGAAGGCGAAGGTGGGTCCGGCGAAGAGCGCTCCGGACTCCTTGACTCCGCGCAGGTTGGCCGCGGCGAGCAGCAGGACGAAGAAGACCGCCATCGGCACGCGATAGGGCGCGGTGGCGGGTAGTGCTGAAGTGATGGCGGCCACCGAGGCGGAGACAGAAACCGCCACAGTGAGGATGTAGTCGACGAGCAACGAGGCGCCAGCGACCAGGCCGGGTATCGTGCCGAGGTTCTCCTTGGCGACGATGTACGCGCCGCCCCCACCGGGATACTCCTTGATCGTCTGCCGGTACGAAAGCACCACGACGACGAGCAGCACGCCGATCGCCCCCGCGATCGGCAGCGTGAGTTGCAGGTACGCGGTGCCGGCGAGCGCGAGAATGAGCAGGATCTCCTGAGTGGCGTATGCGACCGAGGACAACGCGTCACTCGAGAACACCGCGAGGGCGACCGGATTGCTCAGGCGCTGGTGCGCGGCCTCTCGGTTGTGCAGAGGATTGCCGAGAAGCAGGCGCTTCATGCTGCTTGCCATGGGACTCCGACCGGCCGAGGCGCCCGTTGAGCGCCGCTTCTTCCGTGTGCCGAAGCGTACCGCCTCGGCGGCGCGAGACGCCAGTCGCAGCAGCGATATGCCCGCGCGGGGGGATGCCGCGCAACACACGGGGCCCGCACAAGGCGGGCCCCGGTCGGTATCTGGTGGAGACGAAGGGGCTCGAACCCTCGACCCCCGGCTTGCAAAGCCGGTGCTCTCCCAACTGAGCTACGTCCCCGAAAAGCGTGCGCCAGTATAGCACCGCAGGCGCACCTCGGAAGACCCCTCGGCCGAAACCGAGACTTCACCCACATTTGTCCGCGCGGAAACCCCCACGAAACACGGCACCCGTAGGGTATGCCCACGACCTGCGAGAAGCGGGTCGTCCCGGGGAGAAGCGCATCCCCGGTCAGCCGTTCAATGACGCACGGCGCCATGTCCCGACAAGCGGCCCGGCAGCAGCCGAGCCACGTCAACGAAGGAGGTGGAGGTCGTGCGTGATTTCATGCACCGGGTCTTTGATTTCGACGTAGTCGCAGGGCAAGGACCCAAGATCCTTCGCCGCGCCGCAGTACGCACAACCCTGTTCGTACTGGTCGCAGTGTTCGCACTCGCTCTGATCGCCAACGCGGATCCGGTGGGAGGCAACTACGGCGGAATCAACGCCGTCACAGCGGCAACCGCCGGCGCCCCGACTCTTGCGGAGGTCGCTGCCGACGCAGGAACCACCAAGACAGCGCTGAACTTCTTCTTCCTCATCATGGGCGTGGGCCTGATCTTCTTCATGCAGGCAGGCTTCATGCTCGTCGAGACCGGCTTCTGCCGGTCCAAGCACGCGGCGCACGTGGCGATGACCAACTTCGTCATCTTCGCGGTGGGCGCGCTTGCCTACTGGGCAGTGGGCTTCGGCCTGCAGTTCGGCTCGCTGGGCGCGTTCTACTGGGCGCCGGGTGCCGAAGGGCTTCTCACGGGTGAGGCAGTCAAGATCGGCGCGAACGCCTTCGCCGGCACCAAGGGCTTCTTGCTCGGCTCTCTGGGTGACGGCACCTACGATCCCGGCGTGATGGCCTTCTTCCTGTTCCAGCTCGTGTTCATGGACACCGCCGCCACTATCGTCACAGGCGGCATGGCAGAGCGCTGGAAGTTCTCGGCGTTCATCCCCTTCGGCGTATTCATGGCCATAGTCGTCTACCCGCTCTACGGCATGTGGATCTGGGGCGGCGGCTGGCTCGCCACCCTGGGCGCCAACTACGGGATCGGTAACGGCGCGGTCGACTTCGCCGGATCGTCGGTCGTGCACGCCGTAGGTGGTTTCGCGG
Source organism: uncultured Actinomycetes bacterium (assembly GCA_963702525.1). GTDB lineage: Bacteria > Actinomycetota > Coriobacteriia > Anaerosomatales > PHET01 > CAVPCY01. The sequence continues at coordinate 64,385 of CAVPCY010000020.1, read as the reverse complement.
CTCTGGCCGGAGCCATGGTGCTCGGACCGCGGATCGGTAAGTTCAAGAAGGACGGCACGCCGGTCGCGATTCCGGGCCACAACCTCCCGATGGCCATCCTCGGTACCATCATCCTGATCTTCGGCTGGTTTGGCTTCAACGGCATGTCCACTCTGGCCGCCACCGACCTGCGCTTCACCGTCATCATCGCCAACACCATGCTCGCCGGCGCTGCCGGCTGTCTTGCGGCGATGTTCTTCGTGTGGAAGCTGTGGGGTAAGCCGGACCCGTCCATGGCCGTCAACGGTATGCTCGCCGGCCTGGTGGCCATCACCGCTCCGTGCGCGTTCGTCACACCGTGGGCCTCGGTGATCATCGGCACGCTCGCCGGCTTTCTCGTGGTCGGCTCGGTCATCTTCGTGGAGCGCGTGCTCAAGGTCGACGACCCGGTCGGCGCGGTCTCGGTGCACGGCGTGAACGGCGCGTGGGGCATGATCGCCCTCGGCCTGTTCGCCGACGGCACCTACGGCGCTGGCTGGAATGGCGTCGACAGCGCCGTCACCGGCCTGTTCTACGGCAACACCGGCCAGCTGCTGGCTCAGGGCATCGCAGTGGTCGTCGTGTTCGTGTGGTCGTTCGGTATGCACTACGCGTTCTTCAAGGTCCAAGACGCCATCCAGGGCATCCGCTCCTCCGAGGCCGACGAGCTCGTGGGACTCGATCCTTCCGAGATGGGTGTGCTCGCCTACCCGGACATGGTCGGCTCCGGCCCGATGGGCGAGGGCGGCCTTGGATCCACCTCGACCGGCGCCTCCCATCCGCACCCGACTCCTGCAGGGAGTGAGGCATAGATGAAGCGTATCGAATCATTCATCCGCCCGGAGCGCCTCGAGGCGGTCAAGGAGGCCCTGGTGGCACTCGGCCACAACGGATTGACCGTGATGGAGGTCAAGGGCCACGGGATCCAGAAAGGCATCACCCAGCAGTGGCGCGGCGAGGAGTACGTGATCGACCTGCTGCCCAAGGTCTCGGTGATCGCCGTTGTCCACGACCACGAGGTTCAGGACTGCGTGGATGCGATCGTGGCGGCTGCGCGCACCGACCGCATCGGTGACGGGAAGATCTTCGTGTCGCCGATCGAATCGGCTATTCGTATCCGGACGGGAGAGACCGGTCCCGAGGCACTGTAACTACCCCGGTGTTCGGCGTGAGCAGACCGGATGAGACGAGAAAACAGGGAAGGCGAGCCTCCGGGCTCGCCTTCCTCGTATCCGGAGCGGTCTCGCCGATGCATTGCCCCGGTCTATCCTTCACGTACCCGGGATGGCCTTCGCTGCGCCCGACACGCCCCTCCAAAGGGCTATCCTGGGGGACTCTTGGCCTCGGTGTGTCGGTCAAGGCCGCATCCCCGCACTTCTTCGGGCTTATGCCCGGTCCCTGGTGACATCGGAACTTGCCGTGTCTTCCTCCCGCCTGCGGCGGGTAGCGTCACGAACCGACGAAAGAGTCACCAACCATACGTACCGAATTCGTCACTCAGAGATCTTATCTGCCATCCCGGTTGGGTATTCAGTTGTCACACCCCGGTCGCAAGGACCCCCTTCTCGCATTGGTTCCTCGGCAGCTTCGCTGCTCCTAAGTTGTATGCCCGTCGACACACCACCCCGTCGCCGGAAAACGACGAGCGGCCCCCAATGGGAGCCGCTCGGTTCACACATTCCGACGAACGCGCATGCGTCACACGCGCGAGTCCGCTACTGGAGCGCCTCGATCGCCTGGGTCAGTTGCTCAGTGGTCTGGCCTCCGACGACTTGCTTGGAGATCACGCCATCACCGTTGACGAACAGGAACGTAGGCACGTACTGCACGCCGAGCTGATTCGCCAACTCCACGCCTGCCTGGTCCTTCTCCACGTTCAGGCGGCGGAACTCGACCGTATCGGCGTACTTCTTCTCGAGCCCTTCGACCAAGGGCTTCATCTGCTGGCACGTGGGTCAACTGTCGGTGTAGAACTCCACGAACACCGGTTTGCCGGAGGTCTGGATCTTCGTATTGGAGGTCTGGCCGCCCGTCTCGAGCTTCCCAGGCCACGACTGGATGCCCGCGCTCAGGTGAGCGATGTTCTTGAAGCCGAGGGCCTTCATGGTCTCGACCGCGGTCGCCGAGCGCTGTCCTGTCGCGCAGTACACGACGTATGTCGCGTCCTTGTCCCAGCTTTGAGCCGAGGTCTGAAGCTGATCGACCGGGGTGTTGACCGCGCCCGGTATGTGGCCCATCTGGTACTCGCCCGCGGTTCGCACGTCGACGACCTGCGCTCCCTTGTCGATAGCCGCTTGGGCGCCGGCGGCGTCCACGTTCTGGATCCCGCCGCCCCCGCTGGGCCTGAGCAGCAGGAACGCCGCTCCTACGACTACGATGGCAACGATCACCCATATGACGGTCTTGGACTTCATCCGCGCTCCTCCGTGACCCGAGGGCAGGCGCCCCGGCCTATTGGTCAATTATACCCTATGGGGTATTCTTCGGCAATCCGTTCCCCAAGCGCCCTCGCGCAGGGGGATAATCACTCTCGATATCCAATGCGCAAAGCAACACACCTACCAAGACGAACGGTCCCGGTGACAGAAGCGATGCCCGAGGGGGTGGCGTGGCCCAGATGACATCACCTGCCGATGCGGGTCCGGCCTCTGCGATCGCCTCCGACGCCCCGCTGCGGGCGGAGCTGCTCTCGACGGAGCGCCTTGCCGATGAGGCGCGAGCGATCGCTGCTCGGCAGCGGTGGACGACGGCTGAGCCGCCGCGCACCACCCCGCTGATCGCGCTCACCGAAAGCGCCGCCGAGTCGCTCGCGGCGGACAACCGCGAGCTCGCGAGCTCGGCGGTGGCGGGGTTCGCCGCTTCGCCGGCGGGCGAGTGGCTCCTCGACAACTACTACCTGATCGAGGAGCAGGTTCTACTCGTGCGCCAGGACCTGCCGCCGCGCTACGGCGTCGAGCTGCCGAGGCTCGTAACCGGCGAATACGCCGAATTCCCTCGCATCTACGAGGCCCTGCTGACTCTGATCGCCCACACGGACTCACGGCTCGACGAATCGCAACTCGTGCACTTCATCGATGGCTACCAGCGAGTGGATGCGCTCACGATCGGTGAAGCGTGGGCTGTGCCCATAATGCTGCGCATCGGTCTGGTGGAGAACCTGCGAAGGCTGTCGGCCTCTGTAACCGCCACGCAGCGTGCCGAGCACGAGGCCGACGTGTGGACCGAGCGGCTCATCCTCGCCGCACAGGACGAGCCCGACAGCCTGCCCAATCTGGTGGCCGAGCTCGACACCGCCTCTCGCACGGCGAGCAACGCCTTCTATCTGCGTCTCGCGCAACGTCTCGTCGCGATCGAGAGCGGCGCCGAGGTCATCAACTCTTGGCTGGAGCGCCGGCTGTCCAACGCGGGCGTCGAACTGCACCAGGCGCAAGTCGAGCTGCAGCAGAGGCGGGCGTCCAACCAGGTCTCGATCTCCAACTCGATCACGACCATCCGCTTCCTCGATGCCTTCGAGTGGCGCGAGTTCTTCGAGCATGTCTCGCTCGTCGAACACGAGTTGCAGCGCGACCCCTCGCAGACGTACCCGGCGATGGACTTCCTGAGCCGCGACCGCTACCGCCATGCGCTCGAGCAGATGGCTCGGCGCTGCGACAGCTCCGAGCTCGAGCTGGCCGAGAAGGTAGTCTCCCTCGCGGCCGGCGCCCTCGCGGCGGACCCCACGGACGAGATCCGCGGCCACGTGGGTTGGTGGCTGATCGGCAAGGGCCGGTACGAGTTCGAACGGCTCGTCGGGTACCCGCCAACCGGCCGCGAGCGTGTGTACCGCGGGCCGCTTCGTAGTGGGGGGCTCTACTACTGGGGGATGCACCTGGTGCTCTCGGCGCTGCTGCTCGCCGGTCTCGCCTTGTACGCGCTCTCTCACGGCGCGTCCGCGCCCGGCGTGCTCGTGCTCGTCGTGTTGGGGCTCATCCCGCTCTCCGAGGTCTCCCTTGCCGTCGTCAACCGGCTCAGCGCAGTGGCGTATCCGCCCAAGACGCTGCTCAAGCTCGACTTCCGCCAACCCGTGGCCGACGCGCATCGGACCTTCGTGGTGGTGCCTGCGCTGCTTTCTTCTGTGAAGTCGACTCGCCACGTCATCGAGAATCTCGAGATCGCCTATCTCGCGAACCGGGACGCTAACGTCGCTTTCGGGCTGCTCGGCGATCTGAAGGGTGCCGATACGGAGCGGCTCGACGGCGACGGCGAGATCATCGAAGCCGCGGTCCGCGGTGTCTCGGAACTCAACGAGCGCTACGAGGCCGAGCACGGCGTGCGCCCGTTCCACCTCCTCGTGCGCGACCGGCGCTACAACGAGTCGGTCGAGACGTGGATGGGCTGGGAGCGCAAGCGGGGCGCTCTCGTGGAGCTTACGCGCGAGATGCGCGGCGAGACCGAGACGTCGTTTTCCACCAAGCTCGGCGATGTCGACTTCCGTCACTCGGCGACGTTCGTCATCACGCTCGACGCCGACACGATCCTGCCCCGTGATGGCGCGCGCAAGCTGATCTCCACGATCGCGCACCCGCTCAACCGCGCGCGCTTCACGGCCGGCGAGCCGCGCGTGAGCTCGGGCTACGGGCTGGTGCAGCCGCGGGTGGGCATGTCGCTCGAGGGCGCGCGGCGCAGCCGTTTCGCCGGCATGTACTCCGGGATCACCGGCATCGACCCCTACGCGGGCGCGGTCTCCGATACATACCAAGACGTCTTCGGCGAGGGCTCGTTCACAGGCAAGGGGATCTTCGAGGTCGACCTGTTCAGGGCACTGCTCGACGACCGGTTCCCGGACAACACCCTGCTCAGCCACGATCTGATCGAGGGCGCGTTCCTGCGCGTCGCGCTGGCGAGCGACGTCGAGGTCCTAGACGACTACCCGGCGAACTACCTGGCCGCCGCGTCGCGCATGCACCGGTGGATCCGAGGCGACTGGCAGATCATGCCGTACCTGGGGCCGACGATCGTGCGTCAGGACGGCTCTGCCGAGCGAAACCCTCTCAACGCCGTCAGCCGGTGGAAGATCTTCGATAACCTGCGGCGGGCCCTGGTTCCACCGGCAACACTGCTGCTGTTCACTGTGGGCTGGATGCTTCTGCCGCAAGCCTCGTACAGTTGGCCGCTCGTCCTGCTGCTCGTGGTGCTCTTCCCCGCCTACTTCTCCCTTGCCGACTCGATGATCTTCCGTCCTCGGGCCGTGAGCTTCGGTTCGTACGCGCCGGACGTGCTGCGTGACTTCTGGGGCGACACCGAGCGTGGTCTGCTGTCACTCGCTGTGCTGCCGTACCACGCGTGGATGAACACGGACGCGTCTTCTCGCGCCGTGTGGCGCCGTTTCGTGTCCCACAAGCACCTGCTCGAGTGGGAGACCGCTGCCGATGCCGAGAAGCGCGCCGGGTCGACCCCGCGAGCCTTCTGGCGCGTGATGGGCGTGCCCGCGTTCGCGTCGGTTCTGCTCATCGGAATCGCGTCGCTCGGCGAACCCGAGCGCTGGCTCGTGGGGCTGCCGCTTGCGGCGCTGTGGCTTGCGGGTCCGATGTGGGCATGGCGTCTGTCGGTGCCTACTCCCAAGCGAGAACCTGCCGAGTTGTCCGGCGCCGACCGGACCGCCCTGCGCCGGGTCGCCCGTAAGACGTGGCGGTTCTTCGACACGTTCGTGGTCGCAGAGGGCCACCACTTGGCGCCCGACAACTTCCAAGAGGACCCCGGTGCGGTGGTCGCGTGGCGCACCTCCCCCACCAACATGGGGCTGCAGCTGCTCTCGGCGCTGGGAGCGCTCGACCTGGGCTACATCACCCTCGCGGGCCTTGTCGAGCACATCTCGGCCACCTTGAACGCAATGGCCGGTCTCGAGCGCTATCGTGGCCACTTCTACAACTGGTACGACACGCGGACTCTGGAGCCGCTCCGGCCGACCTACGTGTCCACTGTCGACTCGGGCAACCTTGCCGGGCACCTTCTCGTGCTGCGCGTAGGGCTGCTCGAGGCCAGCGAGGCGCCGCTGCTCGGCCCGCAACTGCTCGACGGCGCGCGCGATGCGGTCCGCCTGGCTCTGGAGGACCTCGTCGCCGATCAGTCGTCGCTCGGGCCATCCGAGGCATTGCGCCGCGCGCGCGAGGCGCTCGACTCGCTAGACCGCGGACTCTCGCTTGCCGAGGTTCCCTGCGAGCTGGGCGAGTGGGCGGCCGTCATCGACCGACTGCGGCGGCTCGCAGGCGAGGCCACTGAGGCCATCACCGCACTCGGCGAGCCCGAGCCTGACGGTGAGGTCATGCCGTCTCTTGCGACGGTCGGCGAGGAGCCCCGGGTGCCCGCCTCCGCACTCGAACGGCTGCGCGCTTCGGTGGCCGATGTCTCAGGCTCCGTGCGCTCGGCCGCCGACATGCTGCGAAGCCTGGCGCCATGGGCCGGACTGGTCGCCCAGGCGCCCGCTTCTGTGCGCTCCATCCCCGAGCTCCAGCCGCTCCTCGCGTTCGTACCCAGCCTGGTGGGTCTTGCCGAGGGGCTCACCGAAGCACTTCGCGCCCTCGACGCGCTCTCCAGCTCGCGCAACGCGAGCGTCTCGATGTGGGCGTCGGCCGCGGCGGCGGGGATTCGCGAAGCGCGCCCGCGAGCGGTGGAGATGCTCGCCCGGTTGCGCCTGAACGCCGACATCTCGCGAGAGATCTGGGAGCACACTGATTTCGCGATGCTCTACGACCCGCATCGCCAGCTCTTCTCGATCGGGTTCAACCTGTCCGAGGGCACGCTCGACCGCTCGTTCTACGACTTGATCGCGAGCGAGTGTCGTCTGGCGAGCTTCCTTGCCGTTGCCAAGGGCGACGTGCCCCAAGAGCACTGGTTCAGGCTGGGCCGCTCGTTGACCAAGACCGCCGACGGCCGGGCGCTCGTGTCGTGGAGCGCTTCGATGTTCGAGTACCTCATGCCGCTGCTGGTGATGCGGGGCTGGCCCGGTACGCTGCTCGACGAGACGTACGAGACGGTCGTTCGCCGCCAGATCTCCTACGGTCGCGAGCGCGGAATCCCGTGGGGCGTCTCGGAGAGCGCGTTCAACGCCAAAGACGCGGACCTCACCTACCAGTACCAGGCGTTCGGCGTGCCGGGACTCGGCTTGAAACGCGGCCTTTCGAACGATGTCGTGGTCGCCCCATACGCCTCCGTACTTGCGCTCCCGATCGACCCGCAGGCGGTGGGAGCCAACCTCGCCGCGTTCACCGCCGAAGGCGGCGAGGGGCGGTTCGGCTACTACGAGGCGCTCGACTACACGCCCGGCCGAGCACCGGCCGGCAAGACGCGCGCCGTGGTGAAAGCGTACTTCGCCCACCATCAGGGCATGAGTTTCGTCGCACTCGCCAACGCGCTTGACGGCCACCGCATGCAGGCGCGCTTCCACGCCGACCCGATGGTCGCCTCGGCCGAGCTGCTGCTCCAAGAGCGGGTGCCGCGAGCCGTCCAGCTCGTCTCGCCGCACGTCGACGAGGTACAGGAGGTGCACTCCGCGCGCGAACTCCCGCCACCTGTGACGCGCTCCTATCCCCTGGCGGACACGCCCGTTCCGGCGACGCACTTCCTGTCCAACGGCCGCTACTCGGTCATGGTCACGAACGGTGGTGGTGGCTACTCGAGATGCGAGGGCCTCTCGGTCACGCGCTACCGCGAGGACGTCACGCGCGACGTGTGGGGCACCTTCTTCTACGTGCGCGACGTCGATACGGGTGAGATCTTCTCGGCGCCTCACAACCCCTGCCCCAAACGGCCCGACACCTTCCGCGCGACGTTCGCCCCGGACAAGGCCGAGTACCACCGGACCGATGGCGAGCTGCAGACCTACGTGGAGGTCGCTGTCTCGCCCGAAGACGACGTCGAGATCCGCCGCCTCATCATCACCAACCAGGGACGTGAGACCCGTCACCTCGAGGTCACCTCCTACTTCGAGATCGCCTTCACCTCGCAAGGCGCCGACCAGGCGCATAAGTCGTTCTCCAACCTGTTCGTCGAGACGGAGGCCCTCCCGGACACCAACGCCCTGCTGTTCACACGAAGGCCGAGAAGCTCCACCGAGCAGCGGGTGTGGGGGCTGCACCTCGTGGCGTGCGACCAGGTACCTTGCGGCTGGTCGTACGAGACCGACCGCGCCGCGTTCCTCGGCAGGCTCCGCGGTGCCGACCGCCCTATCGCGGTCGAGCGCGGCGGCGAGCTCACCGGCACCGTCGGCGCGGTGCTCGACCCGTGCTGCGCCATTCGCCGCACCGTCGAGGTGCGCCCGGGGGAGAGCGCGCGGCTCGCCTTCGCGACCGGTGTGGCTGACAGCCGGGAGCTGGCGCTGCGTCTGACCGAGAAGTACCACGACGTGCACACAGCTCAGCGAGCGATCGACCTGGCGTGGACAGCAGCCCAGCTCGAGCTGCGCGACCTGGGCATCAGTCCACAGGAGGCAGTCGCCCTCGAGCGCCTCGCATCGAGACTGCTTCTGACAGAGCCCCTCTCACCCCTCAAGATCAAGACGCCGGTCGAGAACGGGCTACCTATCTCGGGCCTGTGGTCCATCGGCATCTCGGGCGACCTGCCGATCCTGCTGGTGCGGGTCGAGGAGATCGAGCATGCCCCGCTCGTGCGCCAGGCACTCCTCGCGCACCAGTATTGGCGACACAAGGGGCTTGCCGCCGACCTCGTGATCCTCAACACGCGACCCACCGGCTATGCCGACGAACTCGACGACCGGCTGAGGATCCTCGTACGCACGGGCCATGCGCTGCAGATGCTCGACAAGCCCGGCGGCGTGTTCCTGCGCCGCGTCGACCAGATGCACCCCGACGTCCACAACCTACTGCTCTCGGTCGCACGCGCCACGCTCGACGGAGACGGCGGCACGATCGAGTTGCAGCTCAACCGGCGCGGGAAGCGGACAGCCGAGCAGGACGCGTTCATGGCGACGCGCAAGCCCGAGACGTACCCCGAACCGGAGTTCGAGCGGCCGGAACTGCGCTTCGACAACGGGCTGGGCGGCTTCGACCCCGTCACCGATGAGTACGTGATCGTGCTGTCGGGCGATCAGACCACGCCCGCACCGTGGATAGACGTGCTTGCGAATCCCGATTTCGGCTGCACTGTGTCGGAGGCGGGTGTCGGATGCACGTGGGCTCTCAACAGCCACGAGAACCGCATCACCACGTGGAACAACGACCCCGTCTCGGATGGCTCGGGTGAGACGTTCTACATCCGGGATGAGGAGACGGGCGAGTACTGGAGCCCCAGCCCGCTGCCGGTGCGCACGCCCGAGCCTTATGTGGTCCGCCACGGCCGCGGATCCGTGCGGTTCGAACACACCACGCACGGCATCCGCCACACGCTCGACTGGTTCGTCTCGGCAGACGACCCGGTGCGTGTGTGCCGGCTGCGGCTGGAGAACCTCACGGATCGGCCGCGCAAGCTCAGTGTCACCCACCTCGTCGAGTGGGTACTCGGCGACTCGCGCAGCCGCGCTCAGCAGCTAGTGGTGACGTGGTACGACGCCGAGTCCGAGATCCTCACGGCGCACAACCACTACAACCCGGACTTCCCGGGGCGCTGCGCGTTTCTCGCGACCGACGCGCCGCTCCAGTCATGGACCGCGAGCCGCACGGAGTTCGTCGGCCGCAACGGCCGCGCGAGCGAGCCGGTCGCGATGACGCGCGCTCGACTGGGCGGAGCGGGCGGCCGCTACCACGACAACTGCGGCGCGCTCATGGCCGAGGTCGCCCTGGCGCCCGGCGAGAGCGCCGAGATATCGTTCCTGCTTGGACAGACCACCACGCTCGAGGAGTGCCGCGAGCTGGTGGCGCGCTACCGGCTCAAAGGCGCGGTCGACCGCCAGCTCGACGCCGCACGCAGCGTCTGGGACACGCTGCTGTCGGTGGTCCAAGTCGACACGCCGGACGATCGACTCGACCTGATGGTGAACGGCCAGTTGCTCTACCAGGCCACCGCCTGCCGGCTGTGGGGGCGCACCGCGACCTACCAGTCGAGCGGAGCGTTCGGCTTCCGCGACCAGCTGCAAGACGTGCTCGCGCTGCTGGTGGCGCGCCCCGACCTCGTGCGCCGGCAGATCCTCGACGCCAGCCGCCACCAGTTCCCCGAGGGCGACGTCCAGCACTGGTGGCAGCCCTTCTCGGGCCGAGGCGTGCGCACGCACATCACCGACGACAGGCACTGGCTGCCCCTCGTGGTCGCCGAATACCTCGAGGCGACCGGCGATATGAGCGTGCTCGACGAGCGGACCCACTTCGTCGAGGCGCCCCTGCTTCCGCTCGAGCAGGAGGACGCCTACATCCAGCCGACCATCTCCCAGACGACCGAGACGATCTACGAGCACTGCATCCGCGCTATCGAGACCGGGCGACCGGTTGGCGCGCATGGCCTGCCGCTGATCGGCGGCGGGGACTGGAACGACGGCATGAACCGCGTCGGCCACGAAGGCAAGGGCGAGAGCGTATGGCTCGCGTGGTTCCTCGGCCATGTACTGATGCGATTCGCGCCCATCTGCGAGAGCCGGGGTGAGCCGGAGCGCGCCGATGAGTACCGCCAGTGGGCGGCTCGGCTTGCGAAGGCCGTCGAGGACACCTCGTGGGACGGCGCCTGGTATCGTCGCGCGTACTTCGACGACGGCACGCCGCTGGGAACCCGTGATGCCGAGGAGTGCCGCATCGACGCGATCGCGCAGGCGTGGGCGCTGATCTCGGGCCTCGGCGACCCCGAGCGCGCCGAGACAGCGCTCGAGAGCGTGGAGGAGAAGCTCGTCCGGCGCGAGGACTGCCTCGTCGCTTTGCTCGCTCCCCCCTTCGACCGGATGGCCCAGGACCCCGGCTACATCAAGGGGTACGTGCCGGGCGTCCGCGAGAACGGCGGCCAGTACACTCACGCCGCCGTGTGGGTCGTGCTCGCCCACCTGCTCAGCGGGAACGGCGACGAGGCTGCGGGGCTGCTAGAGCTCATCAACCCGATCTCGCACGCGCTCGATCCCGAAACGGTTGCGCGCTACAAGGTCGAGCCCTACGTAGTAGCCGCGGATGTCTACGCCGTGGCACCGCACACCGGCCGAGGAGGCTGGACCTGGTACACCGGCTCGGCGTCGTGGTTCTACCGAGTCGCGCTGCGCTGGATGCTCGGATTCCGCACTCAGGCTGCCGAGAGCGGCGGGCTGCACATGGTCGTCGACCCCTGCATCCCCAAGAAGTGGGGCGGCTTCTCGCTCGCGTACCGCTACGGAGCCACCACCTACCGGGTACGCGTCGAGAACCCGCGCGGAGTGAACCGAGGTGTCGAGCGAGTCGAGCTGGACGGCGTCGCGCTCGATGGTATCAGCGTGCCGCTGCTCGACGATGGCGCCGAGCACGACGTGCGCGTGGTGCTGCTCGGCGGATAGGGCGGTCCGGCGCAAAGCGGTCGGGGCGACGGCCGCTGGGGCGGCGTCCTCTCGGCTACGCGCTCGGACCCATCCACCTGCTGTGGAAGAAGTTCATGAACCAGCGGTCGCCCAGCCACCGTCGTGCGGCGGCTATGGGTTTCGCGTACGCCGCGATCGGATAGCGCAGCCGGTCGCTCGGGTCGTTCACGGCGCGCCACACCTCTTCGGCGGCCTGCGTGGTGGTGGTGCGGTCCTTGATCGAGGTCTCGAAGGCGCGCATCGCCTCCATGTAGGGGCGGTAGGGCTCCGGCACGTCCAGCGGTTCGCCCTCGCCGGGCAGCACCTTGCCCCAGATCGCGGTCTCGACGAAGCCCGGCTCGATCGCTTTGACCCGGATGCCGAACGGCTTCAGCTCGTGCCACAGCCCTTCCGAGATGCCCTCGAGCGCCCACTTCGTGGAGTTGTAGCCGGCGAAGAACGGGAACACGATGCGCCCACCCAGCGAGGTGACATTCGCGATGAGTCCACTACCCCGCTCGCGCATCGGGGGCACGAACGCCTGCGCGAGCTCGAGCTGGCTGAACACGTTGACCCGGTAGAGGCGTTGGAGCTCCTCCGAGCCGATCGCCTCGAGCGGACCGAATTGGAGAGTGCCCGCGTTGTTCAGCAGCACGTCCGGGCAGCCGTAGCGCTCGAGCACGCGTGCGGCAAGGGACTCGGCTGCGCCTGCGTCGCCAAGCTCGAGCGCTTCGAGCGTGACCTCGCCCGGCCACTTCGTGTCCGCGTAGCGCTGCGGGTCGCGCACCGTGCCGATCACGCGCCAGCCCTTGGCGGCGAACCTCTCGGCGCACGCACGACCTATCCCTGTGGAGACTCCGGTTATAAGAATGGTGGGCACGGCCTCAGCCTTCCAGGTTGGGAATCATCTCAACGACTACTAGAGTGCATCAGTAGAGTGGATTCCCCTAGAGGCAGGAGGCACACCCGTGCGTATCGCGGTCATCGGCTCGGGCATCAGCGGCACCTCGGCGACGTGGCTGCTCTCGCAAGCCCACGACGTCGACGTCTACGAGGCCGAAGCGGAGCTCGGCGGTCACACCCGCACGCTCGACCTTACGGCGAGCGGGGTGACGTTTCCCGTGGACACCGGGTTCCAGGTGTTCAACCGGCGAACCTACCCCAACCTCATCCGCTTCTTCGAGCACCTGGGCATCGACGCGAACGACTCGGACATGTCCTTCTCGGTACAGGTGCGAGACGAGGACATCGAGTGGTCGGGCGACAGTCTCAACAGCGTGTTCGCGCAGCGCAAGAACATCGTGAACCCCCGGTTCCTCAAGATGCTCTCCGACGTGCTGCGTTTCAGCAAGGACGCCGACCGCCTGCTCGCCGACCCCACCGCCTCCGAGCTGACCCTCGGCCAGCTCCTCAAGCGCGAGGGCTACGGCGAGGGCTTCACCGACTGGTACCTCATCCCCATGGGCGACGCGATCTGGTCCACACCCCCCGGCGACATGTTCGACTACCCGGCTCAGACGTTCCTGCGCTTCTGCGACAACCATGGCTTGCTGCACATCACGGGCAAGCCGCAGTGGCTGTCGGTCAAGGGCGGGGCGCGTGGCTACCTCGAGGCGGCGTCGAAGTCGTTCTCGGGTGAGGTCTTCCTCTCCGAGCCCGCCGAGAAGCTCGAGCGCACGGCAACCGGCGTTCGCGTCACCACCGCCGCGCGCACCCGCGACTACGACGTCGCCATCATGGCGACGCACCCGCCACAGACGCGCGAGATCCTCGGCGATGCGATGAGCGCGGCCGAACGCGAGGTCCTCTCGGCGTTCAACTACTGGCCCAACGACGTCGTGTTGCACACCGATACGTCGTTCATGCCGAAGAGCAAGCGCGCGTGGGCGTCGTGGAACTGGTACTCGGACACCGGGGACATCGACAAGGCGATGCTCATGCTGACCTACCAGTGCAACACGCTGCAGGAGCTGCCGGCCGAGGCGCCCACTGTCATGGAGACGCTGAACCGCGACCACGAGCCGGCGCCGGGCACCCTGTTGGCGGAGCTGTCATTCGACCACCCCATGTACTCGGCCGACGCCATCGCGGCACAGAAGGCCCTGCCGAGGATCCAGGGGGTCGACCGCGTCTACTACGCGGGCGCCTGGACACGCTACGGCTTCCACGAAGACGGCATCCTGTCAGGCGTGCGGGTCGCCGAGGCAATGGGCGCCACGGTGCCATGGGGCGACCAGCTCGACGAGAGCCGCACCCGCACCATGCCGGGGGCACCGATCCCGATGCTCTCGCAGACGCGCAAGCTGCTGCCCGGCGAGCAAGGCGAGATCGCGCCGGGCCGCGCCGCTGCGGTCGCACGAGAGCTGGAGCCCGAGGCGTGAACAGCCGGATCTACTCGGGCACGGTGGCGCACGGCCGACTCCGGCCCAAGCTGAACGCCTTCAGCTACGGCGTCTACTACCTCTACCTCGATCTGGACGAGCTCGACGACCTCGACTCGTCGATGAAGCGCTTCGGCCACAACCGCAAAGCGTTCACATCCCTGTGGGACTCCGATCACGGGCCGCGTGACGGCTCCCCGCTGCGGCCGTGGATCGACGCTGAGCTCGCGCGCGCCGGCATCGATCTCGAGGGCGGGCGGGTGTGTCTGCTCACGTTCCCGCGCGTCATGGGCTTCCGTTTCTACCCGGTGTCGTTCTGGTACTGCTTCCACGCCGACGGCACACCACGGGCCGTGCTGGCCGAGGTCCAGAACACCTACCGAGACCATCACAACTACCTGCTGCACAACAACGGAGAGCCCTACTCGTGGGACATGCGACCCGAGCACACCAAGGCGTTCTTCGTCTCGCCCTTCATCCAGCTCGAGAACGTTCGCTACCGGTTCGCCGTCTCGGAACCGGGCGATGACCTCTCGGTCGCCCTCCAGGACTACGTCGACGGCTCGCTGCTGCTGACCACCACGCTGGCGCTCGAAGCGCAGCCGCTTACCGACGAAGCCCTCTACCGTGTCGTCTGGCGGATGGGGCCCATCTCGGCGCGAGCGCTCGTCTTGATCCACTGGCAGGCGCTGAAACTGGTTGCGAAGAGGGTAGGCATATATCCACACACGGAACCACCCAAAGAGGAGACGTCGCTATGATGCGAACGCCGATGGAATACCTCATCGACGTGGTGCTGAGCCGGGGGCTGCGCGCCGGCGAGTTGACGCTCGTGGGGCGCGACGGGATCGAGCGTCGCTTCGTCGGCCGAGAGCCCGGTCCTTGCGCCACTGTCGTGCTCAACTCCCCCGCCGCCGCGCGCCGCGCCGGGTTGCGAAGCTCGGTCGGCCTCGCACAGGGTTACATGGAGGGCGACTGGGACACGCCGGATCTCGATGCGGTTCTGGACCTGGGACTCGCGAATCTCTACGACGAACCCAGTAAGCCCTCTCTCTTCGATCCGGTGACGAAGGCCTGGCACCAGCTACGCGACAACGACGAGAAGGGTAGCCGCAAGAACATCGCGCACCACTACGACCTGGGCAACGACTTCTATCGGCTGTGGCTCGACGAGACGATGACGTACTCGTCGGCGCTCTTCGACCGAGACGGCGAGGAACTGACCGACGCGCAGGTGCGTAAGTGGGACCGGATGCTCGAGCTTCTGCAGCCCTCGGCGAAGGACCACCTGCTCGAGATCGGCTGCGGTTGGGGCGGCTTCGCGATCCATGCAGCGAAGGAGGCCGGGTGCCGGATCACCGGCATCACGCTGTCCGAGGAGCAGCACGGGTGGGCGACTCGCTCGGTAGAGAGGGCCGGACTCGATGGACAGGTCGAGATCCGGCTGCAGGACTACCGGCGCGTGCCGGAGACCTACACCGGTATCGCGTCGATCGAGATGTTCGAGGCTGTGGGCGAGCGGTGGTGGCCGGTGTTCTTCAACCGGCTGCGAGAGCTGCTCTCCCCCGGCGGCACGGTGGCCATGCAGACCATCACCATCGAGGAGCCGCGCTTCGAGGACTACCGACGCAACCCCGACTTCACGCAGCGCTACATCTTCCCGGGCGGCATGCTTCCCAGCCCCGAGCGGTTCGCGGCGGCAGCCAACGCGCAGGGGCTCTCGGTGAGCACGCCCACATGCTTCGGGGAGAGCTACGCCGCCACGCTGTGGGCGTGGCGCCAGCGCTTCGAGCAGGCGCTGCCCCAAGTCCGCGACTTGGGCTTCGACGAACGCTTCATCCGCATGTGGCGCTACTACCTGGCCTACTGCCGAGCGGGCTTCTCGGCAGGCACGATCGACGTGATGCAGGTGCGGCTCGAGGGGTAGCGCGGCCGTGCCACCAGCGTTCTCGCTGGTCAAAACGGCACGAAGCGTGCATACTGCGACAGTCACCCGGCCCGTTCGGGGCCGAAACACCCAAGACTCGGTTGTCCTTCACGCTGCTTCTTCGCGCCCGTCGGATCGACTGCGTCTACAACGCAGTGCGACCCCATAAGGCGCACAGAAGAAGGAGCTACTACTTGAGTTTCGACAACCTGGGCTTGGACGCACGCCTCTTAGAGGCGGTCGCCCGCATGGGCTATTCCGAGCCGACCCCCATCCAGCGCGATGCGATCCCGCTCGCGCTCGCCGGCCGCGACGTCGTGGGCTGCGCCCAGACCGGCACCGGCAAGACCGCGGCGTTCGTGCTGCCCACCCTGCAGCGCATCCCTGCCAAGCCGGGCGGCGTCCGCGCGCTCGTCATCACCCCCACCCGCGAGCTCGCCGCTCAGATCGAACAGGTCGCCAAGCAGGTGGGCAAGTCGACCCGCCACCGCGTCGCGGTCGTCTACGGCGGTGTGGGCTACGAGCCCCAGCGCAAGGCGTTGCGGCAAGGCGTCGACCTGTTGGTCGCGTGCCCGGGCCGGCTGCTCGACCTGGTCAACGCCGGCCACTGCGACCTGAGCCACGTCGAGGTGCTCGTGCTCGACGAGGCCGACCGCATGCTCGACATGGGCTTCTGGCCCGACGTGCGCCGCATCATCTCGAAGCTGCCCGCCAACCGGCAGAACCTGCTGTTCTCGGCCACGATGTCGCGTGATGTCCTCAAGGTCATCGGCGACACGCTGACCAACCCCGCGCACGTCGACGTCGCGCCGACCGCCACGCCCATCGAGGCGATCAGCGCAGTCGGTCTACCCGGTCGGCGGCAAGGACAAGACCGCGCTGCTGGTGCACCTCATCGGCGAACACCGCCTCGAGCGAGTGCTGGTGTTCACGCGGACCAAGCACCGCGCCGACCGCCTGGCCAAGACGCTCGACCGCCATGGGATCCGAGGCGCCGCGATCCACGGCAACCGCTCGCAGTCTCAGCGCGACAAGGCGCTCGACAGCTTCAAGCGCGGTCACGTGAAGGTACTCGTCGCAACCGACGTGGTCTCGCGTGGCATCGACATCGACGACATCACGCACGTGGTGAACTTCGATCTGCCCAACACCCCCGAGGACTACGTGCACCGAATCGGGCGCACCGCCCGCGCCGGACGGAGCGGATCAGCGTTCTCGCTGCTCTCGCCCGAGGAGCACGATAACCTGCGAGACATCGAGAAGAAGACCGGCGTCGTGATCGACTGCACGGACGCGTCGGGCTTCGACTACGAGGACCACCGGGTCGTCCCTGACCCCGAGCGGCCGGCCGTGCCCGTCAAGCACCAGCAGCGCGTGACGCCCGGAAGCGGGCGCAAGGGCCGTGTTGGCGGCGGCGCTCGCAGGCGGCGGCGCGCTGGTGGAGCCGGCGGCGGCTCCGGTCACGGCAGCTAGGGCCGCAACCGCGGATCTCGAAGAGCGGCATTCGCAAAGACCGAGAGGGCCCGGCATCGAACTCCGGGCCCTCTCCGAACGCGCCTATCTCGCGCTGACTACTGCATGGACGGCGGGATCAGCACGCCGTCGATGATGTGGATGATCCCGTTCGATGCCGTCAACATCGGCTGCGGTCACCATCGCCTCGTTCGCGTAGACCTTGCCGTCCTTGATCGTGATCGTGATCTCCTCGCCCTGCACGGTCTTGAGCTTCATGCCGTCAGTGAGGGCGGACGCCGGGTAGCTTCCGGGCACGACATGGTAGGTCAGGATCTTCGTCAGGTCACCCGTCGGGTCCGCGAGCAGTGTATCCACGGTGCCGGCGGGTAGCTTGGCGAACGCCGCGTCGTCCGGCGCGAAGACCGTGAACGGACCTGCGCCCTCAAGCGTCTCGACAAGTTCGGCGGCCTTCAAAGCTGCAACCAGCGTAGTGAAGTTGCCTGCTTCTGTCGCCACCACCACGATGGTCTTGTCGGGCACCTCCGCGGCTGGCTCCTCAACCGGGGCGGGAGGCCGGTGCTTCGGCGGGCTGGGCTAGCGCAACCCGCTAGGGCGACCACCATGATCGCAACCAACATCAACACGACAACGGGTCTTAGCTTCTTCATTGCTCTCCTCCTGCCTATCTCTGGTGCGATTCACCATACTTCGCATCATCGAGGAATCGTCCGGTTCGTTCTTCCAGCCTAAATGTTACCCCTCGACTCGCAAATCTAACCCTGCGGCTGGCCGCTCGAGGCATCTGGCGCCCGCGCGTTGAAGCGCCCCTGCAGCCGATCACGGTCTATCGCGGTGCTTCTTGCCGCGTCGATTGACTTGCGCGTGACTTGGTTTCGGGAGCGTCGGCTCCAGAAACAGAAGCAGACGGGGCAGACGCCCCGTCTGAGCTCGGTTTTTGGTGGGCCCGGATGGATTCGAACCATCGACCTCACGGTTATCAGCCGTGCGCTCTAACCAACTGAGCTACGGGCCCGCGCTGGGTGAACAGCCCGCATACCATATACCAGCCCCCGAGAACGGGTCAAGAACGGTTCGCCGGCCCCGTTTCGTGCCTGCCCCGGGGTCCCTCGGCAGGTCTTCCCGCAGGTCTCAGCCCATGCCGGGCAGAACGGTCACGTCGACCTTCCGGCTCCTCGGACCGTCGAACTCGCACAGGTAGATGCCCTGCCACGTGCCCAGCGCGAGGCGTCCGTCGGACAAGGGAACCAGCACGCTCGGGCCCACGAGCGAGGTCTTGAGGTGGCCGTCGCTGTTGCCCTCGACATGGCGCCAACCGCCATCCACCGGGGCGATGGACGCAAGCCCCTTGACCAGGTCGCGCAAGACGTCCGGATCGGCGTTCTCGTTGATCGTGACCGCGGCGGTCGTGTGCGGGCAGAAGACCAGCACCGCGCCGTTCTTCTCGGCGAAGGCCGAGACGGCCTGGGCCACCTGCTCGCGTGATGTCTACGAACTCCACGCGTGCAGACGTTTTGATGTCGAGCCTCATCGGCGACAGCCCCCGCTCTCGGCGTAGAATGGCTTCCTCGGGTACAGACTACCCATCCGGAAGAACGGAGTGGAGGTGAGCGGCGTGGAGCAGGTTCGTATCGCGAGTCTCGCCCTCGACCCGCGCACCAACCAACCCGTCGTTCTGCTCAAGCCCCTCGACGAGGAGCCGGGAACAGGACGGCTGCTTCCCATCTGGATCGGACACCCCGAGGCCACTGCCATCCTGCTTGCGCTCGAGGGCGTGGAGACGCCCCGCCCGATGACGCACGATCTGCTCGGTTCGGTCATCGAGACGCTCGACAGCTACGTCGAGCGAGTCGAGATCACCCGCGTCGACGAGGGCACGTTCTACGCCGCGATCATCCTGCGCGGCGAGGAGCGCACCCGCGTAGTCGACGCGCGGCCGAGCGACTCGATCGCGCTGGCGATCCGCGCGGGCGCACCGATCTACGTCGCCGACGAGGTCCTGGACTCCGCAGCGGTGCCGGACGAGAGCGTGGCCGAAGTGGACGAGGAGCAGGAGCTCGAAGCGTTCCGCGACTTCCTCGACCACGTCGATCCGGCCGACTTCAGCTCCTAGCCGAGACGCGGCGCGGCTACTCGTAGCGCAGTGCCTCGATCGGGTCGAGCCGCGAGGCCTTCCACGCCGGATACACGCCGAAGAAGATGCCGACCGCCGCGCTGAAGAAGAACGCGAGTGCCACCGCCCACCACGTGACCTCGGTCGGCACGAAGCGCGTGAGCGCCGCCGAACCGAGCCAGCCGATGGCGATGCCGATCAAGCCACCGAGCACGGAGAGCACGATCGCCTCGATCACGAACTGGCTCAGGATGTCGTGCGTGCGCGCTCCGACCGCCTTGCGTATGCCTATCTCGCGCGTGCGCTCGGATACGCTGACCAGCATGATGTTCATGATGCCGATGCCGCCCACGAGCAGCGATATGCCCGCTATGCCCGCCAGCATCACCGTGAGCGTCCCCAGAAGGGTCGAGAGCAGTCCGAGCGTCTGTTCCTGGGTGAACACCGTGAACTCGTCGCCGAACGCGGGCCTGAGGGTCTGCTGGGTCTTGGCCTTCACCAGGTCGATGTCGTCCGCGTCGACGGCCTTGATGATGATCGAGGACAGGTCCTTGCTGCTGAGAAGGCGCTGTGCCGTGGTCGTGGGCATGTAGACCTGGTTGTCCTGGTCTCCGGAGAGCGTGCCGCCCTGCTCGGCGAGCTGCCCGATGACGACGAACCTCTCGCCGTTGACGAACAGCTCGCGGCCCACCGGGTTCTGACCCGGGAAGATCTCTTTGGACGGCGTCGCCCCGAGCATGATCACTCGCGCGGCGGTCGCGTACTCGCTCCGGTTGTAGTGCCGGCCGGCGACGTAGTCGGCGTTGAAGACCTCGTCGCCGGATTCGTTGGCGGCGGCGATGGTCGTCCGAAGGGTACGGTTGCCGGCCTTGAGGATCGCCGGTCCCTGAACGACCGGCACGACGATGGCGCTGTCGCCGAGACGCCGTTGCACCAGATCGGCGTCGTCCATGGTGAAGCGCTTGCGGATCTCGGCACCGGGGCCCCCGGCGCCACCGCCTCCGCCCCCCGAGAAGTTGCCGGGGAACACGAAGAGCAGGTTGCTGCCCAGCCCCTCGATCTGTCCGGTGATCTCCTGCTGGACGCCCGACCCGATGGCGACCAGACA
Source organism: uncultured Actinomycetes bacterium (assembly GCA_963702525.1). Taxonomy (GTDB): domain Bacteria; phylum Actinomycetota; class Coriobacteriia; order Anaerosomatales; family PHET01; genus CAVPCY01. Next base: position 43,934 of record CAVPCY010000020.1, on the reverse strand, counting down.
GGATGACGGCGGCTACGCCGATGATCACGCCGAGCATGGTCAGCGCGCTACGGACCTTGTTCGACGACAATGCCCTGATCGCGATCCTGAAGCTCTCGACGAGGTTCACGACGACCCACCTTCACCGTTCGCGGCGTGAAACGCATCGAGCTCGGCGGCGGCGTCGATCCGCTTCTCGACGCGCCAGTCGGCGACGATCTGGCCGTCCTTGATCTCCACGACGCGCTGCGCGTGATTCGCCACGTTGATGTCGTGCGTGACCACCACGATGGTCACTCCCTGCTCGTTGAGGTGCTGCAGAAACGCCATGATCTCGATGCCGCTGCGGGAATCGAGGTTGCCTGTGGGCTCGTCGGCGAGCACGATGCTCGGTTCGGTGACAAGCGCGCGCGCGATAGCGACGCGTTGCTGCTGACCACCGGACAGCTGGTTGGGCATGTGCCCCAGACGCTCCCCCAGCCCCACCGACTCCAGCGCCTCGCGCGCGCGTCGGGCCCGCTCGGCACCGGACACACCTGCGTAGATGAGCGGCAGTTCGACGTTGGTCTGCGCGGTCGTGCGCGAGAGGAGGTTGAACGACTGGAACACGAAGCCGATCCGCTTGTTTCGCACGGCGGAGAGCTCGTTTGGCTCCATGCGCGAAACGTCGATCCCGTCGATGGTGACTACGCCGGTCGAGGGTCGGTCGAGCAGCCCCACGATGTGCATCAGCGTCGACTTACCGGAACCCGACGGCCCCATGATGGCAAGCATCTCGCCGCTGCAGACCTGCAAGTGCACGCCACACAGCGCCTTGACCTCGATCTCATCAAGCACGTATGACTTGGTGACGTCTCGCGCCTCAAGCACCACGGGGCCCAAGCAGGGGCCATCGGGGCTCTCGCCCTCCGCGTTGCGGAGGGCCTCCTCGGGAATCATCAGGAGCGGTTCCTACTTCTGTTTGACTTGGACCGTCATCCCGTCGGTGTACTGAGTGGAACCGGAAAGCGCCACGACGTCGCCCTCTGCCAGTCCTTCGAGGATCTCGACTTCGGTGTCGGTCGTTGCTCCGACCGTGACTTCGACCTTCTTCAGCGTATCGTTCGACACCACGTACACGTAGTCGGTGCCGCCCTCGCTGAACAGCGCCTCGACCGGGATGGTGAGCGCAGCGCCTCTCGAGCTGACCTCGATCGTCGCGTCGCCCTTCATGCCGATCAGGATGTCCTTCTCAGTATCGACGAGCCCCAGTTCAACGGCGAATACCGTGCCACCCGTCGCGGTGGGCTGAGCGGCCGGGTTGATGCGCGTGACCGTCGTCGTGAACTCCTCGCCCGGGAACGAGTCGAGGGTCACCTTCCCTGGCATGCCGACCTTCACCCGGTCGACATCGGCCTCGTCGACCTCGGCCGCGAACTTCAGGGCCTCGAGGTCGACGACGGTGAACGGAGCGGACTGCGGCGAGACAGCCGTGCCTTCCGCGGGCTTGGCGCCCGCGCCACTTATCGAGGCCGCCGAGTTGAACAGCACCACCCCGTCTATCGGCGCGACCAGCGTCGCATCCTCAAGAGCCTGCTCGGCGGCGTCGAGCCCTGCCTGCGCCTGCCTCACGCCCGCCTGAGCAGCCGACTTGGTCGAGCCCGGGACTTGCCGCCTGGGCCTTCTTGAGCCCCGACTTCGCCTGAGAGACGCCTGCCTGCGGCCTGAGATACGCCTGCCTGGGCCTGCTTGTAGCCCGCGTACGCCTGCTTCTCGGCTGCCATGGCGGCCGTAACGGTGGGGCTGGTCGACGGGTACACCGCCTTCGCGGCGTCCACCGCGGCCTGGGCGTTCTGCCACGCGTACTTCGCCGCCGACTCGCTCGCCTCGGCTGCGGTGACGGACTTGTTCGCGGCGGTCACGGCCTTCTTCGCGGCGGTGACGTCGGCCGAGCCGGAGCTCTGCACGCCCGTGTTCGCGAGTTGCGCCTTGGCCTGAGCGAGCCCCGCCTTGGCTTGGGAGACCTGCAGCTCGAGCTGGGTCGTGTCCAGCTGCGCGATCTCGGTACCGGCGGTGACGGTCTCCCCGTCGCTCACCGAGATGGTGTCCAGGGTGCCGGCCGTCGGTCGGATACAGGTCGGTGGCAACACCGGACTCGACCTTGCCCGAAGCGGTCACCGTGACGGCCAGCTCCTGCTTGGTCACGGTCGCGACCTCAACCTCGGGGCCTGACCCCTGGCTGCCGAAGGCGAAGTAGGCGGCGATTCCTCCGACGACCACGAGCGCGGCCACGCCGATGATGATCTTGGTCCTTCTAGACACAGCTCCCCCTAGATACGGGACTACACCAGTCTGGGCACTCTACTCATTGTCCCACAACATGTGTTCACTTCGGCGGCACGCGAGCGAATCTCTACACTCGAAACGCCGTCTCCCTGCCGTCGAACAGAAGCGCCACCTCGGCCATCGACCGAACGGCGTAGTCCGGTCCCGGCTCGAGCACGCGCTCCCTTGCCGAGACACCCCACAGTGCCGCCACCGAGACACATCCCGCCGCGATGGCCGCGGTCATGTCGTGAGGGCTGTCCCCCACGTAGGCGCATCGCCCGGGCTCCACGCCGAGCAACTCCGCGGCGTGCACCAGCGGGTATGGGTCGGGCTTGTGCAGGGGGACGTCGTCACAGGACACGACGACCTCGAAGAAGCGGCCCAGGCTGAACCGGTCGAGCCCTCGTTGGGCGACCGGGCCCGACTTCGAGGTCACGACCCCCAGCCGCAGGCCCTTCGCCGACAAGGACTCGAGCGCCTCCTCCACGCCGGGGTACTCGCGCACCATCGCGTCGTGCACGCGCGCGTTGTGCTCGCGGTAGGCGACCAGCAGCTCCTCGGCGTTCTCTTCCGAGAACTCCTTCATCTGCTCGCGCAGGGGAATCCCCACGTTGTGCATGAGCACTTCGTCGGGCAGGGGCGCCCCCAGCACCTTGGCTGTGCAGTAGCGCATCGACTCGCGGATGAGCTCGATCGTGTCGATGAGCGTGCCGTCCAGATCGAACAGCACGCACTCGACCGCTGCTATGCGCGTGGCTAGGCCGTCGGGCCCGTCGCCCGCAGAGCACTCGGCGCTACTCCTCGGCAAGCTCGCCGTCCTCGGCGTCCTCGAACTCCTCGGCCACGAGCTCCTCGGCTTCGAGGTCGCGCTCATCGACCTGGACGTCCGCCTGCGTAGCCTGGGCTTCACCCTCGAGCAGGACCGTCTGCCCCTCGGCGACACCGCGCGGCTTGGCCTTCTTCTTCCCCGCGGCCACTCGGGCGATCGCGCTCACCCGGTCGGTCTCGGAGACGTTCATCACCTTCACGCCTTGCGTGGAGCGTCCGAGCTTGGAGATGTCGTCGGCCTTGACGCGGATGACCACGCCTTCTTCCGAGATCAGCATGAGCTCGTGGGCAGCGCCGACGATCTTCATTCCGCTGAGCGGGCCCTTCTTCGGCGTGACCTGGATCGTCTTGACGCCCTGGCCGCCGCGATGGTGCTCCGGGTACTCGCCCACCATCGTTCGCTTGCCGTAGCCGCGCTCGGTCACCACGAACAGCTCGGAGCCTTCCGGCGCGATCTCCATGCCCAGACACGCCTCGCCGGGCTTGATGTTCATGCCCTTGACGCCCATGGTGTCGCGGCCCATCGGGCGCGCCTCGGACTCGTCCCACTTGATCGCCTTGCCGGCGGTCGAGACCATCATCACCTTCTCGCCGGTCATGACCCGGCGCACCGAGATGAGCTCGTCGTCGTCGCGCAGGTTGATCGCGATGATGCCGTCGCGGCGAGAACGGTCGTACGCCTGTATCGCGGTCTTCTTCACCATGCCGTGCTTGGTCGCGAACATGAGGAACTCGTCGGGAGAGAACGTCTTGGTGTTGATGACCGCCGCGATCTTCTCGGTCTGCTCGAACGGAAGCAGGTTGACCACCGCGGCGCCCTTGGCGTGGCGCGAGCCCAGCGGCAGCTCGTGCACCTTCATCCGGTACACCTTGCCCCTGGTCGAGAAGATCAGCACGTAGTCGTGGGTGCTGGCGATGAAGAGGTGCTCGACGAAGTCCTGGTCCTTGAGGTTGACGCCCTGCAGCCCCTTGCCGCCGCGCTTCTGCTGGCGGTACGTCGCAACCGGAAGGCGCTTGACGTAACCGGCCTTGGTGATGGTCACCACCATGTCTTCCTCGGCGATGAGGTCTTCCACGTCGAGGTCCTTGGCTGCGGAGGATATCTCGGTGCGGCGCTTGTCGGCGTGCTTGCCCCTGAGCTCGAGAAGCTCCTCTTTGATGATGTTGAGCACCAGCGTGATGTCGCCCAGGACCTTCTGGTACCAGGCGATCTTCTCGCGCAACTCGGTGAGCTCGTCTTCGATCTTGTGGCGCTCGAGGCCGGTGAGCCGGCGAAGACGCATCTCCAAGATAGCGTCGGTCTGAATCTCGGACAGTCCGAAGCGCTCGATCAGGCGGGTCTTTGCTTCGACATCGGTCTGAGACCCGCGGATTATCTTGATGACCTCGTCGATGTTGTCGAGGGCGATGACGTATCCCTCGAGGACGTGTGCGCGCTCCTCGGCCTTGCGCAACTCGTAGCGGGTTCGCCGGACGATGACGTCCTTCTGATGCTCGACGTAGTAGTGGAGCATCTCCTTGAGGTTCAAGGTGCGCGGCACGCCGTCTACCAGCGAGAGCATGATGACCCCGAAGCCCTGCTGGAGCTGAGTGTGCTTGAACAGCTTGTTCAGAACCACCTGCGGGATGCAGTTGTTCTTGAGCTCCATGACCACCCGCATACCCTTGCGGTCCGACTCGTCGCGAAGGTCGCTGATCTCTGTGAGCTTCTTCTCGCGCACCAGGTCCGCGATCTTGGTCACGAGCTTGGACTTGTTCACCTGATACGGGATCTCGGTGATGATGATTCGCGTCCGGCCCGTCGAGGTCTGCTCGATGTGTGCCTTGCCGCGCGTGGTGATCGAGCCGCGTCCGGTCTCGTAGGCCGAGCGAATCCCGTCTCGGCCCATGATCGTGCCGCCCGTCGGAAAGTCCGGGCCGGGAATCACGGTCATGAGCTCGTCGATGGTCGACGTCAGGGTTATCGATCAGCATCACGACGCCGTCGATGACCTCGCCCAGGTTGTGTGGTGGGATGTTGGTGGCCATGCCCACCGCGATGCCGGCGCTGCCGTTGACGAGCAGGTTCGGGAAGCGGCTGGGCAGGACGAGCGGCTCGGTGAGCGACTCGTCGTAGTTCGGGCCGAAGTTGACTGTCTCCTTGTCGAGGTCGCGCAGCATCTCCATCGCCATGCGATGGACGCGCGCCTCGGTGTAGCGCATCGCTGCCGCCGAGTCACCGTCGACGGAGCCGAAGTTGCCGTGGCCGTCTACGAGAGGGACACGCATGGCGAACGGCTGCGCCATCCTGACCATGGTGTCGTACACGGCGGAGTCCCCGTGGGGGTGGTACTTGCCGATGACTTCGCCCACGGTCCAGGCGGACTTCTTGTACGGCCGAGTAGGCGTGAGTCCCGACTCGTGCATGGCGTAGAGAATGCGCCGATGCACGGGCTTCAGTCCGTCTCGGACATCGGGCAGCGCTCGAGCGACGATGACGCTCATCGAGTACTCGAGGAACGACCTCCTCAGCTCCGACTGGATCTCGATCGGCAGCAGGGTCGTCCCACTGGTATCGATCGTGCCGTTCTCTTCTGCCACTTAGAGCACTCCTTGCTGTCGAAGTGTCCGCACCGTCAACCACAATGCGCCGGCCACGAACCCGGCACCGAAGAACAGCAGTATGAGCCCGCCGGTCAACCCCACGGCCCCCGAGCGTCGCGCGCTCACTATCGCCGCGATAGCCCAGACGACCAGCACCACACCGATCGCTCCGAGCACGATTGCAGAGCCGATAGCCGCCCTCCACAGCCCTTCGGCACTGCGCGGCTCTTCCGCCGAGAGACCCGCGAGCATCTCGGTGACCCTGGCTTCGTCCAGCGTCGGCCCAACTGGCGCATCCTCCGAGCCCGGTTGGGCGGCTCGTCCGGCCGCCGCACCTTGACCTACGGCGGCTTCGCTCACCGGCCCCCGCTCGACCTCTCGCTCCGGCGCATCCGGCGGCGCCTGCGTCGCTCCTGCTGCCGCTTGATCAACCGGCGGCCGCTGGCCCACCTCTTGATCGGCTCGCTTGCGCTCGAGCTCCTCGAACGCCTCGCGCTCCCACGGCGGCGGCTCGAACTGCTTCGCCTCGCGCCGCTCTGGCGTGTGGAAGTCGAATCCGTCGTCGGCCACCGTCGTCTTCTCGCCTCCCGACGCCCCTAGATGTCCAGGAATCTCACGTCTTTGGCGTGCCTTTGTATGAACTCCTTGCGTGGCTCTACCTGGTCACCCATCAGATCCGTGAACGCCTTCTCGGCGGCCAGTGCGTCGTCGATCGTGACTTGGAGCAGCGTGCGCTTCGAGGGGTCCATCGTGGTCTCCCATAGCTGCTCGGGGTTCATCTCCCCCAGACCCTTGTAGCGCTGGATGTTGGACTTGGTTCCCTCGGGTAGCCGGGCGAGCATCTGCTGAAGCTGGATGTCGTTGTAGGCGTACTCGTGCTTCTTGCCGACGCTCAGCTTGTAGAGCGGGGGCTGCGCTATATAGATGTAACCGTTCTCGATCATCTCCGGCATGAACCGGTAGAAGAACGTGAGGATCAGACAGCGGATGTGTGCCCCGTCGACGTCGGCGTCGGTCATGATGATCGCCTTGTGATACCTGGCGGCTTCAACGTCGAACTCCTCGCCGATGTTGGTGCCCATCGCGGTGATCATCGCCTGGATCTCTTCCGAGGACAGCGCCCGGTTCAGACCCGCGCGCTCCACGTTGAGGATCTTGCCGCGAAGCGGCAGGATCGCCTGGAAGGAGCGGTCGCGCGCCTGCTTCGCCGAACCGCCGGCCGAGTCGCCCTCCACGAGGTAGATCTCGGTGAGCTCGGCCTCGCGGATCGAGCAGTCCGCCAGCTTGCCGGGCAGAGTGGACGACTCCAGCAGCCCCTTGCGTCGCGTGAGCTCGCGCGCCTTGCGTGCGGCCGCGCGCGCCTTGGCCGCCTGGGCCGACTTGCCCACGATCAGCCGCGCGGGTTTGGGGTGCTCCTCGAGGTACTCGGCGAGCCCCTGGGTCACGATCTGCTGCACGAAGCCTCGCATCTCGGTGTTGCCGAGCTTGGTCTTGGTCTGGCCCTCGAACTGTGGGTCGCGCAGCTTCACGGACACGATGGCCGCGAGCCCCTCTCGGATGTCTTCACCCGTCAGGTTGTCGTCCTTCTCCTTGAGGATGCCTTGGCGGCGAGCGTAGTCGTTGATGGTGCGTGTCAGTGCGTTCTTGAACCCCTCGAGGTGCGTGCCGCCCTCGTGGGTGTTGATGTTGTTCGCAAACGCAAGAACCGCGTCCGAATAGCCCATGTTCCATTGCATCGATATCTCGACCGAGCCCTCGTCACCCTCTGCTTCGAAGTAGATCGGCTTGGCGTGGATCGTGTCTTTGTTCTCGTTGAGGTACTTCACGAAATCCACGATGCCGCCGGCGTAGCGGAACTCCTCGACCCTGGGCTCGAGCTCTCGTTCGTCGGTCAAGGTGATCTTCAGGTTCTTGTTGAGAAACGCCGTCTCGCGAAAGCGTGTTGCCAGCGTGTCGTAGTCGTAGTTCGTCGTCTCAAAGATCTCGGCGTCAGCCCAGAAGGTTACCGTCGCGCCAGTGGTCTTGGTCTTGCCCTCAGCCTTCAGCGGGGCCACGGGCTTCCCGTGGTCGTACTCCTGTTTCCAGATCTTGTTGTCTCGCTTCACCTCGACACACAGCTTGGTGGACAGCGCGTTGACAACCGAGACGCCCACGCCGTGGAGCCCGCCCGACACCTTGTATCCTTCTCCGCCGAACTTCCCGCCGGCGTGCAGGACGGTGAGCACGACCTCGACCGCGGGCTTGCGGTACTTGGGCACGTTGTCGACGGGGATGCCTCGACCGTTGTCGGTGACGCTCACGGAGTTGTCGGGGTGGATCACTACATCGATGGCCGTGCAGTAGCCTGCGAGCGCCTCGTCGACGGAGTTGTCGACGACTTCGTAGACCAGGTGATGGAGGCCTTTGGGGCCCGTGGATCCGATGTACATACTCGGGCGCTTGCGAACCGCCTCGAGTCCTTCGAGAACCTGGATGTCCTTGCCGGAATACGAGTTCGGCTGAGAGGCCACGCTCGCTCCTTCGTTATGTAGAGGGGGTTCGGGGCTGAAACGGCGCCCCGTGAGCCACGACATCTTGTGGTGACCCTGCCCATTTTACCACAACCGGTGGGGTGGGAAGGGCCTCCGATAGCCCTCAGAGGCCCTCTCGCGGCGCCTAGCGGTTCCGGGCCCCGGACAGACCCTTCTTCCACTCGAGGTCTGCCACTGTGGCTCGAATGACCGCCTCTCGCAGCTCGGCGTCCTCGATCGCGGATGCCGAGGCTTCGACCTGTGCTCGTTCCGTCTCCGACAGGGGAACCGACTCGACTCGATCCTTGTCGGCCTCCTCCCTGCCCTGACGCTCGATCGCTTCGAGGCGCCGCTTCTCCCCCACACTCCGAGACACAGTGAAGCGGATCGAGGTTACTCGTTCCTGTCCAAGTCCTTCGTTGAGCCTTTTGATGTACTCGCCCGACAACGCGGAGAGCTCGGTCGCCCAGATTGGCAGGTCGACGGACACCACGAGCTCGCCCCCACGAAGGTGCGCGTCGGTCGTGTGCTCGAGCACCGCCGGACCCGCTACTTGCGCCCAAAGCTCAGCCACGCGCGTCTGAAGAAGAGCCCCCTTGTTCTTGCGATCGAGGCGTTCTGCCAGGCGCTGTAGGGCGGCGCCCAAATCGACGCTCTTCCCTTCACGCCTCATGGGAGCGCCACCACCTTGGCGCGCTCCAGCAACCCTTCTTCGAAATAGCCGAGGTTCGTCGTGGTCATGACGGTCTGGGTCACCGAACCCACAAGCGCCGTCAGCGCGTGGCGGCGGCGTTCGTCGAGTTCCGACATGACATCGTCCAACAGGAGAATCGGAGGCTGTGAAGCGATGTCCGATATAACCTCTACCTCGGCCAGCTTCCAAGCCAGGGCGATCGTGCGTTGCTGCCCCTGAGAGGCGTACACGCGGGCGTCGTCTCCGTTGATCCTGAACACTATCTCGTCTCTATGGGGCCCGGCTAGGCTCGAGCGACGAGAGATCTCAGCGGCCAGCTTACCCTCCATGTGTATCCTTATCGCTTCTTCGGGAAGCCCTCCGTCCACCTCGACTCCATCCCTCTCCCATGAGGGCACGTAGGCCGCCTCGAGGAGCCCGTCGTCGGTCAGGCGCGGGTAGATCGCCCCCATCGCTCGCGAGAGTCTGTCGAACAGCCTCATCCGGTGGGTCACTAGCGAACCCCCCACCACGGCCAGTCTCTCGCTCCACGGGGCCAAGTTCTCGCTGTCTGTCACCCCGTCTCTCAGTAGGGTGTTCCTGTGTCTGAGCGTCTTCTCGTACTCTGTCTTGAGGCGCGCATATGTGGGTGAGAGTTGAGAACCCAGGCCGTCCAGTGCCGATCTCCGCCTGTCGGCCGCGTCTTTGACGATCCTGAGGTCGTCTGGTGTGAAGACGACACACGGCAGGATTCCTGCAACCTGGTTCACGCTGCGGCGGCGTTTGCCGTTGACCGAGTAGGCGCGTCTCCCGGAGGCCGAGATGGTGAGCCCTATCTCGAGCTTCCTGTTGTCTCCGTTCGCCTCCAGGGACAAGACAGCTTCGGGTGTCCCTGTCTTGACGGTCTCTCCCCAACCGGGCTTCCTGAAGGAATCCGTGGCTGTCAGAAGCTGAATGGCCTCGATGAGGTTCGTCTTTCCGGCGGCGTTGGGCCCAGCCAACACGGTCAGACTGCGGTCGGGTTTGAGAGCGAAACTCGCGTAGCTTCGGAAGTTGGAGACCGATATCCGGGTTACCAGAAGACCCACGCGGAATCTAGCCGAGCCGTACCGGCATGAGAAGGTAGAGGAACTCCTCTTCTCCGCCGGACTTCATGATCCCGGGCTTGAGCGAGTTCTGTATCTCGACTGTGACGGTATCGGTGGTCGTCGAGACCAGGCCGTCCACAAGGAAGGTGTGGTTGAACGCTATCTCAACGTCCTTCCCTTCCGCCTTGACCATGATGTCTTCGGAAGCGTCACCGACGTCTTGAGTCGTCGCCGACAAGGATAGGGTTTGGTCTTCCACCGACACCGATAGCCGCAGAGGGCTATTGTGAAGAGCCATCAGCGAGACTCTCTTCACTGCCGACAAGAACTCCTCGGTATCCAAGACCACCGAGGTCTCACATTCCTTGGGGATGAGCTGCTTCCAATTCGGGAAAGATCCCTCGATCCTCCTGGTCACAAACGTCGTCTCCCCGAATCCGAACACGATCTGATTGTCCGAAGTCCCGAGTGTCACCATGTCTGAGGATGAGGCGATTCGTGTCACCTCTTCAAGGGCTCGGCCGGGAATCACCACGTCCATCTCTTCGGAGGGTTGCTCCGCAAGGACCACCTCACATGTGGCCAGCCGGTAGCTGTCGGTAGCCACCATTCGAACGGACGGCCCCTCGATCATCAACCGCACGCCGGTCAGGATCGCCCTTGTCTCGTCTCGGCTTACGGCTTTGCTCACCTTCTTCACCATGGAACCGAGCAGTTGAGCCGACAGAGACACCTGCCTGTCCACACTCACTTCGGGGAATTTGGGGAAGTCGGCCGGGTTGAGGGTCTTGAGGGTGAAGGAAGAATGTTGGCACTTGACGACAACGACGTCGCCATCCTTCTCGAGAGCCACCGCGGCCTCTGGCAGGGTACGCACGATATCGCTGAGGAGTTTGCCCGGGATCACTGTCTGGCCGCCTTGGTCGACCATGGCCGGTGTCGAGTGTTTGACTGAGACCTCGAGATCGGTCGCCTGCAGAGATACCGAGTCACCTTCAGCGACGAGAAGGATCCCAGAGAGGATCGGAAGAGTAGACCTGGACGACATGCCTTTGGACACGACAGTCAAGGCGTCCAGGAGCTCGCTTCGGGCGATGCTGATCCTCATAGTGTTCCTTTCATATATCTACTTACTGAACAGTAACAACAATAAGCTCTGTGGAAATGTGGACAGGTTCCGTTTGGGCACCTCACGCGCGGCGTGTCTTACCCGAACAGGTTGTTAGCTCAGAGTATCTCCCGTCCACAAGAATCTCGTCCCCTCCCCTTCTTCAACAACAACGAGCACTTATCCCCAGAAGAACACCGGAAGATACACAGGGTTCTCAACAGCCGGACAAGACTATCTCTTCTGGCGAATGGCGTTGGTCAGCTGTTGGATCTGGTTGTATACCTCCCTTTGCTCACTCATGAGCTTCTGGATCTTGGCGGTTGCGTGCATGACAGTGGTGTGATCCCGGCCCCCGAACTCCTGGCCGATCTTAGGGAGCGACAGATCCGTGAGCTCTCTAGAGAGGTACATGGCTATCTGTCGGGGATAGACGATGGCCTGGGACCTCTTGCTACCCACGAGATCAGCGTGGCTGATGGTGTAGAAGCGGCACACCTCTCTCTGAATGGTAGTCACAGGGATCGGCCGATGCGAGTGGTCGGGGAAGAGGTCCCTCGTGACTTGCTCGGCCATCGTGACATCCACAACGTCCTTCTTGGATAGTTCACGGTAAGCCATGATCCGGATGATCGCGCCCTCCATCTCACGGATATTGGGCGAGGAGCGCTCGGCAACGTAGGTCAGGGCTTCGTCTTCAAAAGGTACCTGCTGGACGTCGACGAACTGCTTGAGGATGGCAAGCCGGGTTTCGTAGTTGGGTGGTTGGATGTCGGCCTGTAGACCCGAGGCGAAACGGCTCTGATACCGCTCGTCCATGTCGATGTCGCGAGGAGGCCGGTCGGAGGCCAGGACGATCGCTTTACCGCGCTGGCGCAGCTCGTTGAAGGTGTGGAAGAACTGGTCCTGCGTTCCCTGCTTCTTCTCAAGGAACTGGATGTCGTCGATCAGGAGCACGTCGACGGTTCGATACTTCTGCCTGAAGCTGTTCTGGGTCTTGGCGTTGATCGATTCCACGAAGTCGTTTGTGAACTGCTCGGAGGTCACGTAGGAGACCTTCTTGTGAGGGAAGTTCTCCGAGACGTAGTGCCCGATGGCCTGGAGCAGGTGGGTCTTGCCCAGACCCGGCCCTCCCCACAAGAAGAGAGGGTTGTACTTCAGTCCGGGCTGCTCGGCGACGGCGAGCGCCGCGTTGCGAGCGAACTCGTTCGACTCCCCCACGATGAAGGAGTCAAACGTGTACTTCTCGTCATAGTCGGCGTGCACCCTGGGGGCAGGAGAACCACCCGCGGGGGTCTCGATCGGGATCTCGACAGGAGCGGGCGGCGCGACCTCCTCGACGACCGTTGAGGACTGGTCGACGACGATCCGGACAGACACATCGGCACCGATCACCTGCCTCAAAGCGGCGCTCAGCCGCTGAGCGTACCTCTCCTCGAGCCACGTTCGAGCAAACTCATTCTGAACACCCACAACGAAAACCCCGTCGTCGGTGAGCTCCACCGGCTGCGTATGCTCGAACCACGTCTTGAAACTGGGCGTGTTGAGCTCACTTCTGACGATGTCTAGGACCTGTGCCCATACACCATCTATGTCCACTGCGATGACAGTCACACCTCACTCCAAACATAGAGACGCTGGCTTATCAGTAGCTGGAAGTCATCTCTTTCAAATACACAAGCCCCTCGTCTGTCAGCCGCCGCTTGCCGGCGTCCGCCGAGATGAGCCCCTGGTCCTCGAGGGTGGCGAGATCCCTGTACGCGGTCGAAAGCGCCACACCCAAGTCCGCCGCCACCAGGCTGGGCCCCGCAGCACCCGACTCCATGACGAGTGCCAACACCTGCTTCTGTCTGGTAGACAGGCGGGGCCTGGCCACAGGGCCCGCCAAGACCTCGGCAGAGTCATCGTCGGCGAAGACGAGCGACGCAGTCGCCTCGGCGATAGCCACCCCCTGCACGGGATCGGGGCTCGCCACACCCGGGAACCTGGGGACTGCAGGGGTGGAGCGGCGCACACTCCCGGAGTGAACAGTGACCACAGCACCACAGCCGAGGTTGTCCTCGATCACCAGGTCGCCACCTGAGACGGAGAGGTAGTCCTTCACTATCGGGAGCCCGGATCCAACACCACGGATGTGGCGCTTCATGCAGGTTCTCGCGGTGGTGAAACCCGGAAGCACAGCATGCTCCTTGTCGCTGATGCCCGGGCCCTGGTCCGCGAAACGCACGGTGGCACCGTCGTTGAGTATCGAGACAACGGGCTCTGTGAAGTCTGCGTGGATGAGGTTCTCAGACACCTCACGTATGACGGTGTACGGAATGTCACCGCCCCGCTCCCGGGCCAACTCGTACACTCGGGATGCGAGTGCCTCGATGTACTCGCCGACATCGTGGGAGGATACCTCTTCGACGCGGGGGGCCGACCCGGCTGCTTCATACACCGCCACGCGCGCGCGACTAGGTATAGGAGACGCGGTACGCGAACGATCCAGGCGCGCTGGATCGCCATACTCGGGCCCCGCATCGTAGAAGGACTTCATTTCCCCCCGGCTTTCCACAACCCCGGTCAATCCACAGCTCGGTCCACAGGCTGTGGGCTACTTCCAGCGCAACTCCACCCGACAAGTGCGCGCCCCCGACGTGCGGTTTTCCCAACCCCGAACGGCGGTTCGCCCTCAACCACAAGCCCTTTTCAGAATCATCCACAGAAGTTTCCACACTGTGGAGAAACCCTACTCGCCGCCTCTGCCGATCCAGCACGACACCCCTGCTCGGGGAAGGTGTATCCACCGACCCCCTTCCACAAGTCTGTGGAAACCCCTGGTGCGAAACTCCCGGAATCCGCGCCACCGTCCCAACAACGGCCCCGGACCACATCGATGGCGTTCTGGCTCCCGAGTCATCCACCAGGCGAGCGCGAGAACTTGCGCGACAAACGGTTGAAAAGCGGTGATGAGCGGCTCATTTCAAGGGTGTTGAGGAAGAAGGCAACAACCCCCTCAAGTGAGGCAGATAGTAGCAATGGGCAGAGACGCGCCACAACGCGACCCCGGGGGTTATCCACAGAAACCGGGAGCACGAATCCTGCCTTTTCCACAGTATCCACAGAACAGAAGACGTCTTTGGAAGATCCTGAGACAGCTTGCCGGGCACTGGCGTCACGCCAGTTCACTCGCCGACGAAAGGCGTCAGAACCCGGCATGCTGCGACGATTCGAGCCGCGCAGCCCGAGAGCGTTGACGCGTTCCGGTATGGAGCCATATAATCGTCGGGCTTTGCCCCTGACCGGGGCGGGCAACGAAGGAGGCAATGTGAAGAGGACCTATCAACCCAATGTTCGGAAGCGTGCGAAGACGCACGGCTTCCGCGCACGCATGGCTACCCGTGGCGGCCGCGCTGTACTGGCCGCTCGCCGCCGCAAGGGCCGCAAGGTCCTGTCGGCATAGCTGCTGCTCCGCGCAGCGAGGGGGCGTGCCCGTGAGCACGATCAAGTCCTCGCGCGAGATCGACTCGATCTTCCGCGACTCTCGGCGGGTCGCGCACCCGCTGGTAATAGCTCTCATCGCGAAGACACCTGAAGGACGCGGCCACGACGGCCGCGTCGCGTTTATCGCGGGCAAGAAGCTCGGGCCCGCAGTTCAACGCAACCGGGCGAAACGGGTCTTGAGGGAAGCGGTGCGAGCGGCCGGCGGCCCCTGGCCGGGGTTCGACATCGCCCTCATAGCGACGAGGAAGACGGGCACGGCCCACACCCAGGAGATCGAGGCTGCGTTCTCTCGCGCCTTCTGTCTCGGGCGGAGCTGAAGCGGTGAGGGTCTTCCTCCACAGACTGGCGATCCTCCCCCGCCAAGGCGCTGATGCTGCTGATCCGGGGCTACAAGACCTTCATCTCTCCCCTGTCTCCCCCGGCGTGCAGATTCACGCCGTCTTGTTCGACATATGCGCTAACATCAGTCGAACGCTACGGGGTTCTCAAGGGTGGCTGGCTCGCGGCCAAGCGAATCGGTCGTTGTCACCCATGGAGCCCTGGTGGCCATGACCCCGTGCCCTAGCCGGCCTTAGCCAAGGAGCGCCCCCTCTGTGAACATCTGGGTTTCGTTCAAGGAACTTATCTTCCTCTTCCTCAAGCAGATCGAGGGCGTTGTTGGCGACTGGGGTCTGGCGATCATCGTTCTTACGGTGCTTGTCCGCCTCGCCCTGATGCCGCTGACCATCAAGCAGACGCGGTCGATGTACGAACTGCAGCGAATCCAGCCCAAAATCAAAGAGCTGCAAGCCAAGTACAAGGACGACAAGGAGAAGCTGCAAGAGGAGACGATGAAGTTCTATCAGGAGAACAAGGTGAACCCGTTCGGCGGGTGCCTCCCGATGCTCCTGCAGATGCCGCTACTGATCGCGCTCTACCAGGTGCTGGGCGGAACGGCCAAGAGCCCCGGCATGCTCATGAAATACCTGACAGAGACGGGAGAAGTTGGAAGATTCTTCTTCATGATTCCAGATATTGCCAAGACGCCCTCGATGGTGTTCTCGGCACAGGGGCTCGTGGCGGCACTCCCGTACGTGATACTAGTCGTCTTGTTCGGCCTGAGTGTGTGGCTCCCCCAGTTCCTGATGCCAGGGGACAAGCAACAGAAGATGATCGGCGCGTATATGGCGGTTGTCATGTTGTGGTTCGGCTGGAGCGCGCCCGCCGGCGTGCTGCTGTACTGGGACGTCTCGTCGATCTGGGGTGTCGCACAGCAGCAGATCATGATGGCCTCGATGAAGCGGTCTCACGCCGACGATGAGATAGTCCAGGAACAGCCGTCGAAGTCGAAGAAGAAGAGCGGGAAGTAGCCACTACTTCCCGCTGACGGAAAGGTGTTGTGAAGAGATGAACCGCGAGTGTATCCAGGAAGCGCCCACAGTCGAGGAGGCCGTCGACGCCGCCTTGGAGCAGCTCGGCGTCCAGCAGGATGCGGTCGAGTATGAGGTTCTGGAGGAGCCGGGCAAGAAGGTGTTCGGCGTTGGGTCCTCCCGCCCAGCCAAGGTCAGAGTCTGGGTCAAGCCCGAGGTGGCAGCGGAACTAGAGCAGAGCGTCGACGATGAGGTTGAAGGCGACGACGAAGAAGTGCCTCGCGAACTCATGGCCGAAGACGCGGAGCCGGAACTGTCAGACGAGGAACTCGACAAGATAGCCGATGCTGCCGTCGGTGCACTGAAGACCGTATTGGGCCACTTCGGGATCGACTCGGCGACGGTTGAAGAGTATGAGGGCGACGAGGGCGAGATCATCCTCGACGTTGTTGGCGGTGATCTCGGTCTGCTGATCGGGCGCCACGGCAGGACGCTCGATGCACTGCAGACCGCCGTTGGGGCGGTCACGACACGGCAGGTCGGTTTCAGATACCCGGTGGTTGTTGACGTCGAGGGATACCGCCATCGCCGTCGACAGAAGATCGAAGATATGGCACGGCGCGCTGCGGATCGGGCTTCGCGACAGCATATAGAAGTGAGAATGCGCCCGATGACCGCCTATGAGCGACGCGTCGTCCATGTGGCACTAAGAAACGACACGCGAGTCAGAACCGGTAGTGAAGGGGCGGAGCCCTACCGCCAAGTGGTGATCAGCCCCAAGTAGATGCGTTCTGTGCAAGGCAAGACAAGAGAGGCGCCCCAGGGCGCCTCTCTTCGTATCAATGACCTTGGTTGCTGCTTCGATGCGCGACAGTTCTCCAGGTTCCAAGGGAACCGCGAGGCCGTGGCTCCCCAATGTCGCCAGCAGCGCGTTCGCTGAAACAAGCGGCGCCCGGCATCTGTCCCGATCCGGAGCTGAATGCACCCACGAAGGGCGATTCCCACTGCCGCGCAACAGGATCATCCACCCGCGGCAGGGACGCGGGACTCCATCACGGCGCAAACCGTGACGCCAGCGCCCGCGAAGGCCGTGCCGCGCGAGACGACCTACTCTCTAGTCGCAACCGCGGTCCGGCGGTTGAGTCCAGTGTCGCACCGGTTGCTAGAACAGCACCGGCCACGACTGGGCGCTCTGGGCTCGCTACGCCAAGGAGCGCGAAGACTCAGGGCGCAGCATCATCGCGTATCCTGGTATCCCAACCCCCGGTTCTTCGAGGACTTGGTCGCCCGCTCCGCAGTTGTTGACAAGAAGCCTTGACCCGAGTGGTTCTGTCACAACGTGCGACCGGCACACGAGTGTCGCAGAATGGCGTAGCGGGAGCTGGTGGGATCGCAGTGTCGTTCGTCGTTCAGGAATGGGATCCGCCTACTGCCCGCGGGATGTTTCACGTGAAACACTCGGACCGAGTGCGGTAAGATCCGCATGGGAGGTTTCACGTGAAACATCTTGGAGCTAGCCACGCGAGGCTGTTGAGCGGTCTGATCGCCGAGGCCGGACTCGAAGTGACAGAGCAAGCCCAGAGTCTGGCACTTCGACACCTGGACTGGGTTCTCGAAAAGAATCTGACTCTCAACCTGACGAGCGTGACGAATCCGGCTGATGCCGTGAGGCTGCACACTGTTGACTCGCTGATGGCGTTGCCTGAGATCGGCGATGCGCCGGGTGGGATGATGATTGACCTTGGCAGCGGCGCTGGCTTTCCCGGAATCCCGCTCGCCCTTGTCAGCGGCCGGCACACCCTGCTGCTGGATTCTGTGGGCAAGAAGGCGCGAGCCGTGCAGGAGTGCGTAATCGAACTGGGTCTTGATGGCACGGTGGACGTCTGGCCAGTCCGCGCGGAACAGGCGCAGCTGGATCCGGCGAATCGCGCCGGCATAGTGATTGCGCGTGCGGTGTCGTCCCTTCCTTCGCTGGTTGAACTGGCCTGGCCGCTTCTACAGCAGGGCGGCTGGCTGGTCGCCATGAAAGGGCGAGCCGATGAAGCTGAGGTAAGTCGTGGCGACGAGGCCGGTAAGCTCACGGCGATGCGCCTGTTGACACTACGTGAGTATGCTCTGCCGGGCGGGGGCGAGTTAAGGTCCGTCTACGTTTACGAGCGCGTGGGAAATGCGTCGATCAGACTGCCCCGAAGGACGGGGCTCGCACAGCGGCGACCGTTGGCGTGACAAGGGCTTCACCGTTCAGAGCGGGTCGACTATAATCTGCCGGCAGGGCAGACCTAGGAGGGGGAGACGTGACGAACAGCACCTCCGATCGCTCGAGACAGGGACCTGCGAGCATCTTCGCAGTCGTGAACCAGAAGGGCGGCGTCGGAAAGAGCACGACCGCAGTCAACCTGTCGGCCGCCCTGGGAGACCAAGCGCAGAAGGTCCTTCTGGTGGACCTCGACCCTCAGGGCAATGCGACGTCGGGGTTCGGCCTGAACAAGAACGAGCGACAGCTCTGCATCTACGATGCGCTGTTGGGCGACACCAACATCGCAGAGATCATCGAGCCAGTTGAAATCGAACACGTGTTCGTAGTTCCGGCCACGATTCAGTTGGCCGGGGCGGAGATCGAGCTTGTGTCGGCAATAAGCCGTGAGAATCGCCTGAAGAGCATTCTCGCCGAGGTCGCAGATGATTTCGACTACATCATCATCGACTGCCCGCCGTCCCTTGGCCTGCTCACCATCAATGCGCTGACAGCAGCCGAGGGGCTGCTCATCCCGATTCAGTGCGAGTACTACGCGCTGGAAGGTCTTTCCAAGCTCCTCGATAGCGTCCGGCTGGTCAAGACGCACCTCAACCCATCCCTTGAGGTGTTCGGTGTCGTGATGACCATGTTCGACTCAAGGACCCGTCTGGCTTCGCAGGTCGTTCAAGAGGTCCAGGACTTCTTCGGCGACAAGGTGTTCAAGACACTCATCCCGCGGACGGTTCGGCTCTCCGAAGCACCCAGCTTCGGGCAGCCCGTGACGATCTACGACCCATCCGGAAAGGGTGCGGCGGCTTATCAGAGCTTGGCGAAGGAAGTGATGGCACGTGTCTAAGCGCGGACTCGGTAGAGGGCTCTCGGCGCTCATTCCAAGCGCCTCGCAGGAGTCACAGGCCGGCGAGGAGATCACCGAGCTGGCGATCGACCTCATCTCCCCGAATCCCGACCAGCCGCGAACCGATATGGGGGAGAGCGCGCTGGCGGAGCTCGCCGACTCGGTCAAGAAGGTGGGGCTGTTGCAGCCCATCATCGTCCGAGGAATGGGCGAGGGCTACCAGATAATCGCAGGTGAGAGACGGTGGCGCGCGTGTCGCATGGCCGGGCTGGAGCGCGTGCCAGTTCGAGTGCTGAACACCAACGAGCTCGAGTCGTTGGAGATCGCCCTCATAGAGAACCTCCAGCGTGAGGACCTCAACGCCATAGAAGAAGCTCGGGGCTACCGCAAGCTGCTTTCCGAGTTCCAGATGACCCAGGCCGAGCTCGCGGACAAGGTGTCGAAGTCGAGGTCGACCATCACCAACGCCCTGAGACTCCTCGACCTTCCCGAGGAGGTCCAGGACCTTGTGTATGCCGGTTCACTGAGCGCCGGACATGCGAGGGCTGTCCTGTCGGTGCCCGAGGAGACTGCGCGGGTCAAGCTTGCGGCGAAGATCGTGGAAGACGGGCTGTCCGTCCGCGAAGCGGAGAATCTGGCGAGGCTGTATGCCGCCGGCCAAGTGGAG
Source organism: uncultured Actinomycetes bacterium (assembly GCA_963702525.1). Lineage (GTDB taxonomy): Bacteria > Actinomycetota > Coriobacteriia > Anaerosomatales > PHET01 > CAVPCY01. The sequence continues at coordinate 24,264 of CAVPCY010000020.1, read as the reverse complement.
AGGGCTCCGAGGCCGATCGCGCCGAAGTCCTTCAAAGCGGTTGCACGCAAGCTTCGCCGGCTACTGGGCACCAACGTGCGAGTGAGACAAGGCAAAGACAAGAACAAGATCGAGATCGAGTTCCATACCGAAGAGGAGCTCGAAAGGATATTCGCGCTGCTCACAGCGGGCGCGGCTTCGAGCGAGGAGGTCATTTCGTGAGGCGCAATATGGAATATCTTGCCATAGGGGTGATCGCTGGCCTGGCACTCGGATTCCTTGGGGGGCTGCTCCTGGCCCCGGCTAGCGGAGCGAGGACTCGTCAGCGGCTCGCCGACGAGGCGATGCGGGCGGCTGAGGTGGCCCGGGAGATAGCGGAGCGTGCGGAGAGGGCGGCCGAGAACCTGGGGGGTCGAGTCGAGCACTACTTGGGCCGCGATGAGGAGGTCGCGTGGCGCAAGGTGCGGGAGTTGCGCGAGGGGCTTGACGGGTACACGCAGACGCAGACCCCATGATGTCAGAGCGGCAGGGCACCCTAGACAGCGGATAGGGGGCCCGGATTGACTCTGCGACTGATCACCGGAGCGGCTAACGCCGGCAAGACCGGCTTGGCGTACGCCGCACTCAAAGAGCAGCTCGCCGGCGGTCTGAGGCCGGTACTGCTGCTGCCGTCGGGTCCAGATACCGAGCGCGCGCTGGCGGAGCTCTCGGCTGGCAGCCCGACCGGTCTGCGCTGCATGACCTTCGACCGATATGTGGCTGACGCGTGGGATCAGTTTGGCGACGGTCGCGCGATCATCAGTTCGGACCAGCGCGAGCTCCTATGCGCGGCGGCGGCCAGGCGGGCGCAGGCCGCCCCGGGAGTAGCGAACCTGGTCTCCCGCTGCGTCGAGCAACTGTCCGAGCAGACAGGGTTCGGATGGCGCGAGCGTGACGGTCAAAGCCGTGGCCACGGCGTTGTGCTCTCGCGTTCGATCACCGAGTACTCTCGTGCACTCATCGCCAACGAACTCGTGGAACGCGCGGAGGCGACCCACTGGCTCGCGAAGCATCACCCGTTCGCGCAGGCGCTCGTGCTGCACAGGTTCACCGACTTCAGCCTTTCGCAAGAAACCCTGATTCGGGAGTACGGCGCGCGCGGCAGCGTCGTTGTCACCGTCACGTATGAGCCGGATTCGGACGCGACGACAGCCGCGGCGTCTCTGATCGAGCGCATGGGCCCGGCTGAGCGCACACACGTGCCGGCGGGAGCGTTCGACACGGATGAGACGCTCGAAGCGCTCGCCCGCGGCCTCTTCTCGGCGCCCCTTGAGCTCGACCCGGCCAACGCGGTGAGGTTCTCACTCAGCGAGGGGGACGATGCCGAGGCTCAACGCATCGCCGAAGAGGTGCGCACTGCATTGCTGGAAGGAACTGCCAGTTCGGCGGAGCGGATCGCGGTGGTGTTCAGGGACCCCGAACGCCACTTCAGCGCCCTGCAACAGGCGTTCTCCGACGCCGGCATCGGGGCCGACTTCGACGTCCGGCGGCCCTTCGGGCTCGTCGCTTTCGGTTCGGCGGTGCGCCATCTGATCGGGTTCGCGCTGCTAGGGGAGCGAGCTGAGCTCCTCGCGCTGCTCAGATCGCGGTTCTCCGGTCTCGGCAGGGAGGAGTGCCGCGAGGTCGAGCGGCGGTGGAGAGCCGGCTCGGCAAGCGACGCCGCCACGATGCTTGCAGACGTCAGCACGCTCTCGCCGCGCCTGGCGCAGGCGATCACGCGTGTGAGGGCGGCGAATCGGCCTACGCTGGACGCGGGCGATCTTCGCCGCCTGGCCGAGGGCATCGAAACGCTCTTCGTGCTGGGATACGGACGGGCCGGCATCGACTCGGGGCCACAGGAGGAAGCCGACTCGTGGGCGTACTCCGCCGTGATGCGTGTGCTCTCGCAGGCTGCCTTCGTCGAGGCAGGGCAGTTCACCTTGCGCGACGTGCTCTCGGCCCTTGAGGGGTTGCGTATGCCCCCAGCCTCCACAGAGCGCCCGGGCCGGGTCCAGGTCACCTCGGTCACGAGGGTCCGGGGCCGCCGCTTCGACACCGTGATCCTGGGCGGATTGAACGCAGGGGAGTTCCCACACACCCCCGACGAGGAGATGCTGCCGGGAAGCGCTGTCGACGACGTCTTGCGGACCTTCGGGGGGAGCGGGGAGACCACTCTAGGGGCCGAGTTCGAGCAGTACTTGTTCTACTCGGTGGTGACTCGGGCGAAGAAACGCCTGGTCCTGAGCGCCCGCAGTACCGATGACGACGGCGAGCCGGTAGCCATCTCTCCGTTCTTCGAGGTCGCGGGAGACAGCTTCCGGGACACGGACTCAGAAGACAGCATGCCGCCGGTCACCTACAGGTCGCTCTCGCAAGCGCCGACGGCAGACGATGGCGCAGGAGCGCGCGAGAAGCTCAGGGCGACCGCATTGCACGGGGAGCGAGGCGGTGCGCGTCTTGTTGGCGCGGCCAATCGCGCGGCCGGTCGCGTGCCTCACATCGCCGACGAGCAGCTAGTGGAGTCACTGTCGCGACGGGAGGTCTTCTCGGCGAGTGAGATCGAGGCCTATCTCCAGTGTCCCTACGCGTGGTTTCACTCGTACGCCGTGCGACCGCGGGAACTCGAGCGGGAGTTCGGCGCCGCCGAAGAAGGCAGCTACGCCCACGAGCTGCTACGCCGGGCCTATGCGTCACTGCTGGAGACAGGCGAGACGCGCGTGACGCCTTCGATGCTGCTGCGCGCGCTCGATACGCTCAGGCAGACGGGCGTCGAACTCGACAAAGAGTCGGGGGCGGCCCCGGACATCTCACAGCGCTTGTCTCGCGTGCGGGCCATGCGATGGGCCGAGAGCATCATCAAACAGGACGCCGAGATGTTCGATGGGTTCCGGCCCCAGTACTTGGAGTGGGGGTTCGGCACCGAAGGGGGCGTGGACCTCGGGTCGTTCAGACTGCGCGGCCGAGTGGACCGGGTGGACGTCGATGACGAGGGCCGAGCGATCGTCATGGACTACAAGCGGTCTGCGGTACCCAAGGCGGCCGACATCCTCTCGGCGGGCAAGGTTCAGGTACCGCTGTACTTCAGAGCCGTAGAGGCGATCCTGGGGCTCGAGCCTGTCGCCGGGCTGTACCGCTCGCTCTCGAAGCGCACGGTCCGAGGACTCGTCAGGGGCGGCGCTCTTTCCGGGGCAGGCATCACCGGCACCGACATCAAGGGCGCTCAGGAGTTCGCCGAGATCGTCGAGGGTGGACTGGCGCTCTCGGCCGAAGCCGTGGAGGGAATGCGCTCGGGTCGCATCGCATGCGAGCCCCGTAAGCCTGCAAGCTGCACTTACTGCGGCGCTGCGCTGTTCTGCGGGGGGTGCCGGTGACTCGGCAGATGACAGACGACCAGCGTAGGGCGATCGAGTCCGTCGCCCAAGATCTTGCGATCAGCGCCGGCGCGGGCTCGGGCAAGACCACGGTGTTGGCCCACCGCTTCGCTCAAGCGATGCGGCCCGCGCCCGAGCAGGAGTGGGATCCGGCCCCTGTGGACCGGATTCTCACCATCACCTTCACCAACAAGGCGGCCGGTGAGATCACCGAGCGCGTGAGGCGCGTCGTGGGCACCGAGCTGTCCGCCGCCGAAGGGCGTCGGGTCACAGAGGCCTGGATCTCGACGATCCACACGTTCTGCGGCCGGCTGGTAAGGCGGCACCTGCTCGAGTCCGGCGTCGAGCCTCGTTTCACGCAGGTGGATGAGATCGCCGCGGGGCTGCTGAAGGCCGAGGCGTTCGAGTCGGCCGCGCGTTCACTCTACGGAATGCACGAGGGCGCGAGCAGGCTGCTCGACACTGCCGATCTGGCGACGCTGCGAGCCGAGGTCGTCTCGGTGCACGACAACGTCAGAGCGATGGGCCTCGAGCCGAGAGAAGTGCTGGTGCCCGATGGTGTCGACGAGCTGGACGACCTTGTGGCCCGAGCACAGCGAAGCGCCGAGGCCCTCGCGTGCGCGCTGGAGCAGTGCAAGCCGACGGACTCGGTCACGCGAAGCCGGGGCCGCCTCGAGGAGTGGTCCGCGGGCCTGTCGGCATGCGCGCTCGGCGATGCGGAATCGTGCCTGCGACTCATCGCCACGTGTGATGACTACGACATCAAGGGCGTTCGGGGCGACGCGAAGATCGCGAACGACGCACTTAGGGCGGACATCAAGGCGATGCGATCGGCGGCGATGGCGGCATCGTTCCCGGACATCCTCGAGGGCTACCAGGCGCTCGTGGTGGGTTTCGCGGAGCGCTACGCAGAGCTCAAACGCGAGCGCTCGGCGCTGGACTTCGACGATCTGCAGGAGAGGGCGGTGGGGCTTCTCGGCGCGAACCCGCAGATCGCACAGAGGTATCGCAAGCACTTCCGCATGGTGATGATCGACGAGTTCCAGGACACGAACGAGCTGCAGCTCAGGGTCATCACACCGCTTCGAAACGACAATCTGTGTGTCGTGGGGGACGAGCGCCAGTCCATCTACGGCTTCCGATACGCCGACGTCGAGGTGTTCGAGCGGCTTCGCGCGGAGATGGCGGCGAAGATCGAGCTGAAGGAGAACTTCCGGTCGCACGGCCGGATCCTGGCCTTCGTGAACTCGGCCTTCTCGCAGCCGCAGCTCTTCGGCGCCGGCTTCATGAAACTCGGTGCCGGCAGGACCGATGAGGCGTCCGGTCCTCTGACGGAGACTCTCGCAGCGGGTGGAGTGCCTGTTCGTGGACAACCCCGACAGGTCGAAGGCGGCGGCGGTGGCCGAGGAGGCGCGGCTGGTCGCCTCGCGGATCCGGCAGCTGACCGACGCCGGCGTGGACGGCGGGCAGATCGCGATCCTGCTGCGCAACGCCACCAACGCCCCACTGTTCGCGTCGGCGCTGGAGTCCGAAGACGTGCCGGTCCTGGTCACGGCGGGTGCGACCCTGTTCGACACTACCGAGGTACGCGAGGTCATGGCACTGCTGCGGGCGATCGCCGTACCTGCCGATGACGAGCGGCTTACCGAGGTGCTGGCGAGCCGCCTGGTGCATCTCTCCGACGACGCGCTGCTGTCACTGCGTCTGAGCGCCGGGCGCGAACCGCTGTGGACGGCAGTACGCGCGGTTGGCGAGGGGCTCGCGGGTGCCGCCGACCTGTCGCAACACGACGCAGCCGCCGTTCGAGTCGCCTACCGGGTCATCGACGAGCTGGGCTCTCGGCAGGGCACACTCTCGCTGCACGAGCTCGTTCACGCGGCGTGCGCCGCCTTCGACTACGACCTCACGCTCCTCAGCCTGGGACCCGCCGGCCTCCGGGCGTGGAGCAACGTGCTCAAGATCGCCCGCTACGCCGCCCAGTACGAACAGATCGAGTCGTCCGACCCGGCGGCCTTCGTGGACTACCTCAGACAGCGAAGCGACGGCGCGAAGGATCGCGCGGCGGCCGCAGAGGCGGGCGGCGACGCCGTGAGGATCATGACGATCCACTCGGCCAAAGGGCTCGAGTTCCCGGTCGTGTTCGCAGCCGACCTGGGCGCGGCGAAGCTGCGATCGCCCGACAGTGTGATCGTGGCCAAGGTGGGCGAAGGGGAGCGCGCGACGCCCGTAGTCGGTCTGAGGTTCAAGTGCGGGGACGACGACGAGAGTGCCGCCACTGCGCTGCACGCACGGCTGGCGGAAGCGGGTCAAGCCAAGGACCTCGAGGAGCAGAAGCGCTGCCTCTACGTCGCGTGCACGCGCGCCCAGGACCTGCTGGTCGTCTCGGGGGTGAGCGATCTGGGCAAACCCGCCGAGGAGATCTCGGCGATGATCGGCTGGGTCCGCGAAGCGCTAGGCGATCCGGACGCATCCGGAACGGTGACCTGCGGAGACACCGAGGTCAAGGTGACCCTGGCCAGCCCGTCTGAGGAGCAGGAGCAGCCCGCACCCGCCTGCGTGTCGGGCGACGTTCTTCTCTTCGAAGAGGTCCAAGAACCGCCGGGCGAACCGCCGGCCCGGGGTATCCCGCAGAAGGTCTCCTACTCGGCGCTTCACACGCACGAGCAGTGCCCGCTGTCGTACCGGGTGCGCTACGAGCTGCGCCTCGGCGAGTTCCGCGCGCCCAGCGACAGTCGCGCGAGTGACTTCGGATCGGCGTTTCACTCCATCATGCAGACGGCACGCGGCGGCGAGCCGGTGCCGGAGAGCATCGATGCCGCCATCGCACGCTACCGTCTCGGAGAAGCGGGGCGCACGCGGCTGGCGTCGGCGCTCGAGGCCTTCGGCGCATCCCCGTTCTCGGCGAGACTCGCCGGCGCGGACCGCGTGGAGTGCGAGGAGCCGATCCGCATCAGTGTTGGTGGATCCGCTCTCGGCGGCAGCATCGACGTGCTCGCCTGGACCGGCGACGAGGCGCTCGTTCTCGACTACAAGACCGGGCGCGCGCCCTCCGGCGACACGGCGGCGCGGATGGCCGGCTACGAACTGCAGGCACGATGCTACGCACTGGCTGCGTTCGAAGCGGGCGCCCGGCGGGTCGAGGCGGTGTTCTGCTTCGTCGAGCAAGGCGCTCGGGGGGTGAGCTTCGACTTCACTGCCGGGGACGCTCCCGCCATTCGCGAAGACATCGAGCGGCGCATCAAGGGCATAGCGGAGCAGCCGGTGACGCATCTGCCCGAGTACGATCCTGAAGCGTGTGCCTGGTGCCCGGCGCTGGGTGGCGTGTGCCCCATCGATCCGCCGCAGCCGGAGCGCAGGGCGGCATCGGTCGGGGAGCCCGCGGGCTAGCGACCGGCCTGAGCGCGCTGCCGGAGCTGTCCGCAGGCGGCGTCTATGTCGGCGCCACGCTCGACGCGAATCGAGCACTCGATCCCCGCACGCTCCAAGCGGTCCTTGAAGCCGGCCGCCCGGTCGTCTCGGCCGCGGTTGAAGTCGGTGCCGGCGACCGGGTTGATGGGGATCAGGTTCACGTGGACGAGCATTCGTTGGCAGTACGCGACGAGCGCTTCGAGTTCAGCATCAGTGTCGTTGACGCCGTCGATGAGCGCGTACTCGAGCGACGGGCGGCGCCCGGTCTGCTCGGCATAAGCGACGAGCGCTTCGCGCAGCTCGCCGAGGGACACGCCCTTGACGCCCGGCATCAGGCGGTCGCGGGTGGGCTGGCGTGCCGAGTGCAGCGAGACCGCCAGCGTGAACTGCTCGGGCTCGGCGGCGAAGCGCCGGATGGCGCTCGCAAGCCCACAGGTCGAGACGGTGAGATGTCGCGCTCCGATCCCGAGACCGTCGGGCGAGTTCATGAGACGCAGCGCGCCCAGCGTCGCGTCGTAGTTGGCGAACGGCTCGCCCTGGCCCATCGCAACGGCGTTGGTGACGCGCTCGCCGAAGTCGTCAGCGACGACGCGAACCTGATCGAGCATCTCGCCGGGCCCGAGGTCGCGGGTGAGGCCGGACTGTCCCGTCGCGCAGAACGCGCATCCCATCGCGCAGCCGGCCTGAGTGGAGAAGCACACGGTGAGGCGGTCGCCGGCCGGCAGGCCCACAGTCTCGACGGTCGATCCGTCGGCGAGTTCGAGCAGGTACTTGCGCGTACCGTCGTCCGAGACCTGGCGGTCTGCCACGGTTGGGACCGGCAACGCGAGCCGGCCTGCGAGGGACTCTCGCAGGCCGGCCGGCACGTCGGTCATCTGGTCGTACGAGCTCGCGCCGCGGCCGTACACCCACTTCACGACCTGGCGCGCGCGATACGCGGGCTCATCCAGCTCCTCGAGGAGTGCGGCGACACCGGCTGCGTCGAGCGCCTTGATGCCCACCGAGGCGGGCAGACGAGCTGCTCGGCCGCCGGACAACGGCGCTACTGCTCGAGATCGGCGGTGGCGGTCTTGTACTCCTCGCGGTGCTCGCCTTCGAAGCGGCCGACGCTGCGGAAGTAGTAGGCGATGTCGCCGAACCCTTCCGCTTCGGCGATCTCGGCGAAACGCGGGTACATGTCGGTCGCCTCGTTGTCCTCACCCTGCGCCGCGGCGGCCAGGTTGTCGGCCGTCGTGGTCGCACCGGCGATGTAGGCCCAGTGGCCCAGCGCGTGCGCGGTCTCCTCGGCAGCGGCGCGGTCGAACGCATCGAGCGCGGACTGCGGAGCGCCTTCGAGCTCGGCGATGCGGCGCCACAGCGTGTAGCGGCGGTTGGCCTGGGACTCACCGGCGAACGCGGCCTTCAGGTTCTCGAGGGTCTGGGTGCCGCTCAGGTCGCCCGGGCCGTCGTACTCCTTGAAGGCGGCCTTGAGCGCCCCACATACCGGGCAGAAGTCAGGAGCGGGCCCGATGTGGAAGTAGCCACATCCCGAGCAACGGTACTTCTCGACCATAACGCTCTCCTCTCAGGTCAATCTCGGTCAGGTCTATCCCGTACCCCTACGGCGCGAAAGCTATAGGGGATTGGCAGTGGGGAGCGGCGGGCGAGCCGGTCGCCCGATGCGTCCGCTGGGCCTAGTGCACCGTGGCTCGTGCGCACGAGTCGCACGGGGCGTGGACAGTGATGAACACGTCCTCGTCGTCGATGCCCGCGGCCAGGCCCAGTTGGCGCACCGCAGCTGCCGGGGGGTCGAAGTCCTCGACCGCGGAGCATATCGGGCACTCCACGTGGGCGTGCGGCTCGGGCTCGGCATCGAAGCGCATGGCGCCGGAGGAGCCAAGCTCGTGTATCAGGCCGAGCGCGGCGAACTCGTGCAGCGTCTTGTAGACGGTTGACAACGAAACGCCGGGCATCGAAGTCGCGACGCGGGAGGCCACGTCCTCGGCGAAGGGGTGTGTCGTGTCCCCGGAGAGCGCCTCGATCACCGCCCGGCGCTGTGGCGTGAGCCGCATCCCCGACTCCTTCAGGACGCGAAGCGCCCGATCCTTGTTCATCAGCACGGGTACAACTCCAATCGGACGCTGCGCTAGTGGATAAATGCTACCATGTGACAATCGTTTCGACTAATGCGCCGATGCGTCAGAGGCTCGACAGGCAAGCAGAAGGGGACTACCGATGAAACGAAGAGCTCTTGTGGCGTTCTTGGCGGTGGTTGCTGCCGCGTCCATGTTCGCGCCAGCCGTGGCCAGCGCAGCAGGTGTGCCGGTGGAGCCCGGCAACGCCACGCAAGACGCGTTCCCGCCTGTCCGAGGCGTGCACGTGCCACTCGATGCTCGTGGGGGAGTGGTCCGTGTCGATGCACGCGCAGGCGCTGAGCGACCCGGTGTTCAACGCGAAGGTCGCGCAGGCCGATGCGGCCACCGGCGGCAAGCTCGGGCCGTTCTGCAGGACGTGTCACGCACCCGCGGCGGCGATGACCGGTGAGCTTGCTGCCGGCAACGTCACCGGTGCGGGCACCCAGCAAGGCGTCGGCTGCATGTTCTGCCACCAGGTCATCGCAATGCAGAACGTCGAGCCGGGCAACACCTCCCACCTGGTCGACCCCAGCGGCACTCGCCGCGCGCAGCTCAAGGACCCGCAGGCGCCCCACCCGGCGGAGTACTCAGAGATCCATGAGAAGGCCGAGTTCTGCGGCGGCTGCCACAACGTGAACCACCCCGTGAACGGCATGCACCTCGAGTCGACGTTCCGCGAGTGGGAGAAGAGCCCGTGGGCCGATGAGGGGGTCGTCTGCCAGGACTGCCACATGAGCGAAGCGCCCCCGAAGCGCGGACCGTCGACCGGTCAAGCCGCCATGGGAGCGCCGACGCGCGACAACATCTTCCACATGACGTTCGTCGGCGCGAACGTGGCGCAGGGGCCGGCGGAGCAGTCGACAGCGATGCTCAAGTCGGCGGCCGAGCTCAAGATGGAGGCGCCGCAGATAGTGGCCGCGGGAGACTCGGGTGATGTCTCGGTCACGATCACGAATGTCGGTGCGGGACACTACCTGCCCACGGGCCTGACCGAGGTCCGCGAGATGTGGCTCGAGGTGACCGCCGAGAACGCCGACGGCACGTCGACCAAGGTCGGCGAGCGCAGGTTCGGCACGGTCCTCAAAGACAAGGACGGCAAGTTCCCGACGGAGTTGTGGAACGCGGCCGGGATCGAGTCCGACGACCGCATCCCGCCACGCGAGTCGGTCACCGCGACCTACACCGTCACCATGCCTGCAGGCGCCGAGAAGACCACGCTCAAGGCCGCGCTCAAGTACCGGTCGCTGCCCGACGAACTCGCCAAGGAGGCCGGGGTGCAGAACCCGGTCACCGAGATGGCCGGCGCGACTCAGCCGGTGTTCGCCTCGGAGGCCGCGATGGCCGCCGAGGGAACGCAGGGCCAAGACGAGCCGGAGTCATCGAGCATGCCTGTTGGTCTGATCGCGGCCCTCGTCGTAGCCGCAGGAGCGGCGGCCGCGGTAGGGGTGTTCGCGTGGATGCGCTCGCGCAAGCCGTCCTAGGCAAGCGGCGTGTGCCGGCCTGCGTGCGGGTCGGTCTGCAGAAATGACAAGGGCCCCGGCTGTTGCCGGGGCCCTTCGGCGTTCTTGCTGCTTCGTGGGCGCCGCCCCCGCTTACGGCTTGGGCGCCGCCGTGGGCTCCGTGCTCGGAGCGGAGAACTCGGCGGGCTTGTCGCCGACGGTGACCTTGAGGTCCATCTCCTTGCCGTCGCGCGAAACGGTGATGGTGACAACGTCTGCCCACCTGCTTGCGGCGAATCTGGAGGATCAGGTCGTCCATCGAACGGATGGGTGCGCCGTCGACCGCGACGACCACGTCGTCGACCTTCACGCCGGCCTTCTCGGCACCTGAGCCCTTCGCTACCTCAGCGACGTAGGCGCCTTCCTTGACGGAGAGCTTCTTCTCGGCGGCCAGTTCCTCGGTCATCGTCGAGCCTATGACGCCGATGAACGGGTGGCTGATCTCGCCGCCCTTGACGAGCTGGTTACCCACGCGCACCGCCGTGTTGACCGGCACGGCGAACCCGATGCCGCCGTTGGAGCCGCTGTCGGAGTAGATCGCGGTGTTGATGCCGACGAGCCGGCCGCGCGAATCGACAAGTGCCCCACCCGAGTTGCCCGGGTTGATGGCCGCATCGGTCTGGATGACGTCGACGAGCGGGTAGGCGTTCCCGGAATCGGTGAAGTCCGGCAGCGAACGGCCCAAGGCAGAAACGACACCCGAGGTGACGGTGTGCTCCAGGCCGTACGGGGACCCGATGGCGACTACGGTCTGTCCAACGACGAGTTCACCGGAGTTGCCGAGGTCGATGGCTGGGAGCGCGGCGTCTACCTCGAGCACCGCGATGTCGGTCTCCGGGTCGCGACCCACGAGCTTGGCCGGGTAGCTCTTCCCTGTGGAATCTCGAACGGTCATCTTGTCGGCGTCCTCGACGACATGGTTGTTCGTGAGGATGTAGGTACCGCCGCCGGGTGCGGACTTGTATGCCACGCCGGAGCCGTTGCCCTTCATGGGCACGCCGGGGTGGTCTTTGGGCAGCGCCGGGTCGTCCGAGGACGCAGTGCCGCCGGACACGTCGATGTTGACGACGGAGGGCACGCTGGCCGCCGAGGCGGCGACCGCCGGATCCGTGGTTCGGGAGGGCACGACGGTGATCTTGGCCGCCTTCACGCTGCCTCCGAAACCTCGGCCGGCCGCCAGGCGCGCGCCGAAGAAGCCGGCGGAAGCGCCGGTGAACGCGGCGACAACGAAGGCGAGGACGAGCGCGATCGCGATGATCGCGCCGGTGGATCCGTGACCACCCGAGGGTTTCTCGGCCGCAGGGGCGGCCGCAGGGGTGACTGGTGGAACCGCCGCAGCTGCCGGGGGGGCAGGGGCGGCCGCAGGGGTGACTGGTGGAACCGCCGCAGCTGCCGGGGGGGCTGCCGGGGGCAACCGGCTCGGCGGCGGGGGCCGCAACGGGCGGTGCTGGCGCAGGTTCGGGCGCGGGCACCACCGGAGCGGGCAAAGGCGTCTCGGCAGGGGGCTGGGCCTCTGGCGTCGTCAGGTCGTCGGCGCGAGGTTCATCGGTCATCGGATGCTCCTAGCTTCGTGAAGCCTCGGGGTCCGGACCTCTTGCGAGCCGTCCCTTGTGGCGATGTCAGGCAGGAACCACAAAGCGAAGATACCCCCAGTCGGCCTCGCTTCACGAAGACGCCACAACATGTTCACCGAGCAAACAGAGGGATCGTCGAGGCCGATCATGCAGGTCAGGGGGGTGCTCCGCAGCCCCCGGATTCCTGCGGCCCCGTACGCGGCATGTCGGCGACCAGTGGCGCGGCAGCAGGGGAAGAGGCCGATCGCCGTGTGCGCGGGGGCACGGTCGAGCGCGCGGGTCTCGCGCGGTTCGGTTGAGGGTGACTGACCCAAGCCGTAGACTGACGTGCAGCGATACGGAGGAGGGGGAGTGACGGACGCGACTGAGTACGACGACAACGCCGCGGAGGCGCCGACCGGCCAGATAGCCGATGGTGCGGCCGAGGGCCTGGTTGTCGAGAGCGCGGAGAGCGCCGATCCGCCTCCAGCGCAGGTCACCGACCCGGGAGCGACGGGAGCCGAGAGCGCGGACGCCTCCGGCGGAAGCGACGGTGACGACGTTTCCGCGGCGATAGCTGTCGCGGGCGAGAATGTGACCACCGATGCCGCCACGGAAGGCGAAGCCCAGGTCGGCACGGAGCCAGAGGTCGCAGCCACCACCGCGGACGCCGAGCCAGACAGCGCGGCGGACACGGACGCCGAGGCCCCCTCCGAGGTAGACAGCGCAGCCGGGGCGGACACGGAGCCCGCCGATGCGGTCGACACTGCACCCGACGCGGCCGCCGACGCTGCCGCCGAACAGTCGCTCGACGACATCGCACCGGGCACGACGGGCCCCGAGACAGGTCGCGGCGACTTCAGAAGCGGCGGCTGGCGGCCGCTCGGCAAACAAGGTCAGCATCTGGCCGTTCGTCGTCTACGACTTGCTATGGGTCGTCTTCGCGGGGCTGATGGTGTGGCAGTTCGAAGCGTTACCCGCAGGAGCCCCCGTCTACGAGGCGGAGCTCTACCCCGTGGCCGTGATGGTAGGGCTGATCCTGCTGATCGCCGGACCGCTGCTGATCTTCGTCTCGTGGATCGCCGCGTGGGGCCGTCCGGGTTCGACCAAGGGGCAGTTGCTCATCTCGGCACTCATCCGCGGCTCCGTGGCCACGCTGATCGGCGTCGGCATCTGGTGGACGGCCCTGCTCGTGCTCGACCAGATCCGACTCGGCATGCTGCTGTAGCCGGCAACCGGAAAGAGGCACCTTCGATGTCGATCCGACCCACCGAGATCCGAGTGGCCGTTCTGAAGGGCGGGCGTTCAGCCGAGCGCGAGGTCTCCCTCAACACCGGCGCGCAGGTGTCGGCGGCGCTTGCCGAGAGCGGCTTCGACGTGGTCGAGATCGACACCGGAGACGACGAGTTCGTGGTCGAGCTGGTGCGCAGCGAGGCCGATGTCGCGTTCATCTGTCTGCACGGCCGCTTTGGCGAAGACGGCACCGTCCAGGGGCTGTGCGAACTCATCGAGATGCCGTACGTGGGCAGCGGAGTGCTCGCGAGCGCGCTGGCCATGGACAAGGTGATGAGCAAGCAGTTCCTCTCGCTTGCCGACATCCCGACACCCGAATACGTCGTCCTTCATCGAGGTCAGGAACTCGAGACCGAGCAGATCACCGCCGCGCTGGGACCAAAGACCGTGGTCAAGCCCGCGAACGAGGGTTCGGCGATAGGCGTGACGATCGTGCACTCGCCGGTCGAGCTGCCCTCGGCTGTCGGCCTTGCGTTCAAGTACGACCGGAGCGTGCTCGTCGAGCGGTTCGTCGCGGGCACCGAGGTCACGGTGGGCGTGCTCGGCAACGAGCACCCTCTCTCGCTGCCGACCCTCGAGATCGTGCCCGAGCACGAGTTCTACGACTACGACAGCAAGTACGTACCTGGCATGAGCCGGCACATCATCCCCGCGCGCATCAGCGCGACCGCTCGCCACGAGTGCGAACGGCTGAGCGTGCAAGCGCACGTGGCGTTGGGGTGCAGGGGGATGTCGCGCTCGGATCTGATCGTGACCGCCGAGGACGAGGTGTTCTTCCTCGAGACGAACACGATCCCGGGCATGACGAAGACCTCGCTTCTGCCCGATGCGGCGCGAGCGGCGGGAATCGAGTTCCCGGCACTGTGTCTGCGCCTGGTCGAACTCGCGCTGGAGCCGCGCCGCTAGCAGACGCTAGGACGTAGGCGACGCGAGCGGCAGCTCGATCCGCATCACGGCACCGACCCCGTCACCGCCACGGATCTCGACGTGCCCTCCCATGCGCTCGGCGCCGCTGCGCACCACCGTGAGGCCGAGTCCGGTCCCGGGCGTCCCGAGATCGCGATCGAGCCGCGCGAACGGCCTGAGCACGTAGTCGCGCTCCGCCTCCGGTATGCCGGGGCCATGGTCGACGACCTCGATGACCGCCAGCCCGGCCTCGGAGGTCACGTTGAGTTCGATGGGGCCGTCGGGCGCGTACTTGGCTGCATTGGCCAGCAGGTTCTCGAGCATCCTGTGAAGCGCCAGCTCATCGCCCTTCACAACCGGGTCGCCGCTCGCCGAGAAGACGACGTCACGCCCGGTCGCGACGCGTGCATCCGCCGCGGCCCGAACGGCGATGGCCGCCAGACGCACGGGCTCGAGGTCGGGATGAGTGCGCACCGTGCCGGCCAGCGTGTCGGCGAGCAGCGCATCGGCACGCCCGATGGCGGCGTCGATGCCGGCGAGCGCCGCCGAGCGGTCCTGGGCGGTCAGGTCGTCTCGGCGCAGGAGCTCGACGTAGCCGGCGATCACGGTGAGCGAACCGCGCAGGTCGTGGGCACACACGGCGAGCTGCTCGCGGGTGGGCGTGGGGCGCTCGGTCGCCACCCTCAGGCCGCTTTCGCCGCGCGCGCCGCCGGGCCGAAGCGCGCGATGAGCAGCTTGGTCACGTCCATGACCGCGATCGCGGCGATGGCAGTGAGCACGATCGCCATCCAGTCCTCGGCGGGAAGCGGGACGGTCTGGAAGATCCTCTCGGCGCCGGGCAGGTAGACGACGAGCAGCTGCAGCATCATCGAACCCACGAGGCTCAGCACGAGCCACTTGTTCTTGAGCGACTCGAGCGAGAAGACGGTGCCGGTCTCGCTGCGGAAGTTGAAAGCGTGCAGAAGCTGCGTGAGCACGAGCGCCGAGAAGAGCATCGTGCGCGACTCGGCCTGTGTGGCGCCCAGCGCAGGTGCGATCACGTAGCCCAAGACGAGCGCGCCGGCGGTCATGACGAAGCCCTGCCACAGGATCTGGAGCTGGCGGTGGCGCGTGAGGATCGACTCTTCGGCGTCGCGCGGCGGGCGGTCCATGACCCGGGAGTCGGCCGGGTCCACGCCCAGCGCGAGCGCGGGCAGGCCGTCGGTCACCAGGTTGATCCAGAGCAGCTGCAGCGGCAGCAGCGCGGCTTGCGGGCTGAAGAGCGCCGTGATGGCGACGACCAGCACCTCGGACATGTTGCACGACAGCAGGAACAAGATGACCTTGCGCAGGTTGTCGAAGACGGTGCGGCCTTCTCGGACAGCCTCGACGATGGTCGAGAAGTTGTCGTCCGAGAGCACCATGTCGGCGGCCTCGCGCGAGACGTCGGTGCCCACGAGCCCCATCGCCACGCCGATGTCGGCGCGCTTGAGGGCCGGGGCGTCGTTGACGCCGTCGCCGGTCATCGCGACCACTTCGCCGTTGCGCTTGAGCGCGTCGACGATGCGCAGCTTGTGCTCGGGGTTCACGCGCGCGTAGACGCGGATCTCCCCGACCTGAGCGGCGAGCTCGTCGTCGGTCATCTGCTCGAGCTCGACGCCGGTCACGACGCGGTCGCAGTCCAAGATCCCGACCTGCTCGGCGATGGCGCGGGCGGTGAGCGCGTGGTCGCCGGTGACCATGGCGACGTGTATGCCGGCGTGGTGGCACTCCTCGACCGCCTGCGGGACCTCGGAGCGCGCGGGGTCCACGAGCCCCATGATGCCCACGAACGTCAGGTCGCGCTCGAGTTCCTCGCCCTCGTCGGGCTCGGTCGGCGTCGAGCTGGCCGCATCCCGAAGGCGAGCGTACGGTATCCGGTCGATGCGAGCTGCTCGTTTGCCGAGGAGAGCCGCGTGCGCAGCTCCTCGGTCATCGGAACGGTCTCGCCGCGCAGGAGCGCCGTCGTGCACAGCGCGAGCACCACGTCGGCGCCACCCTTCACGTAGGCGACGCGGCCGGAGTCGACGCGGTGCACCGTGGTCATGCGCTTGCGCTCGGAGTCGAACGGCACCTCGCCCACGCGCGCGGGCTTGAGGTACCCCGGCGTCATGTGGTGAGCCGCGGCGATGAGCGCGGTCTCGGTGGGATCGCCCACCAACTCGCCTTCCGCGGTGTAGTGCGCGTCGTTGCAGGAAGCGGAGATCTCGAGCAGCAGCTCGTAGTCGGGTTTGTGCGGGGTCGCGGCGTGCGGCTCGATACCCCAGTCCGAGGTCACGGAAGCCGCGTCGGTGCCCACGAGTAGCGAGCGTACCGTCATGCGGTTCAAGGTGAGTGTGCCGGTCTTGTCCGAGCAGATGAAGGTGGTGGAGCCCAGCGTCTCGACCGCGTGAAGGCGGCGTACGAGCGCGTTGTGCTCGGCCATCCGGCGAACGCCGAGCGAGAGGGCCACCGTCACGATCGCGGGCAGCCCCTCGGGGATCGCGGCCACGGCGAGTGAGACGGCGACAAGCAGTCCCTCGGTCACGTTCTCGCGAAACGCGTCGTGCTGGAACATCGTGAGAAACGAGCCGGTCTCCGCGCGTGCCGCGAGGAAGACCTCCTCGAAGAAGACGACCGCTGCCACGATCAACACGATGATCGCGATGCGCTTGCCCACGACCTCGAGTTCGGCCTCGAGCGGCGTGACCTCGTCGTCGGTGCCCGCCAGCAGGTCGGCTATATGACCCATCTCGGTCCGCTGACCGGTCTCGGTGACGACCATGCGCCCGCGTCCGACCGCCACCGACGTGCTCGCAAAGACCATGTTGCGGCGATCGCCCAGGGGCACGTGATCGCCCTCGACGGCATCGCTGTGCTTGCGGACGGGCTCGCTCTCGCCGGTGAGCGCGCTCTCGACCACGCGCAGCGCCGCGGCCTCGACGAGGCGGCCGTCAGAGGGGATGCGGTCGCCCGATTCGAGCAGTACGACGTCGCCGGGCACGAGCTCCTCGGCCCGAACGTCGGTCTCGATGCCGTCGCGCACGACGGTCGCTGTGGGCGCTGAGAGCTCCTGGAGCGCCTCGAGAGCCTGCTCGGCGCGATACTCCTGCACGAAGCCGAGCACGCCGTTGAGCAGCAGGATCGCGAGGATCGCGACCGCTTCGAGCATCTGGCCCTCTATCGCCGAGATGACCACGGCGAACAGCAGCACGTAGATCATGAAGTCCTCGAACTGCGAGACGAACAGCCGCCACGCGGGCGCCTTCTTCTTCTCTTCGAGGCGGTTGGGGCCGAACTCGGCTTGGCGCTCGGACACGACTTGGGAGGCCAGCCCGGACGCCGTGTCGACATCCAGGCGCTGGGCGATCTCCTCGGCGGTGAGCGTGTGCCAGGGGGTGCGCTCTTCGGCGGGGGCCTGCTGCGGATCGGGGGCCAAGGGTGCGTTACGGGCCATCTGCGCTCCTTGCGGTGTGTGGGACTCGGTGGACTGATACCACCGAGAGTCTCGCTGCTCACGGGCAGGACCGGAACGAGACCGCGAAGCGCGGTGCATCCGGGATTGTCGGCCTGCCTCCCCGCGCTCGCGCGCGGGCGCTACTCCCCCTCGACTTCTCGGAAGGTACCCGAAGCACAACAAGGGGGCAACGCAGAAAGGGGATACGGGGTCGAGTATTGACGGGACGAATGAATCGGCATAGTATCTGCAACATCGCGGAGTTAGCACCTACTAATATAGACCTGCCGAGACCCGCGCGAGGAGCACCACGATGGCCGAGCTTGACCGCATCGATACCGACCCCGCCCTGTGCGAGACCTGCGCCCTGAGCACGGTTCGCAAGGGCGATATGCTCGAGATCATGTCCGTCGACGACGACCACGCACGCGTTCAGGCGATGCGCTTCGGCATGTCGGCCGGCGCCTGCGTCGAATGCATCACCCGTATCCCGGCCGGACCGATCGTGCTTCGCAGCGGTCGTCAGGAGATCGCGGTGGGCCGCTCGCTCGCAGGCCGCATCCAGGTGCGCAAGCGCCTCCACGCCCACTAGTCCCATGTCGCGCGCAGCCGAACCGAAGAGCGCCGATGCGCTTTGTCACTGCCACCCCACCGGCACCGACGCCCGCGAAGGCGTCGACACGGTGGTTCTCGCAGGCAACCCCAACGTAGGCAAGTCCGTGGTGTTCGCCGCGCTGACCGGCACCTACGTCGACGTCTCGAACTTCCCCGGCACGACCGTCGAGCTGACGCGCGGGCGCTTCGGCGAGATCGACGTCATCGACACCCCCGGCGTCTACGGCGTATCGAGCTTCAACGACGAGGAGCGCGTCGCGCGCGACATCATCATGACCGGCGATGTGGTCATCAACGTGGTCGACGCCGTGCACCTCGAGCGCGACCTGTTCCTGACGCTGCAGCTCGTCGACATGGGCAAGCGCATGGTCGTCGCGCTGAACATGGCCGACGAAGCGCGCAAGCGCGGCCTGGCCATCGACCGCGACCTGCTCGAGGACCTGCTCGGCGTGCCGGTGATCGAGACCGTGGCCGTCGAGGGCAAGGGGTTCGACGAGCTCAAGGCCGCGATCGACGTTGCGCGGACAGGTCACTCGGACCACTCGCTCGAGGGCGACCTGGTCGAGATGGCGGCCCGGGTGGGCACGAGGGCCGAAGCGCTGATGGTGCTCGAAGGCGACGAGGTCGTCAGCGAGCGCCACGGCGTCGAGCCAGGCTCGATGCGCGACACCATCTACCTGCGGCGGCGCGACCGCGTCAACGACATCTGCCACCACGTGATCTCCGAGACCACGCAAGGCGCGACGTTCTCGGCGAGGCTGTCACAGTGGATGATGCACCCCGCGACCGGCATCCCGATGCTTCTGGGGCTGCTCTACCTGATGTGGGTCGTACTGGGGCAGTGGATCGCCGGCGGGCTCGTGGGCTTTCTCGAAGAGACGATCATGCTCGGGTACTGGGTGCCGTTCGTGGAGCGGATCGTGGGCGCCGTGTTCGCGCAAGGCAGTGCGATGTACACGATCCTGGCCGGCGAGTTCGGCGTGCTCACGATGACGCCCACCTATCTGCTGGCCGTGATCCTGCCACTGGTCGCCGGCTTCTACCTGCTGCTGTCGCTACTGGAGGACTCTGGCTATCTGCCGAGGATCGCCGCGCTCGCCGACCGCTCGCTGACGGCGGTGGGCCTGAACGGCCGGGCGATCATCCCGCTGATCCTGGGGCTGGGGTGCGTGACGATGGGCACGCTGACCACTCGGATACTCGGCTCGAAGCGCGAACGCTTCATCGCCACCGCGCTCATGGCGATCGCGGTGCCGTGCTCGGCGCAGATCGCGGTCATCGCGGGACTGATGGCGCGCACCGGGGCGCTGTACTCTGCGATGTACGTGGGCTTTCTGTTCCTCGTGTTCGGTGCGGTGGGCGCGGTGCTCAACAGGCTCGTGCCAGGCACGTCGACCGACCTGCTCGATCGACCTGCCGAGCCTGCGGGTCCCGCGCCTCGACAACGTGGTGCGCAAGTCGGGCACGAAGGTGTGGCACTTCATGAAGGAGGTCACGCTGTTCTTCGCGGCCGGTGCGCTGATCATCTCGGTGTTGCAGGTGACCGGCGCGCTCGACTGGATCATCACGGCCGCCGCACCGCTCACGGTGGGCTGGCTGCTGCTGCCCGCCGAGGCTGCGACCGCGTTCGTGATGGGCTTCGTGCGCCGCGACTTCGGCGCGACCGGCTTCTTCTCGATGAACCTGACCGACGCCCAGCTGCTGGTGGGCATGATCACCATCACGCTCTTCGTGCCCTGCATCGCAAGTGCGATGGTCATCCTCAAGGAGCGCGGCTGGGCGTATTTCGTGGGGTTGTTCGCCGGCTCCATCGCCGTGGCGTTTCTGGTGGGCGGTCTGATCGCCCGCCTGCTGGTGGTGGTCTAGGTGGGAGTGCTGCTCACCTGCCCGTCGTGTGGCATGGCATCGGCCGAGGTACGGTGCCCGCGCTGCAACGCGCTCAAGGTCGAGGGCTGCTCGGGGGCGTGCACGCTGTGCAAGACGAGCTGCAAGACCGCCGTCCCGTCGCCTCCCAGCCGAGAAGCCCGCGACGACGACGAGCACCCGGGCACGCCACTCGAGCGCTGATCGTCCGGCAGCAAGCGGGGTCGCGCTAGAATGCAGGCATGACCAGCGAGAACCTCATCATCCGCCACGCGGAGCCCCGCGACATCGACACGCTCGTCGAGTTTCGGCTGGGCATGTTCCGCGACATGGGCTGGACCGACGAAGCGCGCCTGAAGGTGCTCGCGCCGCTCTACGCCGAGTACGTTCGCGAGCACGCGGCGAGCGGCCAGTTCGTCGCCTGGATCGCCGAGGAAGACGGCGCGCCGGTGGGCGCGGTGGGGTTGCTGTGGGAGCGCGTGCCGCCCACCGTGCGCAACCTGAGCGGCCGTCAGGCCTACATCATGAGCATGTACGTGGTGCCCGAGATGCGCAGGCGCGGGATCGCGGGCAAGCTGATCGAGACGGCCGTCGCGCATGCCCGCGAGGACGGCGCCGACGTGGTCTCGCTGCACTACAGTCCCGCAGGGCACGGCCTCTACGAGACGGCTCGGCTTCGTGGTCTCGCCGGAGATGCGACTGTTCACCGATCCGGACAGCGCGTCCTGGTCGCCAACCGCCCCGGGGCATGTCCCGGCAGACGACGCGGACTGAAGGCAAGCGTCAGCCTCACAAGATGTCCATCACTCCCGAGTGTCCGTTGGCGTACGATTCGCTCACCCCTACGGCGCTACATCTTTTCTGTACGCGCGCGAACCCACCTTGTAGACTGGCCGGGCGCGCAAGCGCCCTTCAGGCGGGCACCAAGAAAGGAAACGTATGTCCGAGCAGACCCATAACTCACAGCAGACGATAGTCATCGGGCTCGTGGTGATCGCGGTGCTCCTTGCCGCCATCGTCGGCGTTCTGATCTATCAGAACAGCCAGGCGGTTCCGGCGCCCACGGTCACCGGCGCGCCCGCCGTCAGACCGGCGCCCGGCTGCCGGCATGGGCGGCGCTCCCGCCGCTGGTACCGGTGCCGCCCCGGGCGCCATGGGCGGAGCCCCGTCCGGCATGGGCGCACCCGCTGCGGCAGCAACCCCGTTCGACGCCAAGACCGCCACGAAGGTTCCGGCCGGCATGACCCCGGAAGCCGTGGTCAAGGCGTATCTGGCGGCCGTTGTCGCCGGCAAGTACGAGGACGCTTACAAGATGCTTCCGGTCGACACCCAGAAGAACTACGGCGACGTCAACGCGTACGCCGCGCAGGTCAAGGCGTACGGCATCACGAGCGGCGAGACCGGCAAGCCGGTCGAGAACGGCGACACCGTCACGGTCGTGGCGACTCAGGTCACCCCGCAGATGCCGATCAGCTACACGTGGACCTTCAAGAAGGTCGGCGATCAGTGGTATGCGGCTTCGCGTGCCATGGGCGGCCAGTAGTACCGGCAAAGCACTACTCACAAACCGCAGTACCGTGTGAAGCAGGGCGCCCCAAAGGGCGTCCTGCTCGCGTTTCAGGGCAGCCGTCGCGGGCCACGCGACGCCCTGTCGTCGGCCACCGCCACGGAGCGCCGAGAAGACCCCGGTCGCGTCAGAATCGCGTGCTACGCTGGCGGTCGTGAATCCCGTCCTAGAACAGCTCATCGTGCCCGGGACCGACCCCGACGTGGTCGACTCCTACGAGACGCTTGCAGAGCGTGCGCGCGACGTGACGCACGGCTTCGAGGACGAGGTCGCGGTCCTCGACATCGAGACCACCGGCTACGACGCCGAGCGCGACCGCATCATCGAGGTAGCCGCGGCGATCATGCGCGGGCCCGAGGTGCTGGCCACATTCTCGACGCTCGTGGACCCGCTCGTACCGATCCCGCTCGAGATCACCAAGCTCACCGGCATCGACGACGCCATGGTCGCGGGCGCTCCGTGCGCGGAGACGGCCGTCGCTCAACTCGCCGAGTTCGTGGGCGAGCGCGACATCGTGGCGCACAACGGCAGCTTCGACCGCTCCTTCATCGAGCGGGTGGGCGGCAAGGGCGTGCTGCGGGGACGCTGGCTCGACTCGCTCGTCTTCGTGCGACTGGGCATGCCCCGGCTGCGCTCGCACAGGCTGGCCGACCTCGGCGCGGCGTTCGCGCCGGGCGCCGGCGGTATCGACGGTGCGGCCCCACGCGCTCACCGCGCGCCCGACGACGTGGCCGCGCTTTGTGGAGTCTGGCGCTGCCGCGCTCGTGGGCATCGCCGACCTCGACCGCGGCGTGCTCGAGCGTATCGCCAACCTCGCGCCGGGCGCCGAGTGGCCCGAGCGCGACTGGCTCGCCCGCGTCTGCGCAGCGACCGGCCACGACATCTACGACCTCAAGGAGGTGCGCCGCCGCCGCGTGGCGGCCGACAAGGCTGAGGCGATGAACGACGCCGACGACGTCGCGTGCACGTGCCCCACGCCCGAGGAGGTCGCCGTCGAGTTCTCGGCAGGCGGGATCGCGGGCAAGATGTACCCCGGCTTCGAGAAGCGCGCCGAGCAGGTCGAGATGGCGCGCGCGGTCCTGAACGCCTTCGACGGCGGCACGCACCTGGCGATCGAGGCGGGGACCGGCGTGGGGAAGAGCGTGGCGTACCTGGTGCCGGCGGCGCTCTTCTCGGCGGAGAACCGGGTAGGCGTGGGCGTGGCGACCAAGACGAACGCGCTGATGGACCAGCTCGTCTACCACGAGCTGCCCAAGCTCAACGAGGCGCTCGGCGGCGAGCTCAGGTACGTCGCGCTGAAGGGCTACGACCACTACCCGTGTCTGCGCAAGCTCGAGCGGCTCGCGGGCGAGCTCGACGACGGGGCGGATGCCGACAAGATCGCGAGCGTGGCGATGCTGCTGGCGTGGACGAGCCAGAGCGCGTGGGGCGACCTGGACAGCGTGAACCTGCACTGGCGGCGCGAGGTGCGCGGCAACGTGCAGGCGAGCCAGGCGGACTGCACCCGCAAGCGCTGCCGCTACTACCCGTACCTGTGCTACCTGCACGGGGTGAGGCGGCGAGCGGCGAGTGCGAACATCGTGGTCACGAACCACGCGCTGCTCTTCCGCGACGTGGTGGCGATGGGCGGGATCCTGCCTCCGATACGGCACTGGATCGTGGACGAGGCACACGCCGCCGAGGACGAGGCGCGCAAGCAGCTCACGGTGGGCGCGTCGCAGCTGGAGCTCTCGGCGGTGCTGTCGGGGCTGCACGGCAAACGCGGCGGGCTGCTCGACGCGCTGCGCAAGAAGCTGCGGGGCGACGCGCACGCGGGGGCGCTCCTTGGGCTGATCGCCCGCATCGAGGAGGAGTGCCAGCGCTGTGCGGTGCTCGCCGAGTCCCTGTTCGCGTTCGTGAAGGACCTCGGGGTGCTCGCCGGTGACAGCGACTACGACTCGGCCGAGCTGTGGGTGACGGCTGGCGTGCGCGAGTCCGGGCCGTGGGGCGTGGTCGAGTCGACGGGGCGCTCGCTCGCGCGGCGGCTCGAGCAGGTGCTGGCCGAGGGGCGCGAGCTGATGACGCAGCTCGAGGAGTGGGGCGGGGAGCTGACCGACCAGCGCGCGGACCTGGCCGGGCTGCTCACGCGCCTTGCCGAGCAGCACTACGGGCTGGTGGCGGTGGTGGACGGCGAGGACGATGCGCTCGTGTACTCGGCGGCGCTCGACCGCAGGCCACAAGCGGCCGTGGAGAAGCTGGTGGCGGCTCGGCTCGACATCGGCGAAGCGCTCGCCGACGACCTGTACCCGCGGACGCAAAGCGTTGTGTACACGTCGGCGACGATCGCGACGGGAGACTCGTTCGCCCACTTCGCCCGCAGTGTGGGGCTGGACCGGATGGACGAGGAGAGCTGGCGCGCGCTGCGGCTTGCGTCGAGCTACGACTTCGAGCGGCAGATGGCGGTGTTCGTGCCCACCGACATGCCCGACCCGCGCGAGGGCGGCTACCTGGGTGCACTCGAGGAGCTGCTCGAGCGGGTGCACCTTTCGATGGGCGGCAGCGTGCTGACGCTGTTCACGAACCGGCGCGACATGGAGCGGCTGCACGCGGTGCTCGAGCCGCGGCTGCGCTCCGCTGGGCTCGAC
>CAVPCY010000019.1:0-21443 GCA_963702525.1 uncultured Actinomycetes bacterium | reverse complement strand
TATCTTGGCCACGGGGTGGCTGGTTCCTCGCGCAGCTCTGTCGTGCGCCGCTTTGCGCGTGTCGGTGCTGTCGCGTACACTGAACATATGTTCGATTCGTGCAGCGAGGGGGCCGCGTGATCATCCTGGGGATCGATCCGGCTCGCAAACACCGGGTGGGGATCGTCGAGCGCGATGGGCCCCGCTGCCGAGCGGTCGCGTACGGGTGCATCACGACACTCGCGAGCGATCCGGTCGCGGCAAGGCTGGCGAGTATCCACGGTGAGATCTGCGACGTGATCGCCCGCTACGCTCCTTCGGAGTGCGGGGTCGAAACATCTACTTCGGGGCGAATGCGAAGAGCGCGTTCGCTACCGGTCAGGCGCGCGGAGTCGCCCTGCTGGCCACTGCCGATGCGAGACTCGCCTTGGGCGAGTACTCGCCCGTGCAGGTGAAGAGCGTGGTGGTCGGCTCGGGTACGGCGGACAAACGTCAGGTCGCCTACATGGTGCGCACCATCCTTGGTCTCGACCACGACCCGGCGCCGGATCATGCGGCCGACGCGCTCGCGGTCGCCATTACGCACGCCACGCTGTGCACTCACAGGATGCTTGAGGAGTCGAGCGCATGATCGCGTTTCTGACCGGCGTTCTTGCATCCAAAGGCGCGACCCATGCCCTGCTCGACGTCAACGGCGTCGGCTACCGGCTCAGCATGTCGACTTCTTCGCTGGCGGCCCTGCCGGCCGAGGGGGACGAGGTGACTCTGCATACGCACCTCCACGTCCGAGAAGACGATCTGTCTCTGTTCGGCTTCGAGAACCTCGCCGAGAAGGAAGCCTTCGAGCTGCTACTGGGCGTGTCGGGCGTGGGTCCGAAGGTCGCGCTCGCCGTCCTCTCGTCGCTGTCCGCGGACGCGCTCGCCCAAGCGGTCGCCACCGAGGACGTTGCCCTGATCTCGAGCGTTCCCGGGGTGGGCAAGAAGACGGCGCAGCGGGTCATCGTCGACCTTGCCGACAAGCTCGGTGCCGAGGGCGGTTCGCCTTCCGGTCGCGGACCCGCGACCACCGGCACTGCAGCTGTCCAGGCGAGAGATGCCCTGCTCGGCATGGGCTTCTCGGCCGCCGAGGTCGCATCGGCGATGAAGGACGCACCTGTTGTCTCCGACACCCAGGCCGTGCTCAGGTACGCGCTCAAGCGACTCGGCGGAGGTGCTTAGCCGATGGGCACCGTGTGGCAAGCCGACGACCAGGGCGGAACCGGCGCGGAAGCCGAGCGGCTCGTCTCGGCACACCACACCGACGACGACCTCGAGATCGACCGGTCGCTGCGTCCTCGGCGACTGGACGATACCTCGGACAGCAGCGGATCAAGGACAACCTGTCGGTGTTGATCGAAGCTGCCCGAGGGCGTGACGAGGCCCTCGACCACGTGCTGCTGTCCGGCCCTCCCGGGCTCGGAAAGACCACGCTGGCGAGTGTGATAGCCAACGAGCTCGGCGTGAAGATCAAGATCACCAGCGGGCCGGCGATCGAGCGTGCGGGCGACCTGGCTGCCATACTGACCAATCTCGAAGAGCGTGACCTGCTCTTCATCGACGAGATCCACCGTCTCAACCGGGCTGTCGAAGAGGTGCCTATCCGGCGATGGAGGACTTCACGCTCGATATCGTGATCGGCAAGGGGCCGGCGGCTCGCTCGATCCGGCTCGAACTGCCGCGATTCACGCTCGTGGGGGCGACCACGCGTACCGGCCTGCTCACCGGACCGTTGCGCGACCGGTTCGGTATGGCGTTTCGGCTCGACTACTACTCGGCCGAGGAGCTCGCAAGCATCGTGCACCGCAGCGCCGGCATCCTGGACGTGGCGATCGACGCCGAAGGTGCCGACGAGGTAGCCCGCCGCAGCCGAGGCACCCCCAGACTGGCCAACCGCCTGCTCAAGCGTGTCCGAGACTACGCGCAGGTGCGGCACGCGGGGTCGGTCGACGAAGACATCGCGGCCGAAGCACTCGCGTTCTTCGAGGTGGACCATTTGGGCCTTGACGCGATGGACATGAAGATACTTAGGACGCTGGCCCAAGTGTTTCGCGGGCGACCGGTGGGACTCAACACGCTGGCCAGTGCGACCGGTGAAGAGGCGGACACGCTCGAGGACGTGTACGAGCCGTATCTGCTTCAGCTTGGGCTGCTGGTCCGCACGCCCAAGGGGCGGCAGGCCACCGTTGCGGCCTACGAGCATCTCGGTCTTCAGCCGCCCTCAGCTGCGCCTGAGCAAGACGGGCTGTTCTAGATGGCGACTTCCGACCGGGATCTCGAGGCCGCGCTCGAGAAGGGCGAGCTCGCCGAGCTGCCGCCCAACCAGCCGAAGGGAATCCTCGGCGAGAAGGGCTTCGACCTGCACAAGGTCGACGAGTTCGAACCCGATCTGAACTCCGGTATCTCGCAGGAGAACGACCTTCCGGTCGTGTGGCTTGGGGTCATACTCGCGTACTTGCTGTTCTTTCCGCTGGCGTACTGGCTGCTGTGGCGATCGCCGCTCTTCACCCGCCGCGCGAAGATCATCGCGAGCATCGTGGGAGCCGTCGGAGTGGCGGTCGCAACAGTCCTGATCGTCACGCGGTAACGCGGCTTGGCCAACGGCTGCGTACGCCGAATCAGCGCCCTCGGCGCTCTCGACATTGGCGTGGGATTCGCTCAAAATGGCGCAGGAGTCGAAGGCGGCTCCTTGGTTTGCGGCGTGGCGTACGCGTAGCAATCCGACGCGGGACGCGCGCCGCTTTGTTTTGCCCCGTGAGGGCGGAAAGTAGGGTTTGCATGGCTACCGGTACCGTCAAGTGGTTCAACCCTGACAAGGGCTACGGCTTCATCGAGCAGGAGGGTGGCGACGATCTGTTCGTCCACTTCAGCGAGATCCAGGGTGACGGCTTCAAGACGCTGGACGAGGGTCAGGCTGTCGAGTTCGACATCACGACCGGCCGCAACGGCAAGGACCAGGCGAGCAACGTCCGCAAGCTCTAGGCTGCGAACCGCACGACGTTTGGCCTGAACGAGGGCGCTCCCGCGAGGGGGCGCCCTCTTCGTATACTGACGCTGGCAGGCATCAGGACACCACACAGGCGGGGGCAGTGCATTGGCCGGCACGAATGATCCAGGTCGCACGAGCCTGGTCTCCTCCCCATTGTGGGTGCGCGTCGACCAGAACCGCGTGAAGCTCGCCGTGTTCGTGGTGCTGTTCATCGTCGGTTCAGCGCTGTTGCTCGATCTGGCGCTTGTCGCCGTTCCGGGGTCGCTTCTCTCGATCATGTTCGCCCAGGACAAGGCCGCGTGGTTCTGGACGCTGGCGGCGGTGTTCGGGGTGGCTCTGGGCGTGCTGCTGGCGCTGGGCGCCCTGGTTTCGGCGGTGCAACTCGCCAATGCCGAGCACTGGGTTCGGAGTCGGTTCGCGGGTCGCGATCTGGTCGATGGTGAGGCGCCCGAGCTTGTCTCCGGCATCGAGGACATCGCACTCGCCGCCGGGCTCGCCTCTCCGCCGCGGCTCATGGTGCTCGAGGCGCCCGGTGACAGCGTCAATGCCCTTGCGCTGGGGACGACGCGCAAGCAACCGCTGATCGGCGTCACTCCCGGGTTCCTCAGCGCCCTGAGTGCCGAGGAGCAGCGGGCGATCGTGGCCACGCTTACCGCGCGCATCGTGGCGGGCGACATCATGTTCGGGACGGCGCTGGCCGCGTTGATGGGGCCACTGAAGGCGATCCGTGAGTCGCGCAGGCTTGGGGGCGCCTTGCTCGGCGAGACGACTCGAAGCGGATGCGGCGACCCGGGATGCGGCGACCCGGGGTGCAGTGAGGGTTGTTTGGACGGGCTCGGCGACACCGAGGGGTGCGGCGGCGCGATAGCCGTGGTCGTGTTCGTGGCGGCTGTGGTCGCGATCACCTACGTCTGCGTGATCACCGCTGCGTGGATCGTCACGCTGTGGGGGCGGGCATTGCACCGCACAAGCTACGAGAAGGCGGATGCCGAGGGTATGCTTCTGCTCAAGGACCCAGCCGCGATGCTCTCCGCACTGGCCAAGTCCGCGCACAGCTCGAATCTCGTGGGGGACTCGGACGCGAGCTACGACGGCATCTTCTACGCCGCGACCAGCGGGACCCCGAGCATCGAGCGGGTCGAGAGACGTCGCTACGATCGGCTGCGGGAGACGCTTGGCACCGAGGGGCTTGCGGCGGAGCCGATGGCTGAAGGGTAGCCGCGTGCTCCGCTACTAGCGCACTCGGGTACGCTCTCTCCAGACAAGGGAGAGAGAGGGGCATGTCTACCGACCGAGAGTCCGAGAGGTTGGTGCTCGTCACCGGCGCGACAGGCTACATCGGCGCGCACCTGGTGGGCCCCCTGAAGGAGGCGGGCTATCCGGTACGCGTTGCGGCGCGTTCGCCACAGCGGCTCTCGCCGGCGGTGAGGCGCGACGCTGACGACGTGGTCGCGGCAGACGCGTTCGACCCTGTCGCCGTAGCCGGATCCCTCGAAGGGGTGCACACGGCCTTCTACCTCGTGCACACGTTGGGGTCTGGTTCAGACTACGCAGAACACGACCGGGCTGCCGCGTCGGTTTTCGCGCAGGCGGCACGGGACGCTTCGGTGAAGCGCATCGTCTTTCTGGGTGGCCTCGGCCAAGACGTCGGAGCGCTCTCCGAGCATCTCGCGAGCAGACACGAGGTTGGTCGGGTGCTCGCTTCGAGCGGTGTCGACGTCGTCGAGCTGCGCGCATCCGTTGTGATCGGGAGTGGCTCGACCAGCTTCGAGATGATTCGCAACCTCACCGAGAAGCTGCCGGTGATGACCACGCCTGCGTGGGTGCGGATGGGCGCGCAACCGATCTCGATGCGGGACGTGGCCGCCTATAGCGTGGCGTCTGTCTCGTTGCCTGACGCGGATGGACCCCGGCACCGGGTATACGAGATCGGTGGCGCCGAGGTGGTGACATACGGCGACCTGCTGAGGCTGTTCGCGCGCTCGCGTGGGCTGCGCCGCTTGGTCATTCCAGTTCCCTTCCTTACGCCGCGACTCTCCGGCTGGTGGCTGTACCTGTTCACGCCGAAAGAGGCAACCGTGGGACGCCAGCTGGCCGAGTCCCTCAAGCATCCGACCGTCGTGACCAACGACGACGCGCGGCGCGATTTCCCCGGCATCGAGCCGATAGGGGCCACAGAGGCGATCGCGCAGGCCTTCGCAGACGAGGACGAGGCGTTCACGACGACGAAGTGGTCCGACGAGCTGGAGGGGATGCCGGTGCCCGTGCACCTGGCACGGGAGGGCCGATACGTCGATTCGCGGGTGATCGTTGCCGACTGCCCCCCGGAGGCCGCCTTCGACCCGATCGCATGCATCGGTGGGGAGAACGGCTGGTACGCCTTCGACACGCTGTGGGACATCAGGGGGTTTCTCGACATCCTTCTGGGCGGCCCCGGCCACCGTCGAGGTCGCCGCGACCAGTACGCGCTCATCGAGGGCGATCACCTTGAGTGGTGGCGCGTGGAGCGCGTGGAAGCGCCGAGCCTGCTGAGACTCCGCGCGGAGATGAGGATGCCGGGCGAGGGGTGGCTGCAGTACGAGCTGGTGTCGGGCGCCGATGGGACGACAGTCCGGCAGACGGCGATCTTCCACCCAAAGGGGCTTCTCGGCAGGGCGTACTGGTACTCTGTGCTGCCCTTCCACCACTTCGTGTTCAACGGCACTCTCACCGGTATCCGCCGAGAGTGCCGAGCGCTGGTCGAGGGGCCCGCCACTTGTCCTCTGCCCGGACAATGGGAGCGCGACGTCGCACAGCGCGCACGCGAATCCCGCCGCGAGGGCTAGGGTCATGCTGTACCAGTCCGACTACATCTTGCGACTGATCGAGCAGATGGGAGCGCTCATTCGCCGGGCGCTCGAGCTGGAGCGCACCGGCGGCAGTGAGCAGCCCTACGAACTGGCCGAACAAGCGCTTGGGCTCGCGCTGGACATCGACCCTGAGACGGCCCACCGCCTCTCTCCGGAGAGCCTTGGGGCCCTGCTCGAGTTGAGCAACCAAGACGACCGCGTTCTCGAACTGGTCGCCGAAGCGCTGGAGATCCAGGCGGACTCGCTGCAGGCAGATGGCGAGCTGATGGCGAGCGAAGCCAGACGATGCCAAGCGCGCACCGTGCGAGCGCTTATCGAACGGCGGATGCCGAACTAGTCATAGCCGGAGCGCGGCCAGGCCCGCGTCTACGGGGCGACCGTCTCGGCTACCCAGACCCCATGCAGGTTGCAGCTTTCCATCGCCGCGATCGTGGTCCCGGCGTCGACGTTGAGCACGCAGGTCACCTTGGGATCCAGGGCAACGGCAGCAAGGTCGAAGCGGGCGACGGGCGCGCCGGCCGCATGCACTTCGATCCACTCGATGAAGTGATCGGGCTGGTTGGGGTGGGCCACGTAGTGACCGACGGCCACGGTCACGACAAGCTTCTCGCCTTCGCGCTCGCATGCGATGTACGGAGTGTGCTTCTTCTCGAAGTCTCCGGCGCTGTCGAGGTCGGTTACCTTGTTGACTCCGGCGAGGATGGGAGCATCGCTCATGTCTGCCTCCGTGTCGTTCGCGGACGATGGCCGGCCGTTGGCCGGTGAACTGGTTTATACCCCGACGCCGCGCGGCTAGAATCGGGAAGTACGGCTAGAGGACGGCTTACCGCGTCACATCCCGGAGGTTCAGCGTGGCAAGCAGCGCCAGCGTTCTTCATCGACAGACCACCGCACTCGTCGTGATCGACATCCAAGAGCGCCTCGCTTCGGCGATGGCGCAGCGCGATCGAGTCGTCGCCTCCACGGCGCTACTTCTGCGCGTGGCGGCGATCGTCGGTCTCCCGGTTGTGGTCACGCGCCAGTACCCGAAGGGGCTCGGCGATCAGGCCGAGGAGATCGCAGCCGCGCTGCGGCAAGCCGAGGATGCCGGTGTTGCCGTATCCCGGATCGACAAGGTGTCCTTCGACTGCTTCGCAGAGCCTGAGTTCGCCGAGGCGATCCGGGGGCTCGGTCGCGAGCAGCTGCTCGTTGTCGGCATGGAAACGCACATCTGCGTCTGCCAGACCGCACTGGCCGGACTTCGCGGTGGCTATGAGATGCACGTCGCAGCGGACGCGTGCTGTTCGCGCGAGGACGACAACCATGCCCACGCGCTCTCGCGCCTTGGAACTGCGGGAGCGGTTGTGACCACCTCGGAGTCCGCGGCCTACGAACTCGTCGGCGCAGCGGGCACATCGGAGTTCAAGATGCTTCTGGCCGCGGTCAAGAGCAGGTCCGAGCTCGCGTAGAGGGCGTACGCAGCGTGCTAGACTGGCGGCGCCCCCGCGTAGACAGCGTCGCGATTCCGTCGTTCGGAGGGACACTCCCGTGAGAAGACTCGTCTTGCTCGTAGCGCTTACGGCTCTCTGGGTCACTGCGGCAGCCCCTTCGTTCGCATGGGCGGCGGAGGTGCCCACGGCGACCGCGTCGGGCGCCAGCGAACTGTTGGATGCGGGTGCGATCGACGTCCAGTGGTGGATGGAGGCAGAGCCGGGCCAGGCGATCGCCATCGTCTCCACGACGATCGGCTCTTCCGTCAACCTGCCCGTACGCGTCCGCCTTCCCATCCCGCCGGGAATGTCGGTCGACTGGGCGGGTGAGGTGTCCGGCGCTGACGCGACCCAGGACGTTCAGCGCCAGTTCTCGGTACAGCAGGGGGAGGGCGCCCAGTATGCCGAGTTCGAAGTCACGACGTATCGGGCCGCGCAGATCGACCTGTCGGGCGTTCCCCTCACACCCGATGGAGACCGAGTGTCTGCGAGCCTGGAGTTCGTGCAGTCGGTACCCTCGTTGGGGACCGCATTCACCGTGCGGCTGCCTGCGGGTGCCACCGATGCGAAGATCGAGCCCGCGCCGGAAGGGTCACCAAGCACCAACGAGGACGGTGAGACCCTCTATACGCTTCCCGCCGCCCGACCGAAGCTCGGGGAGTCGAGCCTGACGCAGGTGAGCTACCTGAAATCGTCTGGCGCCTTGTCCTCGCCCGCAAGCCCTGCCGCCCAGCGCTCCAGCCAGCTGGTCGCCGTCCTTGCGGCGCTCGCAGTGGCGGCCTTGGTGGCCCTCGCGGTCGTTGTGCGCAGGCAGCGTTCCGCCGGGGCCGTGACCCCGACTCCCGACAGGCACGGCGAGGCTGCCGTTCGGCGGAAGAACCATCGACGGACCGAGACGCCCGATGACGTCGACTCTGACGAGCCGTTCCTGCTTGACGACTAGGTGCCCTTCGAAGGTTGCCACTCGTCGAATCGTAGGGCTAGACTTGTGCTCGGCGGACCGGAAGATGGTCCGTCAGTCCGCGACGAGGTGGGACGACGCCACAGCGACCGGGCACCCCTGAGGGGGGAGACCGAGGCGGGGCACAAGTACCAGACGAGTCGCCAGAGCACATGCCCGCAAGGGCGGAAAGACAGGCAAGCATGGCTGAAGGTACCGTCAAGTGGTTCAACCCGGACAAGGGCTACGGCTTCATCTCGCGCGAGGACGGCGACGACCTGTTCGTCCACTTCAGCGAGATCCAGATGGAGGGCTTCAAGACCCTCGATGAGGGTCAGGCCGTGACCTTCGATGTCACCGTTGGCAACAACGGCAAGGAGCAGGCGAGCAACGTTCGCAACGCGTAGCGTTACTGACTCGATCCTGACCAGGGGCGGTCCCGACGGGGCCGCCCCTGTGCGTCCGTCACGCAGGGGGAACTGCGTGCGACAGTGCTCGGGAGTATCCTCAGGCAGATGAGCGACTCGGCCACAGACCTCGAGACAAAGCGGCTCGCACTGCACGTGTGCTGCGGGCCGTGCTTCATCGAGCCGTACGAGGCTCTCGTGAAGCAGGCGG
Source organism: uncultured Actinomycetes bacterium (assembly GCA_963702525.1). Taxonomy (GTDB): domain Bacteria; phylum Actinomycetota; class Coriobacteriia; order Anaerosomatales; family PHET01; genus CAVPCY01. The sequence goes on along the minus strand of CAVPCY010000019.1, from coordinate 12,563 downwards.
CCGAGGTGGTGGCCGTCTTCTTCAACCCGAACATCCACCCGGCCGAGGAGTACGAGCGCCGCCGAGACACGATGCTCGGCTACGCGCGTTCGCTGGGCGTCGAGGCCGTCGAGTTGCCCTACGATCCCGCTGCATGGATCGAGGGCCCCGGGAGTCACGCCAGCGAACCGCGCGAACGATGCCGCGAGTGCTACCGGCTGAGGCTGGGTGAGGTGGCAAGCTGGGCGGCGGAGAACGGGTTCGATGCGATGACCACCACGCTTACGGTGAGTCCCTACCAGGACTCCGGGGCGATCGCCGCCGAAGGCGAAGCCGCGGCCGCCGCGGCGGGGCTCGAGTTCGTTCGGCGTGACTTCACCGACCGCTATCCGGAGGCGACACGCCGCTCGCGCGAGCTCGGCATGTACCGCCAGAACTACTGCGGGTGCGTGATGAGCGACCTCGAGGCGCGAAAGGAGCGGGCACGCAGGAGGGAGCAGCGCGCCGAGAAGCGCCGAGCCGCCGAATCCGGCGAGGAGGAGTCGGAGCCCCGCTAGGCCTGCGGCGGTTTCGCTGCGGCGCACCCGGCACCGCACGACGCGCACCCGTCACCGTTGTCGGCCTCGCGGGCCTTTCGCTGGGCGTCGCGCTCGCGGATCTCCGGGACCTTGCGTGCGTAGCGGTAGGCGCGCAAGGGCTGGAAGCTCGGACCCAACCCGCGGCTCGTCCGATTCTCAATGGCGCTCCTGAGATCGACAGAGCCGGTGCCTCGATATGACGTACGGCTGGTGCCTATCACAGAGAGCATATGGGCGTCGCTCCCGCCTGTGCATGCAAGGCGCTGTGTGTGCGCGCTGTGGTACTTGCGTGCACGGAAGTTGGCCAGGAACAGCAAGGGCGTGGAGTTCGCCACCTCGATACCGTCGAACGCGACTCTGTCGTAGACTTCGCGCTCACCCCTGCACAGCCCGTGCTTGTGCCACCAGCGTGGCGCGAACGGGTGCGCGGCTATCGCAAGCCCGCCCTGAGCATGAATGCGAGCGACCGTTTCTTCAGCGGGCAGCCCCGGTTGCACGGCATCGGGTGCCCACAGTCCGAGGATGTGCCCGTCGGCGCTCTCCACTTCCTGTCCCACTATCACCTCGACGCGAAAGCGAGGGGCAAGCGCCGCAGCCTCGAGCGCGCCTTCAGTGGTGTTGTGGTCGCAGATAGCGACCACTGCGAGGTCGGTCGCTTCGGAGGCGAACTCGAGAACCTCGGCGGGCGAGCACGTCCCGTCCGAAGCTGTTGTGTGAACATGGAGGTCCGCAGTCGAGTAGCCGTGTCTCATGGCGCGCGTATCGTAGCACGCGCGGCGCCGTGCGAATCCTTGCCTGCGCTACACTCGCTGTTGTTGTCCCTCGCCAAGGAGGCTGCGCGCGGATGCGCACCGATGACTTCGACTACGAGCTACCCACCGGCCTGATCGCGCAGAGCCCCGCCGAGCCACGCGACGCGTGCCGGCTGCTGGTGCTGGACAGGGCCAGCGGGCAGATCGATCATCGCGACTTCTCTGACTTGCCGGAGTACCTGCGCACCGCCGATCTGCTCGTTGTCAACGAGACCCGGGTGTTGCCCGCGCGGCTCTCGGGCCTGAAGGACGAGACGGGGGGAGCGGTAGAGGTCCTGCTGCTGCGTGAGCGCTACGAGAACACGTGGGAGTGCCTGGTCAAGCCCGGCAGGCGTCTCAAGCCTGGGGCGCGCATCGTATTCGCCGAGGGCGCCATGACAGCGCTCGTCGTGGACGTCTTGGAAGATGGCGGTGGGCGACTCGTGCAGTTCATGCCGCATGAAGGGCGATTCCTCGACATCGTGCATCGCATCGGCGAGGTTCCGCTGCCGCCCTACATCACGCGGCCTCTCGAGGACCCTGAGTCGTATCAGACGATGTTTGCTAGAGACGAGCGCAGCGCGGCGGCGCCGACCGCGGGGCTGCACTTCACGCCTGAACTGCTCGAACGGTGCAAGGAGGCGGGTGCGCGAGTCGAGACCGTCGAGCTCGACGTGGGCCTCGACACCTTCCGGCCCGTGTCGGAAGCCGACCCGACCGCGCACCGGATCCACACCGAGCACTTCAGGGTCTCCGAACTTGCAGCGGATTCGGTGAACTACACGCGCGAGCGCGGGGGGCGCGTTATCGCGGTGGGCACGACGAGCGTGCGTGCGCTCGAGAGCGCCTTCGATCGCGATGCCGAGAAGACCGAGTCTGCCGAGGCGTCGACGAGCCTGTTCATCCTCCCGGGCTATCGCTTCCGGTCCGTCGACGCCATGATCACGAACTTCCACGTACCACGATCGACTCTGATCATGATGGTCAGCGCGTTCGCGGGACGTGATCTCGTCATGCGTGCCTACGAGGAGGCGATCGAGCGCCGCTACCGTTTCTTGAGCTTCGGCGACGCGATGCTGATCCTGTAGCAAGCTACTCCGCGACCGGTACCCACCATGTCCAGTTGGGATTGCCTGCCGCAGGGTCGTCGGCGGAGGTCCCGGGTGCCACTGCGATCCCCATCGAGGCTTCCCCGCCCACCGGCCGGTACACCTTGACTCCACCGGAGTCGGTGCCGGCCTCGACGTACTGCGGCGAGCCGTCCGGATTCGTGGGAGTCTCGACGCCCGATGGAAGCGTGGGCCACGTGCCATAGGCGGTGATCGAGCCGCCGGACAGCGCGTATGGCCTGGCGCTGAAGGTCCGAGTTGCGCGCTCGAACGCGATCAGCTTGTCCTCGGCGGCCTTCACGTAGACGACGGACCGGTCCGGCCCGGCTAGCACGTCGTGCGCGCTGACCTGCGTCCCTCCCAGTGAACTCGACGTCGTACCGATCGTGCTCAGCGTCGTTTCGTCGACTCCGGTCGCGTCGCCCGTCAGGCGGTAGATGAGTGTGCCAACCGTTATGTAGGAGGGGGCGGTGTCAACTCCTGGCGCGCTCTTCGAAGCGCCGGCAGCCGAGTCTTGGGTCGCGGAGGGGGCGGCTTCGAACTCCTGGGCGGCACCGCCCGAGTAGCGGAACTCGGAGGTCGCCATCGTGGAGCTGCGAGCGGGGGAGAGGATCTGGCGAACGCCGGCGATGGCGCCGATACCGGCGATGACGAAGACGACCGCTGCCGCGGCGACCCAGCCGATGATGGCTTTGCGATGGCGACGGTCTTTGAGTTGCTCGGCCAGCCGATCGAACGAAACGGGTTCTGCCTCGACCGGCTCCTCGGGCGCGTTGGCCGCTTCGCTGAACGCGACCGCGCTGTTCGCGGCCAGGACCGCCTTCTCGGTCTGGACCGCTTCCATGATCCGTTCTGTGAGGTCCGCGGGTGGCTCGGGCAGCGGCATCATGCGTAGGGTCGCGAGAGTCCTCACGAACGCCCCGCATTCGTCGCACGAGCGGCAGTGCTCCTTGGCCTTCTCGAGCAGCGCCGGGTCGATCTCATCACGGTCGAGCCGTTCTGAGACGATCCCTTGGGCCTCGAGGCACTCCATCAGGCACCCCCCTTGTGCAGCTGCAGCATGGCTGCCAGCGAGCGGCGTGCGCGAAAGACCCGCGACTTGACTGTGCCCTGTGGCACGCCGAGAACCCCGCTCGCCTCGGCATACGACAGGCCGAACAGCGATACCGCCGACAGGGCGTCGCGGTCCTCGGGTGGAAGCGAACGCATCGCGAGCTCGATCGCCGAGGAAAGGACGACTTCATCCGCGAAATCGTCGCGCCTCTCGATCACGCTCATGGGATCCACCGGTACGGGCCGACGCTTGCCTGCCCTCACCTCGTCGAGGCACGCGTTGCGTGTGACCCGGTACAGCCACGTGGAGAACTGGGCCCGTGAATCGTAGGAGTCCAGCGAGCGAAACACCTTCACGAACACCTCCTGCACCACGTCCTCGGCGGAGCTTGGCTCGCCGAAGAACCGCAGCGCATGCGCGTAGACGACTCTGGAGTGGCGACGCACGAGAGCCTCGAACGCTCCGAGGTCACCTCCGGTCGCCGCCGCCACGAGAGCGGAGTCGTCGGCGCTGTCGTAGTTCATGTCACTCCGTTTAGACGTGTGCGGGCCGCGATGGGTTCACCACGGATTCAGTCTACCTGTTGGGCCCGGCATCATGCCGCTCGGGTAGAATCGCCGGCATGGCACTGTTCAGTTTCCAGCTTGATGCAACGGACTCCACTACCTCGGCGCGTGCTGGCGTCTTCACGACCGCGCACGGCGCCGTGCAGACACCCGTTTTCATGCCCGTGGGGACGCGCGCGACGGTGAAGGGCGTGATGCCCGCGCAACTAAGCGAAATGCGCGCACAGGTGGTGCTGGCCAACACGTACCACCTGTACCTGCGGCCGGGCGCAGACATCGTCGAGCAGGCCGGAGGGCTTCACCGGTTCATGAACTGGGATCGCGCGATCCTCACGGACTCGGGCGGGTTCCAGATCTTCAGCCTGGCCGACACGCTCAAGCTCACCGACGATGGCGTGCGCTTCCGGTCGATAGTCGATGGCGCGTGGCACTTCTGGTCCCCCGAGGACAACATGCGTATCCAGGAGCAGCTGGGCGCCGACATCATCATGCAGCTCGACCAGTGCCCGCCGTACCCCGCCGAGCGAGAGCACGTGGCGACCGCGGTGCGCAGAAGCGCTGAGTGGGCGAGGCGCTGCAAGGACTCGCATCGCCGAGAGGACCAGGCCCTGTTCGGCATCGTGCAGGGCGGAGTGTATGCCGACTTGCGCGCCGAGAGTGTCGAGCGGTTGGCCGAGATCGGCTTTCTCGGATACGGGATTGGCGGCTACTCTGTGGGCGAGCCGCACGATCTGATGCTCGAATCGCTCGCACCGGTGTGTGGGGCGTTACCGGCCGACCGGCCCCGCTACCTCATGGGAGTGGGGAGCCCCACCGCCATGCTCGAGGCGATCGGGCTGGGTGTCGACATGTTCGACTGCGTGCTTCCCACCCGCACTGCTCGCCTGGGGACGGCCTTCTCCAGCGAGGGTCGCCTGAACATGCGAAACGCCCGCTTCGCGCGCGACTTCGGCCCGCTCGACCAGTCGTGCTCCTGTGGGACGTGCACGGGCTTCTCACGCGCCTACATCAGGCACCTTGTGAACACCAAAGAGATGCTGGGTGCGACGCTGCTCTCCGTACACAACCTGCACTTCCTGCTCGATCTGGCGAGGCGGGCGCGCGAGGCCGTGCTTGCCGACAGGTACGGCGCGTTCCTCGGTGCGTGGCGTGCCTCCGCCGCCCATGACGACTACTGATTCCGCCGCGAGGACGAAGAACTCACATTCTCGCTTCCGCGAAGGGCGTTTCACAGGTAAGATTGTCCGTTGGCTGTGCGCTTGGGGCGTACAGCGGCCCTCACGCTAGAAAGGCGCGCGACCATGGCGCAGTTGCAGCAGTTCCTGCCGATACTCCTGATCATCGGGGTCTTCTACTTCCTGATCATCAGGCCGCAGCAGAAGCGCGCGACCGCTCAGCGCGAGATGCTCGCCTCCATCAAGCCTGGGGATGAGATCGTCACGGTAGGCGGCATCTACGCCGTGATCATCGAGGTGGGCGAACGGATCCGCGTTCGTGTCGCCGATGGCTCGGAGCTAGAGCTGGCCAAGGCGGCGATCGCACAGGTGGTCGTGCCGAAGGATGCGGCGGCCGCGGAAGCCGCAGACGATGTCGAGGACGCCGACGATGAGACGGTCGAGGCCGAGTCTGGTCAGGATGCCGAGCCTGACGACGAGAGCGCGTCGCCGTTGTCATAGCCGGTGGTGGCGCGGGCGGTTGGCGCCGGCCGTGTCGATGTGGAACAAGGCTCCTGCACGGAGCTGTGACTGAAGCAAGGTATGGAAGGCAGGAGCATGGACCAGAAGCAACAGAACATCCTATTGCTGGCGCTCGCGCTGGTGCTCGTCGTCGCCTCGTGGGCGATACTGTGGCCCCCGGCTCAGAAGATCACCCAAGGCCTCGACATCCAGGGTGGCCTGTCGGTCATCCTCACGGCTGAGGAGTCGACGACGACGCCGGTGACCGCTGCGGTCATGGAGCGTGCCGAGCTGATCGTCCGCAACAGGGTCGACCGTCTCGGCGTTCGGGAAGCATCGATCCAGCGCCAGGGCAACGACTCGCTGCTCGTTCAGATCCCCGGCATCAAGAACGCCCAGGAGGCACTCGCTGTCCTGGGCAGTACCGGTCAGCTGGAGTTCGTGGACGTCGCTTCGATCACGGACTCGGCGACGGTCGCGGCGATCAGCGCGGGCGAGCAGGGCGTCCAGGTCAAGAAGGGCACCTACCAGCCGTTCCTGACAGGCGAGGTCGTGCGAAACGCCGCGGTGTCGCAAAACCCGAACACCGGTGAGATCGAGGTCAACCTCTCGATGAACGCCGAAGGGGCGAAGAAGTGGGCTGAGTACACGTCCGCGAGCGTGGGCAAGCTCGTCGCAGTCGTGCTCGACGGCACCGTGCAGTCTGCTCCACGAGTGAACGAGCCCATCCTCGACGGCAGTACGGCGATCTCGGGCAGCTTCACCGCCGAGACCGCCAAGCAGCTCAAGACGGTGCTTGAGACCGGCTCGCTCCCGGTTACGCTCGTGTTCTCGGAGTCGAGGGTCGTCGGGCCCACACTCGGCCAAGACTCGCTCAGGCAGGGTGTGCTGGCGATGGTCATCGGCCTATCGCTCGTGGCGCTCTACGTTCTGCTGTTCTACCGCGGCCTCGGTCTGCTGACTGTCGCGGCTCTGATCACGTTCGCGTCGTTCTTCCTCGGAATCCTGGCCCTGCTGTCGCAGTTGGGCTTCTTCGCGCTCACGCTGCCGGGCATCGCCGGCATCGTGCTCACGATCGGTCTGGCCGCCGACTCGTCGATCCTGATTCTCGAGCGCTTCAAGGAAGAAGTGCGGATGGGCAAGACCATCCGCTCCGCTGCCAACTCGGGCTCGCGCCACGGCATGTACACGAGCATCGACGCAGACCTCGTGACACTGGTCTCGGCGGCGGTGCTCTATTTCGTCGCGATCGGCCCCGTCCGCGGCTTCGCGCTGACACTCACGATCGGAATAGTCTGCGACATCGTCATGATGGTCCTGTTCAAACGCCCGAGTCTCGTCCTTCTGGGCGAGTCCGTGATCGGCAAGGCGCCGGCGTTCTGGGGCCTGACCAAGGACAGCGCAGCGCGCCAGACGGCAAGGCCCCGAAGGGGGGTGTTGCGGGTGTCTAGGTTCCATATCGACTTCCTCGGCCACCGCAAGATCATGTTCGCCATCTCAGGCGTGTTGCTCGTCCTGTCCATCGCAGCGTTGCTGCTGCCCTCGTTCGGCCTGAGGTTCGGCATCGAGTTTCAGGGCGGCACCTCGATCAGCGTGGTGAACTCCGGGGGGGTCACCATCGAACAGATGCGCAAAGCATTCGAGGACGCGGGTGTGACCAATCCCAACGTGCAGACCACCGAAGCGCAGGGCGTGAAGGGCTTCATCGTACGCACGGAGGTGACCGACCCCGACGAGGCGTCCGGCGATGCCGCCGCTGTCGCGGTCGCTGTCAAGCTGCCGCCAGCCTCGTTCCAGGTCACCACGATAGGTCCCGGGTGGGGCAAGAACATCACGAACCGCGCACTGATGGCGCTCGGTCTGTCCCTCGCCGCGATCCTGCTCTACATCTCGGTACGCTTCGAATACAAGATGTCGGTCACCGCGGTAGTCGCCCTGGTTCACGACATCCTGATCACGCTCGGCATCTACGCGCTGCTGGGCTACGAGGTCACGCCGAACACCATCGCGGCGTTGCTCACGATCCTGGGATACTCGCTCTACGACACGATCGTGGTCTTCCACCGAATCAAGGAGAACTCGCAGCATCTGGCGAAGCAGTCGTTCATGCAGATGGCCAACGAGTCGATAAACGAGGTCTTCGTACGGTCCATCAACACCACTGTCACCTCGCTGATTCCGGTACTCGTGATGCTCTTCTTCGGCGGCGAGACGCTGAAGGACTTCGCGCTCGCGCTCTCGATCGGCATGCTCGTCGGGGCCTACTCCTCGATCGGTGTCGCCTCGCCGCTCTACGCCATGTGGAAGGAGAGCGAGCCCAAGTACGCCGCGCTCAAGAAGAAGTACGCGGACGCTTAAGGCGCACCGCGTTCGCAGTTGCAGTCGTGGGGTCGGCACCGTAAGCGGTGTCGGCCCCGTCGGCTAGGATGGGGCCATGTCCGAGGTGTGTGACTCCAGGAAATGGTCGTTGGCTCCCGCCGACGAGCATAGCGTGGTGCGTCTGGCCGCCGATACCGGCCTGTCGCACGTTGTCGCGCGCATCCTTGTCTCACGTGGGATCGAGAGCGCCGAGCAGGCGAAGCGCTTCATCGAGCCATCGCTGGGGCGGGACTGGCTCGACCCGTCTCTGATCCCAGGAATGGACGCGGCTGCTGAGCGCGTCGCTAGGGCAGTGCAGACCGATGAGCGCATTCTCGTATTCGGTGACTTCGACCTCGACGGCATCAGCGCTGCGGCGGTGGCGCGACGCGGTCTTGCAGCGCTTGGGGCGTCGGTCGAAGCGATCGTGCCGCACAGGTTCCGTGAGGGCTACGGTTTGACGCCCGCGGCGATCGAACGCGTGCTGAAGCACTCGCCGGACCTCGTGGTGACCGTGGACTGCGGCATATCCTCGGCCGACGAGGTCGCGCAGCTGCTGTCGCACGGCGTGGACGTGGTCGTGACCGATCATCACGAACCGGGCGAGCACGTTCCCTCCACGATCCCGGTGGCCAATCCCAAGCTCGCCGAGGCGTGCCCGTCACGCGACCTTGCCGGCGCTGGTGTCGCGCTGAAGCTCGTTCAACGGGTTGGCGCCTTGCTCGGAGACGAGGATCGGTGGAAGGATCTCGCCGACATGGCGATGCTGGGGACCGTCGCCGATGTCGTTGCGCTTATCGGCGAGAACCGCGCTCTCGTCGCCGCCGGCGTGCGACGGGCTCGCGCAGGCGGCACGCCGTCGATCGCGGCGTTGTGTGCGGTGGCCGTGTCTCGCTCGACGGGTTCTCGGCCGACGATGTGGCCTTCGCGATCGCTCCGCGGCTCAACGCCGCCGGACGCGTCGGCGACCCGCAAGACGCGCTGGACCTCCTGCTCGCCGACGATCCAGTGGTGGCCGAGGAGCTTGCCCTCAGGCTTGACGAGCACAACCGGCTGCGGCAGACGGTCGAAGCCGACCTCACCGAAGCTGCCACTGCGCTCGCCGAGCGCGTCTATTCCGGAGAGCGGGCGCTCGTGCTGGCGGGCGAGGGATGGCACGAGGGCGTCAAAGGCATCGTGGCGTCGCGGCTCGCGCACTCATTCGGTGTGCCCGCGTTCCTGTTCGCTCTCGAGGACGGGGTGGCGAAGGGCTCCGCGCGCTCGGTGGGGTCGGTCGACCTGTTCGCGGCGGTCTCCAAGTGTTCGCGCGTGCTCGAGCGATTCGGAGGGCATGCCGCCGCGGTGGGACTCACCCTCAAGGCTGAGAACCTCGAGTACTTCCGAGAGATGCTCCTCGCCGAGTTGGCCACCCTGCCTGCCGAGGACTTCGAGGTCGCGACCGTGCTGGACGCCGAGATCTCGCTCGACGAGGTCAGCACCGAGCTCGGTGCCGAGATCTCGCTGCTCGGGCCGTTCGGTCATGCGAACGCCAGGCCGGTGCTTGCTGCGCGCAGGGTGTTCATGAACGATCGAGGGCGCGTGGGCAAGACCGGGAACCACCTGCGCTTCGTCGCTTTCGACGGTGTTGCGTCCGTGCCCGCCATCGCGTTCAGGTGCCGAGACATCGAGCAGCTGGCAGAGTGTGGGAACGCCGTCGACCTCGCGTTCCAGCTTGAGGTGGATCAGTGGCGCGGTCGCAGCAGGGCCCAGCTCATCGTGCGGGACATCCATGTCAGGGAGGCGCTTCGTTCACCAGCGGCCGACCTGGTTGACGACCTGTTCGCACACGCGGATGAGATCCTGGCTCGTGAGGAGTATGCGGGGATAGAAGACGCGCCGTCGTTTCACACGAAGCTCGCCGGCGTGACCTTCGAGGGGCGCCAAGACGTGCTAGCCGTGCTCACGGCAAGTACGCCGCTGCGGCTTGTGAGGCAGCCGCACAACGAGTTCGACCCCAACGCCTGCGCGTTGGTCGACCCGCGCGGCAATCAGGTCGGGTACCTCAACCGTCGACTCGCTGCAGCTCTTGCGCCGGCTATCGATTGGGGTGTCGAGTACGACGTCGAGGTCACCGACATCACGGGTGGCGGCGAGCATGCGTTCGGCGTGAACGTCTTGCTCACCAGGCGCGATGCTGTCCAAGATGAGGCCGAGGCAGCCGGCGTTCGCATCGGCAACCGCGAGGAGTTGGCCGGGCTGCTCCCTGCCGAACTCGACGCCGAGCTGGTAAGGCGCTTCATCGGAGATCGCAAGCTGCACTCGGCGCAGGTCGAGGCTCTCGCGGCGCTGGCCGAATCGCGTAGCACGCTCGCTGTCATGGCGACTGGTCGTGGCAAGTCGCTGATCTTCCACCTGCATGCCGCCAGGCTCGCGCTGGAGACAACGGCGCGAGTGTCTTCGTGTTTCCGCTGCGCGCGCTCGTCGCCGACCAGGCCTTTCACCTGGACGAGGTGTTCACGAGCGTCGGTCTGGGCGTGCGCACCGTTACCGGGGAGACCTCACAAGGTGACCGGGACGCCGCCTTCCAGGCGCTCTCCAACGGCACGCTCGACGTCGTTCTGACCACGCCCGAGTTCCTTCACTTCCATGCGGCACGATTCGCCGAGTGCGGCCGCGTGCGCTTCATGGTCGTCGACGAGGCGCACCACGTCGGGCGCGCGCGGGCCGGTCACTGGCCGGCGTACTCGCGATTGGGAGAAGCGCTCGAGGTACTTGGCGGACCCACTGTGCTGGCCGTCACCGCGACCGCCTCGAACGATGTGGCCGCCTCGATCCGAGAGTCGCTCGGGATCCACTCCGTCGTGCTCGACCCCACCGTGCGCGACAACCTTGCTGTCGAGGACAGACGCTCCGGCGCCGACAAGGACGAACAGATCCTGCGGTTGGCCGCATCGGGCGGCAAGACGGTGATCTACGTCAACTCGCGGGATGCTTCCGTGCGGCTTGCGCGCCTTTTGCGCAAACGCGTACCCGAACTCGCGTGGCACGCGGCGTTCTACAACGGGGGGCTCTCCCGCTCGGTCCGCCATGCGGTTGAGCACGCCTTCAGGGCCGGCGACGTGCGCGTGGTCGTCGCGACGAGCGCCTTTGGCGAGGGCGTTAACATCCCCGATATCCGCAACGTCGTGCTCTACCACCTGCCCTTCAACGATGTCGAGTTCAACCAGATGGCGGGTCGGGCAGGCCGCGACGGGGCGATGGCTCGGGTGCACCTGCTCTTCGGTGACAAAGACGCTCGAATCAATGAGCGGATACTCGCCGCCTCTGCACCTGAACGCGACGACCTCGCTGTCCTCTACCGGGTGCTACGCGACCTCCATGCCGCCGAAGGGGGGCATTCGAACTCACCAACGCCGAGCTCGCCGAGCGGTGCCGCAAACTGGATCGTGGCTGCGGGCTGGACGATCGAGGCGTGTCCTCCGGACTCGGTATCTTCCGCGAGCTGGGGTTCGTGGTCGGTGAGGGCCACGGCGCCTACCGAAGGCTGTCCTTGGTTCCCGCTGCCGGCAAGGTCGACCTGACGAGCGTGCGCTACTCGGAGGGGCTCGACGAGATCGCCGAGTTCCAGGTGTTTCGTGAGTGGGTCATGTCGAGCCCGGCCGAGGAGCTTCTGGAGCGGTTCAACCGTCCGATTCTTCCGTCCTAGCGACGACGAGCGAGGCAGCAAGACACGCTGCGTCGGCGCCTCGGCACCTGCGGTGATGGCACGCGCAACGTATACTACGCACCTGACGGTTGTTGAGCTCGGCCACCGCTTCCGCGTGGGCCCCCAGTACCGTCAGCGGTGCCAACACCGACGAAGGACGACGATGGCCGCCACGCTCCAACAGATTGAGGCGCAGGTCAGGGCCTACAACCCTGACGCCGACCTCACCGGGCTCGACCTGGCATACGAGTTCGCCGTCAGCGCGCACGAGGGCCAGTCGCGCAAGAGCGGCGAACCCTTCATCAATCACCCTATCGAGGTGGCACTCATCCTCGCCGAGCTCCACCTCGACACAGCCACTCTGAAGGCGGCGCTGCTGCACGACACCGTCGAGGACTCCGATGTCACGATCGACGCAGGTCCGCGAGCAGTTCGGCGACGAAGTCGCGGAACTCGTGGACGGAGTGACCAAGCTCGGTCGTATCGAGTTCGAGACGCTCTCCGAGCAGCAGAGCAACAACCTGCGCAAGATGCTCATCGCGATGGCCAAGGACATACGGGTCATCCTCATCAAGCTGGCGGACCGCCTCCACAACATGCGGACCCTCGCGGCCCTGCCTCCCGAGAGGCGAGTCGAGAAGGCCCGCGAGACGATGGAGATCTATGCGCCGCTCGCACACAGGTTGGGCATCAGCCAGGTGAAGTGGGAACTCGAGGACTTGGCCTTCTACTATCTGGAGCCCCTCAAGTTCCACCAAGTCGGCCGG
>CAVPCY010000018.1:0-92552 GCA_963702525.1 uncultured Actinomycetes bacterium | reverse complement strand
CTTCCCCTCCACATCCGCTTCCTGATTAAGGAAACGGATACGCGTCTTGCCGAGTGGATGCGCTTCATAGTCAGACCCGGTCTACCCACTGCTGTTGGTGCCGTTGCGATTTCGATCGCGTTGTCTCCGCACGCCGCTCGCGGGAAGCGTGTTGGGTATCGCGGTTATCGCAGCGCTGCGCTTGCGCCGTACTGGGCGCTCCTATACCGGTTTGGACTCGTTCGCCAGGAGAAGGACGACCTGCGGGCGTTCTTTGTCGGCGTGCGGGCACGAATCGGCAGCGCGTAGCGCAGGCTAGCCACGGGCGCTGCTCTGTATACTCGGCGCATGACAGAACTCGAGACCCCACCTCGGTTGGATCGGCCGCAGTGCCCGCGCGATGCTGCCCGAGAAGACCTTGCGCACCATGCGCGAGCGGTACCGGAGACGCTTCTATCGCACGCATCAGCATGGTCTCAGCGCGACTCGGCGCTGCGGTGTGGCTTCGGCGCCACGTCCTGCGCCGCAAGCCGGTGCTCTACCACTTCGAGATTCACATCACCGACCACTGCAACCTGAACTGCAAGGGCTGCGCGCACTTCTCCAACCTCTGCAAGCCCACCTTCGCCGACCTCGACGAGTTCGAGGCCGACATGCAGCGCATGGCGAGTCTCTTCTCGGCGGTCCGCCAGATCTACCTGCTGGGCGGGGAGCCGCTGCTGCATCCGCAGGTCGCCGAGTTCGTGCGCGCAGCGCGCAGCGCCTTCCCGGAGACCCGCATCTACCTGATGACCAACGGCACGCTCGTCATGAGGATGGAGCGAGGAGTTCTGGCGGGCGCTCGCCGAGACACGACGTCGTCCTGCTGTGCGACTCGTACCCCATCGGCCTGCCGGTCGACGAGATCAACGCGCTGGGCGCGCGAGCACGGCGTCAGGTCGAGTGGACCGATGCCGCGCGAGGAGTTCTTCAAGATCCCGATCGACCCAGAGGGTGGCCACGACGCCGCGTGTCGTTCAGGCGGTGCCAGGGATTCAACAACTGCCCGATCGTTCGCGACGGGCGCCTCTACCCCTGCGCCTACGCGGCGTTCGCGGATGTGTTCGGCGAGCACTTCGGCCTCGAAGGCCTCGAGGCAGGGCCGGCGGACTCGATCTCGATTCGCGACGATCGCAGATCCCGAGGCGGTCATGGAGTTCCTGCGGAACCCGGTCCGTGGTGCGCGCACTGCGACATGGATTCGACGCGAGTTCTACGCGTGGGGCCGGTCGCTCGCGGCAATCGAGGAGTGGACCAAGACGTCCGAGCGACGAGGAGCCGGACTCAGCCTCCGCCAGTAGCTCCGTACCACTCGAGATAGGCGTCTGCCTGCGCTCGGCGGTGAAGCGCTCCGGCGACGCGCCGCGCTCCGGCTGCGCGAAGGACCGACGCCGGTCCATGTCATCGAGCAGCGTCCCGACTGCGTCGGCCAAGCTCGGCCGGGTCGCCCGGCGCCACCAGCAGCCCACTCTCGCCGTCCACGACGATCTCCGGGACGCCGCCAACGCGCGCTCGCGACCACGGGCGTCCGCACGCCATCGCCTCGATGACCGCGAGAGGGAGGTTCTCGGCAAGCGCCGGGTGCACGTACAGGTCCGCGGCCTGGTAGTACGCTGCGACGCGTCTCTGGTCGTCGACGAACGGGACACCGTCGGACCTCGACGCCCTCGATGTCGCGATGCGGCGCTCTCGTCGCCGAGCGCCGACGAGCACGAGCCGATCGCCTCGGCGTGGCCGACAGCGTCCGCAGAGCGCTCGACAGCGTCGCGTAGTCCTTGAACGGGATTGCTCCGAAGCCGGGTGCCCGCGAACAGCAGGATCGTCGCATCGAGCGGCAGGCCCAGCTGCCGCTCGCGCCTCTCGCGGTCACCGGGGCGGAAGACGTCGGTGTCCACGCCGTTGGGGATGACGCGGGCCTCGGCGGCCTCCGCCGAGCACGCCGCTCTCCCGACCATGCGCATCAGCCACTGCGAGGGGGTGGCGAACGCAGGCGCGCTCGCTGCGCGAGCAGTCCTCGCTTGATCGGCAGTTCTCGGCGCTGGCGTCTCTGCGGATGGGGACGTAGAGCTCCAGGTCGGGGCAGTCGCCGCAGCCGGTCCGCCAGTGCTCGCAGTCGAGCGGATACGCGCAGTGGCCGGTGAGCGGCCACACGTCGTGCATCGTGAGAATCGTGGGCTGCGTGCGCGTCGAGTCGCGGGCAGCGCGCGGATGTCGAAGTAGCCGCCGTGCAGGTTGTGCAGGTGCAGGACGTGCGGGCGATTCGCGGGCAGCTCAGCGAGCAGTCGGCGGTGCCGGGGTAATCGAAGTCCTCGAGCCCCGTGCGATCGCGAGCATGGCGCGGGGTCGGCGCGCCAGCAGCAGCCGCGGTCGAGCGCCCAGCGGCGCGACCCGGCGGTTCTGCGCGCCACGCGAGTCGCGGTCTCGAGCGAGCGCGTCCGTCCACGCGCCGCGCGTCGTCGTCGTTGGGAATCTCGACGACGCGGTCGTCGCGCTGTGCTGCGTGGCCGACCGCGAGCCACGCGTCGAGGCCGCGCTCCAGGTAGCTGCCGGTGCAGGTCGAGCGCGACCTTCTCGGCGCCACCGCCGATGTCGGAGGTGTTGACCTGCAGGATGTGAGAGGTCGGCGCTCATGGCGCTGCCTCGAGGCCTCTCGCGTACCAGTCGAGGTAGCGCTTCGACCTGGCGTCCAGCGTGAAGCGCGCGTCGACGCGCGCCACGCCGGCCGCCGAGAAGCGCCGCAGCGCTGTCGCGCATCGGAGCAGCGCGCTCACGGACGCCGGCGAGGGCCGCCGGGTCGCCGGCGGCACGAGCAGGCCGGTCTCGCCGTCGACGACGATCTCGGGGATGCCGCCGACTCGCTTGCCACGACCGGCATGCCGCACGCCATCGCTTCGAGGATCGGCGAGCGGGAAGTTCTCGGCGCGGGCGGGGTGCAGGTAGAGGTCGGCCGCGCGGTAGTAGCTCGGCCACCTGCGTCGGGTCGTCACGAACGGCACGAACCGCACTCGACGCCGCCGATCTCGGTGTCCGGCGAGTCTTCGCCGAGCGCGAGCAGGAGCTCGTCGCGCCGCGTGCGCGTGCGATGAGCGGCAAGGCGGCCTCGAGGGTGTCGAAGCCCTTGAACGGGCTCGCCTTGCAGCGAGCGCGCCGCGAAGAGCAGGACGAGCGAGTCTCGCGGCAGGCCGAGCGCCGCGCGGCCTGCCGGCGATCGCCGGGAGTGAAGACCGCGGTGTCGACGCCGTTGGGGATGACCCGCGTCTCACTCCGGTCGCCGAGGACTGCCGCTCGCTCGACGAGGTCCATCGAGCCAGCGAGAGGGCGTCGCGAGCCGCAGCCGGCCGCCGCGCAGCGCCTCGCGCTTGATGCGCGCGTTCTCGGCGCTGCGGTCCGCGCGGATCGCCACGTAGGTGTCGAGGTAGGGGCACTCGCCGCAACCGGTCCGCCAGCGCTCGCAGTCGAAGGGGTGGGCGCAGTGGCCGGTCAGCAGCCACATGTCGTGCAGGGTGATGATGGGGGCGACCTGCGCGCGAGAGCCGGGAGCGCGCGGATGTCGAAGTAGCCGCCGTGCAGGTTGTGGAGGTGCAGGATGTCGGGGCTCGGAGGCGGCTAGCTCGAGCAGATGCGCGGTCTGCGGGAAGTCGAAGTCCTCGAGTCCGGAGGCACGCGGGCAGTAGCGCGCGGGCTCGGCGACCGCGAAGCGCACGGCGACGCCGACGCAGGCGCGATCACCGCGCCGCGGCTCGCGGGCGTCAGCGAGTGCCGGCGGCGACAAGCAGCGCGCGGCCACGCATCCGCGGTACGCGTCCCGGGGATCTCGACGCTGCCGCGGCTCGGCGCGTTGAGGTTGGCCACAGCGCGAGCCACGAGTCGATCCCGCGCTGTCAGGTACTCGCGATGCAGGTCGAGGGCGACCTTCTCGGCGCCGCCGCCCACGTCGCTGGGCTGACGAGCATGACGATCAGGTCTGAGTCGATCAGGCGAGCCATCGAACCACCCGTTCAGCGGCGCCGGAACTCCTCGCCGCGTCCAGTCTCGGGATGAGCACCGGGGAATGCGGAACGGGTCGGTCCACGGCTTCACGATGCCGGTGTGGTTCGCGCAGGCGCCCGAGTACCCGCCTCGCGTACGAGCCGACGGATGTCGTCGGTGTAGTCGTCGCGAGCCCCCGTAGGGGTAGGAGAACAGAGCGATATCGCGGCCGAGATCGGCTCGAGCGCGGCCTTGTCGTGCGACGATCTGCTGGCGCTGCTCGCTTCGGTCGCGAGCGAGAGAGGACCTGGTGGTCCACGTGTGTGGCCGCCGACCTCGACACCACGCCGAGGCGTCGAGCTCGCGCGACCTCGTCGGCGGTCAGTGGCCGATGCGACGGCCGGGCGGCGCCCGGGTCGCCGACCAGTCGCGCAGCTCGCGAGAGCAGCACGCTCGCGCTCGGCGCTGGCGCAGCGGCTGCGAAGATGCGCGTGCAGCGTCGATAGAGCACGTGGCGCGGGCTCGTAGTCGGCGGCCGAGTGATGTTCCAGGCCGGGTCAGCGACGGGCGTCATGCGGCGTCCGTTCGAGTCCCGACGTCGAAGGCCAGCCGAAGTCGCTGCTCGCCGAGCGAGAAGCTCGATGCGGCCGGAAGCTCGCGGCGACGAGCACCAGCCGCTCGAGCTCGTCCCACCAGAACTCGCGCACCGCGTCCGACGTATGCCGCTGCTCACGAACACCGTCGCGGGCACGTCCGTGCGCGCTCGAGCATCGGGTGCCGCTTCCGTCAGGTTGTCCGCGTAGCCGTCGTCGAAGGTGACCGCAACCGCGCGGTCAGGCACCCGCCGCCCCGCACAGCCCTCGACCAGTCGGCGAGGGCGAGCACGTGGAGGACTCCCTGAGCACGTCGATCTGCTCCTCGAAGTTGCTCGGGCGTCACGGCGAGCAGCTGCGGGTCGCGCTCGAGATCGGCGACGCGGTGGTAGACGAGCACCACGGCGCGTGCCGCCCACGATGCCGGTTACGCCAGCTCGCGCGACTTGCGACGCGAGGTCCAGTCACTACGCGGGCTCCTTCGTCGCGGCCGATCGCGACGATGAGCTGGTAGTCGTCGTCGTGTACGTCGAGCTCCGCGGTCGCGACCTCCTCGACGGCGATCCCGTGCAGGAACGCACGCTGGCGAAGCACGTTGCCGTAGGTGCGCACCTCGATCGTGATCGGCGGCGAACGCCGTCTCGAAGAGCTCCCGCGCCGACAGCGAGGTCAGCCGCCAGTAGTCGCCCCAGCGCTCCATGTCGTAGCGGCTGATCTGGCTGATGCCCGGGACCGTGCACAGCACGCAGTGCCGCCCGGCTTCAGGATGCGGTGGAGCTCGGACACCGACTCGGTCCATGGCGTAGGTGAACTGGAGCGTCTGAGTCAGGATGATGCAGTCGAACGAGTTGTCCGATCGATCGGCGGTCGCGTCGGTCAGGTCGGCGACGATCGTGGCCTCGGGCGACTCCCCCGTCACGTGCAGCACGTCGCTCGACATCGACCGCCGCGCCGCCGAAGCGCTTCGTGTACGTGCGGTCGCCGATCTCGAGCACGCGGCCGCGGACGAGCGACGCGTTCTCGGCCAGGAATCCCTCGATGTAGTAGCGGTCGATCGGGGTGCCGCGGTCGAAGCCGAAGGTGGCGCTCACCGGTGACGTGCGCCTAAGGTCGCCGAAGTCGACGCTTCCAAGCGGCGGCACGATCTCGGCCGGTTTGGACGGCGTCAGTCGCGCCTTGGCGGCGGAGGCGACCCTGCGTAGCGGAGATGTCATGTCTTCCTTCCGAGGCCAAGTTCCGCAAGACCTACCGACCAGCGTACTTCAAGTCATTTCATCATACGATTCCGCATTGCGATGCAGTCGACGTAGCCACGTGATGCAGGCAACGGGGACATACTCAGTCAGCTACCATAGTAGCGACGCAGCGCGGTACCGATTGGAGTTCAGTGGCTCACGCGGCCCTCTTCGTCACGACCGTCCCCATCACGCTCGAGATGCTTCCTCGCGCCCTTCGCCGAGCACTTCCGCGCCCAGGGCTGGCGCGTCGACGCGCTCGCCAACGGCGCCGCCGAGAACCCGCGCATCGCGGACGCCTTCGACGAGCGCTTCGACGTCGCCTGGAGCCGCAACCCGCTCGACCCGCGCAACCTGATCGGCTCGGCGCGCGCGGGTCCGCGAGGTGGTCTCGGCGGGCGCGCTACGACATCGTGCACGTGCACACGCCCATCGCGGCGTTCGTGACCCGCTACGCGCTGCGCAAGCGCGCCGCCTGGCGCAGCGGCCCCGCGGTCATCTACACCGCCCACGGCTTCCACTTCTACGAGGGCGGCGCCGCGCCGCGCAACGCCGCCTACCGCCGCATGGAGCGCCTGCGCCGCGCCGTGGACCGACTACCTGGTCACCATCAACGACGAGGACTTCTCGGCGGCGCAGCGCCTCGGCGGCATCGACGCCGAGCGCGTTCGGCTCATCCCCGGCATCGGCGTCGACATGGACGCGCTACGGCCGCCGGTGCGGTCGAGCGCCGAGCAGGCCGCGGCCGTGCGCACGCAGCTCGACGTCGCCCGACGACGACTTCATGCTCACGATGGTCGCCGAGCTGGCCCCCGTGAAGCGCCACGCGCTCGTCGCTCGAGGCGCTTCGCGCAGGTGCGCCGACCCGCGCGTCGTGCTCGTGCTCGTCGGCGACGGCCCGCTCGAGTCGCCGCTGCGCGAGAAGGTCGTCGCGCTCGGCTCACCGAAGCGCGTCCGCTGGGCGGGCTACCGCCGCGACATCCCCGCCGTGCTCGCCGCGAGCGACGCGCTGCTGCTCGTGCTCCGAGCGCGAGGGCCTCAACCGCTCGGCGCTCGAGGCGATGGCCTCCGGCATCCCCGTC
This sequence comes from uncultured Actinomycetes bacterium, assembly GCA_963702525.1. Taxonomy (GTDB): domain Bacteria; phylum Actinomycetota; class Coriobacteriia; order Anaerosomatales; family PHET01; genus CAVPCY01. The sequence goes on along the minus strand of CAVPCY010000018.1, from coordinate 85,655 downwards.
ATCGGCACCGACACCCGCGGCATCGCCGACGCCGTCGCGACCGACGCCGGCTGGATCGTCGACAAGAACGACCCCGCCGCGCTCGCTGCCGCCATCGACGACGCCGCCGCGCACCCCGAGCGAGCTGCGCGCTCGCGGCGCTGCCGGCCGCGCACGCGCCGAGGCCGAGTACGCCCTCCCCCGCATCATCGACGCCTACGAGGAGTTGTACCGTGAAGCGCTCGCATCGCGTGTATGACGCCGTGAAGCGCCTCGCTCGACGTCGTCGTCGTCGGCGGTGCTGCTCGTCGTGCTGAGCCCGGTGCTGCTGGTCGTGGCCCTGCTCGTCCGCGTCAAGCTCGGCTCGCCGGTCCTCTTCAGGCAGCAGCGCCCCGGCAGGGACGGCAAGCTCTTCACCATCTACAAGTTCCGCACGATGCGCGACGCACGCGACACGGCGGGCGACGTCGACGCGGTAGCCACGGACGCCGAGCGGCTCACGCCCTTCGGCCGCATCCTGCGCTCCACCTCACTCGACGAGCTGCCCGAGCTCTGGAACGTCCTTCTCGGCGAGATGAGCTTCGTGGGGCCGCGCCCGCTGCTCACCGAGTACCTCGACCGCTACAATGAGACGCAGGCGCGACGCCACGAGGTCAGGCCCGGCATCACCGGATGGGCGCAGGTCAACGGGCGTAACGCCGTGTCGTGGCAGGAGCGCTTCGAGATGGATGTCTGGTACGTGGACCACCGCTCGTTCGCGCTCGACGCGCGGATACTGCTCGATGACCGTCAAGACGGCCGTGCTCAGCGCGAGGGCGTCTCTGCGCCGGACAGCGAGACGATGAAGCCGTTCGAGGGCGAGTAGGACGAGGCGTCAACCGAGGAGAGCTTCAGTGAGACTGCTGGTCGTAGGCGCAGGCGGGCACGCGAAGGTCGTCGTCGACGCGGCGCAGGCTGCGGGTCACGAGATCGCCGGCATCGTCGGGCAGCCGACCGATGCGCCGACGCTGCTCGGGCACCCCGTCATCACCGACGGCGACGCCGCCGAGGCTGACGGCTTCATCGTCGCGATCGGCGACAACGCGACGCGCGCACGCTACTTCGCCGAGTACCGCGCGACCGGGCACGTGCCCGCGACGCGTCATCCACCCATCGGCGATCATCGGTGCCGACGTCACGCTCGGCGAGGGCACCTTCATCGCCGCCGGCGTGGTCGTCAACGCCGGTGCGCACATCGGCGCCGACTCGATCCTCAACACCGGCTGCACCGTCGACCACGACTGTCGTGATCGGCGCTCACGGCCACATCGGCCCCCAGGCCGCCCTGTGCGGCGGGGTGACGCTCGGTGAGGGCGTGCTCGTGGGTGTGGGCGCCTGCGCCTCTCCAGGCGTCTCTGTGGGCGCGTGGAGCACGGTGGGCGCCGGCGCAGCTGTCGTCGACGACCTGCCTGCGCGCTCGGTGTGCGTGGGCGTCCCGGCCCGCCCCATCCACCCCGTCGGGAGTCGCTCGGTGACTGACACGACTCGCGATCGACGGCGGCACTCCCGTCCGCACGACTCCGATGCCCGCGTGGCCGCAGCCGTCGGAGACGCCAGATCGCCGCGGTCGACAGCCGTGCTGCGCAGCGGCCGCATCGAACTACTGGACCGGGACGGAGGGCCGCGCGCTCGAGACGCGAGTACGCCGCCGCGCTCGGCCGCACGCACGCGATCGCGCTCGCGAACGGCACCCTCGCGCTCGAGCTCGCGCTCCGCGCGCTTGGGCGTCGGTCCGGGCGACGAGGTCGTCGTCCCCGCCCGGAGCTTCATCGCCACCGCGAGCTGCGCCGTGGCCGTGGGCGCCACCCCGGTCGTCGCCGACATCGACCCCGAAGCGAACAACCTCACCGCCGAGACGGTCGCCGCCGTGCTCACCAGCCGCACCGCGCGCCGTGATCCCCGTGCATCTGGGCGGCTGGCCGGTCGACATGGACCCGCTCATGGCGCTGGCCGAGCAGCACGGCCTCCTGGTCATCGAGGACTGCGCGCAAGCGCATGGGGCACGCTACAAGGGCCGCCCTGTGGGCTCGATCGGCCACGCGGCCGCCTTCTCGTTCTGCCAGGACAAGATCGTCTCGGCAGGCGAAGGCGGCCTGCTCGCCCTCGATGATGAGGCCGCCTACCGCCGCGCCTGGGAGTACAAGGACCACGGCAAGTCCCTCGCGAAGGCCACCGACACCACGCCGCGACCCGCCTCGGTCTTCCGCTGGCTCGCACGACGGCTTCGGCTCCAACTACCGCATGCCGGAGCTCGAAGCCGCGATGGCGCGCGTCGGGCCTGCGCGAGCTGCCCTGCTGCGCACGAGCGGCGCACGGCGCTCGCTCATCGGCTGGCTGACGGAGCTTGCCGGCGTGCCCGGGATCGCCTGCCCCCTGCCGCCCGAGGACTTCGAGCACGCCTTCTACCGCCTCTACGCGCAGGTCGAGCCCGAGCGCCTCGCGGACGGCTGGGACCGCGACCGCGTGATAGCCGCCGTCACCGCCGAGGGCACGCCCGTCCAGTACGGCTCGTGCGCCGAGCTCTACCGCGAGGAGGCGTTCGTGCGCGGCCGGTCTCGGCCCTGCCGAGCGACTCCCGGGCGCTGCACGCGCGCACGAGACCTCACTCGCCTTCTTCGTCCACCCCACACTCGCCGACGCCGACATCGACGACACCATCGCCGCGGTCCGCAAGGTCATGGATGTGGCGGCCCGATGAGGCTCGCGAACCGCATGCTCGCCTCGGCCCAGCAGGGCGGACGCCTCTTCCGGCTCGCTGCTCTACGTGCTCGACACCGCCGTCATCGCCATCGCGACGCTGATCGCGTACTACGCCCGCTTCGAGGGCGCCATCCCCGCCGACTTCGCGCGCGGCCTGCCCATCGCGATCGTCGCTGCGGCCGTCGTGTACCTGACGCTCTTCACGCTGTTCGGCCTCTACCGCCTGGTGCTGCGCTACGTGAGCGTCGACACGATGCTGCGGGTGAGCGGCGCGGTGCTCATCGGCTTCGCCCTGCTCGCCGTCGTCGACTACTTCTTCCAGACCGCCGAGGGCATGCGTCTGGTACCCATCGGCGTGCTGCTCGTGCAGGCGGTGCTGGTCCTGCTCGGGGTCGCCGGCATCCGTGCGGGCGCCCGCGTGCTCGTCTACCTGCGCAGCACCCAAGCGGGCGAAGGCCACCGCGTCCTCATCGTGGGCGCTGGCAGCGCGGGATCGCTGCTGCTGCGCGAGATCCAGAGCCGCCCACAGCTCGGTCTGAGCGCCGTGGGCTTCCTCGACGACAACGAGCGCGCTGCAGGGCCGCACCATCGGCGGCGTGCGGGTGCTCGGCACCACGAGCGACCTCGCACGCATCGTCGCAGCGCGCGAGGTCGAAGAGGTGCTGGTCGCGCTGCCCAGCGCGCCCCAAGACACCGTTCGCCGCGTGCTCAACGCCGCCGCGGAGGCCGGGGCGGCAGACGCGCATCATGCCGCCGCTCGTCATCGAGAAGGGCAGCGTCAGCCTCACCGACCTGCGCAAAGTCGAGGTCGAGGACCTCCTCGGGCGCGAGCCCACCCCTATCGACGTCGAGCAGATCCGCGGGACGATCGCCGGCAAGGTCGTCGCCATCACCGGCGCGGCCGGGTCGATCGGCTCGGAGCTCTGCCGCCAGACGATGCAGCTGGGGCCCGCGAAGCTGCTCCTCGTCGAGATCGACGAGACGCGCCTCTACGAGCTGTGGCTCGAACTGAGTCAGCTCGACGCGGACGTGCCGGTCATGTGCATCTGCGACATCCGCGACGCCGACCGGCTCGAGCGCATCTTCGACGAGTACCGCCCGCAGGTCGTCTTGCACGCCGCCGCCTACAAGCACGTGCCGCTGATGGAGCTCGCACCCGACGAGGCCGTCAAGACCAACGTGCTCGGCACCTCGAACGTCATCGAAGCCGCCGAGCGCTGCCGACGCCGAGCGCTTCGTGCTCATCTCGACCGACAAGGCCGTCGCGCCCGCCAACATCATGGGGCTCACGAAGTCCCTCGCCGAGCACGTCATGCTCTCGGCCGCGAAGCGCGGGACGATGCTCTCGGTCGCCGTCAGGTTCGGCAACGTGCTCGCCAGCCGAGGCAGCGTCGTCCCGATCTTCGAGAACCAGTTGCGCCGCGGCGGACCGCTCACCGTCACCGACCCCGACGTCACCCGCTACTTCATGACCATCCCCGAGGCCTGCCGCCTCGTGCTGCAGGCCCAGGCCATCGGCGAGAACGGCGACGTCCTCGTGCTCGAGATGGGCGAGCCGGTCAAGATCGTCGACCTGGCCCGCAAGATGATCGCGCTCTCCGGCGTGCCCGCCGACGTCACCTTCGTGGGGCTGCGTCCGGGCGAGAAGCTGCACGAATCGCTCGTCCACGAGCACGAGTCGCTCGCACCCACCTCCGCCGAGAAGATCCAGCGCGTCGTGGGAGCGCACCATGGGACGCCGAGCAGCCCGACTACTCCGCCCTGATCAATGCGGCGGTAGCGGGGCGGGTCGAAGAGATGGCGCGGCTGATTCTGGAGTTCGATCCGGAGTTCTCGACTCGCGGCCATCACTGATTCTGCGACCGCCTCTTCGCGAGGTCGTCGAGCATCAACTGCAGGCGCTCGTCGCTCGAGTGCTCCTGTGCTGCCTTGAGCGTCTTCGCGGCCTCGTCGAATCGTTGCTGGTCCGCCTGGATGTCCGCCTTCAGCAACGACGCGTCCGCGTAGCCCGGCTGCACCTCGAGCACTTCGTCCAGCGTCTTCTCGGCGCCGGCCAGGTCCCCGCGCTTCTGCGCCACGCGCGCCTCGAGGTAGCGGATGCCCAGGTTCGTCGGGAAGTCCCGTCGGGCCTGCTCGCGCAACCTCCTGCGCCTGCTCGAGAAGACCCTGGTCGATGCGTCCCCCCAGCAGCAGCATCTGGATGAGAAGCGTACGCCTGGACGGGTCGGTCGGCTCCATCTCAACGGCGCGCTGCGCGTTGCTCAGGGCACGGTCGAGCGCCACCTGCGGGTTCCCTAGGGCGCCCGACACCATGACCGACTTGACCTCGTCCGCCGCTGTGTTGGCGACTATCACACGGTACTCCGCGCTCAGCGGGTCCAGCCGCGCGGCCTGCTCCGCTGCGGCCGTGCGCACCGTGATGGGAAGACTCCGGTCCTGCGCGATGGCCGCCTGGCGGCCGGCCATCAGACGCACGCCCCCGAAGAGGACCACGGCGATCGAGAGCACAGCGAGCACTCCCCCAAGCACGCGCGCCCATGCCACAGACTCCACGTCGCGCCGCACGGCCGAAGGCGACGCAAGTGCGCCGAGAACGGCGAGAAACGTCATCGACCCGGGGACGGAGCTCGGCGCGAACGTCGCTGCCACAAGGAACGCAGCGCACGCGGCCCACAGCCCCACCAAGGTGCCCTCCGCGCCAGCTCCGCGGCTCCGGAGCTGCGCTATGACGCGACCCGAGCGGAAGGCGACCATCGCGTAGAGCGCAAGCCAGAGCGCGAGTCCCACGATCCCGTACTCGACTGCGTGCTGGACCCAGATGCTGTGGGGGCTGTCGCGCAGGAAGACCCCCGCGCCCATGCGGTTGAGCTCTTCAGGCACGACCGGCTCGAGCCCGTTGAGGAACGCCCCGGGACCCACGCCCCAGACAGGTGACCCTGCGACCACCGCCACCGAGGACCGCCACAGAAGCAGCCTGGCGTTGACGTCCTGGTTGCCGGCTCTCGGCGACCGACGCCACTCGGCGGACCACATCCACGTCGGGCGTACCGCCTCGGCTCGACACGTACCAGCCCAGCACCATCGCCGCAACGAGGACCGCCGCGAGGACTGCATCCCGCACTCCCGCCTTCACCGCCTTGCGCGGGCGCCAAACGAAGAACGCGACCAGGCCTACGATCGCTCCCAGCCATGCGCCGCGTGAGTACGAGAGGAAGAGCCCCGTCGATGTGAGGATGAGAAGCATCCACGCCGCAACCGATGTCCGCGCCCGCCGCTCCGAGAACACCAGTCCCAGCGACACCATCGTCCCGAGCGTGAGGAAGGCGCCGTACGTGTCGGGGTTCCCGATGCTGCCGAACGCACGCGTGCTCCCCCACCCCAGCTGCTGCCACTTGATCGGGATCTGCGCCGAGCACCTGCAACCAACCATAGGCCGCGACGAGCGCCGCGGAAGCGGCCACGGTGAACGCCAGCGAGCGAACGCGTCGCACCGAGTCCGCCAGGGACGCCACCACGCACAGGAGCGACAGGCCCGCGCAGACGGTGAGCGCGCCTTCCGCGGTGATCGGCGAGCCGATCAGAGAGGCCCCGCGTGCCGGAGACATCAGTGCGGACACAAGCGCCCACACGGCGAGCAGCCCGGCCAGCAACATGGACCGGTCGATGCGCACGTGACGACGCCCTGCCGCCAGAGAGAGCCCGTAGAGCGCGAGCGAGCCGAATCCCCCTACCACGAGCGCCATCGCCTTCAACAGGACGTGACCCTGCGCCAGCAGCGGCGCCGCAGTGCTGTCAAGCCGATTGGCCATCAGCAGCGGCACGAGCGCCACCGTGCCAAGCGCTACGTACCAAGCGGCGTCGCCGAGGGTGTCGGCGAGCGAATGGTCGGCGTCCTGCGATGCCGGCTCTGGTATCCCGGCCTGATCGTCGAGACCGCTCACTTCCCCGGCCGTCATTCCCCCTCCTGCCGAGTCATCCACGTCACTCAGGCACCGGGAAGTCGGGCTGCGGCTGCCGGCCCGGCGAGTCGTGACACACGTAGCAGAACGACGTGGTCCGATCGACTCCCGGCCTGCCGTCGTGGCAGCCGCAGATGGAACGCGGCCCGTTGACGCCGTGCTGGCTCTTCCAGTTCCCGCCGTGCCCACTCATGCCACCGTTGCTGATCGACTGATGGCACCTGGCGTTGCACTCACCCGGCTGGTGGCAGTTCCAACAGGTCTTCTTGCCCTCGAACGCAGACTGCATCGCGTGGCCACCACTACGGAATGCCTCTGTGTGCGGCAACCGTATGCCGTGGCAGGAGTCGCACTCCTTCTTGAGGTTGTGGCACGCGCCACAGTCCTTGTTTGCGGCGGTCACGGTGGGGTACTGGATGTCCCCCGAGCCGAGCGTGGAAGTACCTTCCGCCGATGCAGTCCAGGACTGCGCGGGGTCCCCCACGTGGCAGACGCCGCAGTCGGCTGACGCCTTCACGCCGTCGTGGCACGTGATGCAAGGCGACATGCCGGCCACGTAGCTGCGAGTCCCGTGACCCGCAAGGGAGTGACAGGTAGTGGTGCACGACTGACCCTGCGCGATCACTTCCTCATGCGACATCTTGACGCGGGTACGGCTGACCCTGACACCCTTGGCGATCTCCTGGTGACACGACAGGCAGTTCTCCGAGTCGACCCGCACCGAGGTGGGCGGCTCGCCCCCCTGCATCGTGTCGTAGACCATCAGCATCCGCGAGAGCAGGTTCGTGGGCGTCGCAAGGACCGCCGGGTTCTCGTGGCAGTCAATGCAGTCGCCGTGCACCGCTGACTGTTTGGCCACAGTCTCGTTCACGGTTTCGTCGTGACACCCGTCAAGGCAGTAGGAGTTGTCCGATGTGGCCGCGTCGGCGGCTGCGAACGAGAGCACCGCCAGTGCCACGATCACCCAGCCCACCGGGATGGCCGCAATCGCTCGCTTCGTGCCCGAGGCGACGGTCTGCCAGGCCGAGGGTTTCTTCTCTACCGCCTCGCCTGCGTCACTATCCGCCCCTTCGGCGGCCGGAGTCGGCTCGGGCTCCTCGACGGTGTACTCGCGGATTCGGACGGTCCGATACCGCTTGGAGGGAACGAGGGCGATCAGCAGCCCCACCACAAGCAGGAGGACGATCACGCTGACGACCGCAACCGCTATGAGTGTGAGGGTCGTGTTGGCAGTGGGATTGGCCACCAGCGCCTTGAGCTGAGCCGCCGTTCTCGAGAGCTCGATGCTCTGGAGAGCGTCGGTGCCCTGGCTGATCTGCCGTGAGAGGTCCGAGAAGTCCATCAGTTGCCCTTGCTGGGCGTCAGACCGGCCCCGCCCGGGTGCACGTGGAACTCGTGGCAGTTCTCACAGTCGTCGACCGCATGGCATCGGAAGCAGCGCGGATCGTCGTGGCTGGGCGTCGTCTTGCTGTGCGTCTGCAGATAGTCCTTGCGGTGCGGCATCGGCACGCCATGGCAGGAGTCGCACATGGCCTTCGACTTTGTGACAGGTCTTGCATGATTCAGGGTTCTCGATGGCGGCCGGGCCGTGCGTCGACCCGAACTCCAGAGGGTGCGGCAGATCGACCGAGTGGCACCGCGAGCAGTAGCCTGAGGGGTGGCACGTCGAGCAGGTCTCCAGGTCGCCCATGCCGTGCATGGTCTTCCAGTTGGGGCCGTGTGTGATGTTCCACGCCCCCTCGGTGAGACGCTCCTGAGCGCGCTTCTCCTGGTGGCACGAGTCGCACTCCAGGGGTGCCCGTTCGATCTTGTGGCACGCGATGCACTCGTCCATCTCAGGCTCGCGGACATAGCGCACGGTCGCGCCGTGCCCCGCGGCAGCGTGGCAGCCGTCGCAAGAGGCGCCAGAAGCGCAGAACTCGTGGGCGATGCGCATGCCGCCGTCCTCGAGGACCTCCTGCGTCACATCGGCGTGGCACTTCAGACAGCTCTCGGCCGAGGTCTCCTGTGCTGGGGCAGTCAGCTCGTTGCCCTTGCAGCAGCGCCGTGGGATACATCACGAACAGCTCCTGCGCCTTGAACGCGGGGTAGCTCCACGCACCCCGATCCAGGTGGCACGAGTAGCACGATGACGAAGCGTGCGCGTCTCTCGCGAGCGCAGCACCAAGCTGGGTGTGGCACGACGTGCACGCGCGGTTGGTCGACCCCACAGCGACGACCACCGCGAACAGAATCATGACGATGGCGGTCACGCCAAGCGTCATGCCGGTTCGTTTCGTCATGCGGGGGGCAGCCATCGAACTCCGCAGCTTCTTGGGATCAATGCCACGCTGACGCATCGCACTGAGGTGGATCGCGACGTCAACAATGGTTAATCATACAGCACGCAAAAAGCACGAGCCGTGCCACGGACCGGGCGACTTCGGACAATCACGAAACGAACATCATCGCAGTTGAGCGAGCGCAGAACGAGGCGCCGAACAAGAAGAACGGCCCCCCGTGCGGGGGGCCGTTCCTTGTGACTCGTAGAGCTAGACCTTGAAGAGGATCCTAGAAGGTCTTGCCAACGCCGCCGGCTGCGCCGCCGTCGTGGCACTTGATGCACTGACCGTCCTCGGCACCCAGGCGAGAACGTGGGGCCGTAGTCAACCGTACCACCAGTGATCGTGTATCGGGGTGAAGAGGCCGAAGTTGACCTCGTCAGCCTGGAAGTCCTGGTTGCCAGGATCGGCAGCGCCAGCACCGTAGGACTTGGTGAACATCCAGTTACCCGGCGTGAAGTGCGGCCAGGACTGCTCGACAACGCCGACAGCGGCGTCGGTCTCACCAGCATCGTGGCAGCTGCGGCAAGTGCCGGCAGTGGCCCACGAAACCTGCGTGGCCGACGTGGTGTCACCCTTGGCCGAGAAGGCGGTGATGTTCATAGCGGCAGGACCAACCGGGTGGTTCTTGTACAGGAACTGGCCCGCGTTGGCGGTCGGGACGTTGGTGAAGTCCCAGTAGCCGTTGGTGAACAGGGCGCGCTCGTTGTCCAGGTTGATCGTCTGCTCGGAAGCGGAGCTGTAGTTCGCGTGGCAGATGGTGCACAGCGCGGACACCTGAGCGTCGGCGGTGTCGATGCCAGCGGTACCGTTACCGGCGTTCACACCGTTGATGGTGTCGGCCAGCGTCGGGAACAGCTTCATGTTGCCAGGCAGCAACGCTACCGGCAGATCGGCGGCGTTGGCGAAGATCTCGTCCTGGATGGCCAGGGTGAGGTTGCCGTAGCCGGTGTTGAAGACGTGCTCAGCACCGAAGGCGTTGGCGACAACGCCGTTGGCGGAGGTCATGCCGGAAGGCTGACCGGTGTACTTGACGATCTTCGCCTTCAGGGCGCCCTGGAAGGTGTAGGCACCGTGGACCGAGTGGCAGTTGGTGCAGCCAGCGTGGCTGTAGCCGTTGACCTGCCAGCCGCCACCCGCGTAGTTCTCGACGTTACCGTTGTAGACACGCACGCCACCGATGTTGGTCGCGATGTGGCAGTACGAGCAAGAGTTGGAGACGCTCGTCTGGAGCAGCATCTCGGTCTGGCCGCCGGCCGGATCGGCGTAGTAGCCGACGCGGGTGCCCTTGAGCTCGGTGGCCGGAGCGCCCGTGAAGTCCTGCTGCGAAACACGCAGGCCCTGAACCGGAGCGCGGTGGACAGCGTGGCAGACATTACACTTCTCGGTGTTCTTGGCGTAACCCTCGTGGGGGCTGTTGCCGTTGGCGCCGGTGTTACCCTTGACGCCCGCTTCCCAGCTGACGTACAGGCTGGGCTGATGGTGCGCGAACGCGGCGGTTGCGAATACGATGGTCAGCAGCACCGCCAGCGCTACTACAAGTGCGGTCTTCTTCATGATGTGAGACTCCTTGGTTATTGATTTATAGGTGTTAGTCACTTTTGCATGCACCTCCTTCCCGTGACGGATTAAGTCACGTGCCGGGACCTGAGATCGTCCCGATCGACTTCTGCTCGTTGAGGCAGAAAGACTCGTTCATATTCTGCCTCAGCACCCACGTTGAACGCAAGAGTTCTTCGTGAGAACTTCACAAATCTTTACGCGCCTGAAGCAAGCGAATCCGGTGCCACGTTCGCTGCGGCGGCCTTGCGCCGTTTGCGGCTCTGCATGAACAAGATGATGCCTCCCACGATCAGCAGGATGAACGGCACCAACATGAGCCATATGGGGCGGTCGAAGGCGCGCCGAATACCTGCCGTCGCCGGGCCACCGGTGCCCGGGAGCCGTATGATCTGGACGCGGTTGTTCGCGGTATCTGCGACGGCGAACCAGTCGCGGTCGCGGTCGTAGTCGATGCCGGTCGGGTAGCTGAAACTGCCGTCGTCCTCGCCCTGCTCGCCATAGCCGGCAAGCACTTTGCCCGTTCGCGGGTTCAGGACGAACGCCTTGAACTCGAACGGGTCGATGAGGACGAGACGGCCCTTGCCGTCGATGGTGATCCCCGATGGCAGCTGGAAGGGGCCCTTGCCCTTCGCGGCGCCGGTCGCGTCGGCGATCTGCTTGGCGCCGGTCGTCCACAGCGTCTTGCCGGCCTTGTTGACGGCCATCACGCGTTGGTTCTGCGTGTCGGCGATGTAGAGCGTGCCGTCGTCGCCGAATGCGACGCCGTGCGGAAGGTCGAACTGGTTCTCTCCCGAACCACGCGAACCGATCGCCTTGATGAGTTTGACCTGGTCGCCGCTGAAGCCCAAGTACGCGACGCCGGCCGACGAGGTCACCGCGAGCTGGTCGTTGATGTCGTCCTTGGCGACCTCTGCGGGGTACTCCACACCGTACTCGCCTATGAACTCGCCGGTATCCGAGTCGAACTCCATGACGCGGTTACGGCCGGCATCGGCCACGTAGATGATGCCGTCGGCGCCCACGTCGATACCCTCGAGCGCGTACGCCATGCCCGGCCCCTTGCCGTAGGTGGGCTCGATGAGACGCTTCAGCGTGCCGTCGGGATTGAACCCGACGATCTGCCGCGCGCGGTTCGTGACCCAGATAGTGCCGTCAGGAGCGACGGCGGCGTCAACGGGTGAATTGAGCTGAGTGGCCGCGGTGTTGCCCCAGCCGTAGATCGACCGGACCCACGTGATGCCCTTTGGCATCGACTCGGCACTGGGCGCCCCCCGACCTCGGGTGAGGACGAGGACCGCGGTGACCAAGCCGATGAGCAGCAGCAGGAGAAGAACCAGCGCAGCGATCAGGATACCCACCTGACGCTTGTTGCTGACCTCCTCGACGACAGTACGCTCGACGTAGGTCTGCGCTGGCGCAGCGCTTACTTCATTAACAGGAATGTCGTTCATGTGCATCCTTAGGGTTGCGGACTGCGGTGGGGTCGCCTGCTACTTGCTTGCGTGGAATCGGTGCTGGAGGCCTCGCTCGACTTCTTCGAGCCCTTGCCGGACTTCTTCGCCTGGTCGGCCTTGTAGAGCTTGTCCAGCTCCTTGAGACCTTCCTTCGCCTGCTTGTAGTCCGGGATGTACTTCAGTGAGGTGTCGAACGCCAGCTTCGCCCTGGGGTATTGCTTGTCGGCCAAATACGCCCAGCCGACCTGTGAGAGCAGGTCGGACGCGGTCGGAGTCAACTGCAACCCCGCAATCAGCAGCTCGATCGCCTTCTTGTGCTCTTTGAGACCTGAGTAGCCGAACGCGACCTGGGAGTACAGCTGCGTGGTGCTGTAGTTCATGTCCTGTTGCTCGGCGACCGGGACCGTGATGCCACGCTTGGCCTCGCTCGATCCGCTTCTTCTCCCTCTCATTGATGTCCGCTTCGACGTACTTGATGCCCTTGGTGGTCGCCGACTTGAAGTCGTCTTCCGCCATGTAGATGCCGATCTCGACGTTGTAGACGCTGGTCTTCGACAACCCCTCGGCCTTCTTCTTGCCTTCTTCGATGGTCTCCATGGCAGCGTCACGCTGACCGCTTTGATACTGCACTGACGCGAGCCTGGCCCAGTTGTCTCCGCTGCTGGGATCCTGCCTGACGGCCGCCGCGTAGCGGATGAGCGCGTACTCCAGAGCCGTTCGCGGCGCTGCGGGCCGAAGGATGCCGGCCACGAGGCCGTAGAGCAGAACGGACAGGATAAGGACGCCGATGGCCAGAATGCCCAACACGAGTCCGGTGACGAGCGGGTCGCGCTTCTGCACGACCTCCGGCGAGGGATCCGGCACTACCTCGCGTACCACTACCTTCTCGGGCATGCACTCTACCTTCCTCTATTGACTACCTGTTCGCACTGCCAGCGAGGGCGTCGCTTCAGGCAAACGGACCCACGCACTCTTCACGTTTCTTCAGCACGCATCGGAAGCGAGTGATGTGCCAGTCTCGAACGGGGCACAACGCGCCCCACATAATCACCGCAACTTGCTCCAGTCAAGCCCTAGTCCAGGTCGTCCGGCAGCGCGATGTGCCCCGCAACCGCGGTCGCGGCAGCCACCGCCGGCGACGCAAGGTAGACCTCGCTCGTGGGATCGCCCATGCGGCCGACGAAGTTGCGGTTGGTGGTCGCGACCGCGCGCTCCCCCGCCGCGAGGATGCCCATGTGGCCGCCGAGGCACGGGCCGCACGTGGGCGTCGAGACCGCGGCGTTGGCGTCGAGGAAGATGTCGAAGAGCCCCTCGTGCATGGCCTGCCGGTAGATGTCCTGCGTGGCCGGGATGATGATGAGGCGCACGTTCTCGTTGACCTTGCGGCCCTTGAGGATGCTGCGCGGCGATGCGCATGTCCTCGATGCGGCCGTTGGTGCAGCTGCCGATGACGACCTGGTCGATCCAGATGTCGCGCGCGTCGGCCGCCGGGCGCGTGTTGCTCGGCAGGTGCGGGAAGGCGACCGTGGGGACGATGGTCGGCGGCATCGATCTCGATGACCGCGCGCGTACTCGGCGTCCGCGTCGCTGAAGTACTCGACCGCGCTCGCGCTCGAAGCGGCCCGTCGACGTAGGCGCGCGTGGTGTCGTCGACGGCGATGATGCCGCTCTTGCCGCCGGCCTCGATGGCCATGTTGCAGATGGTCATGCGGTCGTCCATGCCCAGCGCCTCGATGGTCGAGCCGGTGAACTCCATCGCCTGGTAGAGCGCGCCGTCGACGCCGATCATGCCGATGATGTGCAGGATGATGTCCTTGCCGCACACCCAACGGCCCGAGCTCGACCGTCGATGTTGAACTTGATCGACGGCGGGCACCTTGAACCACGCCTCGCCCGTCGCCATGCCGGCGGCCGCGTCGGTCGAGCCCACGCCGGTCGCGAACGCGCCGAGCGCGCCGTACGTGCACGTGTGGGAGTCGGCGCCGATGATGACGTCGCCGGGGCCCACCACGCCCTGCTCGGGCAGGAGCGCGTGCTCGACGCCCATGCAGCCGATCTCGTAGTAGTGCGTGATGCCCTGCGCGCGGACGAAGTCGCGCATGATCTTGGCCTGCTCGGCGGACTTGATGTCCTTGTTGGGCGTGTAGTGGTCGGGCACGAGCGCGATCTTGGTCGGGGTCCCAGACCGCGCTCGACGCCGGTCTTCGCGAACTCCCGGATGGCGATGGGCGCGGTGACGTCGTTGGCGAGCACGAGGTCGAGCTCGCAGTTGATGAGCTGGCCCGGGCGCGACCTCGTCCAGGCCGGCGTGGGCGGCGAGGATCTTCTCGGTGATGGTCATCGGGCGGGGCATGCGAGACGTTCTCCTTCAGGTGACTCTTCGACCTTGGGCGGGTCGGGTTTGCAGCGGCGACCAGAGTACCATACGAACGACGCCCTCCTACCGAACCGCCGTCTTGCTGCGCTCGAGCGCTTCGGCCTGCTCGGCGGTGCGCCCGAGCTCCCCGTAGACCGCGGCGAGCAGACTCCACGCCTCGGCGTACTCCGGGTCTCCGTCCACGGCGGCCTCCAGCATCTTCGCCGCCGTCGGCATATTGCGCCTTGCGGTACAGCGCGCGTCCCACCTGGAACTGCAGCGACGGGCGTGCCGGGCATGATCTTCAAGCCCTCGCGCGCGATGGCCTCCCCCTTGTCGAGATACTCGGCATCTTGCAGGAGCTCTCCTGCGCTGAGGTAGATGTGCGCCAGCAGGTTGTAGTTCTCGTACTCGCGGGGCGAGCGGTCGATGGCGTCGATCAGCACGGAGCTCGCCTGCGAGACCTGCGCCGACGCAGCCTCGGTCTGCCCCGTGCCGGCTAGCGTCCTGAACGCGTCGAAGTGGGCGATTCCCAGTTGCGTGCGATACGGGTCCATCGCCGGGTTCAGCCGCACCGCCCTCTCGGCGAAGACGAAACGTGCATCGCTCACCGGCAGGTTCTTGGCAGCGAGATACGCGTAGTCGGCGGAGAGCAGCCTGCCAACGAGCACCAGCACGACCACCGCGAGCACCGAGACGATCGTCGCAGCGGTCTTGAGCACCACGCTCGCATCGAGCTGACGCGACTCGGCCGAGGAGGCGGCCAGGACCCCGAGCCCGATCCACAGCCAGAACGTGGTGGAGGGTACCGAGAGCCCCGCCATGAGGTAGACGAGGTAGGCGGCACAGCCGGCCCAGAACCCCGCGAGCAGCAGCTGCGCGGACGAGCGCTCGACGCCGAACACGGTTCGAGCGCTGCGCCACGCGACGTAGCCGAGGAACACGACGAGGAGCACCACTCCCACGAGGCCGATTCCCAGGGCCATCTGAAGCAGGTAGTTGTGCGCGTTGTCGACCAGGTCGAGGTGCCCCAGCGACCGCGTGAGCTCGACCGAGCGGAACTGCGGGAAGACGAGCCGGAAGGTGTCCAGTCCCCACCCGAAGATGGGCCGCTCGGCGATCGCGCCCAGAGCGCTTCGCCAGATCAGCACGCGCTGCGCGCCACTGCCCGAGCCGAAGTCGAGGATCGATGCGAACCGGTTGACGACGTTGAGCACCTCGTCTTGGTTGCGCAGGCTCAGCGCGGCAAGAACGCCACCTGCCGCCACCGCGAGACCGGTCGCCCACTTGTCGACGGTGCGGAACGGCGCCTTGTGTCGCCACGCGGCCACGCCGACGATCGCGATGCCCACCGCACCACCGATCCACGCCGCGCGCGTGAACGTCACCACCCAGCACGCCACGACAACGAGCGTGCCCGCCCAGCGCGCGATGCGCCAGCGGTCGTCGCGCTCCGTGAGCGCGAGCGCGACGCACACCGGCAGCGCGAACGCCAGCAGGCCGCCGAGCATGTCGGGGTTGCCCACCGTGGCGAACGCACGTGTGAGCTGGAAGGGCGTGTCTCCGCCGCCGGCCGTCCAGACCATCGGGTCGATCGAGAAGTGCTGCAACACGCCGTAGAACGAGAGGACCACGGCCGTCCAGGACATCGCCGAGGCGATCTTCCGGACGCGCGAGGGCCTGTCGACCAGTTGCATGGCCAGGAAGTAGAGCACGGCGTAGTTCAGGTACGCGAGGAAGCCCTCGTAGCGGAGGTGCTTGCCGAGAAACGCCGTCGCCGGCGCGATGGAGATGACCGACGTCACGAGCATCCATCCGAGCAGCGCGAGCACGAGGTAGTCGGAGGTGGCGCGCCGCCAGGTGCCGCCGTTGATGGCCACGTGCCACAACCACGCGCACAGCGACGCGAGGGTCAGCACGCGCAGGAGGCTCACCTTGGGAAGCTCGAACTGGTCGGAGAGCAGAGAGGCCGGGTTGCCCGTGAACCACCCGGTGCGGGCGATGATCAGGGGCACGAGGACGATCGCCGCGAGCAGGCACCAGAAGGCGATCCGCTCGGCCCAGGAGTCGTATGTCGGTGCCGGCGACGCTAGCCGCTGCAGGTTTGCGGGAAACACTCTTCGTCTTGGCGCGCGCCATCTACTGATAACTCCTGCACGATCGGGGCGAGATTGAGCCACGTCAGTATAGTGGCACGCGCCTGCGAGCGCACACCCTATGCCAACCAAACCTCCGAAGTACTTCTATACTTCTTGGCGTATTAATGGCTTCCTGCTACAGTGCACATATGGTCAGGAAGAAGACAACCGTGTACATCGAAGACGACGTCTTGCGCAGCGCTCGAATCATGGCCGCGCGCACGGGCAAGAAGGACTACGAGCTGCTCGAAGACGCCCTGCGCGCGTACCTCGGCATGGAGGTGCTCGATCGAGCGTGGGCCGCTGCCGACATGACCGAGGAAGAGGCGCTCCGGCTCGCCGTCGATGAGGTTCACCGCTTCCGCTCCGGCACTCCGTGATCCGCGCGGTTCTCGACACCAACGTCTACGTTGCAGCGCTTCTCTCGGACAAGGGCTCGCCCGCACGGCTGGTTCGAGCGCTATCCGAGGGTCTCTTCGATGCAGTCGTGTGCCCCCGGTTGCTCGGTGAGCTGACGAGCGTGCTGGGACGTCCCAAGATCGCGACGCGGTTGCCGGCCGGAGTGGCGCCCGACTTCGTCGAGTGGCTCGAGCGGGTAGCGGTTCATGAGCCCGATCCACTGCGCGTTGCGCGCGTCTCGGCCGATCCTGGAGACGACTACTTGCTGGCCCTGGCTGCCAGCAGCGGCGCTCAGATCATCGTCTCGGGAGACTCCCACCTGCTCGAACTCCGCGGGCATGAACCGCGGGTGCTGGCCCCGGCCACCTTCGCCGACCTGGTGGAGTCCCTTCGCTGACGCGCCGGCGTCGCGCGCCTCTAGACCGAGTCTTCGATCGCGCGCGCCTGCGCGGCCAGCAGCCTGTTGAGCGCGTTCGTGTACGCCTTCGCGCTCGCCACGATGATGTCGGAGTGCGCTCCTCGGCCGGTGAAGATCGCGGCCGTCGCCGCTCGTCACGCGGATCGTGACCTCGCCGAGCGCGTCGATGCCGCGCGTGACGGCCTGCACGCTGAACTCGGTCAGGTCGTTCGGCACGTCGACGATGCGGTTGATCGCCTTGTAGACCGCGTCGACCGGGCCGGTGCCGTGGCTCGAGTCGATGAGCTGCTTGCCCTCGGCGGTCGATCAGCTCGACGGTCGCCGTGGGGATGCCCGGCTCGCCGCAGGTCAAGTGGACCTGCTCGAGGTGGTAGACCTCGTTGAGCGTGCGCTCGCTCTCCCCCACCAGCGCCTCGAGGTCCTCGTCGTAGACCTCCTTCTTCTTGTCGGCGAGCTGCAGGAACGCCTCGTGGACGCGCTCGAACTCCTCGTCGGGCATCGTGTAGCCGAGCTCCTCGAGGCGGTGCTTGCAGCGCGTGTCGGCCGCTGCGCGCGGTCAGCACGATGCTCGAGCCGCCCGCGCCCACGTCGTCCGGGTCGATGATCTCGTAGGTGCGAGCGCTCCTTGAGCACGCCGTCCTGGTGGATGCCGCTGCGAGTGCGCGAACGCGTTCGCGCCCACGATCGCCTTGTTGGGCTGCACGTTGATGCCGGTGATGCTCGAGACCAGCCGGCTCGTGCGCGTGATCTCGCGGGTCTTGATGTCGGTGTCGCACGCCGAAGACGTCGGGGCGCATGCTTGAGCGCCATCACGACCTCTTCCATCGCCGTGTTGCCCGCGCGCTCGCCGATGCCGTTGATCGTGCACTCGACCTGCCGCGCGCCCGCGTAGACGCCCGCGAGCGCGTTGGCGGTCGCCATGCCCAGGTCGTTGTGGCAGTGCACCGCGACGATGACGTTCTCGATGCCCTTCACGTTCTCCATCAGGCCGCGCGATCAGCCCGCCGAACACCTCGGGATACGCGTAGCCGGTGGTGTCGGGGATGTTGACGACGGTCGCCCCTGCCGAGATGACCGCCTCGATCATGCGGTAGAGGAACGCGGGGTCGGCTCGGCCGGCGTCCTCGGCGTAGAACTCGACGTCCTCGACGAGGTTGCGGGCGTGCTTGACGGCGGCGACGGCGCGCTCGAGCGCCGCGTCCTCGCGTCGATGCGCAGCTTGTCGCGCAGGTGGCTCTCGGAGACGCCGATGCCCGTGTGGATGCGCGGGCGCTTGGCCGTCGCGAGCGCGTCGGCGGCCATCTCGATGTCCTTGGGGATCGGCGCGCGTCAGGCCGCACACGACCGCCGCGTCGCCCACCTCGGTCGCCGATGCGCCGCACGCTCTCGAAGTCGCCCGGGCTCGAGACCGGGAAGCCGGCCTCGATGACGTCGACGCCCAGTCGCACGAGCTGCCGGGCGATCTCGAGCTTCTCCTCGGTGTTCATCGAGGCGCCCGGCGACTGCTCGCCGTCACGCAGCGTGGTGTCGAAGATGTAGACGCGTCGGTTGCCATGTCTTCGTCCCTTCCCCTGACTCCCGTACCCGATAGCTCGCCGATTCAGCCCGCCTTGTCGACCCGTCTTGCTCCGCACCGCTGCCGAGGCGCCCGGGATGATGCTCAGCGCAACCGGCATGCACGCGTAGACCATGAACAGTACCGTCGCGGCCCAGTAGTTGAGCGCCTCACCTGTGAAGCGATCCGTGTTCCCGTTGCCGAGATAGAGGTAGGCAGACGAGCGGCAGCCATACCGCCACGGCGCCGAATACGAGCAGGTCGCGCCGGGGAAGCAGCGCGATGCCGATGATGCCGAGAGCGGCAATCACGTATGGCAGTGGCGAGAAGACGAGCGTGCTGTACTTCAACCCGCCGAGCAGCCACCGAAGCCCTCCCGGCCGAGGATGGTGGCCTGGCCCGGTACGCCAGTACCGAACGGCGCGGCGAGCTGCCAGTGCACGAACATGAAGGCGCTGGCCGCCACGAGCGCTCCAAGCCAGACCCCCGCGCGGAACCGGCGCTGTTCGGTCGCTTCGGGGCCGCGCGAGACGAACGTGGCGCCGAGTCCAGCGAGCATGACGAAGACGGCCACTCCCTGACCGCGAACGCGAGTAGGCGCACACCGCCGACGCGATCACGTACGCCCTCCAACGATCCCCTTCCAGCGAGCGGCGGAAGAACGCGAACGCGATGAGCGACAGGAGGCCCGCCCACACCTCGGTGTAGAGGATCTGGGTCGACGTGGCGAACATGACGCTGTACGCGAGCACGGCGCCCACGCCCGGAATCGCGAGCGGAGCACGAACGATGCCCTTCAGCAGCATCGGGACGAGAGCCGCTGCGGCCACCGCCAAGAAGAGCAGCGACCCGATGATCATCCACGCGGACGGCAGCGCCGCCGCGAACACGTAGAGCGTCGGGAAACGGAAGTTCAGCGGCCCGACGGAAGGCCTTTGACCCGAGGGTCCACTTCCGGAGTCGCCTCGGTGAACGCACGGTAGTAGTCCTCGCCCGCACGCATCTTGCGGTAGACGAGCGTGTACATCGCGTCGTCGGTGTTGCGGACCGTCGCCGGCAACTGACCGGTCGTCAAGGCGTGTTGGAAGCGGCGGGAACACCGTGCCGGTCGCCTGGTCGAATCCAGGCTGGCGGTCGGCGTCGATCACCGTCCACGCGACAGTTCGCGATGAGCAGCGCGACGACCGCCCACAGCACCCACTGCCCCTTGAGGTGGCGGCGCGACAGCAGCCACCACACCCCTGCGGCCACGCCGGCCGAGAACGCCGCCCAGCCCACGAGCGCTGCGGGCAAGAGCGAAGGCAGGCCGGTGAACCACATGTTCGCGGGACCGGTCACGATGCCGAGCAGGCACGCCACGGCCAGCCGCGATGGCGGCAAGCCACCACTCAGGTGCAACGAGCGCGCGCTCACGCCCACCACAAGCGCGACCTGCGCGCCGGGTAGCAGCGTGATCAGCCCGCCAGCGGTCGTCCAGTACGTGAGCACGGCGACGAGCAGCGCCAGCACGAAGCGCCACGTGCGGAGGGACCCGTACGCAGCGAGCGCGCCTGAGATGCGGGCGGCGAAGGGCTGGGCCGCGGGGGCTGCTGTAGGGGACTTCTCCGCCACGCTCATCGAGACTCCGCTTCCTGCGCCAGAGGCGGTCGCAGCGCCTGGTAGCACGCTGAGCGCCGCCGGAACGCACGCGTACACGGTGAACAGGACCGCAGCCGCCCAGTAGTTGATGATCTCGCCGTAGATGTTCTCAAGCCCGTTGCCGAGGTACAGGTATGAAGCCAGGGGCAGCAGCACGGTGATGGCACCGAACGTCACCAGCTCCCGGCGAGGCAGCAGCACGAGGCCGACGAGCCCCAGCACCGCCAGGACAAGCGCCAACGTGCCGAATGCCTGCGTGCTGTACGTCAGACCTGCTAGCAGGAATCCTCCGCTGCCCTGGCCAATGACGCTCTGCCCGGGCAGACCGGTGAAGTAGCCGCGCGCCAGCCACCAGTGAACTACCCAGAACGCCGCGCCGAGGGCACACGCGACCAGCCACGTCGCCGCGCGAAACGGACGCTGAGTGAGTGCCTCGTCCGAACGGCCGACGAAGGTGGCCACCAGCCCCGCAAGCAGCACGAAGCCCACGATTCGCGAACCATGAAGGCCGCAAGCGCAACGCAGGCGGCGGCGACCACCAGGCCTCTCCAGCGCGGACTGCGAAGGGAAGCCGCGAACAGGGCGAAGGCGATGACGCGTGAGCATCCCCGCCCACACCTCGGCGAAGAGGATCTGCGGGCTTGTAGCGTGGAGTACCGCGTACGTGAGGACGCCCGCGGCACCCGGCATCGCCAGCGGCGCGCGCACGGCGCCCTTCAGCAAGACGGGAACCGCTGCCGCGGCTCGCGGCGGCAAGTGCCAGTATGCGCCGACGATCCACCAGGCGGACGGCAACGCAGCGGCTGCGAGATAGAGCGTGGGAAACCGCACGTTGAGCAGCCCGCTCGGGCCCTTGATCGATCGGGTCGATCTCGGGAAAGGCCTCGCTGGACGCCTGGTAGTAGCCCACTCCCGAGCGCAGCTTGCGATGCACGATCAGGTAGAAGCGCGCGTCCGGGCCGTACGAACTCATGGACTCTGCCGCGGTCGAGGGTCGCCGGGAGCGGCGCGATCGCGCTGCCGGTCTGCGGGTCGAATCCGGGCTGACGGTCGGCGTCGACCACCGTCCACGCGAAGTTCGCGATCGAGCAGCGCGACGACCGCCCAGAGCACCCACTGCCCCTTGAGGTGGCGGCGCGACAGCAGCCACCACACTCCTGCGGCCACCGCAGCCGACAGGGCGGCCCAGCCCACGAGCGCTGCGGGCAGAGAGCGACGGCAGGCCGGTGAACCACATGTTCGCGGGACCGGTCACGATGCCGAGCAGACACGCGACGCCAGCCGCGATCGCGGCAAGCCACCACTCCGGCGCGACGAGCGCGGCGCTCACGCCCACCACGAGCGCGACCTGCGCGCCGGGCAGCAGCGTGATCAGCCCGCCGGCGGTCGTCCAGTACGTGAGCACGGCGACGAGCAGCGCCAGCACGAAGCGCCACGCGCGGAGCGGACCCGTACGCAGCGAGCGCGCCTGAGATGCGGGCGGCGACGGGGCCTGGGCCGCCGGTGCTAGCTGCTGCGGACTTCGCCGTCATCGCTACAGCTCGACGCTCCACGCGTCGTTGATGCCGGCCTCGGCCACGATCTTGTCGAGCAGCGAGCGCGACACCGGCGTGTCGACGTTGATGCCCATGAGCGCCTGACCGCCTGCCACCGTACGACCCACCTGCATCGAACCGATGTTGACGTCGGCCAGACCCAGAAGCGTACCGACCTTGCCGATCATGCCCGGGCGGTCCTCATACACGAAGAACGCCATGTACTTGGTGGGGATCATGTCGATGTTGTACTCGTACAGGCTCACCAGACGCGGCTCGTCCTTCTTGCCAACGAGCGTCGCACCGATCTCGATGGGGCCCTTGGGCGTGTGCGCCCGAAGCCTGATCAGCGACACGTAGTCGTGCGTCTCGGGGCGGTTGATCTCGGTCACGCCGATTCCGCGCTGCTCGGCGTAGAAGTCCGCGTTCACGAAGTTGACCGACTCGGCGCCCACGACCGTGAGCAGACCCTTGAGGACCGCGGTGCGCACGATGCGCGTGTCGACGTCGGCAAGTGCGCCCACGAACTCGACGTCGAGCGAGTCGATGCCGCCTCGGGCCACCTGCGCGACCATGCTGCCCAGGTCCTCGGCGAGCGGGATGTAGGGCCCGACCTTCTCGAGCACCTCGGGTGGGACCGGCGCGATGTTGACCGCCGTGGGCACCATGTGGCCGCCCAGCCCGGCGGCGACGTACTCGGCGATCTGCTCGCCGGCGCGGTCCTGCGCCTCGCTCGTGGAGGCGCCCAGGTGCGGCGTGAGGATCGCGTTGTCGATCCCGATGAGTGGCGAGTCGGTGCACGGCTCGACCTCGAACACGTCGATGGCGGCACCTGCGACCTTGCCGGACTTGAGAGCGTCCGCCAGCGCATCCATCTGGTAGATGCCGCCGCGCGCCGTGTTCACGAGCCTCACGCCGTCACGCATCTTGGCGAACTGCTCGGCGCCGAACATCCCGATCGTCTCTTTGGTCTTGGGCAGGTGCACCGTGATGAAGTCGGCCAGCGGCAAGATGTCGTCGACCTTCTCGTAGACGGTGATGCCCATCTCGGCAGCACGGTTCTCCGAGATGTAGGGGTCGTAGCCGATGAGGTTCATGCCGAAGGAGCGCGCACGCTCGGCCACGAGCGAGCCGATGCGGCCCAGGCCGAAGATCGCGAGCGTCTTCTCGTAGAGCTCGGCGCCGGTGAACTTCGAGCGCTCCCACTTGCCCTGCTTCATGCGACGCGTTGGCCTGCGGCGTCTTGCGCGCCATCGCGAGCATGAGCGCCATCGTCTGCTCGGCGGCCGACACGATGTTGGACGTGGGGGCGTTGCACACGATGATGCCGCGCTCGGTGGCCGCGTCGACGTCGACGTTGTCCACGCCCACGCCGGCACGTCCGATGATCTTGAGGTTGGTGCCCGCCTCGATGACCTCGCGCGTGGCACGCGTGGCCGAGCGTACGATCAGGGCGTCGTAGGCGGGTATCTCCGCGACGAGTTGCTCGGGAGTGAGGTCGGTGCGGACGTCGACGTCGAACTCGCCCTTGAGCAGCTCGATGCCGGAGTCGGCGATCTTCTCGGCGACAAGTACCTTCATGAGTCCCCTACCCTTCCATGAATACTGACTCGGCGGCGCTGATGCCCGCTCCGCGTTCGAAGTCGTAGCCAAGGCCCGCAAGCGTCATCTCGAGCGCGGCGAGCGTGGTGATGATGTCGAACTCGCCGAAGTAGCCCAGGTGGCCGATGCGGAAGATGCGCCCCGCGTAGTCGTCCTGACCACCGGCGATGGTGACGCCGTACTTGTCCTTCATCGTCTTGACGATCGCCTTGCCGTCGACGCCCTCCGGGCACCCAGACCGGCGTGACCGCGCTGCCGCGCCCTTCAGGCGGAGCGAACAGCTTCAGGCCGAGCGCCTCGCAGCCCTTGCGGGTCGCCTCGGCGAGCCGGCCGTGGCGGGCGATGGTGTTGCTGATGCCTTCCTCGCGGATCATCGCGAGCGCCTGGTTCAGTCCCAGCACGAGCGAGACCGCCGGCGTGAAGGGCGTGGTGTCCTTCTCGACGTTCTTCTTGTACTTCATCCAGTCGAAGTAGTACTTGGGCAGGTTCGAGCGCTCGTAGGCGCGCCACGCCTTCTCGCTCACCGTGCACGCGGCGAGCCCCGGCGGAAGCATGAGCCCCTTCTGCGAGCCGGTCATCACGACGTCGAGGCCCCACTCGTCGGTCTTGCACTCCACGGCGCCGATGCCGGTGATCGAGTCGACGATGAGCACCGTGTCGGGATACTCGCGCACGATCGCGCCGATGGCCTGCACGTCGTTGAGCACGCCGCTCGAGGTCTCGGACTGCGTGACGATGACGCCGCGCACCCCGGGGTTCTCGGCAAGCGCGGTCGCGATGTCGGCCGGATCGACCACCTGCGTCCACTCGTACGCGAGATCGACGACGTTGACGCCGTACGTCTCGCAGATCTGCTTCTGCCGGTCGCCGAACTTGCCGTTGCGGCACACGATCGCCGTGTCGCCCGCACTGAAGCAGTTGGCGATCGAGGCCTCCATCACGCCCGTGCCCGAGCAGGCGAACAGCAACACGTCGCCTTGCGTCTGGAACACGTACTTGAGGTTGTCGATGGCCGCCTTGAACGCTGCCGAGAAGTCCGGCGTGCGGTGATGGATCATCGGCGCCGCCATCGCCAGCATTATCTCGGCGGGTACCGGGGTCGGCCCCGGCGTCATCAGGTACTTCTTCTGCATCGTGTGCGCTCCCCGTCCTAGTCCTTGCGTGCTCCGATGCGCTGAGCGCACGAGAGCTAGTCGCGCTTGATCCAGGTGAACATGAGCGCAGTTCGCCGCCCACGTCCTCGATCAGAGACTCGGCGTGGATGCGGCGCATCGCCTTGAAGTGCGCCTGGCCGGCCTTGTTCTCGGCGATCCAGTCGCGCGCGAACTTGCCGTTCTGGATGTTCCACAGCGTCTCGGCCATCGCGTCTCGCGTGGCGTCGGTGACGATGTTGGGACCGGTGTAGTAGTCGCCGTACTCGGCGGTGTTCGAGATCGAGTCGCGCATCTTGGCCATGCCGCCCTCGTAGAGCAGGTCGACGATGAGCTTGACCTCGTGCATGCACTCGAAGTACGCGATCTCGGGCTGGTAGCCGGCCTCGACGAGCGTCTCGAAGCCCGCCTCGATCAGGTGCGTCAGACCGCCGCAGAGCACCGCCTGCTCGCCGAACAGATCGGTCTCGGTCTCCTCTTGGAAGGTGGACTCGATGATGCCCGAGCGCGCCCCGCCGATGCCCCACGCGTAGGAGAGCGCGAGGTCCTTCGCGCTTCCCGGTCGCATCGCTGTGGATCGCGATGAGGTTGGGCACGCCGGAGCCCTTCCGTGTAGACCCGGCGGACCATGTGGCCCGGGCCCTTCGGCGCGATCATGATGACGTCGCAGCCCTGCCGGCGGCTCGATCTGCTGGAAGTGGATGTTGAAGCCGTGGGCGAACGCGAGCGCCTTGCCCTCGCGTCATCGACTCGTGGATCTCCGAGTAGTACGTGTGCGCCTGGGTCTCGTCCGGGCGTGAGGATCATGATCACGTCCGCCTCGGCGGCCGCCTCGCGCACCGTCATGACCTTGAGTCCCGCCTCGCGCGCCTTGTCCCAGCTCGCCGAGCTGGAGCGCAGCCCCACGCGCACGTCCACGCCCGAGTCGTGCAGGTTGAGCGCGTGCGCGTGACCCTGGCTGCCGTACCCGATGATCGCAACCTTGCGCCCCTTGATGATCGAAGGGTCGCAGTCGCTGTCGTAGTAGATGGTCGCCATCGTGGTGTGTCGCCTTCCTTTCGCTTCGGTCTCCCGACCGGTTGTTCCCTCGTACCGCTCCTCGCGCAACGCCGTCCCGCATGTCGCGGCGTCGCGTGTGTGCCTGCTAGCTCTCGCGCCCGCCTCTGGCGAGCGCGATCTTGCCGGTTCGCGCCATCTCCTTGATGCCGTACGCCCTGAACAGGTCCTCCATGGCGTCGATCTTGTCGGTCGCGCCGGTCGCCTCGATGGTCACCGAGTTCTTGCCGACGTCCACGATCTTGGCTCGGAAGACGTTCGCGATCTCGATGATCTCGTGCCGCCGCTCGGGTGCCGCGTTGATCTTGAACAGCACCAGCTCGCGTTCGACCGAGTCGGCCGGGTCGAGGTCGTGGACCTTGATCACGTTGATGAGCTTGTAGACCTGCTTGGTGATCTGCTCGAGCGGGACGTCCGCCGCCGAGCACACGATCGTGATCCTGGACAGCGTCGGGTCCTCGGTCGTTCCCACGGCCAGAGAGTCGATGTTGAACCCGCGCCGCGCGAACAGCGAGGCCACGCGCGTCAGCACGCCCGGCTTGTTCTCGACGACCACGGACAGGGTGTGCTTCATCACTCCCACACCTCCTCAAGCAGATCGTCGTCGAGCATCTCGGACACCGGACACCCCGGCACGCCGCCGAGCATCTCGTCGATGCTTCCGCCCGGTGCGACCATCGGGTACACGCACTCCTCGCCCACCACTCGGCAGTCCACGATCGCGGTGCCCTCGTAGTCGAACGCGGCCTTGAGCGCGGCGTCGACCTCGTCGGGCTTGGTGACTCGAAGCCCGAGACATCCGTACGCCTCGGCGAGCTTCACGAAGTCGGGGCAGTCCTGCGGCAGCACGCTCGAGGCGTAGCGCTTCCCGTAGAACAGCTCCTGCCACTGCCGCACCATGCCCAGGTAGCCGTTGTTGAGGATGACGACCTTGACCGCCAGGTCGTTGATGCTCGCGGTGGCGAGCTCCTGCAGGTTCATCTGGAACGAACCGTCGCCCGCGATGTCGAGCACGAGCGCATCGGGCCGGCCGGCCTTCGCACCGATGGCCGCCGGGAAGCCGAAGCCCATCGTGCCCAGCCCTCCCGAGGAGACCCAGGAGCGCGGCGTGCGCAGCGTGTAGTACTGGCACGCCCACATCTGGTTCTGCCCGACCTCGGTGCACACGACCGTCTCGCGGTCGGCGGTGAGCGCGCTCACGCGCTCGACCACGTACTGCGGGTGCAGCAGCGTCGCCCTCGGGCGCGTAGTGCAGCGGGAACTGCTTGCGCCACTCGTCGACCAGGTTCACCCACGCCTCGGTGCGCGGCTCGGCGCCGGTCTTGCGAAGCTCGGCGACGAGCCCCGCGAGCACGTTCTTCGCGTCGCCCACGATGGGCACGTCGACCGCCTTGTTCTTGCCGATCTCGGCCGGGTCGACGTCGACGTGGATGATCTTGGCCTTGCTCGCGAACGCCGAGAGCTTGCCGGTCACGCGGTCGTCGAAGCGCACGCCCACGCCGATGAGCAGGTCGGTCTCGGTGATGGCGTAGTTGGTGTACTTGGCGCCGTGCATGCCGGGCATGCCGATCCACAGGTGGTGGTCCTCGGGAAACGCGCCCTTGCCCATCATCGTGGTGACGACCGGGATCTGCATGAGCTCCGCGAGGTCCTTGAGCTCCTTGTGCGCGCCCGCAGCGATCACGCCGCCACCCACGTAGAGCAGCGGCTTGCGGGCCCTCGAGATCAGCGAGACCGCCTGCTTGATCTGCTTGCTGTGCCCCTTGAACGTGGGCTTGTAGCCCGGCAGGTTGACGTGCGCCGGGTACTCGAAGTCCAGCTCGCCCTTGCTCACGTCGACCGGGATGTCGATGAGCACCGGGCCGGGGCGCCCGGTCGTGGCGATGTGGAACGCCTCCTTGACGATCTCCGGCAGCTCGGCCGCGTTCGTGAGCAGGTAGTTGTGCTTGGTGATCGGCAGGGTGATGCCGGTGATGTCGGACTCTTGGAACGCATCGGTTCCCAGCACCGCCTGGGAGACCTGCGCGGTGAACACGACCATGGGGATCGAGTCCATGTAGGCGTTCGCAAGACCCGTGATCGTGTTGGTCGCGCCGGGACCGCTCGTCACGATGACCGGGGCGACGCGGCCCGTCGCGCGGGCGTATCCGTCTCCCATGTGCATCGCGCCTTGCTCGTGGCGCGGCAGGATCGTGCGGATCTGCTTCGAGTCGTAGAGCGCGTCGAAGATCGGCAGCGCCACGCCCCCGGGGTAGCCGAAGACGGTGTCGACCCCCTCGGCCTCCAAGCAGCGCACGAGCGCCTCGGCGCCGGTGATACGGTCGGTCATGAGAGCACCGCCCCCTTATCCGCGGATGAAACCAGCTTCGCGTACCGACGAGCACGCCTTCGGTGACCTTCGGCGGCCGAGGAGCCCACGCCGCGGCGCGCGCGGCGAGCTCGTCCTCGGCGACGTTGAGCGTGATGGCGGCGGCGTCGATGTCGACGGTGATCGAGTCGCCCTCGGCGACCAGCGCGATGGGGCCGCCCGACGCCGCCTCGGGACTCACGTGGCCCACCGCCGGACCCTTGGTGGCGCCCGAGAAGCGCCCGTCGGTGACGAGCGCGACGCTTCTCGCGAGCTCCGGGATGCCCGCTATCGCCGAGGTGGGCGTGAGCATCTCGCGCATGCCCGGGCCCGCCCTTGGGGCCCTCGTAGCGGATCACCACGACGTCGCCGGCGACGATCCGGCCGGCGAGAATCGCCTCGACGGCGTCCTCCTCGGCATCGAAGACCCGCGCGGGCCCGGTGAGCACGCGCATCTCGGGCGGCACGGCCGACTGCTTGACCACGGCGCCGTCGGGCGCGAGGTTGCCGCGCAGCACGCGCAGGCCGCCCTCGGGGTAGTAGGGGTCGCTCGTGCGTGCGGATGACGCGGCCGTCGGCTGCAGGCGCCGCCGCGGCGATCTCGCCCATCGTGCGGCCGTCGACGGTGGGCGCGTCGCGCTCGATCGAGCCCGGCCCGGTCGAGCTCGCCCATGATGGCGGGAATGCCGCCGACCACGTAGAGGTCCTCCATGTGCAGCTCGCTCGCCGGGCTGATGCGCACGAGGTTGGGCGTGCGCGCGGAGACGGCCGCCCAGTCGTCGAGCGTGATGTCGGCGTCGGCCTCGTGGGCGATGGCGGTGAGGTGCAGCACGGTGTTGCTCGAGCCGCCGAACGCCATGTCGAGCGTCATCGCGTTGCGGATGCTCGCCGCGTTCATGATCTGCCGAGCGGTCACTCCCTCGGCGAGCAGGTCCATGACGCGCATGCCGGCCTTCTTGGCAAGACGGATGCGCTCCGAGTAGACCGCCGGGATCGTGCCGTTGCCCGGCAGCCCGATGCCGATCGCCTCGACGAGGCAGTTCATCGAGTTGGCGGTGAACAGCCCCGCGCACGAGCCGCAGGTCGGGCAGGCGTGCTCCTCGAGCACGAGCAGGTCCTCGGCGGACATCGTGCCCGCCGTGACCTTGCCCACCGCCGTGAACACGGTGTCGAGGTCGACCGCCTCGCCCTTGGGCCCGCGGCCGGCCAGCATCGGCCCGCCGCTGATGACCACGGTGGGCAGGTCGAGGCGGGCCGCGGCCATGAGCATGCCGGGGATGACCTTGTCGCAGTTGGGGATCATGACGACCGCGTCGAACGCGTGGGCGCGAACGGCGATCTCGACCGAGTCCGCGATGACCTCGCGGCTCGCCAGCGAGTAGCGCATCCCCGCGTGGTTCATCGCGATGCCGTCGCACACGCCGATGGTGGAGATCTCGAACGGCGTGCCGCCCGCCATGTAGACGCCGGCCTTCACCGCTTCGCCGATCTTGTCGAGCATGAGGTGGCCGGGGATGATCTCGTTCGCGGAGTTGACGACGGCGACAAGCGGCCGCGCTATCTCGACATCGGTGAGACCGTCAGCCTTGAGCAGGCTGCGATGGGGGGCCTTGGACAGCCCGCCCTTCATGCGGTCGCTCGTGCTTGCCATGCGCACTCCACCTTCCCCACTTAGGGACGGCGGCGCCCAGCTAGCGGCCGCACGAGACACGGAAAGCGGCGCATAGGACGCGCACGCTCGAAAGTGAGTCCGAAGCAGCGGTGGCGTGAACGACGAAACCGCGAAAGCGCATGTTCGTCGCCCCGTCGCCGGGACGAGAGCCCTTCGCTCTCGCGGTACCACCCCGCTTGACGCTCGTCACTCCTCGGCGATTCTTCGATGAGTCGCGAAGGCGAGCGTCCACTCGTACGGCAGGTAACGGATGCCACCGACCCGGTCTAGTAGCCCAGCCGCGTGCGAAGGTCGTTCGCGAGCGGTACGGCCGGTCGTTTGTCCGGGTGGCTCAGGGGTGAGTTTCGAGACGTCCTGCGCCGGGTTTCCAGCTACCCCGGCTCTCTGAAGCGAGGATTGGCCCCTACTTGTCCCCTTCAACGCCTTGCGTGTTCGGTTGGGTGCCGAGTATACGCAAGGTTGTATACCCCGACAAGGTGCGGAAATGCGCCCTCGGCTCGACGTGCGCGGCCTCAGGCCGCCGCCTCGTCGACGATGCGCTTGATCGCGTCTTCAACCTCGTCCGCGACGCGCTCTATCCCCGCCTCCGGGAAGAACGATGCGAGCAGCGTGGGGAGCATGGTCGAGACGAACACCTGCGCCGCCCTGCTCGTAGATCATGACCGGGCACGGCAGCATCAGACCGATGCGGATATCGGCGGCGAGCACCGCCGAGGCATGCTTCGCGTTGCACACCTCCACGAGCGTCACCGGCTCGCGCTCGAAGCCCTTCTCGGCGAGTGTCGCGGCCACGTCGTGCACGAACTGCACGCGAAACCCGTTCGCGGTGGCGGCGTCTTGCACCGCCTGGACCGCGTCGCCGTAGCTCTTGGTGGTGGAGACGGTGTAGTCGAGTTCCATGGCTCGTCCTCTCGGCACGGATGACCGGCTGAGAGTGTGATACCCGATGCGGGGCGCCGGGACTCGCGAACGCTCCTAGCGCTGCGCGCCCGAGACCACCATCCGCCGACCGGTGCCGTCGGGCCGGATACTCATCAGCGCGCTCGGCTCGCCTTGGTAGGCGTTGCCTTCGAAGTACAGGATCGCGCCGTCAGGCGTCCAGCCGTACGGGTATGCGTCGCGGCGCGTGCTGATCGCCGAGAAGCGGCGCTTGGCGACGTCGTAGACCATGAGTCTCGAGTACTCGTCGTCACCGGCTGCGGCGGACAGCACGTACTTGCCGTCGGGTGACACCATCAGCCCGTGCAGCTGGTACGCGGGTGCTGCGAGGTTCGCGGTACCCACCGCCTTGGGCTTGAAGCGCGGCGGCGCGGCCACCCACAGCCGCCAGTCGTCCGGCGTCGTGGCCTGCTTGGAGAAGTACAGCTCGCCCTTGGGGCCCCAGGCCCACGAGAGTGCCCCTCCGCTCGAACCCACTGCCGCCGAACCCCCGCCGTCGGTCCGCGCGATCGTCACCCGGTCGCCGGGACCGGGCTGAAGCGATGCTCCGTAGGCGATGAACTCGCCCTTGGGAGACACGCGCGGCGAGGCGCCGGACTTGGCCAGCGTGGGCCCCATGACGCCGGTCGTCTCGGCACGCCTGATCGAGGTCGCCTCCGAGCCGCTCGTGTAGACGAGCCACGTGCCGTCCGGGGCCCATCGCGGCGCCTCGGTGAAGGCGGCAGTACCCACTGGGAGTCATCGCGCCACTCACTGTGTCGAACACCGCGAGCGCGCCGTCGGCGGTCTGCTGCGCCGAAGGATCGTACGCGACGGCGAGTCTCGAGCCGTCCGGGGAGAGCGTGTACGAGCCTCCTGACGGCGCCACGGCAACAGCGGCCGTGCCGTCGACGTTGGCAACGTAGACGCGCCCGCCAAGCGTGAAGGCGATCTTGTTCGAGGTGAGGACCGAGCCGGACGAAGCTGCAACGGGCTGCGGTGCCGCCGTAGTGGGTTCGGCCGACGACGTGGCCGTGGACGTCGCAACGGGCGCCGCGGGGGTCGGCTGCGCGGTGGTTTCCTTCGCAGGCTCTATCGCCGCCTGCTTGGTCGCCGAGTCATCCTCGGCCGAGATTCTCGCCCATATGAAGCCGGCAGCCACGATGAGCGCAACCACGACGGCGACCACGATGGCGATGTTGCGGGTCCGCGAGCTATCGCTGGGGACCTCGACCGCCACCGCACCCGCCTCCTTCGCTCCGGTTGCGCTATAGCGCCTCGATCAGTGCATCGGCGTACGCCTGCGTTCCCACCGACCCTTCGGTCGAGCCGGTGTTCGAGCGCTTCACATCGTAGGTGACCTTCTCGCCCTTGCCGATGACCTCGCGCACCGCGGCGAGCACGCGCTCGGCGGCTTCGGTCTCGCCCAGGTGCTTGAGCATAAGCATGGCAGAAAGTATCTCCGCCGTGGGATTCGCGACGTCCTTGCCGGCGTACTTGGGCGCGGAGCCGTGGACGGGCTCGAAGACAGCGCACTCGGTGCCGATGTTGGCGCCCATCGCGATGCCGAGCCCGCCGATCAGCCCGGCCGAGAGGTCGGAGATGATGTCGCCGTAGAGGTTGGGCAGGACGAGCACGTCCCACCACTCGGGGTGCAGGACGAGCTGCATGCACGTCGCATCCACGATGTAGTCCTCGAACTCGATGCCGGAGTCCTCGTACTCCTCGGCGACCTGGCGGGCGACCTTCAGGAACAGGCCGTCGGACATCTTGAGGATGTTGGCCTTGTGCACCGCGGTGACCTTCTTGCGGCCGTTGGCGATGGCGTAGTCGAAGGCGTAGCGCACGATGCGCTCGGTGCCCGTGATCGAGATGGGCTTGAGCGAGAGGCCCGAGTCGGGGCGGATGATGCCGGCGCCGTGGTCGGCGGCGAACTTGATGAGGTCCGCGGCTCCCTGCGAGCCCTGCTCGAACTCGATGCCGGCGTAGAGGTCCTCGGTGTTCTCGCGCACGATGACGAGGTCGATGTCGTCGTAGCGCGCGCCGGACCCCGGGATCGAGAACGCCGGCCGCAAGCAGGCGTAGAGATCGAGTTCCTTGCGGATCGCCACGTTGACCGAGCGAAAGCCCGTCCCGACCGGAGTCGTGATGGGGCCCTTGATCGCGACCTTGTTCTTGCGCACCGACTCGAGCACGTGCTCGGGCAGCGGGGTGCCGTACTTGTCCATGACGTCGGCGCCGGCCTCGGCGACCTCCCACTCGATGTCGACACCGGTGGCCTCGACCACGCGAGTCATCGCGTGCGTGAGCTCCGGACCGATACCGTCGCCGGGGATCAGTGTCACCGTGTGCTTCGCCATACGTCTGTCGCCTTTCGTTGTCGTGTCGTCGCAGTAGGGCGCCATCGGTAGAGGCGCTGGAGGCGTACCTACTTCTTCTTGCGGCGCTTCTTGGGGCGCACGCCACGATGCGCGATGCGCGACGCTTGAGCAACCCCTTGCCGTTCTCGGCGTCGAACGCCATGATCTCGGCCGCCGCGGTCTTCACCTCGTCGGACGCATTGCCCGACACCATCTTGTAGACGCCCGAGAGCATCGCGGGAAACTCCGCGTCACCGTGATAGCAGCGGATCGCGTCCGAGAGCACCGGCCACACCCGATCGGAGCGATGCGCCGTGGTCGCGCCGTACGAGGTCAGCAACCGGAACGCCGCGAGGCGCACGGTGCCGGACTCCTCGTCGTGCAGCGCGGTCTCGGCACCCGGCAGTGCCCTGTCCACGAGGCGCGCGTCCACAGGCACGAGGTCCTCGAAGACGCCGAGCACCTCCCAGCGGGTCTGCGACTCCGGTCGGTGCAGCGCATCGGCGAGCTCGTCGGCGTAGGGCTTGAGCAGCGCGCCATCGGCCTGGGCCACCTCGTTCACCACGCTCGCAGCGAACTGGCGCGAGCGCCGGTCCTCGCCCGCCAGCGCCTCGACCAGCTGGGTCAGCAACTTGGGATCGTCCAGTGCGCGCTCGGCCAGCTCGGACTTGTCGTCTTCGGGCGTGAAGGCCCTGGGGGCTACGTCAGCCATGTGTGCTCCTCTTGGTGCGGATGGTGCGGGTGCTGCGGACCTACAGGTTGAACCCGCCGTGCTTCTTGAAGTGCTCGACCAGCCCGCCGTCGGCGAGCAGCTGCGCCATGACCTCGGGAAGCGGCGGGAACTCAATATCTGTTCCCTTGGTCACGTTGCGCACAACGCCCGCCTCGAGATCGACCATGAGCTCGTCGCCGTCGTCGATCAGATCGGTGTCGCACTCCACCACCGGAAGGCCCGTGTTGATCGCGTTGCGGTAGAAGATCCGCGCGAAGCTCTTCGCGAGCACCGCGCGGGTGTTGGAGTGGATGAGCACGAGCGGTGCCTGTTCGCGGCTGGAGCCCATGCCGAAGTTCTTCCCGGCGACCAGGAACCCGCCGTCGGGCTTCACCTTCTCGTAGTAGTCGCGGGTCGAGCTCCTCCATGGCGTGCACCGCCATGGCTTCCATGTCGGCGGACTTGAACTTGTACTTGCCGCTGATGATGTAGTCGGTGTTGATGTCGTCGCCGTACTTGAAGGCCTTCGCCTTGAGTTCCATGCGGGTCGCTCCTGTCCCTCTTGCGTCCTAGCCGGCGAAGTACTTCCGAGGATCGGTGATCTTGCCCTCGATGACCGAGGCGGCCACCGTTGCGGGGCTGCCCAGGTAGATGAACGAGTTGCTGTTGCCCATGCGGCCCTTGAAGTTGCGGTTCGCCGTCGAGATGACGTTCTCGCCGTCGCTGGGCACGCCGTTGTGGGTCCCCACGCAGGGTCCGCAGCCCGGCGTGACGAGCGCGGCACCCGCGGCCACGAGCGTCTGGATGTAGCCCGCCTCGATCGCGTCGAGCAGGATCTGCCGAGAAGCCGGCGCGACGATGAAGCGCACGTCGGGATGCACGCGGCGGCCATCGAGAATCGCCGCGGCGATCGCGAAGTCCTCCAGGCGGCCGTTCGTGCAGGTGCCGAGGACACCCTCGGCGATCGGCGTTCCCTCGACCTCTTCGATGGGGCTCACGTTGTCCACCGCGTGCGGCTTGGCGATCTGCGGCCCGATCCGGCTCGTGTCGAACGACAGCGTCTTCGCGTAGTGGGCGTCGGCGTCGGCGTTCTGCGGGCTCGGCGTCTTGTCGCCGCGGCCCTCGAACCACGCAAGCGTCTTGTCGTCGGCGTTCATGAGGCCGGCCTTCGCGCCCACCTCGATCGCCA
Organism: uncultured Actinomycetes bacterium; assembly: GCA_963702525.1. Taxonomy (GTDB): domain Bacteria; phylum Actinomycetota; class Coriobacteriia; order Anaerosomatales; family PHET01; genus CAVPCY01. Next base: position 50,594 of record CAVPCY010000018.1, on the reverse strand, counting down.
TGTTGCTCATCGTCATGCGCGCTTCGACGGAGAGCTGCGTCGATGACCGGACCGTGGAACTCGATCGCCTCGTACGTCGCCCCGTCCGCACCGATCTCGCCGGCGAGGTACAGGATGAGGTCCTTGCTGAAGACGCCGGGCTGCAGCTCGCCCTCGTAGGTGACCTTGAGCGTATCGGGCACCTTGAACCACAGCTTGCCCGAGGCCATGGCGGCAGCGCCGTCGGTCGAGCCCACGCCGGTCGAGAAGACGTTGATCGCTCCGTAGGTGCACGTGTGCGAGTCGCAGCCCACCATCAGGTCGCCGGCGACGACGTGGCCCTTCTCGGGGATGAGCTGGTGGCACACGCCCTCACCCACGTCGTAGACGGTCGCGCCGGTCTTCTTGCCGAACTCGCGCATCATCGTGTGAAGCGCCGAGACGCCCTCGATGGGACTCGGCGAGCTGTGGTCCATCACCACGGCGACCTTCGTCGGGTCGAAGACCTCGTCGACACCCATGCGCTCGAGCGCCTTGATCGCGAGCGGCGTGGTCCCGTCCTGGCCCATCACGAAGTCGACGTCCGCGACCACGATGTCGCCGGCGTGAGCATCAGTTCCCGAGTGTGCCGAGAAGATCTTCTCGGCGATGGTCTTGCCTGGCAGTGCTATCAGCCTCCTTGTGCGAAGGGTTCGGCGGCGGCCCCAAACGGGATACTCGACGCCGATAGACTCCCGCTCCCGGCCGGAGCGCGAGGACATATCGGCCCCAACGAACTGCGCCCCGAAGAGCACGCGCCGGCGCCATGCTGCCGATTGCGGGAACGCATATTGTACGACAGGCCCCTCGGCCGTGTCAGGGTTCCTGCACGTTCTTCCCCGACGAGGACCAAGACGCGAGTGAGTTCGGCGCCGTACAGGGCGATCATCGAGGAGTAGTAGACCCACAACAGGACCGCGATGGTGCTGCCTGCGCCGCCCAACAGCGCCACCCGGTTCGAGTTCGCCAGGTAGAGGCCGAGCGCTATCTGGCCCAGCGAGTACGCGAGCGCCGTCATCGCCGCCCCGGGCGCCACGTCTCGAATGCGCGGCTTGCGCGCCGGAATCATGGTGAAGGCGGCCAGGAAGAGCAGGAACGACGCGAGGAAGTCGACGATCGACGCGGCCGCTGACGATCGCGTCGAGGGGCGGCAGCTCGATTCCAAGCTCGGTGGCAAGCGCCATCACCTCTCTGACAACCATCGATAGAACCGCACCGGCCACAGCCGACGCCAGAAGCCCGACAGCCAGGACCCCCAGCAGCAGGAAGGCCAAGTCCGTGTCGCCGGGCGAAGCTGTAGATAGGCCCTCGGACCGGCGGCTCCTTCCAGATGCGCGTCACCGCCAAGACGAACTGGCTGAAGACCCCCGCCGCGCCGAACAGCACGATGGCGAGAACGACGACCACGACCCCCGTGCTCCCCTCGCGTCGAGACGGCGGCCAACGATTGCCGCAGAGCCTCTGGACCCGCCGGTTCCGGTCGTCGCCGCGGTCTTGGTGACCGTTCCTGCGACGAGCGACACGACGAGCGCCAGCGGGGCGATGGCCACGAGCAGGTAGTACGAGATGGCGGCGGCCATCATCGGCACGTTGTCTTCCGAACCGGCGCGCGCGACCTCCTCGACGACACGCCGCGCCTCGCGCCAGATAGCTCCCAGGTCGAAGCGACGCTCGCCCATCGTGTCCTCTACGCTCGCCGGATGATCCAGCAGGAGTGTACCCCCGGGGTCCGCTCGAAGTCCTTGGGGATGGTCTGCCGCGTGATGTCGCGAACTTGGAGCCCCGCCGCTGCGAGCGCGTCGTCGTCGAGCGCGAACTTGCGGCGGTTGCACGAGAAGAGCAGCGTTCCGTCCTCGGCAAGAAGCGCCGCAGCAGCGGTGATGAGCCCGACGTGGTCGCGCTGGACATCCCACGTATCTCGCATGCGTTTGGAGTTCGAGAACGTGGGCGGGTCGCAGAAGATCAGCTCGTACCGATTGCCCGCGCGGCGAGCCGACTCCAGCCACTGCACCACGTCGGCCTGCACGAAGTCGTGCTGCGGCCCCGCGATGCCGTTGAGCGCCAGGTTGCGTCGGGCCCACTCCAGGTAGGTCGCCGAGAGGTCGACGGTGGTGGTCGAAGCGGCACCGCCGGCCGCAGCGTAGACGGTGGCGCTGCCGGTGTAGGCGAACAGGTTGAGGAACCGGGTGCCCTTCGCCATCTCCCGCACCTTGGCCCGGGTGTCGCGATGGTCGAGGAAGAGCCCCGTGTCCAGGTAGTCCGAGAGGTTCACCTCGAAGCGCAGGCCGTTCTCGGCGACGTTGATGACCACGCCGGAGCGCGAGACCCGCTCGTACTGCGAGAGGCCGCGCTGGCGTTCGCGTCTCTTGACGAAGACGTCCTCGCCGGCGATGCCGAGCACCTCCGCCGTGGCTGCGCTCGCCCACTGCAGGCGCGCGGCGGCACGCTCGGCGTCGACTCCGGCCGGAGGAGCGTACTCGGCGATGTGCGCGTAGCGCTCGCCCGTCTCGGCGCTCTCGTACAGGTCGATCGCAACGTTGTAGTCGGGCAGGTCGGCGTCGTAGATGCGGTAGCAGGTCACGCCGGACTTGCGCGCCCACCCGCCCAGATGCTTCGCCATCTTCTTGAGCCGGTTCTCGAAGGCCGCACCACCCTGATCGGGCGCCGCCACCGCCGCCGCGGGGCGCGCCGCTTCGGTCGCCCCGGGCGTCGCTTCTCCCGCGAACTCCGGCGCGAAGACCGAGACCGGCGCCAGGATGCGTCCGTTGTAGAGCTCGTGCACGCGCTGCGGCATGCATCCCCAGCCCCGCCGCGAGCTCCGTGTCCGACGTGATCACGGCGAGCTCCCACCCAGGCGCCCTGTCGGTGACGAGTGTCGCCAACTCGCGATAGAGCGCCGGGAGATGCTGCTTGTCCGAGAGCCGCTCCCCGTAGGGCGGGTTGCACGCGACCAGACCGCGTTCGAATCCCGCAGCAGGCGCGGCGTCGGCCAGCGCGGCCACCGCCAAGCCGACTCGACCCGCAAGGCCGGCACGCTTCACGCACTCGGTCGCGATCGAGATGGCCGCGGCGTCAGCGTCCGAGCCGTGCACCGGCCCGATCGCGGCAAGCCCGGTCTCGCAGCGGCCGTCGGCTTCGTCGAGCAGCCGCTCCCACACGTCCGAGTCGTGGCCGAGCCACCCGTCGAACCCCCAGGAGCTGCGCAGCAGCCCCGGGGCGACGTCGCCTGCGACCATCGCGGCTTCGATCGCTATCGTGGCCGAACCGCACAGCGGGTCGAGAAAGCCGCCGCCATCGGCTGCGATGTCGCGCCATCCGGCGACCTCGAGCATCGCGGCAGCGAGCGTCTCCTTCATCGGCGCCGCGACCTGCACTCCGGGCGTTCGGTAGCCTCGGCGGTGGAGCGGATCGCCCGACAGGTCGATCGCGATGCGGGCCTTCTGGCCGGCGACGACCACGTTCACGCGCAGGTCGGGCGAGGTCGTGTCGACGCTCGGCCGACCGCCGACGCGCTCGCGGAACCGGTCGGCGATGGCGTCTTTGACGCGCACGGCGGTGAACTGGGTGTTGCGCAGCGCCTCGTTGACGCCCGAGGCGTCGACGGCGATGGTGCCGTCGGCACGCACGTGGTCCTCCCACGCGATCTCGCGCACGCCCTCGTAGAGCGTGTCGGCGCTCTGCGCGCTCACGGACCCGAGCGAGAGCAGGACGCGCGATGCGAGCCGCGACCACAGCAGCACGCGGTACGCATGCACCAGCGGGCCCGAGAACAGCACTCCCCCACGCTGCGGACGCACGCCGGACACGCCCAGGCGGCGCAACTCATCGGCGAGAAGCGCCTCCACACCGCGCGGGCAGGGGGCGAAACACGAGACACGACCGGTCATGGGCCCTCTAGAACTTCGGCTCGATGCGCGGCCGCTCGTCTATGCGCGGCACGCGGTAGGGCGCGAAGCCCCGGGCTCGACCGAAGCCCGACCTGCCCCATCGGATCTTGGCGCGCACGGCGCCCTTCGCCGAGCTGGACTCGTGCAGGCCCCAGTAGTAGGCTTGGACTTGTCGGCCCATCCACCGAAGATCACGGCGTGGCCGTAGGGCACTGTCTTCCCGCCGATGACCAGGGTCTTGGGCCGCAGGATCACGTCGCCGGGGGCTCAGCTGGACTTGGTCGTCCTCACCAGCCAGCCGGCAGCGACCCGGTGTCGAGCGAGCGCGGCGTGCCGGCCTGGTCGTCCGTTGAGTCCAGCGCCATGCTCACGAATCCGGAGCAGTCCGTGCGATAGCCCATAGGTCGCGGCCGGCGTCGCCGTAGACGCGAGCATGCGCGGCCGCCGGCTTGGCGTAGCGGGTCTGGCTGTACGGCACCTTCACGCCCACCCACACCTTGGCGCGCTTCATGACGTCGGCCCGCGTCAGCGCATGCGCAGAGGCGGGAGCGAGAAGCACAATGCATGCGAGAAGAATCGCGATCGCGAAGACGGGGAATCGAGTGCCGCGGATGCTCATGAGTGCCCCTGCTGCAAGTGATGGCTACGACTGGGTTGGCCGCCGAGTATAGCACTGAGAACCGGGGTTCGTGACCCCGCCCGCAGGCGAACTGCACCACAGCCAAAGCCCTACTGCCCGCCGAACCCTTCCACCGCGTACGTGCCGGAGCGCTGATCGGTGCGCAGCCGGATGTACCCCAGCTTCTGGGCATCCTCGAGGAACTGATTGAACGAGCGGTAGCCATACGCCTGCTCCGAGAACTGCGGCTGCTTGCGGCGCATCGTGTCCTTGATCAGCGACGAGTGCATCACCGCGACGTTCTCGCGCTGCAGCGCCTCGACGGTGTCGAACAGCAGCTTGAACGCGGGCTGCTTCTTGCGCGGCACGGCGTCGCCCACGGCCGGAGCACCGGCGGGCGCTCCGATGTCCTCGTAGTAGATGAACTCGTCGCAGTTCGCCGCGAGCAGATCGCTCGTCGACTCCCGCATCCCCACGCCAACCACCGTCTTGCCGTTCTCCTTGAGGCGCAGCACGAGCGGCGTGAAGTCCGAGTCGCCCGACACGATCGCGAAGGTGTCTATGTGCTCCTTGGCGTAGGAGAGCTCCATCGCGTCCACCACGAGCCGGATGTCTGCCGAGTTCTTGCCGGTCATCCCCCGCTCGGGTATCTCGGTGAGCTCGATGCCGAGCTCGTGAAGCGGTCGGCGGTACGCCTCGAACCGGCTCCAGTCCGCGTACGCCCGCTTCGCGACGATCTTGCCCTTCTCCACGAGGCGCTCGAGCACGCGCTGCATGTCGACGATCTCGGCCGTCTTGCTCGCCCGAGCGCGCGCGCCGGCACGCTGGTTCACCCCGAGCGCGACGTTCTCGAAGTCGATGAACACAGCAAGTGAATGGGCTTCGTCAGCCATGGAATCCCCTCTTGTCGTGGCAGGCGCGCGTGGAAAGCGCGCTCTTTGGTCATCGTACCCCAGCGGCGCTCGCGGCGGCGCGTCCGGCATGGGTAGGTACTGTCGTGGAAGCGCGCCCATGCCAGTCCCCGCCACCGAAAGGAATCCCGATGGCCGACGACCCGAGCGACATCGAAGCCGTTGATGAGTCGAACGGCCTGGTGATGTACTGCCGCTCCTGGTGTCCGGACTGCGCGACGAGCCCGAAAGTGGCTAGAGGACCACGACATCCCGTTCACCGAGATCGACGTGGACGAAGACCGTGAGGCGCGCGTACCACGCCGAGGGTCTCAACGAAGGCCGGCTTCACACGCCCACGTTCAAACTGGGCGACGGGGTGTGCGTCGACTTCAGGCCGGAACGGCTCAAGGACCTGCTGGAGATCGACTAGCCCTGCTCCCTGGCTTCCCGCTCTGCATCGCGCAGCTTCCTGAAGACCTGCGTGTATCCGTGCCGAGCGCCGTTGGCCAGCCCGAACCCGCATCCCAGTGCGAGTCCTGCGACCTGGCTCTGCTCGGTGATGAGCGCCCACGAGAGTACCGCGACCATCGCAACGAGCGAACCGTAGAACAGGACCTGGTAGCGCCTGGGATGCTCCTGCGAGCGCTTGCCCAGCAGGTAGCCGGGATACAGCGTCACCAGCGCAGCGATGACCGCCACCACGATCGGGCTCATCGTCCTACCGCCGTCCTCGCCGTCACCCCTCCGAGCACGCCCGCAGCCTCGCGCTCGGCAGCCTGAGCGTAGAGCAGCCAGATCGCCTGCGTGCCCAGCTCGCTGCCCCCGCCGTTGGCAAGCGCTTCGTAGAGCTGCTTGGCCAGCTCGAGGCCGGGCAGGTCGATTCGCATCCCCTCGGCGGAAGCGATCGCGATCCTCAGGTCCTTCACGAAGTGCTTGACGTAGAAGCCGGGCTGGAAGTCGCCGGCGAGCACGCGCGGTCCGTAGTTCACGAGCGTCCACGACTGCGCGCTGCCGCCACCAAGCGTCTCGAGTACGCGCGAGCGATCGAGCCCCGCACGCGACGGCGTACGCCAGGCACTCGGCCAGCCCGAGCATCGAGGCAGCGATCGCGATCTGGTTCGCCATCTTGCAGTGCTGCCCGGCTCCCGGTCCGCCGTGGCGCAGAATCGTCGTACCCATCGCCGAGAAGACCGGCATCGCGCGCAGGGTGGCCTCCTCGTCACCGCCCACCATGATGGTCAGCGTCGCATTGCGGGCACCCACGTCGCCTCCCGAGACCGGCGCGTCGAGCGCGACGAGCTCGCGCGCGGCCGCCGCCGCGGCGATCCGGCCCGCAAGCGCCGGCGAGGAGGTCGTCATGTCGACGAGCAGCGTGCCGGAGTCGGCAGAAGCGATGATTCCGTCAGCGCCCAGATACGCTTCCTCCACGTCGCTCGGGTAGCCGACCATCGTGATCACCACGTCCGCGCCGCGCGTGGCCTCAGCCGGCCGACTCGGCCCAATCGGCGCCCTTGGCCAGCAGCTCCTCGGCCTTGGCCCGCGTGCGGTTGTGGACCCGAAGCCGGTACCCCGCCTCGAGCAGGTGCCCGGCCATCGAGGCGCCCATCACACCGGTGCCGATGAAGCCGACGGTCGTCTCAGCTTGCTCCGTCAATCCGAACCCCTCCACCCGATCGCCCTGCTCCCGCCTCGCCACTCCACGCGTGAACACGATAGCACCCCGCGAGCCGGCGTCACGGGTGCGCAGCGCACGTCGGGAAGCGCCATGTCGACGCGTGTGTAGGCGATCCGAAAGCCGAGACGCTCCATGTTGTGCTGGGACGCACCGCCCGGCGCGGACTCGGTCGCCGCAAGCTCGCATCCCGCCTGCGCCGCCAGGAAGAGCCGATGCGCTTGGACCGCCCGCTGAGCGCCGCGCCGCCGAAACGCAGGCAGCGTCGAGTCGGCCGACAGCCATCGCGACACCGTCTTCCACGTACAGCTCGCCGGTGCCGGCAGGCTGCCCGTCGACGGACACGATGAACAGCCGGCTGCCCGGGCGGCGCACCACGATCCGGCCGATCTCGAGCTGCACGTCGAGCGGTGGGAGCGGTGCCGAGAACGCCGTCGCCGCCAGAAGGATCCACGTGCGGCGGTCCTCGTCACTCGAGACCTCGTGGATCGATACTCCATCGGGCAACGCGGGCGGTTCGGTATCGGAGCTCTCGACAGGGCGCACGAGCACGTTCTCGAAGCCGTCGAGGACCCAGCCGCGCGCGGCGAGCGAGGCGAACAGAGCTCGGGTGCGCGAGCGGAGATGCGCCGATCAACGGCCGTGCGGCCCTGCTGGTGTAGAACTCCTCGAGCGACGCGATGTCCTCGGTGGAGACCTCTGCACCGAAACCCAACCCGAACGCCTGGTTCAGCGGCGAGCCTGCACCGAGGAACGCGGCAATCCCGCCGGCCAGTTCGAGGGCCGCGGCCTCGCATGCGGGATCCAGCTGAAGCGCGGTTTCCACGAAGCGGCTCATCTCGGCTGCGCACAGCGACTCGAGGCGAGATGCGAGAGAAGCATCGGCGAACAGCGGCAAAGAGGCCTCCAGGCGACAGGTCGGGGATTGAAGCATACCGTCTGCTCGGGTACGCTCCACACGTCGACAACGACCGGCACAAGGACGTGCAGTGGAACAAGAACAGGCCACGCCCCGGGATTCCAAGAAGAGCCGCGCTCCCCTGATCGTAGCAGTGGTGGCGGTGGTACTGCTTGCGGCCGTGGTGGCGCTGGTCGTATGGGCCGCCACGTTCTCGAAGAGCTCCACTCCGGCACAACGCACCGGGCCGGGTTTCGAGCGGTTCGAGCCGGGATGGTCGTCGGCGATGGCCAAGGCGGGGGTCGAGGCCACCTTCCCGCCGGAGCCGGTCGACATCACCCAGGTCTCCCCCAGCGGCAGTCGGTCCTTCGAGGCCACCTTCACCGCCGAGGAGATCACCGCGCTGCTCAACGTCTACCGGTACACGGCGGACCTGACAGGGCAGTCCGTGTCGTTCACGCGCGGAAGAGCCGCCTTCCCCAAGCCGGGCGTGGGCGCGCTCGGCGGGACTCTCTCGGCGGGGGGTTCGAACTACGCCGCTGAGATCGCGGGGCCGGTGACATACACGGCGACGGGCATCGACAGCCCCGGCGCGACGTCGCTCACGGTCGAGGGGTTCAACGTGAAGGGCGAGCGGCGCCAGCAGGCCTCGGACGCGGTCATCTCGTATCTGAACCTCTACCTGCGCGCCGCACCTGGTCTCACCATCGAGGACGCCCGGATCGTGGAAGACGGTGTCTACGTGAAGGGCTCGGCTCCGACCCGCCTGGAGCACCCGGCTCCTTCGGAGCAGTGAGCCGCGCTTACTGCGCTACCGCGCCAGACGATCCATCACCCAGGCCATGTTCTCGCCCAAACGGCGCATCGTCGCGATGCCCTCGTCGTCCTCGGCGACCGCACCCTTGGGCCCGCCGATGCCGACGTTCCAGTAGCTCGAACCCACGACCACCATCTCGCCGATGAGGAAGAAGTGGTTGATCGAGTCGAACGCGTGGATGGCACCGGCACGCCGCACCGCCACGACCGCCGCACCGGGCTTGCGTGCGAACGGATTGCCGTTGCCGCGTGCCACGTAGCCCGCGCGGTCGATGATCGCCTTGAGTTCGGGTGTGATGTCGGCGAAGTAGGTGGGGCTGCCCAGGAGGATCGCGTCGGCATCGAAGAGACGCGCGATGACGTCGTTGCCGTCGTCCTTGCGCCCGTGGCACTTGCGATCGGCCTTCTCGCGGCACTTGCCGCAGGCGGTGCAGCCGCGGATGTCGCGTTTCGCCAGCTCGATGAGATCGCAGTCGTGTCCGGCCGCACGCAGCGGCTCGAACGCCGCTTCGATGAGCATCGTGGTATTCCCGCCCTTGCGAGCGGACCCATTGACTGCGACGACCTTCATGCGACCGACCTCCTGGCGCCTAGCGGGGCTGCGTGAAGCATCTTCCCCGAAACCGCCTGCGGATGTCAGTGCTGTTCGGCGGAGTCCTCGGCCGGCAGCGGGCGCCCCAGTGCCGCCTGCCAGAAGATGCGGTCCGCGAGCGCCAGGGCGGTCCCGATCCCGATGTAGACCGCGCCCATGATACCGGCGCCGATCATGTTCGGATTCACGACGAGATGGCGCAGCGTGATGCCGCCCCCCATCATCAGGGCCACGAACGCCCACGCCTTGACCGAGAAGAACCCGAAGAAGCAGGCGCGCCCGCGCTCTTGGATGCGTACCACGGCCTTGCGCGCGATACGGTCCAGCAGCAGCCGCGACTTGACGACGGCGATAGCCAGCGCCGCGCCCAGTACCCACGCGTGCCAGTACCGGCCCTGCACGTAGCCGAAGCCGCGCACGATCAGGATCGAAGCGCCGACCGCCCACACAAGGGCGGCGCCATACAGCTGGACGCGCACACCCGCACGCGGCGTGAAGCGGCTTCCGGGTTTGGGTGTGTCGACAGCAAGCTCGTGAGATGAGGTCATGACGGCCCTTCGAGCAAGTGCCGCGCCGAAGTCGCCGGCATCGCAGGTTCCGCCTCGGTCTCGTAGACCAGACCCACCGCCGGACCCACGTGCAGTCCGATCACCGCACTCACCGGGACCACCTCGACATCCGAGCCGGTCACCGGGACGACATGCTCGCGCGCGAACGCCTGCGCCGGTTCGGCGTCGCCGATGTAGTGCACGGTCGCCCGCCGCAGTCCGCGCTCCGCGACATCCACAGCGAAGACCCGCGCCATCTCGGCCAGGGCACGCTTCTCGGTGCGAACCTTGGCGAGCGTCGTGGTCTCGCCATGGCTCACGGTCAGGATGGGCTTGACCTGCAGCAGCTGTCCGAGAAGAGCCGAGGCCGAGCCGATCCGCCCGCCTCTTCGCAGGTACTCGAGCGATGCAGGAGAGAACAGGTAGCGCGTGCGGCGCGCGGTCTTGAGAGCGGCGTCGATGCACGCGCCCACCGGCTCCCCCGCGGCCGCCGCGGCCGCGGCCGACAGCGCGATGAACCCCTCCTCGAGCGAGTTCGAGCCGCTGTCGACGAGTTCGATCCGCGCGTCGGGAAGCTCGGCCACGACGAGGCTGGCGGCGAGACGTGCGGTCTCAAGCGTCCCGCTCATCTTCGAAGAGATGAACACGCCCAGAACGTCCGCGCCTGAATCGGCACCTCGTCGGAACGCCGATGCCAGCGCCTCGACCGACGGCTGCGAGGACGTCGGCAGCGTCCGCGTGTCCGCGAGCCTGCGGTAGAACGCGCCGAGTTCGATATCCACGTCGGCCTCGTGACGCTCTCCGTCGTTGACGTAGAGGCTGACGACCTCTACCCCCGCCTCTCGTGCCTGCTCGGCAGGGATGGACGCTACCGAATCGGTCACCACTCGTACGGGCACTCTCTCCCCCTATGGCTCTAGGCGCTGCGGATACCGGCACACTGTAGCGCACGTTCAAGACAGGGCCGCGCAACGTCGACAGGATTGGGGTATGCAGTATTGAATGTCACCTATGCATTCCCTGGTCGAGAGGAGACCGTCGTGTCCGCCGAGAACATCACCCCCCGTAAGGTCATCGTCATGGGAGCTGCGGGGCGCGACTTCCACGACTTCCTGGTTGCCCTGCGAGACGACCCTACCGTCGAGGTCATAGCGTTCACCGCCACCCAGATCCCCGGCATCGACGACCGCCGGCTGCCCGAGGTGCTCTCCGGCCCGCGCTATCCGGGCGGCATCGCCATCAGGCCCGAGTCAGAGCTGCCGCGACTGATCGCGATGAACTCGGTCGATGAGGTCATCTTCGCGTACAGCGACGTCGCGCACACCGATCTGATGCACAAGGCGTCTCTCGTGCTCGCATGCGGAGCCGACTTCCGCATCGTGGGCCCCAACGCCTCGATGGTGCGCTCCACCAAGCCCGTCATCAGCGTGTGTGCCGTGCGCACCGGCGTGGGCAAGTCCGGCATCTCGCGCCGCATCTTCGAGAGGCTGCGCGAACGTGGTGTGACGGCCGTCGACATCCGCCACCCCATGCCCTACCGCGATCTGACGGCCATGCGCGTCGAGCGCTACGCGAGCATCGAGGACCTCGACCGTCTGGGCGTCACGGTCGAGGAGCGCGAGGAGTACGAGCACCTCGTCGAAGTCGGTGCCGTCGTGATGGCGGGCGTCGACTACGAAGCGATCCTGCGCGAAGCCGAGAAGGAGGCCGACGTCATCGTGTGGGACGGCGGCAACAACGACTGGCCGTTCTACCGCAGCGACCTCGAGATCGTGGCCCTCGATCCCCACCGCCCCGGCCACGAGAGGGCGTACTTCCCGGGCGAAGTGAACTTCCTGCGCGCCGACGTGCTCGTGATCAACAAGGTCAACACCGCCGAGAAGTCCGCAGTCGACGATCTGGTCGCTGCCGCCGCCGAGTACAACTCGTCCGCGCGTCTGGTGCTCACGGACAGCGTCATCGAAGCGAGCGACATGGGCGCACTCGCCGGGAAGCGGGTTCTTGCGGTCGAGGACGGGCCTACCGTCACCCACGGCGGAATGCGCTACGGCGCCGCGGCGCTGGCGGCCAAACAGGCCGGAGCGGCTTCTCTGGTGGATCCCACGCCGTTCGCGGTCGGATCGCTCAAGGACACCTACGACGCCTACCCGCACATGACCGACGTGCTGCCGGCCATGGGGTACTCCGCAGCGCAGCTGGCCGACCTCGCGGCGACGATCGAGGCGACCGATGCCGATGTCGTCGCCATCGGCACGCCGATCGACCTGGCGCGGCTGATCAAGATCGACAAGCCGGTGGTTCGGGTCACGTACCGTGTGGCCGATACGACCACGCCCGGCATCGACGACATCGTCGACGAGTTCCTCGAGACTCACGGCCTTGGAGGGGACTCCGCGTCCTAGACCGAGCGCGTGCACTAGACTGAGAGCATGGAGACCTCTTCGGGCGCAGCGAACCTGCTCGACAAGCGGGTGAAGACAGCGTGGCGGCTTCAGTCGCTGCTCTCACTCTCGCCGTTCGTGCTCGGCGCTCTCGTGTTCCTCGGCTTCGCGAACTACATCGACATACCGCTGGCGGTCCCGCTCCTCGTCCTGCTCGGGGTGCTTGGCGCGCTCCTGGCCGCCGAGACCGTGGTCCCCGAGGTCCGCTACCGCCGCTGGCGCTGGGAGGTCCGCGAGGAGGAGATACGGCTGCAGGAGGGGCTCATCGTCGTTTCGCAGACCGTTATCCCGATGGTGAGGGTCCAGCACGTGGACACGGCGCAGGGGCCGATCATGCGCTCGCTGGGACTCACCGATGTCCACATCTGGACGGCGGCCAACAAGCACACGATCCCGGCACTCGCAGACGACCACGCCGCTCAGTTGCGCGACCGTATCGCGCTGTTGGCGAGAGTGACCGACGATGGCGGACTCTGAGCTCTCGCGCACTCACCCGCTGACGATCGTCGTGCGGACGGTCAAGTCGCTCATCCAGATGGTCTTCGCGCTGATCGCGATGGTCTTCTTCGGCGCCATGGGAGGCGGCAACGGCCTGTTGGCCGCCCTGGGCATCGCCGGGATCGCGCTGCTGCTAGGTCTTGTCTCGGCAGGTTTCGCCTGGCTCAACTGGGCTTACTTCCGCTTCGGGGTGGTCGACCACGATCTGATCGTCATCGAGGGGTGGCTGGTCAAGAAGCGGCGCGCCATACCGCTGGCACGGGTCCAGGGAATCGATATCCGAGCCGACCTGACGTCGCGCCTGCTCGGACTTGCCGATGTCGTGGTGCAGACGGCCGGAGGCGGTTCGGGCGAGGCGGAGGCCCGGATCGGCTCGATCCCGCTCGCGCACGCCGAGCAGCTGCGCGCGGACCTGCTGCACTGGCGCGAGCGCGAGACCACCTCGCCGGTCGTCGACACCCCGCATCCGGCCGATCCGCCCGCCGAGCAAGCTGCCGGAGACGACTTCGAGTGCGGGAGCCACCCTCGTCGGGGCAGACCCCATCGGCAGGATGAGCGACCTGCGAGGGGTGTTCGGGCAGGCGGAGCAGGCGGCGCGAGTGAGCGACTTCGAATACCGTCTGCCCTTCGGGCGGCTGCTGGCGGCCGGGCTCACGTCCAACGCCGTACTCATCGCGATAGCCGCGGGCGTGGGCGTCGTCGCGCAGTTCGCGGAGCTCTTCGGCGGGGTCGCGCGCGATGCGACCAACGCGCTCACCCGCCTTGCCCTGCCCGCCCTGATCGCCGTGGGCTTCGTGGGACTGCTGTTCGTCGTCGCCGCGTCGATCGCGGTGGTGGTTGCACGCGACTTCGGCTTCATCGCCCGCCGGGTTGGCGATCGGCTCGAGACAGAGGCCGGGCTCACCGAGCGGCGAATGACGAGTCTGCCCGTCAGGCGCATCCAGGCGCTGCGTATCGAGCAAACGGCGCTGCGGCGATTGCTGGGGTTCGCATCGGTACACGCGGACACCGCCGGATTCGGCCGCAGCGAAGAGCAGAAGTCGACCACCGCGGCTGCGCTCATCCCCCTCGCTCGCAAGGCGGAGGTCCTGCCGCTGATGCACAGGCTTCTGCCCGAGGCCGAGTCCCTACCCGCGACCTCGGGGCTGCCACGCCGAGCGCTGCGCTTCTACGTGCTGTGGCCCACGGTGCTCGGCGTGCTCGTCACCTGGGTGGTGATCGCCTCCGCCGCGTTGATCGTCGCCAGCGCCGGGAACATCTCTTGGCTCGAACAGGTGGGGGTCGCGGTGGGTGCAGGAGCGGCCCTCGTGGTCGGCGGGATCGTGGCAGCCACCCAGTGGCTGTCGTGGAAGAGCGCCGCGTTCGGCGCGGACGAACGCGCACTCGCGATCCGTTGGGGCGTTCTGGGGAGCTACGCAGTCCGGCTCTCGCGCTCCCGGATGCAGTCGCTCGCACTGCGGCAGACTCCATTCCAGCGCCGAGCGAGTCTCGCCACCATCGTCGTGGCCTCCGTGTCGGGCTCAGCCGCAACGCACTACCGGATCCGCAACCTCGATGTCGCGGACGCGCGGCGCTTGGCCGAGTGGTACTCGCCGAGTCCGGTCGAGCCGGCGGAGCGCGCAAGCCGTGTGACCCCAGTCACAGACACCTGACGTCCTCCCCTCCTCGCCACGCTGAGGAGCACCGATAGTCAGGCGTAGACGACCAGAGGTGCTCGGCTCTTCGGAGGAACAGCGTGTTGACTGCGACCAGTGGCTTGGCCACCCTGCGCGCCCACTACACGGGGGAGACTCGCGACCTGATGCGGATCCTCCTCAATGCCACTTCGGCTGCGGAAGCGAACCTCGCACTCGAGGTGCTCAAAGACGTCGTCCCCGACAAGGCACTCGTCGCCGCATGCAACCTGCGCGAGGTGCTCTTCGCGTTGCCATCGTCCCCGTTCACGATGTCGGTGGATGAAGAGACCCTGGCAAGGGCGGCGGGCCTCGAGCGCCGCATCGCTGCGATGGGGAGAGTGCTGCCCGACGGTATCGAGCTCGTCGTGACCACCGCCGGCAATCTCGTCCTCGACATCATCATCAGGTGCGACGGCGAGAAGTACTTCTGGAACTCGGTCCCGGTCACCGACGACTTCGTCAACGGCGCGATCCTGGACATGCTGCTGGAAAGCGACCATCTGCTGCACGCCGCGATCGACCTGGCGACCGCGATGGGCGTGGTGTTCAACCCGAAGTTCTACCTGTCACTGGAAGACTGGCATCTCGAGTACGCATCGGACGTCTTCGAAGGACTTGGAGACCTCTTCTAGCCCCCATCCGCCTCTCGCGACCGGGCATCGCACTCCCAATCAGCCCCCCTGGCACCAGCAGACGCAGCCAGCCCGGTCGCGAGAGGCGCGCCCCCTCACCAAGCAGACGAACCGCCACTCAGACGGGCGCCTCGGCGCTCGTCACCACCTCGCAACCGGCTTCGCGCATCTCAGCAAGCGCGGCCTCACCGTCACCGGGCGCCAGATCGACGGCGCGCACGCCATCGCTGACCACCACGACCCGCAGCCCGAGTGCGGTTCCGTCGAGCGCTGTGTACTTGACGCAGTAGTCGGTCGCCAGACCGACGAGCCAGATCTCATCGATGCCCGCTCGCTCCAACTGCGGCATGCATCCCGGTATCGCGCAGATGCCCGTTGTCGAAGAACCCGCTGTAGCTGTCGATCTCGGTGTCGACGCCCTTTCGGACCACGATGTCTATGCTGGCCACATCAAGCCCGGAGTGAAGCGACGCCCCGGCCGTCTGCTGAACGCAGTGATCGGGCCACAGGACCTGCCGGTGCCCCGCTAGTTCGATGACATCGCCCGGAGAGCAGCCTTCATGGTTCGAGGCGAAGGACATGTGGGCGGCGGGATGCCAGTCCTGGGTCGCGATCACCACGTCGAACCGTGGTGCCAAGGCGTTCGCGACCGGGACGACACGCGTCTCCGTCGGGAACGGGCAGCGACCCGAATGGCATGAAGTCGTTCTGGATGTCGACCATCACCAAGGCGCGCATCCGTCTCAACTCCTCTGCTGCGTGGTTCTGGCGTCCGCGATCAGCTGGAGGCGCCGCGCCGAGAGCCGGGCCTCGAGTCCCACTTTGTAGGTGTGGGGATTGAGGAAGCGCCTGTGCGACGGATCGAGCTGGGCCAGTTGCGCCGCAGCGCGTTCGCGGGTCGCGTCGAGCCCGGGCCCGCGGTAGACGACCTCGCCCTGATGCATGACCTTGACGAGCAGCTCATCGTGGGAGCAGCCCTCGCCGTACGAGGTCGACCTCAGCGGATCCTCCGGGTGCACCATCGTCGACGCCGGACCCGGGTCGTTCATCGTGTCGTAGATCATGTCGCCGGCCCACTGACCGCTGTCGTCTTGGTATCTGCGCACGCCCAGCACCCCGGGTGTGGTGACCTTCGCGGTCTGCTCGGACACCTTCAGCCGAGGCTCCCACGGCCCCCCGGGCCGACGGATCGCGCTGAGCTTGTAGACGCCGCCGAGAGCCGGCTGGTCCCACGCCGTCGCCAGCTTGGTCCCGACCCCCCACACGTCGATCGCGGCGCCTTGCTCCTTGAGCGAGAGGATCAGGTGCTCGTCGAGCTCGTTGCTCGCGACGACCTTCGCGTCGGGGAAGCCTCCCTCGTCGAGGACCTCACGCGCACGCTTCGAGAGCCACGCAAGGTCGCCCGAGTCGATGCGCACGCCGAGGAGGCGCTGCCCCCGCTCGGCGAGCTTGCGCCCGACCTCGACCGCATGGTGGACCCCCTCGACGGTGTCGTACGTATCGACCAGGAACGTGGCGTTGTTCGGCAGTGCTTCGGCGTAGGCCTCGAACGCCTCGATCTCGGTGTCGAATGCCATCACCCACGAGTGAGCATGAGTCCCGGCGACAGGCACCCCGAACCTGCGTCCGGCAAGCACGTTCGACGTCGCGGTGCAGCCGCCCACATAGGCGGCGCGGCTGGCAGACAGTCCTCCGTCGGGGCCCTGCGCACGACGCAACCCGAACTCGATGACAGGCGCTCCATCGGCGGCATGCACACAGCGCGACGCCTTGGTCGCCACTAGCGTCTGGAAGTTGATGATGTTGAGGAGCGCGGTCTCGACTATCTGGCAGACCGGCAGGGGGCCTGCCACCCGCAAGAGGGGCTCGCGGGGGAAGACGACGGTCCCCTCTTCCACGGCGTCCAGACTGCAGTCGAACCTCATTCCCGACAGCCACTCAAGAAACTCCGACGAGAAGAGCGCTTCGCCGTCGGCACCTGTCCGGCCCGCAAGGTAGGCCACGTCCTCATCGTTGAACGAGAGCGCCTCCAGGTACGCGACTGCCTGTTGGAGCCCGCATGCGACCGCATACCCCCCGCCAAAGGGGTTTGCTCGGAAGTAGAGGTGGAAGCAGCCATGGGTGTCGGCGATCCCGGCATTCAGATACGCCTGAGCCATCGTCAGCTGGTACAGGTCGGTCAACATCGCCGGCGGCGGCGCCGGGTACCGCTCGGTGGTTTCATGCGTCATGAACTGCCCCCTCGCGTCGCGATGCCCCAACGGTATCACTCCCCCGTCGTCGCGATCGTCTCCCGCCGGATGCAAATGTTGTGTGAATTCTGACGAACGGCGAGCAGCCGACGCCCGTCCAGGGGTATAGTGCACGAGGCGCCGACGGGGGATTCGGTGCGCTTGGGGACAACGGAGGAAGCGATGAACGCATCGACCGACCCGGTACCGTCCGAGCTTGCCGAGGAGCCCATCTACGTCGCCGTCTCCCATCGACATCGCCCTGCCATCGGAGTTCGACGGGCAGCGCGATCTCTACGCCGAGAGCGAGCTGCAGCTGCGCCACGAGCGTACCGAGCGCCTGATTCGCAGAGCACAGGAACAGGTCTAGCGCCTTCATGTGCCAGTTCTGCGTCGAGCACGGTGAGGGCGAGCGCTGGTACCTTCAAGCGAGCAACTACGCGTTCGACCTCGAAAGCGATCTGAGGCGACGGCAGTACATAGTCGACTTCATCTCTGGGTTCTCAGAGATGCGCACCAATGCCATCAGCTGGATGGAGCGGTTCGAGCGAATCCCGGCGCCACTATCGGCTATGGGCAAGGCGGCGATCTCCAAGCGCCTGCAGGCGAACCACTTCGGGCAGCCGGTCCCTCTCGAGGAGTGCGAGCGCATCCTCGAGCTGGCCACCTCGATCACGGTGATCCCCTGCATCTGCCGGATGCACGAGCCCGGCAAGCATGCCGATGAGGTCTGCCTCCTCGTTACCACTCAGCCGATCGAGCCGCTGCTCGTCGAGGGCTTCGCCGACTACGCGGACGGGCCCGACCTCGATGACTTCAACAAGCTCTCTGTCTCGCAAGCGATGGAGCTGCTTCGCGCGTGCGAGCTCGACGGGCTGATGCACTCGGTGTGGACGTTCAAGACGCCGTTCACCGCCGCCATCTGCAACTGCAACGTGGAGAGCGGCTGCATGGCGATGAAGGTCACGGCGGGCTACGACCTCAAGGTCATGTGGCGCGGAGAGTGGGTGGCACGCCTCGACGCGGCGCGCTGTACCCGTTGCGGGCGCTGCGCCCGGCTCTGCCCGTTTGCCGCCATCAACGCGTCGAGGGCATCTGTCGCGATCGACGCTCAGCGCTGCTGGGGCTGCGGGGTGTGCCGATCGGCATGCACCGAGGGAGCCATCTCGCTTCTCGACCGACGCGCCGTGCCCGCGGTCGCCGCGCTGTGGTGACCCGCGTTCATTCCCGGTAGCGGGGTCTTCCCCTTCGCATCCACCACGACGCCTCGGCCATCGAACGCGGCGAGCGCGTGTACTGGTTCACGAAGCGCTTGCCCACGATGATCGCGGTCGCCGAGGGAATCTCGGACTCCTTGCCACAGTATGCCTTCTGCAAAGCGAGCCGGCGGGCCAAGTCGTCATCTTCGATAGCGACCCACACCGTGCGACTGCCGAGCTGCACCACCACGTCGTGCGCCACCACGACGTCGTACTCCCACTCCCAGATCAGGTCACCACGCTCGAGGCTCTCGGCGAAGTCGCTCTCGAACAGATCGGCGGAGGCGCTGTCCCCCACGGCCACGAACGCTTCGGTCAAGACCGCGGTCGCGACCACCTCGGCGACGGGATCTGATTGGGCGCGCCGCAGCCAACTCCCTCGATGGGCGTTGTCGACGTCGCCCAGAAGGACCAGTGCGGCCATTCGAACGCACGAGGACCCATGGGTCAGCGCCCGGTCGAACCAGGCCAGAACGGCGGGATCTGTCTCGTAGTACGCCACGTGGTCACAATCGCTCGTCGCCAACGTCCGACGCGCGAAGCTGAGCGCGTCGTTCCCGCAGATGGCTCGCTGGGAACGTACGACAACGTAGCAATCGGCTCTGACACCGGCCGGTCGGGGACGGAGAGGCGGCGTAGGCCGTGGCGCGGCGGGAAGCGCCGGGGTCGCGCCTCTACGGGGTGAGCTCGCCCGACGTCGCCCAGCTCACGTGGCACCGTACGCAGTAGCCCGGCGCATGACAGTCGAAGCAGTACGCAGCCCCCGATGTCTCGACCGCTTCGAAGTGCTGCTGGACCCACGTGCCCTTCCCCGGATCGTAGGCGGGCTTGTGGTGACACATGCTGCACAGGTCGGGCTTCTCCGTGTGGCACCTCGAGCAGACCGCCCGGTTCGTCTCGGCGACCGCCGCATGACCCGACTCTCCCTGGGCCCAGTCCTGCGGATGCGGCATCTCGAGCCCGTGGCAGTCGTCACAGAACTGCTGCTCGTGGCACATCCGGCACTGCGAGCGGTCCGTCTCCGCGGTCCGGCCATGCCGCCGGGGCACCCACGTCTTGGCCTTGTGGGATGCGGGGGTCAACTGGTACCCGGTGGGATGGCACAGTGAGCAGGCCGCCGAGGCTTCCGGCTTCTCGGCGGTGCCGTGACACGTGAAGCACTGGCTCATCAGCGTGAGCGGCGTGCTGCGAGACTGCAGGGGATGTGCCGTGCGCACGTGGCAAGAGACGCACGACCCGTTTCGCTTCGCGTGCTCGACGTGATCGATCTTGATCCTGAAGCCCGAGGTCGCCTTGCGGTTGGCCTGGTGACACTGCAAGCACACCGCATCCGACATCGGTTCCACGCCGGCCACCGGTCCATCGACCGGCGCGGTGGTCTCGCGGGAGGTGTGCGCACGCACGTCGCGGGCGAGAATCCGCGATCTGTCCGCAAGGCTCAGCGGGTAGGCGTACCAGGGGCGAGGCTGCTGGTGACACTGCCAGCAGTTGACGCCGAGGTGCGCCGAACTGTGCCAGCTGGCTGTCCTCGGCCGCATCTCGTGACACGACGTGCACAGCCTCGGCGAAGCGGTGACGAGGTCGAACACCACGACAAGCAGCACCCCGACGATCGCGACGATCCCGACGACTCGAGGCCAGCGTCTCCTCGCAGGGCCGGAAGCCGCCGTGGCTGCTTCATCGCCTTGCGGGGGTGCCGGTATCGCATCTCGCGTCTGATCGTCTCGGACTCCATGACCGCCTCTCGGCTACTCGACCCGCTTGAGATCCGGGTCGAGGTTCTGCTGGGGGACCACTCCGTGGCAGCGCACGCAGAAGGCGTCTTCGTGACACGCTTCGCAGTTGCGTCTCTTCTTGACCTGCTCTCCGTGCACCGCACGCCAGTCCTTGCCGTGCGATCTTGGCCGCAGCGCGTGGCAGTCGGCGCACCACTCCTCGGTCCACTTGTGGCAACTGTCGCACTCCGGTCCCGCCGCCTCCTTGGGGTGCACGATCAGCCAGTCCGACGCGCGATGGCTGTCGGGCGCCGCTTTGCGTGTATGGCACGCCGTGCAGGTGGCCTTCGCGGTATCACCGTCGTGGCACTTCAAGCAGTCCTCCATCGAGGGAAGGTGATTCCCCGAGGAGTTCCGCTCGTGCACGAGGTAGTTGTGGCACTCCACGCACTCCATCTTGAGAAGATTGACGTGCGCCCTGTGCGGGATCTGCAGGTCGCCCTTGGGGGAGACACTTCGCAGATCGTTGTGGCATTCGAGACACGCCTCGTTGCTCGGTCGCGCGAACTCGCCCGGAACTCGCGACGGAGACAACAGCGAGTAGTAGAACTCGCCGGTCATGCGGGCGCGGTTCACCGTTCGTGCAAGCAGGCCGGGTGGAACGTGACACTGCTCGCACCTCACCTCGGCGTGCGCTGAGGTTCTCCACGGTTCGTACTTCTCGGCGAGAGCAGCGCTGCGCCCGAAGAACCACGGCTGCGTGGTCGCCACGAGCGGCACCCCGATCACGAGCAGGAGCACCGCGACCACGAGCGCCACGCGCACGAAGAGCCGTCGTCGGCGCGAGGTGTCCTTCTCCTCGGCCATCAGTGGCACTCCTCGCAGAACTTCTTGCCGCCGTGACACACGAGGCAGCCGTCGCCCCGCTGTTTCGCGGCGGGCCCATGATCGGTCTTCCAGTTGCCGGCGTGCGAAGCCGGGCGCTTCTCGTGGCAGTCGGCGCAGTAGCCGGGAGTCCAGTTGTGGCACTGCCCGCAGTCCTGGGTCGCTGCCTGCTCGCCGTGGAGCTGGAGCCAGTCCGCCTGTGCGTGCGACTGGGGCGTCTGCTTACGCGTGTGGCAGTCCGTGCACTTGTCGCTCGCCGTGTCACCGTCATGGCACTGCTCGAGGCAGCCTTCCATCTCCGGCCGGTTGAATCCTCGGCGGTTGAACGAGTGGACGAGGTCCTGATGGCACGAGCGGCACTCCATCTTGAGCACTTCGACGTGCGCCTTGTGCGGTATGAGCAGATCACCGCTCGGGCCGACGCTGCGGTAGCTCGTGTGGCACTTCTGACACGCAGCGCGGCTCGGCGCGCCGAGCAGGTTCGTGTTGCTCGGCCCGTTGAGCAGCTGGGAGTAGAAGGCGGGGATCGAGCGTGCGGCGAAGCTCGCGAGCCCTGCGGCTCCGGGTTCGACGTGACATTCCACGCACGAGATCTTCGCGTGCGTCGAGGTGGCCCAGTGGTCCATGCGCTGGCCGAGCGCCGGATAGCGTCTGTAGTAATCGGGCTGCAGCACCGAGAAGACAGGGAGCACCAACAGGACGACCACGATGAGCAGGAGCCCTATCGCGCCCCACTTGATGAGGCGTGCGGACACCTACTCCATCTCCTTGAACTGGTCGTGGCACTCCTTGCAGTAGGCGGTCTCGTGACAGGCGAGGCAGCGCGGATCGTCCACGCGCTTCGCCCTCTTCGCGTGACGGCCGATCCACGTGTCGGTGGACCCGTGGAACGCCGGGCGCTGGCGGTGGCACTCATCACACTCGCCCTCGGACTGGTGACAGAGCAGGCACTTGGACTGGTCCTTGAGCGCTTCGGGCCCGTGGTAGCGAGGCGTCCAGTCCTTCTTGACGTGCAGCGCCTCGATGGACTTCATGCCGAGCTCGAGCGTCAGGCCCTTGAACTCGGGGACCTTCCCGGTCGTGTGACACGTCTGGCACTGCTCCACCTTGTGGCAGGACTCGGTGCACGCAGCATCTCCGGTGGCCTCGACCACCTTGGGATGCTCCTTGGTCCACTCCTCGGCGGACCTACGTAGCACGTGATGGCAGTCGAAGCACTGGTCGGTCTGCTTGGTACCGACATGACAACCGTACGCAACGCACACTCCCGAGAAGGGCATCTGCTTGTGCTTGTCCATGTAGCTCTCGAAGTGCGCAGTCCACTTGTGACATCGAACGCAGTCGCGCGTCTCAGCCGCCACGCGTGTGTGTGCAGGGTGCGGGATGCGCTTGGTCTGGGCCGCAGAGTACGCCCAATCGCTCTCGTGACACTGAAGGCACGCCTCCGGCTTGGGAGGGCTGAACTTGTAGTACGCGGGCAAAGGCTCGCTCGTGACCAGGCTGCGGTAGAAGTCCCCGACCAGCGCTACGCCGTTTTGAACCGGCTGCGTCTCGTGACACGTCCGGCAGCCGATGCCCTCGTGTGCCGAGCCCTCGAGGTTGACGAAACGGCGGTTGAGCAGGTGATAGCGGGAGAAGAAGTCCGAGGTCGAGGTCGCCAGCAGCGGAAGCGTCACCGCAGCGGCGATCACCAGGATCACCACGAACGCGATGAAGGCCACGAGGGCCGGCAGGCGCCAACGCGCTGCAGGTGTGCGGTCGCGTGGGCTCACAGGAGTGTCACCCGGCCTCGATCGCCGACTCTGAGGCCAGCTCGGCCGTCGCCGCAACAGCGGACTTGCCGATGACCGGCGTGTCGGGCGCGTACTCCTCGAGGTGCTCGTCTTTGGGCACTTCGAGTGGGAGCACCTTGGCCGCGAGCGTCATGATCAGCAGACCCACAGCGAGCAGACCAAGCGCGATGAGCACTTCCGTGAGACTCGGAACGTATACCGACTGACGCTTGCCGAGGGGGTTGATCACGAAGCCCATCGCCATGAGCGAGTAGCGCTTGAGGAAGATCGCGACCACGTACAGAGACGCAGCGGTGAGCTGGATGGCGGGCAGGTGCCGGTTCTTGCGCCCTGCGAGGAGCGCAAAAGCGATCGTAGCCCGAGCACGAGCACAGGGATGAAGAACTTGGCGTACTCGCCGAAGAGGAACTCGTTGAAACGGATGGTGTGGCCCGGCTTGGCGCTCGTGGGCCAGTAGACCACCAGGATCTCGACCACCAGCAGGAACAGGTCGATGATGATGACCGTCGCTAGCAGGGTCGCGAGGCTTCTGAACATACCGGTCGTGAACTTGAGCACGCCGTAGTGCTGCATGATGTAGGCGCAGATCATCAACAGGGCTATCCCTGAAGCGGTCGCCGAGGTCAGGAAGATCGGCACCAGCATCGCCGTGTTCCATAGCTCTCGTGACTTGTTCATGACGAGCACGAACGCCGTCGTCGTATGCAGGTAGACCGCGAAGGGCAGCGCGATCAGGGTCATTCGGTGCGCGAGCTTGTGGCCCCCCTTGCCGGTGATCAGCACCCACAGGTCGACGAAGCAGATGAGCATGTAGATGTTGGCCGCAGAGCCGGTGTAGATGAACGGTGACGTGGGGTTGGGGGTGAGCAGCATCCAGACCGCTCGCCACGGGCGCTCCATGTCGGTCACGATGCCCAGCAGCGCCATCATCACGAGCACGCCGGCCTGCAGCACCGCCAGGCGCGAGAGCGGCGCGAACTGCTTGGCGCCGAACAGGTGCACGCTCGCGTAGACCACGAGCCCTCCGGCGGACAGGCCGATGTAGTACATGTAGTTGGCGAACCACAGCCCCCACGGGTAGGCGTCGCGCATTGCCATCACCGAGCCGCCGTTGGCAAGAGCGGCACCCCACGCCATCATTCCCAGCGCGAAGAAGGTCATGAGCAGCGAGACGAACGCCCAGTAGCGCGGCCCGGCGGTCTTGAGCTTGCCGAAGGTGAAGTCGATGCCGATCAGGCGCACGGTGCCCGGCGTCTTCGCGGTCGTTCCCTCGGCGGTCATGGCGGTGTCCTCACTCATCGCCATCACCCCACGTACCAGATCATCGGGTCGTTACCGGTCTCTTCCTTCAAGCGCCACACGCGCCTTGTCGCGATGATCTTGGAGACCTCGGACTCCGGATCGGAGAGATCCCCGAACTTGCGCGCGCCCACCGGGCAGGCCTCGGTGCACACCGTGGTCTTGCCCTCGCGGGTGCGCTGGACGCAGAAGGTGCACTTCTCAACCACGCCGGCCTTCTCCTCAAGCGGCACCTTGGGGTTGATCTCGGCCTTCGGTACCTCAGGCTCCACCCAGTTGAAGTGGCGCGCGTCATACGGGCAGGTGACCATGCAGTTCCTACACGCGATGCACTTGTCGTAGTCGATGATCACGATGCCGTCGGGGTCTTTCCAGGTGGCCTTGACGGGGCAGCCGTAGACGCAGGTGGGCTTCGCGCAATGCATGCACTGGACCGGCATATACCACCTGTCGGGGCGCCCGCCCTCGGTGTAGTCGACGTTGGAGTGCTCGATGTCGACCTTGCCGGGCAGCATCTCGAGCACCTGGATATAGGTGAAGCCCGACTCGCGCCCGATGTTGTTCTCCTTGACGCACGCGTAGACGCATCTCCTGCACCCGATGCAGGCCTTGACGTCGATCACCATCGCCCACTTCTGATCCCCGGGAGGGGGCGCGTAGGACACGGTGTGGCCCGGGTAGTTGACCGCCTCATCCTCTTCGACCGCCCACTCGATCCCGGACTCCGCCTCGGCGGTCGCGGGCGTCTCACTTGCGAGGGCCGACCCGGGCAGTACGCTCACCGCTGCCGGCAGCGCGCCGGCGGCCACGAGACCGGCCGCCGCGCCGATGCCTTCGAGAAAGCGCCTGCGCGACAGCGTCATGCCCTCGGGTGCGCCCGCACCTTGCGGCGCGGCGGTGCACGGCGCGTCCGTGGTGTCGTCTCTCGGGGTGTCGCTCATGCCTTTCGCCTTCCAAGCGTGATGAACCCGACCAGGGCAGCGGCGAGAAGCACGCCGAGAACCGTGAAGACCGCCAACCACGTCGGCGTGTAGACCGGCGGGGCGACCGGGGGCGGCGCCATCGCCGTGAAGGGCTCGCGGGGCGCGGTGGCCTTGACCTCGATGCCGGTGCCCTGGAACGGCGGCAGCGCCGCCACGTAGATCCAGCCCGGAGTGTGCGGGTCGTGGCAGCCGGCGGCCGAGCACTTCGGCTGGCCCCTGCCGTGGATGCCCAACTGCCAGTCGGTGTATCGCTCGAAGTGGCAGCGCTGGCACACGCGCGACACCTCGCCGGTGATGTCGACCGTGGAGCCGTCGGGCAGGATCATCAGCCCGGGGTTGGCGGACGGGTCGGAGTGACACGCCAGACACGCCTTGTCGCCTTCGCCCAGGATGTCGTGGGACTGGAGCTCGATCTCGTGCTTCTCCTTGCCGCCGGGAAGCGCCTTGGTGGGCTTACCGTTCGCACCCACGGTGACCGGGTGGCAGTCGGTGCAGGGATAGAACGCGAGCTCGCCGGTGGCCGAGAGCGCGTGGGCGGAGTGGGGTGCGAGAAGGAGGAAGAGGAACATGAGGGCCAGCGCTAGAACCGGTACCCCGGCAACCCTCGGGGCGGACTCCCGGTAGCCGAACCTGGAAGGGGAACTCGTCGCTTCTATGGCGCCTACACCACCCTATGCCGGAGGGTCGCAGCAATCGCACAAACACTAGCAGGCGCTCTCAACACGCCCATTCGTCTAGTATTACCGAAATGTTAGGGTTGTGTTAGCTGCTCTTCGAGACGCTTCGGCTATGCTCGGTGTGTGAACCGCCACCGCACGCGAGGAGCGCGCAAGCCGATGAAACGCGTACTGGCCGTCGATGACGAGGAGTCCATCCTCAAGGTCGTGGAGTATGCCCTGACCGAGGCTGGCTACGAGGTCCACACGGCCCGCGACGGTCTTGGCGCCGAGTTCATGCTCACGCAGGTCAGGCCCGACCTGGTCATCCTCGACGTGATGCTGCCTGGCAAGTCGGGCCTCGAGATCGCCAAGGACCTGAGGGCGCGCTCGAACGTACCGATCATCATGCTCTCCGCCCGAGGCGATGAGGTCGACCGGATCCTCGGCCTTGAGTTCGGTGCCGACGACTACGTGACCAAGCCTTTCTCTCCACGCGAGCTGGTGAGCAGGGTGAAGGCGATCTTGCGCCGCGTCGACGCAGGCCCGGGTGATAGCGCGTGCATCGAGGTCGGCGAGCTTGAGATAGACACGCTCGCCCGCCAAGTGAAGCTGTCGGGACAGGCGATCCACCTGACCACATCCGAGTACGGCATCTTGCTTCACCTCGCTCACCATCCCGGCAAGGCGTACTCGCGACAGGCGATCCTCGAGGCGCTATGGGACGAATCGCCCGTGGGGGACGAGCGGGCTGTGGACGTGCACATCCACAACATCCGAGAGAAGATCGAGACGGACCCCAAGAACCCGGAGTACGTGTTGACGGTCCGCGGCTATGGCTACCGGCTCAGAGAGCCCTAGGCGAATGCCGCAGGGCAGCTCGAGCGGTAGCCCCGGGGATCCCAAGCGCACCCCGCCCCGACGACGGGGCTCGATCCGGCTGTGGCAGACCGAGCTGTTCGTTGTGGTCATCGTCGTCGCGATGCTCGTGCTCTCCGGCTCGCTGTCCGCCGGGCTTCGCGCCACCCTCAAGCGACTGACCGAGACCACCGAGCTGCGCAACGCCTCAGCCCTCGCGCAACGCCTCGGCCCCGAGTTTCCCATCGAGCTCTCGGGCACGTCGCGAATCCGAGAGCTCGTGACCGAGTACCGCGATATCTACGGCGGCGGCATCTGGGTCTACGACCGGGAGGGCGCCTTGCTGGAGTCGGGGTACGACACGAACCCGGGCGACCCGGTACTCGAAAGCGCACGGCTCGGCGCGCTTGACGCACAGAGCTCGTACGCAGCAAGCGACCTGCGGCCCAACGGTTGGGTGATAGCGTCCAAGTCACTGCGCGGTGAGGACGGGCGCGTCGAAGGGGTGGTCGTCACAGCCGGCTCGGTCGATCAACCCGTCGCGATCCTCAGAGCGCTCCGGGACCGGCTGTGGGTGACCTTCTGGGTGTCGCTTGCCATCGCCGGGCTGCTGGGCTTCGCGTTCTCGCAACTGATCAGCAAGCGCATCCAGGCCATGTCTGAAGCCGCCGCCTCGATGGCGGCCGGTGACTTCCAGCAACGGCTGCCCACCGGCTTCGTGCCCGACGAGGTCCACGACCTCGCGGTCTCCTACAACGCGATGGCTTCGACACTCGGTGAGGCCTTCTCGGAGCTTGAGGAGAGCAGGCAGCAGATCGCCGCCGTCGTCGAGTCCATGGCCGAAGGAGTCGTCGCCTTCGATGCGCAGGGACTCGTGAGCGTGACCAACCCGGAGGCCGTTCGGCTGCTCGGTGCCTCGGAGCACCTGCTCCCCGGCTCCCCGGCAGAGCAGGCCGTCACCTCGCCGGAGGTACTGGAGGTGGTCCGCAGTGGCCTGCAAGGGCACCGCAAGGTCGGGGCGGTCCCCCTGGGAGACCGGATCGTGCTGCTTCACTGCACCCCGCTGCTCGATGCCAGAGGCCAGGTCGACGGAGCGGTGCTTCTGCTCGCAGACGTCACCGAGCAGCGGCGGATAGAGGATGCGCAGCGTCGCTTCATCGCGGATGCCAGCCACGAGATGCGCACTCCCATCGCCGCGCTCAAGGGCATGCTCGAGCTGCTCGAGGACGGCGCGAAGGAAGTGCCCGAGGTCCGCGACGACTTCATCCACACGATGCAGATCGAGGCCGACCGATTGGGACGCCTCGTGGCCGACCTGCTCACGCTCGCACAGCTCGAGGCGGGCAGCCTGCGACTCAAGAAGACCCCCGAGCTCGCCGCCGAACTGCTGGGTGACGTCGCGCGCGTCATGCATCCGCTCGCCGACCAGGTGGGCGTGACGCTCGCCGTCGACGTGGAGGACCCCGAGATACGGGTCCAAGGCGACCGCGACAAGATCGTTCAGGTGTTGCTGAGCTTCACGGACAACGCCCTCAAGCACTCCCCCGAGGGCTCGTCGGTTCACCTTCGCGCGCGAGCGGAAGCCGGCCGAGTCAGACTCGAGGTCGCCGATGAGGGCTCCGGGATCGCGCCCGAGGAGGTCTCGCGCGTCTTCGAGAGGTTCTACCGGGCCGACTCATCGCGTGCGGGAGGCGGCGGAGCGGGACTGGGACTCGCGATAGCGAAGGAGATCGTCGAAGCGCACGGCTCGGCGATCGACGTGACATCGGCGCCCGGAACCGGCACGACGTTCGGCTTCACGCTGCCAGCGGCCTGAACCCTCGGTGGAGCGGCTCAACGCGAGCCAGCGGCCGCTTCACGGAACCCTAACACGACCTCAACCGCTCACGAACCCGGCGTGGCCGATGCGTGGCGATACTCTCCTTGAGAGTTCGGAGCCGCCAGGCGGCTCGCTACGTTCGGAGGTGCGGAAGATGGCGCTGATAATCGGAGCAACACTACTCATCGTCGGTATCGTGGCCGCAGGGCTGTTCGTGCTCGCGGTGCCCGCGCTTCTGGGCGCGATGGCGTACGACGTCGTCGAATCTCGCAAGGAGGAACCTGTTGTGGTCGAAGACACGAGAATGCGAATCGCCGTGGAGCGCGGTGTTGCCCGTGCGTTCGTGATCGCCGGCGGAGTCTTCTGGTCGATCGCGACCTTCGCCGGGCTGTTCTCGTTCCAGCGGACGGGAACGTCGTGGGCGTTGCTGGCGGCGTTCCTGCCCCTTGCCGCCACCGTCGCGACCCTGGTCGTCGGCTGGTACTACGAACGAGCGGCAGCTGCACTTCTGGCGCTCGCCTCGGCAGCCGTGGCCGCATACGGGATCATCTACCAGTTCGAGATGGGCGTGTGGATCATCATGGTCCTGTTCGCCATCGGGCCGATGCTCACCGCGTCAGTGCTGTTCTGGCTCGCCCGTCGCGACCAAGAGGCCTTGGAGCTCGCGCTCTCGCTCCAAGCTGAGCCGGCACTCGCAACCGCTCAGACCAACTAGGACACACCCACCCGCTTCAAGCGAAGTGAAAGGGAGCCGGCGAAGCGCCGGCTCCCTTCTTGTGTTGCACGAGCCCCGCGCGGCGCGCCTGCATCCCGCCGCCCCCCGGAGCGCTCGGGGAACAGGTGCCTGCGCTAGACTGCGACTCATGAGAACGCACCCACGAGGCGCCCGGTTCTTGGCCCGTCCGCTCGCCATCGCGTGGCTGCTCGCGCTGGGCGTCGCCTTGTCGGGATGCGTCGCCGTAGGCTCGGCGCCCCTGGGCGAACCGGCGCCTTCATCGGCGACGAACGATCGACTGGTCAGCGGCCAAGTGGTGCGCGTCGTAGACGGCGACACCGCCCACATAGTCATCGACGGCGTGCGCGAGAAGGTGCGCTTCATCGGCATCGATACGCCTGAGTCGACGCGCGAGATCGAGCCGTACGGCAAGGCCGCGTCGAACCACACGAAGGAGCTCATAGACGGTCGCACCGTGTGGCTCGAGACCGACGCCGAGCTTCGCGACCGGTACGGCCGCCTGCTCGCCTACGTGTGGCTCGAAGAGCCGACCGACCGCTCCGATGCCCAAGTCCGCTCCAAGATGCTCAACGCGCGCCTGCTCCTCGACGGATACGCTCAGATCTACACGTTCCCACCCAATGTCAGATACGCCGAGAGCTTCGTCGCCTACCAGCAGGAGGCGAGACGCGCCGATACGGGACTCTGGTCGGTGCCCGGCGCCGCGGATCCGCTGACCGGCAGGCGCGCGGAGTAGGTACGGCCGTCGCCGACGAAGCCTAGTGCTACCCGCCCGGCTGGATGATGGTGCCCATGCGCTCGAACGCGCCTCGCAGCGACACGCCTGCGACCAGTGACAGGACGGTCACGATCACGCTTACGACGAGCATCGCGCGGGCGACACCGCGGTTGGTGTCCTTCGCCAGCAGCCAGGCGATCAGCCCGCCCGGCAGACCGAGCCCGAGCGGCAGCAGCCACAGCCAGGCCGAGACCGGAGCCGATGCCGCCGAATCGAGCAGCGACTTCTCCACCGGAGCGGCGAGCACCTGGTCCACGGGGCTCGGCTTCTGCCGCTGCCCCGACGCTTCAGCGGCGGCGACCGCCTGCCCGTTGGCGGCGGGTTCGGGCACCTCGGCCTGCTCGGCAAGCGGCCGCACGCGGAGCAGCCGAGCGCCATCCCACCTGACGTGTTGCTCGGCGCCGTGCAGCCGCGCATAGTGCTCGAGCAGAGCGGCGCCGTCTTCGTCGGGAATACCCGGGAGATGAGCCGGGGTCACACGATTGCGAGTGCTCAGCAGCTCTGCGATCTGTTGGTCTATCCGCTCCGAGTACTCCATGCGCATTCCTACTCGGAGGGGAGCACGGCCACGCCCCAGCCGGTTCCGGTGTGGGCGCATATCACCGTGCCCGCCTCATAGATCACGAGGTCCTCGACGTCGAAGCGAGCGCGAATCGCATCGGCCATGCGCGCGGCACGCTCGGCTGAAAGGGCATGCCCGACAGCGAACCTGCCCCGAGTCCGTCCGGCCATCTGCTCGGTCACCCACTCCAACGTGTGCTCGAGCGCGGCACGCTCGCCACGCGAACGCGCGACCGGGTAGAACTCGCCGTTCTCATCCACACTGAGTGTCACCTTCACGCTGAGCATGGTGCCGAGAAACGCCGAGACCTTGCCGATGCGTCCGCCTTTCGCGAGGTTGTCGAGGGAATCGAGTCCGACGATGAGCCGAACGCGCTCCCGCGCGCGCTCCAGACGCTCGACCGCTGTGGCCACGCTCAGCCCCTCAGCCGCGGCTGCAGCAGCCTCGAGTACCTGCCACCCGAGCCCCCAGGAGAGGTTCAGCGAGTCGAACACGTGCACCCGGCCCGCGAACTGCTCCGCCGCTTGTCGGGCGGAGTCTATCGTCCCCGAGAGCTTGCTGGAGATGTGGACCGACAGCACGTTCTCGGCGGTTTCGAGCGCCCGCTCGTAGGCCTCGACGAAGAGCCCGACCGGAGGCTGTGCCGTGGTCGGCAAACGGGACTCGATCTTCATGCGGGCGAAGAACTGCTCTTGCGTCAGCGCGCCGTCGGGCATCGTCTCCATGCCGAACGACACGGTCAGCGGCACGACTTCGACGCCTTCGGCCGCCGCTCGGTCCGGTGCGATGTCAGCCGTGCTGTCTGTGATCACCGCGAAGTTGCGATCGGGTTCCATGGCTCTCTCCATCCCCGTGTCAGCGGCCCGGTCCGCCAATGCCGGACGACGCCCGGCGCGCACGATGCGCGATCGCTCGTGCGATATCCATCTACGTCCAGATTCCCACAACATCGTGCATTCTCGCAGGGTTATCGGCTTTCGAGTCGTATGAAGACACCAACGGGGCACCGTGCACGACGCTTCGGGGGGAAGGGTAGCCGGGCATGGATCTCGCGGTTCTCGTATTCACGGGTTTTCTCGTTGTCGGCGCTGCTCTGGCCTTCATCCTCGTCACCCTGCCCCGATGGCTCGCTCCGAGAGAGCCGGGGCTGCTCAAGGCGAGCGCCTACGAATGCGGCGAGCTGCCGGTAGGACAGCCGTGGATCCGCTTCCGCATCCGGTACTACGTGTTCGCCCTTGTGTTCGTCGTCTTCGACGTTGAAGCCGTGTTCCTCTATCCCTGGGCTGTCATCGTCCGCAAGCTCGGAGTGTACGGGCTCGTCGAGATGGCGGTGTTCATCGGCATCCTGGTTCTCGGACTCGCCTACGCGTGGCGTAAGGGGGCTCTCGAGTGGGTGTAGAGCGCGAGGTGCCGGTCCTGATCGGACCGCTCGACCTGATGATGCGCTGGGCCCGCGGCCATTCGATGTGGCCGCTTACCTTCGGAACGGCGTGTTGCGCGATCGAGATGATGACGGTCGGCTCGGCGCGCTACGACACCGACCGGCTGGGCATCTTCTTCCGCGCTTCGCCGCGCCAGTCCGACTGCATGATCGTCGCGGGCACCATCAACCTCAAGATGGCACCGCGCCTCAAGCTGCTCTACGAGCAGATCGCGTCGCCCAAGTACGTGATCGCCATGGGCTCATGCGCGGTCAGCGGGGGCCCGTTCGCCGACGGATACAACGTCGTGAACTGCGTTGACTCGATCATACCGGTCGACATCTACCTGCCGGGATGCCCGCCGCGCCCCGAGGCCCTCATCGACGCGCTGCTCATGCTGATGGAGCGCAACGCCGCTGGCGAGATGACGGCGGCCGATCGCTGGGTCGCTGAAGGCCGACGCACGTGAGCGCGGCAGAAGCAGCAACTGTCGATGTCGCGCTGGACGGACTTGCCGGTGTCTTCGACACGACGACTCTGGGGCGCGGTGCCATATCGTGCGCGTGCACGACCCCGGCCGATCTCATCGGCGCTCTCTCGGCGCTTAAGCACGAACGCGGCTTCACGCATCTTGCGCTGTTGACGGCGGTCGACAAGGGCGAGGGCTCCGGAATCGAACTCGTGTACGGACTCACTCGGCGCTCGGACGCCACCACGGTCGTGCTCAAGGTCGCCGTCGCCTCCGCGGCGCCGTCGATCCCCTCGGTCGCAGGCCTTTGGACCGGAGCGGCTCCCCTCGAGCGTGAGGTCTACGACCTGTTCGGTGTCCGATTCGAGGGTCATCCGAACCTACGCCGTATCGTGCTGCGCGACGACTTCGTTGGCCATCCGCTGCGCAAGGACTTCGAGCTTGCGCCGGGCGGCGTGAGCGAGGCCCAGGTCGCCGAGGCCACCGCGAGCCACGGCGACACGCGCGGCTTCGAGGCGCCCGCCGGGGAGGCCGACCCTTCGATGCGCTCCGAGCGGATCGTCCTGCACATGGGTCCTCAGCACCCCAGCATGCACGGCGTGTTGCACCTGTGGCTCGCCCTCGACGGTGAGGTCGTCGTCGCGTCGGAGCCGACTCACGGCTACCTTCACCGTTGCATCGAGAAGCTATGTGAGAGCCGCAACTACCGCGCGTGCATACCGATGATGGACCGGGCCGACTATGTCTCGGGCTTCCACACCGAGCTGGCCTTCCTTCTCGCCGCCGAGGAACTCGCCGAGATCGAGGTCACCCCCAAAGCCGAGTACCTGCGCGTCTTGATGAGCGAGTTGTGCCGCATCTCCAGCCACCACACGTGGTTCGCGGCCTGCGGGCTCGACCTGGGAGCGCTGACCCCCTTCCTGTACGCCTTCAGGTACCGCGAGCGGATCATGGACGTCTACGAGGCGGTCACCGGCGGTCGGATGATGTTCAACTACTTCCGGCCCGGCGGCGTCAAGGCCGACCTGCCGCCAGGGATCGCCGAGGAGATTCGCTCCATCCTCACGACCTTCGACAAGGAGGTCGACGAGTACGAGTCGCTGCTCACCAACAACGAGATCTTCCGGGCGAGGTCGCGCGGGATCGGCATCATCGAGCCCGAGACGATCGTCGACTACGGTGTGACGGGACCGATGGCCAGGGCGTCGGGCGTCGACATCGACCTGAGGCGCGACGAGCCCTACTCGGCCTACGCCGACCTCGACATAAGAGTCCCTCTCGGCGAGGTGGGCGACACGTTCGACCGCTACACCGTGCGCGTAGCCGAGATGCGAGAGTCCGCGCGCATCGCGCTGGACGCCCTCGACGGCATGCCGGAGGGGCCAGTCGCGAACGCGGATGCTCCACGGCTGCTCAAGCCTCCCGCCGGCACCGCATTCCGCCGTGTCGAGAGCCCGCGCGGCGAGCTCGGTGTGCTCCTTGTGAGCGACGGCAGCGCGACCCCGTGGCGGCTCAAGATCCGCTCCCCCGCCTTCTCGAACCTGCACGTCACACCCGCGGTGCTGAACGGACGCCGCATCGGTGACGTCGTCGCGATCATGGGATCCGTCGACGTCGTGATGGGAGAGATCGACCGATGATGGACGCCGTCATGATCCTCATCGGCATCGTGGTCCTCGTGATCGTCGTGATGCTCAACACCGTCGTCGTGATGTGGCTCGAGCGCAAGACGCTCGGGCACATGCAGGACCGCCTCGGTCCGATGCGGACCGGCTGGCACGGGCTGATGCAGCCGTTCGCCGATGCCCTCAAGCTCCTGGGCAAGGAGGACCTCGTGCCCGAGGGCGCGGACCGCCTGCTGTTCATGATTGCCCCGCTGATCGCGTTCATCCCGTCGATACTGGTCTACGCAGCCACGCCCTGGGTCCAGCAGATCGCCGGGATGAGCTTCGATACCGGCATCTTCCTGGTCTTCGGCGTCGCGGCGCTGTTCCCCGTGGGAATCCTCGTAGGCGGCTGGGCCTCTCACAACAAGTACTCGATGATGGGCGGCTTCCGGGCAGGAGCCCAACAGATCAGCTATGAAGTCCCCATGGTCCTCGCCGTGATGGGCGTGGTCATGCTCGCTGGTTCGATGCAGCTATCGACGATCGTCGAGTCGCAGGCGGGCGCGTGGAACGTGGTCACGCAACCCTTCGCCTTCATCCTGTTCTACATCTGCGTGCTCGCCGAACTCAATCGAATACCCTTCGACATGCCCGAGGCAGAGTCGGAGCTCGTATCGGGCTACAACACCGAGTACTCGAGCATGCGGTTCGCGCTGTTCTTCGTCGCCGAGTATGCGAACCTGTTCACCCTCTCGCTCCTCACCGCGCTGCTGTTCCTCGGCGGCTGGACGGGACCGGTTCTCCCGGGCTGGATCTGGCTGACCCTCAAGACCTACGGGGTCGTCTTCTCGGTGATCTGGGTACGCTGCACGATTCCCCGTGTGCGCGTGGATCAACTCATGGCGATCGGCTGGAAGATGCTGCTCCCCGCAGCGCTGCTCAACGTCTTCCTCACCGCGATCGGTATCGTGACTCACATAGCCGTGCTCGTCGTCATCGAGTTCGCCGCCGCCGGTGTGTTCATGTGGGTGGTCGCGCGACTCGGCGCCCACGCCGGGAACGACGCTCGCGCAGCCGCGAAGGCGGCCCGGGAGGTGTCGACATGATCGGCATCGCGAAGGGCATGGTCACGACGTTCAAGCACCTGTTCAAGCCCACGTTCACGATCCAGTACCCCAACGTGAAGCGACAGCTGCCCGAGCGCAGTCGTATGTCCTTCGCGCTGGGAATCGACGAGAGCGGTGCGCCGCAGTGCAAGGCGTGTCTGCTGTGCGAGAAGAGCTGCCCGGACGACGCCATCACGATCGAATCCGAGAGGCGAGAGGGCGCGCCGGGACGGGTGCTCAAGGAGTTCTCGATCGACCTGGGCCGCTGCATGTACTGCGGGCATCTGCGTGGAGCAGTGCTCGACGCAGGGCCTCAGGCATACCGGGGATTTCGAGAACGCATCGGCGACGCGCGCCGAGACCATTCTCGTCCTGTACCGCGCCACCGCCGAGTCGCTCGCGGGGGCGCCCGACCTGGACGTCACTCCGCCGGCCAAGGAGGGAGACGCGTGAGTCTGTCGCTGGTCTTCTTCTATGTCTACGCCGCCATCGCGATCGCCGGAGCGGTTGGGCTCCTGCGCGCGCGCATGCTGGTCCACGCGGTCATGTCGCTGTTCGTCACCCTGCTTGCGATAGCAGCGCTGTACCTGCTTCTGGGCAGCCAGTTTCTCGCCGCCATGCAGCTCTTCGTCTACGGAGGCGCCATCACGATACTCGTGCTCTTCGTGCTCATGCTGGCCAGCCCTTCCCCTGAGCGAATCGGCAATCCCGCACCTGCGGGTCGTTGGGTAGCGGCCGGTGCGACCCTTGTCCTGTTCGGCGTGCTCGCCCTCGCGATGGTCACGGCCCGGCTGGAGACCTCGCCCGGCCAGCCGCCCGACACAGCTGCGCTGGCTGAGCTGTTGTTCTCCCGCTACGTGCTTCCATTCGAGATTGCCGGGCTGCTTCTGACTATCGCGCTCGTCGGAGCGATCGTCTTGGCGCGAATGGGAGACACGGTGGAGGCCCGACGCGGGGCCGACGAGCACTCGCAGCCGGACGTTTCCGCCGAGGTCGGTGGCGTGCGGTGATCACACTGACCCACTATCTCGTCTTGGCAGCGGTGCTCTTCTGCATCGGACTATTCGGAGTCCTCACCTCAAGAAGCGCCCTTCGTGTGATCGTCTGCGTCGAACTCATGCTCAACGCCGTCAACATCAACTTCGTGGCGTTCTCGGTCTTCAATACCGAGCAGCCCGCAGCCGGAATCAGCTTCGTCGTCTTCCTGATAGCGGTAGCAGCTGCCGAAGTGGGAGTCGCGCTGGCACTTATCGTGTCGCTCAGCCGCACGAGCGACATCTCGGCCGTCGACAGTTACACAAGGATGAGAGGGTAGCCGGTGAGAACGATCGAGATCAGCACCACGCCACGGCCTCGGCGTGACGCCGAGCGCAGAGGCGAAGACCGACCTTCAGGAAAGGGGGTGTGATCATGCCGCCGATCCTCAGCCTGATGGTGTTCCTGCCACTGCTTGGCGCGGTCTCGATGATGCTCGTACCTTCAGACCGGCCAACGTGGCCCCGCTGGATCGCAGCCGCCGTGTCCGGTGTCGTGCTGGCGATCGCGGTGTTCGCGGTAGCCACCATGAATCCCGGCGGGGGGCCGCAGTTCGTCGAGCGGCATGCGTGGATCCCTGTTGCGAACATCCAGTACTACCTCGGAATCGACGGCTTGTCTGCACTCCTCGTCGGCCTCTCGGCCCTGCTCTCGTTCCTCGCCGTGATAGCAAGCTGGAAGATCGACCAGCGGCCCAAGTTCTACTTCGCCATGATCCTGCTCCTGGCCGTTGGCACGAACGGCGTCTTCATGGCACTGGATTTCGTGCTCTTCTACGTGTTCTGGGAACTCGTTCTCGTCCCGATGTACTTCCTCATCGCGGTATGGGGAGGCGAGCGCAGAGCGTACGCGGCCGTGAAGTTCTTCCTCTACACGATGTTGGGCGCCGTCATGATGCTCGTGGGGATCCTCGCGCTGTACCTGCACCCGCAAGGTGGCACGTTCGACATGCTGCAACTCGTCGACCGCGGCTTTCCCGCCGACTTCCAGTGGTGGGTGTTCCTGGCGTTCTTCCTCGGGTTCGCGGTCAAGGTGCCGATCTTCCCTCTGCACACGTGGCTGCCCGACGCGCACGTCGAAGCGCCTACAGCCGCATCTGCGCTCCTCGCCGGCATACTCCTGAAGATGGGCACGTACGGCTTCATGAGGATCTCCCTCCCCATCCTTCCCGAGGCATGGCAGGCGTGGAGCCGATTCCTCGGGGTGCTCGCCGTGGTCTCGATCATCTACGGCGCGTACGTCGCCTTCGCCCAGACCGACCTCAAGAAGCTGGTCGCCTACTCATCCGTCTCGCACATGGGATTCGCGATGCTCGGGATCTCGGCCGGCACTGCGGTGGGCCTTGACGGAGCGCAGGCGGTGAACATAAGCCACGGGCTCCTCTCGGCGATGCTCTTCCTGTCCGTCGGCATGATCTACGAACGCTCGCACACCAGGCAGATATCGGAAGTCTCGGGACTGGCCGGGAAGATCCCGGTGCTGGCCGGCCTGCTGGCGTTCGCGTCCTTCGCATCCCTTGGGCTTCCGGGCCTGTCGGGCTTCGTGGGGGAGTTCCTCTCGCTGCTCGGTGCATGGCAATCCAGCCTTGCGCCCGCTTTCACCGTGCTCGCGGCGATCGGCGTGCTGCTCGGTGCTGCGTACATGCTGTGGATGGTGCAACGGGTCATCCTTGGCGAGGTATCGCCATCCATTGCCGACGCGCCGGATGCGACACGCCGAGAGGTCATGGTGCTCCTGCCCTTGGCCACGCTCTCCCTGCTCATGGGCGTTTGGTGGTACTGGACGCTCCAGTACTTCGACCCCTACTCGAAGGAGCTTGCACGTGTGTTGGGCGGCTAGCGCGTCTGACTCAGGGCGCCCCAGAGGTCGTAGATGAACTGGGTCGTCGCCATACCGGCGCTCCCCGCGGCGACCTTCGCCGTCCTTCTCGTCCTGCCCAGACGAGCACGGATGCGACTCCTGTGGCTGCCTGTCGGAGCGGCGTTCGCCTCGCTCGCGCTCTCCATCGTGGCGTTCGGCCGAGTCTGGCCGGGGGGGACCGAGGAGGCCGTCTGGCGCGGCTCGCTGCTCTTCGCGGTGCTGGGCGGACACGAAGTCGAGTTGTCGATGGCACTCGATCCGATCGCCGCCGCTCTTCTGCTGGTCGTCACGATCGTCGGAGCCTGCGTTCAGATCTACTCCCTGGGCTACATGCACGAAGACAAGCGGGAGGGCTGGTACTTCGCCGTGCTGTCGCTGTTCACTTCGGCGATGCTTGTGCTCGTCTTGTCGAGCAACCTTCTGCTGACGTTCATGGCCTGGGAGATGATGGGGCTGTGCTCGTATCTGCTCATCGGCTTCTGGTTCGAGAATGACGCCCCCCGCAAGGCATCTCAGAAGGCGTTTCTCACAACCAAGGTAGGCGACTTGGGCTTTCTCCTTGCTCTATTCGTCACCTTCGAGACGCTGGGCACATTCGGCTACGAGGAGATGCTGGGTTCTTTGGGCCGTTGGCCGGCAGCGGCGCTGGCGGCGGCGGGATTCGGGCTTGTGCTTGCGGCCATGGGCAAGTCGGCGCAGATCCCATTGCACGTCTGGCTGCCCGACGCGATGGCTGGCCCCACCCCCGCCTCGGCGCTCATCCACGCCGCTACGATGGTCGCCGCCGGCATCTACGTGGTTGCACGCATGCTCCCGCTCATCGCCCTTACGCCGTGGGTGATGCATCTCGTGCTGTATGTCGGCGTCGCGACCGCCTTGATGGGAGCGGTGCTGGCCTGCGTGCAACACGACGTGAAGAAGGTGCTCGCCTACTCGACCATCTCGCAGCTGGGGTTCATGTTCATGGCCCTGGGAGCCGGAAGCGCCGAGGCCGCGCTGTTCCACCTCACCACGCACGCGTTCTTCAAGTCACTGCTGTTCCTCGGCGCGGGCGTCATCATCCATGCTGCGCATACCCAAGATATGCGGCTCATGGGCGGACTTGGGCCGAAGATGCCATTCACCGCGGGAACCTTCACCGTGGGCACATTCGCACTGGCCGGCGGCTTCCCGTTCTCCGGCTTCTTCTCAAAAGACGAGATCTTCGCAGTTCTGGTTCACGAACAGCAGCTCTTCGTGGCAGGGCTTGCGCTCATCGCCTCAGGGCTCACCGCGTTCTACGTGGCCCGGATGCTGTTTCGGATCTTCGGAGGGCCCCAACAGACCGAGCTGCATGAAGGGCAGTTCTTGATGCTGGCACCCATGGGGGTGCTGGCAGGAATCTCCGTGGTACTGGGATTCGCCTCGCCGGCGTTCGCCAACTTCCTCGGCGGCCACGGGCAGTGGCCGGAGCTCCAAGTCGCGGGCGCCTCTCTGACGATCGCGACCGCGGGCATCGTGGCTGGCTGGTGGATGTACGGCCGCCGAACGGTGGTCGTCAACACCCGCATCATCAAAGAGCGGTACAGCAAGCTCTACGGTGTTCTCGAGCAGAAGCTGTTCTTCGACCTGGTCTATGACACGGTCGTGATTCGACCGTACTTCTGGTTCACCGACCTGTTCGCCTCTTTCGATCGCCGAGGCGTCGACGGAGTAGTGAACCTCGTTGCCTTCTCGTGGGCGCGAAGCGCCATCTACGCGCGGCGCTTCGACGAATCGGCAGTCGACGGGATCGTCAACGGGATCGCGCGAATCGACGTGGCGACAAGCAGCCAGCTCAATGCCTTCGATGCGCACGTAGTGGACGGGGCAGTCGACGCACTCGGAAGCTCCGTCATGAAGGCAGGGGCCGTCCGCAAGATCCATACCGGGAACGTCCAGACGTATGTGACTGCCTTCGTAGTGGCCGCAGTCGTTCTCGTCTTGGTGTTCGCACGATGAGAGGCACGATGAGACCATGACCGAGCCGGTCGTCGCCTTGAGGCTTCTGGCCCCACAGATAGTGGTTGCGCTAACCGGCATGCTCATCCTGCTTGCTGACCTTGTGTGGATGAACCGCGACATGCAGCCGCGCACCGCTCGCCCGTGGCTGGCCTACGCCGGCATCGCCGGTCTGATCGTTGCCGCCCTTCTGACCATCGCTCAGGCCGGCGAGCGAGCGACTCTGCTGCACGGGGCGTTCGTCTTCGATCCGCTCACTGTCTTCTTCGATCTGCTGTTCATCGGCATCGGCATCGTGGTGCTGCTGGTCTCAGTCGATCCGCTGCCCGACTTCACATCGTCGCCCGCGGAGTTCTACACGCTGGTCGTGTGGTGCACGCTCGGCAGCATGCTCATCGCACCCGCTGCGGAACTGCTCACGCTGTTCCTATGCCTTCAGCTGACAAGCCTGCCGCTGATCGTACTGATCGGCTACGACAAGGACGATCCGCGCTCAGGGGAGGCTGCGCTCAAGTACCTGATGGTGGTGCTTGTCTCGACAGCGCTGTTCCTCTACGGCATGTCTCTCGTGTACGGGACGCTGGGCACAAGCAGCTTCGCAGAGATAGGACAGGCTCTGGCCACCCAGCCATGGCCCACTCTCGTGACGATCGGCCTCGCGCTTATGCTCGCCGGATTCGGCTTCAAGACCACTGCGGCGCCCTTCCAATACTGGGTCCCCGACGTATACGAGGGCGCGCCGTCGCCGGTCACGGCATTCATCTCCGTAGGCTCGAAGCTGACGGGCTTCGCGCTTGTGCTCCGCTTCGCCGTGACCGCCCTGGGCGCCTCCCCGGACCTGCATATCGTGTTTGCGGTGCTCGCTGCGCTCTCGATGGTCCTCGGCAACCTCGGTGCCCTCCAGCAGACGAACATCAAGCGCCTCCTGGCGTACTCCGCCATCGCCCAGGCCGGATATATCCTCATCGGGCTGGCGGCGATGAGCGCGACCGGCGTCTCCGCGGTGCTGTTCTACCTGGTCGCCTACGGAGTCGCCAACCTGCTGGCGTTCGCCGTCATCATCGGTTTCAGCCACGCTCTCGGCAGCGAGAACGTCTCCGACTACGCGGGCCTCGCGCGGCGATCGCCCCTGGCGGCCTTCGGACTGACCCTAGCGCTGTTGTCGCTCGCCGGACTCCCGCTGACCGCGGGCTTCATGGCGAAGTTCTATGTCTTCCTGTCTGCTGCCAAGGCGGGCCTGTTGTGGCTCGTCCTTCTGGCGGTAGCCAACACGGTGATGGCGTTCTACTACTACCTTCGCATCGTGTGGGCCCTCTACGTGCAGGAGAGCGACTTCGAGCCGCTCGAGTTGTCGCCGCGCCTCGCAACCGTGGCGGTGGGGTGCTGCGTGGGGATCGTGGTCCTCGGCGTGTTCCCGGGACCGCTCCTGAGCGTCACCACCTACGTCGCGAACGCCCTCTTCGGAGTGTGAGCCACCACCGGTCCCGTGCGAGTGGGGCAGGTCGGTCAGGTAGCGCTCACAGAACCCTAACGTTCCTCAAACCCCGCGCGAACCCGCTGAGCGCTCTGGCGACCGAGAATCTCTGTAGGGTCTTCGTTTCGCGGGAAGGACAGAACAATGCTCGCACTGGTCGCAATCCTCATGATCGTCGGACCGCTCGCAGCCATCCTGTTCGCCATCGGCGTGCCGGTGTTCTTCGGGCTGATGGGCTACGATCTCGCCAAGCAGCGCCAAGCCGAGCGTGCCGAGCAGCCCGCCACCCAGCCGCAGGTCGCGATTCCCGTCGCGCGAGTCGAGCTGGAGCGCCTCACCGCCTAGCCCCTAGCTGATGGCGAGATCGAGTATCGTCATCAGTGTGAACCCGGTGATGCTCGCGAGCACTGCGGCGTCTGCGTGACCTGAACGCCGGCACTCGGGGACCAGTTCCTCGATGACCACGTAGACCATC
Source organism: uncultured Actinomycetes bacterium (assembly GCA_963702525.1). Taxonomy (GTDB): domain Bacteria; phylum Actinomycetota; class Coriobacteriia; order Anaerosomatales; family PHET01; genus CAVPCY01. The sequence goes on along the minus strand of CAVPCY010000018.1, from coordinate 8,403 downwards.
GCACCTGCCGCGAACGCGAGAGCGTAGGGCAGTAGAGCCGATGACATGACCACAAGAGCCGCTCCGGCAACCGCCGCGAGCGGCTCTACCGCACCTGTGAGCTGTCCCATCGCGAAGCTGCGGTTGCGGCTCGCCCCCTCCCGCTGAAACATCGTCGAGACAGCGAGCCCCTCTGGCAGGTTCTGGATCCCCAGCCCGAGCCCAAGTGCGACGGCAGCCCCCACACTCGCCTCGGGCACGCCGGCGCTCGCCGCCCCGGCAGCTACGCCGATAGCGAGCCCCTCCGGGATGTGGTGGAGTGTGATCGCGAGCAGAAGCAGCGTGGAGCGTTGCCACCTGGTGACGATCCCCTCCTGGATCTGGACGCCGGGCATCATCGAGTGGATATGCGGCAGCACCTTGTCCAAGACCCACAGGCTCAGGCCACCCACGGCGAAGCCGACAGCCGTCGGGAACCACACGAGACCGCCGCGCTCCCTGGCAATCGCCGCCGAGGGCGCCAGCAGCGACCAGAAGCTCGCCGCGAGCATCACGCCCGCCGAGAACCCCAGCAGGATATCCATCGAGCGAGGAGTCGGGTTGCGGTGCAGGTAGACACCGGCCGCTCCGATAGCGGTCATGAGATAGGTGAACATGCCCGCGACGAACGCGAGGAACAGCGGGCTTGTGGCCAGCGAGGACAGGAGCCTGCCCCTACTGCCCGAGCTTGCGCGCGAGTACTTCGTTCACGACCTTCGGGTTGGCCTGGCCGCCCATCTCCCGCATGACCTGACCAACGAAGAACCCGATCAGTCCGGCCTTGCCGCCGCGGTAAGCGGCGACCTCGTTGGGGTTGGCCGAGATCACGCGGTCGGCGATCTCCTCGATCGCCCCGGTGTCGCTGACCTGCTTCATGCCCTTGAGCTCGACGATCGCGCCGGGCGCGTCGCCGGTCTCGGCCATCTCGGCGAAGACCTCCTTCGCCTGCTTGCTCGAGATCGTGCCATCCTCGACCAGCTCGACCAGCTCGGCGACCATGCTCGGAACGATGCGCGAATCCGTCACGCCGATACCCTCGGCGTTGAGGTGAGCCGACAGGTCGTTGAGCATCACGTTGCTGATGGCCTTGGCGCGCTCGACGCCGGCGATGGTGACAGCGCTCTCGTAGAACTCGGCGAGATCGAGGTCGCCTGTGAGCACAACGGCGTCGTGTGCGGGCAAGCCGTAGTCGCGTGCGAAGCGCGCCTTCATCGCATCGGGCAGCTCGGGAAGCCGCTCGCGGATTGCTTGGATGAACTCGTCGGAGAACTCGAAGGGCACCATGTCGGGCTCGGGGAAGTAGCGGTAGTCGTGCGCCTCTTCCTTGCTGCGCAGAGCGCTCGTACGCTTCGCCCCCGCGTCCCAGTGTCGAGTCTCTTGGACTATCCGCCCGCCGCCCTCGAGCACCTCGGCCTGACGGACGATCTCGTAGGCCAGCGCGTCGTGCAGGGACTTGAACGAGTTCATGTTCTTGACCTCGGCCCTGGTGCCGAACTCGGCCTGGCCGCGCGGCCGAAGCGACACGTTCGCGTCCACGCGCATCGAGCCCTCTTCCATGTTGCAGTCCGAGATGCCCAGTGACAGCCAGATCAGACGCAGCTTCTGAGCGAAGCGGCGCGCCTCTTCGGGCGTGCGGATGTCGGGCTCGCTCACCAGCTCGATAAGCGGCGTACCCGCGCGGTTGAAGTCGACAAGCGACTTGGTGGCACCCGCCAAGCGTCCTTCCGAGCCGCCCACGTGCACCATCTTGCCGGTGTCCTCTTCGAGGTGGATGCGCGTGATGCCTATGGTGGCGACGTAGCCCTCGCCCGCGACGGCGACGTTGGACGCGGACTCCCTGTCGAGGCGCTGCTCGGCAGGCAGGCCCTCCACCTCGACAGTCACCCTGCCGCTCTCGCAAAAGGGCAGGTCGTACTGGGAGATCTGGTAGTCCTTGGGCATGTCGGGATAGAAGTACTGCTTGCGGTGGAACAGCGAGCGAGTCGCGATGTCGCACTCGGTGGCCAGACCCGCGAGAAGCGTCTGCTCGATCGCGTACTGGTTGGGTACCGGCAGTGCCCCGGGAAGCCCGAGGCACACCGGACACACGCGCGTGTTCGGCTCACCACCGAAGGCGACAGGGCAGCCGCAGAACATCTTGGTACGCGTCGAGGTCAGCTCGGTGTGGATCTCGAGGCCGATCACGGGTTCCCAGCGCTCGAGCACCTCGAGCAGGCGATCCTTCGACATCGTGCGTCTTCCTCCGAGTCAGCGGCGTCCGCGGCCGCAGTTCGTGTCGCGAAGTGGTACCCGACGATTCTACCTGAGCACGTCCGGATACGGGGCGCCAGAGCACCCTTACAACCGCGCAGCACCTGTCCGCGAACCTACTTGGCGGTCACGTTGCGGTAGCTGCTCTCGGTCTTGTAGTGCGTCGAGTCCGAGTGAACCACCCGGATACGCCACTTGCCCTTGTACGGCAGCGCGATCTTCTTCGAATACTTCGTGGACGTGCTCGAGTACGAACTGAGCGACGGGTACCTGTAGGTGCCGTATGCTCGCCACCTACCTGACGAATAGCGGTAGAGGTAGATCTTCGTCGAGCGATAGTCGGTGTGTTTCGGCGCAAGATAGCCGTAGACCGTGAAGGACTTCTTCCTCTTGACCTTCTTGGGTGCGTACGGCCCGCTGACCTTCGCCTTGGCGGTGACGACCTGCGGTGTCGACATCGCCGCAAGTGACTTCTCGTTGCCCGAATACCTCGCCGAGAAGGTCGTGTTGGCCGTGAGCGCCTTGGAGGTCACAACGAACCCGCCCGCGCTGGACGAGTAGGCCCCCACACCGTCCTTGGTCCAAGTGAGCCCGCCGTCGGTGGAGCGCCAAAGCGCGACCGTGCCGGTGTTCTGTACCACCCCGTTCGCGGAGGGCTTGATCGTGAACCTCACAGACCCGCCATAGGAAACCGGACCCCTCGTCGAGGGAGTGGCGGAGAGCGCCGTGGGCAGCGCGCGCTCCTGGACCACCCGCAGTTCGAGCGGCAGCGTAGCGCGCTTCGAGCCGACAACCGCAGCGACGACCAGCGGGTACTTCTGCTTCAGCGCCGCGCGTGGCACCGACACGACCAGTGTCGCCGACTCTCCCGGCTGCACAGTTGCCGTCGCGCCGCGCGAGGCCGTCACGCCCGACTGTCCGCCAACCAGCCAGCGCGCGCTCGACCCGTCGGGCAGACCGCGCACCGATACGCGGGCCGGCAGATCGAGGCCGCCGGTCGCTGAGAGGCGGACCTGCCAATCGGCCTCGTTGCCCTGCGCCGCAACAGCGGTGGGTTCCACCGAAGAGAGCACGAGCGCTCGGGTGCCGGGTGCCGAGACCTCAAGCCGCGCCCACGCCGTCGAGCGGCGGCCGGCGCCGGTGCCGTTGACGCCGAGCATGTACGTGCCCACCGGCGTGGCGGCGGCCGTCTCAACCGTGAGCACTGAGCTGCCGGAACCCGAGACGCTCGCAGGCAAGAACCTCGCCGTGGCTCCCAAAGGAAGCCCCGTCACCGAGAGGCCCACGGCGCCGGCGAACCCGGGCTGCGTGGCCACGTTCACGTCGTAGGAGACCGGAAGCCCTCCCGGCGAGGTGACGCGTGACTCCTGCACCACACCCAGCGTGAACCCGGCGCTGGTCGATCGGAAGACCCGCAGCGCCACGGTCTTCTCGGCCTGAGCCAGGCCGCCACGGGCCGAGATCACAAGCGGGTATACGCCCTCGGCGACGCTGCCCACGTCGATCGAGAGAGTCGAAGTCGCACCGGCGCTCACGGGGTTGGCCGAGAAGACCGCCGAGGCGCCGGCGGGAAGCCCCGATACCGACAGGGGGGTCGCCCCAGTGTACCCGCCCGTCCCCTTCACGCCGACCGCCAGGGTCGCGTCGGCGCCCACATCCGCGTCCGCGACCGCATCGAGCGCATCGGCGCTGGTGTTCAGAATCACACCGGGCGGCTCCGGATCGACCGCGAGCGCAGCGACGCCGGTCCTTACCGACTTGACGGTGACCGGCCCCCACGCCACGAAACTGCGCCATTCGCCATCGGGGCTCTGTCCGCCGGCGTTGTTCGCCCACACGCCCCAGTAGTAGCGCGTCGAGGGCTTGAGCTTGCCGATGGGCACCCACCACTCTGACTTCGTGACTTGAGCCGATGCCGCAACGTTGCCCGACTTCTCCCACACCACCACGTCATACGAGGTCGCGCCGCTCACCGTCGACCAGTCCATGAACGGGGACTGATCGACCCACGCCTCGTTGGCGGATGGCGAGTAGAGCACCGGGGCGGCCGGGGCGGCGGGTGGCGTTCCCGCACGGAACCACCGGTACTCGGAGGCAAATGAGTCGCCACCCTCGTTCGAGGCCCACACCGCCCAGCCGTACCAGCGGCCATTCGCCAGCATGTTGCTGGGAATCGTCCACTCGCTCGCGGTCACCCACTTTCCCGCAATCTCGTTGCAGGCGTCATCGGTGAGCATCACGTAGTAGCGGTCGGCGCCGTTCACGTCGTACCAGTCGAGCTTGAGCCCGGTGAGCGACACGTTGAGCGCGTCAACGGCAGGTGCCGCCAGATACGGCGTGGCCGGAGGTGGTGGCGGCGAGACGCCGATGCATCCCCGCTCTGAGTAGTCGCTCCAGCCGCGTACGTTGTGCGACGAGACGCTCCACCAGTACCAGTTGCCCGTCTGCATCACGCCGGCAGGGACGGTGAACATGCCTGAGGGACATGCGCCCGAGTAGACGAGCGTCCCGTAGTCGTCGTAGATCTCGATCCACGAACCATCGATGTCGTAGGCCGCGCCGCCGTCGTACCAAGACAGAGTGGGGCGGGTGTCGTAGACGATCGAGGCGAACTCCGGATAGAGCCCGCTGGGCGCGGGCGGCGCCGGGATGTAGCGCGTCGAGAACCAGTTGTAGGTGCCGGCCTCGGACCACCCGGCTTCGTTGTGCGCCCACGCGCTCCACGCGTACCACGCGCCGTCTGTGAGCGTGCCCGCCGGCACGCTCCAGGTGGACGACGTCGTAGTCTTCTCGGCGACGAGGTTGCCCTCGATGTCCCATAGCGCAACGTAGTACCAGTCGACCTCTTTCGCTGAGGGCGAATCGGCCCAGTCGAGGGCCACAGAGTTCGGAGAGTAGCCGGTGCTGTTGTCCGCTGGTGCGATCAGCGCGGGTGCGGCCGGTGCCGTGAGCGGCGGCCGGCCGACCCAGAACCAGCTCTCGAGCGACGCGGCGCTCCACCCGGTGTAGTTGTGCGCGAACACGCGCCAGGAGTACAGGCCGTCTCCGAGCCTCTCGGCATCGGGGACGCCCCAGAAGTACTTCGAGGACATCCCCGCCGTGGCAAGGTTGCCGGCGGCGTCGTAGACCTCGACCCAGTAGAAGTCGACCTTGTCGGCGGCCGAGTTGAGCCGCCACATGAACGACGGCTGTGCGACCACCCAAGTGGCCTCGGGGCCGGGCGAGAGCGGCACGGGAGCCGACGGAACCGTCGCAGGCGGCGTACCGGCGAGGAATCCTCGGAGCTCGGAGGGCGCGCTGTAGCCCAAGGCGTTGTGCGAGAGCACGTCCCAGTAGTACTCGCGGCCCGACTCGAGGGTGCCCGATGGCACGGCGTCAGCCGAACCGGTGGGCATCGCAGAGTAGAGCAACGTGCCGGCACCGTCGAAGACACGCACCTTGTACCAGTCGATGCCATAGCCGGGATCCACATCGCTCCAGTCGAGCGTGGGCGCGGTCGACAGCCCGGTGGCGCCGTCAGCGGGCGAGACGAGCGCGGGCGCTACGGGTGCGGGCGGCGGCGTCCCGACGACAAACGTCCGCACGGCCTGCGGGCTCCAGCCGTTCGCATTGTGCGCCCGCACGGTCGCGTAGTACGCGCGATGGTCGAGCAGCTTGCCGGCCGGGAACGTCCACTCGGTCGCGGTGGTAGTGAGCGAGGACTGCAGCTCGTTGCGGCCATCGTAGACCGCGACCTCATACGCATCGACCACCGGCGACGTGCTGACCGAGGCCCAGTCGAGCAGAGGCGTTGCGCTCAGGCCGCTCTCCCCTTCCGCGGGCGTCGTCCACACCGGGGCGGCCGGCTTGACGATGGGAGTGGGCGGCTCACCGGGCTGCGTGATGCCCAGCCCGTCGCTGCCCGCAAAGGCGACGCCGTCGCTTCGGTATGCCGGCGACAGCGCGACGCTGTAGAAGCCGGTAGCGTTGTTCTTGACCTGTACGTGCGACCAGCCGGTTCCCTTGGCGCGCGCAAGTAACCCCGCGCCCGTGCCTGCGTAGACGATGCCGTCGGCCGCATACCCGGGTGAGAAAGCGACCGAGAGCACAGATGCGGTGCTTGTCAGCGTCGTGTCGTTGTAGGCGGCCCAGTTCTCGCCGCCGTCTGTGGAGATGAGGATGCCGTTTTGCGCCGAGCCGGCCAGCACCGTACGGTCGTTGGCGAAGTTCGGCGAGACCGCGATGCATTGGAAACCTGAGCCGCCCGCAACCGGCTTGATCGCCCAGCTCAAACCGCTATCGGTCGACTTGTAGACCTGAACGTTCGTCGCCGCGAACACCGTATGGTCCGCCGAGAAGGCAGGCGAGACCGCTAGCCCCGTGACGGTGCGGTCCGTCGGGATCTCGCCGCCACCGTCGCTCACCAGCGTCCAGTTCGCCCCACCGTTGGTCGAGCGCCACACGCCCTTCTTGGGATCCATGTAGTCGTTGTTGAACGCCCCCGCGAAGGCGATTCGGCTTGTTTCGAAGTCCGGCGCAAGTGCAAGCGAGCGCACATCCCACAGCGTCGTGTCGCGCGTCCACGTGACACCGGCGTTCGTTGTACGCACGATCCCTCCCCCGCCCGCCAGCACAGTCCGGTCGCGGGGGTAGCCGGGCGAGACCGCGAGCGAGTACATGTCGATCAGACCGGTGACCTCAGCGAACGACCTCCAGCTCGCGCCTGCGTCTGTCGAGCGGAACACGCCGCGCTCGGTGCCGGTGAACAGGGTCTTGTCGGCAGAGAACGAAGGAGAGATGCCGATAGCGTACGGAGTCTGGTCGGAGAGGCCTACGTTGGGTGTGTCGAAGCTCGCCCCGCGGTCCATCGTACGGCGCACGGCGTGGTACTCGGTGCCCAAAGGTACTCGCCGCTCGTCGCGAACTGCGGTGAGAGCGCGAGATCGAAGATGTTGCTGCTCGCCCCTGACTCGACCCACGTCCACGACTCGCCGCCGTTGGTCGATGTGTAGACACGCTTCTCGGCGGCCGCGTACAGGGTGTGGTCGTTCGCGAATCCGGGCGAGACCACGAGGCCGGCCACGCGTGCTCTGGCGTCCAGGGTGCTGGGGTCGAGATCGATCTTGTCCCAGGAGTCGCCGCCGTCGGTCGACTTGTAGACTGCCCGCCAGTACTCGGAGGAGGCGAACACCGTTCGATCGCTCGCGAAATCGGGTGAGAATGCGAAGCGCCACACGCGCGTCACGTCCCACGCCTCGGCGACTTTGGCCCAGTTGGAGCCGCCGTCTGTGGACTTGAAGGTCCCGATGTTGTTCACGAAGCAGAAGACAGTGCTGTCGGTGGCGTAGTCAGGAGAGAAGCCGATGCTGAATACATCGCTGCCCTCGCCCGGGTACGTTGCGCTCGGGTTGATGACGGGCCCGGTGATGTCTTGCCACGTGGCGCCGCCGTCCGTGGAGCGCTTGATGCCACTCAACGAGCCGGCCATCACGGTGCCGTCGCTCGCGAAGTCGGGAGAGACTTCGACGCAGCGGAAGAACCCGTTCTGCTGGTTGACGAAGGTCGCCCCACGGTCGGTCGAGCGCCTGACCCCCGACGTACTTGCCGAGAAGACCGTGCCGTCCGACGAGAACGCGGGCGAGATAGCGACATCGTAGAAGATCTCGTTGGTGTCTCGGCCGCTGGAGCGCTTCCAGCTCGTGGTCGAGTCGGTCGAGTAGAACATGCCGCCGCCCGTGGCTGCCAGTACCGTCGAGTCCGAGCCATAGGCCGGAGAGAATGCCACTCCGTTCACGCGGGAGGGTTCGTAGTACGACGGTGACCACCCGCCCTGGAACAGCGCAGCCGCCGAAAGCGGCATGAGCGCCCCGACCAGCACCAACGCGAGCGCGGCACGTACCGCGTCACCAAGCCCCCTGATGCGCGCCATTGCAAGCCTCCCCGCGGCTCAGACGCCCGGACCCGAGCGCCAGTTGTGCGACTCGCCCGACCGGTCAGAACCGCTGCGGGCCACCGCCTGCCACCCCTCACGACGATTATCTTCCCGCAAGTCGCGCATCCTGGCACTCCGGCGAGCCGCCGTGCGACGCTATCGCCCGCCTCCCGCCCGGTGGAGCGGGTATACACACGTCGCGACCGTTCAACGAATCGAAGGAG
>CAVPCY010000017.1:0-163661 GCA_963702525.1 uncultured Actinomycetes bacterium | reverse complement strand
CCCCAGACGACTCCTCGCTCGGCGTGCTCATCCTCGGGCCGAAGCTCTCTGGGGAGTCCTACTCCACCCAAGATGTGCGCTTCCTGTCAGATCGTCGTGGCCGAGGCGGCCATCAGCATGCGCAACGCGCATCTGTTCGACGAGAAGACGCAGCGAGTCCGGGAGCTCACCGCCCTCAACGAGCTCGCCTTCGCTCTGGGCAGCAGCATCGATCTCGACGCCGTGCTCGACGGGGCGCTCGAGCAGCTTGTGACGGTCACCAGCGCGGACTCCGGGTCGATCATGCTCATCGACGACACCGGCGACTGTCTGACGATTGCGGCCTCGAACGGCATCGACCACGAGATCGTGGCGAGCACCCACGTCCCCGTTGGCGAGGGTATCGCGGGGTGGGTCGCGCACAACAACCGCCCGCTGTCGCTTCCGCACGCGGCGCACGTGGACCTCCTCGACGAGTTGCTTCGCGACGACATCTCCTCGGCGATCTGCGCTCCGATCATGTCCAAGAACAGCGTCATCGGCGTGATATGCGTGAGCCGCACGAAGACATCGGAGGAGTTCACCGAGGAGAACCTGCACGTGGTGACCTCGATCGCCGGACAACTGGGCATGGCGATCGAGAACGCGCGCCTCTATGGCGATCTCGAGGACACGTTCCTGGGCACGATCACCGCGCTCGCTGCGGCCGTCGACGCCAAGGACCCCTACACCGCGGGTCACTCCAACGAGGTCACCACCCTTGCGGTCGCACTCGCGGAGGCCCTCGGCCTCGATACGGCCGACGTGCAGAAGATCCGCATCGCCGCCACCCTGCACGACATCGGCAAGATCGGCATCGACGGCGCCATCCTGCTCAAGCCGGGCCGCTCTGACCGAAGAAGAGCGCCAGACGATCAACCGCCACCCGGCCATCGGCGCCGACATCCTCGCACCGCTCGACTTCCTGCGCGACATGGTGCCGCTCGTACTCTTCCACCACGAGCGCTACGGCGGAGGCGGCTACCCGTCGGGCATCTGCGGCGAGGCGATCCCGTTCGGAGCGCGCATCATCTCGGTCGCCGACGCCTTCAACGCGATGGTCTCGGACCGCCCCTACCGCGAGGGCCTGTCGCTCGAGGCCGCGATGCGCGAGATCCGCGACAACTCCGGCACGCAGTTCGACCCCGTGGTCGCCGAGGCGTTCCTCAAGCTGCTCCAGGACGAGGCGGTCGCGACCGGCCGCGCCGAGCTGCCCGCGACCCTACCCATGGCCACCGCCTGGCGCGCCGACAAGCCGCTTTCTCTGAGTAGTTGCTATGCTGTCTCGCGACCCACTCCAAGGAGGTCGCGAGGCATGAACAGCAGGCTCGTCGAGGCGCTCGGCCTCACCTCATCTCCAGTCGCAGTCGTGCTCGCCGACGACAAGCCCGCCGACGCGCTTTCGTTTCGCGAGGGCGTGTGGGGCTGCGTGATGGCAACGCTCATCGCGGTGTCGAAGGGGCGCACCGCCGTCTACGACCGCACCACCTTCGGCTGCGCCGGCGGTGGAACGGCACTCGGATTCGGCAACCAGTACGAGCAGTGCGGCCTTGAGATCGACCTGCTGCTCTCCACCGGCAGCGGCGAGCAGGTCCGCGCCACCTCTCGCATGGGCGAGGGCGAGCGGTTCTTCAAGTCGCCCGAGCAGGTCCACTCGTGGCTGGACACGGTGCCCTTCCGAGACGTGCCTGCCGAGTTCGTCGTCCTCAAGCCGCTGGAGCAGCTCGCCGACGACGAGCGCCCGGAGGTCGTCACCTTCTTCGTGAACCCCGACCAGCTCTCAGCACTCGTCACGATGACCGACTACGAGCGCGGCACCGGCGACAGCGTCATCGCTGGCTTCGCTGCGGCGTGCCAGCCGATCCTTTGGGCGCTCAAGGAAGCCGAGAGCAACCACCCGCGCGGGGTCATCGGCTTCTTCGACATCTCGCAACGCCACCGCGTCGACCGTGAGATCCTCACCTTCACCGTGCCGTGGAACCTGCTGCTCGAGATGGAGCGCAACGTCGACGGCAGCTTCCTGCAGATGGAGGACTGGCTCAAACTCCGCGAGCGCCAAGGCCCTCGCTAGGCGAGCGCGAGCCCGCCGCACCCATCCCCTCGCAACCAGGGAATACTCCTATTCGCACCCGCGATTCGAGACCGCGACCGCGAAACCTGGCGCGATGTGCTGTAAAGTGTCACTCCCCGAGAAACTCGTCTCGCATCACACATAGGCGACCCCCACACGCACACCCCTGTTGACTGAAGGGCACCCATGGCGAAGAACGATCCCACTCCCCAGACCCCCCTTGGCGTTCCCACCGGCCGAGCTGCCGTCTTGGACAACTGGACCGAGATCGCCGAGCAGATGTGCCCGGTCGATCCGGCGCTCTACGTCGAGTACGACGTCAAGCGCGGCCTGCGAGACCGTACCGGCAAGGGCGTGCTCACCGGACTGACCCAGATCGGCGACGTCGTGGGCACCGCGATCGAGGGCGACCAGCTGGTGCCGGCGCCGGGACAGCTCTACTACCGCGGCTACGAGGTCACCGACCTCGTCGACGGCTTCGTCGCCGGCGGCCAGCACGGCTTCGAGGAGACGGCGTATCTGCTGCTCTTCGGCGAACTGCCCACCAAGGCCCAGCTCGACGAGTTCGAGGCGCTACCTCGCCGCGACGCGAAAGATGCCGCGCTCGTTCGTGCACGACGCGATCCTGCGGATGCCCAGCCGCGACGTGATGAACGCCATGATGCGCTGCGTGCTCAGCCTCTACACGCTCGACCCGCAGGGCAGCAGCACCACGACGCGCAACGTCTTGCGCCAAAGCCTGCACCTGATCGCCAAGCTGCCGCTGCTCGCGGTCTACGCCTATCAGGCCTACCTCGAGGAGTTCTACGACCAGAGCCTCGTGATCCACCAGCCCGAGCCCGAGTACTCGACCGCCGAGAACTTCCTGCACATCCTGCGGCCCAACAGCGAGTTCACCGAGCTCGAGGCGCTGATTCTCGACATGATGCTCGTCTTGCACGCCGAGCACGGCGGCGGCAACAACTCGACCTTCGCCACCCACGTGGTCTCGTCGACCGGCACCGACACCTACTCGTCGATCGCTGCATCGCTCGGCTCGCTCAAGGGACCGCGCCACGGCGGCGCCAACCTCAAAGTCGTAGAGATGATCGACGACCTGAAGTCCCAGGTCGGCGCGTGGGACGACGACGAGCAGATCGCCGACTACCTGCACCGAGTGCTTGGCAAAGAGGCCTTCGACGGCGCCGGGCTCATCTACGGCATGGGCCACCCGGTCTACTCGGTGTCCGACCCGCGCACGATCATCTTGCGTGAGTACGCCGAGAGGCTCGCGGCCGAGAAGGGCTTCTCCGACGAGTTCGCGCTGCACGAGCGCGTGGAGCGCATCGCGCCGCTGATCATCTCGGCCCGCCACCGGGTCTACAAGGGCGTGAGCGCCAACGTCGACTTCTACTCGGGCTTCGTCTACAAGATGCTCGACATCCCGGCCGAGCTCTACACGCCGCTCTTCGCGATATCGCGCGTCGTGGGCTGGAGCGCACACCGGCTCGAGGAGCTGGCCAACGGCGGCAAGCTGATCCGCCCGGCGTACAAGAGCGTGGCGGCGCACGAGAGCTACGTACCGCTCGAGGGCAGGTAGGACCGGCACTGGCATCGCGCCTTTCGTCTGTGGCACGTGTCGTGCTAGTATGTCGCGATAGTTAGCGATATATCGTGTTATCGCGCTACAAGCGACAGAAAGGACCCACCATGCACACGTACTCCACTTCCGGGCGACGCATGCGGCCAGCGGCCGCGAGCATCGCGCCCATCACGGCAGCTTCGGCCCCCGCGGCTTCCGCCCGCCCCACGGCTTCGGCGGCTTCGGCGGCCACGGCTCGCGCGCACGCCGCGGTGACATCCGCAGCGCAGTGCTGCGCCTGCTCTCCGAGCAGCCCATGCACGGCTACCAGATCATCCAGGAGCTCTCGGCCCGCAGCGGCGGCGCCTGGAGCCCCATCGGCCGGCTCGGTCTACCCCACCCTGCAGCTGCTCGCCGACGAGGGCCTCGTCACCGCCGAGGAGACCGCGGGCAAGAAGGTCTTCAGCCTGACCGAGGCCGGAACCGCCGCCGTCGCCGAGATGGCCGAGCAGGCCGCCCCGTGGGACGAGGCCGCCGCCAGCGGCACCGCGCCGGGCTACCGCGAGGCCGCGGGCAAGCTGATGCAGGCCGTGTGGCAGATCGGCACGACCGGCTCGGCGGACCAGACGGCAGCCGCCATCGAGGTCCTGACCGACGCCCGCAAGAAGCTCTACGCGATCCTCGCCGAGGACTAGGCCGGCACTGAGATGAAGCCGTCGCAACTGCGCGCCCGCTACTGGCGCATCGTGTTCTTCTTCGGCCGGGTGACCGCCGGCTTCATCTTCTGGGAGATCTTCCTGCCCAAGATCGGTCTGGGCGGGTGGTCGCGCGACACCCGCTCGGACCGCAGCCGGCGCATCGCGGTGCGCTTCCGCGCGCTCGCCATCCGCATGGGCGGGCTGATGATCAAGGTCGGGCCAGTTCCTCTCGGCACGCCTCGACGTGCTGCCCGCCGAGATCACCGACGAGCTCTCCGGCCTGCAAGACGAGGTGCCGCCGGTGCCCTTCGACGCCATCCGCGCCCAGGCCGAGGCCGAGCTGGGCCAGACGCTCGCCGAGCACTACGCGTTGTTCGACGAGGTCCCGCTGGCCGCCGCCTCGCTCGGCCAGGCGCACCGCGCGCGGCTGTGCGAGCACGACGCCGCCGAGCTGGGCTTCACCGACGTGGTCGTCAAGGTCCAGCGGCCCTACATCGAGCAGATCGTCGAGGTCGACCTCGCCGCGCTGCGCCGCGTGGGCGGCTGGCTCAAGCGCTACCGGCCCGTCAGCGACCGCGCCGACGTGCCGGCGCTCGTCGAGGAGTTCGCGACGACTACGCTGGACGAGATCGACTACCTCGCCGAGGGCTCGCAACGCCGAGACGTTCGCCGCCAACTTCGCCGGCAAGCCGCACGTCCGCGTGCCCAAGGTCGTGTGGAGCGTCACGTCGCGGCGCGTGCTCACGCTCGAGGACGTCTCGGCGATCAAGCTGGGTGACTACGACGCGATCACCGCCGCCGGGCTCGACCGCTCGGCAGGTCGCCAAGGTGCTGCTCGACACCTACATGCAGCAGATCCTCGACGACGGCTTCTTCCACGCCGACCCGCATCCCGGCAACCTGTTCGTCACCCCGCTCGAAGGCGTCGACGCCGACGGCAATCCCAACTGGCAGCTCACGTTCGTCGACTTCGGCATGGTGGGCCGCGTGCCCGAGAACCTGCGCACCGGCCTGCGCGAAGTGCTCGTCGCCGTCGGCACGCAGGATGCGGCGCGCCTGGTGGCGAGCTTCAAGACGCTCGACGTGCTGCTCCCCCGCGCCGACCTGCGGCTGATCGAGCGCGCGAGCATGCAGCTGTTCGAGCGCTTCTGGGGCATGAGCATGAGCGACCTCAGAGACATCGACCACGCCGAGATGATGCGCTTCGGCCTGCAGTTCCGCGAGCTGATGCGTCGACCTCCCGTTCCAGCTTCCCGAGAACCTGCTGCTGCTGGGCCGCTCGGTCGCGATCCTCTCCGGCATGTGCACCGGCCTCGACCCCCAGTTCAACCTGTGGATCTCGATCTCTCCGTACGCGAGCAAGCTCATCGCCGATGAGGGCGGCGGCGCGAACTGGCAGATGTGGCTTGCCGAGGCCGGCAAGATCGCCCAGACGCTCATCGGGCTTCCCGGGCGCGCCGACCGCGTGCTCTCGACCATCGAGCGCGGCGAGCTCAGCGTGCAGACGCCCCTGCTCGACCTGCGGGTGCGGCGCCTCGAGCGCTCGGTGAACCGCGTGACGAACGGGCTCGTGTTCGCGGGGCTGCTCGTCGCGGGCGCGATGCTCTACACCGCCGAGCCCACGCTCGCGAAGGTGCTGATGGCGGCGTCGGTGCTGCCGCTGCTGCGGATCATGTTCGGGTGGCCGAGGACACGGGCCACGCGGGTAGAACTACTGCAGCTTCATCACGGCGAGCGTGTTGTTGCCGGCGTCGCTCAGCACGAGTTTGCCGTCGCTGATCTCGAAGTGCTCGGTCTTCTCGAGCGCTGCGAAGAACGCGGCCTCCTGCGCCATCGCGGCTTGCTCGCCGGCCATCTGAGTCGCCACGACCCGCCCGAACGTCAGCGCGTTCTCGCCCAAGGTCTCGTATATGGCCGAGTAGGAGTTGACTCCCCCGCTACCGCCGGCCATGCCGGCCTCCATCGTCATGTTCGTGGTGACTGCCGGGTCGGCCGGCTTGAGGCCCTGAGCGCCGCCGAACGACTCGAGCTGCCACGTGCCCTCGAGCGATGCCGGGTTCGTGCTGTCCGTCGACGTGCAGCCGGCCACTACGAGCGCCGTCGTTAGCACTCCGACCACTACCACCAGCACGAGCGTCGTGCGCAGCTTCACCCGTACCCTTTCGGTCAGGTCCATCCTCGCGAGCTCGGCGACCCTGCGAGCCCTTGCCGCACTCGCAATGCAGTGTGTTCCCATTGCCCACGAACGGCTCATGACCCGCCGCCGGGAGGGGTTCTTCCGTGGGCATCGATGGTATCAGGAGCGCTGCGCTGGCTGTCGCCGCCGCGGTCGTGGTCGCCTCGGGCGTATGGCTCACTCGGACCGGCAAGCCGTACGGCGCCGCGCTGCTCAACTCCACAAGCTCGTGGATCTCGCCGCGGTGGTCGTGATCGGCATCGCCGTCTACCAAGCGAACGGCACGACGCCCTTCTCGGCGGCCGAGTGGCTCGTTGTGGCGGCCACCGCGGTGCTCGTTGTCGCGGCGTTCGCCTCGGGTGGCGTCGATCAGCGGCATGCAGCAACCGCCGGTCGCCGTGGTCTGGGTGCACCGCATCGGGTCCTTTGCCGCTGTGCTGCTCGCGGCCGCAAGCACCTACCTCGTCGCGACCCGCTAGCGCGTGCTGGTGCGCGGCTAGACAGGCACCTGCTCGGCCCAGGCGCGGATCGCATCCCAGTCGCGGCCGTCGCCCTCGACGTCGCCGCCGAATGCCCGAAACGCCCAGCGCGAGAACGCGTTCGTGTCGGCTTGCGACGGCCCCTTGCCGGCGAAGAACCCCTCGGCAGCCGGCGTCACCATCGCACGCTCCTTGTCGAGGTACGCGAGCCGCTTCCGGGTCTTCTTGGGATCGGACCCGCAGTTCATCGCGTGCACGCAGAAGAGCGACACCGGCTTCTGGCCGAGCGCGTCCTTGTTGGCCTCCAGATACGAGACGGCCTCGGGTAGCCACTGACCGCCGTTGATGGCACTCCCCAGCACCACGGCGTCGTAGCCCTCCACCGTGCGGCTGCTCCTTCATCGGCTTCACGTCGACCGAGAAGCCCCGCTCGACCAGCGTCGCTACCGATCGCGTCCGCGACGCCGGCCGTCGTCCCCGTGCCGGTCGCGAAGCCCACCAGAACGCGCTTGCTCATTGCACGCTCCCCTCCGTGCGCCACCGAACGCACCTGCGCCCGCTCCTTCACTCTACCCCTCGCACGGGTGACCAGCTTTCCTCGACGCGGGTGCGATCGTTTCAGGCACCTAGATAGAGGCCAACGCATCAATCAAGGCATCAACATCAGAGCTGTTGTTGTAGGGCGCGAGCGAAATCCTGATGCGACCGTTGCGAACTCCACAAACGATACGGTTGCGACGCAATGCGTCGACTGCTCTCTCCACGCCGAACTCCGAGTGGGTGAGCGCCACTATGTGGGGTGACGCCGACGCGTCCTCCAACGCTCGAAATGGTGTCCATCCGTGCGCATGCGCACCCTCGATGAGTCTCCGTGAGAGTTGGCGTGAATGCGCCTCAAGTCGACTCTCACTCAAGGACATCAGATGGTCGAGTGCCGTTGTGAGGCCAGCCATCGAGATGTAGGACATCGTCGACTGGGTGAAGCGTCGTGCGTCGGCGGCGAAATGCAGGCTTGTGGCTTCAAAGTCAAAGGGACTGCCTGTTCCAAACCAGCCCGGAAGCGGTGGATCTTGTTCGAGCAACGTGGCAGATACTGCCGAGAGTGCAACGCCGCCGTGACCGCCCAGCCACTTGTAGCCGCTAGTGACAACCGCATCGGCCCTCCAGCGCTGTGAGTCTACCTTCAGGATTCCTGCCGCTTGTGTTGCGTCGATGACTAGCCTTGCGCCAGCACGCGCACACGCCTCGCGCAGACGGGGAACGTCGACCATGGATCCGGTGGAGAACTGAACGTAGCTGACGGCTACAACGGATGTATGACTGTCGATGCCATTGATGAGCCTGTCTGTGAGATTCTCGGTTGCGATGTCGTCAACAAAGCGGAGAGAGCAATCGTTCTCGGCCGCATATCGAATCCAGGGGCGGGTAAGAGCCGGAAAGTCTGTGGCAACGGCGACAATGGAGCTGCCGGAAGCCGGGCGAATCAAGAAGGGCAGTTGACCGAGAAGCTCACTGGCGCTTGCTGTGATGGCAAGTTGATCAGCATGGCAATTCAGGAGTCTCGCACCGCGCTGACGCAACGACTCGAAGAATCCGACCTCCTCCTCGTCGGTCATTCTGAGATTGCCGTGGCGGGCGGTGTCGTCAAGGAACTCATGCATTGACTCGAACGGCTGGCTGACCGATTAGACCCAGTGAAGCCTGGTTGAGATAGACGCACTCGTTGAGGCTGGGATAGCTTGAACGATCGACGAGTGCGTTGATCATGATGCCTGCCTTGTGACTGATTCGGTTCTTCGTTCGCGAGAGAGCTCTCGTTTCGGCGTCGACTACCTCTTGCCCGACGGGTGCAGGTAGCTCCGAACCGGCGGCAGCAGACTCACAGCCCACAACGCCCCCGCCACAATGAACACCAAGCTGTACTCGGCGACCGGGATGAACGAGACCTGGTAGATCTTCGCCAGTCGCTCGGTCGAGAACGTGCCGCTCGGATAGAACGTGTACAGACCGAGCACCAGCACGACGTACGCCGCCGACGCACTGCGGATCGCCCATTTCGAGAGGCCCAGGCCGTAGATCTGCGTCACGATCAGTATCGTCAGGAACCCCGTGAAGAACATGGTCCAGATGATCGACTGCTGGGTGAAGTAGGCGACCGCCGTCCCGTGCACCAGCACGATGACCTCGAGTGCAAGCGTCCATAGCTTGTTCACGTGCACGCGCGTGCGGCCCAGCGACAGCTGGATGAACAGCAGGAACATGTAGAAGAAGCCGATGACGTGCGCCCACGTGGACACGACCGGATGGAACCAGAAGGTGTAGGCGACCCCCCACGCGATGTAGTACGAGTGGATGGAACTGGTGAGCCGGACGCCATCCTTTGGCAGGGGCGCCTTGCGTCCAAAGAACAGGCCGCGCCAGCGATTCTTCATGATCAGGATGAGCACGAGCATGAAGATGACCGAGTACTGCGAGCTCCACACCGGCACGTCCTGGGCGGTGCCGTCGTACGTGAGCGCCGTACCCACGAAGTGAATCGCGACAGCTGCGGCGTTCACGCCCAGCAGCCACCAGTTCCACTTCGACAGGGTGTCGTCCTGACGCTTCTTGGACTGATTCAGCTTGAAGATGAGGTACCACAGAAGCGCCATGTGGAGCAGGTAGGGCGCCCACGCCGCGACTCGCGTGAGGAGTGTGGGCTCGGGAAGCTTCCAGTAGTACCAGGCCGGGCCGGCATCGGGCAGCAAGTCGATCTGGGGCACCAGGTACGCGTCGAACAGCGGGATCAGTGCGGTGACAACGGTGGCAGCCACCACAGAGATGAGCAACACCTTGCGATCCTTCACGCGAGACCCCCTCGATATCGGTGAGTGCTTCTCAGGTACCCCACCTCGGCCCGACAGGCACGTCGGCCCCCGCTATTGCTACGCTCACGTAGGGCGGTGTTCAAGATTACTCCGAGTACTTAACTACTTACGAATTTCGCGTACTATGCAACACCGAACCGACCGCGTCAGCGTCAACTCCCCAAGGCCGACCACCCGGCCTCGAGGCCCCACTCACGCCCCCAGCTCCTTCGCCCTCGCAGCAATGCGCTCCAGGCCGGCGCGCACCTCGTCGGTCACATACTGCGCCGCCCTCACCTCCCCCGAGTCCAGCCCCAATAACGCGACCTGCTCCGGCCCCTTCTCCGTGCACAGGATCAGCCCGATCGGTGCCGAGTCACCCGGATGCCGCTGGTGGCGATCGAGCCAGCGCAGGTACAGCATCATCTGCCCGTAGTCGCCCGGCGCAAGCGGACGCGTCTTGAGTTCGAGGGCCACATAGCAGCGCATGGTGATGTGGTAGAGCAGCAGATCGAGCCGGTAGTCACGCCCGTCGACGGTCATGCGCTTCTGCCGCTCCACGAACGCGAACCCGACGCCCAGTTCGAGCAAGAACCGCTGCATCTCGTCGAGGATCGCCCGCTCGAGGTCGGCCTCGCTGTGCTCCGGCGCCAGGCCGAGGAAGTCGAGTACGTAAGGGTCGCGGAAGGCGAGGGCCGGCTCGAGGGTGCCGGTGGCCGAGAGCGTCGCCAAGCTCGGCTTCGAGCCCAACCAGCGGAGCCCCGCGCCGCGACGGTGCGCTCGTACAGCTTGCCCGTCGATCTTGGCGCGCAGTGTGCGCACGCTCCAGCGCTCGTGCACCGCAAAGACCGCGTAGAAGTCGCGTTTCCGCTGCTCGGAGGTAGCAAGGAGCTCACTGATGTGACTCCAACTCAATTTGCCCGACAGTGTCGAGCATTTCTCGAAGTCGGGCACCCACTCCGTGAAGTGGACCATCCTCTCGATGTTCTGCCGGCTCCACCCCCGCCCATACCGCTCAGTCAGCCGCTCCGCGAGCCGCTTCACGACCCGCTGACCGTACTCCGCCCGCTCCCCGCCGAGAACCTCCTCGCGAACCCGCTTGCCGACACTCCAGTACAGCATCACGAGTTCGCTGTTGACCGCCGCCGCGGCGCGGCCGCGCGCACCATCGATCATGCCTGCGACGTCGCTGAACAGCGTGGCCTCAGCGGGGGTCGCCGCTGCCAACCCGTCGTCCATCCCATCGCCTCCCCGGTGTCGCAGCACGCACCGATTCGTGTGTGCCGGCAACACTAGTGGGGCGGTCCAACCGAACGCTTCCCAGATCCCTACCGAGTCGCCATCAAGACCGGTCGGCAGTTCGCGGCCATCGATCCCCCTGGTCCGCGTCCATCATTCGAGCAGCTCTTATTGTACGAAACATACGAAACGTATAACATGCCAGTCAAGGAGGCATCACCATGACCGCAGTCACCGCATCTGAGGCGCGCACCCGTTTCGCCGAGATTCTCAGTATGGTCGGGTACGGCAAGGAACGAGTGCTCATCGAGAAGCACAACCGCCCGGTCGCCGCACTAGTCTCGATCGAGGAACTCGCCCTGCTCGACGACCTTCTTGCCGTGGCCGAGGAGGACGGCACGTTTCGCGATCGGCTCGCCGCCGTGCGCGCAGCACGCGGGCACCGCGAGGTCATGGCGCTGATGGCGAATCCGTCCGACGAGACCGTACTGACCCCCGAGTCATTCGCCATTGTCGCCGACCGTGTCCGATACCCGCGTCCGGCCACAGATGCCCTCAAAGGCCTGATGGCCGCAGACGGTGATTAGGCTCCTCGCGGAGACTGACGACCCCTCCGGCTTCTCCTGCGGATCAGCTGACCTCGACCGCTACCTGAAGACTCACGCGCTTGCGAACACGAATCTCGGAGTCAGCGCCACGTACGTGCACGTGGACGAGACGGACCGCATCGAGGGTTTCGTGACCCTCGCGGGTACGGCCGTCCGATCCTCCGAGGCGCCCCTCTCCCGCACCATGCCGCGCTATCCGTTGCCGGCGCTTCTGGTCGCAAGGCTGGCAGTCGATGCATCCTCACAGAATCGGGGTATCGGCCGTAGACTCGTGGCGTTTGCACTGGAGGAATCGCTGGTCATGTACAGCAGAATCGGCTGCGTCGCACTGGTCGTCGATGCCAAGCCGAGCGCTGTTGCATTCTATGAGCGCCTCGGTTTCGAGTCAGTGGTTCTCGCCGATCCTGCAGCCGATACTGTCCGGATGGTTCTAGAGATGGGCTCGATCCTCGACGCACTCGCATGACGCCGCCGAGCTTCAGATCCGTACTCCCGAAGCCGATTACTCCCACATCGGACTGTGTCCTGGGTGGGAGGGCGTCACGTCGTGAACTACGAACAATCCAAGCCGTACGGCGACCGAGGCGAGGCCGCGGTCGCCGCGATACTCGAGACAGCGTGCGGCGAGCATGACAGGGTGGTCAACGACCTGCTGCTCGATGGCATCGACATGACCACGCAGATCGATCACATCTTCATCGACAGATTCGGCCTGCTCGTGATTGAGACGAAGACCTACGGAGCGCTCTTTCGGGGCAAGTCAGAGGATCATGACTGGACCGCGTGCTACCGAGACAACCAACACCGGAGAGTCCAGAATCCGTTGCGCCAGAACGACAAGCATCGCGAGAAGCTCGGCACCATTCTCAAGCGGTACGGCTACGAGTTCGACGCCAGCTACGTACAAAGCCTGGTGGTGTTCGCCAAAGGCGCGATCGAAGCACTTGAACTGACCGACGAAGACCGCGCTCGAGTGATCTCCGTCGATGAGCTTGCCGAGCATCTCAGAACGCGCACCGACTTCGCGCCGAACTTGGGCGAGATGACGCCGGAGACAGTAGAAAGCCTCGGGCTGCTGCTCGCATCACTCAACTGCAAGGACAACCCTGAGGTCGTCGCCAGGCATGCCGCGTCGGTGGCAGCGGCGAAGCAGGGCGGACGCAAGCGCCGCCAGCGCAGATGCGAGACGCCCCAGTACTGCTAGGGGCACTCGCTCGCGCCCCCAGAGCGCGAAGGGGCGCAAGGCCGCAACCGCGGCACCCAACGGTGAATTCACAGTGTCACTTAGAACGGTGACGCTCGCCTTCGGCGCAATACTGCTGGCAGTAGTCGGGGTCAACTCGTGCTCCGCTGGGCTTGCGCGCGCGAGAGTCGCAAGCAAGACGCCCGCCCCTGAGGCGGCGCTGGCCCTGCCTAAGGTGAGCTACGACGTGCCAACGGCTCTCGCCAGGCTCAAAGACGCCGACTCCAGCGTGTACAACGCTCTTGCCGACAGGGACAACCCGCAGCTGTCCGAACGCGGCGGATACGCGACTTACACATGGGAGTACGCGAGGAAGGTCAGCAAGAACAAGGTGCAGACCGGTCGCATGTCGATCTCACTCGATGGCCAAGGCAACATCGTGGGAGTCGATTCGCGCTAGCCGACCGAGCCGTCGGGTTGCAAGCCCGAAGGCGTCGGTCTTGACGGGGCGTTTACCCGGCAAGAATCACCTGTCCTGGATCGGGCGGTCAGACCAAGCCGACGGGAGAAAGGCCGGCTCGATTCCAGCACCCAAGTGTTAAACAAGTGTTAGACAGACCCCCGACAAAGCAAACAGGCCAGACACGTTTACCATGTCTGACCTGCGTATTATACTGGTCGCGGGGACAGGATTTGAACCTGTGACCTTCGGGTTATGAGCCCGACGAGCTACCAGACTGCTCCACCCCGCAATATTCGGTTTCGCCTCGCGGCGGACGCACAAAGTAGCACACCCGCCGCGGGGCACGCAACACACACCCGCGGATCTGTCGGAACGTGGTGCGCGTGAGCAGCTGTCATGCACGCTCAGGTGGATTCTACCTTGCGCCTTCTGCTAACGATGCGCTTGTTCGAAGTCAGCGCCACCTACGGATCAGGAAGCTTTGTGCTCCAACTTCTCAGCGATCCACACCTTGATGACTGACTGCCGAGTGACGCCGAGCCGCTTGGCCTCGCGATCGAGCGACTCGACCATCCATGAGGGGAAGTCGACGTTGACGCGGCGCGGAGCCTGGTTGCGGCGGGTCGCGCCGGACAGGTCGAGGTCATCGATGACGTCCTCGACGCCCTCGTCGAACTTCTTGTCGAACTCACTCGCCTTCATAGATCGCCACCTCCTTTGCCCGGGAGCGCCTCACCGAGATGATTCGGGTGCGGTCTTCGCGGTGCGTGATGACCGCCGAGTAGTGCTTGCCCGCGATGACGCCGATGACGAGCGCGCGCTGCTCGTCCACAGTCTTCGCAGGAATCTCGATGAGAAGCTCGTCGAGCCACAGCTCCTGGGCCGCGGTGAAGTCGATGCCGTGCTTGGCCGCGTTCGCCTCCGATTTCGCCTCATCGAACTCGAAGTCCACCGAGTAGACCCTCCATATGCCGTTACGGTATAGAAACTATACCATGGTTGGAGCCGGAATCAACACGAGATCCAGGCGCGGCTCTCAGCCCTCGGGATCGGCCACTGCGACTCGCTCCCGCTCCCTAGACGTGCGCCGCCCCGTTGTGCCGGTTGTAGCCGAACAGATCCTCGTAGGCCGCGATGAACGGCGAGATGACCGCGGACACGACGAACCCGGCTATCCAGATT
The DNA here is from genome assembly GCA_963702525.1 of uncultured Actinomycetes bacterium. GTDB lineage: Bacteria > Actinomycetota > Coriobacteriia > Anaerosomatales > PHET01 > CAVPCY01. Next base: position 149,137 of record CAVPCY010000017.1, on the reverse strand, counting down.
GCGGTGAGCGCGAGGGGAAGGCCGACGAAGAGGACGAGCACCGCTATGTCCAGCCCTGTCACAGCGAACACCTCCTCAGATGCTCGCGTGTCTGCCGCGATCGAGCCGCGGCATGGGCACCCTGATTAGATACCCGCGATCAGTTCCGCCAATCGTTGTTGGCTACGCGTGCTTCGCTACGTACTCGACGCCATCGAGACCTTCGAAGTGCGAGTCTTGCGTCCACAACGTGGCTGCTTCGAGTCGAGCCGTTGCGAGGATGATCGCATCCGCCATCGCCAGTCCCTCCTCGAGCGAGAGCCTCGCGGCCTCCAGAGCGATGCTCGACGTCAACTCGACAACCCTGCCTCCCAGCATAAGGCCGACCGCATCAATCGCCGCCGACTCGCCCTTCAGCTGGACCACACGCTTGAACACCTCGTAGATGCAGAGGGTAGGAACAACCAGTTCGTCCAGCGCTTCGACTGGCCGGCGCGAATCTCGCCGCGTTGATGTCATCGGCGAAGAACTCGATCCAAGCCGACGAATCCACCACGTTCACAAGCGATCCTCTTCCTCACGCTCGAATGTGGCGTCGAGTCCCCGGAGCATGCCGCGAAGCTCGCTAGCGGTGCGCACCGGCAGGTATTCGATGCGGTCGCCGTAGGCGATGACTTGCAGGGTCTGCCCGGGCACGAGCTTGAGCTGCTCGCGCACCTTCTTCGGAATCACGACCTGGTACTTGGGAGAGATTGTTACGAGTTCCATCGATTGCCCCTTTCGTCATACGTCATAGTATATCGATATGGTATTCGTATGACCAGACGTCGCGGACTGAGCCTGCACGTGTCTGCAGAGAATGTAGAGACGCGGCGACGCAGGTGCCCCGAGCAAGGTTCGCGCAAGCGGCTGGCAAGCCGGCCGGGTCACGCTCGCCTGATGAGCATCGCGGCCGACACTCCGCCCACCTTCGCCGACGCCTGGAACCTGTGGCTCGCGTACCGCATCCACAGCGCGCGGCCGCTGCGCGCGTCCACGCTGGCCGACTACGAGTCGATCTACCGCCGCCACCTCGAACCGGCACTTGGCCCGCTGCCGTTGCCATCGATCGACGGTACGACGATTGCGCGTCTCACGATCGCGGCATCGGTAGGTGGTGTCTCGGCGAAGCGGCTTTCAAACGTCCTCGTGCCGTTGCGGGCCTGCCTACGCTGGCACCATCGGCTCGGAGCGCTCGAGCGCGATCCCTCACCGTGGTTCGACCGCTCGGCAGCCGCCGCTGACGAGCGACGCACGCTCACTCCCGCACAGGTTGAGGGGTTGATCGCGCAGATGCCCGCGCACTACCGCCCGCATATCGCCTTCGCGGCGTACACGGGCGTTCGCGCCGGCGAGCTCCGCGCGCTGACGTGGGCCGACGTCGACCTCGAAAGCCGCAAAGCGCGCATCGACAAGACGTACTTCCGCGCGCAGCTGCAGCGCTCGACCAAGACCGGTCACGGCCGCACCGTGCCGCTTCCCCGCCACATCGCTGAGATGCTCGCCGAGTGGAAGCTGCACTGCCCGTCCTCAGCAGAGAAGCTCGTGTTTCCCTCACCCATGGGCAGGGTGCTCGATCTCGACACGTTCCGGCGGCGCGTCTTCAAACCGGCGCTGGCCCGAGCTGGCCTTCCGCCCGACATACGCCTCCACGACCTACGCCACACGAGTGCCAGCCTCTACCTGCAGTGCGGGGCGACAGTCCGCGAGGTCATGGAGATCCATGGATGGCGCCAGATGCAGACCGCCATGCGCTACCTGCACACGCCCGATTCGCTCGTCGCGGCGGCCGACCGGCTCTCCGATGTACGCGACGAAGCAACAGCCGCACATGCCCCACCAGGTTGACCATGTGGTATACCTACCGTATATCCTTAGTCCTACCGCACAGCTAGGAAAGGACCAGCCGTGATCAAGAAGCTCGTGCGCCACGGAAACAGCCGGGCACTCATCATCGACAAGCCCATCCTCGAGCTCATCGGCGCGAACGAGGACAGCGAGTTCAGCATCACCACCGACGGCACGTCGCTCACGATCACTCCGGTCAAGTCCGCCGAGGAGGAGCAGCGTATCGCGTTCGAGTACGCCGCCGAGGAGGCACTCAAGCACTACGGCGACGCCCCGAAGCCGCCGGCCGAGTAGGTCGCAGCACGGCCGTAGACCTGCCCGGCTTGCGTGCTCGCGACCGGCCCAACTCCCTCTCAATGTGCTGACTTTGTGCCGATAACCATAACGGCACCGCGTTTGCATATTCATGCGCGGTAAGCCGCAGCAGCGCCAGGAGGCTGCGAGACCTGGAGAAACGGTGTAGAATCGCACTCTGGGCTCGTGTTTCTCGGCGAAGCAGGGTAAGGCTACAAGCAGGGGTTCACGCCAGAGGAGTCCACCGGCAATGAAGGGCAGGTACATGGGCAACGGATCGACCGCACACAGAGTGCGGCGACTCGCGGCGCTGACGGTTGTCGTCGCGCTGCTTTCTGCTGTCCCGGCCTACGGCGCTCCGTCAACTGCCGAGCCCACCGTCACCCACACGGCTCCCAAGGTCTCGACTCCGAGCGAGACACATACTAGGCCGCCGGCGTCGAACTCCGAGATCTCGGTTCCCAACGACCCGCGGACCGAGCAGTTCCGCAAGGACCTGCTCGCCAAGCAGAAGAAGCTCGACGACTTCATGGCTCAGCTCGACGCGCTCGACCGCGAGCTCGAGATCGCCACCGAATCCTACAACGCCTCCACCGACAAGCTCAGCGAGATGAAGTCCCGCGTGGATGTCGCTCAGGGCGATCTCACTCAGGCCAAGCTCGCCTACGAGATGCAGGCCGAGATCCTCGGCACGCGCGCCAGCTCCATGTACCGCGACGGCTCGCTGGCAGCCGTCGAGGTCCTGCTCGACGCCAAGTCGGTCTCGGACTTCATGTCCCGCGTCAAGTTCCTCAACACCATCGGCGTGGCCGACGCGGACATCGCCAAGTCGCTGCGCGGCCAGAAGGATCTGCTCGAGGGCCAGGTCGACGAGCTGAGGGCCACTCAGGCCGTTGCCGAGTCGCTCGAGTTCGAGCTCAAGGCTCGCCAGATCGAGATCATGCTGCGCATCCAAGAACGCCAGGACATGGTCGACAAGGCGCAGAAGGACATCCGCGAGTTCCTCGACAGCGAGGACGCGCGTCGTCAGACCGAGGAGCCCGTTCTGCTCGCCGGAATTCTCTCGGGTGCCAGCGAGAAGGGCATCGTCGCCGAGACGGGCAGCCCGGTCGAGACCGCGCTTGGCTACCACGGCGTGCCTTACCTTTGGGGCGGCGAGAAGCCCAGCGGCTTTGACTGCTCCGGCCTCGTGCTGTACGTCTTCCGCCAGCACGGCGTGAACCTGCCGCACTACTCCGGCTCGCAGTTCGGGCTGGGTGACAAGGTCGCCGCAAGCGCCCTGCAGCCGGCCGACGTGGTCTTCTTCGGCTCTCCCATCCACCACGTAGGTATCTACGTAGGCGGCGGCTACTTCATCCACGCACCGCGCACGGGTGACTTCGTCAAGATCTCGAAGCTCGCCGATCGCCGCGACTTCGCCGGCGCCCGCCGCTACCCCTGGCAGTACCGCACCGCTCCGATCCAAGGGGCCGTGAAGGACCCGGCCTCCGTGGTCAACTAGATCGGCTGCGCGTCACTTCGATACGCGATCGAGCGCCTGCCCTCATCGGCAGGCGTTTGTGTCACCAGAGCATGCCGTCCTGCCCGTGTCGGCAGGACAACCGACCAGGTAACGGGGTAAGGTTCATGCAGGGGGAACCGCGCGGGCAGCGCTCGCCCGCGTCCATGTACGCGCACGACGCACGGGGGGCTCGTTGAAGGAGATCATCGAGGCTGCGCTCGAGGCCGCGCGCTTGGCCGGCGCTGACTACGCCGATGCTCGCGTTGTCGATGCGTCGCGCGAGGAGTTGCAGGTTGCGACTGGCCGAGTCGAGCAAGTCGAGCGCGCTGACAGCTTCGGCTTGGGAGTGCGCGTGCTAACCGGCGGCGCCTGGGGCTTCTCGGCGACGCGCGAGGTGACTGCCGACGCGGCTGCGAAGACCGCCAGGCAGGCGGTGGCGATCGCGCGCGCATCCGCGATGGTGGCCGGTCCGCCCGTGCAGCTCGCTCCAGTCACGCCGGCCGTGGGCACCTGGAGTGGCCCGTGCGCCATCGACCCGTTCTCGGTCCCGCTCGAAGACAAGCTCGCCATGCTCGTCGCCGCCGACGAGGCGCTTCGAGCGGAACCCGCCGTCACGATCACCACGGCACAGTGCGGCGCCTACCGCGAGCGCAAGTGGTTCGGCTCGACGGAGGGCGCCTTCCTCGAGCAGTCGTGGGTCGAGACTGGTGCGGGCATCGTCGCGTACGCGGTGAAGGAAGGCGAGGTCGTGAGCCGCTCGTACCCTGACTCGCACGGCGGCGGCTGGGCGCAGGCGGGCTGGGAGTACGTGACCGGACTCGACCTGGTGAGTGAGGCGGCCCGCGTTGCAGAGCAGGCTGCAGCGTTGCTCGGCGCGCCGGAGTGCGCGAACGGGACGGTCGACCTGATCATCGACGCGAGTCAGATGGCGCTGCAGGTTCACGAGTCCATCGGGCACCCCACCGAACTCGACCGCGTGCTCGGCGAAGAGGCCGCGTTCGCAGGCACGAGCTGGGTCGGGTTGGGCGACGTCGGCTCTCTCGTGTACGGCTCCCCGCACGTGACGGTGACCGCTGACGCCACCGTCGAGGGGTCTCTCGGCAGCTTCGGGTGGGACGACGAGGGAGTGCCTGCCCAGCGTGACTACATCGTGCGCGACGGCCTGCTCACGGGGCTGCTCTCGTCTCGGGAGACCGCTCCCGCGCTGGGTCGCACGAGCAACGGCTGCATGCGCGCCGACGGTTGGAACCGCGTCCCGCTCGTGCGCATGACCACGGTCTCGCTCGAGCCCGGCACGTGGGCGCTGGACGACCTGATCGCCGACACGGACGATGGCCTGTTCGTCCAGACGAACAACTCGTGGTCGATCGACGACAAGCGCCTCAACTTCCAGTTCGCGTGCGAGATCGGCTGGGAGATCAAGGGCGGCACGCTGGGCCGCATGGTACGCATGCCCAACTACACCGGCATCACGCCGAAGTTCTGGGCGTCGTGCGACGCGGTGTGCTCGAAGGACCACTGGCAGGTGTGGGGGCTGCCCAACTGCGGCAAGGGAGAACCGATCCAGGTCGCGCACGTCGCGCACGGAGCGTCGCCCGCCCGGTTCAGAGGCGTTTCGGTGGGGGTGGGACGTTAGATGCTGACTCCCGAGCAGGCCGGAGAGCTCGCGCGCTGCGCCGTGGCGCTCACCGCAGCCGATGAGGCCGAAGCGCTGGTGAGCGCGGAGCACGCGGCGCTGACCCGCTTCGCGAACAACCGCATCAGCCAGAACGTCGCCGAGGACGACACCGTGGTGAGCGTGCGCGCGGTGCTCGGAACACGCGTGGGCGTCGCGAGCACGAACCGCATCGACGACGCCTCGATCGCCGCATGTTGCGAGGCCGCCGTGTCGGCCGCACGCGTTTCCCCCGATGACCCCAAGTTCCCCGGGCTGCCGAAGCCCGGCGCTCCGAAGACCCATGACCGCGCCGCGCCGAGCGCGCTCGCCTTCGACGAGGTCGCCCGGGCCCGCGCCGTCGAGGCCATCGTCGAGCCGTCGCGCTCCCGCGACCTGACGGCGGCCGGTAAGGTGCGCATGGCCTCGCGCGTCACCGCGATCGCGAACAGCCGCGGCGTCGACGCGGGAATGGCGACCGCCGACGTGCAGGCGACCGTGCTGTCCATGAACGACGCCGGCAGCGGCTGGGCGAGCTACCTGGGCGCAGGCCCCGAGGGTCTCGACGCGACCCGCTTGGGCAGCGACGCGGCCGACCTCGCCGTTCGATCAGCGAACCCTGCCGATCTCGAGCCCGGTGCGTACCGGGTCGTCCTCGGCCCGGAAGCGGTTGCGGACGTGATGGACTTCCTCGCCTACGTCGGGTTCTCGGCCAAGGCCTTCGCCGAGGGTCGCTCGTTCATGAGCGGCAACCTGGGCAAGCAGGTGATGAGCGAGCACGTGACGATCATCGACGACGCTCTCGCGCCCGGTGCACTGGGGCTCACCTTCGACTTCGAGGGCGTGCCGAAGAGCCCGGTGGCGCTGGTGGAGGGCGGAGTCGCGGTCAGCCCGGTGACCGACTCGTACTGGGCGGCCCAGACCGGGCGCGCAAACACCGGCCATGCGCTGCCTGCGCCGAACCGTTGGGGGCCGATGCCGCTCAACCTGGCGATGGCCGGCGGGGACGCCACGCTCGACGAGCTTATCGGCAGTGTGAAGCGAGGCGTGTACGTGACGCGCTTCCACTACGTCAACGTCGAGGACCCCGTGCCCGTGACGCTCACGGGCATGACACGCGACGGGACGTTCTTGATCGAGAATGGCCGGCTCGCGGCGCCCCTGAAGAACCTGCGCTTCACGCAGTCCGCGGTCGAGGCGCTCAAGGGCTGCGAGGGCGTGACCGCCGAGCGCAAGTTCGTGGGCACCGAGGAAGGCGCGTCGCTCGTACCGGGGCTGCTGCTGGCGAGCTTCGCGTTCACCGGCCAGACTTCGTAGGGGCCGCGGCGAACTAGCGCTGCTCTTCTTGCTCCTCGAGCATCTGCTTGACCTTCATCAGGCGCGTGCGGTCGGACCGCTCGGCCTCGTCGAGCTTCATCCGGATGTCACGCACCGCGCCCTCGAGCTGCGGGATCAACACGTACTCGAGCGCGTTGACGCGCCGTCGCGTCGTCTCGATCTCGGCGGCCAGCAACTCGATCGCCTTCTCGCGCTCGGCGAGCTCGACCATGCGAGGCACGACCCGCGTGAGGCTTTCGAGCGCGCCGTCCAGCAGCGCCGGGGTGGTCGCGTACGAGTAGCCGCCGGGCGTAGGCACCTCGCCCACCTTGAGCACCGGCACCCGCACGCTCATCACGTTGCGTGAATCCGCGCTGACGAGCTCCGTCGGCGCCCCCGAGAGCAGGGCCTGGGCGATGACCGGTGCGCCGGCCTCGGCCCGAGCGATCGCGAGCAGGCCGTACGCCGAGAACAGCTCGGCCTCCACGCTCGAGCGCAGCTTGCGGTTGGCGGCGATGCGCGCCATGAACTCCTTGAGAAGCTCGTCGAGCTTGTCCTTGAGCAGCTTGTGGCCGCGGCGGGCCGTTTCCGCACGACGCCGCAGCTTGAGAAGCTCCATGCGGTTGGGGTTCACGCGAAGGTTCGGCATGTCACCCTCCCAGCTTCGTGTACGCCACGTACACCAGGCCGATCAGCAACGCCAGAAGCAGACCGATGTTCACGTACATGATCGCCTTGGTCGCGCCCGTGGCCTGCGCCGAGTACTGGCGCACGTAGAGCACCTGGACCGCTATCGCGACCAGGAGCAGAACAGCGACCAGTACGTAGAGCCACACTGCGGCTACGCCCCCACGGGGTTCTCGGCGGGCAAGTACTTCTCCACGAACTCGTCCTTGATGCGCTTGAGCTCGGTCTTGGGCAGCATCGCGACGAGTTCCCAGCCCAGCGAGAGCGTCTCTTCCACGCTGCGCTCCTCGGACTTGCCCTGGCGGATGAAGCTGTCCTCGAACGCGTCCGAGAAGCGCACGTACGCCTGATCGGTGTCGGAGAGCGCCGCCTCGCCCAGGATGACCGCGAGCTCCTTGGCCTGGATGCCGCGCGCGTAGGCGCCGAAGAGCTGGTTCGACAGGTCGGCGTGGTCCTCGCGCGTCTTGCCGGGGCCGATGCCCTTTTGCTTGAGGCGCGAGAGCGACGGCAGGACCGCTACGGGCGGATACACGCCGCTTCGGTGCAGCGAGCGGTCGAGGATGATCTGGCCCTCTGTGATGTAGCCGGTGAGGTCGGGGATCGGGTGCGTCTTGTCATCGTCGGGCATCGTGAGGATCGGCACCTGCGTGATCGAGCCCTTCTTGCCCTTCACGCGACCGGCGCGCTCGTACATCGTGGCGAGGTCGGTGTAGAGGTAGCCGGGGTAGCCTCGGCGTCCCGGGACCTCCTTGCGCGCGGCCGAGACCTCGCGCAGCGCCTCGCAGTAGTACGTCATGTCGGTGTAGATGACCAGCACGTGCATGTCGAGATCGAACGCGAGATACTCGGCGGCTGTGAGCGCCATACGCGGCGTCGCGATGCGCTCGACCGCGGGGTCGTCGGCGAGGTTCAAGAACAGCACCGCGCGCTCGATGGCTGCGGTCGAGCGGAACTCAGTCATGAAGAAGTCGGCGTCTTCGAAGGTGATGCCCATCGCCGCGAACACCACCGCGAACTCGCCCTCGGCCTTCTCCCCCACCTTGCCAGGGTCACTCGAGCGCGCGAGCACGCCTGCCTGCCGAGCGATCTGCGCGGCGAGCTCGTTGTGCGGCAAGCCGCTTCCCGAGAAGATCGGCAGCTTCTGGCCGCGCACGAGCGGGTTCAGGCCGTCGATCGAGCTGATGCCGGTCTGGATGAAGTCGTCGGGAAAGTCGCGCGAGACCGGGTTGATCGGCGAGCCGTAGATGGGCACGCGCTTCTCGGGGATGATCTCGGGCCCGCCGTCACGCGGGCGGCCCATACCGTCGAAGACGCGGCCGAGCATGTCGCGCGACACGCCCAGCTCGAGGCCGCGGCCCAGGAAGCGCACCACGGTCTGCGAGGGGTTGGAGCCGCGCGTGCCCTGAAACGCCTGCACGAGCGCGACGTCGCCGTTGACCTCGAGCACGTTGCCGAGCGACTTGGTGCCATCGGGGAACTCGAGCTCGACGAGCTCGCCATAGGTGACGCCGGAGACCTCTTCGACCAGCAGCAGCGGGCCGACGATGTCGCGGGTTGTCATGTACTCGCGGGCCATCTTAAGCGCTCACCTCCGCGACCTCGGGTTCGGGCGTCTCTTCCGCGATCGCGGACGCGGGCGCCTCGAGCACGAGCTGCGTGTCGATCTCGGACAGGATGCGGTCGTACTCGTCGATCTGCTCGATGAGCAGGAACTTCGCCCGCGCGATGTGGTCGCGCACCGGCGCCGAGAAGATCGCGGCGAGCGACCCACCCTGCGAGGCGAGCGACACGGCGCGCTCGTGGAAGTGCAGGATGACCTCGAGGAGCCGGTCTTGCTCCTTCAGGGAGCTGAACTGGTCGTCGTCGCGAAACGCGTTCTGCTGCAAGAAGTCCTCGCGAAGCGACTTCGCGGTCTCCATCAGGATCTGCTCCTCTGCCGAGAGGGCCTCCACGCCCACGAGGCGCACGATCTCGGCGAGCTCGCTCTCGCGCTGCAGGATCGCCATCGCCCGGTCGCGACGCTCGCGGTACTCGGGAGAGACCTGCTCGGCCCAGAACGGAGCCACTTTGTCGAGGAACAGCGAGTAGCTGGTGAGCCAGTCGATCGCAGGGAAGTGGCGCTGGAATGCGAGCGTGTCCTGCAGCGCCCAGAACACCTTGACCACGCGAAGCGTGTTCTGCACAACCGGCTCGGAGAGGTCGCCGCCCGGAGGCGACACCGACCCGACGACCGAGACGGAGCCGAAGCGGCATCGCTCCTCGTGCACGTCACACGTCGCATGCGTCGGGACGCACTCTGCGTCGGGGTGGTCGATCAGGTCGCTGGCGCTTTTCGCGCCCTCGGGCAGCGGGCCGCCAAGCGTCTCCACCTTGCCCGCGCGCTCGTAGAACGCGGCAAGGCGTGTGCCGAGGTACGCCGGATAGCCCTCCTCGCCCGGCATCTCCTCGAGGCGCCCGGAGATCTCGCGCATCGCCTCGGCCCAGCGAGACGTCGAGTCGGCCTGGAGCACGACCTCGTAGCCCATGTCGCGGAAGTACTCGGCCATCGTGATGCCGGTGTACACGCTCGCCTCACGCGCCGCCACCGGCATGTTCGAGGTGTTCGCCACCAGCACGGTGCGCTTCATCAGCGGCTCGCCCGAGTACGGGTCCACCAGCTCGGGGAACTCCATGAGCACGTCGGTCATCTCGTTGCCGCGCTCGCCGCAGCCGATGAAGATGACGACCTGCGCGTTGCTCCACTTCGCCACTTGGTGCTGCGTGACGGTCTTGCCGGCGCCGAACGGCCCGGGGATGCACGCGGCACCGCCCTTGACGAGCGGGAAGAACGTGTCGATGACGCGCGTGCCCGTCACGAGCGGCTCGCTCGCCGAGACCTTCTTGGCGTACGGCCGAGGGATTCGCACCGGCCAGCGCTGGAGCATCGTCAACTCGTGCTCGGCGCCGTCGTGGCTGCGCAGCGTGGCGACCGCTTCGGTCACCGTGTGGCTGCCGCTGGCGACCGAGACGATCTGGCCGGCCATGCCCGGCGGGACCATGATGCGGTGCTCGATGACCTCGTTCTCCTGCACCGTGCCGATGATGTCGCCGGGTTCCACACGGTCGCCGGCCTTCGTCGTGGCGACGAACTCCCAGCGTTTGTCGCGGTCCAGGCCCGGAGCGGTGATGCCGCGAGCGAGGAACGATCCGGCCTGACGCTCGAGTTCGTCAAGCGGGCGCTGCACGCCGTCGTACACAGCGCCGAGCATACCCGGCCCCAGCTCGACGGAGAGCGGCGCGCCGGTCGCCTCGACGGGGTCGCCGGGGCCGAGCCCTTCCGTCTCCTCGTAGACCTGGATGGACGCGCGGTCCCCGCGCATCTCGATGATCTCGCCCATGAGCCCCTCGGTGCCGACCTTCACGAGGTCGAACATCTTCGCGTCGCCCAAGCCATCGGCGACCACGAGCGGCCCTGCGACCTTGATGATCTTGCCTGGCTCCATAGACCTCTAGTCCTTCTTCTCAGCTCGAGCCCGGCGGTGCGCCGGACCCGCTACTCCTCGTCACGTACTGGCATCTTGGTGCCCAGCGCGCGCTCGATCGCGCGCTCGAGCTTCGCGCCGCCCACGCCGCCCTTGCTCCCCGCTCCGGGGATCACGGTCACAGCCGGTACCGGCTGATCGGCCACCTCGTCCACGAGTTCGGCAAGCGCCTCGTAGACCGGCTCGGTCACGAAGACGACTGCGAACTCGCCGCCGGACAGGCGCGCCCACAGCGCACGCGCGTCCTCGGGCCGCTCGATCGGAAACGTGGCTAATCCAAGCGGTCTGAATCCCGCCACACTCACCGCATCTCCCACGATCGCAACGCCGGCCATGGTCTTTGCAGCTCTCCTATCGGTACGACACGCGCAGCCGCGTGCGAAGCGTGTCGTTGGGGATTCCGGTCAGCCTGCCCAGCAGCAGCACGCGCAGCGACGATGCTTCGACCTCGCGGGCGAACACGTACGCGATGACCGGTTCGGGGCCGGTCGGCCCGCGTCGGCCCTCGCGCAGCGTGCTGATGAACACGGCGTCCGTCGCGACGTCGAGCTCGGCAGGATCGCTCAGATCGACCTGGGGGAAGTGGATCAGCGAGGGGAACCGCCTCAAGTGCGCCGAGAGCTCCGGGAGCGGCTCGTCGACCAGCGCGGCAAGCTCGGCGACAGCGACCGCGCCGCCCTTGGCCAGAAGCGCTTCGATAGCGTCCGCGGTGCGGCCCGCGTGCCTTCCGCGCACCATGTTCTTGACGTTGCCGATGTCCACGATGAGCTTCGCGACCTTGGTCAGATACGCGCTCTTCGCCTTCTTCGCGAGCCGGAGCAACTCCGCGTACATGCCGGCGTCGGTGCGCGCGTCGATGACCGCGGTGTCGGTCTGACCGGCAAGCTCGGCGGCCAGCTGACCCAGCGGTTCGGGCAGCAGCTCGAGATCTGCCGAGAACTGCTCGGCGGGAACCGAACCGTGCACCGTGATGAGTCCCTCGAGAGGGGCGTCGAGCACCTTGGCCTTCAGCGCCGCCTTGAGGTTGGCGAAGTCGTAGCGAACCCGGAAGAAGCGAGCGACCTCGTCGGGCAGCGCGGCCTCCTTCAGGTAGCCGTAGAAGCCGTCGAGCGCCTCGTCGAGCGCACGCTCTACGTCCTCGGCGGTCTCGGCACGCTCCAGGTAACGCCCGTACGCGGTCTCAGAAAGAAGCCGGCGCTGCTCCGCGAGGCTAGGCGCATCGAGCAGCCGCTCGTACGCCGCGCGATCGAGCATCCGCGTCTCGAGAACGCGCACCTTGCCCACGGCAAAGCCGTAGCGCATCGCGTCTCGTGTCAGGCGTCTCTCGTCGAGCAGCAGCATCGGGAACCCTTACGCCTCCTCGTCGAAGAGAGCGCGCGCGACCTCAAGCTCGAGCTCGTCGCGCCGCTCGGCGATGATCGCCGGCAGCGACAGGTCCGCACGCACGCGCGAGCCCAGCAGCATCGCGCCGCGCTCGAACGGCGCTGCATCCTCGGCGACTGACAGCGTCAAGCCGGGTGCGATGCGCGCGATCTCCGCGGTCACCGCCGCCTTCCGCCCCGAGTCCGCGCTTCCGAACAGCAGCGTCTCGCCACCGCGGGCCGCCTCGACGATGCGCTGCGCGAGGAAGCGCGCGTACTCGGCGTCGGGCTGCGCGGCAAGCGCTTCGGCGGCGGCCGCGAGCGCCTCGTCGATAAGTAGACGCCGGGCGCTTACCTCCGCGTCTCGCGCAGCAAGCCGGGCGTTCACCACGATGGTGTCCGCCTCCCGAGTCGCAGCGCTCTCAGCTGCCACAGCGACCTCAGCGCGATGCACCGCAGCGCGCGACTCGGCGTCGGCCACGATCTGCTCGGCGCGCTCGGTGGCTGCCGAGAGGATCGAATCGGTCTCGGCAGACGTATCGCCGCCGATTCGGGTGAGTATGTCGGCGAGTGCCACGGGTGCCTACCCGGTGTACGCGGCCTGAAGGCCGAGCAGCATCAGGATCGTCACGATGAGCGCGAGGATCGCATACGTCTCGACCAGCGCCGGGAAGACGAGTGCCGGGGCGCGTTTGCCGGCCGCGATGATGCCGGCGGCCGACGCACCGGTGCGGCCCTGGTAGATCGCGCTCACCAAGCACAGCCACCCTACAGGCTGACAGGCAAGAAACACCTGGAAGCCAGCGGTTCCGGGCAAGTCAACCGTTCCGCCCAAGATGTTGAAGAATACGACCACAAGCACGGCCGCGATGAAGCCGTAGATGCCCTGCGTCCCCGGCATCGCGGCGATCGGCAGCAGTTGTCCGAACTTCGAGTCATCCTCGGAGAGGATCCCCGACGCCGTGCTGGCCGCCGCAGTGATGCCGATGGCCGATCCGATGCCTCCCAGGATCGCCGCCGTCGCAGCACCGAGTAGCGCCCAATCGGTGCCTGTCATGCCCCAAAAAGTCTCGCTCACGAGCCCGCTCCTCCTTCCGTGCCGGCATCGCCGGCATCCAGCACCAGATTCTCTGTCCTGAGATCGAACGGCGCGAACGGCCGTCCACCTCCTTCGTAGAACTTGCCGAAGAACTCCACGAACTGCAGGCGTGCCGGGTGCACGAACGCGCCGAGCAGGTTGATCACGACGTTGAAGGTGTGGCCCACCACGAACACGGCTATGGCCATAGCGGCGACCAGCGCGGCGGCAGCGATGTAGATGCCGCCTTGGTCGAACAGCGCGACCGCCGGTGCCCACACGAGTCCCGCGAGCAGGTTGAAGACGAGGCCCACGAGCGCGCCCGAGAGGCCGAGCGCGGCCAAGCGCGTGTAGCTCAAGATGTCCCCGAGGAACGCACTCATGCCATATACCGCGTACGCCCCACCGAGCAACCCGAGCACGGCGCGTCGGGTCGGCCGGCAGGCGACAAGCGCGATAGCCGATGCCACCGTGAGCAGCAGCAGCCCGGTCCACACCGACGACACGCCCATGATGATCGCGCTGGCAACCATCGCGAGCAGCCACAGGACCCCGAGGCCGCGCTGCCACACCGGTTCCTCGGAGTTGCCCAGCGCGGTCTCGATGGCGCGCCCCTGCATGAGCATGGTGGCGATCAACCCGACCGACAGCCACAGCCCGTTACCCGTGAGCACGAGCCCCGCGATGCATCCGAAGAAGAACAGCGTCGATAGCTGGCCGAACACCGCCTCGGCCGGATCGCCTCGGCGGTAGGCGTCGTATGCGGCCACGAGAACGCCGAAGAATACCTGTACTGCGCCCAGTACCAGCGTGAACAGCAGGAACGTCGTGATGTCAGCAAGGGGGTCCAGGACCTGAAGGTTCGCCAGAAACGGTGGGAGCTTGTCCACGGGTATCGCGAAGTAGCTCGCGAAGGCCACCCCGAACAGCATAGCTGCCACGCCGCCATACATCATGAGGTCGCAGAAACGCTTGACTCCGGGGGCCACGTCCAGCCGATGCTTGATGAGGTACGCCCCGGCGATGATCATGCCGCCGTATCCGACATCGCTTATGCAGATGCCGAAGAACGCCAGGAAGAACGGTGCGAGAAGAATCGTGGGGTCGACTTCGTCGTACTGCGGACGCCCGTACAGATCGGTGAGGACCTCGAGAGGCCTGAGCCACTTCGGGTTGTCGAGGGCTACAGGGGGCGAGTCCTCGTCGCCCGGCCCTTCGAGTGAGAGGTCCAGATCCGAGAACGGGGCCATCGCGCGCTCGAGATCGTCCACACCGTCCTCGCGTACCCACCCGGAGATGACGAACGCCCTGTCCGTGCGAGCGAAGTCGCGGCGCACTACCAGGCGATCGCGCTCCGACTCGAGCGCCTGCACGAGGGCCACGGTGTGGTCGAAGTGCTCATCCGAGAGCCTCCGGCCGTGCCCCAGCAGGTGCTCCGTCTCGATGTCGATCTCAGCGATGCGCGCGTGCGCCTGCGCGAGTTCCTCTGCGGGGTAGTCGCTCAGCCCGGGGAAGGTGACCTCACTGAAGTCACTGGAGGCGAGCACCGATCGGACTTCATCGACACAGCACACGTGCGCCATGACGACCCACGCCTGACGACCTCCAACCGGCCCGAGCTCCTCGACGGTCACATCGTCGACAGCGTCGCGCAGCCTCTGCCGGATCGCCTCGCACTCCGATGCCGGCACGGTGCCCGTGAACAGGACGGTACGCTCGGTGTGCTTCCAGTGCTGGATCTGCAGATGGAACTCCGCCCACGGCTCCAGGTCTTTGGCCAACTCCGTAAGGCGGGCCTTCTCACGCTCGCCGTTCGCGAGGCGGTCCGAGATGGTCAAGGTCTCGCGGTACAGCCGCTTGAATCGGGAGTCGAAGCCCAGTTCGAAGTACTCGGCACGCGAGACATGGAACTTCTCGCTCACGAATGCCGAGAACGGCTGCTCGTTCGTGTGGAATCGGCCCAGGAAGTCAGATACGAACTGCGCGTCGGCCGCCTGCTCGTCGAGCACTCGGAGCCGGCTGTCGTCTGGAGCCAGGTCTTCGGCGGGCAGATCGAACGGGTGCGCCTCGATCTCGAGAACGCTCGCCTTCTGCAGCGCATCGACGACCGGGTCCATCACCGGACGGTAGCCCAGCACGGTGACCTTGAGCATGCGAGCAACTGCCACGTCTACCCCAGCAGCTTCGCGAGCGCGGCCTGTGCTGCATCCGGAATGCGCATGCGCGCGGCAGCGATATCGGCTTCGAGCCGGGAAGCGGCATCGGTCGCAATGTCAGCGGCGACGGCCCGGGCGCCGGCAACGGCGGCCTCTCGCGTAGCGACAGCAGCCCGCGCTGATTCGGAGCGCTCGGCCTCGGTCAGCGACCGCGCATTCGTCTCCGCATCGCGCACCAGCGCGTCGGCCTGCTCGCGGGCGTCGGCGACCGCATGACGTGCGGTCTCCTCGGCACGAAGGATCTCCTCGAGCTTCTGCATCGCGGCCTGTCGCCCTCCACCCCTGCTTCACCTGCCCCCGCGGCAAGTTCGCACGCTAGTATAGCGATTCGCCGCACCGTTTCCATTCCGTATCGCGAATGAGACCCGGCGCTCGTGCTCGGTATACTGAGCGTTTAGACGATCCACTCCTCAGCGAGGAACGCATTTTGCTCACCGAGGTCCTCATGCACCCTCTCACACACAGCCGCCACGCGACGTCGTGACACTTCCGCGCAGACCTAGAACCGGGACTCGCCGAGACGGTGGTGTCCGCCTTATCCGCGCCGAGGAGATTCGCTACCCCGGCTCGGACCTGCCGCCCATGCCCGGCGCCGACGGCGCCGACGGCGACCCTGCCGAGCGCACCCTGCGCCCGGCGCGCGACACGGGCCTCGCGCTCGAGGGCCGTCGGGCGCGTGAGACCCGCCGGCGCGCGGCGCAGAAGCGTCAGCAGGTCATCGCCGGCGTGGCGGCGGTCGTGCTGTTGGGCGCACTCGCACTCGGCTGGCAGTACTCGTCCGATCGCCAGGCCAAGACAGAGCTGCTCGCTGAGTCGCCGTTCGTCCAAGCGCCCGTGACCCGGACCAACGGCCCATCGCCGGCGCTGCCGGTGGCTCGTGCGGCATCGAGCCGAGCCGAGCTCACGCCGCTGCTCGCGACGTACCACGGGCTGCAGATCCGACTCCCCGTCTCGACCGACGACCTCACCGAAGTCGGCTTTCACCAGGCGTCGTACCCGTATGCCCTGCGGCTCAAGACCAAGGTCCCCGACGCCGACATGACCAAGGCGAAGAAGGACCGCTCCACGCATCGCGACATCTCGGCCCAGGAGGGCGGGCACGAGGCATGGCTCGCAGGCACGGTGCTGAGGATGTGGCGCGCGCGCCCGGGCAAGCCCGACACAGCTGCCGACGTGGGCGCGAACCCGGGCTCTGATGTGTTCGCGCCGGTGACGGGAACCGTGGTCAAGGTCAAGCACTTCAAGCTCTACGAGCGGTTCGACGACGTCGAGGTCCACATCCAGCCGGACAACCGTCCCACGCTGGACCTGGTCATGATCCACCTTGACGACGTCACGGCGGCTCCTGGCGACCGGGTGGTCGCAGGGTCCACACGCATCGCGGCGGTACGTCGGATAGACAAGCGAATCGCGTCACAACTGCGCAGCTACACCAAGAACAAGGGCTACCACACCCACATGCAGCTCAACGACGCGACCGACCCCACCTACAAGGGACTCAAAGGCGCGGTCACGGTGAGCGCTCCTAGCACTTCGACTCAGCACCCGACGGTCCGATGAAGCCGCGGAACCTGCGGTCGAACTCGTAGCGCTCCAGCATCACCGAGCGCTCACACCCGCGGCATCGCAGCTTGATGTCGGCCCCCACGCGAGTGATCTCCCACTCGTTCGCTCCGCATGGGTGTGGCTTCTTCAACTTGACCACGTCGCCCAGCCGGATGGGCGTGATCGGTACTGCCACGTCGACTCGCTCTCATAGCGCTTCTTGGGATCGGCCGCCGGCAGCGGATGGCCCGCCGTGCGGTATAACCTGAGTATAGCGTCGCCGCGGGCGGCGCAATGACGAAGCTCGGTTGGAGGAACAGATGCGTACCCCCACCATCCTGTCGGTGCTCGGCGAAGACCGAGTGGGCATCGTGGCGGCGGTCTCACGCGTGCTCGCGGACTCTCACGCGAACATCGAGGACATCCGTCAGACCATCATCGGAGGCATCTTCTCGATGACGATGCTCGTCACGGTAGACGAGGACGCCACCTCGTTCGAGGACCTCCAGGCGAAGCTCGCCGACGTGTCCGAGGACCTCGGCGGGATCCAGATCACGCTGCAGCGTGAGGACGTCTTCCGCTACATGCACCGCATCTAGCGGGCTCCGGTATCGGAGAGCACCACTTCGCCCCGTGCCGCCGCTCGTGGTACCTTCGCCGCTCGACATCGTGCGATCCCGCCACACCCACCCGAAAGGCCTCCCGTGCACATCGATCCCGAGGAGATCGTCGAAACGCTGCTGATGGTCCAGCAGCAGAGCCTCGACATCCGCACCGTCACCCTGGGCCTGTCGCTTCGCGGCTGTGCCGACCCCGACATCGACGTCGCGGCCAAACGCGTCTACGAGCGCGTGACGTCTGCCGCCGAGAGGCTCGTGCCGGTGACCCGCGCACTCGAGTCTGAGTACGGCATCCCCATCGTGAACAGGCGCATCTCGGTCACCCCCATCGCCGAGCTCGTGGCGTCGTGCTCCGCCGAAGACGCGACGCCGTTCGCCGAGGCGCTCGACCGGGCGGCCCGCGAGGTAGGCGTCGACTTCATCGGCGGTTTCTCGGCGCTCGTGCACAAGGGCATCGGCGACGGCGACCGACGGCTGATCGCGTCGATCCCCGATGCGCTGGCCACCACCGAGCGCGTGTGCGCCTCGGTCAACGTCGCCACCACACGTGCCGGCATCAACATGGACGCGGTCATGGCGATGGCCGAGACGGTCAAGTCCGCCGCCGAGAAGACCGCAGACGCGCGACTGCATCGGGTGCGCGAAGCTCGTGGTGTTCGCGAACATGGTCGAGGACAACCCGTTCATGGCCGGCGCCGTCCACGGCGCGGGAGAGCCCGACGAGGTCATCAACGTGGGCATCTCGGGCCCGGGCGTGGTGCGCGCTGTGGTCTCGGCGCTCCCGCAGGACGCGGACCTCACTGCGGTCGCCGAAGCGATCAAGGCCACCGCCTTCAAGATCACCCGCGCCGGCGAGCTCATGGCGCGCGAAGCCGCCAAGCGCCTCGGCGTCGAGATGGGCATCGTCGACCTGTCGCTGGCGCCCACGCCTGCCGAGGGCGACTCGGTGGCCGAGATCATCGAGGCGATGGGCGTGGGGCAGTGCGGCGGTCCCGGCACCACAGCCGCGCTCGCGCTGCTCAACGACGCCGTCAAGAAGGGCGGCGCGATGGGCACGTCGAGCACCGGCGGGCTCTCGGGCGCCTTCATCCCCGTCTCGGAGGACCAGGGCATGATCCGCGCCGCCGAGTCCGGCGCACTGACCATCGAGAAGCTCGAGGCGATGACGGCGGTGTGCTCGGTGGGGCTCGACATGATCGCGGTGCCCGGCGACACCACCGCCGAGACGATCGCCGGCATCATCGCCGACGAGTGCGCCATCGGGGTGGTCAACTCGAAGACGACGGCCGTGCGGCTCATTCCGGCCGTGGGCAAGGTGGTCGGCGACCACGTCTCGTTCGGCGGCCTTCTGGGTGAGGCGCCGGTGATGCCGGTCAACCAGCATGCCGGGACCGTGTTCGCCAGACGAGGCGGCCGCCTCCCTGCACCGCTCCAGTCACTCAGGAACTAGCCTGCGGAGGTGCGAGTGCTCAGTTCGCGACCGCTGTGTAGGTGACGGTCGTCGTGTACGTGCCACCATCGAACGACCACGGAACATCGAAGCGCAGATCGAACAGGTAGTTGCGGCTCCATCGGTACTTCACGCCTATGGACGAGTCGATGACGGCGGGTGTCGTCGTGAACGGCGTGCTGGGCGTCGTCACCTGCCCATGAACCGCGTAGTTCAGCGCCCCCGCCGGAAGCGACTGCATCGGAGCTCCCGTGTCGGTGTTCGCGAAGTCGGTGGCGGCGCACGAGAAGTCGTAGGCGATCATGCCTATGCCGCCCACCGTGACTGAGACGGCGTTGGCTAGCGAGGTCGACGCGCCGGGGTCCGTGCCTCCCATGCTGAGGCTTGCGGGCGTGACCGTCATCCAGATCGCGCTCGTCGGCACGCTCTCGGAGATAGCGGCAGTCCTGCCGGACACGTTGCCCGCGTAGTCGACAGCGGCGACTTCGTAGACGTAGCTTTGCCCGGGCGTGAGCCCCGAATCCTCGTAGGTCGTGCCGGTGGACGTACCCGCCAGCACGCCGTCACGGTAGACAACGTAGTGGTGCATCCCGGACGTCGCGTCCGTCGAGGACCCCCACGACAACTCGATCGTCGTCGTGCTCGTGGCGCTCGCCGTCATGGCACCTGGCACCGTGGGAGCCTGCGTGTCGACCCGCACCAGCACCGTCTTGGCGAGCTCCACGTGGCCGGCAGCGTCCGCAGAGCGGTACGACAGCGTCGTCGTGCCCTCGGTCGAGATTGCGATGGGGGCCGAGTACATCACCCACGCACCGCCGTTGAGAGCGTACTGAGTGTAGGCGATCAGACCCGCGTCGGTCGGCGTGAGAGTCACCGAGACCGGTGTCGTGCTCCAGCCTGCGGGCGCATTGTCGGTGGTAACCGGCGCGATCGTGTCGATCAGGAACGGCCCTAACGCCGCCGAGACAGACCAGTTGCCCGCGACGTCGACCGTGCGCAAGTTGTAGTACCAGCTGCCGTCGGCGAGGTCTGCGGTCGAGTTCGTGATCATGAGGTTGGTCGTTGTGGTGACGAAGCCGAGCACGGTGATGTCGTCCCAGTTGGAGTATTCGGTGGTGGCGTTCACCGATCCCGAGAACCTCACTCGGACTGTGCCGCCCACCGGAAGCGCGTAGGGGCGCTGTTGCCACGCCTGCGCGGCGGAGGGCCCAGTCTGGTTGTAGAGCTGTGTCCAGTTCGCACCGCCGTTGGTGGAGTACTCGACTCTCGCGTAGTCGGCGTTCGTGCTCAGCGCCGAGACCTGGTTCCAGAACGACAGCGAAGCGCTCGTGAACCCGGTGAGATCGTAGTCCCGGTAGAAGTTCACCGTGCGACGAGTCGCGTTGTTCGCCCAGATCTCCGCTGCGTACGTACCTCGATTGCGCCCTGCGGCGTTGGTGAGCCGCACGTATGTCGCATCCGAGCGTGTCCACCCCGCCGGCCAGGTGGCGTTAGGAAACGTCTGGCTGTCCACGGTGGTGGTGACGGTGTTCGAAAACGGCGTGACGATGTGGGGGTCCGCCACAGTGTCGGGCGACGCCGGCGAAGTTGAGCTCCAGTCGTACGAGAAGCCGTTCACACCGGTACACGCATCGGTTGCATCGCCAGACGAGTTCACGGTCACGGTGCTGAGGGTGGACCACAAGCCGGTCGAGTGCGTAGGACTCACGAGCGTCGGGTTGGTTGGCGGCGTCGTATCGGCAACTGTGATGTACTGATGGGCTGTGGTGACGGCACCCGAGTTGTCCGTTGCCGTCCATGTCACGTCGGTCACACCAAGCGGTAGTGTCGTTGGCCGGTCGTTCGTGAAGCTGACCACGCTGCCATCTGGATCGGTGGCCGTGGCGTCACCGGTTCCCGTGTAGCCCGCGTAGCTGTTGAACGCGTTCCCCTCCAGTACGCGGTCGACCACGGTCACCTGAGGCGGGATGTTCGGCGACGCGCCGTTTCGCACCTGCCACACGTAGCGCCCAAGCTGGCCGCCCGAGTTCAGCGAGTTCTGGATCAACGACGTGGGGGCTGGTGAGGAGTCGAGCAGTGCGCTCGCGCTGCCCTGCACGACGCCCGAGCCCGGCAGTTCGAAGCCCGTGCCGGCCCGGCCCCACCCGGCGCGCGCCCGGTACGTCGACGCTGTGGTGGCGATGTCCCACGTCACCTGATCGTAGTTGTAGATGATGTCGAAGTTCCCGGCCCCAGTGTCGGAGCGATCGACAAGTACCAGCTGGAACGAGTTGAGGGGGGTCGCCTGATTGTTGTACGACGCGACGTTGACCCAGTTCACGAAGAAGGCGTTCCTGCCGTTGACCTGGGGGATGTTGCCCGCGGTCGTGGTGCTGTACGTGACCTGGCCTGTGGCGGTGTTGCGCGTGTCCAGGTCCGCCCAGAACGGCGCCATGATGTTTCGGTTCAGTGCCGCGAGTGTCGTATTCGGGTTGTAGCCGGTATAGCCCGCCCCAAACGTGCAGTTGCCGTTCATGTTGATGTAGATCTGGGTGTAGTTGGTGCCGTTCCAGTTCATCGCGAAAGGAAGGTTGACGATCAGGTTCGATGTATCGTCACCGCGCGCAACCGCATTGGCGTTGTACCCCGTCGGTGTCTGAATCGCGTTGGGCCCTGCGGCGAACGAGCGAGTCGGCATCGCGAACAGCGCGACCGGCAGAGCGACACATGCGAGGAAGAGAACGGCGAGGGAGGCCCGCGCGACCCTGTCGCGCGAAGCGGTGTAGGTCACCCTGACCTGCCCGGGTGCGACCCTCAGTACCATCATCCTCCGGTTCCGACGTGTGCTGCGTCGTCCGCCCCGCTGTCCACAAGTGGCGAAATGCTACTCCGGGACATCGGTTCAGTGTCTATATCGGCGTGCGGAAACCGAGGACTTAGCGTCCTACCGACAAACGGTACCATGCGCCCTCACTGCCTAGCCAGGCGCGCGTCGGCGCCCGGCCGGCGCTCGTCCCAGCCGAAAAGGCACTCCGTACACCCTATTCACGCTAAAGCAGAGCGTGACGCCTGCCGATTAGCCTCAGTGAGACGCTGGACGACAAGGCTCCGCGCTCTACAGAGATCAGAAGGGATGAGGCAGATGAAGAAGGCAGCACTGGTTGCCGCACTGGTCTTGGTCATGGCGTTCGGCGTTGTCGCCAGCGCTCACGCCGCAACCGCGACAGGTACCACTGTCATCACGGCATCGATCAACTCCAAGCTCGTCATGACGGTCCCGGCGGACCACGCCTTCGGCGCGTTCGATCCTGACGCCGCCGATCCTGCTCCGTACTCGGGCAACGTGAACGTGCGCTCGAACGTCCCGTTCCAGCTTGACCGCACGAACCCCGTCAACACCTTCCCGGCCGGCATGCTGAGCGTACCGCTCGCCAGCGGCATGAACACCGGCATCGACGAGGCCAAGGCCCCCAACGCCGGCGGCCGCAACTACGGCCAGACCTGGACCCTTACCGTCGCCCCCGGTGGCGTGTGGCAGGACCAGGGCAACTACACGTCGTCGTACCTCTACACCGCTACGTACTAGGACGCGGTGTACATCGCAGCATCTAGCTGTGCGAACAGGGGCCCCGGGAACGACCCGGGGCCCTTCTTGTGCTGTGCCCGCCACGAGCCTCCGGGCGGTGCGGCGGGAGTAGCCGCACGGTGCGGACCGCCGGGCGGCCGGACTAGACCTCAGGCCCCTCAGCAGCAGGTCCGCCGGCTTCATCGGCCTTGCGCCGGTCGCCGGACCTGCGCCCCGCCGCCCACAGTGCAGATCCCATCAGCACGAGCAGGAGGGCGCCGACCGCGTACGGCAGCCAATCTGGCACCAGCCACACGGCCCGCTCCTGCTCGACCGTCTTCACGAGACCGTTGGCACCGGGCGCCTGGCTGGGGTAGCTGACCTCGACCCGGTACGTCGCCTGCCCAAACACCGTCACCCTCTGCGCGTCGCCTTGCTTGCGCAACGACTTGCCGGCGAACACCGCGGTATCGGTCGCAACGACGGTTGCGGAGCGCTCCGCGCCGGACGAGTCGAGCTCGAGCAGACGGATGTCCACCCGCTCGTCGACGTTGCCCTTGTTGTTGATCGTGAAGTCGTAGGGGACGGTCGAACCCAGGACGTACGGCGGCATGGTGAACGGTGCGATCTCGAGGTCCTCGATGATCTCGCCTTCGACGCGCGCCCTGACCCGCGTGCCCAGCCGTCCGAACACGCGAGCGGTCCCGCCTGACGCCGATGGTGCGGGGTCGAACATCTCGGTGAATAGCAGGATGTTGTGGTCGCCTGGGATGGCGCCTTCGGGGATGTTGACCCGGAAGACGACCTTGGCCCTCTCGCCCACCCCCAGGTCGACGTAGGGGATGTTCGCCCAGCGACAGTGCGTTCGGGGGCAGCTTCACGGTCATCCACGAGGCCGGGCTCTGAAGCGGGTTCGTGTCGAGCGAGGGCGTCACGTAGGTTACGTTGCCCTCGGCATCCACCTCTTGGTCGGACGCGTACACGCGTACCGTAACGGGCTCCTCGCCCTCGTTGCTGATCCAGACCTCACCCTCGCCGGCCTCGCCGGCCGCAGCTTCGAACTTGAAGTCCGCTGCAGAGACGCCGATCGAGCGCTCGCCTGCTGCGAACGCGTGCCCCGTGCCGACAGCGGCGAACGCCACCACCAGCATCGAAGCCAAGAGGACCCTTCTCATCAAATGCCGACCGCCTCTCTGAACTGCCGCACCTGGCGCCGAGCGACAGGCACGTGTGTCTCGTCGCGGTCGGCGGCGACCACGACGTAGCCCCCGTCGACTCTCAGAATCTCCTTCACCTTGTTGAGGTTCACCAGATAGCTGCGATGAACGCGCGAGAACGACTCTCGGCCCAGGCGGCTCTCAAGCTCTCCGAGCGTGAAGTCGACTAGGTACTGGTTCTCGTAAGTGTGAGCATATGTCGACTTGTTGCGCGCGGACAGGTAGATGATGTCATCGATCGTCAGCAGCACCGTGCGCCCGCCCTTCCGGACTGCGAGCTTTCGGAACTCCCCGTCGCTACCCACTCCGTGCTCCGCGTGAACGCGCCTGCGCCCGCGCGCGAGGCTCTCCACGCGGGCCGAGAGCTCGGCGACGTTGAACGGCTTGGTGACATACTGCTGTACACCTTGCTTGAACGCGAGGATCTTAGCCAGGTCTTCATCCTTCGCGGTGAGCATGATGACCGGAAGGTCCGCGGTGGAGGAATGGTTGCGGATGTCCATCAGGGCCATCCAACCGTCCACCCGAGGCATCATGACGTCGAGCACCACCACGTCGACCCGCTCGCGACTCAGGATGTCGATGCCCTCGCCGCCGTCGGCGGCGCCGAGTACCCTCATGCCGTCGGCTTGAAGGCCCATGCGAATCACGTCGACGACGGCGCTGTCGTCGTCCATGACCAGCACGACGATGCTATCGTCAGGCACCGCTCACACCTCCCGAGAAGCCGATTGGAAGTAACTACCTACCCGACAGACGGCATCCGAAGCCGTTCGTCGTACTCAGATAGTACCCAATGGGGAGCGTCGCTTCGCCCGCGAATCAGGGTGATCGAAGCCAACGGTCCATCGCTCTCGCGGCCTTCTTGCCAGCCCCCATCGCGAGAATCACGGTGGCGGCACCGGTCACGATGTCGCCACCCGCGAACACCCCAGGCAGGTTCGTCGCGCCGTCCTCGTCGGTGACGACGTAGCCGCGGCGGTTGAGTTCGAGATCGGGGGCGGCCTGGCTCAGCAAGGGGTTCGCACGCGTACCCACCGCCATGATGACGGTGTCGCACTCGATCTCGAACTCGGAGTCCATGACGCACACCGGTGCGCGACGACCGCTCTCGTCGGGTTCGGTGAGCTCCATGCGCGAGGCGATCATGCCGGTCACCCACCCGTCGCGGCCCACGATCTGCGCGGGCGAGCACAACATCTTGAACTCGATGCCCTCTTCGACAGCATGGTGGACCTCCTCGGCGCGCGCCGGCATCTCCTCGGCGGTCCGACGGTACGCGAGGAACACCTCCTCGGCGCCAAGGCGAAGCGCGGTGCGCGCGGCATCCATCGCCACGTTCCCACCGCCCACCACCGCGACCTTGCGCCCGCGCCACACCGGCGTGTCGGCCTTGGGGAACTCGTAGGCGCGCATGAGGTTCACGCGCGTGAGAAACTCGTTCGCCGAGTAGACCCCGTTCAGGTTCTCTCCCGGGATGCCCATGAAGACCGGCAGGCCCGCTCCACTACCGATGAAGACCGCGTCGTAGCCCTCCTCGGTCATGAGCTCTTCGACAGTGGCGATGCAGCCCACCACTTGGTCGCATTCGATCGTGACGCCCATCGTCTCGAGCGCCTCGATCTCGGCGGCCACAATAGACTTGGGCAGGCGGAACTCCGGGATGCCATAGGTGAGCACCCCGCCGGGCGCATGCAGCGACTCCAGCACGGTGACCGCGTGGCCGAGACGCGCCAGCTCACCTGCGCATGCGAGCCCGGCCGGACCGGATCCCACCACCGCGCAACGCTTTCCGCTCGGCGGAGCTATCTCCGGCACGCACCGGTGCTCGAGGTCGCAGGTCAGGTCGAAGTCGCCCAGAAAGCGCTCGAGACGCCCGATCGCGACCGGCTCGCCCTTCTTGGCGAGCACGCACGCCGCCTCGCACTGCTCCTCTTGCGGGCACACACGCCCGCACACGGCGGGAAGCGCGTTGCGTTCCTTCAGGGCATCGACGCCGCGAGGAAGGTCACCGTCGATAATCGCGCCGATGAACTCCTTTATGCGGATGTTGACCGGGCAGCCCTGCTCGCATGTGGGGTTCTTGCACTGCAGACAGCGGTTCGCCTCGGCGAGCGCCTCGTCGGGTGAGTAGCCGAACGCCACCTCATCGAAGCTGGCGGCACGCTCGGCCGCGTCCCGCTCGGCCATCGGCGTGCGAGGAGCTCTGCTCGGCCTGTGCCGTGCGCTTCTCGGCAGGGGTGTCCGAGCCGGGGCGCGGCGTGTCGTCTACAGGTGGCACGAGCACCCCCGGCTGTACTCGGCGTCGGCCTCGCGCTCGTCATCGACGTAGATGCGCTGGCGGCTCATCAGCTCTTCCCAGTCGACCTGATGGCCGTCGAAGTCAGGCCCGTCCACGCAGCCGAAGCGCGTCACGCCGCCCACGGACACGCGGCATGCCCCGCACATTCCCGTGCCGTCGACCATGATCGGGTTGAGCGAGACAGTGGTCGGGATGTTGAAGTCGCGCGTGGTCGCCGAGCAGAACTTCATCATGATCGCCGGCCCCACCGCGAACGCCCGATCGATCGCACCGTCGGCGCAGAGCTGCTTCAGGGGACGCGTGACGAGACCCTTCTCGCCAGCACTGCCGTCATCGGTCATCACCGTGAGTTGTACGCCTGGAAGCGATCGTAGCTCGTTCTCGAGGACGAGCAGCTCGGCGTTTCTCGCACCGAGGATGACGCGGACCTCGGCGCCGGCCTCGGCCATCGCCCGAGCCACCGGATAGGCGACCGCTGCACCGACACCGCCGCCGACCACCGCGACCCGTCCGGCGCCCTCGACGTGCGTGGGCACACCCAGCGGCCCCACCACGTCGGCGAGCTCGTCACCCACACCCAGATGCGACAACTCGTGGGTGGTCTTGCCCACGCGCATGAAGATGAAGCGAATCCAGCCCTGCTCGGCGGACCAGTCCGAGAAGGTCAGCGGGATTCGCTCGCCGCGGTCGGTGGTGCGCACCATGAGGAACTGGCCGGCCCGCGCCTTTCGCGCGATCCGGGGCGCTTCGACACCCATCTCGAACACGGCGTCGGACAGCTGCCGTGCGTACACGATTCGAAACAAGATGGCCCTCCGTGGACCCGGCCGGCGTGAAGCGCCGATGCTCCAGTGCAAAGTCCGCCAAGTATACGGCACGCCAAGCCCGACGCGATGCCGTCCGCCTTGAGAGTGGTGCCGTTCGCTGGTATGCTTGTTCCCGTAATGCGCCTTCCGGCGGCAGTTGCAGCACGACATCGAACCAGACCCCCGGAGGATATGACAGCAATGCACCGCAGCCGCGCACTTCTCTCCTTCTCCTTGTCGCTTTGCATCCTCATGGGCATCGTCGCTCCTGCGACTGCGCTGTCGCGCACCGACATCGAGAAGCACCAGAACGCCGCGGACGCTGCACGCAAGAAGGCCGCCGCGGCCGAGAAGACCGCGAGCCGGCTCGCCGGCGAGGTCGAGGCGCTCGACAAGCGCATCGACCAGCTCCAGGGCGAGGCCGACGCCCTGACGCCTAGGATCGAGCGCGCGTCCAAGCGGACAGACCAGCTGCACAGCGAGGCTCGACGCCTCAAGTACGAGTGCGAGAGCACGCAGGCAGAGATAGACCAGACGCAGGCGCAGTACGACACGCAGCGCGCTTTGCTGGCCGAGCGTGTGCAGAGCTCCTACAAGCAGGGTTCGTGGTACTTCATCGACATGCTTCTGGGCTCGCAGAACTTCGACGACCTCATCGCGCGTACCACGCTGGTGAACCGGGTCATCGAGTCGAACAACAACATCGCAACCGACCTCGCAGCCACAGGGAAGTCCCTGGACGCGGCCAAGGTGAAGCTCGAGCGGTCGCTTGAGGCGGTCACGCTCAAGGAGCGCGAAGCGGCCAACGTCGAAGGCGAGCTTCGCGCGCTGCGGGCCTCCCGCGCTGGCAAGGCCCGCGAGCAGTCCGCGGTCCAGTCGCAGAAGTCGCGGCTCGTTGCCGACAACCGAAAGAACGCGAAACGGCTACGCGCCCTGGCCGAGGCCGAGGAGGCCGAGTCGGACCGCATCGCCGCGATGCTCTCGGGCGGCGGCTCGGGGCGCTTCAGCGGCTCGATGGCCTGGCCGGTGCCCTCCTCGTCGCGGATCACCTCCGACTTCGGACCGAGGATCTGCCCGTTCCACGGCAAGGAGCTCCATCCGGGGATCGACATCGGGGCGCCCAGTGGCTCGGCGATCGTGGCCGCCGGCAAGGGTGAAGTGCTTTACGCGGGGTATCGGGGCGGTTACGGCAACACCATCATCCTCGACCACGGCAACGGCGTGACCACCCTCTACGCCCACCAGCGTGCGGGCGGGATCAAGGTCTCGGCCGGCCAGCGAGTCACGAAGGGCCAGCGAATCGGGACGGTGGGGAGCACCGGCTATTCGACCGGCCCGCACCTGCACTTCGAGGTGCGCGTGAACGGCACGCCCAGAAACCCGATGAGCTACCGATAGAGGCCGCCCGCAGGCACCCCGTGCTAGTCGGCGTTGTACTCCTGCATCGCGCTGACGATCCCATGCTCGAGGATGTGCAGCACAGCCTGTGCAGCCGAAGGGATCGAGTCCTCGAGCGTCTCTAGCGCATCGCCCTTGAGCTGCTGGAGTACCCAGTCGGCCGGATCCATTCGACCTGGAGGCCGCCCCACCCCGACCCGCACGCGCAGGTAGGTGTCGGAGCCAAGCTTCTCGTGGATCGAGCGCAGGCCGTTGTGGCCACCGTGCCCGCCCCCTCGCTTGCAGGTGATGCGACCGGGCGCGAGGTCGATGTCGTCGTGCACGACGATCATCTCGGACGGCTCGATCTCGTAGAACTCGACGAGCCTGAGTACCGAGCCCCCCGAGACGTTCATGAATGCCTGCGGCTTGGCTAGCACGAGTTCGCCGTCGCCCATGCGGACGACGGCGACTTTGGCACCGGCTTGATCCTTCCAGTACGACGCGCGCAGGTTCTCGCCGAGCAGATCGACCGTGAGAAACCCCGCGTTGTGACGAGTCAGCTCATACTCCGGACCGGGGTTTCCCAGCCCCACCACCAGCCGGGTCACAACACGCGCACCACGCACAGAAGCGGCACGAGCACCCTACTCTTCTTCCTCGGCCTTCGCTCCGACGATCTCGGGCTCAGCGGCCTCTTCGACCTCGACCTCTTCGACCTCGACACGCGGCGCCTGTACCGAAGCGACGATGGACTCCATGTCGTCAAGGAACTTGATGCCCTCAGGAGCCTCGACCTCGGAGAGGACCAGCGTATCGCCCATCTCGAGTGCCGAGACGTCCCACTCCAGCGACTCAGGCAGGTCGCCGGGAAGAGCCTCGATGTTGAGCTCGTGCATGTTGATCGTGAGGATACCGCCCGCCTTGACTCCGGCGGGGTCGTTGAGCAGGTGCAGCGGCACGACCGCGTGGACGACCTCGGTCATCGAGACGGCGACGAAGTCGATATGCAGGATGTTGCCCTTGACCGGCGAGCGCTGGACTTCGCGGACCATCGCGTTGACCGGCTTCTTCTCGCCCTCGAGCTTGAGCTCGACGAGGGCCGCTCCGGCCGCATGGTGCGACATGAACAGCTCGAACTCGTGACGGTCCACCGCGATCGACGCTGCGTCGCGCCCCCGGCCGTACAGGACGGCGGGAATCTGGTTGATCTGGGCGAGTCGCCTGGAGGACTTGCCCACAACCTCGCGAGGCGCCGCTGCCAGCTCACTGGTTGCGGTCATGTAGTGCTCCTTTCGGGTGTATCTCTCTCGTTCAGTACGTACCCGTACTCCTCGGCATGCGGCCAACGTGCGCCGGTCGCAGCCTAGAGCTGGAAGTCGGGATCGAACAGCTCTGAGACGCTCTCGTCCTTGAAGACGTTGTCTACGGCCGCGGCGATAAGCGGGGCGACCGAGAGAACCCTGATCTTGCCGTGGCGGCGCTCCTCGGGGACAGGCACCGTGTTGGTGACCACCAACTCGACGATGGGAGCCGCCTCGATCCGCTCGTAGGCCGGCGGCGAGAAGATCCCGTGAGTGGCGGTCACGTACACACTCGTGGCACCTTGCTGGATGAGCGCCTTGGCTCCCTCGGTGATGGAGCCGGCGGTGTCGATCATATCGTCGGCCACTATACACGTCTTGCCGTCCACGTCACCAATGACATGCGTGATCTCGGCCACATTGTGCTCGGGACGGCCCTTGTGCATGATCGCCAAGCTCGCGCCAAGCATGTCGGCCAGCTTCTTGCACGCCTTCGCGCGACCGACGTCCGGCGAGACCACGCAGCACTCCTTGAGGTTCAGAGACTCGAAGTAGTCGGCCAGGATGGGCAACGCCGTGAGATGGTTCACCGGCTGATTGAAGAAGCCCTGGATCTGGCCCTGGTGCAGATCCATCGTTATGACGCGATCGATGCCGGCCACCGCGAGCAGGTCGGCCACGAGCTTTGCGGTGATCGGCTCACGCGCTGCGCTCTTCTTGTCCTGGCGTGCATAGCCGAAGTGCGGCACGACAGCCGTGATGCTCTCGGCCGACGCGCGCTTGGCCGCATCGACCATGATGAGCAGCTCCATGAGCGTATCGTTGACGGGGCGGCACACCGACTGGATCAGAAAGACATCGGCACCGCGTACGCTTTCGAGAAAGCGCACGTATATCTCACCGTTAGCGAACTGGCGGATCTTCACGTTGCCGAGCTCTATGCCCAGCTCGCGGGCGACGTCCTCTGCCATCTCCGGGTTGCTCGTCCCCGAGAACACCATCATGCGCTTGCCGTGCTCGGCCATAGTGCCGCTCGCCCCTTTACGATCCGCCGCCCTCAGTCCTCGTCGCGCTTGCGCGCCGCCCAGCCTTCGATCTCGCGCTGGTCGGACCGCTCCACCGCCAGCGCGTCCGCCGACACGTCCTTCGTGATCGTGCTTCCCGCAGCGGTGACCGCGCCTGCGCCTATCTCCACCGGCGCAACCAGCATCGTATCAGAGCCGATGAACGCGCCATCTCCGATCACGGTCCCGTGCTTGCGCCTTCCGTCGTAGTTGCAGGTGATCGAGCCGGCGCCCACGTTGACGCCCTTGCCGATGGTGGCGTCCCCGATGTAGGAAAGATGCGGCACCTTGCTGCCCTCGCCCACCACCGAGTTCTTGATCTCGACGCTCGTACCCGCCTTGGCGCGTGTTTCGAGCACAGTACCCGGCCGCAGATAGGCGACGGGCCCCACCGTCGCGCCGGGACCCACGCTTGCCGAGACCACCACGCTGGCGTCGACCACCGCGCCCTCGGCTATCTCCGAGTCGGTGATGCGGGTGTTCGGCCCGATCAGCGCGCGATCGCCCACTCGCGTGCTGCCCATCAGGAAGCTCATCGGCAGGATCTCGACGTCGCGCCCGAGCTCCACGTCCGGACCGATCCACACGAGCGCCGGGTCGGTCATGGTCACGCCAGCGAGCATGTGACGATGGTTGATGCGGGCCTGTAGGACCTTCGCCGCCTCGGCGAGCTGCACCCGCGAGTTCACGCCGAGCGTCTCGAGCGGGTCCTCTGTCGACAGCGCGGAAACGAGCAGTCCTTCGGCCTTGAAGACGGCGATCATGTCGGTCAGGTAGTACTCGCCCTGAGCGTTTTCCGTGCTCAGGCGGTCGAGATGAGCGAAGAGCACGGCGGCGTCGAAGCAGTACGTGCCCGTGTTGATCTCGGCGATGCGCCGCTGCTCCGACGTGCAGTCCTTCTCCTCGACGATCTGTTCGACCTCGCCATCACGGTCGCGCACGATCCGACCGTACCCGTGCGGGTCGGGCAGGCGTGTCGTGAGCACCGTGACCGCGGAACCGCTCGCCTCGCGGGTCGCAAGGAGGCCGGCAACGGTCTCGGCGGTCATGAGCGGCGTATCGCCCGAGAGCACGACCAGAGACCCCTCGATGCCCGCCAGCGCCTTGCGCGCGCACATCACAGCGTGGCCGGTGCCGAGCTGCTCGTCTTGGCGAACGCAGGTGACACCCTCGATGAGAGCCTCGACCGTCGCAGCGCCGTGCCCGGTGACCGCGACCACCCTCTCGCAGCCTGCCGCGCGAGCCGCCTCGACCACCAGCCGGACCATGGGAACACCCAAGACCGCGTGCGCGACCTTGGGTGTGTCGGAGTTCATGCGTGTCCCCTCGCCGGCGGCGAGGATGAGGGCCGTTGCGCTCATGGCGGGCTCCCCCTGTAGGTAGACTGCGCGCCTAGCGCGAGTATAGGTGAGTGGCTGGGGCACCAGGATTCGAACCTGGATCACGGGAACCAAAATCCCGGGTCCTGCCGTTGAACGATGCCCCAACGCGCCCGAGAAGTGTAGGGAGTGCCCGGAAGGCGCGTCAACCGGTCCGGCCGGATTGCCGCGCGGGCTCACGGGCCGCCGATGACGCGGGATACTTCAGACTTCGGCCGAGACCGGCTCTTGTGCCTCGGCAGCGGCCGCGAAGGCATCAACCCCGCCCTCGCTGATGAACTGGGCCAGCACAGCCTCTTGTATCCCATTGCGGGCGTCCGTGCTGATGGGATGACAGATGTCTCGGAAGTCCCCATTGGGTAGCTTGCGAGACGGCATCGCGACGAACAGTCCCTTGTCACCGTTGACGACGCGCAGATCGTGAACCACGAAGCTGTCGTCGATCACGATGCTGGCGATCGCGACCACCTTGTTCATCGCAACCGGACGCAGGGTGACCTTCGTGATGTCCATCTCTCCCCCTTTGCCGGCACAACTTGTTGAGACGGTCCCCCGACCGTCATCCACCCTGTTGACGCTATTCTGCAGCGCCCCCGGTTATCCTACCGGCACGCCGCTCGAACATTACTCTTTCTGAAACGACGAGGTCGATGGGCTTGTCCACGTCCGCGCCGATAGACGCGTGAGGCGTGTAGATCGCTGCGCATGTCCCGCCGAGAAGCTCGCCGAGTTTGGCTTCGACATCCGCGGGATCGAGCGTGCCCATCGCCATCTTGTACATGAACTTCAGGCCCACCACGCGCGCCATCTTCACAGGGCTCTTGCGGGTATCGAAGAAGCGCTGCCCGATCTCTCGAGCCTTCACAACGAGGTCGGGGGAGAGCACCATCATGTTGCCGCCCGTGACACGCCCGCCCGCTATCTTGACGAACGTGCGCTCCGATCCGGGAAACTGCGCGAGCATGTCTTCCTTGCGCACGAGCGGGTAGCTGAAGTCCGCGTCGCGCTCGAGGGACTGGGTGATGAAGTCGTCGACCGCCTCTGGCGTCAGCGCCGGCAGGTCTCCCGTCGTCACCAGGACGCACCGGTCGTTGCGAAACGAGTTGACGCCCGCGATGCCGTTGTCGACGAACCGACCGTCACTCACAACGATCTTGTCGGCCTTGTTGACCCACGCACCGAGGTTCTCGGCGGTCGGCACAACGACGGCGATCTGCTCGACAAGCTCGGCCGAGCGAAGCGCGTCGACCACCCATTCGACCATCGGCTTGCCGGCGACCGGCACAAGGCCCTTGATGTGGACCCTCGGGTCTATGACCCCACCGTCACCACCAGCCAGAACTACCGCATCGACCTTCACTCGAAGCCCCTCGTGTCGCCGTGCACCTGAACGCCGCTTGCAGCTAAGCTGGTTGCCGCGGTCCACCATCCCTTAGCCGCGCCCGCACTGGCCACGACCTGGGCCGCCCGACCGTCGCCCACCATAGCGAAGACGGCGGAGCCCGAGCCTGCGACCGCCGCGCCGAACACTCCATCGTGCGAACGTATCCATGCTAGCGCTTCGGCGACTGCGGGCACTACCGCCGCCGATGCCGCGGTCATGTTGTTGAACAGTGCGGCACCAAGCACCGCAACATCCCGGTTCTCGAGAGCGGCGATGACTCCCGCGGGCGAGGCAGCCGGCTGCGGGTCGTCGTCGAACGCAGCGTAGGCAGCCGCTGTGGACACGGGCTCGGGGGGCTTCACCAGAACGATCGGAACGCCGTCAAGCGCACGGACGGCTCGCTCGATCACATCGCCGCGCCCGGTCATCAGCGCGCAGCCGCCACGGGTGAGGAAGAACGGCACGTCGGCACCGACCGAGGAGCCGGCTGCAAGACAGCGGGGGTCTTCGGGATCGACCCCCCACATCGTCGCGAGTCCCGCGATCACCGCAGCTGCGTCAGAGGAGCCGCCGCCGAGTCCCGCACCGTGCGGGATGCGCTTCTCCAGCACGATGCGCACGGCCGGCTCGCGCTCGAAGGCTGCTCCCATCGCCTCAGCGGCACGATAAGCGAGATTGTGCCGGGGCTTCGCTCCTACATCCGCATTGCATTCGAGGGCGAGTGCACCCGCCGGCTCCATACAGACAACGTCCGCAAGCTCGAGCGCATGGAAGACTCCCACGAGCTCGTGGTAGCCGTCGGCGCGGCGAGCGCCGATCGCAAGATGAAGGTTGACCTTCGCGGGCGCGGTTATGCGCAGCACGCTTCCCCCAAACGAACGAGCGCGGACCCGTGTGGGCCGCGCTCGGTCTCGACCGGGTATCGGTTCCTGGCTAGTTGAGCCAGGGGAACAGGGTCTCGCCGCTCTCCGGATGGGTCAGCTCGACCGTCCCGGTGAGAACGTCGACGTACTGGTAGCTTGCGCGTGCGGTGCGCTCGCGCTTCTCCTGCACTTCGACCACAAAGAGGGCGGGGTGGGTCTGCATGAGAATCCCCTCCCGCTCCACGATCTTGGAACGCCCCATGTTCGCCCGAACCTTGATACGGGCACCGGTCAGTTCCTCGAGGTCGGACCGGATACGTCCAACTACCTCGACCTGCCGTGTTAGGTCCATGTAATGGAACCTCCTTCGCTCAAGCGGTGATTATAGCCGACGAGCGGCGGAATTGCTAGTCCACGCTCCGCGTTTCACGCACGGAGTTCGGCGGGCGTTAAGGTATGCTTACCGTTCTTCGGCATATTGCGACCGCTCGTCCCCCGACCGATACCCGGCAGGCCGCGTCAGGAACCGCTAGCCCTGGAGTTCCCGCGCCAGCGCCAGGAACGTTTCGGGGGGCAGCGTCTCGGCCCGAACAGTGCCGTCGACTCCGCTTCTCAGAAGCGCCCGGTCGAGGATGCCGGCATCGACCTGCAGTGCCGCGCGCAGGGAGTTCCGAAGCGTCTTGCGCCTCTGAGCGAAGGCGGCATCGGCCACTCGGCAGGCCGCCTGCACCAGATGCGGGGGCGCAGGCGGATCGATCCTCTCGAGCCTGAGGACCGCGGAATCGACGCGCGGAGGCGGCAAGAAGCAGCTCCTGGCCACTGCGAAACGGCCGGCCGGTCTGGCACGCAACTGAAGCTTGACGGTGTACGAGCCGTAGTCCTTGGTGCCCGGTACCGCCATCATGCGGTCGGCCACCTCGGCCTGCACCATCACGGTGACTTGACGTATCTCCGGGAGCGCCTCGAAGCATCGCAGAACGACCGTCGCCGCTACGGCGTAGGGCAGATTGGCGACGAGCGCTTCGGGCGGGCCGAACGGAGCGCTGATCTGGTCGGCGGCCACGCTCACGGCGTCGGCGTGCACCACCGCGAGCCGCGGACATCCGACGGTCGTCTCGGCAAGAGCCGCCTCAAGATCCGAGTCACGCTCCACGGCCACGACCGCGCCCGCCGCAGTGCACAATGCGACGGTCAACGTGCCGATGCCCGGACCCACCTCAAGCACCGTCTCGTTTCCGGAGAGATCCGCCAGCGCCAGGATCCGCCCCACGACGTTGTCGTCGACGAGGAAGTGCTGGCCGAGCCGCTTCTTGGTATGCAGCCCATGACGCTCGAGTACGGCGAGCGTGGCGCGCGGACTGGCGAGAGGAGATGCCGGCACCGTCAGTCGAGGACGATGATCGTGACGTCGCGGCGGCCCCAACGGTCGCACTCGGCAACCGTCTCGAAGCACAGGTCGACGCGACGCCCCTTGATCGCGCCGCCGGTATCCGCGGCCACGGCGTACCCATAGCCCGGGACGTAGACGTGCGTGCCAAGCGGGATCACTCGCGGGTCGACGGCGATCACACCGTGGCGGGCACGCGCGCCGGTCGCCGTGACGAAGTCCAACCCGGGTTCCCTCGGCGAATATGCGGTCGTCTCCACACGCATCTTCCGACCGGTCTTGGGTGGCTTGGGGACCCTATGGCGGACGAACGCCGCACGTCGGGCGGTTCGGCGTGCGCCGGTGCCCACCGCGACGATCCGCGGTGCCGATGGGTCGAGGACCCGCTGAGCACTCAGGGTGGGGGTGCCCTCGACGCCGTCATTGACCGTCACCCGATAGACGCACAGCATCTTCCCGGGAGACCCGCCGGTGATGACACGCCGCTCGCCCTTGGGCAGCGACGAGTCCGCTTGCAGCTCGACTCTTGGAGTGAGCGTCTGCTCCTCACTCGTGATGCGAGTGAAGACCGCCGGCACGGCGATCGTCATCCCCGGCTCAAGGGGTTGCTCGAGCG
This sequence comes from uncultured Actinomycetes bacterium, assembly GCA_963702525.1. Taxonomy (GTDB): domain Bacteria; phylum Actinomycetota; class Coriobacteriia; order Anaerosomatales; family PHET01; genus CAVPCY01. The sequence goes on along the minus strand of CAVPCY010000017.1, from coordinate 112,784 downwards.
GCGGAGTGACCGCAGTGGTGTCCATCGTCTCAGCGCCGGCGGCAACGAGCGCGTCGGCGACAGTGTCGCCCACCACATCGACCTCGACCTCGTCCTGACCGAGATCGACCGTGACGGGAACGGAGTGCCGCACGACAACGGTGTCCCCCGACTCGATGTCGCTCGTGCGGGGCGGAGTGACCATGTCGTTGCCGTCAACCGTCACTTCGGCGTCCGCGAGAGCCTGTGCCACATCTGAGGCCTGAGTCTGCACTCGGACAGCACGGCCGTCGACGACGACTGTGACGTCCTTCTGTGCCCACATGAACCCGGTCACGCTCAGTGTGACGATCAGTAGTGGAATGGCGGCTGCGGCGATGTGTTGTGGCTTGAGAGACCGGGCCGAACGCCTGGTTCGGACCCGCATCAAATCCCTCGCGAAATCGACGGTACGGCAACGCCCCGGTAACAGAGGGGGAGTTCCGATGCTACCGCGACGCCGGACTCGACGCAAACACGCAGGTCGCCACGGAACGCAGCCGAGAAGAGCCCGCGAGGCTAGCCGTGCACGGGCGCTCCGGAGGCGCCGTGACCGAGCTCCAGACCGATCGCATGCGCCCGACCGAGCTCGTCCGGGTAGCGCTCGATGTCGCGGGGTTCGTCGGGGCCGAGCACCTCAAGAACGTGGTCGAGTGAGACACCGAGCACCCCGAAGATGCTGTTCGTCGGAGTGACCGCGCACGTCGTTCCGAACGGATCGCCACCGCCGCCCACAACCAGCAGAGCGCCGGGCCGCTTGCGCACGGGTGGTGGCTCTCCCAGCACGTAGCGGCGTGCCCAGTAGGGCTGGCAGCGGTCGTACATCGCTTTGAGCACGGCGGGCACGGTCGCGAAGAACACCGGCGTGGCTATCGCTATCGCGTCGGCCGAGTCGAGCATGCGGTACACGTCGTCCATTCCGTCGCGCACCACGCACTGGCCATCTTTCGAGCAGCGGTGACAGCCGCGGCACGGCGCGATGCCCGCGTCCGCCGCGACAAGCCGCAGGGGATCGCCCCCCGCCTCCGCGACGCCTTTGGCGAGCGAATCAAGGAGCCGGTCCGAGTTGCCGTTGCGGCGCGGACTGCCCGCGATGCACAGGACGCGCGCGGAGCCACTCATCGTCGCCCACCGTCAAACAGCGAACGGGCCGCGTCGAAGGCGGTGACGGCGAACTCCGACGGATCCTCGGCGCGGGATCTGGCCAGCATGCCGGCTGTGAACACCACCAGCGCGGGCTCGTTCTTCGTGCCCCTGAACGGCTCGGGAGCCATGAACGGGCAGTCGGTTTCGGTGAGCAGCCGGCCTGCCGGCACCTCGCGAGCCGATGAGCGGACCTCCTCGGCCTTCTTGAAGGTGACGGGTCCCGCGAAGCTGACGTGGCAACCCAGCGCAAGGAACGGCGCCATCACCTCAGGCCCCAGATTGAAGCAGTGCAGGACGCACCCGGCCGATGGGACGCCGTGCTCGCGCAGGATGGCCAGGCCGTCGTCGTGTGCTTCGCGCAGATGCACGACGGCGGGCAGACCGTACTCTCGGGCCAGCTCAAGATGCGTGGCGAAGCGGTCTCGCTGGACGTCACGCGGTGAGTGATCGTAGTGGTAGTCCAGTCCCATCTCCCCTACCGCACAGGTCAGCGGATCCGCAGCAAGTCGGCGGAACTCCGCCTCCCGTTCTGCGCTCCACTCCTTGGCGTTGTGCGGATGCGCCCCCACCACGACGCGGACTCTCGGGAGCTCGAGGTCTTCTCGGCCTGCCGAGCGAAGCATCTCGGCGGCGTTCGACAGCCAGCTGGGCAGCTCGTCGAAGGTGCGCCATGCGTCCTCGGTGACATCTGCCACGGTGGCCACGAAGCGCACTCCCGCAAGCGCCGCTCTCGCGAGCGCGAGCGCGGGATCTTCGAGCATGTCGAGGTGCGCGTGCGTGTCGGCGACGGGGGCGCCCCCGAAGTCCGGTGCGAGGACTTCTCGGCCCTTGCCGTCGACGAACAGCGGAATCAGCGCGTTCATGGCATCCGACCTCGCCTAGGCGTCCTCGACGATGCGCGGGAAGAGCGGGTCGCCCTTCACGACAGCATTGCCGACGGGCAGCCGTCCCCACTGCGCCTCGGCAGCGAGGTCGGTGACGGCGGTGATGTCGGCGAGTTCCAGCCGCCGCCAGACCTCGGCGGAGGTGGCAGGCATGACCGGTGCGCAGAACAGCGCGGCGATGCGGACCGCTTCGAGCGCGTTGTAGAGCACGGCACCAAGCCGGCCCATCGTCTGCTCGGACTTCGCGAGGTTCCACGGCGCAGAGTCCTCGATGTAGCGGTTGGCCCGCTTGACCAGGTCCCAGGTGGCCTCCAGCGCGCCGGCGTAGTCGAGCGAGGCCATCGCCGAGTCGTAACGCTCGGGCAGACGCAGCGCGATGTCGCGCAGTTCTGCGTCGTCCTCGGTGAGCGTCGGCGAGCCTGCCGGATCGGGCACCGCGCCGTCGAAGTACTTGCCGACCATGTTGAACAGCCGAGAGCACAGGTTGCCCCAGTCGTTGGCCAGATCACCGTTGTAGCGCTGGACCATCGCCTCCATCGAGACGGAGCCATCGGTGCCGAACTGCACGTCGCGCAAGAAGTAGTAGCGGTACCCGTCGACGCCGAAGCGCTCAACGAGCTGAGCCGGCGAGACCGCGTTGCCCTTCGACTTGCTCATCTTCTCGCCCTTTGTGAGCAGGAAGCCATGCGCGAACACGCTGTGGGGCACCGGGATGCCCGCGGCCATGAGCATCGCCGGCCAGATCACACAGTGGAACCGGATGATGTCCTTTCCCACGAAGTGGATCTGCGCGGGCCAGCGGTGCTCGAACTCGGCGGCCTTATCGGGATCTCCGTATCCCACAGCCGTGATGTAGTTGATCAGCGCATCGAACCACACATACATCGTGTGCGTCCGGTCCCACGGGAGCGGAACCCCCCACTTCACGTTGGCGCGCGAGATCGAAAGGTCGCGAAGGCCGCCTTTGACGAAGCTCACGACCTCGTTGCGCCTGGTCTCGGGGCGGATGAAATCGGGATTGGCCTCGTAGAGCGCGAGCAGTTCCTCGGCGTAGGCCGAGAGCTTGAAGAAGTAGTTGTCCTCACGGACGAACTCGACGGGCCGGCCGCACTGCGGGCAAGTGCTCCCCTCGCCCAGATCGCCCTCGGTCCAGTAGGTCTCGTCGGGAACGCAGTACCAGCCCTCGTAGTGTCCCTTGTAGATGTCACCGCGGTCGTAGAGCACCTGTGCCAGACGCTGCACTCCGCGCTCATGGCGCTCCTGCGTCGTGCGGATGAAGTCATCGTGGGTGATGTCGAGCATCTCCCACGACGCCTGGAACTTGGGCGCGATGGAGTCGACCCACGCCTGTGGCGTCATGCCGTTCTCGGTAGCCGCCTGCTCGACCTTCTGCCCATGCTCGTCGAGCCCGGTCAGGAAGTGCACGTCATCGCCGAGCATGCGACGGTAGCGTGCGAGCGCGTCGGCAGCGACCGTCGTGTAGGCGGTGCCGAGGTGGGGCACCGAGTTCACGTAGTAGATAGGCGTGGTGAGGTAGAAAGACTGTGCGCACATCGTGTTTCGGGACTCCGAGGTCGTGGGTAATACTGGAAGGTGAGCTGCCATAGCGGAAAGCCTACCGAGTGATTCTAACCGTTTGCGCCCTCCCCACACGCGCAGACATCGGAGGGGTGGTCGTCATGCACGACACGGGCATCGTCCGGCGAGTCGACGATTTGGGCCGTATCGTGATTCCCATGGAGTTGCGTCGGACGCTGGGCATCAGCGTCAAGGACCCGATGGCGATCTTCGTTGAAGGCGACCGCATCATCTTGCAGAAGCACAAGGACGCGTGCGCACTGTGCGGCGAGACGCTCGACAAGATGACCGAGGTGAAGGGCCGCCCCGTCTGCTCCAACTGCATCGAGACGGTCAAGAAGAGCTAGGCGCCGCGAAGCACACTTCCGCCCCCCACGGGTATACACACAACTCAGCACTACGGGCGCCTTGGGGGCGGAGTAGTGGGAGTCGCGCACACGCGCATAGGGATTCCTCGCTCGATGTTTCACCACAGCGAGAGTGCCCTTGCGTACACATTCCTTGAGGCGCTGGGCGCGTCACCTGTCGTGAGCCCCCCCACCAACCGACGCATCCTCGAGCGCGGAGTCTCGTTGGCTACCGATGAGAGTTGTCTCCCGATGAAGATCCACCTCGGGCATGTCGACGCGATCGCATCGTCTGTGGACCGAGTGCTCGTACCGCGCTATGCCTCGCAGGAAGCCGGGCACGACGACACGTGCGTCAAGTTCTGGGCGGCGTACGACATAACGCGCAACGTCTTCCCGGACGTCGACGTCTTGGGCTACGACGTCGACACGGTGTTCGGTTGCCGGGAGCGCGGTGCACTCCTCAGATTCGGGCGGGATCTCGGGGCTTCGCGTGCGGTTGCCCGAAACGCATGGCGCATCGCCGATGAGCGTCGCGCAGCCGACCGGCACGCCGAACAAGTCGCCCAGGAGAAGGTGCTCGAGACAGATACCGGGCGGCCGAGAGTGCTCGTAGTGGGGCACCGCTACATCCTCGACGACGCGCTTATGGGCGAACCGGCCCTGTCGTTTCTCGGCAAGCAAGACGTGACCGTGTTGCGGTCCGACCGGGTGAACACCCGGCGGTGCCGGGAGCTTGCGCAGGCGCTCTCCCCTACGCTGAAGTGGGTGTACAACCAAGAGCAGGTCGGCGCCGTACTCGCGCTTCGCGAGCGTATCGACGGAATCGTGCTGCTCGTAAGCTTCCCCTGCGGGCCGGATTCGCTCTGCGCCGAGCTCATTCAGCGCCGCGTGAGCGAGCTGCCGGTGTGCGTCATCGTACTCGATGAACTGACCGGGACCGGGGGCCTCCACACGCGCCTCGAGAGCTTCTGCGACATCGTGAAGATGAGGTGTGTCGGATGAGTGAGCCGCGGCGCATCACCTTCCCACACATGGGAGACTACTGGGTGGCAGTCAAGTCCATCGCCGAACTCAGCGGGTGCGAGGTGGTCGTCCCGCCCAAGATCACGCGCCGGACAATCGAACTCGGTGCACTCAACAGCCCGGAGTTCGTGTGCGTGCCGTTCAAGTACAACCTCGGCAACTTCATCGAAGCGCTCGACCGAGGAGCCAACGTGATATGCCAGGTGGGCGGCGGTTGCCGCTTCAGCTACTACGCTGAGATCCAGGAGACCATTCTTCGCGACCTGGGCTACGACTTCGAGTTCGTGCGCTTCGAGGGCGGCAGCAACATCCTCGACATCGTCACGGGAGTTCCGCGACAAGGCGGCACCGCACGTCTCCATGGCGCGTGTCGCGGCATGCTTCTGGCACGCGTTCCATATGGGCGAGGCTATCGATGCCGTGCAGGACTTCATCCGCAAGAACGTCGGGTTCGAGGCTACTCCCGGCGCAATGCGCAGCATAGAGGCCCGCTTCCTTCACCAGCTCGACGGAGCCAAGACCCGCAGGTACGTGGACGATCTACTCGGCGACACGCTCGCGCTTCTGCGAGCGGTCCCGCTGCAGCACCCGGAGCGCCGGCTGCGCGTGCAGGTGGTCGGAGAGCTGTACGTCGTGATGGAGCCGTTCTCCAACTACCGGGTCGAAGACGAGCTCGCGCGAAACGGCGTCGAGGTGCATCGCCATCTCGACCTGACCACCCTCATCCGAGACACCGTCACCTATCGTTCGCACGTGAGAGAGATGCTGAGACACGCTGCGCCATACGTGACCTACCACCTGGGCGCGGAGGGCACTGAGAGCGTGGCCCGGACGCTCGATGCCCTTCGCGGAGGCTTCGACGGTGCGGTCCATCTCAAGCCATTCGGGTGCATGCCCGAGGTCAACGCCATGACCGCCATGCAGAGAATCTCGCGAGAGCACACGTTCCCCATTCTGTTCGTGAGCTGCGACGCCCAGGCTGCGGAGACCGGACTTCGCACACGCGTCGAGGCCTTCGTCGACATGCTGCGAGCTCGAGAGGCGGGTCTCATCAATGCGTGACGGGTACCTCGGTGTCGACGTCGGTTCGATCTCGACCAAGGCGGTCGCAATCGACGAGAGCGGGCGCGTGCTCGCCTCCTCCTACCTATGGACAGAGGGCAACCCCGTGGGAGCGGTCCGACGCCTGCTACGAGAGATCGAACCCCAGACCGTCTCGGCAGGCCTTCGGATCACCTCAGTAGGCACGACCGGGTCGGCTCGCGAGCTCATCGGCGCGATGTTGTCAGCGCAGTCGGTCAAGAACGAGATCACCGCACATGCCATGGGGACGCTGTCGTATCGCCCTGACGTCGCAACGATCCTCGAGATCGGCGGGCAGGACAGCAAGATCATCGTCGTGCGGGACGGAATCCCGGTCGACTACGCGATGAACACGCTGTGCGCCGCTGGGACCGGGGCGTTTCTCTCAGCCCAGGCCAGACGGCTCGAGATCCCTGTCGAGGAGTTCGGCGAGCGTGCGCTGCGCTCGCAGCGGCCCACCCGTATCGCCGGGCGCTGCACGGTCTTCGCCGAGTCCGACCTCGTGCACAAGGCGCAGATAGGCCACGCGGTGGACGACATCATCGCTGGGCTGTGCACGGCGATAGTCGAGAACTACCTGAACAACGTGGGCAAGGGCAAGGAGATCCGCGCGCCAATCGTGTTTCAGGGCGGAGTGAGCAAGAACGCGGGCGTCGTACGCGCGTTCTCCACCGCACTGAACTGCGAGGTGTCTGTCGACGCCCACGGGCACCTCATGGGCGCCATCGGCGCGGCGATCCTCGCTCGCGCGTCAAAGACCCGGGCTCCGTTCGACTTCGGAGCGCGCGATAGCGACTTCGAGACGGTGGGCGACGACTGCGGCGGATGCGCGAACAACTGCGAGATCGTGATCGCGGTGCGCGACGGCGAGCTCGTCGACGGCTGGGGCAACCGCTGCGAGAAGGGACTCGAGAGGATGCGCTCCCGGCGGACACCCGGCGGTGAGGGCGCCACGGCTTCGCTCTGGGGCGAGACCCATGACGAGATGATCGAGGTGGAGGGCCGGTCGGCGTGCAGGACCTGCAGCGAGACGCTCACGAAGACCTAGGCCTCGCCCTTCCTGCCCATCGTCAGGTCGTAGACCGCGTTGCGCTCGACACCCAGCTCACGTGCCACCTGCTTGACGGCCGCCGTGCGCGTGGTGCCCTCTGAGATGAGCCGTGCGACCATCGCGCGAACGCGCTCTTCGTCAACGGCCTCGGGGTAGGTAGCAGCCGTCCTTCTGCCAGCCGGCGGACCCACAAGCACAACGACCTCCCCCTTGAGGTTCTCGCGTTGTGCGACGTGCTCGGCGATCTCGCTCAAGGGGCCGCGTACCACCTCCTCGTGCAACTTCGTCAGCTCGCGCGCCATCGCCCCGGTGCGCCCCGGGAATGCCTCGGAGAGCGCCCGAAGCGTTGCGGCGGTTCTCTTGGGCGACTCGTAGAACACGAGTGTCGCGTCGAGCGAATCGAGCGATTCGAGCAGCCGCGCTCGCTCGCCCTTCTTGCGGGGCACGAAGCCGCCGAAGTAGAAGGCGTCAGTGGGCAGCCCGCTGGCGACCAGCGCGGCCAGGATCGCCGAGGCACCCGGCAACACCTCGACCGACAACCCCGCGTCCAGCGCCGCGTCGACAAGGCGCGCGCCGGGATCGCTGATGCCCGGGGTGCCTGCGTCGGACACGAGCGCGATACACTCGCCGGCCTCGATGCGCCCGACGATCTCTGGAGTCCGCTTCGACGCGGTGTGCTCGTCGTAGCGCTCGAGAGACGATGCGATCGTGTAGCGAGCGAACAGCTTGCGAGTGACCCGGGTGTCCTCGGCAAGCACCGTATCGGCCTCGCGGAGCGCATCGAGCACGCGCAGCGTCACGTCGGCCAGGTTGCCGATCGGCGTCGCGCAGACGATGAGACGTCCCGCCTCAGGCATCGGCCGGAGGATGCGGCGCCATCGGAGGAGCGTCGAGAGGGGCCATGGACGGCGCAACGGGGTCGGGATAGTTGGCGGCCGCAAAGACCGGTTCCGCCGTGACGGCCATGGGAGCCGTCGCGCTCAGACCGGCGACGTCGCGGAAGAACACCGTCCATAGGGCCGAGGTGAACGTCCCCCATATCGCGTTGTACGCCAGCGCAATGATCCAGATCGCGAACACCGTGAAGGCGATCGCGCCGGCGAGGATGGTCCATTTCCCGCCTATGATCGCGGCCACGATCGGGACCGCAACACCGATGCCGACGATGACCATGGGGATCGCGAGCGCAAAGGACGCAGCGATGTTGAGCCCGGCGTTGATCAGCCACATCAGGAACGTGTCCTTGAAGCGAGCGCGGAAGAAGCGCCACCCATTGCCGGCCGACTCGAGCACGCCCTGACCGCCGATCATCATGTAGCGCAGGGCGATCAGGTACATGATGCCGAGCACGAAGCTCATGACGAACAGCAGTGGCACGCCAAGCCCCAGGCTGCCGCACACGGGAGCGAACGTTGCCATGGTGGGCTGTCCGCCTGCGGCCATCGCCGAGAAGATCGGGACGGCGATTCCGGCCATCATGACCAGCACAACGGCGAGGATCGGCAGCTTCAGCAGAAGGTCCAGGCCGAGCAGGGGCCAGAAGCGGGCGAAACCTGCACCCCACAGTTCGGTGAGCGTGGCACGGCGACCTTCGTCGGCAGCGTTGGTTCCCAGAACCAGACCGCCCCGTGCCGCGATCGAAAGCACAGCGATGACGAGTCCGATCAGCATCAGCGCAAGACCGATAGCGACAAGCAGCGGGATGAGCTCGGCGAGCCGGTCCATGAAGCGCTCGAACCGGAAGCGTGAGAACTCGTTTCCAAACTGCTGGAAGCTGTTGCCACTCGAGCCACCGCTGTTGCCGCTCGACCCACCGCTCGCCTGGCAACCCGAGACCCCGGCGAAGATGCCGAGCACCCACAACGCCTTGTAGCGCCAGGTGATGCGCCACGACCGCTTGATGATGTCGCCGTAGTCCATGCTGACCCCTCCGTCGCGCTAGTCGAGCATCTTGAGCTCGTACGACCTGGTTCCCATTGCGTGCGTCTCGGCGTACTCGAGCATGACCGTCCCGTCGATCCCGGTGATCTCGTGGAACTTGTCGACGCCTGCCCCCAGGCCCTCACCACGGCTGCCCGGCAGGCCCTGCGCCTGGGTGACCAGGTCGTAGGCGGCCTGGTCGATGGCGACCAAGTCGGTCGATGCGAGCACTCCTATGTCTGCCACGACACTCGCATCCGAGAAGCTCCAGCAATCGCAGTCGGGCGAGACGTTGGTCACGAACGACAGGTAGACGACCTTGCCGTCCTTGTCGGCGAGCGCGCCAGCGCAGTGTTCGACCATCTTCTCCTGGATCGCCTGAGGTTCGGTCTTCCACTGGATGCCGATGGCCCCGTATGGGCAGGCGGCGACGCACTCTCCGCAGCCGTAGCATTTCTCGTAGTCGATGACCGCGACCTTGTCGACGATCTCGATCGCACGGACGGGACATGACTTGACGCAGCGCTTGCAGGCGGTGCACTTCTCGGCGGTGACCTGCGGCTTGAGATCGCTGTGCATCCGCTGCTTTGCTGCGCGCGTCCCGAGGCCCATGCCCACGTTCTTTATCGCGCCGCCGAAACCGGTGGCCTCGTGGCCCTTCACGTGTGTGACCACGACCATGGCGTCCGCGTGGACAGCCGCAGCACCTATGCGAACGCTATCGAAGTGCTTGAACCCCGAGATCGCGACGTCGACGCCGTCTCGGCCATCGAGACCGTCAGCAATGATGATCGGCGCGTTGAGCGTGGCGTGGCTGAAGCCGTTGTGGATCGCGCAGTTGAGGTGATCGACGGCGTTGCCGCGCTTGCCGCGATACAGGGTGTTGCAGTCGGTCAGAAAAGGCTTCGCGCCGCACTTGCGAACCTGGCGCACAACCTCGCGCAAGAAGATGGGCTGCACGAAGCCGGTGTTGCCCTCTTCGCCGAAGTGCAGCTTGATCGCGACCAGGTCGCCGTCGCCGACAGCGTGCTTGATGCCGACGACCTTGAGCAGGTTGCCGACTCGCTTGACCAGCGACTCCTTCTTGGTGCTGCGCATGGGCGCGAACCAGACGACAGCCGGTTCGGTCTCGTGCGCAGCCTCCGGCTCGTGGACGGCAGCGGGCGCAGGCGCCGTGACGACCGGCCCCGGAGGCGCCTGCGGAGGAGGCGGGACGAACAGCGTCGCCGTCATGGCGGGGTCCGGACCGGCTTCGCCGTCTACCGGCTCGAGTTCGGAGGCAGGCAGCGCCTCCGATGGCGCGCCCGCGCTGAGCCCGATCACGGGCTCGTCCCACGTGTCGGCGTCCGGTTCCGCGCCCTGCGGTTCTGGCGCCCATTCGTCAGCGGGCTCGGCCCACGGGCCGTCGTCGGCGGCGACCTGTTCCGGGAGCAGGGGCGCGGGCGTCTCGCGAATCCCGTCCAGCGCGAGCCGCGCGATCGATAGCGACACGGGGACGCCCTTGCGCGAGGCGAGCGCCTGCACGTTGATCAAAGCTCCCTTGAGCGTGGTCGCCAACGCGTACTTGCCGGCGATGTAGTCGAGCACATCGTCGCCAACGACGAACCCCTCGCGGGCGGCCTTGTCTCGCAAGACGAGGAGGCGTTCTTCGTGGGATTCGATGCGGTCGTCGCTCATGTGAACCTCCTGGTTGGAGACGCGTCTTGTCAGCGGTGTAGGCCTTCTCGGGAGTCGTGCTCGTCGAAAGCGAGGGTCGCCGCGCCGAGGATCCCGGCGTCGTTACCCAACACTGCCTGAACCACCGACACGTCCCTGCGACCGGCGAGCGCCTCTGCCTGCATGACCTCGGTCGCTCGGGTGACCAAGAACTCAGCGGATTCGCCGATTCCGCCTCCCACACAGATCAGCTTGGGATTGAAGATGTTCACGAGTCCCACGAGCGCGCGGCCGAACACTTCGCCACACTCGAGAAGGATGGTTCGCGCGACCGAGTCGCCGCCCTTTGCCGCGAGAACCACCGACTCGGCAGTGATGTCGTCGGCGTTCCCCCCGGCGGCGTCGACGATCGCTCGGCCGGAGAACGAGAGTGCGGCCTCCTTGCCCCTGGCCGCGATCGCCGGGCGCCCGAGGTAGCCCTCGAGGTGACCATGACCGCCGCAGGGACACTCCGGTCCATCAAGGTCGATGACGGTGTGGCCGATCTCACCGCCAAGTCCCCGGCTACCCCGATACGGCTCGCCTGCGATGAACATCCCACCGCCGACACCGGTGCCCAGCGTGATCATCAGGAAGTCGCGCACGCCCTTCGCGGCGCCGTAGCGTGACTCCCCCAGCGCGGCGAGATTGCCGTCGTTGTCGATGGTGACCTCGCTCTTGGTCCGAGACATCACGAGCGACCTCACATCCACGCCTGCAAGCGGCAGGTTCGTGCAGAACTCCACTTCCTGCCTCAGGAAGTCGACCTGTGCGGGCAGACCGATACCCACGCCGGCAAGCTCTGAGGGATGGATGCCCGCAGTGACGTCTTCGACCAGGTCGATGATGGTATCCACCACGGCAAACGGCCCGGTGTGTGGCGTGAGCTCCCGCTTGTCCCGTACGATGCGGCCCTTGCGCTCGACAAGCCCCGCGGCAATCCTCGTTCCCCCAACATCCACACCCACAGCGTACGTGGTCCGCATGAATCCCCTCTTCCAGAACCATCCGAGGCGGCATGCCGAAACAGCGCCACCCTCTCACTCGATGATACCGCGCTACGCGCCGCTCAGACCCTAGTAGTCCCACACCGCGCCCTGGGGACCGCTGATAAGCCCCATTTGACGCATGCGGTCGAGCATCTGCTCCTCGCCGACGCCGAACAGCCGCGCAAGGTAGCGGAAGTCGTTGAACCACAGCTTCGCCTGATCGGCGACCATCTGCCCGGGGAGCATCAACTCATTCGCGACCAGGTCCGCGCCCTTGTGGTCGCCCTGCTCGCGCGGGAAGCTCTCGTCGTCCCCGTTCAGCACGAGCAGCACGTGGCCGAGCATGTGGGCGAGCGCAATGCGGCGCTCGGGCTCAGGCTTGGCCCAGTTCAGCACCATAACCGGCAGCCCGTCTTCGTACACGAGCGCAGAGGTGAAGAAGTCGGGCAGGCTCACCGCACGCACGGGGATTCCCAGCGCTGAGACAAGGGCGTCGATAGGCACAGGTGGCTCGTCGCACGGCAGGCTGCCGAGCGCCTCGGTGGCGACCGATCTGTAGTACGCCTCTGTTCTGAGAGACACGTGGCTCCCGGTTCTTGTATGTCACCACTGTATCGGGTTGTTGCCCTCAGCAGGCCAGCGTCGCACGATTGGTGACTGTGCGGTCGCGCACATGTTCGCTTTCATCTTCGTGTGGCGCACGCGGCCCTAACCCGATATACCAGTAACTGCGGGCAAAACGCGATAGGAGGAGGGGTGTTGTCGGGGGACAAAGAGGGCTTCCCGCGTGCCGAGGAGGCGATTCGGCTTCTCGCTTCGGCTGTGGGCAGCGCGCGGCTCTACCCTCCTGGTTCCGCGCTGCCTCTCGAGGCCGCCGGACGGTTCACCACGCGCATCAACGAACTCACAGCCAACGGCCCACTGCGATTCATCGTCGACCCGCATGCCTTCCGTGTCGGCGACAGCGAGGTCGCTGCAGGGCAAAGCCAGGTGGTCGCGTTCGCCGAGGCACTCCATTCGATGCAGGTTGGCCAGGTAGTCATCGTCCCGGGGGTGCTCGAGCAAGAAACCCGAGTCTTCGTGGAGGTCGCAAACACCGACTCCAAGGAGATCAGGACAGGAGGCGGACCGAGAGCCGCGCTTGTCGGCGGCGGAGTACGCCACATCGCCGTGATAGAGGTCTCGCTGCGCGCATCTGAGGAAGAGGGGCTGTCCGGTCTCGATCCCACGACAGCACCGCTGGACGAGATCGCCACCGAGGTGGCGAAGGCCGTCGAACGCCGAGCGGACGCCGCGGCGGCGGGCCCGGCGGCCGATGAGGTCGCCGAGGCGATCGCCCGACTCGAGGACGCGACCCGAGAACTCGCGATGGAGCGCATAGCCGCAGCGATGATGCGGCTCGACGAGGCGACGCGCGTCCGCGTGCTCTCGATGGCGCTCACGACCGACACCGAAGGCGGCCGCATGGAAGGCATGCTCGAGGTCATCGCGCGGATGAAGCCGGCGGCGCTCGCTCGGCTCTTCACGCTGGTAGCGGGACAGGCCGGCATCGACCCAAGGCGCATCACAGCGGCGATAGAGCTGCCGCCCGACACCGCCAAGCTACTCGCTTTCATGCTCGCGCCCACTCCCGACGTCGATTTCGAGCCCGGCGTCGCGACGACCGAACAGGCGGAGCAGCTCGCCGAGGTGATGGCGATCGAGGAGGACCCTAGCGACATCGAGCGGCAGGTCGCGGTCGCCTCCCCGGCGCTCGCGTCCGGGCGCGCACTCGCGACTGCCACCGCTGTCTCGTACAGCCGCACGGACATCGAGACGGTGCGCGCCATGGGCGAGGTGCTGCCCCAGGCGACGCGTGACGGATCGTTCACTCAGGTGCGCGAGGCGCTGCGCCGACTAGACGAGATCGCCGCAGAGCCCGCCCTCACCGACGCTGTGAACGCAGCGCGCTCCACACTCGCTGAACCCGAAGTGCTGGCCGACGTCTGCCGTGTCTCCGACTCTGACGCAGACGCTGCGATAGCCGGGGAGATACTCCATGCCGCGGGCACGGCAGGTGCCGAGGCCCTGCTTGACAGCTACGTTCGCATGGGCCCGCAGCGCCGGTCGCTATTCCGTCCGGTGCTGCGTGGCATGAGCGAAGGGGTGCTCGGAGTTGCTCGGCAGAAGTTGCGCACCGCGGAGCCACCCGCGGCGGTAGCGATCCTCGACGTACTGCCTACGCTGGGCGATAAGCGTGCGGTGCCGGTCGTCGCGGGCATGCTGGCCAGCCTTGATGAGTCCGTGCGTTTCGCGGCCATCCGCTCGCTCGCCGCTATGCAGTCGCCCGAGGCGTCCGCCGCGCTCGTCAAGGCACTGAGGCACCGCGAGCCGGAGACCCAGCGCTACGTCGTGCGCGAGATAGGACGCGCGAAGACCACCGCCGCCGTCCCCGCGCTCTCTCGCGCGCTCGAGGACCTCAACGTATTCGCTCGCACGTACGAGACGCGCAAAGAGATCATCCGGTCGCTCGAGCAGATCGGCACGCCCGAGGCGGAAAAGGCGCTTAGGAGCTTCGCTGCGCATACAATCAGGATCGGCAGGAAGAACAGGGAACTCCGGAATCAGGCCATCACCGCCGCTGATGGCATCGCGACAGACCGAGGAGTGAGTCACACGTGACAGACGCACCGTACCGCCCCGAGGACGAAGGGCCACTGGCCACCCCCGAGGAGATCGCAGCCGAGACGGCCGGCGTCACGCCCGCCTTCATCGCTGTCCAAGCGCCGTTCGCGACACCGGAGAAACTGCAGCGCGCGCGCGAACTCGTCCGCTCCTTGGCGGTCGCGCATACCAACGCCGCTCTGTACCCGACAACCCACCCGCTCGTGGCCGACTCCTTGGCAGAGCTCGCATCCGCGGTCCGCTCGCTTGCCGAGTTCGGTTTCGAGACCGTCGCGATCAACATCTACAAGAGCACGCTGTTCGTGGAGAACCAGGTGTTCCCCGAGGAGAGCGTCACCTACAGCAAGCTCATAGAAGAGGTCCTCGCCCACGGCATCTCGGCGATCACCTTCTCTCACGGAGTGACCGCCGAGGAAGCGGCTGCGTTGATCGAGTTGCTTGCCGAGGCCCGCGTCGCCGACATCGAGAGCGCACGGTCGTTTCTCGAGGCGCGCAAGGTCGTCGACATCGCAGTCGCCGAGACGAGCACGCTCGAGGACTCGGGCAACGAGGAGCGCAACCGGGAGGTCCGGGCCCGCGCCCGCGAGAGCTACGACAACGGCGTCGCGGCGATGCACGAGATCGAGACGCAGGCGAAGCTCGGCCGCATGATGGAGGTCGGCTCCCTGCAGCGGGTGGTCGAGTCGATGCTCGACAACCTGCTCCAAGATCCCGCGGCGGTCATCGGACTGACCGCCATCAAGGGGCACGACGACTACACGCTGAATCACTCCATCAACGTGTGCATCCTCGCGCTATCCCTCGGCTCGGCGCTCGGGCTTTCCGGAGAGGAGCTGCACTCGCTTGGGCTCGCGGGCCTGCTCTACGACATCGGTAAGGTCCGAATCCCCGAAGACGTACTCGCGAAGCCGGGCCCCCTCACGGCTGAGGAGTGGCAGATCGTCAAGCGGCACGCCGAGGAGGGCGCCGACCTGCTCAAGCGCATCCAGCTCGCCGACAAGATGCCGATGATCGTCGCCTACGAGCACCACCAGCGCCACGACCTGCTCGGATATCCCGAGGCGATCGTGCCGAACGAGCAGCACCTGTTCAGCAAGATCGTCGCTGTGTGCGACGCGTACGACGCCATGACCACGATGCGCCCGTTCCGGCGCGAGATCAGGCCCGACAAGGCGCTGGCCGTCCTGATGCAGGGACGTGCGAAGGCATACGATCCGGGTGTCACCAAGGCGCTCGTCGCGATGCTCGGCATCTATCCTATGGGTGCCGTCGTCAAACTCGACGATGACTCGACTGCGATCGTCTACCGCGTGAACAACGACGACCTGCTGCACCCACGCGTGAAAGTGCTTGCCGATACGGTCGGACGCTGGCTGGAGACTCCCGAGATTCTCGATCTCCGGGTCATCGACATCAAGACGGGGCAGCCCCTCCATCGTATCGCCGACTGCGTACCCGCCGCCGAAGCCGGAGTCGACGACGTCTGGCAGTACCTGTAGAGTCGCCCGCTACTCAGCGGGTGGAAGCGGTTCGCCCTGCTCCTCTTGGGTGATCGCCGCAGCCAGCGCCGCGTTGCGCCGCTCGAGCGCGTCCACACGTGCCGAGAGCGCCGCTAGCTCCCCAACGGCCTGACCCGTGCTGCCAAGCACGGTGGCCGTCCCCTCGCTCTCACGCCGCTCGCGCACGAACCTGACGTAGCCGAGTCCCAGCGTGATCGCGAGTGCCGCCGTCATCACGAAGAACCTGGCCTGCGATGTACCCGTGGCGATTATCCACCCGGTGCCATACAGCATGGTGAACAGTCCCCCGAGCAGCAAGCCGTTGCTGATCACCTTGAGCCGGTCGGACATGATGAGCGAGATGCTCATGACGAGAGTGGCGAACGTGATGAGGATGATGCTCGTGTTGCGGCCCCACACCTCACGTGCGGCCTGTTGCGCATCCTCGATCTTGCGGATGTTGGCCTGGATATCCCTCAACCGTGTCCGGTCGCCGGGAGTGAGCGCCGAGGGCTCCTTGAAGCTCTGGACGTCCTCCTGCCGGCGGTAGAGCTCCTGAAGCTGTTCTTGATAGCGCTCCTCAGGCGGTGGATAGAACGTGTAGACGCCCACTCCGATGAACGCTGTGACCATGAGCCCGAGGAAGAACGAGAAGATGATCTGAAGCGCGCCTCGCTGCTTGTCGGCAGAAGCCATGGTCCCGCCCTTCTGTGTCCGGATGCCTGACTTCCATTATCCCCCACCCGCCCGGGCTGGACCACACGGCTCTTCGGGGGCGCGACCGTCGGCAACGAACGCGCCCGTCGCACGCCAGCAGCCTTGTTTACGGATGTGTGACGTCAGTCACGGGAGCTGCTGTTCGGCCTCATCAACCCCGTCTAGCCTCCCGATAGAAACGACAGGGCAGCAGTGCGCCCGCTCGTCGGTTGTGTCACACAAAGGGAGTGACCGATATGGTTCGTCGCCTCGCATTGATCACCGTGCTTGCAGCGTTGCTGCTTAGCATCGGTACCCAGCAGGCACTCGGCTGGACAAACGGCGGTGACGGTGGACAGGGATTCGGAACCCACGACTGGATTCTGGGACGCGCGCTGATACTGGCCGGGGAAGACGGCGCCTGGGTCAACCGAACCCTCGCATACCGCGCGACCGATGACCCCGACACCTACAACACCAGCCCCTTCTACCACACCTTCAAGGAGCGGGGGGCGCGCGGCGGGCCCTACGCCGTGTCGGAGCTCTACTACAAGGCAGTGGTCGCGTATCGCGCAGGCGACTACGCCACAGCGAGCAAACACCTCGGCGTGCTGTCGCACTACTACGCCGACTGCAGCCAACCCTTCCACGCGACGAACAAGGCTACGAAGTACCGAAAGACGCTCCATTTCCCCTACGAGAAGGCTGTCGGCCGCAGGCACTACAAGCTGGGCAACAAGGCGTATTGGATCACGCCACGCCCGCGCCAGCCGGTCACAGACATCCGTGCGAAGACGGTGGCGTCTGCGAAGTACGCGCGAGCCCGGTTCCCCGCTCTGCTCAAGTCGTTCCGAGCTTCTCGGCAGGTTCGCAAAGGCACGCCGAACCGGATCACGCGAGAAGTGCTGAGCAGATCCGCGAACGATCTCGCCGACATCATCGTTTCGATTCCCAAGGGTGAGGGTGTGGCACAACTCCCGCAGAGCACGACGGTCTCGATCCCGAACCATTATCCGAGGCAGGGCCAGGTGCTCGGGCTGACCGCACTCTGTGTCGATGCTGCCGGCAGGCCGATGGAGGGCGTTGCCGTCAAGTTCATCTGGGACCTGCCGGGAGGAACGAAGTCGATCCTGCGGTGGACGGATCCCTACGGCAAGATCGGCTGGGCGGAGAACATCGGTAAGTCCCGCATCGGACAGGTCAAGTACGTGAGCGTCTACATTCCCGCATCCGGAGCGGCCACCTCCACGGCTGAATGGTACACACCGAGGGCTCGCTGACAGGCACACCGGCTTGGCTAGAACACCGAAGACCCCGCCGAGCGCGGTCCGCACGCGCCATCCGGGTCTCGCCATGGCTCGCCTGCACTGCTAGGGCTGGATGGCCCCCGGCACCGACAGCGGGTCGCCGAAGTAGCGCCAGTACAGCATCCAGAACGACATCGTCCCGCGGAAGTGCGGTGTGTACTTGTAAAGCGAATACGTCGCGCTGTTTGTTGGGTGGATCCGGCTTCCGTCGATTCTCATGCTGATTCCCGGACGCCATGGGCCGGCGTTCTTGTTGAGCTTCTGCGCGCCCCACCATATCTGCTGTCCGAAGCCTTGGTACTTGTAGATCTTGCCGCTGTCGGTCGCTCCTGCCCCCATGGCCCAGTCGTACTGGCTGCGCTTGGGGCTGGAGTCGGCCAGCAACGATTGCTCCTTCTGTAGCTTGACCAGGATGACCTTGGGGTTGACCCTCCAGGCCCGTGCGGCCTCGGCAATCATCTGCGCCGTCGAGGCCATTCTCCCGTTGTGGTCGCGTGCCCTGTAGGACTTGAGCGTTCCCGGCTGCTGGTCGAGGAAGGCCTGGATCTCGTCGACGGTCATCGACTGCGAGTCGCGGAAGTTCGCTTCCGAGATGACCGTGTCGGTCTGGAACCTACCGGTAGGTTCGCCCCCGGAGGCAGCGGACGCCTGCTGCTCGACGGCGACGAGCCGCGCGACGTCCGCCCCGATACCCTGAGCCTTCTTCTCGAGTACGTCGACGCGCTTCTCGATCGCGATGCGCTGCTCGTCAACGTTCTCCTGCATGCGAAGCAGGCGCTCGGCGCGCAGGTCGAGGCTCTCCTGCAGATACAGGCTCTCGGCGCGAGCCAACCGTGTCTCGGTGATGAGCTCCGAGTCGTGCGAGCCGAGCAGCACGAGGTAGTACGCGCGATCCATCAGCTGGCCCACCGACTCTGAGCTGAACAGCACCTCGAACATGCCCACGCGGCCACCCCGATACAGCTGGATCGCCCGGCGCTTCACGGCAGCTTCGGCTTTGGACAGCCGAGAGTCCGCGGACAAGATATCCCCTTCAACCTGCGTGATCTGCTGACGGACTCGCTCGAGCTGCTGGCTGACCTCGACGTAGTCGGCGACCTTCTCGGCCAGCTCGACCCGCGTGCGCTCGAGTTCCTCCCGAATGGCCTTCTCCTGGGCCTGGCGCTGCTGAAGCGTCAACGGCGCGGCGAACGCGGGTGCCGGCGCGGCGAGCAACGACGCCGCAGCGAGAACCGCTACGAGCCAGCAGAGAGCACCATGTCTTGCAAGCACGGGCACCCGAGCTCCTTCACTCGCGCCGGCTTCGCCTCGAATGGCGCTGGCAGCGCAAGAAACGATAGCACGCATCAGTGTCATCGGCGTTGGGCCCTGCTCGGTTTAGGCGAGCACCGACGCCGAGCCGAGTCCGCGACCGCACGCTCGGGTATATGACCGAGAACCGTGCCATGATTGCGACCGGAGGGCAGTCCGTAGATGGGGGCCACGAACATGCGTGTCTATCGGCGTCGGCCCACCGCGGCTGTGGCGGTGGTCTTGGCGGTGGCAGGACTCATCGCAGTCGGTGGGTGCGCAGCGAACCTCGAGTCTCAGCTCATCGGCACGTGGGAGACTCGGCTCGTGGGCTACAACACCACCGCCCAAGGCGTCACGAACTACAACCAGACGGTGACCTTCGCCGAGAACGGCACGGTCACCTTGGACACGACCCTGCCCGGAGCGGTGAACCACGTGACAGGGTCGTATGAAGTCGCGAGCGGCGGTGCGAAGCCCACGCTCAGCATCAAGTGGGACATGCCTGCCGATCAACCCACCACGCTGTACTTCAACATCGAGGACGGCAGACTCCTCACGTCACCGTCCCCGGGAGGTCTGGCGAAGCCGCCGAACCTCAACGTGGCCAACGCCGACCCCGTCGTCTACGTAAGGGCGACGGGCAAGTAGCCTCCCGAGAGGGCCCGCTTCACGCAGGGAGCAGACGACCGCCTACTCCAGTTCGACGTGAGCGCCGCTGCAGTACGGCGGCCTCTTGGTCAACCCGCAGTTACAGAGCGCCGAGGTGATCGGCTCGCCGATCTCGAATGCCAGCGGCTCGATGCCGCTCCCAACGTGGGATCCATCGCAGTACGGCACGGTGCGGGTCTTGCCGCACTGGCACCAGTAGTAGGTGCCCTCCCCCAGCTCCGTCACGAGCGGATGGCTGCGCGCCTCATCGTTCACGAACCTGACCATCGCGTGTACCTCCTAGTACGAGCGAACACTCGCCATGCCTGTTCATGCCCGCCTTGGGCACCGCGATAGCGCGCCGATGCTATCGGCGCCGGCCGAGAAGGAAGTCGCACACGGCGTCGCCGACTCGGCGGTCGAACAGAACCGCGAGGTGACCCGGGCCCGAGATCTCGACGTTGGTGGCCGACGGCCCCTCGAGGCGCGACGTCTGCACGGGATGAACGATGTTGTCGTGCGCCGAGTAGATCGAGATCACCGGCGTTCCGGTGACTTTGGTAGAACGCTTGGTCTGGTACAGCGACCCGGTACGCAGCTGCGAACCCGACTTGCCGAGTACCGGCCCGCGCCACGGGACTCCGCGGGCAGGCAGCGCGATAAGCGCGGCACGTCGAACCGCATGGGGCTGCTCGGCGATCAGGTCGAGAGCGAACAGCCCGCCGGTGGAGTGCGTGACCAAGTCGACGGCGGTCGCACCCGTTTCGGCGCATACCTGCGCAACGAAGCCCGCGACGTTGACAGAGGAGCGTTCCAGCGACTGCGGCCAGAAGAAGTTGCACGCGTAGAGGGGGCCCGAGCCGGCGGCACGCAGCCGGCGCGCCAGGTACAGGAAGTCCACGCGATTCTGGAAGTAGCCGTGGACGAGCACCACGGGCACGACGCCGCCGCCCGAGCCAAGCCGACGCCCGAAGAACTGGAACCAGATCAGGAGCGGCTGGGTCCACAGGACGAGCCACGACTCGCGTAGCACCGCCCGCAGGAGATCCGAAATCGAGCGGTCAGGAAGCAAGCGAGCGGCTTCGACGTAGGAGACCGCCACGTAGATGGCTCCGCAGACCCACACGGCCGTCACCCAGCCAGCCACGGCGATGAGCGCGATCCTGAGGACTACCCCCGGCTCGATCAAGTCCGCCTCCTCCTGTCGCACCCATCGTGGTAGACAAGGGGCGCGCATGTCCAGCCCGGAGGTGACGCGCTACGGCAGCGGTCTTGTGCGAGGGTCCGGCGCGACCAGGGTAGGAACCTAGTGGCGCGTCCTACCGGGCGACATCACATTCGCGAGGGGGATCGCGATGCAAGGGCCATGCACTCGTGCCGCATGCGCTCGTAGTAGTGGCAGCGCTCGCCGCAGCAGCGCTCACCGGCTGCGGGAACGCAGGCGGCGACTCGGCCGGCGGCCGCAGCGCAGGCAGCGGCTCGAGCACTGCCAAACAGACGGCCTCGGCGCAAGACTTCAAAGCGTTGCTCACGGCCGAGGACGCCAAGCGGATCACCGGGCAGTCCGACATCACCGAGGCGGACCTCGGCATCCGGCAAGGTTCCTCGGAGTACTTGGTCATCTACACCGCCGCGAAGGCTCCCGAGGTGCTCTGGCTGCGAGTGGGCGCCAAAGGGATGTTCGAGGAGGCCCGCTCGGCGTATGGGCAGGGACAGGAGACGACGGTCGACGGGTTGGGCGACGAGGCTTTCGCGTGGGACTCGAAGGACACGGACGCAGGAGTGGCGTTCTTGAAGGACGGTCGGACCTACATCATCAGCACGAAGTACTGGGTTCCCGATCAGACGACCATGGTGATGGAGCCGGCCGCAACAGCCGAGCAGCTGATGGACGCCGCCAAGACCGTGAACGACAGGCTGTGACCACGTCTCGACTCGTGCCGGGGAGGCCCACTATGAAGCGGCTGGTTCAGTTGGGGCGGCTGGTCGCCCTCGTATCGCTCGCCCTGCTGCTGTCAGGCTGTGCCCAGCGGTCTGCCTCGCCGGTCGAACTGACGCAGGAGGACGACGGCGCCTCTCAGATGCTCTCGGCTGGCCAGGAGCTGAGCATCTCACTCGATGCGAACCCGACTACCGGCTACGTCTGGGCGGTTGATGGCGAACTGCCGTCGCAACTCGAACAAGTGGGTGAGCCCGAGTACACCGCGGAGTCAAGCGCGCTGGGCGCAGGCGGCACCGAGGTTTGGGTGTTCAGGGGCATCGCCCCGGGCGAGGGTACGTCAAGCTGAAGTACTGGCGCTCGTTCGAGCCCACGGCAACGCCGGCCGGCACCTTCGAGGTGACGGTCGACGTGGAGTAGCCCCCAAGGGCGCTTCGGTGCGAAGAGCGCAGCCACCCTCTCGCAGTGTGCGCGCACCGCGCTATACTCGTCGCTATCCTCTGACCCGTTGAATCGAGACCCGTGGCCCCCACACAACCAGTCCCTGACGCGACCGCATACCGTCTGTCGCTCTACCACTGCTACTTGGGCGAGCTGCTCAGGGCGAATGCAGGCGAAGCCATCACGTCAAGAACGCTGGCCGAGGAGTTGGACCTGAAGGAGGAGACGGTCCGCCGCGACATCTCCTTCATCGGCACGATAGGGCGCCCCGGCGCGGGGTACAAGGCGGCGGATCTCTTCGTCGCGATCCAGGAGTTCCTTGGCATCAAGGAGCAGTATCCGACGATGCGTGTGGGCTCTGCCGAGATGCTGCGAGCGCTCGATGTGGTGTTCCCGTCCGCAGAGTTCGGCGTCGCTCCCAGTCGCGCTCTACTCCCAGAATCCCGAGGACGCCGGCGAGGTCATCGATGGGATCACCGTCCAGCACGTTAGCGCCATCCCCGAAATCGAGGAGCAGCTCGATGTGCGCGTCGCGTTGGTGGCCTGTTCGCCCGAGTGGGCTCAGGCCGTGCTCGACCTGTGTGCCAAGGCGGGAGTCGAGGGTGTACTGATGCTTACGCCGATCCTCCAACTGCAGGTGCCCGAGGGAATCAACGTGACCCAGATCCGCATGCCTTGCGACATCAAGTCGCTGGCGTGCCGCTGCAAGCGCGAACCGGGCGCGGAAGTCGAGTGACCCACAGTCAGCGGCGCCGTTTCGAACCGTGCGTTCCGCTCGGCGACTTCGCGCCCTTCCCCACGTGCCAGGCGTGCTCGGTGAGAACGAGTACCGCACCGTCAGGCAACCGGTAGAGCGACACCACGTAGGCAACTGCGCCCTTGCCCGTCGTGACGAGATTCGCACTCAGGTGCCGCGCGATTCCGTTCCGCCCAACCTCCCTGACAACATCCGGGCAGCCCAAGGGCGTCAGACATCGGGACGGCCTGCGCGAGTTCAAGGGGCTGCGGTGGCACTGTGGCGCCGGCAAACGAGGAGGAGTCGACGGATTCGTTCGACCAACGGATCGCCATCGTCTCAGGGTCGACTAGCAGCGCCTTGGCCCTGACGCTCGTCTCGGTGTCAGGTAATCCGGCCACCCCCTAGGACATGGACTCGAGCCGGTCAGGGAAGAACTCCGTGATGTCGTGGGCGATCGCGAGCACCGCGAGAACGTTGCCTTCGTCAGACCACATCGGTGTGAGGGCCATGTCGAAGACACGGTTCCCCCTCTCGGCCGATCCGTAACGCGCGGTAGTAGTCCGGCCGGCCTGACTCCGCGACCGACGCGACGTGGGCGACGAGCGGCTGCATCACCTCGGCAGGGAAACCCAAGCTCCCGCCAGTGCATGCCGATGATGTCCAACGCCCTCACGCCGAGGAACGCGGCGGCGGCGGCGTTCACGAACAGATAGCGCCCGTCGCAGGTGTAGGCGAACACGAGATCCGGAACGTCCATCAGGATCTCGGGCAACACATCGATGGGGCTCCACCCCAGCATCCATTCTCCGATCGCGTGGTATGCAAAGCGAACCGCCCGCTATCCCTCTTCTGCGAAGCACGGCGCCGCTCCTTCCGCCAGTCGGTGAGCGGCACCGGCGAGCCGGTTCGCACGTCGCGGAGTTTGCACGATTCTTACAGCCGCACCTTGCGGACACTCTCCGCCCTCCGCTACTGTTTCGATGTTGGTCGAACTAGGGGGTCCGAAGATCGATGCCAGTCACGCTGTCCGCTGCTGCCAACGCTCGGTCTCGCTGACGACGCTGCCGATCGTGTCTTCAAGGCGCTCGCCTCCAGGCCTAGGCGGGAGATACTGTCGCTGCTCGCGAGCAGCGCGGGAACCGCCGACGAGCGCTGCTGCTCGCCGAACGAGGTGTGCGCATGCGTCCTCTCGGAACGACTGGGTCTGGGGGCGCCCACCGTGTCGCACCACATGAAGGCGCTCATCGAGGCAGGGCTCGTCACGTCCGAGAAGCGCGGCTTGTGGGTCTACTACCGCCTGCTCCCCTGACGCGCTGCACGGGCTCGCCGAGACGCTGAGTGCGCTTGCCGACTCCGCCGATGTGACCGAGAGGACCACTCGATGACCGAGTCAGTCGCCAAGAAGCTGAGCTTCCTCGACCGCTACCTCACGCTGTGGATCTTCTCGGCGATGGCGGTGGGCGTGCTGGCCGGCGCGCTCATTCCGGCGATCCCCGCCTTCATCGAGCAGTTCTCGGCAGGTAGCACCAACGTCCCCATCGCAATCGGCCTGATCCTCATGATGTATCCGGCCTTCTGCAAGGTGCGGTTCGAAGAGCTGCCCGACGCGATGAGCGACAAGAAGGCACTGACGCTCGCGATGATCATGAACTGGATCGTTGCGCCGCTGGTCATGTTCACGCTCGCGGTCACCCTGATGAGCGACTACCCCGAGTACATGACCGGGCTCATCATCATCGGCATCGCCCCGTGCATCGCGATGGTGATCGTCTGGAACGGGCTGGCCAAGGGCGACACCGAGTTCGCGGCCGGACTCGTGGCGGTCAACAGCGTCATGCAGGTGCTGTTCTTCAGCGCGTACGCCTACGTCTTCGTCACGGTGCTGCCCGCCGCGCTCGGACTCGAGGGCGCCGTGGTCGAGATCTCGATGTCCGAGATCGCCACCACCGTCGCGATCTACCTGGGCATTCCGTTCTTCGCCGGGCTGCTCACGCGAGTGGTCCTTCGCCGAGTCAAAGGGGCCTGCTGGTACGACGAGGTGTTCGTGCCGAGGATCGGGCCCGTCACGCTTGTCGCCCTGCTCTTCACGATCTTCGTGATGTTCTCGCTCAAAGGCGAGTTCATCTTGCAGCTGCCGCTCGACGTTCTGCGGGTCGCGATTCCGATGCTCCTGTACTTCCTGATCATGTTCTTCGTGACGTTCTTCGTCGCCAAGGCGATCAAGCTCAACTACGCGAAGACCACGACGCTGTCGTTCACCGCCGCTTCGAACAACTTCGAGCTCGCCATCGCGGTGTGTATCGCCGTCTTCGGCATCGACAGCGGCCAGGCGTTCGCGGCGGTCATCGGGCCGCTGGTCGAGGTCCCGGTGCTGATCGGGCTCGTGAACGTGGCGCTCGCATTTCGCAAGCGCTACTTCGCCGACGAGCCCATGCCGCTCGAGGCCGATCTGCTCGGCGAGGCCGACGAAGCGGTAGGCCAGCTCGAGGACGTCTGCATCGCGAGCAAGATGCTGCGTGAGGACGGCTGAGGGCGATGCGTCGGCTGGCGCTCTTCTCGGACGTGCACGGCAACCTGCCGGCGCTCGATGCGGTGCTTGCCGACATCTCGTGCGAGCGGCGTCGCCGAGACGTACTGCCTGGGCGACCTCGTGGGATACGGGCCGGATCCCGGCCGGTGTGGTCGAGCGCATCCGCGCAGCTCGGCATCCCGACGATCCGCGGCAACTACGACGACGGGATCGGCAAGCGTCGGGGTGAGTGCGGCTGCTACTACGCTACCGACGAAGCGCGCGCCGACGGCGCAGCCTCGTACGACTTCACCGACGCGGCGCTCGACGACCGCGACCACGAGTGGCTCGCGGCACTGCCCGACGACATCCGACTGACCGAGGGCGCGGCGCGCGTCCTGCTCGCCCACGGCAGCCCGCGCAAGATCAACGAGTACCTGCTGCCGGATCGCACCGACGAGCAGCTTGGCCCGCTTGGCGGATCAGGCGGAGGCCGACGTGGTCTGCGTCGGCCACATCCACATCCCGTACCACCGAGGCCTGTCGGCAGGCGATGGCCGGACCGTGCACTACGTCAGCAGCGGATCCGCGGGCAAGCCCAAGGACGGCGACCCGCGGGCGTGCTGGGTGGAGGTCGTGCTGGGGACAGAGAACGAGGTCCGGGCGAGCACCGCTGACTCGGCGGCAGGCGCGCCGGGGACAGTGATGTGTGGGTCGGTGATCGTCGTCCACCGCGTGGCCTACGACGTCGAGGCGGTCGCCGCCGCGATGACGTCGGCGGGGCTGCCGCCACGATTGGCCGAGGCGCTCAGACGGGCCTAGGCACGCAGAGTCCGGTGCTACTCGTCTTCGGCACCCGAGTACCGGCGCACGTGGACATCGTCCACAACGACCAGTCCTCCGCCGACCATCTCGTCGATCGCGGGTAGAACGGCCTCGACGCGCTCCGGCTTGTCGACAAAGGTCAGCACGACCGGAAGGTCCTCGGACAGCCGCAGGATGCTCGCCGTGTGAAGCCGGCTGTTCTTCCCGAAGCCCTCGACGCCCTTGACCACAGTGGCGCCGGCCACACCCCTCTCGCGCAACAACTCGACTATGGCCGTGTGGAGCGGCTTGTGATTCCAGCGGTCGGATTCGCCGATGAATATGGTCACTCGCTTCGCTTCGCCCTCGATCTGCACGGGAGACCTCCTAGACGGACCTGCCCGCAAGCAGGCCGACGATGGCGGCTGCGATTCCCAGAACGGCGCTCCCGAACATGTTGAGCAGCCCCTGGACCCTGAGACCCTGCTCGAACAGAGCCACGGTCTCGTACGAGAGCGTGGAGAAGGTGGTGAAGCCGCCGAGGACCCCCACGCCCAGGAGCAGCCGCATCTCGGCCGAGACGATCCCGCGATCGACACTGAGAGCCATCAGGAGTCCCAGAAGGAACGAGCCGGCGACGTTGATGACCATCGTGTGGAAGGGAAACGTTGTTCCCCAGCGTTCGGCCATCACGCCGCCCAGCGTATAGCGCAGCACCCCACCTATCCCCGCGCCGATGAAGACCGCGACCAGTCCGGACAACCTCACGCCAACCTCCACGGTGTGTGCCTGCCCCCAGAGTCTAGCCCATCGCAGAGCAACGGCCGCACGGCTAGCAAGGGCGACCGCACAGACGGCCGCTCTACTTGGACGGGTCGTCCGCCGGAGGAGCGTCCTGCGTGTCGTCCTGGGTCGTCGTGGGCATGGGCAGCTTCTGGCCCTTGGTGATCGCGCGGGAGATGAGCCAAACGACCCCGACCACAACGAGCACCCCGGTCAAGATCCAGATTGGCGTCGAGATCATATCCATCTCCTCACTTGTCGGGAGCATCGCTGCTACCACGTGGTTGCCACACCCCGATACCTACCCAACCAAGGCGCTTTCCGTCCTCGACACCCCACGATCACTTCGACGCGAGCCACCGTCAGCACGGCAGGGACGAGGCGCCGCCGGTCGCCGCTCTCTACTCGACCGCAGTCGCAATCTCGATGCGTGCCAGGGCCGCCTCGATGGTACGAAGGTGGGACTGCACGTCCTCGATCTCGACTTCCGCTTTCACGTTGGTGTTGAAGTCGGCGTTAGCCTGGTACCGATCGCGTTCGGCCTGGCGGTTCTGACTCATCATGATGATGGGTGCCGCGTATGCCGCCTGCACCGAGAACATGAGGTTCAGCAGGATGAAGGGGTACGGATCCCACCTGCGTATCACCGCGGTCACATTGAGGCTGATCCAAAGTACGACGAGGACGGTCTGCCCGATGATGAACGGCCAAGAACCCAGTACGCGAGCTGTACCGTCCGCCAGCCGCTGACCAGCGGTCCGATCGTCGTCATGTTCTTGGTGCCATGTCCGTGATCTGTTCGATGGCATCTTCGCCCAGCTCCCCGACTCGGTGACCTATAGGGCACGCACGCAAGGTCGATACCCACAATCGGAACGTGGGCCGAGACGATCGGGGTGGGCTCGCTACTTCGCGAGTTCCTCGGCCACCCACGCCTTCACGTCCTCGGGCGAGAAGCCGTACTGGTCCTTGATCTCCTTCATGGGCTTGGAGAGGTCTGCCTCCGACACGCCCCACTTCTTGGCGAACTCCTCCTCCGGAACGCCCGTGGCCTCGGATATCTCCTTCATCGACATGTAGCCCTTGATCACGTTGGGGTCGAAAGCGGCACCGGACTCAGCGGTGCCCGACTCCTGCTGCTCGATCGCCTCACCGAGCGTCGGCATCCTCCATGCGAAAGCTCCCGCAGCTGTGCTTACGCCGATCACTACCGCGATGAGGCCGACCACGATCCCCGTGACCAGAGCGGGACTGAGCTTGCGTCCCCGGCCCCGCTCGACTTCGAGCGCCCCGGCTGCCGGGCAGGCGTTCACGCACTCGTTGCACGAGATGCACTCCGACGACGTAACGACATGAGCGGTCGAGACTTCGATGTTCATCGGGCATGCCTTGTCGCACGCACTGCAGTTGATACAAGCATCCGCGTCCCGCTTGATGCCGAACAGGCTTACCTTCGACACCAAGCCGAGTACCGCACCGGTGGGACACAGGTACTTGCAGAAGAACCGTTCGTATACCAGCGAGCCGGCCAGAGAGACGCCCAGTATCGCGACCCCGATGCCGAACTCGGCGAACAGCTCCGCCGAAGTGATGTGTGCGTACGCAACCCACGGGTCGTACGGGCGCATCACGAGCGAAGCGGCCTGCCAGGTCCAGACTGTGAAGAACGCCAGTACGCCGTACTTGAGGAAGCGGGCGGGACGATCGAGCGCCTTCGGGATCTCGGGCCGGCGGCGAAACAGCTTCCCGCCGATCGAGCCGAAGACTCCCTGCAGCGCGCCAAGCGGGCAGATCTGCCCACAGAACGAGCGTCGCATCACGAGAGCCATGCCGAGCATCCCGACGAGCAGGACGACGGCGCTTGCAGCGGTCTTTTCGATGAAGCCCGCCCCGGCGATCAGCGAGAAGAGAGTCTCCACGCCGCCGAAAGGACACAGCGCATCGACGCCCACGGGCTTGCCTGCCCCGGCGACGAACTGGTGCGCCGTCACGATCGCGGTCATCCCGACGAGAACAACGCCGAGCACCGACCATCTGATCAAGCGCGAGCGCTTCTGCGCACGCGCGGTCCGTACGTTCGTAGCTCATCTTGCGTCCCCTTCGTCATGCCACGGGTGCGGCGATAATCCGATACCTCGGAGGGTATTGGGCCTGTATGAATGCGAAGTGAACGTGTGGAGCGTGTGTCGTGAACGACTAGCGCACCAGTCGCCCTCGCCACGCCGACGTGCCGCCTTTGACGCTGTACGCGTGCTCGAAGCCCGCCCGCTTGAGCAACCTGGCTCCGCTCGCGCTGCGATGGCCCGACTGGCAGATGACATACGTCTCGGCACTACGGTCGAAACGCCCCGATCTTCTCGGCGAGCTGACCCAGCGGCACGTTCACGGCGCCCTTGACGTGCCCAGCAGCGAACTCGTGGGGCTCGCGCACGTCGATGAGCACCTGCTTGCTTCGGCCGAGCGCGTCAGCGAGTTCATCGGCGGTGACGGTCTTGACTCCCCATCCGAACATCAGCGACCCCTCGGCCCGATCTGAGGTTCGAACTCGTGGACCTCGAAGCTCGTGGTCACGACGCACTGCGGTCCCAGGCTGCCCTTCACCGAGCAGTACTTGTCCTCGGAGAGCTCGATGGCGCGCGCCACCGACTCCGGCTTGATGCCGACCCCAGTCACTCGGTAGAGCACTTCGATCGACTCGTAGTAGTGCGGGTGGTCCTCGAGGAACGGCTCGCCCTTCACCTCTATCTCAAGACCACGCACGTCCTCACGCTTCTTCTCGAGAATCGAGACCACGTCGACGCCCGTGCAACCCGCCAGACCGAGCAGCAGAAGCTCGACCGGGCGCCAGCCGGTGCCTTCGCCGGTACCCTCGGCGGGAGTATCCATGACGATACCGTGGTTCTTCGAGTCCCATCCGACGAACTGCCGATTGGCCGCCCAGCGTGCCTTCACTAGATCCATGACGTGCCCTTCCCGGTGCGTGTGTGTGCCTGCTAGTCTTCGCGCTCGGGGCGCTTCCAGAGGCGGAAGCGGTCTCCGAAGTCACCCGTCATCGGCTCGTGCTTCTCCGACCATCGCTTCAACAGCCGCAGAGCGACGAAGAACGTGAAGTATATGAGAAGGATGAGGCCAGCCGTGAGAGTCAGTTCCATGGGCTCTGACGCTCCTCTGCTCGAGTGACACGTAGTAGGTGCCCCTTCTCGCCGTTCATATCTGCGGCTAAGACATCAAGAAGGCCTGCCACCCGGCGAGGCTTTCGTTGAATCCCATGGTGGCAAGGGACGGACCTGAACCGCCGACAAGGGAATCCTCGATCCCAAGAAGCCCCCGGCCCAGGCATGCAATCCAGCCTGATGTCACGCATGTCTCACGTCGAAATGGCTTGGGCGTTCTTCACAGCGTCTGCAATTCGCCCAATGTCCAGACTACCGCTACAGGCCAGTGCTCCGTCCACGATGACGAACGGAAACTCACCGCTGGCGGTCAGCCCTTCGAAAGCGGCATCACGGTCCGCCCCCGTCAACGTCATCAGGTCTGCCTCTTCCACACTGACGGCGATGCCCGTCATCTCTCCTACCCCAGCCTCCACGACCTGGAGGCGCCACTGCAGCGGGAGCTCTCAAGTCGAACCTTCCGGATAGCCGGCAAGCTCGCCTTCGAGCGGGTCGCAGCAGTCGGTCCCGCCGCCTCAAGCGCAGCTCTTGTCGATGACTTTGATGATGACTTGGCTCATGGCCCTTCTCCCTCCGTCAAGCAATCCACACGAGGTATGCGCCGGCACCGATGATGCCGACGCCGCCGATCTTGGTCAGGGCGGGCGCTACCTTGGACACCGAGCGCATGAAGACGAGCGAGCCGGATGCCACACCCAGAAGCAGTAACGGCACGCCCTTGCCGATGCCGTAGACGAACAGCAGCGCTGCGCCCTTCAGTGCATCGCCCGTCGTGGCCGCTATGGCAGCGATGGCGGCGAGGATCGGGGTCGAGCACGGCGTGGCCACCAACCCGAACAGCATCCCGAAAAGCAGTGCTCCCAGAACGCCTCGCCGCTCGGGCCGCTTGACCGGCAACCATTGGTTCAGCCGATCCACGGGCAGGTTGATGACCTCCAGCATCTGCAGCCCGATCACAACGCAGATGGCGGCAACGACGTAGTAGGCCCACTCGTCCACAATCAGCGCGCGCCCGATGAGTCCGGCTATCGCACCGATAGCTGCGAACACGAGACTCATGCCCAGTACGAACACCGCCGAGAGCGCCAGCCCCCGAACGAGCGGTGATCCTCCCTCGGACTCGCCGACTCGACCAGTGACGTAGCCAAAGACGGCCGGGATCATCGGCAGAACACAGGGGCCGAGGCCCGCGACCAGACCGCCGACGAACGCGATTCCGAAGGCGATCGGCCCCCAGACCGCGCCTGCAGTCAGGTCTTGCGCGAGTGACTCGACGCTCACTGCGCGACCAGCTTGTCGAGCCGGGCGCGCATCTCGGCCTCGGATAACGGCCCAGAGTAGGAGTCCACTACCACACCGTCAGAAGCGACGAAGAACGACGTCGGGATGTACTGGAACGAGAACCTCGATGCGAGCTGCTGGGCGGATGCGTCGTCGGTGATGGCGTTCACGAAGACGACCTTGTCCTCGTACTCAGGGATGACCTTGTCGGCGACCGCCGAGATCTCAAGGCACGACTGTCAACTGAGGGAGTGGAACAGGACGTACACCGGCTTGCCGGTCTTGCGCGCAGCCTCGTAGTCGCCTTGCGCGTCATTGCGTACGGATGTCACGGACTGTGAGGCGACCTGGCCGTCGGTCGCCGGCTGCACTCGAGGTGCCTGATACTTGGCGATCAGGAGGCCGGCGAACACGGCGATGACGACCAGAACCACGGCGACACGGGTCGAGACATGTGGCTGATGCGCCCCAGCCTCTTCATCCGGCGTGTCGATGACTTCTTCGTCTGTCACGTCAGTCCTCACTACTCAGCCCAATATCGAGTTGAACAGATAGCCAATGAGCATGATTCCCACAGCGTTGACGCCGAAGAACACGGCAATGAGCTTCGGCCTGAGAACTTTCTTCAGGATGATCGCCTCGGGAAGCGACAGGCCCACGACCGCCATCATGAAGGCCAACGAGGTACCTATCGAGACGCCCTTCTGGGTCAACACGCCAATGAGGGGCACGATGCCGGCCGCGTTGCTGTAGAGCGGAACTCCGACTAAGACGGCAAGCGGGACGGCAAGCGGGTTGCCGGCGTTCGCGTATTGAGCGAGGAAGTCGTCCGGGACGTAGCCGTGCATTATCGCGCCGATTCCGATACCGATGACCACGTAGGGCCATACCTTGCCGACGATCTCCTTGACGTATCCCCGCGCGTACGCGAGCCTCTCCGGCCACGTCTCCTCGGGTAGATCGCAAGCCTCACCCATGCGAAGCTCGTACACGTAGGGCTCGACCCAACTCTCGAGGCCGAGTTTGCCGATGACGATGCCACTCGTTATGGCGATGACAAGGCCCGAGACGATGTAGAGCAGCGCGATCTCCCACCCGAACATGCCGCCGAGCAAGATGACTGCGACCTCATTGATCATCGGGCTCGCCACGAGAAACGAGAACGTCACGCCCAGCGGAACGCCGCTCTCCACGAAGCCTATGAACAGCGGCACCGCCGAGCAAGAGCAGAAGGGCGTCACAATCCCCAGGAGCGCTGCGGCGACGTTGCCGCCATACAGACGAGAGTGCGACAGCATCTTGCGCGTGCGCTCGGGCGGGAAGAACGAGCGGATGACAGCGACAAAGAAGATGACGACGGCCAGCAGGATGAGCACCTTCGGCACGTCGTAGAGGAAGAAGTTCACCGAGGAGGCGAGCTTCGTTCCCTCTTCCAGGCCGAGGACGGTGTAGGTCAGCCAGTCCGAGAGCAGCTGCAGTGGATAGAACGGGTCCACGATGAGCTATGCCCTGGTAAGTAGTGCCACGAGATCGTCTACCGAGGGCACGCGTCCTGCGACCCGTACCTGGTCGTCGACGACCAATGCGGGCGTCGTCATCACGCCGTACCCCATGATCTGCGCCATGTCGGTAACCTTCTCGACGGTGGCGTCGAGACCGGCTTTCTCCACGGCTTGTCTGGTCGCCTCCTCGAGCAGATTGCACTTCGTGCATCCGGTACCGAGCACTTTGATCTCCATCGCTTCCTCCTACATCGAAGTCTTTCGAACTAACAGGTCGCAAGAACGGCCGGCGATCCGCCCGCCTCATTTCCTACAGACTCGCTAGAGCGTCAGCTGCTGCTGAGAGCGCGTCCCGCCGCAGCGTGTAATACGTCCACGTGCCGTCTTTGCGACCGGACACGAGGCCGGCATCGCGCAGCACGGACATGTGATGGGAAGTCGTCGAAGGTGACAGGCCGAGACGGTCCGATATCTTGCAGGCACACACCTCTTCGGCGGCGCAGCACGTCTTGGCCCCGTCACGATCGGCGGCACTGAGCATCTGCAGAATCTCTCGGCGGTGCGACGACGCGAGGGCCTTGAAGACCGCGTCGAGACTCGAGGTCCTTGGTTCGGTGGCGACAGTCACTCTGACTCCTTGTTCGAAAACTTTCGAACTAACGAGACCACACTAGCCGTAGAGCGTCTGGGGGTCAAGCCGGCACTGAGCGCGCAGTTCCCCAACCGAGCCGCTCATGAACCCCGAGCTACCGACAACGCCTCGGTGAGTGTCGGAACAATCGTGACGCAGGACGCAGCATCCCCGATTCCCACGGCCTTGGCAGCGCTCCCTGGCTGGGGCTGGAGATCGGTGAGCAGGACACGAATACCGCGTGAATCGCACTCCGCCTCGAAGCGTTCGAGAGCGCTCGTGCCGCCGGCGTCCAAGAGTGTGACCCCATCGGCATAGATGATGACCTTGCCGCCGTCGGGCGTCTCGGAAAGCAGCTGAGTCAGCACGCGCTCCGCGGCTGCGAAGAACATCGCGCCGGTGATCTTGACGACTCGCCAGCCTTCAGGCAGCGGGTCGCCCACGTATCTTCGGCTGTCACTTATGTCGCGTACCTGAGTGAAGCGGGCTATGTCTCGCATGAACAGGAACGATGCCAGCACGATGCCCACCCCGATGGCGATGATCATGTCGAAGACGACCGTCAACGAGAAGCACGTGAGGAAGACCAGGCGATCCGCACCGGGCGCCCTGCTGGACCAGAGCCACGGCGGTCGGAGCCTCGCTCATGTTCCACGCAACGATGATGAGTACCGCTGCCATCGATGACATAGGGGTGTAGGCGAGCGCAGGGGCCAGGACCAAGACGCCGAGCAGGACGAACAGGGAGTGGATCGCGGCGGCGAGCGGCGTCCGTGCCCCGGCCTTGGCGTTGGCCGCCGAGCGCGCGATCGCCGCCGTGGAGGGTACACCGCCGAAGAACGGCGCTGCAATGTTGGCGAGCCCTTGGCCGAGAAGCTCACCGTTGGAGTGATGGCGCGTGCCCGTAGAACGATCGAGCACGACCGCGCACAACAGGGACTCGATGGCGCCGAGCATCGCGATAGAGACGGCTGCCGGAAGCAGGTCGCGTACGGACTCGTAGCTGAGCACGAACGCGCCCCCCTGAGGGCCGGGCAACTCCCACGGCAGCACGAAGCTCGGTGGCATTCGAGGTACCCCGTGAAACACCGTCGAACCGATCTCGTAGGTGAAACGAGAACCGATCGTGTCAACCGGGTGCCCGAAATAGGCCAGCGCGAATGCGGCGAGCCCGCCCGCGACGATGGCCGGCGCGTAGCCTGGGATCACGAGCTTGCGTTTTGGCCAAGCGAGCGCGACGAGAAGCGTGACGGCACTCACGACCACCGTCGGCCACGAGACCTGTGGCAACGAGCTGGCGATTTCACCCAGCTTGGGAAGGAAACCCTCCGGCATCTCGGTGATACCGAGCCCTAGAAGATCGTTGAGCTGCAGCACAGCGATGACCACCGCTATGCCGCTTGTGAAACCGACGGTGACCGGTTCGGGCACGTATTCGATGCAGCCGTCCAAGCTTGGCCGCTCCGAGCGCGACCAGAATGACGCCGCCCATCAGACCTGCGGTGGCAAGACCGGCAAGCCCGTATCTCGCGGTGATCGGTGCCAGAACCACGACGAACGCGGCCGTCGGGCCCGTGACGCTGAAGCGGGAACCACCCGTGAGCGCGGCCACGAGGCCAGCGACGATAGCGGAGTAGAGCCCGTACTGCGGCGGCACGCCGACTGCGATCGCAAGGGCCATGGCAAGCGGCATCGCTACAACCGCGACGGTCAACCCGGCCAATGCGTCGGAGCGCAACGCCCCGAGCGAGTAGCGCTCCGCCTTCAGAGTGTCTCGAACCGCACTCGAGACCCTGACGGTTGTCAGATGTGCGCGATGTGGCAAGCCAACGCCCCATTCCCTTTGAGAAGGCAAGTGGGTATCATTCTATGCGGACCGCATCGCAACACAATGTTAATCCTATGCACATATACAAGAGGGGCACCTGATGAGCCGAGAGAACCGAACCGCACGACTCACGATCCTCATCGACCCCAAGAAGAAGGCGGCGTTCGAGCAGCTGTGCCGCGAGGAGGATCTGACACCCTCCCAAGTGGTTCGCCAGATGGTCCGCGAGTTCATTGAAGCTCGACTCGGCCCAGATTGGCAGGATCAGG
The DNA here is from genome assembly GCA_963702525.1 of uncultured Actinomycetes bacterium. Taxonomy (GTDB): domain Bacteria; phylum Actinomycetota; class Coriobacteriia; order Anaerosomatales; family PHET01; genus CAVPCY01. The sequence goes on along the minus strand of CAVPCY010000017.1, from coordinate 77,041 downwards.
TCCTCGGGGATTAGACGCGCTAGTCGGTGTCAGTCCCCGGCTCAGGCACCAAGAAGAGGCCCCTCCCGCGAGGGTGGGGCTTTGAGTACTCGCATGGTGGTCACGAAGGCGCAGCTGCCGAAGCACCGCGGCCTATCGAGTGTCGACGACGCTACCCGATTGCGACGACATCACTTTCCGACGACAACACGGCCTCAACGGCCCCCGGCATCGTGCCGACCTCGCCGACCGCCAAGGACTCCGTGAGCCCAAGGTAGTCGAGGCATGTGCCGCACACCTTCACCTTGACGCCGGCATCCACCGCTAGGCGCAGGTCGTCGAGGGAGGCCGATCCCTCGCAAGCGAGCCGCACGCCTCCATTCATCAGCATCACGGCGAAGGGCCGAGGTTCGCTCCGGGCTAGCGAGTACAGGAAGTTCTTCATCAGCACGGCACCAAGTTCGTCGTCGCCCCGGCCTATGCGCTCGGCCGTGATCAGGATCTGTTTCGCCACTGCGCTCACCTCGTCTTCACTTATGTTCGGAATCAGTCTGACTGATATATGATAGCGCTCGGGCTTGTGCGAGCGATTCTCGGGACACACGGGTCATCGTGTCCTCTCACTCCGAAAGGCGACCGTGAGCGACAGACCTACGACGAGCGTGGGGGCTCCGCACTTGCGCACCTTCGTCGTGCTCGCGTTCTCCAGCACGCGAGACGCACTCAGAGCCGAGCGCATCCTCGGAGATGAATCCCTAGACGTGAAGGTCGTCCCCCTGCCCCGCCATCGCGGCAAGCTGTGCGGCATCGCGCTTCGGGTGTCGCCAGACGACGAGCTGTCAGCGATTTCTGCGTTGGATCGACACGACGTCGAAGTGACGGCTCGCGACGAGATCCGCGACTACTAGCACGCACCGCCCGGGGTACGTGCGTCGGGCTCACACGGGGACTTGAGCCAAGAAGCTCGCGATCTGGCCGTTGACGAAGTCGGGCGAGTCTTGGTTCGCATTGTGTGCGGCGTTCGGGACCACAGCCAGCCGCGCTCCATCGCGTTTCACCCACTGAGGTGTCGTCCCCATGAACGCTGAGTAGGGCTCCCGGTCACCCTGGAGCAGGAGGAGCGGGACGCCGAGCGTGTAGTCCGCGCCTACCGGCCTGTAACCGCCGAAGCCCGTCCGCATGACCGCCGCGAACACCTCATCGTCCAGCAGACCGATCGCCTGCCGTGCGTACTCCTTGACCTCGGCGTTCACACCGGCCATGTCAGCGAACATCTCTCGGAGACGCTTCTGTCCGAGCACCGTAAGCGCGAGCGGGTTCACAGCTTGGCGTATCCGGGCGGTGATGGTCGGCGGCATGGTCGCGCAAGATGCCCCGACGCCGATCAGGGCGCGAACCCGAAGGGGATGTCGCAGGGCGACAAGCTGGGACACGGTCGCACCCACGGAGTGGCCGACCAGGACCGCTGTCCTTGTACCCACGACGTCCATCAGCGCGACGAGATCTTCGCATGCGGCGTCGACGGAGAACTCCGCCGCGAGGAGCCTCGACAGACCGTGTCCTCGCAGATCGTAGGTCAGGATCCGGTACTCCTGCGCGAGCGCCGATACCTGCGCACCCCACATCCGGTGATCCATCGCGCCGCCGTGCGTGCAGACCACCATCGGCAAGTCGGGGTCTTCTCCCTCTAGCCACCAGTGGAGCTCGGCACCATCGCGTTCGATATGACCTTGAGCCACGCCCATGTCATGCCCTACCCGTCACGCAGAGTCGGGACAGCACGAGCGCCAAGACCGCAGCGCCAGCGCCCCAGACGAGATCGGGAACCCGGGTATCCATCGGTCGGTCAGCGATCGAGTTGTCCATCAGCAATCCCCCATCTTCGCGTGGACCGTGGAGTCCGAGTAGCTTGCCCCTAGGCAGGTTCGGCGGATTCGTTGAGGCGCGACCGGTCCGCCGGCGCCCCCCATCCGCTTGCCAGGAATGCGTCGGCGGCGGATGTGGTCAGGTGAGGACGCAGCAACGCGTAGATGAGCCGTGAGCCCCGACGAACCTCGGCTTCGTCGGCGCCTCGGCCCATCGCCTCGAGATAGCTCAGCCACGTATCGCCCACCAACCAGATGGCCATGACAAGATCGCTCAGCTCTTCTTCGGACATCCGATTGAGGCTGCCCGTCTCGATCCAGTGCCTGCCGAGGAAGCGGTAGAAGCCGATACGGCGCTCCTGCATCTCGCGGTAGCGCTCACGGAGTTGCTCGTCCTGACGCACGAGCGCAGGGAACTCGCGCTGAAGGAAGCGGTACTTCCACTGGTGCGCGAAGATCCCGTCGAACAGGCCCATCGTGGTGACCGGGTCGGGCGTGAGAGCGGCGATGTCCGATACGAACTCGTCGTAGTCGGCGATAGCCCGCTCGTAGATTGCCCGAATGATCTCTTCCTTGTTGGAGAAGTAGTAGTAGACCTTGCCCGGGCTTGTGCCCATCGCTTCGGCGATGTGATTCGTGCTCACCGGACGCGTGCCCTGGGCGTTGAACAGCGACAACGCCGTGTCGACGATCTCGTCCCTGGTGCTGCCAACCGCCATGCTAGCTGCCTCTCCGAGTGGCTATCATGCAGTTGAGTAAATACTCAGAACCGATATGTGTCAAGCGCGAGGGCGTGGCAGATCCGCGTGGCTACTGGCCTTCGGGGTCGCCGGACTCGTGCCCTGGGCGTTGAACAGCAACAGGGCTGTATCAACGATCTGGTCCTTGGCGCCGCCAACCGCCATGCTAACCGCCTCTCCGAGTGCCTACCCGATTTCGAGCAGATACTCGGGCCTGCCGCTCGTCAAGCGAAACGGAGCCGAAGGTACGGTGAGGGGATGAGGAGCCGGCCCCAGTCCGGAGACACCGAAGGGGCCGGACCCTTTCGGCCCGACCCCCGGGATTCGCTGTTGTCAGAGTGACCGACTAGCCCAGCGCTGCCTCTCCCGGGCCGGTGCTCGTCCCTCTGTGAGCTGCACCCACGCCTCCAACAAGATCGCGCGTAGGCGCTCTGGTGCCGGCTTCAGCATCAATCAGCCAGTTCATAGCATCGCCCAGCGAGGTGAAGGCACTCACCTCGAAACCCCTCTCCTCGGCGCAGGCTGCAAAGAACTCCGCGTGGTCAAGCCTCTCGCGCGGAACGACGAGGGCCGTCTTACCACTGAACGACTTGCGGACCCCGTGAAGATCAGCCGCCAGGTCCAGAAGGTCGGACACGGTCATGCCTGAGTGGGCGTTACGTGTGTCGACAAGCACGTCGTAGTGTTTCGAAGGGGGCGACGCCGAAGCGATCTCAACAAGCAGCCTCTTGCTCTCTTCGAGATCGAGCCGTCCATCCTCGGTCGATCTGAGGAACTCATGCGCGTGAATGACCCTGACGTCAGATGGCATCTTCGGTCCCCTCCACCCCGTCGGACTACTTAGCGGGGCTGATCGCATCCTTCACCGCGTCCGCAGCTTTGTCGACGGTCTTCTTGGTCGCAGCGCTGGCTTGGTCGATCTTGCCTTCCCTCTGCAGGCCTTTGTCGCCTGTGACGTCACCGACGGCCTCCTTCATACGGCCCTTCATGTCCTCGCCCTTGTGCTCGCTCATGTTCCTCGCCTCTTTCAGCTATGGGTCTACTGACGATTCACCGAATCTGCCACAACAACGTGGCAATGCCCGCCCCCATCGCTGAGGGTGGGCCGTACCGCTACTCAGCCTGGACGTCCTCGTCCGTTTCGACGCGCTCTACGGTTTGAGCGTGCGTACGAGGGCTCACGGCGCCGATCAGGGCAACGAGGCCCCAGGCGATCAGCGCGTAGACTGCGATCGCGACAAGCACACTCCACTCGAAGGTCGCCCCTGACACACGGCCGGTACTCAGGATCGCGTTGAACGGGGCCATGAAGACGTCGGATACCGCGTAGACGAACTTCACGAACCCTGCCTCGGCGTTGGCACCGAGCATTGTGAGCACGAAGCGAATGGCGAGGAGTACCTCGATCGTGCCGAATACGAACCAGACCACACGCGCCAATACGCTCTCGATGGGCGAACGGACCTCGGTATGGACCTGGCTACGATTGACTGAAGCCAAGGTGGCGTTAGACATGACGTACTCCTTTCAGTTCCGGCCCGCGGACTTCCTGTGTCTGCAAGTCGGATTGGCTTGAAATGAGTCGAGCGGGCCAACAAGGCCCGCTGCGACCGGCGATCATCTCCTTAAGCGGATCGGCGACCCGAGATCAGGTTGAACACGAACAGGACTACCGCGATGACGATCAGCGCGTGAATCAGTCCGCCGCCGATGTTCAAGCTGAATCCGAGAAGCCACAGCACCACCAGAACCCCGATGATGGTCCACAACATGTGAATCGCCCCCAAAGGCGAACGATGACTCGGTTAGGTTGATGCCGTCGGTTGCGTTCTACTCAGGCGCTCACCTTCTGGTCCGTTTCCAGCTGTAAGGCCAGTTCCAGGGTCCTGCTCGCCACTGTCGGCGGCATGGAGTACCTCACGATGCCTTCGTCGACGAATCTCCTCGCGGCAAATGGTCGCTCGCTCATCCCATAACGACCACGACAACGCTTCTCGAACGGCCCGAGCGACGCAACCACCTGTCGGGCGGTCAGCCCTGAAGCATCGGCGATCTCACCGGTAGCGACCCAGCTGGGCGACCTCTGGGCCAAGGCGCAGAGAATCCGTTTCATTGCGCCCGACGACTCTATGAACATGCGGTCTAACAGCTCTTGGCTCCAGCCATTCGGAGAGCCACCCTCTGTGACATCAATGACCGAGGACCCAACCGGCCTTCGTGCCAGAACCTCATAGACTTCCTGCAACCGGTCAACTGGTACAGGAACGTTCACCATGTCCGGCATCACATCCGCCTTTCGCAGCTCGTTATCTAGTTGATACCCCATGCTAGCCTTAGCTAACCGATGCTAACAACGCGTCACTCGTGGTGTAGCTGGTCGTAGACAGCGAACCGAAGATGCGCCAAGGGACAACTCCCCAGCTCAGACACACAAAAGACCGGCCCCGAAAGGGACCGGCCTTCAGTATTCGCATGGTGGCCAGAGACGGACTTGAACCGCCGGCACGGGGATTTTCAATCCCCTGCTCTACCATCTGAGCTACCTGGCCGTTGCACGTGCTCACGTATGGTATCGGCTCGTTTGTGCTCGGTCAATCGCGCCGAGGCCCGCCTCAGCCTCCCTAGGGACCGGTCGAGTAGTAGAGCACGATATCGCTGCCCTTCTGCACCTTGGTCCCGCCTTCAGGCGTCTGGGCGACGACCTCGTTCGCGGGCTTTCCGGTGCCTGTTGCAGGCACGGGTATCGCCTCCAGCCCGGCGTCAGATATCGTCTGCTGCGCCTCGGCCAGCGTCACCCCAACGACGTCCGGAGCGCTCACCTCGTCGGGCGAGGCCGCAGGACCGGTCGACACGACGATGCCGATGCTCGTACCAGGAGCCACCGACTCGCCCGCTCGCGGGCAGCTGCGCGCTCACAAGGCCCTTGGCGACATCGTCGCTCGGGCTCTCCGCGACGACGACCTTGAGCCCGGCATCCTTCAGAGCGTTCTCCGCGTCCGCCTTCTTCAGGCCCACGACATCGGGCACGTCGACGTTCTTGACCTGCGGGCCCTCGGAGATCGCGATCCCCACGGTCGTGCCCGGTGGCACCTTCTGTCCCGCAGTCGGGGACTGCGAGATCACGAGTCCCTTGTCGACCGTGTTGCTGAACTCCCGCGTGACAGAGACCACGAGCCCCGCGTCCTGCAGTGCCTTGGTCGCATCGGCCTGGTTCTGCTTGCGAACGTCAGGCACCTGGACCAAGCGTCTTTGGAGGAACAACGACTATCTCTTCCTCGTCACCCTCGTTGACCTCGGTGCCCGCCGGCGGATTCTGCTCAACGACCGTTCCCTCGTCGGCATCTCCCGCCTTGTCCTCGTCGGCCTCTGTTACCTTGACCTCCAGGCCGGCATCCTCGAGCTCCTTGACGGCCTCTTCCTGTGTCATGCCGGTCACGTCCGGGACGACGACCTTGCCGCCCGAGCCGCGCAGGAAGAAGAACGCCAGCAGCCCGAGCAAGACGACCGCTGCCGCTACGGCGACCCACACGATCCACCCGTTGCTCTTCGGTGGAGCCGCGGCAAGCGAGCGGGCGCTAGGCAACTGACCGATGACCTTGCCTTCGGGCGCGGAGGGACTGTGCTCGCGCACCACCTGGGGCGAGAAGCCAGCCTGCTGCAGCTCGGAGACCGCCTCCTGGCTCCGTCTTGCCTACGACCTCCGGCAGCACCGCCGCAGCCGTAGGCGCCGGAGCCTTGCCGCTCGACACGATCAGCACGGCCTCGCTGCCCGCAGGCGTGCTCGCGCCGGCTGACGGCAGTTGGCCGATGACGTCACCGCGCTTCAGCGAATCGCTGTAGTCGTTGAAGACCTGCGCCTGAAGGCCGACTTCCTGCAGTTCGGCGAGCGCCTTGCCCTGGTCCTTGCCCACCACTGGCGGCGTCACCACGAACGCAGTCGGTGGCGAGGGGTGCGGGCCAGCCGAGACAACCACGACCACGCGCGATCCACTGGGAACCAGCGGTGGGCCGGAAGGCGCCTGTTGTGTTGCCATCTCTCGAGATCCTCCCTGCTCGGCACCGCACCGTGACGCGGCGCACCGGTCTTCGCCAAGTTTGTTCCCCTAGACGTGGCCTTGCGTACTACGATGGCAGAATCACTCGGCTAGGCGGCCGACTCACCCTAGGGGGAGCCATGAATGTACCCAGACGCTTTGACCTTGCCCGCATCGGCGCGATCGCCGCACTCACGGTCGCACTGGTCGCGACATGCGCGAGCGCATACGCGGCGCCCGTGATCGGGCCGACCCTCAGCACGGCCGAACTTCAGCAGCTGATCGACGAAGGCCCTACTCCGGGTTATGTCGAAGGCCACCTGAGCACCGTGCTCAAGGGCAAGACGATCACGGACATGTCGGTCCGCGTAACAGCCGTGACCTACGGATTCTCTGATGGACCGCCAGAGCTGGCAGCGCTCATCCTGTTCGAGGTGACCGATCCGAGAGTCATCGACCCTGATGGGATCGGTGGCATCGCCGCCGGAATGAGCGGCAGCCCCATATACGTGGACGACGGCGGCACCGACAAGCTCGTCGGCGCGCTGTCCTACGGAAACTGGTTCACAAAGAACGGCTTCGGTCTCGCGACGCCCGTCGATGCGATGAAGGTCATCGAGAACTATCCCGCCCCCATGGGAACGACGAGCCTCAAGTCGCTCGCCGAGCCGGTTGTGATCGACGGCCAGGCCGTCAACAGCATCGTGATCACTGACAACCCCGACGGTTTCGAGAAGGCTGCCGCCAGCGGCACGTTCGTCGCGAAGCCGCTGACTTCGCAGTATCTCGGCGGCATCGATCCCTCGGTCGAAGCTGTATCGGGCGTACAAGAAGCACGTCGAGGCCAACGGCGGCAGTGTCGTGCCGCTCGTGTCCGGCCTGTTCGAGCATGGAGTCCTCCTACAACGCTCAGTTCGAGCCGGGATCGGCCATCGCCGTTCTCGCGGCCAAGGGCGACCTTTGGGCCGGTGGCGTGGGCACGGTCACGTACGTGAGCGGCACCAACGTCCTGGCGTTCGGTCACCCCATGAACTACGAGGGCAAGTCCGGCCTGTTCATGAGCAACGCGTGGGTCGATGGTGTGTGGCCGAGCCTCGAGACTCCCTACAAGATGGCCCGGCCCGCGGCGCTCCGCGGCACTCTCACGCAAGACCGTGGAGCGGGCATCATGGGTGTCGACGGCCTGATGACCGCCAAGGCCAGCGTCGCTGCCACGGTCACCTACCGTGAAGACACCGACGACAACGGCACGATTGACTACAGCAAGGTGGGCACCTCGACCACCGAGATCCCGAGCTTCGCAATCAACCATTCCGGCTGGAACTACGAGGGCTTGGCACCCGCCGCGGCTTACCTCGCGGCCAGCCATGCAACCGACGCTTACGGACTCAAGGGCAGCGCGCTCACAACGACCACCGTGGTGGTCAAGGATGGAGCGACTGAGTTCACCCTCGTCAAAGCGAACATGTTCGACGACAGCTACGACATAGCGGGCGCCGCGATGATGGACGTGGCGTCGATCGTCTCCCAGCTGCAGCAACTCAGTGGCAACGGCATCGCGCACCCCAAGATCCAGTCGGTGAGCCTTGTTGCCGAGATGGCGCCAGCCCGCCGTAACGCAGAGGTCGTGGCGGTCGACGTGCCGGGTGGCCTGCGCACCGGCGACAACACCGCCACCGTCTCGCTGCTCCAGTGGGGCGTCGAGGCCACGCAAACCGTCGAAGTCCCGTTCGCGATCCCGACAGGCGTGCCGCTCACCGGTGAGTTGCAGGCCAGCAACGCCTGGGGCTTCGACGATGGCGAGGAGGAGTTCAACCAGGAGCAGTACTACTTCTCGGAGAGGGTCAGCTCGGTGGACCGTCGGACGACCGCGCAAGCCGCCAAGGACATCACCGACGAACTGCCCAACAACACGCTGAAGGTGATGTTCCAGCCCGTCGAGATGGCCTCGATGCTTGGTTCGGCCAGCGAGAGCCCCAAGCCCTCGACGAAGCCGAGGACCTACTCCCCCATCGAGGCGACCAAGGCGATGGAGTACGTGGTGATGGGAGGAGTCGCCAAGGCGGCACCTGCACTCAACGTCAAGGCCTACGACATGAACGACGAACTGGTCGACTCCCCGACCCTTCCCCACGGTGAGCAGGCGATGGTCGAGGGCGAGCTGCTCGGCGCGCAAGGCGACGTAGAAGTCGCGGTCTCGCGTCTGTACTCCGGCTCGAGCACACCCTCGGCACTGACTACGATCTCGTTCGATCCTGAGGAAGGGAGCTTCGAGTACCTGGCGCCAAGCATGACCCGCTCCGGGAGGCTGACATTTCGGGTCGCAGGTGACGAGAACACGCTCGCGACCCAAGGAACCATCTCTATCAAGGTGCGCGCGAGCACCTCGCTCTCGGCCTCGAGCTACAGGTTCAAGCGAGGCCGCACGACAACCCTGCGCGCATCGGTTACCCCGACGAGCGCGACCGGCAAGGTCGTGTTCGAGCGCTACTCGGGCGGCTGGTGGTACTCGATCGGCACGCGCCCCCTCGTGGGCGGAAAGGCGAGTGTCAGCTACAAGCCGAGCCGCACCGGAACCTACAAGGTCCGCGCGCGCTACGTGCCCGGACCGGGCGCGACCAACGTGACGAGCACCTCATCCACCCGCACCCTGAAGGTCACTAGGTAGGCGAATCCGTGGGGACTCGCGTGACGAGGGCCTGGGGCATCTGCTCCGGGCCTTCTTCATCCGGGCCACGTGCACGCGTAGTATCGGGCGGCCGCGGTATCGGCGCGGGCACGGGGGTATTGCGGGTCGTCTACGCTCACGGACGAAGTGGCGCCACTACGGGGACACTCTGTGCTGGAGGCTTTCGAGCGGAGGCGGCGTGACGGGTCTGTGCCTGCTAGCAAGCGGTGCCGTGGCTGCGGCCAGCACTCTGACGACGGCAACCGCATCCGTCGCCTCCTCGGCGACCACGAGCGCAGCGAGCACCGGCACGCTCGAGAGCATCGTCACGACGGTCGTGCCGAGCGTGGTGGCGTCGGTGCTGCCTTCGGCGGTCACCACTACAACACCCGTCACCGCCCAGTCGCTCTTCCTGCCGGTGTGGTTCGAGGTCGCGGCCATCTTCGCCGGTGCGCTCGCCGGCGGCATGACGGCGGTCCGGCTCAGGTTCGATATCACCGGCGTGATGGTGCTCGCTGTGGTCAACGGACTCGGCGGAGGCATCATCCGAGACACGCTGCTCCAGGACTACGGCGTCTTCGCACTCGATGAGCCGCGCGCGCTGGGAGCGGTTCTGGTGGCCGCGCTCGTCGCCATGTTCTTCTTCTCGGCAGCTCGAAGGCTCAGGCCTGCCCTCGCGGTGATCGACGCCTTCTCGCTCGCGCTGTTCTGCATCGTCGGTGCCGACAAGGCCTTGGTTGCGGGACTCACCATCGTCCCGGCCATCATGCTGGGTACGGTCACCGCTATCGGTGGAGGGATGATCCGTGACGTTCTGTGCGACCGCGAGCCGGAGATCCTTCGCCGAGGCAGCCTGTCAGCCACTGCGGCCTTGGCCGGCAGTACGACCTACGTGCTGCTCGCCACATGGCTCAACATCACCAAGTTCCCGGCGATGCTCGCTGCGGCGTCGGTGGCGATGATTCTTCGAGTGGGCTCTCTGTGGCTGGGCTGGGAGTCGCCCGAGCCGTTCGACCTCACGCCTACGGTAACGGCGGTTCCGCGCAGCATCTTTCGTGGCGGAAGCAGGCTGCTCCGCCGCACGACACACGAGGACACACCCACTGACACCGTGCAGAATGCCGACGCCGAGCGTGCGGTCGAGGACGACTCGAATCGTTAGCCCGCGTCGCGCTCCTGGAAGCGCTCCCAGCGCTGCTCGGCCCACTTCTGGACCGATGCCACTGTTTCGTCGGAGATACCGCGGAAGCGGCCCTGCGTGGCGACGAAGTCGGCGACCGTGGCCTGAAGCCCCGCCTTCGCCAGCGTCTTGCTGCGACCGGTGAGCCTGAACTCGCCGTGCTCGATCTCGTAGAGCACGACAAGCCCGGCATCGATGGCGAGCCTGCCGATGTTCACGCCGTCCTTGGGGTCGAACGACCAGCCGCTGGGGCAGGGCAGGTTCATGTGGATGTAGCGCAGGCCGTGGATCGTGCGGGCCTTGACGACCTTGTCGTAGAGGTCGTCGGGATAGACCGCCGAGGTCGATGCGACGTACGGGATGTTGTGCGCCTCCATGATCGCGGGCACGTCCTTGGGGTTCTCGCGCTTGCCGGCCCACGTCGTGGTGGTGCGCGCGCCCGCGGGAGTCGAGCCCGAACGTTGTGTGCCGGTGTTCATGTACGCCTCGTTGTCGTAGCAGACGTAGATCATGTCCTCGTTGCGTTCGGCGGCTCCGGACAGCGCCTGAATCCCGATATCGGCCGTGCCGCCATCGCCTGCCATCGCGAGAACCGTCATCTCGTCGGCACGCCCAGTCGCGCGAAGACCGGCGGCGATTCCGGACGCGGACGCCGCTGTCGACGGGAATGCGACGTTGACCCACGGCACCGCGAGCGAGGCCGTAGGGTACATGCCGCCGAGCACTGTCAGGCAGCTCGCCGGGTTGACGAGCACCATCTTGCCCTCGAGCGCCGCGGTGATGGGTCGAAGCGCGATCCCGAGCGGGCAGCCGGCACACGCGCGGTTGCCCGGGAGCACGAACTCCGCGTCGGGAAGGTCGACGATACGAGTCACCGGGCACCGCCTTCCAACTGCAGATTGATCCAGTCGGCGCCACGGTCGCGTATGCCGTCGCTGTAGTCGGCGATGGCACGCTGTGCGGCGCCGAGAAGGTCCGCCGGCGTCGTGTCTCGGCCGCCGAGCCCGCTCACCGTTCCGAACACGACCGGCGCGTCGCTGACACCGCACAGCGCCGCCTTCAGGTCGCCGCAGATGGGGCCTTCGTAGCCGTAGCTCATCGCCTTGTCGAAGACGATGGCGATCTTGCGGCCCGCCAACTTCGCGCGCAGGGCCTCGACCGGGAACGGCCGGTAGCAGCGCAGGCCAAGCACTCCTGCCACGACTCCTTCAGCACGAAGCTGCTCGGCGACGAGCGTGAGCTGCGTGCCGAGCGACCCGGCAGCGATCAGCACTACCTCGGCATCATCGAGCAGGTGCTCCCAGGTCAGACCGCCCCATGTGCGTCCGGTGCCCTCAGCCCATTCGGCGTCGACCTCCGGCACCGCCGTGAGCGCGCCGAGAAGCGCCTGCTGATGCAGGGCGCGGATCTCCATGTAGCCGTGACAGGTCGTGCCGCCGGCATCGGCACGCGGGTCGGCCATGGTCACGGGCCCCACATTGCGCGGGTCGGCCGGGTCGACGATCTGGAGCGGGTCCGTGAAGGGCGGCAGGAACGCATCGACCGTCTCGGCGTCGTGGAACCTCGACCGGCATCATGGTGTGCGAGAGCAGGAAGCCGTCGTAGCAGACCATCACAGGCACGTGGAGTCGCTCGGCGATTCGGTACGCCTGAACAGTGGTGTCGAGGATCTCCTGGTTGTCTCGGCAGTAGAGCTGGATCCAGCCGGCGTCGCGCACGCTCATCGAGTCCTGCTGGTCGTTGAGCACGTTCCATGGAGCGGCCATCGCGCGGTTCGCCACGCACATCACTATCGGGAGCCGCGCACCGGCCGCCCACCAGACCTGCTCGGTCATGTAGGCGAGCCCGTTGGCGCTGGTCGCGGTGAAAGCCCGCGCACCAACGGTTGACGCGCCGATGCACACGGACAGCGCGGAGTGCTCGGACTCGACCGCGACGAACTCGGCCGGCAGCTCGCCGGACTCCACCCACGCCGAGAGCTGCTCCACCACGGGCGACTGCGGGGTGATGGGGTACGCCGCGACAACCTGTACGCGCGCGAGCTTCGCGGCGGTCGCCGCGGCCTCGTTGCCGGTCATGACGGTAGAGACGGCGATCATTCGCTCTCCTCGAGGGGCTTCGCACGACGTTCCCTGCCCAGACGGCTCACGGCCAGTGACACAACGCTCACGAGATAGAGTTGGCCCAAGATGGACTCTGCCACGGCGAGGCTCCGCGCGATCGGTGCGACCGGCGACACGTCACCGTAGCCAACCGTGGCCAGCGTGATGAAGCTGTAGTAGACGCAGCCCGAGATCTTGAGCGGCCACGGGTCGAACGACGACGGGACTACCATGTCGACGATCAGATAGGCGAGGCTGAACGACAGGCCGATCAGCATGTAGATGCAGAGCAGCCCCAACACAAGCTGCAGCGTCACTCTGCGATACGTCGCCAGTCGCTTGCCGATCGCTCCGATTGTGGTCAGCGTGAGCACGAGCCAGAGGGCCACCGATACCACCGTCGTCGTGTCGCCTCGCACCTGCGACAGCACTACGGACGCGATAAACAGAGCCCCGAGTACGACTATGCCGACCCTGAAGGTAAGGAGCCTGACGCCCGAGACGCGCAGCGTGAGCACGAGGGCCAAGACCTGGAGGGCTGCCGCTCCCACCGCGAGCGGGGATGAGACCGGCACTCCGGCGGCGATCAGGCCGAGTGTGGAGAGCAGCAGCAGCATGAGCGCAAGCCCGTAGGCGTCGCGTACCTGGTGCTCGTCCGCCGACATCACGGCGGCCTGTTCCAGCTGCTCGCCGATCGGTTCTTCTGCGCCCACGCTAGTCCCTTCCTGGTGGTGATTCGGTACTCGCCTAGCCGAGGTCGCAGACCCCGTGCACCTGTTCGGGCACCATCTCGATCGCCTTGCTCGGGCACACTTCGGCGCAGATGCCGCAGCCCTTGCAGTAGTCGAGATCGACCTGCGGCGGTACTCCGCGGGCGATAGATGCGTCGGGGCAGTACGCCCAACACCGCTGACACGTCTCGCGACCTTGCTTGACGTCGGTGCACAGGGCTTCGTTCAGGACGGGCCGCTTGCTTCGCCAGTCTCCGGTGCGCCCGGCCTCGCCGCGCGCAGGACGCGACATCGCTATTTCAGAGCCACACTCGCGCGTACCCACCCGGGACCTCCTCGGCCACTCACGAAGTGCAGGACACCAGCCGCCTCTGCGCACACACATAGTAGCCCGAGCACCTCCGCATGCGTACCATCTGCCCGTGGGTCGACGCATGGGGTGCGGTCGCCTACTCTTGCAGGGGTCGTTTGTGGCGGGATTCGCCGCTGCGAACGCAAAGACACTCTCGCGCGTTCTGGAGGGGACTTGATGTCAGGACTAGGCGACAAGATCCGTGACGCGGGGCAGCAGTTCACGGAGAGGTCTCCCGAGATGCTGCCGGGTTGGGTGATGACCGTTGGTATCGCCTCGTGGGTCATCATCGGTGTAGCGGGCGTGATCTGGCTCTTCGGCTGGTTCATGGGTGTGAGCGCAACGGTCACGATCCCACTGATCGTCGCAATGGTCATCGGTATGGTGGCCTACCCGCTGTGCGAGAAGCTCATGGCGCGCGGACTGGGCAAGTCGGCCGCAGCAGGTCTCGTGCTGCTCCTGCTCTTCGTGATCGTCAGTGTCGTCATATGGGTCACGGTCGAGGGAATCGTCGCCCAGTGGCCAGCCATCCAAGAGCAGGTCCAGGCCGGCCTTGACGCGCTGGCTACGACGCTCGAGTCCTTCGGGATCAACGCCACCGCCATTCGGGAGGCGATCACGGCAGCCCAGGACGCGGGCGCCGCGCCTTCAGGTGATGCGCTGGCCTCGCTTGGCTCGGCACTGACCGCGGGCCTTTCCTCGGCGCTGGGGTTCCTGTTCGCGGTGTTCATCGGCACGACGCTGCTGTTCTACGTGCTGTCCGACTTCCCCACCATCTCCAACTACCTGGGCCGCCACATGGGAGGTCTGCCGGTGGCTGTGGGAGAGGGAATCGTACAGGACGCGGTGGGCGCGATGCGCGGCTACTTCCGAGGCACCACGATCACCGGCGCGGTAGTGGCCACAGTGATAGGCCTGTCCATGCTGCTGCTGGGGGTTCCACTCGCTGCGACCGTCGCGCTGGTCACCTTCATGACGTGCTACATCCCGTACTTCGGCGCCATCATCTCGGGTGCGTTCGCCTTCCTCGTCGCGCTCGGCACTGCCGGTCTGCCCACCGCTGTGCTGCTGCTCGTGATCGTGCTGGTTGTCCAGAACGTGCTGCAGACCGTCATCAACGCGCGAGTCATGGGTGACTCCCTGGACCTCCACCCGCTGGTCATCCTCGTGGTCACGCTGCTCGGCGGAATCTTCGCTGGAATCCTCGGCGCCGCGCTTGGAGCACCGCTGACAGCGCTGTTCCTCAAGGCGGGCAGGCGCTTGTCGACGGCGTTCGAGCCGGGTGCTTCCACCGCGGAGGGATACGCCGCCGAGGAGCTCTAGGCGCTCGGCCGACAGCGCTTACGTCGACTTGGCCGTGCACTCGTAGGCGATGCGCGCTGCCTCGGCGTTCTTCGCAGCTGCCGACGCCGAGAACATCTCGTCGATAGCTTCTTCGACCGACTCCATCGAGACCAGTCCGGTCGCCTTGGCGACACTGCCGAGAATGGCCGCGCTGACGATGGGGTTGCCGCCCACGAGCACGCCCGCAGCCTCCGCTGCACCGGTCACGTCGGCGGTCACCACACGTACGTCGCCCTCGATGCCGAGATCCGCAGCAGCGTGCGGCGTGTTGACAATCAGGATCGCACCGGGCTTGAGTCCCGCGGTCGCACCACCCACGCTGACGAGCGACTCGTCGAGCACGATCGCGATGTCGGGGCTCGTGACCTGCGAGTAGACGCGAATCGGCTCGTCGTCGAGACGGGTTGATGCCGTCACCGGCGCTCCGCGGCGCTCGGCCCCGAACGACGGAGCGCTCGTCACGCCCGTCCAGCCACTCTTGTACGCGGCGGTGGCGAGCAGCTTCGCGCTCGTTACGGCGCCTTGTCCCCCTCGGCCATGCCAGCGAATCTCGTGCATCGATGCCCTCTCCGATACTCGAGGCCGTCCGCAGGCCGGCTGGCGCGCGGGGGGCCGGATGTCCACTCTACGCGAACAGGTTCACAAGTCCTCGCACGGCAAGCACGAGCCCCAACCCGAACAGTATCAGCTCCATCGCGGCCGCGGCGTTGTCGGTGATCTTCTGCTTCCACCTGAGCAGAATCTCCGTAGAACGGTCACCGCCGACGAAGTACACGACCACCGGCCCGACGATCGTGATACTCGCGATGGCCACGTAGAGAAGCTCGGAGACGAGCACCGACGCAGGACGCGGGGTCGAGGTCTGGATGATGGCGCCTGCCGCCAGCGCGAATGCCAAGTTCTTCGGACTCGTGGTGGCGTTGCTGAAAGCGACGAGCGCGCCGCCCCACGGGGAGAGGTTGTCGACAGAGTGGACCCAACTCGGAGTGGTGTCCGAGTCGCCCGACTGACGGCGCCCCCTACGGGACAGCCACGCCATCACGAGCAGGCCGACGCCGAGAAGGAACGTGACCGAGCCCTCGAACGGCAGGTCGAAGCCCTCCGAAGGCAGCGAGATCCTACCGGCAAACGCAACCGCAAACGCGATGGCGACGAAGTTGCCCACGATCCACGCCGCTGAGAAGATCAGGCTGCTCGAGCGGGCCCGCTTGGTCAACAGGATCACGATGATCGCCACGATCGGTAGCGGGCTGGCTGCGACCCCCAGTGCTAGCGGAATCACCTGCAGCACGGCATCGCCCGTGCTCATCGGCGCACCGCGCTCGCGCCACCCGAGGCAGACCCGGCACCTGAAGCCACCCGCACCCCTCTCGTGTCACAACACCAATGCCTGGGACACCATATCCTCGGACAACCTGCGTGTGAAGAAACACGCCGATACTGCAGGCCCTGAAAGCTACAACAGGTGCGACAGCAGGCGGGCGGTCGAGTTCCTGAAGCGACGGGTCGCCGACCAGCCGCGGAGCTCGTCGAGCGTGAGCTCCCGGCAGTCGCGCAGGTCGTCACGGAAGAGTCGCTCGGACTTCTCGGCGACGGTCTTGTCGTAGACCCAGATCATGAGCTCCTTGTTGATGCGCAACGACCGCATGTCGAGGTTGAGTGTCCCGATGGAACAGCTCTCGCCGTCGACGGTGAGGGTCTTGGCGTGGAAGAACCCCTTCTCCCACAACCAGATATGCCCTCCCGCAGCCAGCAACGGCTCGAAATAGGACTCGGCGGCCCACCACGGGATCTTCTTGTCGGGCATCGAGGTCGTCATGAAGTCGACCCGCACCCCGCCGGCCGCGGCGTTGATCAGCACGTCGAGCGTGGTCTGATCGGGGACGAAGTAGGGCGACTGCAGCATGATGTGGTCGCGCGCGCCCGACATCGACAGCTGGTATGCGCGCGTCACCGAGTTCCACGGGTCGTCAAAGCCCTGGTGGATCGTCTGCACCATCGTCTCGCCGTGAGGCAGCGAACTGTCGGGGTAGTACTCAGGCTTGAAGAGGTCCTCGCCGAACACCTCGTACCATCGCATGTCGAACAGCTTCTCGAGGTCGGCGACTCCGGGGCCGGTGATCCGGATGCCCGTGTCGCGCCATGCCGGGTACTTCTTGCCGCCGTCGATGTACTCCTGGCCGATGTTGAACCCGCCACTGTGACCTATCTCGGCGTCGACGACCGTGATCTTGCGGTGGTTGCGGTAGTTGATGCGTGCGAGCTGGCTGATGTCGTACCCCACGAGCGCGCCCGCATCCCGCAGCGCGTTGAGCTCCGCCTTCGAGTACCCCATGCAGCCGAGAAGGTCGTTGAGGATGCGTACCTCCACGCCCGCCGAGATGCGATCCATCAGCACCGCGGTGATGCGGGCGGTGAGCTCGTCGTGCCCCCAGATGAAGTAGTTCATGTGGATGAACCGCTTCGCCGAGGCGAGATCGGCGAGCAGCACGTCGAAGTACTCGTCGCCGGAGCCGTAGAGGTCGCACGTGCGAACCGGAAGCGGCGGTGTGCCCAGCTTCTGCTGGGCGAGGGCGACGACTCGGGCGTGCTCGCCATCGACGCCGGCAGCGAACTCGCGTGACTGAACGGCGTAGGGGGCGTACACGGATGGCATGAACCGATGCAGCAGCTCCTGCAAACGCTTGGTCGTCGCAGAGCGCTGGACGATGTGCGGCCAGTCTCGGCCGAAGAAGAAGTAAAGGATCAGGCCCAGGAACGGAATCGCGAACAGGACCAGGAGCCAAGCGAGCGTGGCACTGGGTTCGCGATCCTGCGACATGATGAGAATCGCGACGGCCACCCAGTACACCAGGATGGCGATATCGAGGACCATCCAGAGGTTCACGGACATCGGGCCTACGGCCCCTCAGGCGACTCTGGCAACTCATCGAAGTCCACCGCCGCGAGACGCTGCACCGCGGAGTTCACGAGCGCCGCGACAGGAGCACCGAGCGCCGCGCCGAGCAGCCCTCCGAAGATCCCGCCCAGCATCGTCGCAACGAGCACCACGATCGGGCTCAGGTTCAGCGAATCACCCATGAGTCTGGCGTTGATAGCCGACTGCAACACATTCTGCGTCACCAAGATGACGACCAGGATCGTGATCGCCTGGGGAAGACCGCCTGCCCCCAGCGCAATGAAGAAGGCGAACGTGCCGGCCAGAATCGCGCCGAAGAACGGGATGTAGTTCGTCAGGAACGTCACCAGCGCGACCGCGACAACAAGTGGCAGCCCCATGACCAGCATCACGGCGCCGATCACTGTGGCAACCACCACGCCGGACACCGTCATCGCGCTGAAGTAGCCGCGCATGGCACGGACCGCATCTCCGACGATCTCGGTCCCAAGCTGCTCCGGAAGCCCTCCGAGGTGCCGCCCCATCCAACTGATGATGTTCGGGAAGTCGACGAGCACGTAGTAAAGAAGCATCGCACCGATGAAGATGCCGAAGAACAGCGTGAAGACGCTGGACAGGCCGGTGGCGAGGGTGCTGGACAGCACCGACGCGAGCCCTCCAAGCGGCGGGGCGTCGGCGCCGCTCGCAGTGGCCCTCGCGACCACCACGATCTCCTTGACCGCGGCGGGATCGATGCCCGCGGCCTGCAGCGCAGCTGCGCTCTGCGCGATCCCGCCTTGGAACTGCGCTTGGATGCTCGGCCACTGTGAGAGCACGCCCGCGAATGTCACCCAGATGGTCGCGGCGACGACAACCACGAGGAGGACCAGCACCGCTACTGCCGCGGCCTGGGCAGGGACACCGCGGGTGACCATCTTCTCCACGAGCGGATACGAGATCATCCCTATCACTACCGCCAGGATGAGGGGCACGGAGATGCTCGAACTCGCACCGATGAACGTCGCAACGATGACCAGGACGCCCACCGCGCTGATGAACGCGACGCTGGCGATCGCCACGTTGATCACCCAACCGGGCATGATCCCGGGTCCGGCGCTGACGAACTCGGTGCCAGCGCTACGAATCCGATCGCTTAGTCTCGGCATTGCTCTGAGTTCCTCTCGCGCCGACTCTGTCGCACACTCAAGCGGGTGGGGCCGCCTGTAGAGGTACGGTCCTTCCAGCCTATGAGAGAAGTCACCCGCCGTCGAGCGTGGACGGGGGCCACAGGGTGCTGTCGCACTCCGACGTGAACGGGTAATAGTCCCACAGAGCCACGAACGCCAACGAGGCACTTGGAGATCTCATGCCAAACGAACATCCAACGCGCGCGTCGTTCAACCTCGCCCAACGAGTCCAAGATCTCATGCCGCAACTCACAACTGAGCTCTCTGAGCTCATCGCGATACCGTCGGTCTCCGAGGGGGGATACCCGACGTCAACTCACGAGCATCTCCTGGGGGCACGGGACTACATCGTCGGGCTCTTGCGCGACGCCGGGTGCGAGGACATCACCGACCTCGAGATCCCCGAGACTGCTCCAGTCATCATCGGCGAGGTGCCCGCACCCGACGGTGCGCCCACGGTTCTGCTCTACAGCCACTACGACGTCGTGCCAGCGGGCGACGAGTCCTTGTGGGATACACCGCCCTTCGAGGCGACACTACGCGAAGGAGCACTCTACGGCCGCGGCGCGGGAGACACGAAGTCGAACATCGTCGCGGTCATCGGCGCGCTCCGCGCGTGGGATGGCCGCCCGCCGGTGGGCATGAAGTTCGTCTTCGAGGGTCTGGAGGAGGTAGGGAGCGGCGGCTTCGTTTTCTACGCGCTCGAGCATCCCGAGGCGTTTGACGCAGACGCGATGGTCATCGCCGACATGGGAAGCGTCGAACCCGGAATCCCCACGCTCACCGTGGCCCTCCGAGGCATGGCGAACGTCACTGTCGAGGTGCGAACGCTCGCGTCGGCGAAGCACAGCGGCCAGTACGGCGGCGCGGCTCCCGATGCGCTGCTCGCCCTCATCCGGGCGCTGTCAACGCTACACG
The DNA here is from genome assembly GCA_963702525.1 of uncultured Actinomycetes bacterium. GTDB lineage: Bacteria > Actinomycetota > Coriobacteriia > Anaerosomatales > PHET01 > CAVPCY01. Next base: position 57,063 of record CAVPCY010000017.1, on the reverse strand, counting down.
ACGAGAACGGCGACGTTGCCGTGGAGGGGCTGCGTCGGGAGGAGTGGACGGGCGGTGGCCCCTCTGAGGATGAGTTCAGGGGCCTTGCCGAGGTCGTTGAAGGCCAGCCCCTCGTGGGCACCGGCTCTCTCGGCTCGCGAGTCTGGTCCGGGCCGGCCATCACCGTAATCGGGATCGACGCGCCGCCGGTCGACGACGCCCTCAACGCTGTCCAACCCTTCGCGCGAGCGAAGCTCAACGTCCGCGTCCATCCCGAACAGGACGCCGCCGAGGCGCAGGCCGCGGTCGTCAGCCACCTGGAGCAAGCGATGCCCTACGGCATCGAGCTCACGGTAGAGTCCGGGCCCACCGGCAACGGCTTCGCTGCCGATACGAGCAGCCCTGTGTTCGCCGCCGCGTGCGCAGCGTGGTCTGACGCGTGGGGCGCCGAGACCATCACGGCGGGAGGTGGTGGCTCGATTCCCATCGTGAGCGCGCTGGCTCAAGCCTCCCCCAAGGCTGTCGTCATGCTCGGGGGCGCGACTGACGGCTACGCCAACATCCACGGGCCCAACGAGCGCGTGCTGCTCGACGAGTTCGAGAAGACGACGTTGGCGATCGCGGACTTCCTCGGAAGAATGGCCGCACACGAACAGGGGGGTCGCTCGTGAGCGCGGAAGCGGCGACCGCCGCACCTGAAGCGAAGGGCTCGGGCGGCTTCCTCGACCTGATCGAGCGGGTGGGCAACAAGGTCCCCCACCCCGCGATCCTGTTCCTGCTCCTGTGTCTGGGCATGATCCTGCTGTCGCAGGTGTTCTACTGGCTGGGCGCGAGCGCGACCTACGAGGTCGTGAAGCCCATTCCGGTGCCGGTGGAGCAGTACGACATCGCGGGCTCGGTCATGCCCGGCGAGCGGCTTCCCAACGAGCAGGCCGATGCGACCGACTACAAGGTCGTGACCGAGACGGTGAAGGCGCAAGGCCTTCTCACCGCCGATGGCGTCCGCTTCTTGTTCACCTCGTTCGTGCACAACTTCATGGGCTTCACCGCCATGGGCATCATCCTCATCGTCATGATCGGCGTCGGCGTCGCCGAGCTCTCCGGGCTCATCGCTTCGCTGATCCGGAAGCTGGTCGCTGTCTCCTCGGTGGGGACACTGACCTACATCATCGTCTTCCTGGGCATCATCTCGAGCATCGCGTCCGACGCCGGCTATCTCGTGCTGATCCCGCTGGGCGCCGCAGCGTTCATGAGCGTGGGGCGCCACCCGCTCGCGGGCATGGCGGCCGCGTTCGCCGGTGTCGCCGGCGGGTTCGGCGTCAACCTGCTGATCACCCCCACCGATGCGATCCTCACTGAGATCACCAACGAAGCCATTCAACTGGTCAACCCCGCGCAGTCGATCGACATCACGGCGAACCTGTACTTTGGGATCGGGTCGACGATCGTGCTCACCGTGCTGCTGGCGGTGGTGACGACGCGTGTCGTGGAGAGGCGGTTGGGAAGCTACGATGCCGCGCTGGCGCCGGTGGGCGATCAGAACGCCGACGAGCCCGACGCCTTCGCCGGCATCACCCCCGAGCAGGACTCCAAGGGTCTGCGGTACTCGGGGATCGGGACGCTGCTCGTGCTCGTGGTCGTGGGGCTGCTCACCTTCCCGCCGGGTGCGCCGTTGCGCGATTCCGCGACTGGAGCGATCATCGGCACGTCCCCGTTCATGGACAGCCTGATCGTGATCATCACGCTCGTGTTCCTGGGTGCGGGCCTTGGCTACGGCCGCGGTGCGGGTACGCTCAAGAGCAGCAACGACGTCATCGCCGCGATACAGAAGTCGTGGGCGGGACTTGCGGGCCTGCTCTTCCTGTTCCTGCTCATCGCCCAGTTCATCGCCTATTTCAACTACTCGAACCTGGCCCAGATCGCCGCGGTGCGGCTGGGCGACACCATCGAGACCATGAGCGTGGGCACCTTGCCGCTGTTGGTGGGCGCGATCCTGATCACTGTGGTGGTCGGAATCATCATGCCGCAGGCTATCGCGAAGTGGGCGCTGCTCGCCCCGATCTTCGTACCGCTCTTCCTGCGGTTGGGCATCGCCCCGGCAGCGGTGCTTGCGGCTTATCGAGTCGGCGACTCTCCCATCAACATCGTGACGCCGATCATGGCCTACTTCCCGCTGATCGTCGTCTTCGCCGCCCGCTACGACAAACGCTCCGGCATAGGCACGGTGATCGCGCTGATGCTGCCGTACTTCGTCGCGCTCACGATCGGGTGGACGCTGTTCTTTGCCGCGTGGTACCTGCTCGGCATACCTTGGGGACCGATGTGACGCGCGCGCTGTGGGTGTCGGCGGCGGTCGGCAGCGAACCGCGCATGACCGACTCGGCAGCCGAACAACGGACACTCAAGCTCTCTGTGCTGCTGAGCGCGCTACTTGGCGCCTTCGCCGTGCTCCTGGGCCTGCTCTCGGGTTCGACTGCGATCGTATTCGACGGGTTGTTCTCGGTGGTCGACGTCGCAATGGGGGTACTGGGACTGTGGATCGCGCGGCTGGTCACCCGCGAGGAGAACCGTACGTTCCAGTACGGGTACTGGCACATCGAGCCGATGAGCCTCGCATTCTACGGCGGCCTGCTGATGGTCCTGTGCGTCTACGCCTTCTTCGACGCCGTCGGCACCTTCATGTCCGGGGGAACCGAAGTCGAGCTTGGCTGGGCGATCGGCTACTCGCTCGTGATGGCGGCGGCATGCTTCTGGATGTACTTCTACGAGAAGCGCACCAACCGCGCTGCAAAGTCCGAGTTCATCCACCTCGATGCTCAGGGTTGGCTCATGTCGGCGCTGGCCACTGCGGCGACGGCAGCCGCGTTCATCTTCGCGTTGTGGCTCACGTCCACCCCTTACGCCTATCTGGCGCCCTACGTAGACCCGGCGATACTCGGGATACTGAGCTTGGCGATGATCGGCATACCGGTGCGAACCGTGCGCAAGGCGCTCACTGAGATCCTGATGATCACCCCGGGCGACTTGGACGCCCAGGTTCACGCCGCCATGGACGAGATCGTGGCTCGATACGGGTTCGTCCGGCTACACCAGCTACGCCGCCAAGGTCGGTCGCGGGCAGTTCATCGAGATACACATCGTCGTGGACCCCGAGCGACAGCTCGGGACCGTGGCCGACCTGGATGCCATCCGAGACGCAGTCGCGGACGCGCTCGGCGCGCACGGCACCGACAAGTGGCTGACGGTCGACTTCACCGGCTCAGAGGAGTGGACCTAGCCTGGGCATTGTCGGGCTAGGTCACACGGAACCGCGCCGACCGCGCTACTCCTGGGGCACCGCCATGACCTGCGTCGCCCCGCTGCCGTCTCTCATTTCGAGCCGCCCCTGCACGAGTGCCCACACCGACGAGTTCTCGAGCGCGGCCAAGTACTGGGTCTCCTGGTCCATCAGTTCCTGCGGACCGGCCATCATGGTTGCCGCCAGCGGACCGATCTTCACCGTCTTCTCGGTCGACTCGAACGGGCCGTTGAAGTTGTTCACGCCGCCAAACCCGGACACCGCCCCATCGGTCCCGAACGCGAGCGTGAGCGTCGCCTCGGCCGACGGACCGGTAACCGCCTGCTTGCCGTTGTTGTAGCCGATCACCGTCCAGCTCGTCCCGGGAAGGCTCGCCGGCTTGGCCTTCTCGTAGGTCAGCGTCTCGTTGCCACCGGTCGAAAGCGTCAGCACGCCGCCGGTCACTGCGAACGAGTCGCACCCTTCGAGGAGCTTGAGATAGGCGCTCTCGGCCTTCATAAGCGGTTCGGGACCCGCCATGAGAGTGGCGGCTATCTTGCCGACCTTGAACGACCCATCGGTGCCCGCCGTATAGCCGCCCGTGTATTGATTGACGCCCGAGAAGCCAGACACGGTCTTGCCATCGAACTTCGCGGTGATCCTGGCCGCACCCAGGTCCGCCGAGCTCATGCTCGACCCGGTCAGGCCCCACTCGACGCCCTCAAGTGCAGCGGGGTCCGCCTTCGGCGCCGCGCTACCGCACCCAACCATGCCCACCACGAGCATCGCGAGCGCAGCTACGCTCGAGGACTCTGAAGAACCGCCTCATCGCACTTCCTCTCTCGTTACAGCCCCGTGCACAGAAACCGGATGGTGCGACACTGCCACGGAGCGCCTCTGAAGGTGATTCTTCCACACTCGGTCGCGCGATGCTCGCTCTCCGGTCATCACATCCGGACCCGAGTGCGGCTATCATGGGGGTCGCTGAAGCAGCCGGGGGGAGCGCGCCAGATGGAAGAGCCGCAGTCCAAGTCGGTGCAGAACATCCTGAGATGGTCACAGGTCGGAAAACGCGTCATCGCGGGGATCCTGATGGCGCTGATGTTCCTGCTCGTGGCGCTGGTCACCGTCGAGATCGTGTATGCATTCTTCGTGGCCGTGCTCCCCGGAGATGTGGCCGCCACCAGAGCGATCGTCATGTCCGAAGAGGAGATGCTTGCGACTCTCGGGCTGTTCCTGACGGTGTTGATCGCGCTCGAGCTCATCGAGACGGTCGAGGTCTACTTCCGCAAGCACTCGATCCACGTCGAGATCGTCGTGCTGGTGGCCATCATCGCGCTCGCACGGAAGGTCATCATCCTCGACCTCACCAAGTACGACCCGATGGTGCTCTTCGCGCTCGGCTTCCTGATCGTGGGACTCGGAGCCACCTACTTCCTCGTCCGACGGGCCGCGCCTGGCCGACGAGTAGACCCGCCCGCGCCCTAGCGGAGCATCGACGCCGGGCCGGGGTGCTCGCTGACGCCGGCCCCCTCGAGCGACTCGGCACGACTTCGCTACCGCGCTCTCCCACCAGCGAGAGTATGCCGACACGAGCGGCGGCGCGGTGAGTCCGTGAGCGACAACGCTCAGCGCGATGCAGATCGCGGCTGTCGCAGCGATGAAGTCGCCGTTGGGAATCGCCTCGTCGAGCAGCAGCACCGTGAACACCACCGTCGCAAGCCCGCGAGGTCCGAACCACCCCATGAACGCGACGGTCTGCCAACGAGCACCGGTTCCCAGGGTCGCCACGGCAACGGAGAGGGTCCTGAGCACCACAAGGCTCAGGACCGCGTATACGACCGCCTGCCACGTCAGGAACGGCAGAAGGAACGGCAGGAGGGCTGCGCCGAACAACAGGAAGCTCATGGCGTCCAAGATGGTCCCGACACTGCCGGTCAGGCCGTTCGTCTCGGCGTCACGGGCACCGGAGGCCACCCCGAAGATCACGCCCCCGGCGAACGCGCCGATGAATCCGCTTCCTCCAAGCGCGGCCGCGGAGATGAAGCAGCTCAGGGCGATGACCAGCACGCCGATCGGCTGCCAAGCCCTGCCGATCGATGACCGCGAGCGCGCAGCCCGAAACAGCAGACCGCCTCCCCCGCCGACAACGAGGCCGGCCAGCAAGCCGTACCCGATCTGGCGCACGATCTCGGCGAGCAGCGCACCGGACTCCAGCCCGCCCGGCTCGGCCGCAAGCGCGAGCAGTACGAGGAAGATGGGCACCGAGAGACCGTCGTTCAAGCCGCTCTCCACGTTGAGTCCCTGACGGATGGCGACGGGCAGTCGCTTGTCCGAGACGACCGCCTCGCCAAGCGCAGCGTCGGTCGGCGCGAGCATCGTCGCGATGAGCGCGGCCCCCACGATGCCTAGGGCGGGCATGAGCCCGAGCGCAACGGCGGTCCCCGCCAAGATCATCACCGGAAGTCCGATACCCAGCAGCCGAACCGGAATCCGGCGGCCCTTGCGAAGCGCCACGAGGTCGATCCGAACGGCGTCGTGGAACAGCATCAGCGCAAGCGTCGCTTCGGCGACGGTCCGCACGACCTCGCCGAGCGGGTTCTCGACCACGACGCCAAGCCCGCCCGGGCCCAGAGCGTAGCCCGCGACGAGCATCGCCATGGGCATGCTGATCCACCAGCGCCCGAGCTTGCGCGACACGAGCGCATACGCGAGCACCACCAGCAGCGCTATGAGGAGCTTCGGGTTCTCCAAGTCGCTCCCGCCTCGAAACGGCCGACTAGCCCAGCGCCGCCCGGATCTTCTCGATCGCCTGGGCCTCGTTCGGCCCCACGCCGTCGGCAGCCTCCGCCGTGGCCTCGGCGACTCCGAGCACGAACAGCTTGAACGCCTCGAGTTCGTCGGGGGCCTTCGCCGCGACGATGCCGGCCGCTTCACTCACGCGCTCCGCGACCTCGCCCGCCATGTCGGCCGGGTTGCCCGTCACGTCCTTGTCCTTCTTCGTGCGGATGTCGCCCGCCAGGTCGCGCACGAACAGGCTCGTGCTGTTCGCCTTCGCGTCTGGCCAGGTACTTCGCGGCCGCGGTCGTCTCCTTGAAGGTGTCCCAGAAGCCCTGCTCGGCCATCGCCATGTAGGCCATGGTGTCGAGCACCGCCCACTGGAAGACCTGCCACTCCTCGGGGGTGAAGTCCGTCTTTGTCGCCATGGTGATCCCTTTCGCTCGTCCGGATGTTATCAGTCGCGCGTGCTACGCGCCGCCGGTGCCGCGCACCGCACAGTCGTTGTCTGTCGCGTCCGGGTCGGCCTCGGGCGCCTCGCTCGCGTAGACAGCCACGTCGGCCACGCCCACCGCCTCGGCGGCCATCTCACGCAGCTTGTACTTCTGGATCTTGCCGCTTGCCGTCTGCGGGTACTCGTCGACGAAGAAGACGTACTTGGGGCACTTGTAGCGGGCCAAGCGCGCCCGCGTGAACTCCTGCACGTCGGACTCGGTGATGTCGCTGCCGGCGAAGCGCATGATGAACGCGCCCACGACCTCGCCGTACTTGGCGTCGGGCACGCCCACCACCTGCACGTCTTTGACGCCGGGCATGGTGTAGAGGAACTCCTCGATCTCGCGCGGGTAGATGTTCTCGCCGCCGCGGATGATCATGTCCTTGATGCGCCCGGTGATGCGGTAGTAGCCGTCCTCGTCCACGGTGCCCAGGTCCCCCGAGTGCAGCCAGCCGTCCTTGTCGACGGCGGCCTCGGTGGCCTCGGGCATCTTGTAGTAGCCCTTCATGATGTTGTAGCCGCGGCACAGCAACTCGCCCGGCACACCCGGCGGACAGTCCTCGCCGGTCTCGGGGTCGACCACCCGCACGTCTATCTCGTCGTGCTTGCGCCCCACCGTCTCGCACTTGCGCTCGAGCGAGTCGTCGGTCGTCGTTTGCGTGAAGACCGGCGAGGCCTCGGTGAGCCCGTAGGCGATGGTCATCTCGGAGGCGTGCATCTTGTCGATGACCTGGCGCATCGTCTCGATGGGACACGGCGAGCCCGCCATGATCCCGGTGCGAAGCGACGTGAGGTCGAACAGGTCGAACATGGGGTGGTCGAGCTCGGCGATGAACATCGTCGGCACGCCGTAGAGCGCGGTCGCCTTCTCCTTCTGCACCGCCGCGAGCACGATGACCGGGTCGAAGCTCTCGACCATGACGAGCGTGCCGCCGTGAGTGAGCGTCGCGAGCACGCCCAGCACGATGCCGAAGCAGTGGAAGAGCGGCACCGGCAAGCAGAGCCGGTCCTCGGCGGTGAAGTTCTGACGCTCGCCGATGTAGAAGCCGTTGTTGAGGATGTTTCGGCTGGTGAGCATGACGCCCTTGGGGAAGCCCGTGGTGCCCGAGGTGTACTGCATGTTGATGACATCGTCGGCGTGCTGACCTTCGCGCGCCTCTTCGTACGCCGCATCGTCGTAGTGCTGGCCGAGAAGGATCAGTTCCGGCGTCGTGTAGAAGCCGCGGTGCTTCTCGGGCCCCATGTAGATGAGGCTCTTGAGCTGCGGGAACTCAGGCGAGTCGAGGTGTCCGCGCGCTTGGGTCGCCGCTTCGGGCACCAGCCCGCGCACGATCTCGACGTAGTCCACGTCGCGGAAGGCGTCGATGATGCAAAGCGCCTTCATGTCCGACTGCTTGATGACGTAGGCGAGCTCGTGGCTCTTGTAGACCGGGTTGACCGTGACCAGCACGACGCCGATCTTGGCGGTCGCGAAGGCGAAGGTGAGCCAGTCGGGCACGTTGCGCGCCCAGATGCCCAGGTTATCGCCCTTCTGCAGGCCGATGGCGAGCAGCCCCTTGGCCAGCGCCGTCACGCGATCGTCGAACTCGCCGTAGGTCCATCGCAGGTCGCGGTCGGGGTAGACGACGAAGTCGTGGTCGGGCTGCTCGGCGACGACCGTGATCGAAGTACTGGCCGATCGTCAGCTCGGTGTGCAGCTCGGTGGCGGGTGTGCTCATCTCGCGCCCTCCTAGAACGGCGCGTAGACGACGGCGAGTATGCGGGCGGGCGACGGGCGAGCCGCCGCGCACCTGGTGCGGCACGATCGAGTCGAGGTAGATGCTGTCACCCTGCGTGAGCGTGTAGAGGTCCTTGCCGTACTCGACCTCGATGGTGCCATCGAGCACGTACATGAACTCCTCGCCTTCGTGCTCGGAGAGCTCTCGGTCTTCGCCCGGGTGCACCGTGATGATGAACGGCTCCATGTGGCGCGCCGCCTTGCCGGCCGCGAGCGAGAAGAAGTCGAGCGTGCCGCCTCCCGAAGCGGTTTCGAGGTCGCGCACCCGGGCCACAGAGGCCGCCTCGCCGGCGCGTGTCACGACCGGGACCGAGCTGCGTGTCGTCGTCGAGCAGCGTGCCGAGACGTACTCCCAGCGCGCGGGTCACCTTGACGAGCGGCGCAAGCGACGGTGCCGACTCCCCGCTCTCCAGACGCTCGATGGTGGCGGCGTCGCACGAGCACCGATCGGCGAGCTCGTCCACCGACAGCCCCAGCGACTCCCGCAGCGTGGTGAGCTTCTTGCCCACGCGGTTGACCTCGGCCATGGATCCACCCTTCCCCTCGTGAGTGAAGTGCCTAACCGCGCCGTCGAAGTGGCGCGCTGTCCCGCAGTGATGCCCGCCGGGCGCCTAGCCCTCGCCGTCTATGCGGTCGATGAACTCCTCGGCTTCCGAGGAGGCGACTTCGCGCTCGGCGTCGACGATCTCGCCGCTCTGCCCTCCCAGCAGTGACCCGACCTCCACTGCGAGGCCGAACGCCTTCGCTGCGCCCTCGCGCAGGCCCTCCTTGAGCGGCCGCTTCTCGTCCGCAGGCTCGGTGGACTCGGTCGCCGCCGGCGTCTGGCTTCGGCGCTTCTTCCGGCTGCTCGGCGGTCTGCTCGTGCGTCCGGGATGTTCTCGTCGGTCATCGTGACCCTCTCGTTCGTTGTGTGTGGTGTCGATTCTATCCTTAAGCGCGCCGCTCGGGCATACACTCGTGAGAGAGCCCATCGCATCGAGGAGAGCCACATGGACGGCACCGGTCACGAGTCCTGCCAAGCGCAGCTTTCGAAGTCACGCGCCGAGACCCGCGCGGCGTTCGAGAACCGAGCGCTCATGTACTACCACCTCTTCGAGGAGATGTCGGCCGAGATGGGCCGCTCCAAGGCCACCGAGGTGATGAAGCGCGCCATCCGGCGCCGCGGTATCGAGGTGGGCCAGAAGTACCGTCCCGCGGCCGAGGCGGGCGACCTGGACGACCGTCGGACGCATCTTCTGTGAGGGCTCGCCGTGTGCCGGTGCGCTGTTCGCGCCCGGAGTAGAGGAGCGCGACGAGGGGCGGCTCGTGCTGCGGATGGAGTCGTGCCCGCTCGTGGACGCGTGGAGCGAGGCGGGGCTCTCGGCCGAGGAGATCGACACGCTGTGCGAGATCGCGGCCGCGGTCGACGAGGGCACCTTCGAGGGCGCCGGTCTCGAGCTCACGTTCCTGGAGCGTCAGCCGCAGCCCGGCGGCCAGCGCTGCCTGCTGGAGCTGAAGGTCCGCGACGCCGAGTAGGGCGCGCGGTCTCCGCGTTGTAAACGGTTTGCAACCGCGCTAGACTGTCCCTGTCGACGAACGGGGGCAGTAGTGGCACGCACCGCAGTGACGATCGGCTTCTCGGTCCCGCCGGAAACCGCCGAGCAGGTCGAGGCGATGGCTAGGCGCGAGGGCCGCAGCAAGAGTGAGCTGTTCCGCGACATGGTCCGCATCTACCGCGAACAGCGCGAGCTCGAGGTGTTCGAGGAGTTGGCGGAGTACGGGCGAGCGCAGGCGGAGCGGCTAGGAGTCCGGACCGAGGCCGACGTCGAGCGCTTGATCGCCGAGGCCCGCGAGGGTGGCTAGGGTCGTCTTCGACACGAACGTCCTCGTCTCGGCCTACGCGTACGGGGGCCGTCCTGCTGAGCTGATGAGACGCGCGATCACCGGGGAGCTGGAGTTGGTGACCTCACCTGCTCTGCTCGCAGAACTAGCCCGGGTGCTCGCTGACAAGCTGGAGTTCGACGCCGATCATGTCGACGCGGTCGTGATGCAGGTCGCGCGCATCGCCCACATCGCGCGACCCTCACACCATCTCTCGGTCCTCGCCGACGAGCCCGACAACCGGGTGCTCGAGTGCGCGGTCGAAGGTGGAGCCGACTCGATCGTCTCCGGCGACCGGCACCTGCTCGACCTGGGCGAGTACGCGGGCATCCCGATAATCGGAGTCGCCGAGGCGCTCGGATAGCGCGAACGCGCCGCAGAGACCGCTGGGTCCGTCAGGACGCGTGGCCGCCCCTAGCCGAGCTGCCCCAGCACCAGACTCGCGGCGATCCACCACATGATCCCGGCGATCGCTCCATCGAGGACGCGCCAGGCTACCGGCTTCGCGAAGAGCGGCTCGAGCAGCCTCGCCCCGTAGGCCAGGCCGAAGAACCAGACGGTCGATGCCACCATCGCGCCCAGCGTGAACCACGTGCGCATGCCCGCCGGGTACTGAGACGCCACGCTGCCGAGCAGTACGACGGTGTCCAGGTAGACGTGCGGGTTGAGCAGGCTGATCGCGAGCGTGGCGGTCACGGCCGAGCCGGTCGACGCGAACATGCCGTGGGTCGGCGCGTCCTCGGCACGCAACGTGTGAGGCCGGAGCGCCGATCGCAGCGACAGCGCTCCGTAGACCGCGAGAAAGGCGGCTCCACCCCAGGCGGCGACCGACGCCACGGTGGGGAACCGCGCCACGAGGCCGCCGAAACCCACGGCGCCTGCGGCGATGAGTGTCACGTCACACAGCACGCAGGTGAGCGCGACGGCGAAGGTGTGGTCGCGGGCGAGCCCCTGGCGTAGCACGAAGGCGTTCTGCGCGCCGATCGCGATGATGAGGCTCGCACCGAGGGCGAAGCCGGCAGCCAACGCCGAGAGGACGTCCGCGCTCACACGCGGGCCTCCGGCGGCTGACGCACGAGCCACTCGAGCCGGTCGCGGAAGTGCTCGCGGTCCTCCTCGGTGAAGGGCGACGGTCCCCCGTGTCGTCCTCCCGAGCGGCGCAGCTTGGCTTCGGCGTGCCGCACCGCGAGTTCGGCGTCGATGGTGGCGAGGTGGAAGACGCGGCCACGCGGGCTTATCGCGCGGGCTCCTCGGCCAAGCACCATCGCGGCAAGGCCGATGTCCTGGGTCACGACCGTGTCGCCGGATTCGAGCCGCTCGACGATCGCGAAGTCGACCGCATCGGCGCCCGAGGAGACCTGGACCGCCTCGACCCCGCTGCGCGAGGTGTAGCGATCGAGGTTCTGGGTGACGTTGGCGACGATCACCACGCCAAGGCCGGCCGCCCGGGCGATCGAGATCGCATCCCGGGTGACAGGGCAGGCGTCGGCATCGATGAACAGCGCTGGGCATGGGCTTCAGTCTAGCGGGTGCGATTCTCGGCGGCTTGCCATATCTCGCACACGTACTCGCCGCAGATAGGCGCGCGGTACTCGCGCGGCAGCAGACAGCCCGTGTCCGGATGGCAGAACTGGCACTTGCGCGTGTCCACCCACTCGGGAAGCGTCGCTCGGTACGCCGCGCCTTCGGGCGTGGGCAGGTGGCTGATGCGCGGGTCGTGCAGCGGCTCGAGTTGCCGGCCTCGCCGGCGCCATAGCCGGTCGCGTCGGCGCGCAGCGCGCCGCACGCGACCAGCCGCTCGGTCCACACGTCGATGTAGTCGGGCAGCCAGCCCTCGCCGATGTAGTCGCCGTTCTCGTCGTGAGCGAGGTAGAGCGCGCAGCACAGTCCGCCGCACTCGTGGCAGAGCTCGTAGTTCGCGCGATAGCGGGCGTCGTCAGTCATCGAGGGTGATCTCGATCCGCTCGATCCCGGCGCCGGGGTTCGCGCGCTTCAGCCGCATCTCGCCCACCTCGCCCGTCCGCCGAGGATGCGTGCCGCCGCACGGCACCTGCGCGAAGCCGTCGATACGCCAGTAGCGGCGCTGGGTCGCCTCGTCCTCGAACGCGCTCTCGATGGGCAGGTCCGCCTCGACGAGCTCGCGCACGCGAGCGGCCACCTCGGGCAGGATCGGTGCGATGCTGCCCTCCCATGCGAAGTCGACTCGGGCCTTCTCGGCGGTGATGTTGGCGCCGAGCTTCTCGGGATGGCCGTAGCCCTGGTAGACGAGTTCGAGCACGAGCTCGGCGGCGAAGTGGAGCCGCATGATGCGGTAGCGGTTCGGCCAGTCGATCTCGACGCGCACCGGGTCGCCCAGCGGCCAGGCCGTGTCCGGTGGGCAGCGTGTAGCGGATCTCCGAGGCCATCGGTGCGAGCGTCGAGCACGCGATGGCCGCCGAGAGTACCGACGTCGGACGCCTGCCCACCGGAGAACGCGAAGAACACCGTGCGGTCGACGGTCACGACGTCCCCATCAACGCCGGTGACCGTCGCTTCACACGACGGTCAGGTATGGATCGTCCCAGAAGAGCTTGCGTGCCGGTGCCAGCGCCTGCGTCCTACTCGACGCCGAGCATGACGTGGTCGGCCTTGATGATCGCGGTGACTTCCGAGCCCACTGTCGAGCCCGAGGTCGTGGACGGCTTCGATCGTGATCACCGAAGTGATGTGCTGACCAGAGACGTCGACCTTGACCAAGGCCTCCACGGCACCTTCCTTGATCTCGACGACGCGCCCTTTGAGTTGATTGCGAGCTGATAGCTTCATGCTGTGCCCTCCTTCGAGGTTGGTTCTCGTGAAGTACGTGCCCATTTCGCCGTCTGTTGGCAGACGGGACGAGCCCTCCCGGCACCGCGACACCGTGCCGGCTGGCGCTACTGCTCGGGCACTGGCGCCTTGCCCAGTGCCCACCAGCGTCCGGGCGACAGGAGCGTGACCGGAACGCACGGACGCCCGCCCCACAGTCGCGGGCGCAGCCAGCCGCCGGTCTCGACCACATCATCGTCGCGTGGCGAGACCACGTTGCGGTCGATCGGCAGCACCATCATGCCCGCTTTCTCGAGCTCGAGCACCGTGGTCGCCAGCGCCATAGTCGCGAAGCCCACCGAACTCGACGAACCGCCCCGACCAGCCGTGCACCGTCAGACCCACGCCCGCAGCGGCGCCGATGATGCCATCGTTGGTGCCGCCGTGACCCGAGAGGTGCGCGCCGGCGGCAGCACTCTACGGCAGTCGGCCTGCGTCACGACCTCGGTCGCCGCCCGCTTCCCGAACGCGATGAGCGCCGGGAGCGCGGCGTTGTCCTCGGCAGCAACGCACAGACCGGGATCGCTGCCCTCCAGCGCGTGCTTCTCGAGATGCGCGATCGCGCGCTCAGTGACCACGCCGAGCAGGTCGGGGTCGGACATCTCGACCACGGCACACGCCGACGAGTTGTGCGACGTGTACGGGATGTCGGGGTGCACGAGCAGCTGCTGCCGCACCACCCCCCACAGGCGTGCAGCCGTCGGGCAGCTCGGCCTCGAACCAGCGCACCAGCTTGCCGGTGCCTCGCGGCGCCCCAAGGTTGTCGGTGTCGTCGAAGCACACGTATGCACGCATCGGCACTCCTACTCGGCGGGTCCGGGCACCCAGATGACACTTCCGTCCTGCAGTCTGTACACCGTACCGATCGCGGTGCCCACGCCCTCGGCGGAGGCGTCCGTCGCCTTCAAGCGCTGCACCTTGATCGCCCTCCTTGCGGATGAGCTCCATGTTCGCCTCGCCGGGGTTCTTGACGATCGTGACGTCCTCGGACGACAGCAGCTCGCGCAGGCCGAAGCCGGACAGCGACACGATGAGGAACCCCACGCCGATGAGCACGGCGACATCGAACAGGTTGCCCATCGAAGCCATCGGGTCGCCGTGATCGTCAGGTACCAGTCTGCTGCGGCGCTCGAGCAGGTACTCCGCGTCTCGGGTCGCCATCTACGCCACCCGCCTATCGAACAGGTACTCGATGTCGACGATGTCCTGACGGTAGTAGCGATCGCGAACCGTCGTGATGACGTACGCGATCCCACCGATGAGCAGGCCGACGACGGTGGTCGAGAACGCGATGACGAGGTTGTTCGAGAGCGTGTCGACATCGCCCTGCGCGAGTCCGACCAGCGCGGGGCTGATTGGGATCAGGGTGCCCATCAGGCCGAGGATCGGACCGATTCGCACGAGCATTCGTGTCCGCTCCAGCCGTCGCGAGGCCTCGAGCTCCCCGTCAGCGAGGGCCTTGAGCACCATCGGCCGGGAGAGGTCGCTGCCGTCGCCGAGAGTCCTGCGGACGCGCGCTGCAACGGGGCTCGAACTCGAGCAGCGCGAGCAGCCGCATTACCGGCTCGCCGTCCGCGTTCCCGGACGCCGCGAGCGCGACCACGTCCAAGTTCCGGCGCGCCCGCCACCGGCGGTACGACTCCACCGTGAACCAGCCCACGTCGAAGAACACCACGACGAGCGCGATGACCTCGGCTGCGAGGACCGGGTACAGCAAGGCCGTGGCTACGCCGTAGATGATGGCCTGCAGGTTCTGGCCCATCCAACTCCAGAAAGGCATGCTAGCTCCGTCCGAATCCCAGTCGTGCCATATGTGTCGCGCGCTGCGCACCACCAGCGTATGCGCTCAGGCCCACTCCCGCGAGGTAGCTTAGAGCGAGGACGCCGGTCCAGCCCCGTCCCGTCGCCCTGCTTGCCAGAAGCGCTCGAACCCATTCCGGGCCCGAGTGTGCGGCCGTCGGGAGAACCAGCCACGGGCTGCAGCAACGTACCGCGCGTGAAGTCGCCTGCGGCGACCTGCGAGGTGGTCGCAACCCCGCCCACCGAGGTAGCGCCTGCCGTGCCTCCGCCGGCCGAGCTGCCTGCGACACCCCCACCGCTGCCCACACCCGCGCCTACAGGCACGGCAGCGGTCGACGCCGTACTTGTCGCCCTGGTTGTGGTCGCAGTTGTGATCGCGCTGCCGCGAGGTTCGCCCGTCCCGACGTCAGCAACCGGTTCGGGCTTGCCGAGGTCGAGCGGCGCGACGTCGTGGGTGATCCGCACCTGCCGGACGACGGGCGTATACGCTGCGGACGCTCGTCGCCAGTGTGAGGCGGTACCGAACGCTGGTCGCGATGGAGTTCGCCGGCAGCTTCCCCGATGGCCCGAGTGTCCTCCAAGCTCCTCCGTCCAGGGAGTACGCGACCGCCACCGAGGTCCCCGCGGGCTTCTCGGCGACTACCTCGATGTGCGAGATGGTCTTGCGCACGCCCGGGAGCCCGAGCCACAACGTGTTTGAGGCCGCGGTGCCTCGCAGCGGGTAGCCCAGCTCGACGACTCTCTGATTCTGTGGGTCCGAGACGAGCGTCGTGCCGCCGGAAGTCCTGTGAACGCTACGCAGCTTGCTCAGAACAGGACCGGGGACGGCGATCTCGCCAGGTCCGTAGAGGTCGACCACCACACCCGCGGCGTTCACCTCGAGCAGCCGCTGGCCGTCTTCCTCGGCGACAACCGTGTTGCCGTTCGAAAGCCGCTGAGCCGCTGAGGGTCGGTCGAGATGCGTGAGATCCCTACCGGCCTCTCCCGCCACACCGAACTGCCACACGATAGCGCCGGCACGCGTGACCTCGATTACCCGATTGCCGGAGTAGTCTCGGTCCCCTGCGTCGGTGATGAGCGTGTTGCCGTTGGCGAGCCGCTGCGCGCACCGGGGCGACGCCAGTTGGCCTTCACCGATTCCCGCGACGCCCGCCTGACCGTACTGCCACACGATGCTGTCGTCCGTGTATCCGAGAGCGGGATCGCCGGCGTCGTAGTCGGACGTGCGCACCTCGATTACGCGGGTGCCGCCGCGATTGTCGACGATGAGGGTGTTGCCGTTGGCGAGCCGCTCGGCGTACCACGGGTCGTACAGAAACCCGGGTTGCAGTGACTCCCCCGGTTCGGCCCCGTAGCGCCACACCACCTTCTTGGCCGGCGTCACCTCGATGACGAAGTCTCCTCGGCGATCGACGATCAGCGTGTTGCCGTTGGCCAATCGCCGTGCCGCATAGACGTTTGTCAAGCTGGGATTGTCCGCGAGCCGCGTGTAGGACCACACGGTCTTGCCTCCAGGCGTGACTTCGAGCACCTCGTTCGTGCGCGAGGCGATAAGCGTGTTGCCGTTGGGCAGCCTCACCGCCGAGAACGGCTCGTATAGTTGGGCACCGGGCCGACGGTAGTCCCACACCTTCCGCCGCTGGAGCACCACGCCGTCGACTCCGCGCACGCTGCCTGCAGCCGTATCGCTCAGAGTGCCCAGACCGAAGGACTCCCCGCCGGAGCCAGCGACCCAGGTCTGAGCGAGTGCCGGGACAGCGTGCAGCGCCAAGCCGCAGGCGACGAGAACCCCGACCACGAAGAGGGTGCGCCTCATGAACGCACCCCCTCCTCGGCGGGTGAGGTCCGAGGGATGCCCGCCCTCTGCAGCCTTCTGAGCACGTAGGCGCCGATAAGCCCGCCCAGGGCACCGAACACGACGTGGGTCGTGGCGGCAAGTCCGACGCCGAGGGCCAAGTACCCGGCCGGAATCCCCAAGAGGAGTCCGAGGAGGTAAGAGGCCGTCAGTTTGGCCGCGTTTGCGGTGGCTCCCACCACCACGGCGATCGCGTAGCGGTCGAAGCCACCCCGGAACACGAACCAGAGTAGGTCGACGACCAGCCCGGGCACGAAGTACTTCACGCCGACAAGCACTCCCTGCTGACTGGGCAGGAAGACCGTGGCGAGAATCGCTGTGAGCAGTCCGATCATCGTCCCGGCCCCTGGGCGCCCGATCACTCCCACGCCCACCACCAGCAGGGCCATCCAGAAGAAGCCGGTGTGCCCCGGCGTATGCAGCGGCAGACGCAGGTAGAACTTCGCGACGATGATCAGGGTGCTGATGAGCGCAATGGTGAGGCGGTCACGCAGCGTAAGCGCGCGCCACCATGACATCGGACCTGGTCTGTCGTCGCGAGTCGTCATTGGACCTCGATCCGCTGCACGTCTCGCACCCGGTCTGCCCACGCGATCTTGGGACCGCACAGCTTCGTGGTGCCTCTCTCGGCGATGTCGAGCAGCACGTCGCCGTCCACCTCGTTCGCATCAAGAACAATGAGGCCGTCGTCGCGCACTCCCATGCCCACGACCCTCACGCTGCGAAAGTCGTCGATCCCCACCTTGGCCAACACGGTGAGCAGAGCCGGGCCGTCTTGATTCTGGCCCTGCATCTTCACGCTGCGCGACGGCAGTGCGCGCAGGTCCTCGAGTCCGAGGACTGCCGCGACCTCGCCGTCACGCACAACGGTGATCGTGTAGTCGCTTCCGGACCCGCCGAGCGCCTGAAGCGCCCATGCAGCGGCGACCGCCACCACAACGATGGTGACGGTCGCCGCGAGCATTCGCTTCTGTCGGGTGCTCAGTGCGGGCATGTGCGCTCTCTAGCGTTTGATGGCAAGCCCATCGATGTCGGCATACGGGCGGCGATTGGAGACCCGCACCGCTTGCAGCTTGATGCTGTGCTCACCCGAGCCCTTCAGCGAGCACAGGTAGATGCGCTGGCGGTACTTCGTGCTCGAGGAATACAGGCTCACGGTCTTGATGTAGTGGCCGTCCCGGTAGACCTTGAACCTCCCGCGGTTCGGTCGCGTAGACGTGATGAGGTATGCGGCGCTTCCGCCCTTGAACTTCAGAATCGCCGAGGCAGAGGAGGACTTGGCCCTGCGGGTCGTCTCCAAGTAGTAGGAGCTCGCTTGAAGCGACTTCCAGTAGCCCTTGATGTTCATCTGCGCATTGTCGTAGGGCACCATCGTCAGGTCTTGTGCGCTCCAGGCGCCGACGTTGCCCGCCTGATCGTGAGCACGGACTCGGAAGTAGTAGGTGCTGCCCGCGCTGCCGTTGACGGAGAGGCTCTTCGCCGTGGTCTTGGTCGCCAGGCGACCCCATGAGCCCGATGCCCCGACCTTCTTGTCCACGTCATACGACGCGACCCCGGATCCCGGTGCGGCGTCGCCCGAACTCAAGGACACGGTGAACTTCCGAGTGGTCGACTGATCGGTGGAGAAGTAGGGCGCGCTCACAGAAGCGGTCGGCTTGACGGTGTCGACCTTGAAGGTGGCATGTTCCACGTCGCTCTTCTGTCCGTACGCATCTTCGGCGAAATAGTAGAGCGTGTGGACGCCTTGCTTGGTTGGAATCGGCGTCGCGTACGTCGTGAACGGGCCGGCTGGTGCGTCCCACGCGAACTTGGCTGTTGCAGCCGACGTCAAGGTGATCGTGGGGGCGGTCCCAACGTACCAGTCGTCTTCCCCGTTGGGGTCGGTCGGGGCGGCCGCGGCGCTCACAGTGGGGATGGGCGGCAGCGCCTCGATGGTGGCCTTGTCCGAACGCGCGCTCACGTTCGAAGACGTGTCGACCGCGCGCACCTCGTAGTTGTAGATGTCGCCTCCCGTGACGGTGGCGTCCTCGAACGACGTCGTGGGGCTCGTTCCGATCAGGACGTGCGGTGACGTGTACTCGACGGCGCTTGTGTCCACCCACCGGTAGACGTTGTAGTGAGCGACCGCGTTGTCGTCGGTGGCCGCGTCCCACTCGAGGTTCACCTTGCCGTCGGCCGATGTTGCATCCAAGGCAGTCGGAGACGTCGGCGCGCTCTGGTCCGCCGCACCGAGTGCGATGTCCTGGTCGGCGCCGCCCATCACATAGTCGCTCCCGCCGTCGGCGGTCTGGAGGGTGGTCCGGAGGTACACGTCCACCGTGGTCTCGGCAGAGGCCGCGAGACGCCAGTCGCCTGTCTTGCCTACAGGGCCGTAGTCCTCGTCATCCACCACGGAGTTCGAGTCATCGTCGATCGTATTGGTCTCGGTGCGGGAGACCGACACGACCTGGGTCGCCGAGGAGCTCGCCGTGTACTCGTTGAGGGTGACACGCTTGAAGTCGGTCTCACTCGTGACCGTGCCGTTGTGCAGCCAGGCACCCTGCGTCTTCATGTCGAGCACCTGCACCTGCAACGGCGTGTCGGAGTTGCGAGACGTTGTATCGACACCGTCCTTGTTGAGCGTGATGTTGAGGTAGTAGGTGCCGGAGTTGTTCTCGTTACCGAACTTGAAGAACAACCAGTTGGCATCGTTGGCTGAGACGATGTTGCCGCTCGCGTCCGTCTGGATCTGCGGGAACTCCGTCCACGCCGGACCCTTGTTGATGACCCACTGACCCGTGGTCTTGTTCCAGATGAAGCCCCGGTGCAGTTGGCCCTGACCTCCGGTCGCGGGGTTCGGATTGAGTGTCAGTCGCACCTTGACGTAGTACGTGCTGTCGGGGTCCAGGCCGCTGCCCGCGACCCGGACTGCGAGCGGTGTGTGGTCGTTGGGCACGAGCGTCGGCGCACTGCCCGCAACCGGCCCCCCCGAGAAGTCCGGACCCGCCGCACTGGCCGTCGACACGCTCATCATCGGCAACACCAGCACCGCTGCGAGCACGAGCGAGACCACCCTCCTCGCCTTGCTGACCTTCACCCTCATCGTGTTCTCCTCTCTCGGCGGTCGAGAGCGCGCCCTATACCGCCAGCCGGTACTCGTCACCCATGGATGCCGGGTCGTATCCGAGAATCCTCGACACGTCTCGCTTGAACGACTTCGTGTGCAGCCGGTCGAGAAGCCGAGCGACCGCAGTGGACACGTAGGCCTGCTCGGTCATCACGAGGTCATAGCGCTCGTGGAACAGGGGTACGAAGTCGAGCTCGAACTCCTTGGCGGCTGCCGCAATGCCCACCGCGAAGTCCGCATCGCCGCACGCGACAAGGGCTGCGGCCGCCGAGTGGGTATCAACGACTCGGTCGTAGCCGTTCACGCCTTGCGCCGAGACTCCAAGATCGCTCAGTGCGTGCTCCACCCACACTCGCGTGCCCGATCCACGGTTGCGGTTGGCGAGACGAGCCCCAGCAGTGATCGCGTCCGCAACGGCGTGGAGGCCCATGGGGTTGCCGGGCGCGACGATCAGGCCCTGCTCCCGGTGCGCAAGCGTCACCACGCGCACGTCGCGATCGGGGAAGAGGTGCTTCGCGTAGGGGATGTTGTACTGCCCGGTATCTGTATCCAGCAGATGACACCCAGCGATGTCCGCGAGCCCCTGACGCACGCCGATAAGCCCGTCCAGGCTCCCCGTGACCGCAGTCACGAGGCGGGCGCCTTTGGTCGCTCCGCGTGCCAGGAGCTCGACAGCGAGATCGTCGCTGACCATCGCCACGACCGACTCGCCATCCTCGGCCGCGGGCCGAACCAGCATCGAGACTGTGAAAGCGGCGCCCGTAGCAGCGTAGAACTTCTCGGTGTAGTTGCGGGTGGTGCGTTCCTCGGCGACGTAGACGAGCCCCGCAGACTCGAGCACCTTCACATGATGCCGCACCCAGGCCGGATGCTTGCCGAGTACGTTTCCCAGCCCTGAGATCGTGCGAGGGGACCCCAAGATCAATCGGAGAATCACCATGCGGCTGGGTTCGGCCATGGCCCGTACGGCTTCGAGCCGGTCGACGCTTCGCAGACGGTCCATGGGCTACCACCCTGAGTCGGGGACGATGCCGGTCATCACCCTAAAGAGACACTTAGGGTAATACCCAAGGACCGCCCTGCACAAATGGAGGATGGTCGCTGACAGGTCGCCTCGGCCGCCACAGGGCCAATCGACGCCGCGCCCTACTCCTCCGCCGAAGCACTCCGGATAGCTCGGACACTCCGAGCACGCCGGCCGCATTCAACCCTCGAACCCGGGCCACCCGCACAGGCGCTTGTAGAGGTACTTCTTCCACCGCATGTCCCTGGTGTTGCCCGCCGCGAGCTCCGGAAAGTGCGTCAGAAGCAGCGCCCGCACCTCAGCACGGCTGTTCAGTCGCATGTTTCTCCAGAGGTGGCCGTCCTCGAGCGCGCCGCGCGCGACCGCGTCCGCCACGGTTGGGGCCTCCGCGTCGGCAGGATCCGCGTACTCGAGCATGAGCTTCATCAGGCCCTCGTACTCGGCCCGGCGATTCTCAGGAACTGCTACGTCACCGCCCATACACGAGATGATGCACCAGAACCGGCCCTTGTGTATGCGGGGAACGGCCGCTCTCGCGATCCGGCACCCGCCTGTCCGAGCATCACGCGGCACACGTCGCGCTCAACGACTCGCGCGTGCGCCAGTCCGCGGATCTGGGCGAGCCGCTCGACGTGGTGCGGAGCTACACGCCGAGAAGTCGTGCATGAAGCCCTTCATCATCGGCCACATGTTGCGGCTCATTCGTGCGCCCCTGCTCCATGGCTGAGCGCCGCGCCAAGCGCGCCCACTGTCTGCGCCTCCTCGGGCACGAGCACGTCGCCCTCGAATCCGGCGCGGATGAGCTCGACCATCGCGACGTTGTTGGCGACGCCGCCTGCGAACACGAGCGGCCCGTTGGCACGTATTCGCTTCAGAGACGACAGCGTCCGCTTGGCGATGGACTCGTGAAGCGCACGCGCGACTGCGGCCCGATCGGCGCCACGGTGCACGAGCCCGGTGACCTCGCTTTCCGCGAACACCGTGCACATGCTCGAGATCTGGATGCCGGCCCCGTTGGCCGCGAGCGCCTCGGCCGCCATCTGCTCCAGCTCGAATCCGAGCGCCTTCGCCATCACCTCGAGGAACTTGCCGGTACCGGCGGCGCACTTGTCGTTCATCTCGAAGTCGATCACCTTGCCGCCCGGCCCCAAGGCGATGACCTTGGTGTCCTGCCCGCCGATGTCGAGGACGCTGGCCGCGTCCGGGAACAGGACGCTCGACCCCATCGCATAGGCCTTGATCTCCGTCACGACCGCGCATTCGAACGCCTCGCGCGCGGCGTGACGCCCGTAGCCGGTCGCGACGATAACGTCGTGCATCCCGCGGTCGACGAAGACCCGCGCTGCGGCTTGCGGGTCGAACCCTGAGTCGGTCACAGCAGCGTCGAGCGGCCTGCCCCCCTCGAGCCAGACCGCGTCGACGCTGCGTGAACCGATGTCGAGGCCAAGTACCCGCATGTGACGTGGAACCGCTCCCGCGCCTAGAGCATCTCGATGAAGGCCTCGACGCGGGTCGATAGCTGACCGGCGTCCTCCATCGAGTAGTCGGTCTCGATGCGCAGCGCCGGCAGGCCGGCCTGCTGGACCGCCTGCTCGACCGAGTGCTGCTCCATGGCATAGAGGCCGCAGAAGTTGAGTGTGTAGTCGATCACGCCGTCGGCACCGTACTCCTTGGCCATGCGCACAACGTCTTCGATGCGGCCCTCGTTGGGCGTGAAGCACGCGCAGTTGATGTCGAGGTACTTCTCGGCGATGTCGTCGATCATCTCGTCGAGTGTCGAGGCCTCTTCGCTCACCAGGTCTTGGTAGTAGCGCGAGCCGGTGCACATCTCTTCGCCCACGACCACGGCGCCGGCCTTCTCGATGATGTCGTGCAGCTTCCAGTTGGGGATCGCCATGGGCGTGCCGGTGACGAGCACCCGCTTCGCGCCCTTAGGAGCGACGCCCTCGCCGGCCGCCACGCGCGCCTCGAGCTCGTCGGCGAGCTTGTTCATCATCTGCGTGAAGCGCGGCACGTCGTCGTAGAACGCGATCTGTGTGGCGAGCAGACGGTCCTTGCCGCTGATCGGCACCGGGTCGGCCTTGCAGACGGCCGCGATGCGCTGCAGGGCGCGCCGCTTGTCGTTGACCTCTTTGATCGAGGCGCGCAACGACTCCGCTGTCACTTTGGTGCCGGTCAACTCCTCGACCTTGGCCATGAGCTCGGCCACCCGCTCGCGCCAGAACTTCAGCGACTTCTCGTCTTTGGTCTGCGGCAACTCCATCACGTACACGTTGTGGATGTCGCCGAGCAGCTCGTAGGCCTTCTTCTTGCCATCACAGGTGGTCTCGCCGATGACGAGGTCCGAGGACTCGATGTAGGGGCACACCTTCGCCAGCTTGAAGCCCATGAACGACTTGATGAGCGCGCACGTGTTGCGCGGCATGATCTGCTCGACCTGGTCGTAGGCGAACTCGGCGCCTGCGCACAGGCCCACGCACCACGCGCCCGCCGCCCGCACGATCTCCTCGGGCACGTAGAGGCAGAAGGTTCCCACGACCTTGCCGCCGGTCTTGCGGAAGTCGTCGAGCTCCTTGATGCGCAAGCCCGTGTACCTCGGAGAGCACGAAGTCGAGGTAGCCGGTGCCTTCGGGGCGGTTGTTCTGCGTCAGGTACGCGTCACCGTACATCCCCCCGACCGCCTGCAGGAGCATGTCGTGGGTGGGCAGGTCGAGGCCGAGTTCGGCCCACATCTGGTGATAGTCGGGTGCGATGGTGTCTGCCATGCGGAGTCCCCCCTAGTCGGGTAAGCGATGTGTCACATTTCTCAAGATGATATCACCCATAGTCAAACCTGATATCATGCGTGCCATGCGACCGCGTCTTGCGACATGTAGATATGCCGCCCCCAGCGACGAGGGCGCGGTGGCGCTTGCACTGGAAGCCGCATGCCCAGGCATCGAAGCCAACGTCGATCCCCTCGACATCGAATCGAGTGTCGCCTCGGCTGCGCGGCTTGGCGCTCTTGCCACATCCCACCTGCCGGTGCGTTACCACTTCCCGCTACACGGACTCGAGCTGTCGGTCCCGGACCGGCACGTCGCCGACGAGGCGCTCGTGGCGATGAAGCAGGCGGTTGCCGCCATCGCCGCCGCCGGGGGTGACTACCTCACCGTCCACGCGGCGTTGCCCTCGCACGCTCGCCATACCGAGATCTTCGCGGCGACCGCCGCCCGCCTCACCGACCTCGTCGCCGAAGGTCGAGACCACGGCGTGACCGTGGCACTCGAGAACCTCAAGTGGGGGCTCACCAGCGAGCCGGACACCTTCCTCGGCCTCGTGTGCACGACCGGAGCTGCAGTCACGATTGACGTCGGCCATGCGGTCTCAAGTGACATGTGTGCTCGCGGCTACTCGGCTGAGCGGTTCATCGCAGACTGTGGCCCGCTCGTGGGCAGCGCTCACGTATACGGCCACGAGACCGACCGCCACCACCCGCCGACCGACCTCGACCGCATCGGTGGGGCCTTGCACGCCCTGTGCGACGCCGGGTGCCCGTGGTGGACGATAGAGCTCACCGACGCCGACGACGTGCGTGCCACACGCAGGCTGCTCTCGGCGTTCCTTGACAGTCGGTTCGCGGCACCCGATGCCGCGTGCGCCTAGGGATGGTCGCTTGATCGCCATCGCCGAGATATCGGGCGCCGACAGCATCGCCGCCGCCCTTCGCTTCGCCGAGGAGAACCCCGGTGCCCGACTCGTTCCCAGCTATGTCTCCACCGGGACCGAGTTCGGCGACTTCTCGCAGATCGAGCGCAACGTCGCGTTCCTGCGCGACGAGTTGCCCGCACGAGGGGGGACGCTCGAGGGCGATCTCGTTCACGTCGCCGACCCGGCGTTGTGGCGCGCGCTCAACGGGCGCCCTGCCACGCGGCTTGCTGCACTGTTCGACCGGTGGCTCCCGTGTGTGGGCTGCCACCTCTACCTGCACCTGATGCGCGTGCCGACAGCGCGCGGGGTGGGCGCCGACATCGTGATTTCGGGTGAGCGCGAGCGCCATGATGGGCGCACGAAGGCCAACCAGATGTCCGAGGCGCTTGACGCCTACGCAGACGTGCTCGCACATGCGGGGATCACGCTGGCGCTGCCGATCCGAAGCCTATCAGACGGCGACGAAGTCACTTCGATACTCGGGACGAGGTGGCCCGGCGGCTCGCCTCAGCTCGAGTGTGTGCTCAGCGGCAACGAGCGCGGCCTCGATGGCACCTGCGTGACGTCGCTGCCTGCGGGGCTGGTCGACTACTACATCCGGCCGGTTGGAGTCGCGATCGTGGACGAGCTGGGCGGCAGCGGGCGCGACTGGGATGCGCGGGTAGGCGAGGTCATCGCGCAGGCCGCCGAGCGGCAAGCGTCGTGAACGGCATCCTACTGGTCATCCTGGACGGCATGGGCGATCGCCAGCAACCCGAGTTGGGCGGTCAGACGCCCCTCGACGCCGCGCGCACCCCTAACCTCGACTCGCTGGCCGCAACAGGCTCGACCGGCCTGATGTGGCCGTGCGGCCCCGGGCGGGCTCCCACCTCGCCTGTCGCGCACTTCACGCTGTTCGGCTACGACCCCGATGAGTACCCGGGACGCGGCCTTCTCGAAGCACTCGGCGAGGGGTATCGGGTTCGCCCAGGCGAGGTTGTCTGCCGGGCGAGCTTCTTGCGAGCCGAAGAGCGCGAGAGCGGCCTGTGGGTTACGGAGCGCACCGACCCTCGCGAGGGCGAGCCGACCAACACCGACGTGAACCTTGACGGCGTCTTCCATGGGGTGAGCTGCCGCTTCGTGCACACCGACGCTGCGCAGGGGCTGCTGTTCCTGCAAGCTGAGGATGGCACACCGCTCTCGGCGCACGTCACCGATGCCGACCCGCTTCGCGCAGACAAGCAGGTGCGAGCGGTGCTGCCTTACGCCGAGGCAAGGTATCCGGACGCAGCCGCGCGCACAGCGGAGGCACTCAATGCCTGGATGCTGGCCAGCCGCGCGCTGCTGGCCGGACGCCAGCTCGACATGGCTGTCGTGAAGTGGGCGGGCGCGCCAGCGACGGTGCCGTCCTTCTCGGCACGCACCGGCCTGCGAGGCATCACGCTCGCACGCGGAGTCCTGTACGCGGGGATCGGGGCCGCGGTAGGGCTCGACTCGCCCGGCGGCCAAGACGGCGACGACCTCGCGGAGGACCTGCGGCGCGACCTCGGAACGGCGCTCGAATGCCTCGGCGGCGAGTATGACTTCGTCCACGTGCACAGCAAGTGGCCCGACATGGCGGGCCACCGCAAGTCGCCGCAGCGTAAGCGCGAGGTCGCCGAACTGCTCGATGCCGCATTCGCGCCCCACATGGAGAGACTGCTCGCAGACGATATCGTGGTCTGCGTCACCGCCGATCACCAGACGCCGGCGTCGGGGCCGCTGTACCACTCCGGCGGCGCGGTGCCGCTGCTGGTCTGCGGCGGGGCTGCCGGCCGCGACGGCGTGGGCGGCTTTGGCGAGCGCAGCTGCCTGGACGGGTCGCTCGGGCATATCCTCGGCGGCGACCTGATGCCGCTGCTTCTGGACTGCGCCGAGCGAAGCGCCTTTCTGGGTGCCGAGCGCTATACCGCCGAGAAGTGCTTCGGCACGCCGGGCGCGGATCGCATCGTCGCGCTCAGATCGCGCTGAGCCATGGGACGGACGGCGGGTCCTGATACGCCTATGGACGGCGCTCCCGATGGTCGCACGCCTCGGCCGCTGCCACCCGCCCGTGGCCGCCCGTGATGAGATTCAGGAAGTAGAGGCCGCGACGGTGGTGCCTTCGCGGCCGCAGCGCTCCCTCTACTTCACCCTGACGTAGTCCGCGCTGCCGTCGGTCGCCGCGTTGTTGGTGTCGGCCTCGTGCCGGGCAACGAGCTTCCAGTAGCCCTTCGACGGAAGCTTGACTGACGCCCTGTACTTGCTCTTGGTCGACGAGACGGAGCTGTACGCGGCGGTGAACCGCTTCTTGTAGTAGTACTTGCCGTTGCTCGCACGCTTGTAGGCGCGGATGGTCACCTTGTTCTTGTCCCCGGCGCTATGACCCGGCTCGATGTATCCCGTCGAGTAGTAAGTCTTGCGGTAGGTGAGGTTCTTCCACGATGAAGTGCGGGTGAGCCGGACCTTGGGCACCACCTTGCGGTAGGCGGTCGGCCCGCTCTCGTCGAGACTGCCCGAAGCGGTGAAGCGCGCACGATAGTAGGTGGTGCGGGTCGGGCCCGCGGTGTAGGAGAACGCGCCCGACACGGTTGTGGCGGTCTTGGCCGTCTTCCACGAACTCGCGAGGGTCGGCGTGTAGGAGTACTCGATGGTGACCGGCGTGCCGTTCGGTACGGTGGCGCCCGTCGCCTTGAGAGTGCCCGAGAGCCTCGCCGAGGCGTAGTTGCTGATGCTCGGGGCGCTGAAGCTGAGTGCGGTCGGGTAGCTGACCAGCGTGGTCGGGTTCACGGCGTTGGACGCGCCCGAGGTCCATCCGGCGTTGTCTACCGTCTTGACGTAGAAGCTGTAGTCGGTGTTCCCCGCAAGGCCGGTGGCGGTGTAAGCCGTCGACGCGGTCGTGGTGAGCAGCGCGCCGTTCTTCCACACCTCGTAGTGCTTGGTAAGACTCGTCGCATCCGCGACGGCGTTCCATGAAAGGTCGGCCGAGGTTCCGGTCACATCGCCCAGCACGAGCGTGGGTGCGGCAGGCGCCACCGTGTCGACCTTGAACTCCCTCGTCTTGTCAGCCTCGGGGTTTCCCGCGGCGTCGACCGAGTGGTAGTGCAGGGTGTGGGCGCCCTCAGCTGCGAAGAACGGGCCCGCGTAGGCGCCGGGCGTGCCGCTGTCCCAGTGACGGTAGGTCGAGGCCCCCGCCTCGGTAGTGAGCGTGATCTGCGGTGCGGTCTTGTACCAGCCACCCGTCCCGTTGGCCGAGGGGCGCATTCAGCGTGGTTACAGGCGGGGTGACATCGGCGGCACCCGCCGATCGCCAACTCGCACCGTCGTCGGTCAGCACGACCGTTCCGGACTTCCCCACCGCGATGGCCCCGGTGCCCGAGACGGCCACCGCTGAGAGCTCCTGATAGGTGGGCGAACCAACTGACGTCCAGGTGTCTCCGCCGTCGGTCGTCCGGAGCAGCGCTCCGCCCGCACCGACGGCCCAACCGTTCGAGGCATCGGACAGCGCGACGGAGTTCAGCGCGACAACCGGGGCGGGCACAGTCGAGGCCTCGACCCAGGACCGAGCCGCCGTTCGAGGTGCGGAAGATGCGGCCGGCTGAACTCGTGATCACCGCGACGGTCGAGCTCGCCGCCGAGACCCCGGTGAGATCGAGCGCACTGCTGAAGGTCTGCCTGTTCCAGTAGGTGCCGCCGTCGGTGCTGGCGTAGACGGTAGCCGAGTCTGCCGGGTTGTAGTGGTCCACGCCAACGGCCCAGCCGTGGGTCGGCGATCCGAAGTCGATCGATCGGAACTGGCCCTTGCCGACCTAGAACGGCTCGCCGAACTCGTCAGGTTCGTTGTAGTACTCGCCGGACCACGGGAGCGGTTCCTTGCCCCAGTAGATGCCGGTCGAGTTGCCGGTCCTCCAGACCTGTTCGCCGAAGAAGATCGTGCTCTCGGTGCGCGGAGTGCCCCCCACGAGGCATGCGTCCGAAGACGTTCCGGGTACCACGGCGAGCGCATTGACGAGTCGAAGGTACACCGGCCGCCGTAGCCGATCGAGTTCATGTCGGGGGTGCTCTGAGTCCACGTGTCCCCGCCGTTCGTCGTGTACCAGACGGACCGGTCGCGAGTGACCGCGAGCCCGTTCGTGGCGTTCCAGAACGCGATTCCCGTGAAGGTCTTCGTGCCGCCGGGGCCGACCTGTGTCCAGGTGTCTCCGCCGTTCGTGGACTTGATGATCGTGCCCGACGCACCGGCCGCGAAGGCGAGAGAGTCGGAGACCATCGTCACGCACGTGAGGTCGACCGCAGGACACCGAAGTGGCCGCCATCTCCTGCGCATTCGCAGCGGGAATCGCCGAAGAAGACCACTGCAGCTGGCAGCAGCACGGCCAAGACACAGCAACGTGGCGAGTTGCCTTCTCACTCGGCGCAAGATCTCAGTCCCCTTAAGCCACCGTCGCAACGCGCGACGAGCGTGGTGTAACACCGTGGAAACAAGCATCAGACATGCCACCCTGCGGCCGTGTGACACCCGTCACACTCTCAGTCGCCCGAATACGGCCGCTGCAACGTCCTGAACTGCGCCTTTGAGCGCCGATCCGCTGCCCTTCTTGGCGTGCATCTCGACCGTGACGACGACCGGTCCGTCGGCTACGAGCACCACTGCAGACTGCTCGCGAACACCGAAGTATCCCTTCTTGCCGCCGACCGAGACCGTCGCAGCCGAGTAGGGGTACGTGCCCCTCAGGGTCTTGATGGCCGAGGCCGCCGACTTCGCGTCGACCGTCTGTTCCGCCATCACCACGAGCAAATCGGCCCCGCCCGAGGTCGGAAGGTAGTTCCTCGTGATCGAGGCAGGATCTGCGACGATGCCCTGCGCCGAGAACCCCTTGATTCGGTCGGGCACATACTTGGTCAGGTTCGACACAGCGTCGGTCGGCTCGTCGGGCGTGGGAGTTGCGGTCTGTTCCCTGGCCCCAGGCGCGGTGTCGGGCTTGGGCTTCTTGCCCGACTCGATCTGTGCAAGCTGCTCGGACGCCTTCTTGTACGCGGCGTTAGCCGCGACTACCTGCCGGAGCTTCTGAGACGCGGTGACGAGGTCCCCATCAGCCATCGCCTTCTGAGCCTCGTTGTAGAGCCCTGAGACGTCTTGGTGGTCGGGACAGGTGACGACGCGCATCTTCACCGAGTACTGCGCGACCTCGGACGCGGGAACCTCGATGTCCTCGGTGTTGTCCTCGACCACTTCACCTGCGGTGCAGACGACCACCTCGCCGGTCTTCACCGTCACTAGCTCGGGCTGAACCCGGTCCGACAGCCACACGAGAAGCGCGAGTGCGACCACGACGACACCAGTGGCGACAATGGCAGTGCGCACACGTGGGTTCACGAGCTCACCTCTCACCGGTAGGTTCGGTTTCTCGCGTCGGCTGTCGGTAGCGTGCCGCCAACGACAGCGCCAACACGACGCCCGATCCACACAGCGCCACGTAGCTGAAGGGGGTCGACAGCCGACTGAACGCTATCGATGCAAACTCGCTGCCGAAGTCGACTTGCACCTCCGCCGGGATGAATCTCGTCAGCGTGTGCAGTGGAGTCCAGCCAACCAACGGCCACACCGCGATCGCCACGAAGAGCGCGGCTGCCCGCGACTCGATCGCCGAGCGTGACAGAACGGTGGCCGCAGCGCCGAGCGAGATGCCCAGCGCCAACCAGGGTCCCACCACCTCGATGCCTCGGAGTACGAACTGCGCCTCGAAACCCTGTCCGCTGGTGCGCAACCCGGTGACCTGCGCCTGGAGTGCCGGCATCGCGAGTCCCACGGCGGCGGCGGCGACAGACACCCACGCGAGCGGGAGCGCCCATCGTTTGGCGACGGGGCCGCGGAAGACGCCGCGCTCCCGCACCCACCACATTGTGACTCCGGCCAGAGTGGTCGCGGCGCCAGCGAATGCGGGGGCGAGGAGGATGGGCTGCGGTCCGAACGCCCCGGTCGCCTGTTCCAGCCAGGTGAGCGAGGTGATGGCGGCGGCCGGCATCGCGTACGCCCCGGCGACGGCTCGCGGACCTCGCTGCCGCAGCAAGAGGACCGAAGCAGCCGTCGTTACTGCTGAGGCCACGAAGAGCGTGCCGAGTCCGAGTCCGCCCGCTGCCAGCGCCTGCAAGCCGCCTCCCGGTCGAACAAGCATCGTGAGGAGCGCGGCGGTCACGCCGCCGGCAGCCAGAGGCACGACGACCGAAGCCGCCTCGTCTCGTCGTAGCGCGCGGTCCAGGAACCACCACATGAACGCCCAAGCGAGGCCCCCGGCAAGCATCCAGTACTCCTCGGTGGAGTACCGGATGAACGGCGAGAACGAACTCGGCCTCTCCCAGTTGCCAACCGTTCCGGCGACTCCGCCCAACACCAACAGTGCACCGGAGGCGAGCACAAGGTCAGAAGCCCTCCATCGCAGCGTCAGGAGAGCGAGCATCACCGCCCAGGCAGCGGTCGTGAGAAACAAGATCTCGCTGCCGGGCGGCGCGTCCGAGTAGCGGTGGAGCAGCACGACGTAGGGAGCTCCGAAGAGTCCCGCTGCCCCCGTAGCGAAGGCCAGTGCCCGGATGCCGACCGCCTTGCTGGTTGCCTCACCGGCCCGCCGACCGAAGGCCATCAGGGCCGCCGCACCGGCCAGAGCGATGATCGCCGCCAGCAACTCGGCGGAGTAGGCCCTGCGTGCTTCTATCGCTGTGATGAACTGGACCGCCGCACCCACCGCGAGGAGCACCGCTGCGACGATCGAAGGCACCTTAGAACGCAACAGGGAAGGGCCGGGGGTTGCCCGACCCTTCCCGTTGCGTCTGACGTCTGTATCCGGCGTCGTACGCTCCCTTACTTGTTGTGGCAAGCCTCGCACACGCCACGGTTGTCAGAGCGAAGGAGCGCGTTGCCATCGTCTGGCGGAACGCTTCCGCTGCCGGAATCAGGCTGCGGATCCGTCGTGTCTGCAACGTTGGCGTAGCCGCTCATCGTCACGTTCGAACCGTGAGCGACGTGACACGTGAGGCAGTCCATCCAGTCCGTCAGATCGTTGGAGCCGGCATCGCCAGCACCGTCATGCGCAACGGGCACTGTGAGTGCCGCGCCAGTGATGAGCGCCCTCGGACCAGCGAACTCGGACAGAGCCACGTTCACCGGGTGGCGGTGACGCTCGACCAGGCCGAAGCCGTCGTTCGCGTCGTAGACCTCGTCGGCGTAGTTGCCGGCGGTGCCAGCGGTGTTGTACTGCGTGTGGCACGACGCACACCAAGCGCTGATGCCCTTGGTCACATCCGGTACGCCGCCGGTGAGCGGTGGCTTGGCGTACAGCGGGTCGGTGTAGTCCGGCGTGTAGGCCGCGACCTGTGCCGCACCCGGCTCGTGCAGGAGCCAGCCACCAGTCGGGTATCCGGGCTCAGCCGAGACGACCCACGGGGTCGGAATCGGGTTGACCGGGTCCGGCGAGGCCGGATCGTAGCCACCCACGGTGATCGGCGCCTGGGCGCCGGTGAGCGGATCGATACCCGGCACCTGGTCCCTCAGGAGACGGTAGTTGGACGAACCATGCACGTCGTGGCACACGGAGCAGCCGATGACGACCTGCTCGCCACCGGTGCTGATGATGCCATTGCGTCCGTCCGGACCCGCACCATACGCGACCCACGTCGTGTCGTTCGGGTAGTGCTGCGTCGGGAACATCGCGGGGTTGAAACCACCACCGTTGAGCGGTTCGCCGAACGCGTTGAGCACACGGTCGGAGTCGGCATCCTGGCCATCGTCGGCCTCGAACACGCCGTCGTAGACGTTGGTGTCGGCACCCAGCATCGCGGTTCCGTGGCACGTGTAGCAGAACTCGTCCACAGTCGCTGCCGTAGAGATCAGCAGCGCGCTTTGTGTGTCGGAGTTGCCGTCAGTCCACGTGATCGAGCTTGCCGCCGTGTGTGCACGGTGACAACCCGCGCAAGCGTCGGTGCTCATGGTGTAGCCACCGTGTACCGCGTAGTTCGCCATCGCCACACCGGGAACCGCAAGCACGGCCGCAGCCACTGCGAGAATCGCGAGAGCGAGAAGGCGTTTCCTCATGGCCATCACACCTCCTCTATGCCAGGGCCAGCAAGCTGCTGACGTCTTGCGATAACGGCCACGAGGCCGCCTGCCAGGATTGTAGGTAGCAGCGCTGCCTTTGCATAGGGACCCGAGATCACGCTGGAGACCAGCGGAGTCACGTGGTCCTCGATGAACGGATCGGCCTTCGGTGCGATGAGCAGGTTCTTGCGGCTGGCCCAATAGATCGAGCCATCGCCCTGCGCCGAGATGAAGCCGTTCTTCGGGTCGTTGAGGTATCCGGAGCCAGGTACGGTTCCCACGATGTTGTCCTTGGTGTCCCAGATCATCGCCTTCGCCGGGCACGTGAACACGCACGACGGCTGGTGCTTGATGTCAGGTACCGAGGTGCCCGAGATGGAGCTGATGTAGTTGCCGTCGGCGTCCGGATAGACCTTCGTCGGGAGCGGATTGCCGTACGCCGAGTTGAGATCGGCGTCCGCGCCGGCGCGCCCGTAGCACAGGGTGCACTTCCACGACTTGGGCGTATCGTACGAATCGGAGCCGTCTCCCACCTTGGGATATCCGCCGCGACCACAGTCGGTCGTGCACTGGCGGGTGCAGGTCTTCCCGTTCGCGGGGTTGGTCGCATCGGGACTGCACTTCGTCGGATCGATCATGACCGCGCCGTTCGGCATCTTCGCGAGGGCCTGAACGGGCATCGCTTGACGCACGGCGGGTTGGTGCAGTGCCAGCAGCTGTACCGCATGAACGGGCCCATATCGACGCGCTTCTGCGACTTGATTACCACCCGCTGATCGGGGGCGGTCTTGTGAACGCCCGGGTTGAGGGCCTTCATCTTCCACGTGCGCTTGCAGCTGACTACGCAGCCATTGCAGCGCATACACTTGTCGACGTCTTGCATAATCGCCATGAGAGCCATGTTCGCCACCCCCTTTCTACGGAGTTACCTTCTCGATACGGCACAGACAGGCTTTGAACTCAGGAATCCTCGTGTTCGCATCCCATGCGTCGATGCACAGGTCGTTCGCACGTGATCCCGTGCCCAGGCCACGATCACCCCAGTGCCACGGAATGGCAACGGTGCCAGGGGCGACACGCTGGTTGGTCAGCGCCACCGACACCCACGCGGGCCTTGAAGCCCTTGCCCCAAGCGCCGGCGGAAAGCGCGCCGGTCTGGATCGTGCGGGCGGCCTGGTCGGTAGTGCTGTTTCCACGGGCGGTGACAACGTTGACGTAGTCGCCGTCCTTGATGCCGTACTTGATCGCATCGACCGAGTTGATTTCGACCCACGGCTCCGGCTCAAGCTCCACGTTCCACGCGTTGTTGCGCGTGATCGGGCCACCCTGGAAGTGCTCGACGCACCGGATCGTGGTGAGCACGAGCGGGTAGGTGCGCCGACTGTGCCACGCAGGCTGTCGCCCATGATGAGGTTGCCAGCCGTTCCAGCGCCACCAGCCGGGGTACCCGCGGTATTGCGGCCCCAGATCTGCGACGAGGTTCGCCTTGCCGACCGTAGCACCGTCGTGCGGAGACTCGTAGGGCTCGGTGAAGGCCGGGAAGCGCCCGGGATACAGGTGCTTGCCTGTGCTGGTGCCGACATCGGGCCAGTCAGAGAGCTGGTTGTACGCGCGGTACAGCGTCGACCAGTCGGCAAGCGTGTTGGTGCCGCCGATGCACCACAGACGGGCCATGAAGCCCGGTGCGACGAAGACGTCTGCGACGTCCCCAGGAACCTCGCCGTTGTTGTAGAAGACGCGGCGGTTGAGCAGCCAGGCCCAGCCGTAGCGCGGGTACTGCAGCGAGGTGTGCTGGTTGGCAGGGCTCGCCCTTGCGGGACTTGGCCCGGTTCGCCTTGCCCCATGCGCCCCACGCAGCGCCGATGACCGGGTCGGTATCGCCCGTGCTCGCGTTGTA
The DNA here is from genome assembly GCA_963702525.1 of uncultured Actinomycetes bacterium. Taxonomy (GTDB): domain Bacteria; phylum Actinomycetota; class Coriobacteriia; order Anaerosomatales; family PHET01; genus CAVPCY01. The sequence goes on along the minus strand of CAVPCY010000017.1, from coordinate 22,594 downwards.
GGCCGACGCGGTGCCGTTGCCGGAGTAGATCCACAGTGTGCCTTGGACGCCCGTCGCGGCATTGAGCGGGCTGCACATCTCCTTGAAGATCTGCTCGGCCACGTACTCGCTACCGGGAAGCGTGACGCCTTCTGCGTCGAGCCCGGTGACGGTCCTCCATGCTGCCGGTACCGTCCCAGCCGTACTTCGCATACAGCACGGCCCACGGGTCAGCACCCGCACCGCCGCTGTATAGCGACGCTACGCCGGTCATCGTTGCCCACTGGGCCTTGATGTGGCTGAATGCACCACCGGTGTTGAGGGCGTTCGCGAACTTGAGCAGCAGCTCGACGTCGGTCTTGCTGTTGCCCTTGGGAGCGCTCGCACGCTCGCGCCACTGGATCCAGCGGCCCGAACTGGAAACGCTTCCCGCCTCCTCGACGTGTGCACATGCGGGCAGCAGGTACGTCTCACCTGTAGCCTTGCGCTTGCACTGCGCAGTCTCGTTGGCGAACATGTCCACGCACACGAGCAGGTCGAGCTCCTCGAGCCCCTTGCGCACCGGACCCTGGTTCGGCTCGGTGACAGCCGGGTTCTGACCCCAGACGACCGCAGCGGCGATGCGCGGCGGCGGAGTGTCTGGGCCGCGACCCAAGCCGGGTCCATCCGGCGGATCGCCTCGATGTGCTGCACGCCGTTGCCCTTCGGCCAACACGCGTAGAGCTTGTCGAAGACCGCGTCATTGCGGTAGGTGAAGTCGACGAGCACGGTAGCGCCACTCGCGATCGCACCGGTAGCCACCCGCGTGATCGTGCCGTTGGCCAGATTCACGGTGTAGTCGGTGTTAAGCGTATATGTTGTGGCGCCCGTGTTGTCGGTGACGGTGACGCTGCCCGAAACTACCGGATTGCCCGACAGGTTCGCGGCCGTCGTGGCCGTGAGTACAACCGGCTCGTTGGCTACGACGGTGTCGACCGCCGCGGACCCGAGAGCCCGGGAGCCGAACCACTCGCGCGTCATGTTGTAGAAGCCACGCTGCTGCATTCAGACCGACGCCGGCGTGTAGGCCGAGCGAGCGGTTGGCGGCCACATCGGTCCGAAGCACGCGGTTGCCGAACAGTGTGTTCGAGTACGCCGCGTAGGACGTGCCGACCCCGGGGTTCGCCGAGTAGCCGGGAATCAGGTCGAACAGCACGCCCATGTCCGTTGAACCCTGAACGTTGTGAATACCACGCAGCGCGTTGATGCCGCCGCCAGCGCGGCCCATGTTGCCCATCAGCGTCTGGATGACCGCGTAGGTGCTTGACGCCCTGCGAGCCGCTCGTGAACTGAGTGGCGCCCATCGCGTACATGATGTTGCGGCGCGGTAGCCGTGGCCGTCGGCGTCGCAGGCACAAGCCCGAAGTCCGAGCTGGAGAAGCGGCTCGTGGCGATGAACGCGTCGCGGACCGCGGCGATATCGGTGTCGGTGCATCCGCAGATGCTCGACGACGGTGGCCGCATCGTACGGCGGCGACATGGGCGCGCAGTCGCTGGAAGACACAGTCCCGGATCGTCGACGTTCGCTGCGAAGACAGGCATGTTGCTGAATGTCCAGTATCCACCCGCCCCATCGGAAACACGCATCTTCGCACGCTGGTAGTCGTGCTTCTGCTGCGGCTGCGCGCCGGTAGCGTCGGCATCGTTCACGAGTATGCGCGAGTCGCAGTACTTGGGCATGCCGCCCGATAGCCCTGCGGAGACCCACGTCGTCCCACCATCGTGCGAGTACTCCGCGGTAGCAAGCGTGGCGGCGTTGAGCGTGCGCTTCGTGTTGGTCGCGTCATCGAGTTAGATACGCCCGTATGAGTGGGCATTGATCGTCGAATCGCCGTTGTGCCAATCGAAGAAGTTGATCGACTCCTGGCGCGTCGGGTTCGCATACATCCACGTGATGATGGAGTTCAGCACGCCGTTGATGAAGGCGATGTTGGTGCCCGGACGGATCCGCACGTAGCGGTCGTGCTTGCGCATGTCGTTCGCGTTGGCCGCGTCGTAGCGGCACGCCGGTCAGCGCAGCGGTACGTGTCTGCCGCGGGTCGACCACGATGAGGGCGGCATTGCGGCCGCGCCCGGCAGTGTCGAACCGGGCGGCGTTCAGGTGGGCGATCGACGCGGGATGGTTCTCGGCGGGGTTCGCGCCGCAGACGAAGAACATCGACGAGTTGTCGAGGTCCGACCAGCTGTTGGTCATCGCGCCTCGTCCAAATGTGCGGCCAAGACCGGCCACAGTGGACGAGTGTCATATACGCGCCTGGTGCTCGACCAGGCTGGTGCCGAAGTTCGCGATGATCTTGCGGTACAGGTAGTTCGGCTCGTTGTTCATGTGCGACGAGCCGAAGAACTGCACCGTCTTGGCGTTCGACGCAGCGGTTGAACCGGGCGTGACCGTGCCACGGATGGTCGTGAGCTTTGTCGCGATCTCGGTCATCGCCGTGTCCAGAGCGATTGGAGCCCATGCGTCGTTACCGGTGCGCTTCCACGCGGTGCCGGTAAAGTCGAAACCGTCTACTGCTGCCGTGTGCTCCGGAACGCCGAGACGCCTGGCGTTGGTGACCAGCTGATACGATCCGGCGCCCTTCGAGCACAGGCCGCCGCGGCTGGTCGGGGAGTTCATGTCGCCGTAGATGTCGAGCACGTTGCCGGCCGCATCCACGTCGACCTTCTGGCCGCACTGCGCGGAGCAGTACGGGCACGTGGTCGTGTAGGTGGCCGCGACGTCGGCCGCAAACGCGCGGGACGGCGCGGCGGCGAAATCGACGCCGACCGTGCCGGCGGCGGTAGCGCCAGCAGCAGTCACCTTGAGGAAGTCACGGCGTGAGAGCCCGAACTTCCCCTCCTCATCCTTGCGTTTCTTTGCCATACCTTCCCTCCTGATCCGTGGGCCTTGCCCAGCCCATGCCGGGCCCTTTGGCCCTTCGGTCGAACCGACCTTGTCCGGTCCTCACCTCCTTCGCTGCACTCAGGCCGTTCTGGGGAAAACAAAAAGACCGCGCAACTCACACATCAACGGTGTAAGTGCTCGGTCCATGAAAACCTGTCGCATCCCGTACCCCAGAAAAGAGAACGCCAACGGCCCCTGCCGGGGGGCATTGGCGTTGTCTCCTTTCCACCGGGAGGCTTCATAGTTTCCTGTGAAACCCTATCGACCTCATACCCGTGGCTATCGCTGTAGGCCATGAGGTTCGGAGACAATCGGCCTGACACTCCGAAGACGCCTTACCGGGGCGCTATTCGGAGTTTGTAACATTTGTTACAGACTAACACAGAGAGTGTATTCCTGCTCGGATTCCCTGTCAAACGGGTTCGCCAGATGAGCACCAGGGCGTCGGCGGATCTGGTGCCCGTATCGGTCACGACTCTTCGCCACCTGACTGCTTGCCAGACGTGCCCTCGCTCGATGAATAGCGTTCGATGAACTCCTCATGGTCCGTCGCGTCCACTCCCATGGCCCGCGCCGCGAAACGCAGCTCGGGTGCCTCGGATGCCAGCCGCCGCGTACGCCGCGACATCACCAAGAGCACGGCGGTATCGTGATCGACGCCCGTCTGCTCCACGAGTTCCGCGACATCCGACTCCGAATGGGCCGTCGGTTCGACCAGACGCTCGAGATCGACACCGCCCAGGACCAGGCCCTCGTACTGGCTCATGTTCGCAATCGGGACCAACCACTTGAATCGGCGATCGGTCACAAGGTCCATTCGATCGACCTCGGCCATCGCGACCATGAAGTCCTTGGTGACTACGAACTTGCGCCACCTGCGAAGAAGCAGGAGCGGCAGGAGAAGCAGCGGCAGGAGACATATCGCCCACTGCTCCGGATTCTTGGGTGGCGTCACGGGCGGAACCACCTCCGCTTTCGGCCACCCCCACACTTGGACCTGGTTGTTCTCCCTATCGGAAACGAAGATCCGCCCTCGACTGTCCAGGGCGACATCCGTGGGGTACTGGAACTTGCCGGGCTCGACACCATTGCCGCCAAACCCTGTGATGCGCGTGCCCTTCAGATTGTAGATGTCGACGGCGTGCGCGAAGGCGTCGACGACGTAGAGACGGTTCTGGGGGTCGATGACCATGCCGCGAGGCGTACCTGCGGTTGCGATGAAGTACTTGAAGAGTGCGGCCTTGTCGAAGACCTGGACGCGTCGGTTGTTGCTGTCGGAGACGAAGATGTCGCCGTTCTTGGCAACAACGACTCCGTTGGGATAGTAGAAGTCGCCCGGGGCCTCAGTCGCACGGCCGACCTGTGTCGTCTTGCCCCACTGACGCTTCTCCTGGCCCTGCTGATTGAACACGAGGACGCGGTGCAACTCGCTCCGACCCACATCGGCGACGTACACGTTGCCCTCGGCGTCGAACGAGACCCAGATCGGCGCCCACGATGCCGCGACATCCTCCGGCGGCTCGAACTGGCGTACGAAGTTGCCTTCGGCGTCGAAGACGAAGACCGCGCGCAGGCGACGGTCGGTCACCCACACCTGGCCGGTCGGACTCACCGCGACGCGTCCCGGTTCAACCAGTGATGTCGCGTCGCCGCTCCTGAGCTCGTTGAAGGAGAAGCGATACCTGCCGTCCGTGTCGTACACGCGTATCTTCGCGCTGCTGTTGTCCACGACGTAGACCTTGTTGGCCGGCGAGACGGCGACGCCGATCGGCTGCCGTAGGGCGTCGGGCCCATTGGGCCCGGCGATCGAGTACAGATACTCGGGCGGCAAGACCTCCTCGGACTCGTTCGTGAGAAGCGGAATCACGACACGACCGTTCGAGAGGTACGAGAACGTCGTCCACACCAAGAGAAGGAGCAGGAGAAGGAGCAAGACGAGCAGCACCGCCTTGCGAATGCGCGCATTGCGCTCCTTCTGCGCAAGGTAGCCTGACAGCCTGTTGCTCGAATCAGTCACGTTCGCACTCCGTCCTTCTCGCCGAGAGCTACTCGAGGCGCTTGACCGCGGCGGTGGCCTCAGGATCATCCGGAACCAGCGTCAAGACGCGCTCGTAGGCCGCCAGCGCCTCCTTGCGCTCCCCAAGCTCCTCCAGCAAAGACGCGACGAGCCTTGCAGCCTCGACGTTCTTTGGATCGATGGCAATGGCGATACGCGACTCAACCAAAGCGCCCGCAGCATCGGACTTCCTCATCGCAAGCGCTTTGGTCAGGCGGTCCTCCGCCTGCCCGAACTTCGCCAGCTCCTCCTGTGGCTCCGCACGACCAGGGGGGGCATTGTCGACTGAGCGTCGGAAGAGCTCGGCGGCGCCGGCTCTGTCCCCGTCCTTAAGCAGCAGCAGCCCCAGGTCGTAGTTGGCCTCGGGTATCGTGGGAATGAACGCGAGGGCGGTCTCGAGTTCCTGGCGCTGCTTGGACTCCGATCCGAGCTCGCGGTAGGCAACCGAGAGAGCGTAGTGCGTGTCCGCTGCGTCCCGGCGCATACGGAGTGCTTCCTTGAGATTGAGGACGGCGTCTTCGTACTGCTGCAGCTCGATAAGCGTGAGGCCGAGGTAGTAGTAGGCGCGCTCCAGCCGCTGGTCCTGGGCGGCGAACTTGCCCTCGCTGAGGTTGTCGATCGCACGCTGCCAGTAGCCCTGTGCGGTCTTCCACTCTTCGCGGCGCATCGCGATGAGGCCTAGCCCCTCGAGTGCGGAAGCGTTCTTCTCGTCAAGGTCCAACACGGCCTTGAACTGCTCGGCCGACTCGTCGAGCCGACCGGCCGCGGCGAACGCCTGGGCGAGCAGGACTCGGGCACCCGGATCCGACGGCTTCTCCTTGACCACCTGGATCAGGTTCTCGATTGCTCGACCTGCCACGGTGTTCTCTCGCTTCGAGCGTTCGGTAGACCAGACCGTGTAGCCGAGATAGACCAGCGCGGCAATCACCACGACCAGAACGACCCTGATCGCGAGATCAAGCCCGCGGACGGAGAAACTGAACCTCAACTCGTAACACCTCCGTCATAGTCTGAGATCGGTGTGGCAGCGGCGACACAGCTCCGACCCTGGCCACGGAGCGATCATCACGTTGTTGATGTCGAGACTGCCGTGACAGTCGTAGCAGATGCGCATGTCGTGCGGACCGGTCGGCCCCGTGGTGATCCTGATGCCGACACGCCCCACGCTGATATGGCAATCATCGCACACGTACGGCTGGCCCTTCTTCTTTGCCACGTCGAAGTGGACGGCGTGCTCGGCAAGGCCCGTCACTTTGATGCTGGTCGGCGGCTTGATCCTCATCTCCGGATGGCACTTCACGCAGTTCTTCGCCAGCAGCTCCGCTGACTTGACGCCCGCATGATGACACTGCTGGCACTCGCTGCGCTCCGTGTGGCATACGTTGCAGTCATCGTTCGTGACTCCGTCTGCCAATCCGTGCTTCTCTGCCCAACCCGGACGGGTGTGGAACGACGGTCTTGTGGCACACCTGGCAGGACGGTCCGTCGTGGCAGATCCCGCAGTCACTTCCTTGTTGAAGGTAGAGCCCACCGTGTTCCTGGCGCCACGCCGGCTTCTTGTGGCTCGCAGGTATGACGGCCTGCTGTGGCGCTCCCGGCGACTTGGACTCACCCGAATGACACTCGACGCACGACTTGGATTCGTGACACATGGAGCAAGACTCCGGGCTTGAGCGGTAGTTCTTCTTGTGACCCCCGCGCACGAACTTCTTGGTGTGGTCGGTCGGTTCGAGGTCGAAGGACTTGGGGTGGCACAGCACGCAGTCCTCGCCCTCGGCGATCAGGCCGCCGGCACTGTGATAGGCGTCGTGACAGCGATAGCACGAGAGCATGTCCGGTATCTGGGTCCCGGTCTGGCTGTGCGCGAACTCGGGATGGCACGCTTCGCAGCGGTAGTTCCGTCCGATGTGCGGCGCATGGACGAACGTCAGGCGGTCGGAAGGAAACGCATCGAGGTCCGGGTGGCAGTACTGGCACTGTGACATCGAGACGGGTGCATCGAGGTCTATCTCGAAAGAGGGTCCGCTTGGCTGCGGGTGCACGACCGGATGATAGACGTTCGGCATCGCCGTTACGTCGACTTCCTTCTCCCGGTGGCACTCGTCGCAGTCCTCACTCGCCACGTGGCACATCATGCAGGCGTTGACATCACCGTTGGCCGCGTCAGCATGGGGCTTCGAGGCCCACTTCTTCGTGTGAGTCGCCGGCCTGAGTTGATGGGTGGGCGTATGGCAGTCGCTGCACTCTCCCCCGGCCAGCTCTCCCTGTGGGCCATGTTGCATGCCGTGGCAAGCGAAGCAGGCCTCCATCGGGACCCGCTCTGTCTCGCCGTCGCGATGCGGTGACCGCGCATGACAGGCCTCGCATCGTACGAGCAGATGACTGCCGTGAGAGAAGTACAGGCCATCAACGTCGACCTCCGCCAGACTGGCGTGACACGGTACGCACGTCGCTCGGCTCGGCGGCGCTGCTAGATCGACGCTCGACGTCTTCGCAGTAGTGGCAGCGGTAGCCCCGGTGAGCATGAAGGCCGCGCCGAGTAGAAGGGCTGCGACCAGCCCACCCCAGAGTGCTGCCCTATTTGGACCGCTCAGCGACCTCACCAGATGCCCTTGTCTCCCCCTCTGCCGGGAACGAGGATCGGGCTCATACGCGGAGTCTGTCGCGAGAATGCGGCTCCGTCATGAATGCCCGGAGAGCATAACCGACTACGTACCTCGTGAGCACGCGGCCGGTTCGTACGGGCTACTCGTCCGCAAAGATCTCGACAAGCTCTATGTCGAAGATAAGCGCCTTCCCTGCCAACGGGTGGTTGAAGTCGACCGTGACCGTCATCAGGTCGTCGCTGACCGATGTCACCCGACACGCGACCCGGGAGCCGTCATCGGCGATGACCGTGACCACGGCGCCGATCTCGGGCTCGGCCTCGCCGAACAGGTCGATGGGGATCACGTCGACCCCTTCATCGATCCGATCGCCGTACGCTTCGGCGGCGCTGAGGCGCGCCGTTGCGCTCATGCCGGGCTCGAGCCCGATGATCGCGGACTCGAAGCCGGGCAGCGCCTCCCCTGCACCCAAGGTGAGCAGCAGCGGTGCGCGGTCCCTGTTGGACTCGTAGACCGTCCCGTCCTCCAGTGTCAGCGTGTAGAAGACACTGACCGTGTCACCCTCGCGTGCTGGCACCGGGCCTCCTGGTCTCGTGCCGTCGGACGATCCTGCTCGAACAACCCAGCAGACAGGACTCAGAGTATATCGCGCTGAGGCCTCCCGACGACACGCGGGTCGCAAGGCGACGCTCATGACGCCGGGCCCGTATCAAAGAGGTCAGAGGCAAGAACACCTCTGACCCCTCGCATCGCTATGGCGGGAGTGACGGGGCTCGAACCCGCGACCTCTGGCTTGACAGGCCAGCGCTCTAACCAGCTGAGCTACACCCCCATGGGTGGCGTCCGCAAGAGCAGACAGCAGACGCGATTCTACCGACGAAGCGCGCCGCTGTCCACACCCCAACGTGCGACTTGCGATAACCTGACGGGGGGTAGATGCACGCAGCCTGGAGCGGTCGCACCTCGCCTTCGGGTACCTACTTCCTCGGACACGCTGAAGGGAGCGCCATGAGTGCCGATGCCGCAGCGCAGTTGCGGTCCGTCCTTGACGACAGGCTCGTCGCACGCGACCGCGAAGGCGGCGTCCGTGCGGCCGTCGAGGCAGTTCGAAGTGGCGCGGTCGATCCTGACACCCTCTACACTCACGTGCTGAGCCCGCTGCTCGCCGACACCGGCGCAACGTGGCAGCAGGGCACCACGATGGTATGGGAAGAGCACTTCGCAACCGCGATGGTGCGCACCATCATCGAGTCGCTCTTCCTCGACGTGCGCGAGAAGGCCGCCGCCGGGCCCCGCCTCGGCAAGGTCGCAGTGCTGGCGTGCCCACCGGGCGAGTACCACGATCTGGGCCTGCGCATGCTCACCGACCGCATGCAGCTGCACGGTTGGGACGCCTACTTCCTCGGGGCGGACACCCCCGTGGACGAGATCGTCTCGGCAGCCCGGACCTTCAAGGCCGACCTCGTCGCTCTCTCAGCGGCGACCCACTACAACCGGCTGCTGCTGCGCGAGGTCGTCGACGGCATCAAGCGACAGCTCCCGGGAGTGCGCATCGGCGTGGGCGGGCCCGCGTTCGCGCAGGATCACGGCTGGCCCGCCGATGAGCTGCTCAGCGAAGCCGACCTAGCACTCGGGGCATCCGAGTTCGCAACGCCGTCGGGCGAGGGTGAGGCCTGATGCTGTCGCTACGGATCGCGTGGCGCTTCCTGCGCTCCTCCCCCGTGCAGTCGGGCCTGATCATAGGCGGCATCGCGGTGGGCATCGCCGTACAGATCTTCGTAGGCTCGCTCATCACAAGCCTGCAGGCATCTCTTGTCGACCAGACGATCGGCTCGGCACCGCAGATCACCATCTCGGCGATCGAGGACGGCGACCCCGTGGTCTACTCGGACCGCATGAAAGAGGTCATCGCCGCCGAGCCGCAGATCATTCGCAACACCGTGGTTCCCGTCCGTGTCGCCACCTCGCTCTACACCGAAGGCAGCGACTCGGCGCCCCTCAACCTGATCGGGGGCAACCTCGCCGAGCTGGAGGGCATCTACAAGATCACGGAACGCACGACCGACGGCGAGGCCTCCCTGCGCTCCGACGAGATCATGATCGGAACCGACTTCGCGAAGAAGTTCGGCATCGCACCCGGCGACTCGATCCAACTCGCGATCCAGGGCGGCGGTCGAGTGCCGCTCACCGTCTCAGGCATCTTCGACCTCGGCTCGGCGGCGTTCAACGAGCGGCAGGCGTTCGTGAACAGCAGCGTCCCCGCGAACGTTCTCGGCTGGTCGAGCAGCGAATACAGCGCGGTGCAGATGCAGCTCGAGGAGCCGTTCGCCTCGGCAGAGGTCGCCGCCTCGATGCGGCCCAAACTGCCCGGCGTGGACGTGGCCGAATGGCAGGCTCAGAACGCGGACCTGCTCGTCGCTCTGCAAAGCCAGGGTTCTTCGAGCTATATCATCCAGACGTTCGTGCTGGTCGCGATCGCTTTGGGAATCGCGTCGACACTCGCTATCGCAGCAGTTCAGAAGACCCGCCAGATAGGCATCCTCAAGGCTATGGGACTGTCCGACTCTCGCTCCGGCCGCATCTTCTTGCTGCAGGCTCTGATCCTGGGAGGCACCGGGTCGCTCTCGGGCGTCGCACTTGCCTACTTCCTGCTGTTCGGCTTCTCGTTCTCGGGTGCATCCTTCTCGATACAGCCGCAGCCGGCGTTCGTGCTCGGCTCGGCCGCGATCGGCATGGGCGTGGCCCTGGCAAGCTCGATCATCCCAACAAGGCGAACGAGCAAGCTCGACCCGATCGAGGTGATCCAGAATGGCTGAGACCCTCTTGGTCGTCGAGTCGCTCGACAAGGTCTACGGCGAGGGCGTCGCAGCCACACATGCCCTGCGTGGAGTGAGCTTCGAGCTGGCTCGCGGTGAGTTCGCTTCCATCGTCGGGCAATCCGGCTCGGGCAAGTCGACCCTGCTCAACCTCATCGGCCTGCTCGACACCCCGACCGCCGGGACCGTCAGGTTCAACGGTCAGAGCATCGCCGAACTCGACAGGCCGGGCCGCGCGAAGCTGCGAAACGAGCTCGTGGGCTTCGTGTTCCAGTTCCACTATCTGCTACCGGAGTTCTCGGTTTTCGAGAACGTGGCGATGCCCGCCTTCATCGGCGGGAAGCTGACCCCGGCCGAGATCCGCGAGCGAGTCGACGAGACGCTCGAGCTGCTCGGTCTCGAGGGGTACGCCGATAAGAACGCCAATCAGCTCTCCGGCGGACAGAAGCAGCGGGTCGCCATCGCACGCGCGCTGATGAACCGGCCGTCGCTGCTCTTAGCCGACGAGCCCACTGGCAACCTCGACACCGTGAACACCAACCTCGTCTACGACCTGTTCAGGGAGATCAGCGCCGAGACGGGCACCGCTTTCATGATCGTCACCCACGACCGGGGTGTCGCACAGCGCACCGATCGGATCCTGGAAGTGACCGACGGACAGCTTGCGCAGGACATCTCGAACACATACCTGCCACCGGAGAATCAGTAGCGCCCGCGTCGGGTGCGATCCGGGAGCGGTTGACGAGTCAGGGCAGCTCGCTTTCGATACCGGAGAAGTCGCTGTCGCTGGGCAGGTCGAGCTGATCGAGTTCGCGCTCGATCGCCTTGAGCTCGGCTTCGAGCGCTTTGGCCTGGGACGCGGTGAGCGATGGCGCCGCGGCCGGGTCCGGGACTGAGTTGGCTGCCGAGTCGCCGGCCGGGTCGAGAGCCGAGTCGCCGGCCGGGTCGAGAGCCGACTCGGGGGCCGTGGTCCCGCCCGATGCGGACACAGTCGCCTCCGCACTCACCTTCAGTCGGGGCGGAAGCGAAGCTGCGGGGTCCTGCGAGGCGCGACACGAAACCCCGCCAAGAACCACCGCGGCCAGCACGAGTGCTGCGATGCTACTGCGGAGCGCTCGCGTCATCCGCGCGACCTGCCTCCTCGAGCATGCTGTGCACTTCGCCACGCAGGAGACGCGCGGCCTCTCTCAACGCCACCCGAGCGGCCTTCAACTCGGCAACGGCCTGACGGCCTGACGCCTTGGCCGCCTGAAACGCGGCACGCTTGTCGGCGGCCTGGTTCACGGCGTTGAGCTGCTCGGTGACCTGTGCCTCGATCGCGAGTGCGCTCGCGAGCCTCGCCCGAGCCTCATCGAGTTTCGCGCGGGCGGCCGCTGTATCGCCGCCCGCCGCATCGACCTTGTCGGCAAGGGCGCTGACACGGGCGATGCGCTTGGTGATGTTCGCGCTAGCGGCATCGAAGCGGGCCTTGCGTGCCCGCAGTCGGTTCTCGATCCGTTTGCGCAGGTTCTCCGCCCTGCTGCGCCTTGCGCTCGGCCGCGCGCTTCGCCTTCTCCGCCCGCAGCTTCGCTCTGGCCGCAGCGCGCTGGTTGGGTGTCGACTGGCTGCTGATCCCGGCTTGCGCCGAACCCGACGCTTCGCCCGATCCACCTGCGCCAGGAAGAGCCCCGGCGATACCCGGTGCGCCGAGCGCGGCCACTATGACGACCGCGACCGCAGCGGTGACGAGCTTTCTCGTGGTGTCTCTCATCCTCGGTACCTTCTGCCTTTTCGCTGACGCCTCGAGCCGAGGCGGATGGGTCCATCGCACAACCAGCATCTCCGGCACCGGTTGCGGCACGATTGGCCGAATGTTGAGTTGGCGTTAAGCCTCCAAGGGGAGTTCCAGCACGAAGCGTGCCCCGCCGAGCGGCGAGTCCTCGACACTGATCCGGCCGCCCATGAGCTCGATCAGACGCGCGCAGATCGCCAGACCGAGTCCCGCTCCCCCACTCGACGCCGCGCGCGACTCGTCCAGTCGGGCGAAGCGTTCGAAGACCGCTTCGCGCTTCTCGGCGGGGATCCCGGGACCGTCGTCGTCCACCGCAAGTCGCCAGCGACCGCCAGCCGACCGCGACGAGACAGCGACTCGGCCCCCCTTCGGCGCGTAGGCAAGCGCGTTAGAAACCAGCGTGGCGGCGGCTTGGAGCAGACGCTCCGGGTCGCTGACAAGCGGCGCGCGTTCGTCGGCAAGTGAGACCTCGAGTGCTACTTGATGAGATGCGGCGGGTGTCTCGAAGCGGCTTTGCAGCGCGGCGGCGAGCGCCTGCATGTCGATGGGCTCACGCGCGAGCTCGACGGCGCCTGCATCGAGTTGCGCGAGTGCGAGCAGCGTGTCCGAGAGGTCCTGGATCCGGCGCGCCTCGTCGCGGATCACGCCGAGCGCCCGCTCCTGAGCGGCATCGTCGCTGATCGTCCCGTCGAGCAGTGCTCCGGCAAAACCGCTGATCGAGGTCAGCGGCGTCCGGATCTCGTGACTCACGTCGCCCACGAACGAGCGCTGCGCATCGTAGGCAAGTGCGACGCGCTCGGACATGCGGTTGAACGAGCGGGCGAGCGAGACCGTCTCGGCATCACCCTCCTCGGGCACGGTCGCCCCGAACTCGCCGGCCGCGATCCGCTCCGCGCCGGCCTCGAGACGTACGAGCGGAGCGGTGAGCCGCCGAGCGATCCAGCCACCCACGAACCATGCGACCACAAGCGCGAGCAGCAACACACCGCCCGCCAGCGCGAGCACGCCGGTCTGCGCGGCGCGGATCTCCGAAAGCCGCTGCACGGCGACGAGTTGGCGGCCGTCACCCACCGGTGCGGCGACCAGGAGCAGCGGACTGCCGCCGGCACCGGCGACGGTGGCCGAGCGGATCCCACCAGCATCGGGCGCGCCCAGGCGAGTGAGATCGAGCGCCTGCACGCGGGCGCGCTCGTCAGAGGTCCGCTCGACCTCGCCCGCATCGTCGGTCACGAGCAGTGTCGCGCCGAGAAGGCCCGCCTCGACCCGGAAGAGGCTGTCGCGCACGCTCTTCGGGGCACCAGTCAGAAGTGAGGTCTTCTCGGCGGCGGCGAGGGCGACGACCTGGCGCGAGATCTCGGCGGTGCGCTGGCGCACCACGAACTGCGACCACCCGAGCCAGAACACGCCGAACGCGACCAGCAGGACCAGCGCGGCCGACCCCGCGATCGCGACCCGCATCCGCATGGCGATGCTGCGTTGCCTTGCGGGCTGCTGAGGGCTCACCCGGCGTCCTTTCGAACCCGGTAACCCACGCCGCGAACGGTCTCGACGAAGCGTGGCTCGGCAGCGTCGTCACCCAGCTTCTCGCGCAGGTGACGGACGTGCACGTCCACGCCGCGCGCATCGGCGAACCCGGCTTCGCCGGTCGTGTGCTCCAGGAGCTGCTCGCGTGAGAGCACGACACCCGGGACGCGCGCCATGGCGAGGAGTAGGTCGAACTCACGCGCGGTCAGCGCAAGCTCGACACCATCGACTGCCACCGAACGCTCCGCGGGACTGATCGCAAGCCCGCCAAGGACGATACCGGCCGCCGCGTCCGTGGGTACTGCGGCCTGCGACGCTTCAGCTGTTCGCCGTAGCACCGCTCGAACCCGCGCAACGAACTCAGGCGGGCTGAACGGCTTGACCACGTAGTCGTCGGCGCCGGCCTCGAGCAAGGCCACCTTGTCCACGTCGGAGTCACGCGCGGTGAGCATGATCACGGGCGTCGTGCCCTCCTCGCGGATGGCCCGGCACACCGCTCGGCCGTCCATGCCGGGAAGCATCAGGTCGAGCACCACGAGGTCGGGCGCGGCCGAGCGAAACCTGTCGAGCCCCTCGGCGCCGTTCTCGGCACCTTCGACCTCGAACCCGGCGGCCGTCAGGTACACGCTCACGAGTTCGCGGATGTTGGGTTCGTCGTCGATGACAAGGATCTTGGGCATCTGCGACGCCTACTCGGCTGCGCCACGCGCGTCGACGCCTTGCGGGGTGCCGTCACCGTCATCCACGACCACACCGTCGCGCATACGGACGATGCGGTCGCACGACTCGGCGACCTCCGGGTTGTGGGTGACGATGAGAAACGTCGTCCCGCGCTCCTGGTTGATCCTGCGCATCATGCCCACGATCTCGGCGCTCGTCGCGGTGTCGAGATCGCCGGTGGGCTCGTCGCCCATCACGATGCCGGGATCGTTGACGAGCGCGCGTGCGATCGCGACCCGCTGCTGCTGACCCCCGGACAGCTCGCTGGGCACGTGGCGCATCCGGTCGCCCAGCCCCACGAGTTCGAGCAGTTCGCGAGCGCGAACGAGAGCGTCTCGGCGGCTGAGCCCCGCGTACTCGGCTGCCAGCGCGGTGTTCTCCTCGGCGGAGAGCGTGGGAATCAGATTGAAGCCTTGGAAGATGAAACCGATCTCCTTGCGGCGTATCTCCACCAGCGCGCTGGCCGGCAGACCGTCGACGCGACGGCCGTTCAGCCACACCTCGCCGCCGTCCGAGACGTCCAGACAGCCGGCGATGTGCATGAACGTCGACTTGCCCGAGCCCGACGGCCCCATGATCGCCGCCATCTCGCCGCGCGCAAGGTCGAGCGTGGCGCCTCGGAGCGCATCGACGAAGTTGTTCTTGCCGAGCTGGTAGCGCTTGGCCAGGCCCACGGCTCGCACGATGATCTCGCGGCCGGGATCGCCCGACGGCACGCTGCCGACAACGGCCGTTGCCACCGGCTCGGTGACGACTTCCGGGCTCACGGCGGTGTCGGCGCGCTCACTCATAGCGCAGCGCCTCCACCGGGTTGAGGCTCGCGGCGTGATACGCCGGGTACAGCCCGCTTAGCGTGCCTAGGCCGACCGCGAACAGAGAGCGAAGCCGACGAGCAGGCGGTTCGTCACAAGGAACAGCGCATTGCCGCTGATCTCGCCGGCTGCGTTGGCCCCGCTCGCCACGAGCAGCCCGAGCACCATGCCCGCCAGCCCGCCGATCAGCCCGATGACCGCTGACTCGGCGACGAACTGTCCCATGATCTGCCCGCTCGAGGCGCCGATCGCCTTGCGTACGCCGATCTCGCGCGTGCGCTCCGAGACCGACATCGTCATGGTGTTGATGACGGACAGCCCGCCCACGAGCAGCGAGATGAGCGCGATGGCGTAGATGACCGAGGTGAAGATCTGGAGTGGCTGCTTGACCTGCCGCTCGAACTCCAGCGGCGTCATCGCATCGACGTTGTCGATCTCGCGCTCGATGCGGCGTGCCACCACCTCCGGACGCTCGCCGGGCTCCAGGTAGACGGCGAAGCTGGAGACGATGGTGTCCGGGACGACAGAGTCCTTCACCGCGTCGGGAAGATCATCGTGGACGATCTTCTGGGCGTCCTCCATCGTCATCACGACGGCGTTGTCGGGCGCGGTGAGCGTCTTGTCGTAGATGCCGACAACCTCGTAGCGCTCGTCTCGGATCTCCACGAACCCGCCCACGTGGCCGTTGAGCTTGGTGACGATGTCGGACCCCAGCGCCACCTTGCCGATGTCGGTGTTCTTGAGGTCTCGGCCCTCGGCGATCTTGATCACGAACGTCTCGTAGCCCTTCGCCCGCCCGTCCTCGGCCTGGATCGTGGGGATGTTGCCCATGCTCACTGTCGGCAGTTCCTCGTCGAGCAGCGCACCGCAGGCGGCCGAGGCGCGGCGCACTCCCGGGATGTGCTCGATCTCTCGCAGCATGCTCTTCTTCAGGGGCGCCGTGCCCACGCCCATGATGCCGCCCTCGCCGTTCACCACGACCTTGCCCGCGTAGTACTTCATGCCGCCGTCGACGAGCAGCGTGAGCTTCTCGGCAAGCGCGCCCATCACCACCAGTGCGAACACGCCGATCGAGATGCCGAAGATGGTGAGGAACGCGCGCAGCTTGCGTCTGAAGATGTTGCGCAGAATGCGCATCGCGCCTCGCCCCCCTCCTATACTTGTGCAGCGAGTCGATGATACCCGAGCGTCCGGTGGTGTGACGCTTGCACACGGAGGCGTAATGAACCTGACCGACGCGATCGCGGCAGCCGCAGGCTGGAGTCCCCTTCGGTGGGCGCTCACGGTCCTTGCCCTTCTGTTCGCGGTCTTCGTCGCCTGGGCGCTCATCGAGGCCCGAACCATCAAGGTCAGCCGAGCAGTCCTCACGAGCCCCAACCTGCCGGCCGCCTTCGACGGCGCCACTGTCGTGTTCGCTGCCGACATCCACGCCGGTCCCTACCTCGGGCGGTCCCGCATGCGGACGCTCGTGGAGCAGATCAACGCGTTGGAACCCGATGTCGTGATCCTCGGAGGCGACTACGTGGGTGGCCGATCAGGCGGGGTCAAGGCGTTCTACTCGGAGGTCGGGAGCATCAGAGCTCCGCTCGGCGTCTTCGCGGTACTCGGCAACCACGACTACTGGGAAGGCGTGAGCAACGCCTACAAGGGCATGGCCGATGCCGGCGTCACGCTGCTCGTGAATGAGAACGCGACCCTGGCGCGCGGTGGTGAGAGCATTCGAGTCGCCGGTGTCGACGACGCGTGGATCGGTGACGCGGACATCGACGCCGCTGCTGCCGGCATCCGCGACGACGAGTTCGCGGTGTTCGTCTCGCATACGCCCGACTACTTCCCCGACGCGCTCCCCCGCACGGGCAACGCGTTCGATCTGGCACTGGCGGGCCACACCCACGGCGGACAGCTGACGGTGTTCGGAATGCTCGCGCCGCTGGTGCCCTCGGTGTACGGCCAGCGCTACAAGGGCGGATGGCTCGAGGAGTCCGGAGTTCCCGTGCTCGTGACCCGCGGCGCGGGCAACGTCACGGTGCCGCTCCGCTTCTTCGCCCAGCCCGAGATCCACGTCATCGAGCTCAAGCGCGGGCCGAAGTCGGTGAAGCGACTAGAAGCCCAGGCCGAGCTGCTCGCCCGGCTCGGACTCGCACCGTCGCGGTCGCCTCGGCGTCGAGTGACTCGGGCACCGGCTCCCCGGTCGGCACGCCGCCCGGCCGCTGCGCCACCACGTCGCCGAGGATCTCGGCCATCTCCCGCGCGTTGCGGGGTGCGTAGTCGTACTTGCAGTTGTTGAACATGACCCACGTGCGCTCGGTCGACTCGGCCAAGTCGAGCATCGGCTGACGCCACTCCTCGAGCTCGTCAGGGGTGTAGAGGTAGTCGAAGCGATCCGCCGCGCTCGCCGTGCGCGCGTTCCACGTGCCCTGGTTGCGCCCGTGGAGCCGCACGTACCCGAGGCGCGCCGTTGCCGCCGTGATAGGCGGCATGACCGACGAGCCCTGTATCTGCGGCGCGTCGACCGCCACGAACGTGAGCTCGCGGTCCGAGAGGAACTGCATCGTGCGCTTCAGGTTCGAGCCTTCGACCCAGCTCGCGTGACGGAACTCGACGAAGACGGGCAGCGGGGCGAGCATCTCGGCATCGTGCTCGATCGTGGCGAGGTTGCGCTCGCGCTTCTCGCGATCCTTGGCGGTGAACCACGGCGGGTACTGCATGAGCACCCCGCCCATCTTGCCCGCCTCGACGAGCGGTTCGACCGACTCGAGGAATAGCTCGGTCGCGTGCGCGACCATGCGCTCCTCGGGCATGCGCACGCGCCCGCGTGAGGTGATCTCGTAGTTGTAGCCGCCTTCGGCCAAGTCAGGGTGAAGTGCGCGCTCGTCGACCTCGTGGCCGGTCATCATGCCGTAGGCCTTCACGTGGAAGGTGAAGCCGGGCGGCGTGCGCTTCGCCCAGTTGACCGCATACTCGGGCTTGGGGATAGCGTAGAACGCCGAGTCGACCTCCACCGAGTCGAATCGAGCCGCGTAGTAGCGCAGGCGCTGCTCGGCGCTGCTGACCCCGTCGGGGTACCAGCGCTCGACCATCGTCTTGTCGGTCCAGCTGCACGTGCCTACGACGATGTCTCCCACGGGGTCACTCCAAGTTCCGGGCTGCCGAGCCAGGCTCGGCGTGTCCTAGAGCCTCTGCGGAGTAGGTACCCGACTCGGCCCGCAAACCGAGAGGCCGCCCCACGGGGCGACCTCTCGAAGACGATCTATGGGTCGGCGACTCGCCGGAGCAGCGACTACTGACCGCTGCTCGGGCACCCGCCGGTTCCGGAACCACACGCACCGGCGGCCGGATCGCATGCCGCCGCAGCAGCAGGAGCAGCAGCAGGAGCAGCAGCCGCAGGGGCCGCCTCGGCGCAGTCCGCGCATCCAGCGGCTGCGGCAGCGGTGGGAGCCGCCGCAGCGGCCTCACCACACGCGGCCTCGTCGGTGCAGGACGAGCACTCGGATCCGCCCGGAGCAGGAAGCTTGACCTGACCGCCGGCGCTCGCGATACCGAAGCTGCCGATGACGACACCCGCAACGAGCGCGGCCACGATGATTGCTGCGATGTTCTTGGTGCTCACAAGCGACCTCCGAGACGAAACGGGACACCGAGTAGTATCGGCATCCCCCTGAGACTTCGTGAACAGGATAACGAAATCTGGTGCCTCTGTCACCCCCTCGTCGCCCGTTGGCGAGGCGCAAAGCGGGTAAGTTCTCAGCACGAGCCGCGGCCGAAGCGGTGGTTCCGGCGCCAGGAGGCCCAGCATGAAGCCAGTCGTCGACGAGGATCTGTGTATCGGATGCGGCAACTGCGAGGACGAATGCCCCGAGGTCTTCAGGCTCGAAGACGACGGGTTCGCCCACGTCATCACCCCGAATCCGGGTGAGGACCTGTATGACTGCGTTCGCAACGCCATAGACTCGTGCCCGGTCGACGCCATCTCGTTAGAGAGATGACACCTCACGTACCCGAAGGCTATCGCCTGCCCGAGACGGACACGGCGCTTCTGGCCGAGTGTGAGGTGCACGCGTTCCGGGCGACCGGACCGGGCGGTCAAGGCGTCAACACGACGGACTCCGCGGTCAGGCTCAAGCACCTCCCCACTGGAATCGTGGTGCTGTGTCGCCGAGAGCGCAGTCAGCACCGCAACAAGCAGGTCTGCCTGGGGAGACTGCGCGAGCGCATCACCGCGGCGATGGCGCCGCCGCCCGCTCCCCGCAGGGCCACGAAGCCGTCGCGAGCAGCCAAGGAGCGTCGCCTCGCCGAGAAGACTCGCCGCGCCGCGACGAAGGCGGCGCGAAAGCCGCCGGGGCCGGGCGAGTAGGCCGAAGAGCGCAACGGGCAGTTCACTAGGAAGAAACGCGGAGGCCCCGGCGCCATCGCCGAGGCCTCGTCAGTTGCTGGTGGGCGATGAGGGATTTGAACCCCCGACCGTCACCTTGTAAGGGTGCTGCGCTCCCACTGCGCCAATCGCCCGCGTCACCGCCCGAGTCAAGGGCAGCGCGCACATTCTAGCAGGGAGCGCCGCGCTGCGGCGCGACTGCGGCGACTCGCGGACGACCAACTGGTGCCCCCAGAAGAATTCGAATCTCCGTTTCCGCCTTGAGCGGGCGGCGTCCTTGGCCACTAGACGATGGGGGCGTGCTGATCACTCACGGGCGAACCGCAACGGTTGGCCACTCTTGCATCGGCATGAAGCAAGCCGCGCTCCATCGCTACTCCACAGACCGCCAAGAAAGCCTACACGGCGCGTACAAGCCATGTTCACGCGCAAGAGGCATGATACCGGCATAGACGTTGAGCACTTCGGCTTGGCAGGGCCGAATGCAAAGAGTCTTCTTCATGGTAGAAAGGCCCGCTCGAGAGCGGGTCTTTCTGCGTCTCCGGGTCGACGTCCGTGGTCGGGCCGGTTCACGCGAGGGATCCGAGACCGAAACGCGAACCTTCGTCCGCCCAAGACGCGCTGCACCCCCTGCGTGTCTCTCGCTTGGTGGAGCCACCTCACAAGCGCATCCGTGTCGGCAACGCCGACGACGTACCCGACTCTTCGGTCTGCGTTACCCCAGCGTTCGAGAACCGTGGGAATGACAAGGATTGTGATCGTGAATTGGTGGGAGGCGATTCAAATGCCTGGGGCGCTGACTTGGACAGTTGGAATTATCGTTGCGCTCATCATCGGCGCGGCGCTTGTCTACATACTGGGCTTCATCGTCAGCATGATCGCTACTGTGTTCTACTTGCTGGTCGAGGGCGTCGAGCATCTCTTCCGCAACGCGCACATGCCGCACATACACATGCCGCATCGCCATCACCCCGTAGCCGCGGGCTGAACGCAAGCCGAGGGCACAAAGGCAGTCAGCCGGGGGTTCTGCCCCGGCTGACTGCGAATTGCTTGGTGCCCCCAAGGGAATTCGAATCCCTGTTGCCGCCTTGAAAGGGCGGAGTCCTTGGCCTCTAGACGATGGGGGCATATATGGTGGGCCGTGCAGGTCTCGAACCTGCGACCTTGGGATTAAAAGTCCCCTGCTCTGCCAACTGAGCTAACGGCCCGGTCGAACCTATGCGAGCGCTCGGCCCGGCCCCGCGCGGGCGCGGAGCACGCGCTAGTGTATCCGCCCATGCAGGCTCGGTCAACGCGCTCGCCGCCGCCTCACCTCCCCTGTCGCTGGTGTAGGATTCTCGCCGAGGAGGTGTGGCCGTGAACGACCTGTGGGTGCAGTGGAGCGAGACGCTCCTGTGGACGCTGGGGTGCGGCGCGGCGGGCCTGATCATCGATCAGGTCATCTTCAGCGCGCTCCGATCGCGCGGCAAAGACGGGCAGCATCCCTTGCTGCTTCAGCTGGCTGCCGGCCTCCATTGGCTGCCGACCTCGCTCGGCCTTATCCTGGGCGCCCGTATCGGCATCTCAGCCTCAGGCATGACTGGCGAGGCGCTTGCCGACGCTATCCGGGGCATGAGGCTTCTCACCATCTTCGTCTTCACGGCCTTCGGCGCTCGCATCCTGGGCCGCATCGTCCGCGCGTACACGATGCGAGAGGACACCCCGCTGCCCAGTGGCTCCATCTTCGTGAACCTTGCGCGCGGCGTCGTGTGGGTCATCGGCATTCTGATGATGCTCGCGACGGCGGGCATCTCGGTGGCTCCGCTCCTCACCGCGCTCGGCGTCGGCGGGCTGGCGGTAGGCCTCGCGCTACAGCCCACGCTCGAGAACGTCTTCAGCGGCATCCAGCTGCTCGCGTCCAAGCAGATCCAGCCCGGTGACTTCATCCGCCTCGAGACGGGCGAGGAAGGCGTCGTGCTCGACGTGACGTGGCGCAACACCACGGTACAGAAGCTCACCAACGACGTGGCGCTCGTGCCCAACTCGGTGCTCGCGCGCGCGACCGTGACGAACTTCACCACGCTCGACCCCGAGTTCGTGCTGCTCATCCCGGTCTCGTTCGCCAGTGCCGGCGATCCCGATCAGGTCGAGCGCATCGCGCTCGAGGTCGCGCGTGAGGTCATCGCCGAGTGCCCGGAGGCCGTCCGGGAGAAGAGCCCGGCGCTCGCTTCGCCGAACTGACTCCGCCGGCCGCAGTCCTCAACGTCACGATCAGGTGCCGCAGCTATCAGGACCGCATCCCGGTGCGCCACGAGTTCATCCGCCGGCTCGCCAAGCGCTTTGCTGACGAGGGCGTACTGGCGCCGCCGGTGCCGCTGGCGTCGAACCGGAGGCTGTAGGCACGAGCTTCTCGCGACCAGCGGGGCGAACTAGGGCTGCGGCTTGTACCTCGGGAGGTAGTACGTGGGGCCGAGGTAGCGCCACTTGCTCGCGTAGCGCGCGCTTCTCAGCTTCGAGACCGTCGCGTTCGACGCAGTAAGCAGGTAGCCGCCGGTCAGTCGGTTCTTGAACCGATAGACGGTCTGGGCGCCGTCGGTGTGCTTGCTCGGCGTCGCGACACGCCAGGCCACCCCGCCGTACTTCCACGCATCGTCGCCCCTCGCGCTCCTGCGGTACTTGTACTTCGCAGAGTCGGCAGTGAAAGAGTACTTGTGGGTCAGACGGTTGTAGAAGCGCCAGACCGGCTTGGTAGCGGACGCGGGAACCGACGTGTCCCACGAGAAGGCAGCTCCGCCGTAATCCCACTTCCTCGGGTACTTCTTAGCTTGAGTCGCTCGGTGATTGACGCCGTGTACAGGTACGTGCCGTTGTAGCGGTTGCGGAAGCGGTAGACGCTGCGCATACGTGGGTTCGCCAGAGGTGAACCGAAGTACTTGGAGTAGATCTTCCAGAAGTTGGCGTTGCCGCTACATCTCTGTGTGGAGAGATCGCCATAGGGCGCCTTGGCGCCGATGCTAGGGTTGTAGACGTAGAGCT
>CAVPCY010000016.1:0-18862 GCA_963702525.1 uncultured Actinomycetes bacterium | reverse complement strand
GTGTCACTGGTGCCACGTGATGGAGCACGAGAGCTTCGAAGACGAGGCGACCGCGGCACTGATGAACGAGCACTTCGTCTCGATCAAAGTCGACCGAGAAGAGCGCCCCGACGTCGACGCGGTCTACATGGATGCCGTGCAGGCTCTCACGGGCGGCGGCGGCTGGCCCATGAGCGTGTTCCTCACACCGGACGCCGTGCCGTTCTTCGGCGGCACGTACTTCCCCGGCACGGCGCGCTACGGGATGGCGTCGTTCTCGGATGTGCTCCGGCAGATCGCCACGGTGTGGGAGACGAGGCGCGCCGACGTGGTCCAAGCGGGCGAGCAACTGCGGGCCGCACTAGCACAGGGGCTGCCCGCTTCGGACGGCGAGTCCGCGAGTCCCTCGAACCCGAGACGCTCGAGATGGCGGTGCGCGGGCTGGAGGGCGCCTTCGACGCCACCAACGGCGGATGGGGCGGCGCGCCCAAGTTCCCGCAACCGTCGATCGCCGAGTTCGCCTTGCGGCGGCACCACACGACCGGCGACGCGGGGCTGCTGCACATGGCCACAAGCACCCTCGACGCGATGATGCGCGGCGGCATCTACGACCAGCTCGGCGGCGGCTTCCACCGCTACGCGACCGACGAGATCTGGCTGGTGCCCCACTTCGAGAAGATGCTCTACGACAACGCGCAGCTCGCGCGCCTCTACCTTCACGGCTACCAGGTCACCGGCGACGAGTCGTACCGCCGAGTGGCGACCGAGACCCTCGACTACGTCGTGCGCGAGATGCTCGACCCGGCGGGCGGGTTCTACTCGGCCCAAGACGCCGACTCCGAGGGCGAAGAAGGCCGCTTCTTCGTCTGGACGCTCCAGGGGGTCCGCGCCGCGCTCGAGGGCTCGTCCGACGACCCGTACGGCGACGCCGAGCTGTTCGCCGACGCCTACGGGATCACCCCGGGCGGCAACTTCGAGGGCAAGAGCATCCTGTTCGTCTCGCGCACAGCTGCTGAGATCGCCGACGAACGCGGGCTGCCGCTCGAAGAGGTGGAGGCGCGCCTCGCACGCACGCGGCGCGTCCTTCTCGGCGCGCGCGAGCAGCGCGTGAAGCCCGGCCTCGACGACAAGGTCCTCGCCGGCTGGAACGGTCTGATGCTCGCCGCGTTCGCCGAGGCGGCGCGCGTGCTCGGCCGCGACGACTACCTGGCGGTCGCCCAGCGCAACGCGGAGTTCCTCTGGGCGCAGATGCGCGACGAGCGCGGCCGCATGTTGCGCACGTGGAAGGACGGCCACGCCAAGCTCAACGGCTACCTCGAGGACTACGCGAACGTCGCCGATGGCCTGCTCGAGCTGTACCAGACGACCTTCGAGCCGCGCTGGTTCGCCGCGGCCCGCGAGCTGGCGGACTCGATCCTCGAGCACTTCGCCGATCCAGACGGCGGCTTCTTCGACACCAGCGACGATCACGAGACGCTGATCGTGCGACCCAAGGGGCTGCAGGACGGCGCGGTCCCTTCGGGCGGCGCGATGGCCGCGGGGGTGCTGCTGCGCCTGGCGGCCTACACCGGCGATGGCCGCTACGCCGACGCGGCGCACGGCGCGCTCGCGCAGACGCGCGAGTGGATGGAGCGCGCTCCCCTCGGCTTCGCGCAGTGGCTCAGCTCGCTCGACTTCGCGCTCTCCCCCGTCCAAGAGCTCGCGATCGTGGGCGACGAGCCCGGAGCCGCTGCTCGCGGTGGCGCGCTCCGGTTTTCGGCCGCACCTCGTGGTGGCGTGCAGCGCTTCGGAGCCGGATCCGGGAATCGAGCTACTGGCTGGCCGCGAAGCTGTTGGTGGCACAGCGACCGCCTACGTGTGCCGAGGATTCTCGTGCCAGCGGCCGGTCACGACCCCGGAGGAGCTGGCGGCGCTGCTCGGCGGGTAGAGGTCAGGACGCCGCGGCGGCGGCCCCGGCCAGCGAGAGGACCGCCTTGCACGTTTTCGAGGAACAATCCGCCAAGGTCTCAGCATCGCGCCGCCAGAATGCCGACTAGAGCAAACATGAGGCTATCGACTCTTCTGGCGACCGCGCTGCTTCTCGGCGCCCTCGCCCCCACGACCGCGCTTGCGGCCGACATGGGCATCGCCCAGACCGCCGGCTACAGCGACTCGCAGGTCCGCACGCTCTGGAGCGAGCTCAGGCCCAGCTACTCAGGGGCGACCTACTCAAGCACTCCGAGTGTCGTCGCGCCCTACGCGCCCGGTGCGGTGAACGCGGGCTTCCTCAACGACGGGCTCAAGACGATCAACTTCGCCCGCTTCCTCGCGGGAGTCCCTCACGACGTGTCGCTGGACCCCGCCCGCAATGCAGACGCCCAATACGGCGCGGTGTTGCTCGCCGCGGGCACCTTCTCGCACACCCCGCCCAAGCCCGCCGACATGCCCCAGGCCTTCTACGATCGGGGCTACGCCTCCACCAGTTCGAGCAACATCGGCTGGGGCTACTCCACCTCGGCGAGCTTCGAGATGGGCTGCTTGGCCGACGAAGACAGCGGCAACATCTCAAGAGTCGGGCACAGGCGCTGGCTGCTCAACCCGCGGATGCTCAAGACCGGCATCGGTTTCGCCGCGTCGAGGCACACCACCTACGCCTTCGACGGCTCGCGGACGACCCAGGTGCCCTACTCGGCGATCGCCTACCCCTCGGCCGGCCCTTTCCCGATGGACCAGGGCTTCTTCGACAGCTACACCCCGTGGTCGCTCACGCTGAATCCCTCTCGATACGACTGGGACGGCAGCGGCCACACCGTCACGCTGAGGCGCGTCTCCGATGGTACGACGTGGACCTTCACCGCCGCTGACACCGACACGAGCGGTGAGTTCTTCGCTTTCAACACCGGCGGCTACGGGGTCGCGAACGCTTTCATCTTCCGCCCGAACCCGTCGTCGATCAGCTACGCCGCCGGCGATCAGTTCGACGTGACGCTCTCGGGCGGGATCTACGCCGAGGGAACCCGCACGCCGGTGACGGTGAGCTACCGGACGCGTTTCATGTCGCTGACCCGGGGCAACTCGGCTCCCGCGCTGGCTGCTATCGGCGCGCGAGCGGTCGACGAACTCCAGCCGCTGGCCTTCGTCGCGACAGCCACCGATGTTGACGGCGACCGGCTCTCGTACCGGCTCAGCGGAGCCCCTGCCGGGGCGAGCATCGACTCGGCGACCGGCGCCTTCACCTTCACTCCCACCGAGGCCCAGGGACCGGGGAGCTACACGTTCAGCGTCATCGTCAGCGACGGGCCCTCCACCGACAGCGAGACGATCACCGTCACCGTGCGCGAGATCAACAGCGCGCCTTCGGGAGCGGACGATAGCTACATCGGCGTTCTCGACACCACGAGGACCGTCGCCGCCCCAGGGGTGCTAGCGAACGACAGCGACCCGGACCTTCCGAGCAACGCGCTCACCGCGGAGCTGATCACAGGCACCACGAGCGGCGACCTCACATTCAATCCCGACGGCTCCTTCGCTTACACGCCCCAGCCGGGCTACATCGGCGAGGACTCCTTCTCATACCGAGTGAGCGACGGCATCGCCTTCTCGGCGCCGGTCACGGTCGCGCTCGCCGTCCAGGCGACTCCGGAACCGACCGCCCTGACGCTTGCCGGGCCGGCCAGCGCGCCGACCTACGGCGGCTCGGCGGTGCTCACCGCCCGCTTGAGAGATGCCGGCGGGACGGCGCTGAGTGGGCAGACGATCGTGTTCGATCGCTGGAACGGATCGGACTGGGTCCCGGTCGGCTCGGCCGTCACCGACTCCACTGGCCGCGCCACGAAGTCGATCGGCGGACTGAAGACCAAGCTGAGCTTCCGAGCGCGCTTCGCGGATGCTTCGCCTTACGCTGGTTCGAACTCGACGACGGTCAGCGTCATGCCCAAGGCGAAGCTGATTCGTACGACCTCCTGGAAGACGCGCTACCGCAACCGGACGTACTACGCGAAGGGCTACGTCGAGCCGAGACACCTCACGAGCGACTCGAACCGCGTGAGGATAAAGGCGTACAAGAAGCGCTCTGACGGCCGGTACCACTACGTCAGGTCCTTCACGGCGAGATACGTCTACTACTCGTCGGCCAAGACCGTCTACAAGGCCCCCGTCAGGTTCACGTCCAAGGGCCGCTGGAAGCTCGTGGCCTATCACCCAGGCGACTCCGCGAACGCAGCCGGCTCAGGTACGGCCGACTACTTCCGCGTCAGGTAGGGCCGCGACCGGCTTCCTCGGCCACTCGCCGAGAAGCACTCCGCGCACGACCGGCACCTTGCCGATGAGCCACGTGGTCGCGACCGAGCCCACCATCGCGAACGCGAACAGCGCGAGCACGCCGGCAGCACCGGTGCCCAGACGCGGTGCGATCCACGCATCGCCTCGCAGGAACAGCCACTGCGAGCAGTAGATGCCCAGTGTGAGCCGCCCCAGCGCGTCGAGCCGGATGCGTTTCGCGAGCGGCTCAACCATCTCGAGCAGCACCGCCGAGAACCCCGTTCCGGCCAGTCCCAGCACCACCTTCGCGACACCGTTGCCCACAACGCCCAGCGCCGGCATCAGGCGCATGGCCGGCACTGCGGCCATCGGATAGAGCAGCGCCCACGACCAGCGCCACAGCGGCTTACTCGGCTGCAGCGAGCGCTTCCACTCGCCCCACGCGTAGCCCGCCGAGAAGAACACCCAATACGTCGAGGTCTTGAGCAGTCCGTAGTCGCCTGCGAGCCCGATGCGGTCCCGCACCAGCAGCAGCGCGGCGAACGTCGCCCACCCCGCGACCGCGAGCAACAGCGGGCGGGTGCGCAGCGGGAAGTAGAGCGCGAGCCCGATCGAGCACAGCATCAGCGCGGGCAGGTACCACAGGCCTGCTGTGGGCGCGGCGAAGGTGGTCGCCAGATAGCGCGCGAGCCCCTCGGCAAGCTGGAGCGGCGACTCGAGCGCGGCAGGCGTGAGCCGTCGCGACAGGAAGAAGATCGCCTGCCACGCGAAGAACGGCACGAGCAGGCGCACCGCGCGCTTGCGCAGCCACACGACCCGCGAGCCGCGAACCCGCCCCGGCAGGATGTAGCCGGACAGGAACATGAACAGCGGCATCTCGAACGCCGAGAGGAACAGGTAGGCGGCATTGCTCGCCGGATCCGGCACGATGCGCAGCAGCGCGTGCCCCATCACGACGCACGTGATCGCAAAGCCCTTCAGGGCATCGAGGACGAAGAGCCGCTCGCTCTTTGGGGCCGCTGTCGTCATGCGCCGAGCATAGCGCAGTGGCTACGCGCCGGCGCTACTCCGGAGCCGGCCCGCTCGAGACCGCCACGAGCACCTCGGAGCCCGGCGTCACTTGGGTGCCCGCCGCAGGGAACTGGTAGCCCACGTTGCCTGCGGCAACGTCCGCAGAGGCAAGCTGTTCCACGGCCGCAACCAGTCCGGCCGCTTCAATGGCGCTCACAGCCTCGATCTCGGTCATCCCCATCACGTCAGGCACGGCCACCGTGCCCGCGGGCTGCTTGCCGTTCGACACGGCGATGAGCACCTCGGAGCCGGCCGCGGCCTTCGATCCGCCAGCCGGGAACTGGTCGATGACGTTGCCCTTGGCCACCGAGTCGTTGTACTGCTTGATGACCTTGGCCTTGAAACCGGCGTCGGTGATCGCTGTCTTCGCGGACGACTCGGACTTACCCTTGACCGACGGCACGGTGGCCGCCCCTGTGCCCTTGCCGAGCGACACGACTATCTGCACCTTCGTGCCCTTGGTCGCGCTCGAGCCGCCGGCGGGCTCCTGCGTGATGACCTTCCCCTTGGCGACCGAGTCGTAGTAGACCTTCGTGGTCGTGAAGGTGAAGCCGGCCTTCTCGATGGCGGACTCGGCGTCGCTTTGGGACTTGCCCTTCACGTTGGGGACCTCGGCTGTTGCGGGGGCCTTGCCCTTCGAGACCACGATCACCAGCGTGTCGCCCGCCTTGACCTGAGACTGGGGCGAGGGGCTCTGCGCCGCAACCATGCCGACGGCCGTATCGTCGCTGTACTGGTTGGTCACGAGCGGCACCAGGTTGCTCGTCTTCGCAACGTTGACCGCCGTCACTTCCTGCAACCCGGTCACCGTGGGCACGACCGTGTCGACGCCGTCGCTGAAGTTGACCGCAAGAGCGACCGGCTTGCCCTCTTTGAGCCGCTCCCCCGCCGCCGGGTCCTGCGCCGCGATGAGGCCGACTCCCACGCTGTTGGTCGCCACAGCGCTCACGTCGCCGAGAAGGTAGCCGGCGTCCTGGAGTGCCCGAACGGCCTCATCTTGGCGCATGCCCACCACGTCGGGCACCTTGGGCCCGCCACAACCGCTCAGAAGCAGGGCCGCGAGTAGCGCCGCGCCCACTACGACTGCCAAGACCATGCGCTGACGAAGGGTGGCGCTCATGCGGGTCTCCTCTCGGGGGAAGTGCTCGACTCGACTTTACCCAAGGGTCAGCGGGAACGCACGCCCACGCCCAGCGCTTCGCAGGCAGCGTCGATCGAGGTCGCCCCCACGGCCTGCGCGCACGCCAGCGCAACGCGGGCACACGCGGCGGCGTCGCTGGCAGGGTCGTGGTGCACGAGCGGGATGCCGCAGTGGTCGCACACGGTGTCCAGCGTGTGCCTGGGCAGCTGCGGCATCGCCTTGCGGGCGAGCGTGACCGTGCACGCGTATTCGTAGCGCGGAGCGGTGAGGTCGCGGGAGTCGATCAGAGCGCCCAGCACGCGCATGTCGAAGCTCGCGTTGTGGGCGAGCAGCTTGCGCCCGTTGAGCAGCGGCCCGATCTCCCACCACAGCTCGTCGAAGTCCGGCGCGAGCTCGGTGTCCTCGGCGCTGATGCCGTGGATGTGGGTGTTCCAGAACTCGTACTCGTTGAACGGTGGCCTGATGAGCCAGCTCGCCGTCTCGACCACTTCGAGGCCGTCGATCAGCGCGACACCGAGCGCGCAGGCACTCGTGGGCTCGCGCGTCGCGGTCTCGAAGTCGATCGCGACCCAAAGGTCGTCGGGCATGCGGCTCTCCTCGGCACGGGACGGTCGAGTGCGCCGCCAGAACCTGCGCCAGCGGTGCCGCACGATTCTACCCCGCCGCCTCCAGCGCCGCGCGCACCTCGGCATCGCTCGTCTGACCGAAGTCCCGATAGAACTGCCCAACCGCCGAGAAGAAGCGCGGCACGCTCGACGACGATGACCTCGTCGGCGTGGCGTCGCATCGTCTCGAGCGTATCAGGCGGCGCTACGGGCACCGCAACCACCACCCGCCCCGCGCCTTGTCGGCGAAGCCACTCGGCAGCGGCTATCGCGGTAAGGCCCGTGGCGAGTCCGTCGTCGACCAGCAGGACTGTCCGGTCGGCGATCCTCAGCGGCTCCCTACCCTCGCGCCACATAGCGAGCTGAGCGCGCACCTTCGCAAACGCCGCCTGTGAGTGGGCGCGAACCTCCGCTGCCGAGTACCCGGCGCCCGGGTTCGCGGTCACCTCGCCGTCCTCAGCCACGGCACCGATCGCGTACTCGGGGTTGCCGGGCGCGCCCACCTTGGCGGCCACCGCGACATCGAGCGGCAGCCCCAGCGACCGTGCCACCTCCGCCGCCACGATCACGCCGCCCCGCGGGATGCCCAGCACGATGGCATCGTCGGAAAGGACAGTGCCGCGCAACTCCTCGGCAAGTTGACGCCCTGCGTCAGTGCGATCCGTGAACACTTCGCTCGCCTCCGGAATAGGCTCCACAAGCTGAGCATTCCCTCATGCGGCCATATGCGCTCGCATGCATCACCTATAGAATGACTGCGGGAGGGGCCGTTGCTTCTCGGCGGCCTAGTCGCGAACGGGGAGGGACTATGGCTGCCGCGGAAGAGGCTCGGCCCTACGAGGACCGCGCCGCAAAGACCTACATGGTCTCGGCGATCGTATGGCTCGTGCTCGCGATCACGCTGGGACTGTTGCAGGCGACCGAGTTCATCGCACCGGACTTCGCGTCGGGAATACCGTGGATGGTGTTCCCCAGGCTGCGGCAGGCGCACGTGAACGGCCTGGCGTTCGGCTGGCTCTCGTTGGCGATGGTCGGTGGGTGGTACTACATCATCCCGCGGCTCACCAAGACCAAGATCTACTCCGAGACGCTGGGACTCGTGGTCGCCTACGCGTGGAACCTCGCCCTGGCGATCGGTGTCGGCGGCCTGTTCTTCGGGTGGACGCAGGCTCGCGAGTACGCCGAGCTGGCCTGGCCGATCGATATCGGCATCGTGATTCTTCTCGTCGCCACGGCCTTCAACCTGTTCATGACGATCGGGCGGCGCGAGGAGAAGGACCTCTACGTGTCGCTGTGGTACATCATGGGCACCCTCATCTGGTTCCCGATAGTCTTCTCGATCGGCAACGTGATCTGGGCACCTCCCACCGGCGCGCTGACCGGCCTCAACGATGCGATCTGGGGCTGGTTCTACGGCCACAACATCCTGGGACTGTGGTTCACGACCGGATCGATCCCGTTGCTCTACTACATCGTGCCGAAGGAAGTGAAGCGCCCGCTCTACGCATACACGCTGGCGCTCATCGCATTCTGGTTCCTCGCGTTCTTCTACACGGCGGTGGGCACCCACCACATCCTCCAGGCGCCGGTGCCCGAGTGGCTCAAGGTCATCTCGGTGGTGACGTCTATCGGATTGCTCATCCCGGTCACGGCGTTCGTCGTCAACATGTTCATGACGGTGCGAGGGTCGTGGCGCGCCGCGTTCTACTCGATCCCGCTGCGCTTCGCGCTGACCGGCGCGTTCTGGTACATGGCCGTGAGCCTCCAGGGCTCGCTCCAGGCGTTGCGCGGCTTCAACCAGTTCATCCACTTCACCAACTGGAGCGTGGCACACGCACACCTGGCCCTGCTCGGCTTCGTCGCCTACACCATGTGGGCCACGGTCTACTACGTCTTCCCGCGCCTCACCGGCCGCCCGCTCTACTCCGAGCGGCTCGCGTGGACCCACTGGTGGCTCACCACGATCGGTTTCCTGGGCTTCTTCTTCGTACTTACCGCCGCCGGGCTCACGCAGGCCACCAGCTTCGCGCAGGGCATCCCGATCATCGCGGTGCTTCGCGGCGTGAGGCCCTTGTGGATCGGCCGAGCAGCCTTCGGAACCGTGATCATCCTCGCCCAGTACCTGTTCGCATACAACGCATTCCGAACGCTCGCCAAACAGCAGATGCCCGCCGAGAAGACCGAGACGGCGCCCGCTGCCGACGCGGTCGCGACCGCCTAGAAAGGACGTCGAGAAGATGCACATGACGCCCAAGACGATCATCATCGGCGGCCTTGCGGTAGTGCTCAGCGTCGTCGCCGTGGTGGTCTTCCTGCCGGTGGCCGTGTTCAAGCCGGCGCCCACGATCACGACAAACCAGTACACCGCGCTCGAGAAGCAAGGCCTCGAACTCTACAAGTCCAACGGCTGCGTGTACTGTCACAGCCAGTTCACGCGCCCCAACGACCACTCGACCTCCAAGCCGAGCAGGGCCGGAGAGTACGTCTACGACAACCCGCACCAGCTCGGCACGTTGCGCACCGGTCCGGACCTCGCGAACATCGGCTTCAAGCGCGGCGACCGCTGGGAGATGGACCACCTGCGTGATCCTCGGAAGTACACGCCCAACTCGATCATGCCGGCGTTCAGCTATCTCACCGATCAGCAGCTCGAGGCTCTGGTCGCCTACCTCAACCGGATGGGCAACAAGCAGAACGCCAGCACGGACCTGATGGTCCCGGCCGAGTACAACGACGAGAAGCAGCCCTTCCCCACCGACATCGACACGTGGAATGCCGGGCGCAAGATCTACGCGGAGCACTGTCTGACGTGCCACGGCTGTTCAGGAAGTGGTGATGGTCCGTACGCGAACATGAACAACGCACGCCCCGCCAACCTGCGCCAGCCTCGGCTCAGGAACCTCGATCCCTCGTACTTCTTCTGGCGGTTGAGCGAGGGAGTTCCCGGCACCGTGATGCCGCAGTGGGAGCAGTCGCTGAGCAAGAAGGACCGCTGGCTGGCCATCGCGTTCATCCAGGGCGCTTACATGGACATGGTGCCGCACTACACCGACGAGGGTGAGATGCCGGCCAAGTACGCGGACGCCAAGCCACCCACCGACGAGTCCGAGGAGTTCGTCGCCACCGGCAAAGCCATGTACGTCATGAACTGCGCATTCTGCCACGGCTACGGCGGAGCGGGCGACGGTCCGGACGCACTTGGCCTGCAGCCCGCGGCGCCGAGCTTCCTCGACACCGCGACCTACTCGGAGTGGACGCCTCAGGACTACTACTGGCGCATCAGCGAGTCGATCCCGATGCGTGCGATGCCCCAGTGGAAGTACTGGTTCGATAGTGACCAGCGCTGGGCG
The DNA here is from genome assembly GCA_963702525.1 of uncultured Actinomycetes bacterium. Lineage (GTDB taxonomy): Bacteria > Actinomycetota > Coriobacteriia > Anaerosomatales > PHET01 > CAVPCY01. Next base: position 8,477 of record CAVPCY010000016.1, on the reverse strand, counting down.
ATCTCGAACTACGTTCGAACGATCCTGCTCTTCCCTCCGGCGGACGCCGAGCCGGGCGATCCGGAGATTCCAAAGAACGTGGAGCCTCTCAAGATGCCTGTCGGTACCAACGTCATGAGGGGCCGCGAGGTCTACCTGAAGCGCTGCTGGATGTGCCACGGCGATGCCGGCCAGGGCGATGGCCAGTCCGCGCAGAACCTCGTACCGCCGCCCGCCAACTTCACCGTCGATGAGTTCGACACGATGCCGGACTCCGAGCTCTTCTGGAAGATCACGGTGGGCATCAACAACACCGCCATGCCGCAGTGGGGCGTGTTGCTCTCCGAGCAGGAGCGCTGGGAGGCCATCCAGTACGTCCAGAAGACCTTCATCTCGCCGAGCGAGCCCGACGATGTCAGCGACGAACTGCCCGTTCGCTACCAGGCTCTCGACTCGCCCTGGCCGGAGACGGACCAGGCCCGCAAGAACGGTGGGGAGCTCTACAACACCCTGTGCGCCGGCTGCCACGGCGCCAAGGCGCTCGGCGACGGGCAGTACGGCCCGCCGCTCATGCCCACGCCTGCGAACCTCGCCGAGGACCCGGCGCTCACCTCGCCCGCCGAGTGGTGGTATTGGCGACTCGACCAAGGTGTCGTAGGGTTCGACGGCGGCGACGAGAACAACCTGCATCCCACCGCCATGCCCGCGTGGCGCTTCATCCTGACCGACGAGCAGAAGTGGGACATCATCTACTACACCCGCGACCTTGTGGGCGCGAAGGACCCGGAGGTGACCAACTGATGGACCTCTCCGTCTACATGATCGTGGCCACGTTCGCCGTGTTCGTCTCGATCGCCGCCGTCGCTTTGGCATGGTCGATCGCCGCCGGTCAGTGGCGCGATCTCGCCGGCGCCGCGGGAATCGTGCTCACGATCGACGACCCGTACCCCGGTGAATCCGGCTCCCCCGCCGACTCTGAGACAGGAGCGTGACGCCATGCCGCAGTCGCAACAGATCGCAGCGACGCTCTGGGCGCTAGCCGTGGGCGTCACGTTCTTCCTCGTCGTCTACTTCACGGCGCGCTCGGGATGGTTCCGCAAGGCCGGAGGAGACATGGTCCCCGCCGAGGAAGTGCTTCCCGACGTCGCCGAGCCGATCCATCGCTACCCCGAGGGGCTGGAAGAGGCCCACGGTAAGGTCCCGTTCATCATCAAGGGGATCATCGTTGCATACGTCGTGTTCCTGATCTTCTACGTCGTGTACTTCGTGCAGGCTCTCAACGGTCCGCTCGGCGCCTTCGACAAGTTCCTGACCCAGTAGCATGGACCACGGAAGCATGCAGATAGCCGGCCTTGGGTCGGCCGCCCTGTGGGGCGCCTTTCTCCTCGGGCTGACGGGGGGGTTCGGGCACTGCCTGGCGATGTGCGGGCCGTTCGTCGCCGCCGCTTCGCTTGCCGAGGGCTGCGGGGTGCGGACCGCAGGAGGTGGCGCAGGCTCCAAGCGGCCGCTCGGCTTTCAGCTGGGGTATCACGCGGGCCGCATCACGACCTACGCGCTGCTGGGCGCCCTGCTCGGGCTCCTCGGCCAGGCCGGAGCGATGGCCGCGCTCTCGGGCCCCTTCTCGCCCGAGAACGTGACCCGCTGGCTCAAGCTCGCCGGCGGCGTCGCGATGGTGGCCGCCGGCGTCGTGCTGTTGGCGAGTTCGCTTCGCGCGCGGGGCACGCGTCTTCCCGAGCCCACCCGGCTGCTCACCGACCGGCCGTGGTTCGGGCGCGCGACGTCCGAGTTGCTGCGCCGCGGACCGCGCTGGGGGTTCGCACTTGGGATGCTGATGGGCCTGTTGCCCTGCGCTCCGCTCCTGCCGGTCGAGATCGCGGCACTCGCGACGGGCTACCCGCTCTACGGAGCGCTCACGATGCTCGCCTTCGGGTTGGGCACCGTGCCCGCGCTCGCTGGATTCGGCGCGGCGAGCGGCCTGCTGGGAGTGCGCGCCCGCGGCGCGTTCGCGACCGCCTCGGGTGCTCTGGTCGTCGGCCTCGGGTTGATTGTCGTGTGGCAGGGCATCGGCCTGGCCGCAGGCGCGTGAGACCGCCCCCGTGAGCGGTCCGCCAGACCCGCGCGAGGGCGGCGCCGAGCGCTCGGCGGGCGGGCGGGCTGCGTGCGACCTGTGCGGGCTGCCACTGATCGGCAGACCGCTTCGAGACGACGGCCACGACTTCTGCTGCGAGGGTTGCCGACGTGTGTGGAGCGCGGCCGAAGCCGGTGGGTTCTCGGAGCTGCTCGCCCCGCCCGGCGAGCGCAGCGCGCGCAACGCACGGGCCGCCGAGCGTAAGGCGGTGGCTGCCGCCGCGGCCGGTGCCCGCCGAGAAACGCTGCGCGTGGGCGGGATGTGGTGCTCCTCGTGCGCGCTCGTGCTCGAAGACGCCTTGCTGGGGATCGACGGGGTGCTCGACGCCGAGGTGAGCTACGCGGCCTCGCTCGCACGCGTCACCTACGACCCGGCGCGGACCGAGCCCGACGAGCTGAGGGACCGAGTCGGGCTGCTCGGCTACCGGGCGGAGCCCGCGCGGCTGGCCGATGCCGCCGCAACGGACTCGGCCGACATGTTCCTGCGGTTCTTCGTTGGCGCCGCGGTGGGGATGTGGGTGCTGTGGCCGACCCTGTTCGTGCTCTATCCGGCGTTCCTGTCCGCAGAGTACGCGGGCGTGCAGCGCGTCGAGCTGTTCACGGCCGTCGGCTCGCTCGTGGTGCTGCTCTACTCCGGGTGGCCGTTCCTAGCGGGCGCGTGGCGTGCTGCCCGCGTGCGGCGCGCGACGATGGACACGCTGGTGGTCTTGGGGACGTGGACCGCGTGGTTCTACAGCGTCTGGGCCACGCTCATCGGCAGCGGCCCCACCTACTTCGAGTCCGCAGCCATGATCACGACGATCGTGCTGCTCGGCCGTTGGCTCGAGTCGCTGGGGCAGCGTGACGCCGCGAGGGCGGTCGTGGTGCTGGCCTCGACCGCCTCTGCCGAGGAGGCGTGGCTCCTGCCGGAGTCGGGTGCGCTGGCCGAGGCGTCCCGCGTGCCGGTCGCCAAGGTCGAGCCCGGCGCGCTGATCGCCGTGCGGCCGGGCGAGCGGGTGCCCGTCGACGGCGTCGTCACCAGCGGCGAGAGCGAGCTGGACCGCTCGCGCCTTACCGGCGAGCCGCTGCCAGCCGCGGCTACGCCAGGCGACGAGGTCTGGGCGGGCACAGTCAATCTCACCGCCGTCCTCGTAGTGCGGGTGACCAGAGTGGCCTCCGACACCCTCACCGGCCGCCTCGCCGCCGTCGCCGAGGACGCCGTCTTCGCGAAGTCCCACTCGCAGAGGCTCGCCGATGCGGTCGCGGGCGTGTTCGTCCCGGTGGTGCTCGCGGTCGCCGCGGCCACGCTGCTGATAGTCGGTGTCACCACCGGGGCGAGCGAAGCCGTCGCTCGAGCCGTCACCGTGCTCGTGGTCGCATGCCCGTGTGCGCTTGGTCTCGCCACCCCGCTCGCGGTGGTGAACGCGGTGGGCGCGGGCGCTCGGCGCGGTGCGCTCATCCGCGGCGGCCCCGCCCTCGAGCGCGCGAGGGACTTGCGCCTGGTCGCCCTCGACAAGACCGGCACGCTCACCGAGGGACACGCGTCAGTGGTGGCGACGTTGCCTGAGGCCCTCCCCGAGCAGGATGCGGAGTTCCTCCTCGGCACGGCTGCGGCGCTGGAGGCAGGAGACCCGCATCCGGTAGCCGCCGCCATCGCCGCCGCCGCCCGCGAGCGCGACATCACGGTGTCGCCGGCCGAGCACGTCGCTCGGCACGCGGGCATGGGCGTCAGCGGCACGGTATCGGGAGCGACGGCGCTGGCCGGTTCCGAGCGGCTGCTGGAGCTGAAAGAGCTGTCGGTTCCGGCCGATCTCGTCGCTGGGGCGCTCGAGCAGCGACAGGCCGGCCGCATCGTCGTGTGGATCGCTGCCGGCGAGCGCGTCTTGGGAGGCGTCGTGCTGGAGGACCGCATCAGGCCCGACGCGGCTCCGGCGCTGGCAGCACTCGCACGCCGAAAGATCGAGACCGCCATCGTGAGTGGCGACGCGACCGCCACGACCGAAGCCGTGGCCGGGTCGCTCGGCGTGAAGCGGGTCTTCTCGGAGGTGCTGCCTCACGACAAGGAGCGCATCGTGCGCGAACTCGCCGAGGAGCTCGCGCTGGGCGGCGGCGGGCGCGACGCGGTTCCCGCGGTCGCCTTCGTGGGCGACGGGATCAACGACGCGGCCGCGCTCGGTGCCGCGGACCTGGCTGTGGCGATCGGCGGGGCGAGCGACGTGGCCCAGCTCGCGGCCGACGTGGTGCTGCTGGGAGACCCGGCCGCCGCGGAGCGCTACCGCGCGGTGGCTTCTCGGCAGGGCGCGGTGTTCGACATCGAGGCCGCGGGCGGATCGCCGCTCGCATCGCTTCCACCGCTTGTCGACATCGCCCGTGCCACGCGGCGCGTCGTCGACCAGAACCTGTGGTGGGCGTTCTCGTACAACCTCGTGACGGTGCCGCTGGCGGTCATGGGCGTGCTGAGCCCGATCACGGCGGCGATCGCGATGGCGCTCTCGTCACTTGCCGTGGTCGCGAACTCGTGGCGGCTGCGGTTCGCGGGTGGTAGCCGCTAGCCCGAGAGCGAGCAGCGATCGAGAGTGACGAGGACGGCCCCGGACACCGCCTCGGTCAGCGCTTGAGCGGTTTCCGGGTGGCAGGTGAAGAAGACGACCTGTCGCAGCGCCGCAAGTTCCGACACCGCCTGCACCGCACCACTGCGACGTTCGGGATCGAAGTTCACGACCACGTCGTCCATCAGGATCGGGAGCGAACGTCCCTGCTCCTTGAGCGCGCCGATCAGTCCGACCCGCAGCGCAAGGTAGAGTTGCTCGGCGGTGCCTCGTGACAGTTCGCCGGTCGAGCGCACGGTCCCGTCGGCCGTGACGACCGAGATCCCACTGTTGTCGAGCGGAACGCGCACGCCCGTGTAGCGACCGTCGGTCATCGCCGAGAAGACCCGTCCCGCCGTCCGAACCACCTCGGGCTGCCGCTCCCGTTCAAAACGCTCGCGCGCGCCATCGAGCAGGCTCACAGCGAGCGAAGTCACCACGTATCGGTCGGCCGCATCGACGGCCTCGTTCCGAGCACTTTCGATCTGTTGTCGCGCGACTGCCATCGCGTTGTCGCGCCCCTCGGTGTTGAGGCGTCCTGTGAGCTCGCTGTACTCGCGCGAAAGCGCGTCGTAGGCCGCGCGCACCTCGGAGAGTTCTGCGCGCGCGCGGTCGACCAGCGACCGAAGCGCGGGGAGAGCCGTTTCGGGCTCGAGCTCGTGGCGCTCGGCGATCTCTTCCGACAGCGCACGCGCAGCGTCGAGCCGCTCGCCAATCCGGCGACGCTGTGAACGCGCCGTCTCCAGATCGCGGGTGAGTTGTGCGCGCTCGGCCGCCGCCTCACGGGCCACGTCGAGATCACGTTTCGCGCGCGCCGCCAGCCCGGTGGCTTCGGCAAGCGGCACGATCTGCCCGGCCGAGTCGTCGTAGCGGCGGATCGCGTCAACCAGACGCACGACCCACGCCTCCGCAGCCTCCCGCTCCCGTGCCGCCGCGTCGCTGTATCGCCTTGCGTCGTTCAAGAGACGCTGGCGCTCCGCGAGTTCGTCAAGCAGCAAGCGCACCGCAGTTGGATCGTCTCCGTGAGCATCGAGCCCTGCGGCCGCGAGCCATGCCCGCCACTCGTTGTTCGCGTCCTCAAGCTCGGCTGTGGCCGCGGCAGCGAGTGACCGTTGCGCCACCGCGTCCGCACGCAGTCGAGCTGCGTCCGCCGAAAGGGCCGTGCCCGTGCCCGCGGTGACCGACCGGCGCGACAGCGCGACAGCAAGCGCGACGGCACCCGCGAGCAGCACGACAGCACCCAGCACTGCGGCTAGCGGCTGGCTGAACAGCAGCCCGACCGCAACGGAGACGACGCCAGCACCCACTGAGACGAGCGACAGGGCCATCGGGAGCCTGCTGGACTCCGCGGGCGCGGTCGCCGTGATCTCGCCGGCCACCTGCTCGGTACTTGCGGCCTGCGCCTCTGCTCGGCGCGCTGCTTCTTCGGCGCTGCCCGCCTTCACCCTCAACTCCGCCAACCGATCGCGCCACGCATCGACAGCCGCGCGGTTCTCGACGCTGTCGTATGCGCCCTCGGGCAGCGTGACGGCGTTGGCACGACGCTCCGTCTCTTCAGCGGTATTCTCGGCAGCCGCGATGGACTCAAGCCGCTGGCGAAACCCGGAGGTCTCCTCAAGTACCGCCGAGAGTCCAGGCGCAACCGAGATGACCCGCTCGTCGACCACCACCAGATCGATGCCACGCTCAACGTTCGCGATTGCTGCGTCTGCCTCCCGCGCCTGGCCCCCAAGGTCCTGAATCTCCTCAGAGGCCGCAGCCAGACGTGTCACGTCCTGTTCGAGCGCGTGCAAGCCGGTGTCGAGCGCATCCCGACGCGCGCCAAGCGGCGCGAGGCCATCGGCGAGTTCACCGAGGTGCGCCTGCTCACCGGCGTACTCCGCCGCCTGCGCCTCAAGAGCCCCGATCTGCATCTTGAGCTCTCGCACCTTGCCTGCGAGTGCGTTGACCGCGGGCTTCGAGGCCCTGGGTGCGTAGAGCTCTTCGGCCGCAGCGATGAGGCGCTTCCTTGCGTCCATCGGGTTGACCGCGAGGCCGTAGCCCGCCGCGTAGAGCCGGGAGACTATGTCGGCGTTGTCGCCGCTCTCAATCTGAGCAAGCTCGTCGAGGCCGAACCCGAAGACGACCCGATAGGTCTGCTCGCTCACGCCGCTCACCAGTTCACCGAGCAGTTCGGGCCGCTCCGCTCCGCGGCGCGCAGCGACCGATACGGTGCCCCGATTCTTGCCGTCGACGCGCTCGAGTGCCCACTCTCCCGCCGCGTCCGAGAAGACGAGCCGGGCCACGCGGGCGCCTGCCCGCGGTGCGTAGCTGCGCTCCTTCGATCGCCCATCGGGATAGCCGTAGAGAACGTGGCGAGTGAGCGCCGTCATCGTGGACTTGCCGGACTCGTTAGGACCAAGCACCACGGTGAGCCCGTCACTGAGCGCCTCAAGGCACTCACCCTCGAGCGCGCCATACCGAATCGCCTCGATTCCGGTGAGCTTCATCGGGCCTCACCGCCGAGCAACTCGTCGAGAACTGCGTCGCGCGCGCGCTGCAGCGCGTCGGCGGCCTCTACGCCCGGCTCGTAGCCAGTCAGCGAGGCAGCTACCGGCGTCGCGATCTCGCCGATGAGTGCCAGGAGTCTCGCGTCGTCCGCCAGTAACTCATCGGCGATGCGCACCACCTCCGCGGCGAAATCGGCGCCCTCTCGGACTGCGTCGAGGTCGATCACCGCCGCCGTGTGGTCATCGACGCGATCGACCCACACCCAGGGGTCGCCGGCTCCCTGCTCCGCGCGCACGTCCTCCAGCAGTTGTGCTAGCACTCCGGGCCGCGCGAGGTCTGCGTGCGCCTCGCTTCGCCCCTTGAGGACGAACCGCGCAACGACCGCGCGCCCCTCGCGAGCGAGGAGGTCATCACACGTCCGAACGACCAACGAGCGGACTTCGTCGAGGCCGCCCGCCGCAGACGCGTCGAGTTCCACCCGCGCCCAAGCCACTGGTGCCGTCTCAACGTGTTCGAGCGACACTGCGCCAGTACCTGAGATCTCGACCACGAAGCAGCCGTGCGGACCGGTCTCTTTCGGGTTGATGCCTTGCGGGCTGCCTGCGTAGACGATCCAGGGGTTCTCGGCGAGCACCTCCTGCTTGTGGATGTGGCCCAGTGCCCAGTAGTCCATGCCCGAGGCGCGCAGGTCTTCGAGGGATGCCGGCGCATATGGGTCGTAGTCGCTATTGCCGCCCACGTTGGCGTGTAGCAAACCGATCGCGACTGGATCGGTGGCCTCACGCCGATAGTCGAGGGAGAAGTTGGCGGTCTCGGCGGCGCGCGCGAAACTGCGGCCATAGACGGCAGCGACCAGTTCGCCGTCGCGCACCACCTCGGTGCGACCGACACGGTCGATCGGGAACACATGCACGTTGTCAGGAAGCGCGAGCCCTGCTGACCACCCGCTCGCAGGATCGTGATTCCCGTGCACGACGAAGACCTCGATGCCCTCCTCGGCAAGTCGCTTCATCTGCTCGCGGAACCGTAGCTGCGCACGCAGACTCTTGTCGCGCGCGTTGTACGCGTCGCCGGCGACGAGCACGAAATCGACCTCGCGCTCAAGGGCCGTGTCGATCACTCGGCGAAACGCGTCGTAGGTCGCCTCCGCCAGGGCGCGCCCGATGCGCTCAGATGCGGCGGTCAGGCCGACGAACGGCGCGTCGAGATGCAAGTCGGCTGCGTGGATGAATGTGACGCGATCGTGCACAGGTAGACCCCTCCCTCTCGGGTGTCAAACCATGCTAGCAGGAGGCGGTGACGCGAAGATGCCCT
>CAVPCY010000015.1:0-39737 GCA_963702525.1 uncultured Actinomycetes bacterium | reverse complement strand
AGTCCACTTGCGGCCAATCGTGACGGAATCACCTATATCGACCTGTGGTTTATCGGCCGATGGCCTTCACGGCTTGACAGCGGGGACCCAACTTCTCTCGCTACCACACCTGCCAGCTGTAGATCGTGGGCGAGGTCTTGCGCTTCCGGAAGTGGAAGTCGTAGCCCTCCGATCCTTTGGGGATCTCGTAGACGAAGGTGGTGTGGGCGCCCATCCCGATGGGGACGGGGCGGACCTGCTGGGCGTTGAACGCCGCAAAATCGGTCGCGAACGGCTTGACGCGCTTGTTCTGCGAGTCGGTGAGCCAGAACTGCCGGGGCCGCACGGTGAGGTCGGTGACCGCGCCCACGTTCTTCACCTTGACGTTGACGTAGATGAGCATATTGCCCTTGCGCGGCTTCGCGCCGTCGGACATCTTCGAGTGCGGTCTTACCGAGGTCACCGAGACCTGCCACGAACCTGTCGTGAACTGAGTGCCGACCTCGGCGGGGGTGGATTCGTCGGGGTGGAGCACGGCGTCCTTGGCGTCGGCGGGCACGTCGGCCTTGACCTGCTCGCGCTTGGCGATCTGCTCGGGTGTCCCTGTCGTGAGCGAGAGCGAGCCGTCGGGCGCGCGCTGAACTACAAGACAGCCCGTAAGCATGACTGTCGTTGCCGCGAAACATGCCGCAGTCGCCAGCCCACCCAGCCTGGCGGCCCACGTCGCGCGCGTGATGAGTCGTCCTTCCCCCGCCATCGAGGCCCCCGAGCAATCGGACCCGCCGAGATGGTCGTGGTATCGGCCCGACAGGGCGCGAACTGAAACCGCACCGGAGTCCGCACCCTTCGTCAGCCGCACGGCCGACAACCGCTAGGTGCGCTTGGTCACCTGGATCAGGTGGTAGCCGAACTGCGTCTTCACGGGGCCGTGGACCTCGCCTACGGCCTCGCTGAAGCACACGTCGTTGAACTCGCGCACCATCTGCCCCGGCGAGAACTCACCCAAGTCGCCGCCGTTGCGGCCCGAGGGGCACGTCGAGAACTGCTGGGCGAGTTCCCCGAAGTCCGCGCCCTCATCGAGCTGGCGCTTGAGATCGTTGGCCTGCTCCTCGGTGGGAACCAGGATGTGACGGGCGCATGCGGTGGTCATGTGGTCGCTCCTTGATCAGCATCGGGACCCACCAAGGATAGCGGCCAGACCACCGCTCTGTCGCGCCTAGTGCGGTACCAGGAACTCGCCGAGGAGGAGCACAACCACGAACAGCGCCGGAAGGATCGTCAGCAGCGTGATGAGCGAGCGCTCCTTCTGCTTCAGGATAGCCACGAGCCCGACGACTCCAGCTGCGAAGCCGACGGCGAGCATCCCGATGACGTAGAACGGCATGTACGTCGAACTGAAGGCCTGCCAGCCCGGGTCGGTACTCGTTCCGAGAGCCCCCACGAACACCGTGTTGATCGCGAACATCACGATGAACGCCACCGCGATCCACATCGACCACTTACCGAGCGTCGTCACGGGCAACTTGGTATTGAAGCTCTGCCGCGTCGAATCACCCAGGCCAGTTCCCCCTGCAGTATGAGTCGAGGCCATGATGCTTCACCTCCCCAGACTGCGCCGGATGCACGGTGTGTACACCCGCGTACACAGAGATTGTTCCACCCTCGGCGAGTCGTGTCGCAATCGAATCCGCGAGCGGCGATGCGTTCTTCGCGACATCGCGGTCGAGCGTGCTTCAGTCGGTCGCAGCGAGCGGGAATACACCTCACACCGGCAGCGAAAGGCGAACGTGGCCACTTCAACACACGAGCGCTCTGCATGGTGGCGCAACGAACGCGGCGAATGGTATGTCGCCGTGCAGGTCGTCCTGTTCGCGCTCATCGGTGTCGGACCTCGCATGCTGCCCGGATGGCCAGCATGGAGCGCGCCGTGGACGACGATAGGCACCTGGCTCGGACTGGCGATGATGCTCGCGGGCGCCGCGCTGTCTGTGGGCGGGCTGCTCAAGCTCGGCAACAATCTCACTCCGCTGCCCTACCCCAAGGACGGCTCCCAGCTCGTCGACCAGGGCCCCTATGCCATAGTGCGCCACCCCATCTACAGCGGGCTGATCCTCGGCGCGTTCGGCTGGGGGCTGTGGCTGCACGCGTGGCTGACGCTGCTGTTCGCGGTCGGACTGCTCGTGCTCTTCGACCTCAAGGTCCGGCAAGAGGAGCGGTGGCTGTGCGAGCGCTACCCCGAGTACGGCGAGTATCAGAAGCGCGTGAAGAAGCTCGTACCCTGGGTGTGGTGAGCACCGGGCGTCAGCCGCTGGCAGCGGGCTCGTAGCCGCGCCCGATCGACCACGCATCGCCGATCTGCTCGCCGACTGCCCAGTAGCGGTTGTCGGGCATCGTCAGCGTGAACGGCCGCACCTTCGCGATGTCGGGCTTGCCGTTCGCGTCCAAGAAGCGCTCCTCGGTCCACGTCGCCACGATATCTGCGACGAAGAGCTCGTGACTCCCGAGGTCCACCGTCTGGAACACGCGGCACTCCAGGCACAGCGGGCACTCGGCGATCATCGGCGCGTGGGCGAGGGTGCCGCGGAAGACCTCGAACGACGCCGCCTTGTCCACGCCACGGCTCGCCGAGACGAGCCCGCACCAGTCGGTGGGCGCGACCATGTCAACGCTGGGGATGTTCACACTGAACTCGTCGTGCTCCCGGATTCCGGCGTTGGTCGCGTGCACCTTGCCAAGCCCGCACGCGAGACGGGGCGGGTTGAACTGGACGCGATTGACCCACGCGATCGGCATGAAGTTGGGGCCGTCGAGCAGATCGGCGCCGACAAGCGTCATCGGCATCGGGTAGAGAAAGCCCTGCGGGCCGAGGTCGATTCGGTCTGCCATGTGCCTGGCCCCTTTCGAGAGACGTCTTGTCTGCTGTACCCGAAACACAGCGCCGCGGGCGTGAGTCCGCGCGGTATGTGGGAACACTGCCGAGAGGGAGGATTCGATGAACGAGGTACTGGTCGCATACGCCAGCAAGTACGGCTCCACCCGCGAGGTCGCAGAGGCGGTCGGCACCGCCCTTCGCGAGTGTGGCACCGCGGCGGACGTGCGCCCTGCACGCGACGTCGACGACTTGGACGGCTACTCGGCGGTCGTGCTGGGCGCTCCGCTCTACTTCTTCAGGTGGCACAGCGACGCCAGGCACTTCCTTCGCCGGCACAAGAACGCGCTGCTCGGCCTGCCGGTCGCGGTGTTCGCCCTGGGCCCTACCAACGACGTTCCCGAGGACTTCGTCGAGACTCGCAAGCAGCTCGATCGCGCGGTGGCCAAGTTCGAGTGGCTATCGCCGCGCGCGGTGATGTTGTTCGGCGGGAAGTTCGACCCGGCCGTACTGCGGTTCCCGGACAGCAACCCGGCGATGAAGAGCATGCCGGCAAGCGACATCAGGGACTGGGACGCAATACGGGCGTGGGCCGGCGGGTTGCCTGAGGCGCTCGGCTACCCGGTGGCGCGGGGCTGAGACGCCAGACTACGTCCCCTGCTTCGCTGTGAGCGAGTCGATCTCGAAACACAACGCCGAGAAGCTCTTGAGGCGGTCGTCCAGCTTCCACGACCGAGAGGCCCAGTAGGCCTCCGGGTCGTCCTCAAGGTGGTTCACCAGGGTGTGAATGGCGTGGAGCTTCTCAGCGGGCTCGGTCACGACGCGCATCGTCCCGAACATGACGACCGACCGGTACGGGTGCTCGCACTCGCCTTGCGTGTATCCGCTCTCGGCGACGACCGACGCACACGCCCGCGGATCTGCGGCGATCATGTCGAGCTTGCGGCCGTCGTGCGCCACGTGGAAGTAGAGGCGCCGTGCGTCGGCGTCGTAGCCGTAACTGAGCGTCACCGCGTAGGGACCGTCGACACTTGTGAGCGCGATCGTGGTGTAGGCGCCCTCCCGAAGGATGCGCTCGATCGCCTGCGGCTCGGTGATCTCGCGGTCGGTACGGCGCATGTGGTACTGCATGGCGTAGGCCCCCTCATAGCGGTCTTGTTCACTACGACCCTAGCGCACCTCGGCAGAGTGTGCCCCGATGCGGGTATGCTTCCCAGACGGCACCGTACAGCCGAGGCGCCCGGCGCACCGGCGGAGGAATCGAGACCTAGATGGTAGACGACACGACGCCCGGCACCAGCGCAGCCCGCGCCGGGCTCGGCGACGACTCGCGCCTCGTGCGCTACGACAACATCCTCGACCAATGCGGGGACGTCGAACACCCCACGCCCATCGTGCGCCTCAATCGCGTGCTTCCCAACCCGGACGTCGCGCTCTACGTGAAGTGCGAGTGGGAGAACCCGTTCGGCTCGATCAAGGACCGCACCGCGAAGTGGCTCATCAACGGCCTGCTCGAGCGCGGCGAGCTCCAGGGCAAGACGCTCATCGAGGCGACCTCGGGCAACACCGGCATCGCGCTCGCGGCGATCTGCTCGCTGATCGGCGTGCCGATGGTCGCGACCGCGCCGCACGTGCTCTCTCCCGAGAAGACCGCGCTTCTGCGTGCGTTCGGCGCGGACGTGCGCTTCACCTCTCCCGGCGAATGCGTCGACAAGCACCCTATGGATGCGGCGTTCCAGCTCGCCGAGCGGATCATGGCCGAGAACCCCGGGCAGTACGTCATGCCCAACCAATACGACAACCCCGACAACGCGCGCGCTCACTACGAGTCGACCGGCCCGGAGATATGGAAGCAGACGCAAGGGCAGATCGCCTACTTCTTCGCGGGCATGGGGACGTGCGGGACGGTCGTGGGCACGGGGCGCTTCCTCAAGGAGCGCAATCCCGACGTCAAGATCATCGCCATCGAGCCGGTGCCCGGACACCACATCTCCGGGCTCAAGAACATGGTGGAGACCGCCGTACCGGGCAACCTCGACCGCTCGGTGCTCGACGAGATCGTCTACGTCGACGACGAGATGACCGACGAAGCAGCGCGGCGGCTCTACCGGGAGGAGTCGCTGCAGGTGGGGCCGTCGGCGGCCGCGATCGCCGCCGGGGCGATCAAGTATCTGAGCGAACCGGGCCGCGCGGGCATCGCGGTTTCGATCGCGCCGGACAGCGGGCAGAAAGCCACGACCTACCTCAACGAGATCCTCGGCCAGAACGAGGCATAGCGTGACGCAGAGCATCACTCGCTTCGGGCTGGGCAAGGGCACCTTCGGCGTCAACGCCTACCTCGTCACGACCGAGCTCGGCCACGTGCTGGTCGACACCGGCATGCGCGGCCAACGCAAGATCATCGCCGAGAAGCTCGCGGCTGCCGGCGTCACGCCTGAGTCGCTCAAGCTGATCGTCATCACCCATGGCGACATGGACCACATCGGCAGCGCTGCGCACTTGAGCCGCGAGTTCGGGGCGCCGATCGGGATGAACGCCGGCGACATAGGCATGACGCGTGACGGCGACATGTTCTCGGGGCGCACGAGCGGCAATGCGCTGCTGCGCGGTGTGATGCGGCTCGTGCTTCGCCTGCCGGCCGAGGACCGCTTCGTCCCCGGCATCGAGCTTGCAGAGGACTGCGACCTCGCCGAGTACGGGCTCGCCGGAGTGCGGGTGCTTCAGCTGACCGGACACTCGGCAGGCTCGTTAACGCTGCTCTTCGAGGACGGGTCTCTGATCTGCGGCGACCTGCTTGAGAACCGTTCGGCGCCTAAGCTCGGCTCGATCATGGACGACGTGCCGGCCGCGAAGCGCAGCGTCGAGCGGCTCCGCGGGCTGGAGCCGACGACCGTGTACCCCGGCCACGGCACGCCGTTCGCCTTCTCCGAACTGGGGCCGATCGAGTAGAGCGCCGACTGAGCGCTACCACCGTGCGCTCAGTCGCGAACGCCCTGGTGCTAGGCGACCCTGAGGTTCGGCTGCGTCATGTGGTGCGCCTCCTTCGGGCTTCGACCGCGGTCATGACCGCCGAGAGGACCAGCCCCGTCGCACCCACAGCGACCGCGACCGCCCACTCGGCCGGCCCGAGCGGGTCGGTACCGATGATCCGCTCGGCAGTAGGGCTCGAGACCGCGATCCACTGCAGCGCGACACCGCCGAGCAGCCCTACCACCAGACTCCGGTTGGTGAAGAAGCCCAGCCGCCTGACGGGTACGTTCCACGAGCGGCAGCCGATCGCTTGGGCCCACTCGAAGGCGACAAGCGTGGTGAACGCCATGGTCTGGGCATGGGCGACGCTGGCGTCTTGCAGGTAGTAGCCGAAGACCGCAAGCATGCCGATCGCCTTGAGCGCGGCCCCGGTCCCGATACGCCAGCTCGCGCGGCGGTCGATGATGTCTGCCGAGGGACTGCGGGGCGGCTCGGCTAACACGTTGTCGTGTTTGGGCTCGATGCCCAGCGGGATAGTCAGCGTGCTTGCCACCACAAGGTTCGCCCACAGCACCATCACCGGCGTGATGGGCAGTGGCCAGCCCAGTACCAGGCTCGCCGCAATCGCCACGACCTGTCCCAGGGCCACCATGACGAGAAACGCCACCACTCGCTGGAGATTGCCGTAGATGACGCGCCCCTCTTCGACCGCCGAGACGATCGTGGCGAAGTCGTCGTCGGCGAGCACCATGTCGGCGGCCTCCTTCGAGACCTCCGTACCGGTGATGCCCATCGCCACACCGATGTCGGCGCGTTTGAGCGCTGGCGCATCGTTGACCCCGTCGCCCGTCATCGACACGACCTCGCCCAGCTCCTGCAGCGCCTCGACGATGCGCAGCTTGTGGCGCGGCTCGACTCGGGAGAAGACCGCGATCTCGCGCACGCGGTCCTTGAGCACGGCGTCGTCGAGCAGGTCGAGCTCCGCTCCGGTGACCACCGCGGTGGCGGGCGCGTCGTCGGGCAGGATTCCCACACGCCTCGCAATAGCCGAGCCGGTCGACGCGTGGTCGCCGGTGATCATCTTGACCGTGATGCCGGCCCGCTGGGCAGCGGCGACGGCCTGCGCGGCTTCGGTTCGCGGCGGGTCCATGAGCCCCCACAGACCGGCGAAGATGCAGCCGTGCTCGGCATCGGAGCGGTCCGCCTCGGCGGTGTCCGGCATCATCTCGCGGTACGCGGCCGCGATCACGCGAAGGGCGTCGTCCGCGAAGTCGTCCTGCGCCTGGTGTACCGCCGCTCGGCGTTCCTCGGTGAGCTCGACGACCTCGCCGTCGAGCAGCATTCGGTCGCAGTAGCCAAGCACGCGGTCGGGCGCGCCCTTGACGTGCAGGCGGCGAGCGCCCCCCTCGCGCGCGTCGAGCGTCGCCATGTATTTGAACGAGCTCGAGAACGGGATCTCATCGATGCGAGCGGCGTCGCAGTGCGCGCCTCCCGAGAAGACCCCCGCCTTCGTCGCGGCGACGAGCACCGCGCCGTCGGTCGGGTTTCCCTCGATGCGCCATCGGCCGTCCTCGTCCTCCTCGAGCAACGCGTTGTTCGCGGTGCACCCCACCTCGAGCAGAAGCTCGACGTCGGACCAGACCACCTCGGTCTGGTCGGGGTCCGGGACGATGTCGCCCTCGGGCGAATAGCCGTCGCCGGTCACATCGAAGCGCTCGCCGCCCGCCCACAGTCGCGTGACTGTCATCTCGTTGCGTGTGAGCGTACCGGTCTTGTCGGTACACACGACGGTGCAGCCGCCCAGCGTCTCGACGGCGGAGATCCGCCTCACAAGCGCCCGGCGCTTGGCCATTCTCTGGACGCCGAGCGCAAGCGATACGCTCACCGCGGTGGGCAGACCCTCTGGGATCGCCGAGACCGCCGCGGCCACGGCGAACAGCAGCATGTCGACGACGGCCTCGCCACGCGCCACGCCCAAGATGAAGATGATCGCGGCCGCAACGACAGACAGGACCCCGAGGCGCGTGGAAAGCCTCGCCAAACGCCTCTGAAGCGGCGTCTCCTGCCGACCGGTCGCCCTCACTTCGCCAGCGATCTCGCCCACGACCGTGTCCATGCCGGTGGCGGTCACCGCCGCGGTCGCCCGTCCCGCCACCACAGGCGTGGACGAGAAGACGACACACGTGCGGTCGGCGAGCACGGTGTCCGCTGGGAGCTCGGCGAGCTCCTTCTCGACCGGTTCGGACTCGCCGGTGAGCGCCGACTCGTCGATGCGCAGGTCCGACTCGGTGAGCAGCCGCGCATCGGCCGCGACCCTGTCGCCGGTCTCGATCACCAGCACGTCGCCCACGACGACCTCTGTGGCGTCGATCACCCGCAGCTCGCCGTCGCGCAGGACTCGCGCTCGGGGGCTCGAAAGCCGCTTGAGCGCGTCGAGCGCGGTCTCGGCTCGGTACTCCTGCCACACGCCGATGATGACGTTGGCGACGACGATGAGCGCGATGACGACCGCGTCGAAGACGTCTTTCGCGAACAGCGACACTACGGCGGCGCCCGCAAGCAGGTACACCATCGGGTTGGCGACCTGCTCGAGGACGAGCCTGCCCGATCGAGGTGCCCGCCTCGGCCTCGAGGGCGTTGGGGCCGTCCTCGAGCAGCCTACGAGCGGCCTCCTCGGACGTGAGGCCGCTCGCGGGTGAGGTCGAGAGCTTCTCGGCAGCCTGTTCGGGCGAGAGCGCGTGCCACGCTACGGGCGAAGGCGCGAGCTCGGGTGAACGGGCGGGGACGGCGGGGTCGGTCACGGCGGATCGGCCTCTCGATAGGGTTCACCAGATGGATACCCTATCATCGCCGGGGCGTCAGCCCCAGACAACCTGGGCGAACTCCACCGCTACTGCTGCAGCGCCTCTGCGACCCGCTTGATGCCAACGAGTGTCTTGTGGCTGAAGAGCGCCCCGCCGAAGTTGAGCGGCCCGTTCCAGATCCACCGTGCGAAGCCGGTCTCCGAGCCGTCGGCGCGCATGCGCAAGATCAGCCGCGTGCCGCCGTCATCGGTGGGGCGCATGACGAACGCCATCGAGTTCTCGGTCCAGGTCTCGGGCATTGAGCGCATCGGTAGGTCGGCGGCGTCCAGACTGCCTGCGGACATTACGAAGGCCTTGCCCGGCTCGGCGGTCATGACCGTGTAGGCGATCATGTCGTTGATGTTGATCTGGTCGCCCACCTTCACGCCTTGGAGCTTGGGCACGATCCGCGTCGAGTAGTGGCCGTCGACGAAGTCGGACGAGTTGGTCGCGTTGTAGAACCAGTCCCAGCCGTACCAGCCTGCGCGATGCTGACCCATCTGCTGCACGAGCGCATAGACGGTCTCGTGGGGCGCAGCGATGGTGACGGCCTTGGTCGAGATCTCGCGGTTCGCGGGAAACAGGTCGTCGCCGGGCAGCGCCGCGGCACGCTCGTCCTTCGTCGCGCCCCAGCCGTCGGTGAACCAGCGAGTCGCCGGCGGCACCAACGCGAAACCCAGCACCAACACCACAATCAGCACACCGATCACGATCGCGATCCACTTGGCCACCGAGAGAACCGTCTCGCCCATCGTCTTGTCCCTTCACCTGATGCGTGATAACCTTACGCTGTACGTCTTACGACGTAAGGTATATCACCGTACAGTGTAAGGGTCAATCCCCGATCTCAAGAAAGTTGCAGAGATGACGGCCAAGCGCTCCACCCCGCTTACCAAGCCCGAGATCTTCTCGGCGGCCCTAGCCATCATCGACGCCGGGGGCACCGATGCCCTGTCGATGCGCCACCTCGCGCGCGAACTGGGCGTCGAAGCGATGTCGCTCTACCACCACGTGCCCAACAAGCAGGCAGTCCTCGACGGTGTGGTCGAGCTGGCGCTCACGCAGCAGGGACCCGAGCAACCGCCGGCCTCGGGCGAATGGCGCGACGTGGTGACCGCCGCGGTGTGCGGCTTTCGGCGCGCGCTCGTCGCCCACCCCAACGTGCTGCCCCACATGATCGACCACCCGCCCTCGTCACCGGAGGCAACTGCGATGTACATCGACGGTCCGCTGCGCTACCTCGTCGCACAGGGCTTCGCCGACCGTGACGCCAGCCAGCTCTTCGAGGCGGTCTTCGCGCTGTCGTTCGGACATGCGCTGCTGACCACCAACTACCCTACGATCGGCGGCGACGGCGTCCCGAACGTCGAGTTCACCGAGGAATCCTTCGAGCGCACGGTGCGCGTGCTACTCGACGGGTACGGAGCGCACCGCGACTCCGCTCGCCAAGGGTCTTCCGCAGAGTGAGTGACAGTCGGCTCGCCGAGAACGCGATCTCGGCCATCGTCGATCACGCCTTCCAGGGAAACAGCAGCCACAGCGTGAAGCCGAGCGTGCCCATCACGAGCACCAGGCGGATCGGCATCGCCCACGGCAGTGTCCAGATCCACAGCGCGATCATCCACGGCAGGAACAGCAGCCACAACACCAGCTGGACCACCAGCGGCAGCGAGCGCGTCCATGCCCACACCTCGTTGAGCCGGCCGGGATCGGTGATCAGCGCGTAGCCGAAGGCCGCCGTGACCACCACCGAGAGCGCGAACATGAAGATCGACCACGCCGCCTCGCCCGCGGTCTGCCCTGCGATTGCGATTCCTTTCATCGTCCTTCCTCCTCCTTCGTGGAAACCCGTATGGTTTCCCAGTTTCCATTGGGCCGAACAAAGGGCGGCCGGGACGTCCCGAACGCCCTGTGGTACCTACTGCAAGAACTTCAGGATGCGGGCGAGAAGCTCGGCGTCGTGATCGATCGTCGGGTCCTCGTTCACCATCACGACGTAGTCGAGCACCATCGCCGCGACCATGCGCTCGATGAAGACCGGGTCGCCTGCCGAGAACTCCCCGGCCTCGATGCCGGCGGCGATGAGCTCGCGCAGCAGCTCGCCGTTGGCCTGGCGAAACGCGTCCGCAGCGACCTCGTACTCGCGCATCCACTCGTCGCGACCGGTCTCGTTGATGTGCGCACGCGCCGAACCCAGCACGAATCCCACCACCGCCTCCACTCTCGCGGCGTAGGTTGGCAGCGTGGCCACGGACGCCGCGAGCCGCATCTTCTCGCGTGCCGCCTGTCCGGCGACGATGTGTGCGTAGATCTCGCGCTTGCTGTCGTAGTGCACGTAGATCGTCTTCTTCGAGATGTGCATCTCACGAGCGACGTCGTCGAGCGTGGCCTTGTCATAGCCCACTCGGCCGACCAACTGCTCGAAGACCTCGGCGATCTGCTGCTTGGTGCTCATCGGTACGCGACTCCCGGTGACTCGGTGCCGGCCCTGTGCCGGTACGGAAACTCTCTGTGCATCGCAGTTTCCACTGTGGAAACTGGTTTGTCAAGCAGTTTCCACGAAAGAACCTACACAACCCCGACGGCGTCTGCGTCCGCCCGACGCAGGGAATGTCCTCATTCGGGAAGCAAGGCCGTCGGGGGGACTGGTGGCTCGCGCAATCCGGACGTTGGACGCGTCAGCCTACGTGCCATGGGTGCTGCAACGTGCACTCGCACGCCACCCGAGCGAAGCCGCGAACTGGGTGGAGCCGGTCACCGGAACACTCGCGATGCTCGACGTCTCCGGATTCACGCCGCTCACCGAGCGTCTGTCGCATGCGGGCGACGAAGGCTCCGAGTGGCTGTCCGACATCCTGCACGGGCTGTTCGCCCCCCTGCTCGCCGAGTGCCGCGCATGGGGCGGGGACGTCGTCGTCTTCGGTGGGGACGCGATGCTCGTGCTCTACACCGGTCCGGCGCACGCCGAGCGTGCGGTCGCCTCACTGCTGAGCCGTGCTCCGGTGGGTCGATGCGTCGCCCTCGATCCGCTTCGGCAAGCGAAGCGTGCGCCTTGCGGTGAGCGCCGGCGCTCACTCGGGCGACTTCCTGCTCACGCGCATCGGCGCGAACAAGTGCGACGTCCTTCTGCTGGGTGCCGACGCGGATACGACCGCGCGCGCCGAGAAGGCGGCGGCCGCCGGAGAGCTGGTCGTGACCGCATCGGTAGTCGATTCACTGGGCGACCCAGGTCGACCTCGAGTCGCGGGGCGAGTTCTTCCGGCTGGACGGGTACGACCCCGGTCCGGCACGCCCGCGCTGACGCCGAGCCACCGCGACGGCTGCGACCCGGAGCTACTGCGCCCCTTCGTCCCACCGCAGACCCGAACCTCCGCGGCCGGCGGCGCGCTGGCGGTCGAGGAGTCGCACCGCCCGGTGAGCGTCGCCTTCGTGGGCATGCCCGGCACGAGCGACGCCATCCTTGGCGGAGAGCCGGAGACGTGTCTGCGATCGAGATCGCCGGGGCCGCAACGCGCATCTGCGCGCTCGCCGAGGAGCTCGGCGGGAGCCTCATCTCCACTGACATCTCGACCGACGGACCCACGCTGCTTCTGGCCTTCGGCGCGCCCGTCGCCCACGAGCACGATCTCGCCAACTCGCTGCACTTCGCGCAGCGGGCCCAGGATGCGGAGCCGCGACGTGGCCTGCGCATCGGAGTCGCGCACGGGCACGTGTTCGCAGGTGAGATCGGCACCGAGTGGCGGCGCCAGTACACCATCCTCGGCGACACGGTGAACCTAGCGGCTCGGCTGATGTCTGCCGCCTCGCCGGGTGAGACGCTCGTCGCTGCAGACACCGCCGAGCAGGTCTCGCTCGCGTCACGCGCGACCCAGGCTCGCACGCTGAAGCTGAAGGGCAAGCGCGGCCCCCAGCGAGCGGCCGTGCTGGGCCGGGAGGCCACACCGGTGGCACCACGCGCAACGGTGGGCGCCGAACTGGTGGGACGCGCCAGTGAGATGGCCGCGATCGACCGCGCACTCGAGGCCGCCGAGAGGCACCGCGACGCGCACGCTGCTCCTGCGCGGGGAACCCGGCGTTGGGAAGACGCGCCTTGCCGAGGAGGCGCTCGCCCACGCGCTTTCGCGAGGCTGGGCGACCCACTCGGGGGCTGCGTTCACGCACACCACCAACAGGCCGTTCTTCGCATGGCGACCGATCCTGCGCGAACTGCTGGGCGACGATCCGCTCGCCGACAGGCACGCCCGTGCAAACGCAGTCCACGCCACGGTGGCCCGGCTTACCCCGGCACGCGTGGGGGAAGCACCTCTGCTCGGCCCCGTGCTGGACTTGGAGATGCCGCCCACCGAGGCGACGCGAGCGCTGCCACCGGAGGCATCCCGCCGCCTGCTGTTGGCACTGCTCGTCGAGCTGGTCGACGCGGCCGCAGCCGAGCAGCCGCGACTCCTCTTCATCGATGACGTGCACTGGGCCGACCCCTCCTCGGCCGAACTCATTGAGCGCCTCGCCGCGGCGACATCGCAAGCGCCCGTCCTGCTGCTCATGACGAGCCGCGAGGAGGGACGGCGGCCGGAGTTGCTCGAGGGAGCGGTCGTGCTGTCCGTGGGCGAGCTGCCGAGAGACGAGGCCGAGGATCTCGCACGCGACCTGCTACGGGAGCAGCACGTGAGCGCGGACGTGGAGCGGCTGCTCGACAACGCGGGTGGCAACCCGCTCTTCATCTCGCACGTGGTCGATGCGATCCGGCAGGCGCGACCGGGCGCGCGAACGGCAGCCGACGGTCTCGCGGTTCCGCGGCGGCTCGAGGGGCTGCTTGGCAACCGGATCGATCAGCTCGAGCCTCAGGCCCGCGAGCTTCTGCGGCTCGCGTCGTGTTTCGGTGTGGAGTTCTCGGCCGAGCAGATCGCCGCACTCGACCGAAGCACCCATGCGGACTCGGTCGACTCCATGCTGTGCGAGCAGACGCGGACGGGCATGATTCGGGAGGTCGGGTCTGGCCGCAGGACCTATCGCTTCAGCCACGGCTTGGTGCAGAAGGCGGCCTACGAAGGCATGCGGTTCAGCCGACGCCGGAAGCTGCAGACGCGGGTGGGCACCTGGATCGAGCAGCGCAACGCCGAGCAGCTCGACGCGGTACTCGAGGAGCTCGCCTACCACTTCTCGCAGAGCGATGACACCGAGCGTGGGCGATCGTACTGCGTACGTGCCGCCGAGAAGCTCGCCTCCGCATTCGCCTATCAAGAGTCGCTTGGCTTCTACCGGATGGCACTCGATCTGACCAAGGCCCGCACCGCCGGAGCGGCCGTTTGGCGCGCGCAGGTGCTCGAGCGCATGGGGCGGATCCTGTACGAGATGATGCTCGACGACGAGGCGGCGCTGACCTGCAAACGCGCGCTTGCCATCCTGCGCCGGATACCGAACTCCAGCACGCTGCCGGCGGGCTTTCCGCCGATTCCAACGGACTGGCCCGAGGTGCCGCTGGAGGCACGACTCGCGTTCTGGATCGGGCACGCCTCGCTCAAGCCCCAACAAGGCGCTAGGTGGCTGCGGCACGCATTGGAGGCCGCCCCCCGCCCACTAACGCGCTTTCGTGCCGAGGTCTTGCGTGTGGGTGGCTTCACCCTCAGCCAGGCTGGGTGCCTTGTGGAAGCCAAGGAGTGGTCGCACCGTGCAGTCGCCCTCGCCCGCAGGAGTGACGACGCCAAGCTGCTCGCCCGCTGCTACCTGAACGTGGTCCTCACCAACAGCGTTCTCGGGTGTCACAGGGACACGGTGGTTGCGCTCGGTTCGGCGATCGAGGCATACCGCTTGTCCGATCCAGCCCGGGCTCAGCCCAGCGTCGAACGTGAGTCGGCCGGCCGAACGACATGCTCGGCGCGCAGCAGACTCCGAGAGCTGATGGTCGAGCCCGACCTGTTCGCCGCCGCGGCGTGGTGGGGCACACCGAGCGTCGAATCGGTTGAGATCAACATCGGCTACCTGGCCGAGGCGGTCGGCGAGTTCGACATCGCCGAGGAGCTGTGGCTCTCCGCCCTGGCCCGATGCGAGCGGCACGGCGCGAACCGCGACAGCATGGAAACGTTCTACGCCAACATCGGCGCGTCCGAGCTATGGCAAGGGCGTCACGAGGCGGCCGAACTCCACCTTCGTGCGGCGATCGAGGCAGCCGCCCGGCTGGGTGGCGACCCCGCCACGCCCGCCTCGGCGCTGCTGGACCTGTGCCGGCTCGAGCTGTTGCGTGACCACGCTGACAGCGCCGCGGCGCTGCGCGAAGAGGCGCTGCCTTTCGTCCGGGACAGCGGCCTGGTCGAGTTCGACTTCGCCGCCGAACTGGTGCGAGCTCAGATCCTCCTTGCGGAGGGCGAGGCGGAGGGCGCCTTCGTGCTCGCTCGCCGCGTGCTCGGGCGGATGGATCGGCGGGGGTGGCGCATGCAGCGGCCGGAGACCCTGCGCACGATGGCGCTTGCCGAGCAGGCCCGAGGTCGGCTCGGCGAGGCCGACGCGCTGTTCGAGCAAAGCGTACGCGCGGCGGCCGCGATGCCATCGCACTACGAGCGGGCGCTCGCGGAACTCGACCGCGCCGTCTTGGCGGTCAGACCGGCTCGAAGAGTCTCCGCTGGGTTCGCAACACCCTCCAGCGCGCTGAAGAGCAGTTGCGCCTGTCGCACGCGCTCGCCGATGCCGAACGAGCTGCCGCACTGCGCGCGGCGTTGTAGAGAGATCGGCTCTGGGACTCGAGCCCTGGCCATTCCGAATCGTGATGCAAAGAATCGCCCTCAGCGCGCTACCGCCTGACCTCCGCGACGATGCGCCGCCACAGCTTGTCGCCGCGACGGCGGATCCGCCACACGACCACCGGGCCGAGTCGGCGCGTGTAGGCGATGCGGTCGCGCACGTAGTGGCGCAACTCGGCGAGCTCCTGCGGTTCGAGTTCCCGTAGATGCCGCTCGATCGACTCGGGTGAGGGCGCTTCGCCGACCGCCCGCAGGTTCTCGGCGGCGGTGTTGGGCAGCTCGGCGAGCGTGTCGCCGAACTCCCGCAAGCGCTCGCGTGCCTTCTCCAAACCGAGCGTGACGAGCTCGTGCTTCGCGGTATCGAATGCGGCGAACTCGTACTCGAAGGGAACCTCGCGTACAGGCACGCCCGCGATTACGTGGACCTCGGTGTAGAGGTACTTGAAGGCGAGCTCCACGAGTCCCTCCTTCTCGATACGCCGCATCGAAGTGGCCATCGGCGCGCTGCGCAGGATGCGGAACTTGCCCTCCTGTGCGGCGCGCTGGACGTACTCGTGATCCTCGGCGAGCACGACGGTCTCGTCGAAGCCGCCGATGCGCTCGTGAACGTCGCGGCGCACCAGGATGCAGAAGCCCGGCGCGTGCGGCTGCACGTACTGCATGAGCAGCAGGTAGAGGTTCACGGCCTCGCAGGCGAACAGGTTGCCGGGGTCGCGCTCGACCGGCTCGATCTGGCCGGCAGCGACACAGAGACGGCGCTCCTCGAACTCGGCGACGGCGCACTCGATCCAGTCAAAGGCGGGCTCGTTGTCGGCGTCGAGGAACAGAATCAGATCGGTGGTGGCGACAGCCGCGCCTGCGTTGCGGCCCATGCCCGGCATGCCGCCGTCGACCACGAGCGCGCCGGCTGTTTCCGCGATGGCGCGGGTGCCGTCGGTGGAGTGCGCGTCGGCGACGACCACGGCGTCTGGCGGCGTGGTTTGGGCGGCGAGCAGCTCGAGGAGGCGCGGCAGACGCTGGGCCTCATTGAGAGCGGGGATGACGACGGTGAGGGTGGGAGGCAAGGCCGGGCGTCTCCGCTCGCTCAGCCGCGAACGTGCTCGCGTGGACGCGGAATCGGACGGCCCGTCTCGCGTGCCGCAGCGAGCCACGCGTCGCGTGCGCGCTCGACCTCTGCAAGCGCCTCGGCGGGCGTCGCACCGAATGCCGAGCAGTGCTCCAGGTCCGGGATCTCGGCGATGTAGCCGCCGTCCTCGGCGCTGTAGAAGATGGTGATCTCGTAGGTGCTCATGAGCGGTCCTCCAAGGTCAGACTATACCGCTCGACAAGCTCCATGAGTTGCCGAACCTGGTAGGGCTTCGCCTGTCCGGATACGTCTTGGAGATTGACCAGCTCGCGCACGATCGGATGGCTGAGGATATGGTGGCTGCCCGACACGCGAACCAGTTCGAATCCGAACGCTCGTGCAAGGGCGAGGACGTCTCCGAATCTCAGATTTCGTGAGCCAGCGCTAATCGCAGCCAGCGTCTTGTGAGGTCTCATAGGACTCCCCCTGCATGGGATGCTCGTGCAGAGGGTCTCGCGGTGTGCTTGCCAGAACCTGCCCGGGGTCTGCCCTAGAACTCGCACCCTTCGAGCCGCTCGAACAGCACGTCGGTGCGCGTGAGGAAGCTGCGCGGGTCGAAGATCTCCTCGAGCTGCCCGAAGTCGAGCGGGAACTCGCCGTGCACGCCGGCGCTCGCTCTCGAGGTAGTCGCGGAAGCCGGGCCCCGGCACGGCCTGCTGGATGTCGGCCCACGTCTTCATCGAGGCCTCCTGAACGATCGCGTACGCGTCCTCGCGCAGCATGCCGGTATCGACGAGGGCGAGCAGCACGCGGCTCGAGTAGATGAGCCCGCGCGTCGACTCGAGGTTCGCCATCATGCGCTCGGGGTACAGCACGAGCCCGCCGAGGATCCACTCGAGCTTGCCCAGCAGGTAGTCGAGCGCGATCGTCGAGTCGGCGAGCACCACGCGCTCGGCGCCGAGGAGTGGCTGATGTCGCGCTCGTGCCACAGCGCCACGTTGTCGAAGCCCACCTGCGCGTTGGCCTTGACCACGCGAGCAAGACCGCAGACTCGCTCGGCGGTGATTGGGTTGCGCTTGTGCGGCATCGCCGAGGACCCCTTCTGGCCGGCCGCGAACGGCTCCTCGGCTTCGAGGGTGTCGGACTTCTGAAGCGCGCGGACCTCGGTGGCGATCTCTTCGGCGGTGGCGGCGACGGTCGCGAGCACGGCGAGGAACTGCGCGTGGCGGTCGCGCGGGATGACCTGCGTCGACATCGGCTCAGGCGCCAGGCCGAGCTTGCCGCACACGTAGCTCTCGACGAACGGGTCGATGTTGGAGTAGCTGCCCACCGCGCCCGAGATCGCGCCCATTGCGACAACCTCGCGGGTGCGCTCGAGGCGCTCGAGCGCGCGCTTCATCGCAAACGCCCAGCGGCCGAACTTCATGCCCATGGTCATGGGCTCGGCGTGGATGCCGTGCGTGCGGCCCACGCACAGCATGTCGCGCGTCTCGAACGCACGACGCTTGCAGATCTCGCCGATGCGGCGGACGTCGGCGATGAGGATGTCGGTCGCCTGCGTCATCTGGTAGCACAGCGCCGTGTCGCCCAGGTCCGAGGAGGTCATGCCGTAGTGCACCCAGCGGCTCGGCTTGGGGTCGCCCTCGGCGATTCCGGCGTCGATGTGCTCGGCCATGTTGGTGAGGAAGGCGATGACGTCGTGGTTGGTGACGGCCTCGAGCTCGTCGATGCGCCCGACCTCGAACGCAGCAGTCGCGCGGATGTGCGCGGCCTCCTCGGCGTGATGCCGGCCTGCCCCAGCTCGGCCTGTGCCTCACACGCGAGGACCTCGATCTCTTTCCATATCTCGAACTTGTTCTCGAGCTCCCAGATGCGAGCCATGTCGGGGCGGGAGTAGCGAGGGATCATGGGCGAGGCCTCCGATACGAGCGCGGGCGGGGTGCAAAGGCATTATCGCCGAGGAGGGTGCGAGGGTCACGCGAAGTGCGGGTTCGCCGAATTTGAACCGAATGGTCCAATGCTCGCGCTGGGCACCTTGACTACCGCTATTAACTTATGGGTATACTAATAGCGGTTTCAAAGAGACGGACTCATGATGAATCTGGCGCCCTACAGCACTAAGGAGTCCCCAAACAAGATCTGGTTGCTCAGACGGGCGCAGAACGACCGCGAGGTCGAGAAGGCGATCGCTCGACTGGATGACCGCACGCTTGCCGCCACGGCTCAGTTGTTCGACCGCACGGAACTGCTCGGGCCGCCCCGCAACATCGAGAGGTTCCGTCACCTAGCGGGCGATGTGTACGAGTTCAAGGTCCACCGGGCGGTCGCGATGCGCTACTTCACCTTCCGGTCGTCGATTGGATGGGTTGTCGTGATTGCCCGCCGCAAAGCAAAGCCAAGGGAACTGCGAGTGCTGATCGGCGAAACCCAGCGGATCCACGACGAGTTCGAAGGAGTACAGCGGTGAGTGACAGCGAGTTCAGTGGCGACGCTCTGCAAGCCAGGTTGGAGTCGGTACGCGCCAGCAGGGACTACCGAACCGAGCTGGTGATCGACGCCGTCACGGAGGCCATCATCGATCGGATGCTCGAGCTCCACTTGAGCCGGACTGAACTGGCCGAGCGGCTCGGCGTGACTCCCGCGCGGGTCACCAACCTGCTCCGCGGCGCCAACTTCACCGTTCGAACGCTCGTTGAGATCGGCAGCGTACTGGATTGCAGCGTGTCGGTTGGATTCGAGCCGCATGCGCTAGACGCAGGCTCGAAGGCCACCGGCGCGGAGGTAGCCGCTGAGTCGCGCGCAGCTTACGGGGCGCAGAGAAGGACTGCGAGCCACGCTTCCCGAGATGGCGAGATCCGCGAACACCTCGCGTCAGGCAAGCTCAAGGTCGAGCGCGGCATCGTGTACATGTGGCGCGAGCGCGAGCAAGCGTACGCACCTGCAACGTTCCGGGCCACGCATGGTCGCGAAGAGACCCTACGCACCAACGTCGGGTCACGCGCCTACTACAAGGAGCGAATCCTTGCGGTGGCGGAGACGATCGACCAAGCGACCGGCACGGAGCGCTAGACGCGCAACCTCCCCAGCATCGCCTCCACAATCCGCTCCACACTCCCCGGCGCCGTCTCCACGAAGTAGCTCGGCTCGAACAACTCGGCCTCGATGACCATCGGGCGGTCCGCGCCGGTCACAATGTCGTAGCGCGCGTAGAGCGGTGTCGCGTCTGGCGCCGAGCGCCCACCCGCGCTCCTCGGCGATTCGGGCGATTGCTCGGCTGCACCGCCACGCCAGCTCGATCTCGGGCTCACTCGGCGTCACGGGCGTGATGACCTCGTCGTAGTCGCCGCCCCGGTAGCCGCCGTCCTCGGCGAGGATGGGGCCCTTCGTGATCGCGTGCGAATACTCGCCGTCGAAGAACAGCAGCCCGTGCTCGCCGCCCGCCGTGATCTGGGGCACCTCCGGCTCGACGAGCACGAGCTTGCCGGCGTCGAGCACCTCGGCGGCGTACTCGGGCAGCTTCGGGTCGTCGGCGTGCGTGATGTGCGCGCCCCACGAGCCCGCGCCGATGTTCGGCTTGATGACGATGCGCCCGCCGATCTTCTCGGCAGCCGGTGCGCACCTCGGCGAGTGAGGACGCGATCGTCGTGGGCACGATATCGACGCCCGAGCGCCTCGAGGTCGAGCAGGTAGCGCTTGTCGAGGTTCCAGCGGATGAGCGCGGGCGGGTTGAGCACGCGGCTTGCGGGAAGCGAGTCGAGCCACGCGAGGAACTCGGCGATGCGCTGCGGGTAGTCCCACGGGCTGCGCATGACGATGAGGTCGAAGCGCTCCCAGTCCACAGTCGGGTCGTGCCAGACGGGCGCCTCGGCCCGGATGCTTCGGCGGGCGAACTCGGCGAGCAGCGGCTCGAGGTCGAACTCGTGGGCAAGCAGCTCGGGGACGTCGGTGGTGACGAGCGCGATGCGCGGCATGGGGCTCCTTGGGGGCGGGGGCGAGACGGCTGACAACCGCCGCCAAGCATAGCGCGCCCGCGAGGCCGGCGGCTCCCCGTGTCAGAGCCGGGTGTATACTCTCGGTAGAGAATCCGTTTCTCCACCACGGAGAGCACCATGACGAAGCTCAACATCTCGATGCCGAAAGAGCTGCTCGAGGAGATCGATGCCGAGGCCAGCGCGCTGGGGCTGACTCGCAGCGGGCTGATCCAGGAAGCGTCCGCGCGCTACGTCGCGACCGCGCGCGCGGACCGTGAGGCCGAGCGCCGCCGGCTCAAGATCGAGGCCGCTGCCGTGCGCATGCGGGAGATTGGCGAACGGCTCGGGCTTCAGGGAATGGACGCAGTCGAACTCGTGCACGAAGCACGAGCAGCCCAGGACGCCGACCGTGGCCGGTGAAGCTCCGCCGCTCGTGGTCCTCGACGCAAGCGTGGCCGCGAAGTGGTTCGTATCGGACGGCGAAGACGGCGTGTCCGACGCGCACGCGCTTCTCTCGGCACACAGCGCTGGCGAGATCCGACTCGTCGCCCCTGCGCTGATCGCTTACGAACTGCTGGGCGTCGTGGCCCGAGGCAGGCGCGAAGCGCCCAACGTTCGCGGAGCGATCGAGGCGTTCTACGACACGGGGGTAGCGCTCGTCGCACCGGATCTCGACATGATGCTCGTCGCCGCCGACCTCGTTACCGAGCGCCGCATCCACGCGCTCGACTCGGCGTACGCCGCTCTCGCGATGACACTGGACTGCGAACTGGCGACTGCCGACCGCAGACTGGCGCGTGCGCTCGAGGGAACGGTTGCGATCAGGGCGGTCTAGCGCGCCCCGCCTTACTCCGGCTGGGCCGCCTTGGCCGCGTCGAAGAGCTTGCGCGGGATGTGGCAGTAGCCACCCGGGTTCTTGTCGAGGTAGTCCTGGTGGTACTCCTCGGCAGGGCTGTATCTCACGAGCGGGCCCACCTCGATCGCGATGGGCGCCGAGTAGCCCTTCTGCAGCTCCGCGATCGACTCCTTGATGACGGCCTCGTCGGCCGGGTCGGTGAAGTAGATACCAGTGCGGTACTCATCCCCGATGTCGTTGCCTTGCCGGTTCACCGAGGTGGGATCGATCGCGTCGTAGTACAGACCGAGCAGGAACGGCAGCGGCGCGAGCTCGGGGTCGTACTCGATCTTCACCACCTCGGCGTAGCCGCTGCCATCACCGTACTTGGCGTTGTCACGACTGCCGTTGGCGTAGCCGGCCTCGGTGCCCGCGACGCCGCGGACCAGGCCCGCATACTTCTCGAGTCCCCAGAAGCACCCGCCTGCAAGGTAGATGGTCTTCACGTTGGCGCCTCCCGCGGTGGTGGTCGTGGTCTCACACGTGAATCGGCCCCCGAACGCCCTACGCCGCCTGCGGTGCCGGCCTCTTTGCCGCCGTCCCCGCCGAGAACCCCTCGCCCAGCAGCATCCCCACCGCGAACAGCGAGAAGAGCAGCGCGAGCGCGAACGTGCCCACGGACGCGAAGAACAGCGTCGCCACCGAGGCGGTGAGTCCAGCGGCAACAAGCCACGGCCCCACCGACGGCAGCTTCGTGTAGACCTGCCCGTCCTTCTCGGCGACCTTCGCGCCCCGGCCGACGAACCAGCCCGCCACCACGCCCACCACCAGCAGCCCCAGCATCCACCACGGGCTCAGGAAGACGTTGCCCAGCCAGTACATCGCGAGCACCGCGACCAGGTTGACGAGGGCGACGATGACGAGCACCCACACGCGCAGTCTGCGCGGCCGGCTCATCATGAGCGCTTGGACGATCGTCGCGAGCGCCACGAGAGCGATGAACGCGACGCCGATCCCCTGCAGGTACTGCGCAACCGAGTCGGCGCTCATTGCTTGGTCCCCTCCTTTGGCGCGGTCCACAGCTCCGCGAACTCCGCACCGCTCATCGTTGCGCCCAAGGCGATGCAAAGAAGCATGCCTGCGAGCACTGCGGCGGTCGCCGCGAGGCCTGCCTCCGCCTTGCCGCCGTCGGAAACACTGCCTGACTGCTCCATCGCGGTCGCGGCAACCAGCGCGTCCCCAGCCGCATCCGCGGGCGGCTTGAGGTTGGCGGCGGTCTTGGAGTCGATAGCGGGCTTGGTGCCCCTGGGCATCTTGAGCGGACCGGCCTTGAGCGGCGGCTCGATGAACTCCGTGCTGATGCGCACGCCTTGCCCTGTGCCACTGCCTTCGGGTCCGCCGAAGACCGAGCCCGTGCCCTGGCCGGTCACCGTCCATGTATCGCCGCTCTGGGTCCACGTCGCGCTTCCGCTGCCGTCGACGACCCCGGGAATCCAGACCGTCTTGGTGACCGTGAACGACGTGGGGCTCGTCCACTGTGGGCGAATGGGAATCGGGAACGACGACTTGTCGGCGACCTGCACGGTCAAGATCACGAATCCGAACCGGCTCTTGCCGTACTGCGCCCACGCCTCGAAGGTCTTGCCCGAGCTGCCGGTGACGGTGCCGAGGTACGTTCCGCTTGGATCTGCCTGCTCCTCGTGCGAGTGCGGCGCTCGGCACCAGCGCACACGCGAGCAGGATTGCGCCGAGCACGGCGGCGAAGGATCTGCGCATATGGCCCCCCTCCGTAGAACTCCCCAGCGTGTTCATGCCCCAATCGGCGCGGGGCGTGCGGCCGATTGTCCCGCGGGTTGTCATAGGGTAACCTCGAACGGTGAACACGAGGCGACACGACGCGTACGTCGGCACCGTCGAGGCGGCGAAGCTGCTCGGCATCTCTCGGCAGGCGGTGCTCAAGAGGGTGCGAGCAGGCACCCTGCCATCCGCGCGCTACGGTCGCAACTACCTCATCCCGATCAGCGCGCTGCACTCCCCGCTCGACACCGACCCCGTCTTCGCCGACGTCGTCCGGCGGCTCGCGCGCGGGTACGACCCCGAGCGCGTCTACCTCTTCGGATCTGCGGCGCGTGGCGAAGCGGGCGCCGAGAGCGACTACGACCTGATGCTGGTCGTCCCCGACGACGCGTCGACCGAGCGTCTCCGCTCACGGCTCGCATACCGGGAACTGCTCAAGGGGGCGGGTGCCGCGGTCGACGTGCTTGTGATGACTCGCGCGGCGTTCGACGCCAGGGCCGAGGTCGTCGGGTCGCTGCCAAACACCATCCTTACGGAGGGTGTGCTGCTCCATGTTTCCTGACGAGCGGGCGGTCGAGGTCGCAGCTTGGCTAGCGAAGGCGGCCGACGACCTGCGCGCAGCGGCACTGGACCTCCAGGCCGCTCCACCGTTGCTCTCGGATGCCGCGTTTCACTGCCAGCAGGCAGCCGAGAAGGCGATGAAGGGCCTGTTCGTCCATGACGGAGTCGCGTTCGGCAAGACGCACGACCTGCGGGCGCTCGGCGACCGGCTCGTCACGCTGCATCCTGAACTCGAGTCGCTCGTCGACGACGTAGCGCCCTCTCACCGAATACGCATGGCGTTTCCGATACCCGGGTGAGCTGTTCGAGCCGCCCGCTGAGGAGGTCAGCGACGCTATCGAGACCGCCAGCAACTTCCTCGCGGCCGTGCGCACCATCACCAGGACGGGCCTCGTCGTGACCCCCACCACCGACACCGTCATCGCCACCACCGCGCTCACCAAGCGCTACAGAGACGTCACCGCCGTCGACGGCCTCGCGCTCGACGTGCGGCGCGGCGAGATCTACGGATTCCTCGGCAGGAACGGGGCGGGCAAGACCACGACGATCCGCATGCTGCTGGGCCTGATCCGCCCCACGTCGGGCGAGGTGAGCGTGCTGGGGCAGCGCGTGCGCGAGGGCGACCAGCGCTGGCTCGCGCGCGTGGGCTTCCTGGTCGAGTCGCAGAGCGCCTACCCCAACCTCACCGTGCGCGAGAACCTCGACATCCAGCGCCGCCTCACCGGTGCGCCGCGCACCGCCGTCGCCGAGTCGATCGAGCGCCTCGCGCTCGGGCCCCTACGCCGACCGCCAAGCCGGCAGCTCTCGCTCGGCAACAAGCAGCGCCTCTCGCTCGCACGCGCGCTGCTGCACGCGCCCGAGGTGCTCGTGCTCGACGAGCCCGCCAACGGCTTGGACCCGGCCGGCATCGTGGAGGTCCGCAACCTGCTGCGCGCGCTCGCCGACGAGCAGGGCGTCACCGTCTTCATGTCGAGCCACATCCTCGCCGAGGTCGCGCACCTCGCCGACCGTATCGGCATCGTGCACGAGGGGCGGCTCATCGAGGAGTCGTCGCGCGAGGAGCTCGCCGCCAAGGCGCGCGCGTTCGTCGCCGACGCCTACACCGCCGAGGAGCGCGAGCAGGCGATGCTCACCGCCGACCTCGAACGCTACTTCCTCGCGCGCACGGGCGAGCCGCCCGAAGCGGCCGGGACCAAGCGAAGCAACGACCGCCGTACTTCTGGACGAGAGAAGGAGTGACCATGATCGAGCTGAAGGACATCGAGACCGGCGCGACGATCGGCTACGTCACCGAAGCACAGCTGCAGTTCATGATCGACCAGCTCGAGGAGGAGGCGCCTGACGATCGCACCTACTGGCTCAACCGCGCGACGATCGACATGTTCCGCGATAACGGCGGCGACCCCGGGCTGATCGCGGTTCTCGAGGCAGGCATGGGAGAACGCGAGGAGTTCGAGATCGAGTGGGAGTAGCCGGAGGCGACATCTGATGCTCGGCGCGGTCCTCGCCACCGAGTTCCTGAAGCTACGCCGCTCGAAGGTGCCGCTCGCCACGCTCGGCGGGCTGTCGATGGGCGTGCTGGGCATCGCGCTGTTCATGTGGATCGTGCGCGAACCCGGGCCGCGCGGCCCAGCTGGGGCTTCTCGGCACGAAGGCGAATCTGGCGGGGCTCGAGGCGACGTGGCCGGCGTTTCTCGGGATGCTCACGCTGATCGTGGGCATCGGCGGGATGCTGCTGCTCGCGTTCATCGTCGCATACCTCTTCGGCCGCGAGTACGACGATGCGACCGCCAAGAACATGCTGGCCCTGCCTGTTGGCCGGCACTGGTTCGTGGTCGCGAAGCTCATCGTGGCGGCGGTGTGGTGGGTCGCGCTCGTGGCGATCGTGCTTGCCGAGGCGTTCGCCATCGGTTTCATGCTGGGGCTGCCGGGGTTCTCGGCGGGGCTGGCGACGAGCGGCGTTGGCAACGCGCTTCTGGCTGCGGGCATCTCGTTCCTGCTCGCACCGGTGATCGCGTGGATCTCCGTGTGGAGCCGAGGAGGCGCTGCGCCCATCGGCTTCGCGATCGCGATGCTCGCGGCGGGCAACCTCTTCGGCAGAACGGGTTGGGCGGTCTACTTCCCGTACTCGATCGTGCCGCTGCTCATCGGCATGGTGAGCGATCCGCTGGCGACCCTGCCTCCGGCGAGCTACGTCGTGCTCGCGGCGACGTTCGTCGCGGGAGTGGCAGCGACCATCGCGCAGCTGCGCTGAGCGACTGCGCGCAGTAGGCGTTGCGCCTACGCGCACGCTCCCGCGACCGCCGCTGCGGCGGCCGCCGGCTCCGCCTCGAGCTTGGGATGCAGGAACTTGCCACGGTCGACGAGCATGCGCCGCACGTAGACCGTCGCCGGCCACGCCGCAGCACCGATCCACACCGTCCACGCCCAGAAGCCGTCGGTCCCAAACGCCAGGTTCATCACAAATGCCACGCCACAGACCGCGACCCACTGGATGATCGGCGTCCTCATGGAGCGCTTGGCCGCGTCGATAGTGGCGACCTCGTTCGGTTCCTGGTGGAAGCGGAACAACTCGAAGGCGACCCACCCCACCGCCGCCAAGGTGATGCAGTAGGTCCATCGCAACCGCACCGCCGTTGATTGAGCCGGACAGGGCGCCCAGCATCGTCAGCACGAAGAGCACAGCTACCGCTCCGCCGGCACTCATGAACACCGTATGCAGCCGAAGCTTCGCGATCTCGACGTCGACGAGCACCGGCTCGGGCACCGCTGGCGACGCAGGCGCTGCGAGCGCTTCAGCGGCAGCGGGCTCCTCGGTAGCGAACTCCTTCACGAGCCCGCTCAGGTCGCCCATCGACGCGATCGCCATGCCCAGCGCCTCGTCCTCGGACCGCCCGTCGGCCACGAGGTCTGCGACCTTGGCGGTCATGTCGGCGATGAGCTCCTCTTGCTGCTCCAGGACCTCGGGGGTCTCGGCGACACCGACGAACGCGCCCTTCACGTAGTACTTGATGGCTTCCATGGTCACTCCTTCTCGGCTTCGCCGGATACGAGTCTGTCGATGAGCGTGCGGGCACGCTTCCAGTCTTCGAGGTTGCGCAGGTAGGTTCCGCGACCGTCCTCGGACATGCGGTAGTACTTGCGCCGGCCGCCCTGGGACTCCTCGCCCCAATACGAGTTGATCAGCCCCGCCGACTCCATGCGCCGAAACGCCGAGTACAGCGTGGGCTCCTTGAGCTCGTACTCGCCGTCGGACAGCACGCCGACCTGCTTCACGATCTCGTAGCCGTAGCGGTCCTGCCCGTTGAGCAGTCCGAGGACGATCGTGTCGATGTGCCCGCGGATCAAGTCGCTGCTGATGGGTGTCTCAACTGTCACGTCGCACCTCCTTCGAACCGCATCGTGCCGCATAGTAGTGTGTCTGTCAAGGTACTATGACACGTGCGTATCCGCCCGATCGGGGTACCTACTCCCTACCGTCCTCACGACCAGGGAGGCTCCACGTGCACTACACCCAGGAACTCACCATCGCCGCACCGCGCGAGAGAGTCGTCGAGCTGTTCACCGACCCGGCTCACTTCACCGACTGGCAGCCCGACCTCGTCTGCTACGAGCTCGTGAGCGGCGAGCAGGCACAGACCGGCACCAAGGCCGAGCTCACCACGCGAGCCGGCAACCGGGTCACCGGCATGACCGAGACGATCGAGAACAACAACCTGCCCGACGAGCTCGTGGTGATCTACGAGACCCACGGCGTGTGGAACCGAAACGCCAACCGCTTCGTAGCCGAGTCGCCCGGCACCACCCGCTGGATCTCCGAGAACGAGTTCCGCTTCACCGGCGCCCGCAAGGCGCTCGGCCTGCTTGAGGGCTCGTTCAAGAAGGAGTCGATGGGCGTGATGGAGCGCTTCAAGACGTTCGCCGAGAAGATCTGACGCATCCTGGACCCCAGCCGGCTCGGCCTAGATGAAGCTCACATCGCGCGTGGCTGCCGTGACGATGTAGGCGCGCTCGATGTTGGACTCAGGGTCCGCCGGCTCGAGGAAGAAGCCGGGGCGGCCAGGCTGATAGCCCGTCGTCGTCCCCACCAGCACCTCGCCGTCGCTGAACGTGACCGTGATGGATCGGCCGATCGGCGTGCGCTCGAACTGGTTTCGCTCGACGTGCTCCGGGTTGCCCGAGTAGTCCTTGACGAAGAAGAGCGCCTTGAGGTCCTTCTTCCAGATCTCGACCGGCTCCGCGCCGGGGGTGGCGATGTCGGCGACGTGGAACACGTCCTTGTTTGGGAAGAAGTCCGCGGTTTGGCCCTTGATGATGCGCCCGTCGGCGAACCGCGCAACGACCCTGTTCATCGAACCTGCCCCTTCCGCAAGCTTGTCGCGTAGCGGTTGACCGGCTTCACGAGGGATTGTAGCCCGCGAATCGTCGTGGGGCGACCGTCCGGCCGATCGTCGCTGTCGATGCGCCACCAAGTAGCCTCCCCTGATTTCGGGAATCATCATCCCGGCCGCGCAAACGGGCGCGGCGTACCTGCCCCCGAGGGGAGTCCGTCATGGCTGGCTGGGTCGCACTCGCGATCGTCCTTGTCCTGATCGGCATCGCGCTTTCGGGTCTGCGCATCGCCCGAGAGTACGAGCGCGCCGTCGTGTTCCGGCTTGGGTCGGCTGCACGGCACCAAGGGCCCTGGCCTCTACTGGCTGATCCCGCTCGGCATCGAGCAGCAGCGCAAGGTCGACCTGCGTACGCTCACCATCGACGTCGAGAGCCAGGAGTCGATCACCAAGGACTCGGTCACGGTCAAGGTCAACGCCGTTGTCTGGATGAAGATCGTCGACCCGGTCAAGTCAGTGGTCGCTGTGGCCAACTACTACAGCGCCGCATACCAGGTCGCGCTTACGAGTCTGCGTAATATCATCGGCCAGCACTACCTCGACGAGGTGCTCAAGGAGCGCGACAAGATCAACAGCGCGCTGCAGGAGATCGTCGACAAGGCCACCGAGCCATGGGGCGTCACGGTCGAGATGGTCGAGATGAAGGACGTCGAGATCCCGGTGCAGATGCAGCGCGCGATGGCCCAGGAGGCGCAAGCTCAGCGCGAGAAGCGCGCCCGCATCATCAAGGCCGAGGCCGAGCAAGAGGCAGCGGCCAAGCTCGCCGAGGCATCCGTGGTCATCACCAAGAACCCGCTCGCCCTCGAGCTTCGGCGGATGCAGATGATCACCGAGGTGGGCGCCGAGCAGAACACGACCACCATCATCATGATGCCGAGCGAGTTCGTGACGCTTGCCGAGGACCTGGCGAGGTCCTTCCGGGTCAAGTCGCAGACGCCCGCCGAGTAGCGGGCACCGTTACCACAGCCCGCGGTAGACGTCTCTGCGGTGACCGACCTTGACGACCGAGCGCCGGGCAACTCGGTAACGGCGCAGCGCCCTCGCCGGCGTGCTCGTCGAACCTGGGCGCGAAGTCGGCCGTCCCGCTCGACGAGGTGGTGTGATCACCCATGGTCCGCCCTTCAGAGATCGAGGTGTATGGGGGAGGATTCCCGCCGCAGACCGCAGATGACACAAGGGCCGGGCGTGCCGGCAATGACCTTGACGATTGCCAGGGTTCCAACCAGTGCCCGCCTTGGACTACGCTGGTGCAGATCCAACTACAAACGGGGAGGGACCGTGGCGCCTGCGGCACCTGTCGTCGAGCCCGCCGAGACGCCTCGCCGACCCGACTGGCACCTCGTCACCGTCTTCTACGCCGTGTGTTTCGGGCTGGTGTCGCTCATCGCGCTCGGACTTTCGTTCGCGGGCGCGAACTTCAGCGTCACCGGTGCCCAGCTGACCTTCCAGTTCACGATCGCGTTCCTGTACATGCCGGCGCCACTCATCTCGGCACTCATCGCCGAGCGCGTGGGCAGACGCCGACCGCTCATCCGCACCACTTTCGCCGGCTTTGGGCGCAAGCTGCCCCGGCTGCTACTGACCTACGCGGCGCTGAGCACCGCGGTCTACCTGACGTATCTGCTGTTCGCGTACCTCTTCGGCAACATCGTGCACGTGCCGGGCGTAGGCGACCTCGTCACGTCGCAGGCGGGCCTGACGGAGAACGTCACCACGATGTTCGCCGACATCGCAAAGGGCAGAGGCCTCACGCCGCCCGCCGCCGAGTCGCTCAACATGCCGCCGCTGGCGTTGCTCTACGTGATAGCGCTGGTAGGAGGCCTAGTGGCGGGAGTCACCATCAACGGGTTGTTCGCCTTCGGCGAGGAGTACGGATGGCGCGGCTTCCTGATGGACGAGCTGCGTCCGCTGGGTGCGATGCGCGCGAACCTGTTGACCGGAGTGATGTGGGGGCTGTTCCATGCGCCGATCATCCTGCTCGGCTTCAACTTCGAGCCCTACCGGGTGCCGGGCATCGCCATGATGGTCATCCTGTGCACGCCCTTCTCGTTCCTGCTGTGGCGCGCTCGCCAGTTCACCGACTCGCTGCTTATACCGGCGATGCTGCACGGCGCATTCAACGCCTACGCCGGCTTCTTCCTGCTGCTGCTCGTTGGCCGGAACCCACTCGTCTCGCTGCCGGTGGGCCTGCTGGGCGCCGCAGCGCTGTCTGTGGTCGCGTGGGTCTTCTGGAAGTGGAGCGAGGGCAGGCTTGCCGAGAATCCCGGCAGCTGACGGCATGGTCTCCGAGGCAAGCCGGCGCCGAGTTTCGAACCGGCGCAATCCTCTGCGGAGGCCACCAGTTGGCTCCATTTTCGCAGTT
This sequence comes from uncultured Actinomycetes bacterium, assembly GCA_963702525.1. Taxonomy (GTDB): domain Bacteria; phylum Actinomycetota; class Coriobacteriia; order Anaerosomatales; family PHET01; genus CAVPCY01. The sequence continues at coordinate 9,362 of CAVPCY010000015.1, read as the reverse complement.
CCCGCCCAACAAACGGGTGTCGGTACGCCACGCTCGGCACGAAGACTGGTAGCCTGCGTGGTGTCGAAGGGGATTTCATGAAGGTCTCGACCATCATCGGACGTATAGCGCTCGTGTTGCTTGCGACGCTTCTGTTGGCGTTGTCCGCGACGCTCGCGTACGGCGTCGTGCTCGACTACCAGTCGCGCGGACTGGTCACCGAGGGCGTCACCGTGGCCGGCACCGACCTCTCCGGCATGACCGAGGCGGAGGCGCGTGCCGCGATCGAGGACTCCGTCTCCACTCCCATGCTTCGCCCCGTCACGGTGACCGGCCTCGAGGGCCAGACTTGGACGCTCGAGCCCGACGGAATCGTCGCGATCGACGTCGACACCATGATCAACGCCACGTACGCGCCCCGGCGCAGCGCCACGCTTGCTCAGCGGTTGTCGAGCCACCTTGCCGAGGTCCCGCTTCCCGCCGACGTGAAGCCGGTCTACTCGGTGGATACGACGGCCATCACCACTTGGGTTGCTCAGAAGGCGACCGAGGTCGACCGCAAGCCGGTCAACGCGAAGCGCAAGATCGTGAAGTACAAGTTCAAGATCACTCCCGAGGTGTACGGCGCCCGCGTCGATCAGCCTGCTGCAGTCAAATCGATAGCGCAGGCCCTCTCGGCAGAAGCCGCGCTAGGCTCGAACAGCCGAACGGTTGCGCTGCCGGTTGAGGACATCAAGCCCAAGATCGTGGCGGCCAAGTTCAAGCAAGCCATCATCGTTTCGATCTCCCAGACCAAGATCCGCCTATACAAAGGCGACAAGTTGGTCAAGACATACCGCTGCGCGCCCGGAAGCTACGCCTTCCCAACGCCCATCGGGGACTTCAAGGTAGTCACCAAGCTCAAGAATGCGCCTTGGATCAACCCCGGAAGCGACTGGGCCAAGAACATGCCGCCGAGCATCCCGCCGGGACCGTACAACCCGATGGGCGTGCGCAAGATCGGCATCAACTACCCGGGTGTGTTCATGCACGGTATCCCGCCCAGCGAGTTCGGCAGCATCGGGACGCGTGCCAGCCACGGCTGCATGCGCATGATGCCGAGCGACGTCGAGGACCTCTTCGGCCGCGTGAGGATCGGGACGCCCGTCTACATCCGGCCATAGCAGCCGCTCAACCCCCAAAACCCACGTGAGAATCCGCCTGGAATCGGGTACTGTACGTTACACAGTGGTTGGCGATGCATACCATGGGGGCACCTGTGGATTTCGACTTGGACAGCTGGAACGCGCAACTGCGTAAGGGCGTCGTGCAGGTGCTGATATTGCAGCTGCTGACCGAGGAACCGCTCTACGGCTATGCCATCGTGAGGAGACTCGAGGAGCTTGGTGACTTCGTCGCCGGAGAAGGAACCGTCTATCCGGTTCTGCGCCGGCTCGAAGCGAACGGTCTGCTGTCCTCGGCGTGGCACAGCGCCGAGACGGGCAATCCACGCAAGTACTACTCCGTGACCGAGAACGGCAGACGCTTTCTCGGCCAGGCGATCAGGGAGTGGAATCGGATCGACGAGGCGATCCGCGGACTGGGGGGAGAACGCGATGAGCTGGACTGAGGCCGACGCGCGTCGCAGCAACCGACGCTGGGTGATTCTCGCTATCGCGATGCTGGCGATACCTGTCCTTATGGTGGTGTCGCTGCGCTTCTTGCCCTACGCATGGTCGTGGACGATGTGGAGCTCCAAGCTCGCCTCGGCGCGAAGCATCACTGACTACCAGGCCGTCCCCGCCGATGCGAGCTACACGGTTGCCGTGAAGCGCCTGGGCGAGCCGCTCTACAGCGGACCGGGCTTCGAGAACACCGACGGGCCGATCGCGGGCGTCTACTACTGGCGCGACTCCGATGGCCGAGACGTTCGCGCGCTCGTCATGGACTGGGGAGGCGGCGACGCTCGTATCGTTGGTTCGATGAAGGTGGGTGAGTGGTGATGGGTGCGAAATCCGATCCCATCCGCGAGCTCGAGCGGAAGTTGCGGCGGGCGCTCTCCGGACTGCCGCGGCCCGATGTCGACGACATCCTTGAGGAGGTGCGCTCGCACCTCGCCGAGGAGACTGCGGAGGGCCGCTCGCCCACCGAGGCGGTCGCCTCCTTCGGCGACCCGAGTGTCTTCGCGGCCGACATCGTGACTCGGCGGCTGCGCCTGGACACTGAATCCCCCGTACCGCCGGCCGGTCGTGGACGACGCACGGCGTCGTGGGTTGCCGATTTCGTGATCGGCTGGGGCCCGCTCGTGGTCTTCCCCATCTGGATGATTCTCATCTCGCTGGTGGTCGACCGCATCCTCATGGGCCCGGCCGACGTCGCGTACCTTGAGAACACCTACGGCTACCAACAGATGGGGCTGCCATGGTGGGCCGTGGTCGGCACCTTGGCCGCCGTGACGTGGGGGGTCTTCTACTGGCTGGCGCTTCGCAGGCGTAGCGTGAGCATTGGTATGCGCATGGCCGGGCTTTCTCGGCTGAGCGTCGCCGAGAAGACCGCCATCGTGAAGACTGCGGATCTCGCTGACAGCACACCCGCTCGCATCGTCGCACGACCCAAGTGGTACCTCGTCGCCCCCATCGGGGCGCTCGGAGTGATCGTGGCGTTCGCGGCCTTCTACTACGTGACCTTCGCCGCAGGCTCCTTCCTGCAGCCGTGGGACTCCGTACGCCAGTCGGTGGACTCCTACACCGACCTGACTCGTGCCGAACCCGTGCTGAAGTCGTTCTACGACAAGGTGCTTGAAGGTGACGTCGCCGGTGCTCAGGAGCTAGCGACCCCCGAGGCGGCGCCCGATGTTGCCGCCCTTGCGGCGCGTGCTGAGGCAGACGACGTGGCCAGGGTCGACTTGGGTCAGAGTGTGGACGAGAACGTGTGGGAAATGAGGGAGTACATACCCAACAGGCCGACGCGGACGGTCGTGCTCACGCTCGTCCGCGAGGAGTCTCAGGAGTCGTCGTCGACGTACGTCACAACCTACAAGGTCGCCAAGATCCAGAGGTAGTGCAGCCCTGGTGAACCGCCGCCGGGCGGCGGGGGGAGGAGCGGCCGGGCGGTGGCGGCGGACGCGTGGGCGGGGACCCTAGCGCATGCGCAGGTACTCTCGCAGGTCGCAACCGAGCACGGCGTGCAGCTCCGATTGATCCGACGTGGGCACCTCGACGAAGGTGAACGCGAAGACGGGGTAGCGGCTGAAGTCGGTGGGCCGCAGGTCGAGTACAGCGCTGAAGCGCGCCCCGAACCGCTCGTAGTCGACCGACTCGATGGCCTTCAGGTCGACCGAGCTGGGCAGGTCGGCGACGATGAGCGCGGTGGTGCGGCCTGCCGCCGTCCCGGCGATGCGCTCCCAATCCGGGCACTCACCGCGCAGGTAGCAGCGGTACGGGTTCACGCCGTACGCGAAGTGCGCGAGGTCGGTCGCGCACCACCCGCCGAAGCGCATCGGGTTGATCTCGATCGGTGCGACGTGACCGCTCGCGTCGATGCGCAGCTCGGCGTGAACCGGGAAGTCGTGCAGTCCGGCTCGGCCACCCAGCTCGGCAAGCAGTGCCATCGCGGGTGGGCCCAGGCGCTCGACCGTCTCGGGGTTGGTGAGATAGACGCGGTCGCTCACGTCGTCCTCCGAGGCGAACAGGTGCGCGTAGACGTTGACCAGCACCGGGCGGCCGTTCTGGTCGAAGTACGCGTCGACGGCGAACTCCTCGCCCTGGATGACCTCTTCGACCACGAAGCGGTCCAACCCCAGAACCTGGTCGGGGTAGATCGCGGCGAACGCCTCGACCTCATGCTCGATCTCATCCACAACGCCGGACCACGCCACGGACGACTCGACCACGTGCACGCCCATGCTGAAGAAGCCGACCGCCGGCTTGACCACGAAGGGCGCGCGAAGGGCGCTCGGGTCGAAGGCGCGAAGCTCCTCCGTGCTCAGTCCACAGAAACGGTAGTCGGGGTAGAGGTCGGCGACCATCTCGCGAAACGCGACCTTGTCCTTGAACAGCCCCACCATGCGAGGCAGGTCGGTGCCGGCCATGTGCTCGGCGATCCAGCCGATCGCGTTCTCGGAGTTCGAGTACATCCTCGCCTCGGGCCTAGCGGCAGCCTTGGCGAACTCGGCGTCGGGGGACAGCCGAACGCCGCGATCGAGGCTGCGGCGCGCCATCGGCGTATCGAGCACCGGCACACCGAGCTCGGCGACAGTGTCGGCAAGCAGGTCTGAGACGTAAGGCTCTTCGAGAATGAACACAGGCGACTCCGGGGGTGTGCGGAAACGGGCTCGCATAGGATAGCTGAGGCGCAGGCGCCCGCGGGTACAGACTCACTCGGAGGTGAGCGCGATGCCAGCCACAACAGCGCGCATCCTGACCCAAGTCCCCGCCGAGACCCTCGAGTGGCTGCTCGAGCCGGAGAACCCGGCCGTAGCCGTCCTCGCGCGCCGCACTCTGCTCGGCGAACCCGATGACGCAGCCGCCGAGAAGCACTGGGCACGCCGCAACGACTACGCGCCAGTCGCCGAGATACTGCGCCAGCAGCGCGATGACGGGTCGTGGGACGAACCGCAGCGCGACTACCAGAAGTACGGCGGATCGCTGTGGCAGATCGTGTTCTTGGGAGAGCTGTGGGCCGACGGCGCGGACGAGCGCGTGCAGCGGGCCGCCGACTATGCCTTCTCACGCCAGAAGCCCAACGGTGGCTGGAGCGCCAATCCCAAGGCCGCCTACGAGATGCCATGCCTCACCGCCAACGTCGGCCGCGGGCTCGCCCGCATGGGCTGGGCGCGAGACGAGCGGATCGTCGCTGCGGTGCACTCCATCGCCGAGGGCTACGAGCACCTCGGCTTCCTGGGCTGCTCGGACATGCAGCCCTACACGCTGAACGGCTACTGCCACATGCTCGCGCCCAAGGTGCTGCTGTTCCTGGGCGAGGTGCCGAGCGGGCTGTGGCCTGACGGCACCCAAGCTCTGAAGGACGCATGCGTCGAGGCGCTGCGCGACAAGGAGATCTACCGTTCGCTCCCCGAGGAGTTCAAGCGGTTCCAGGCCGAGGTCTGGCCGCTGCCGGCCCCGGAGCGTGCGGCGGGACGCGAGCGATTCGTCGCCGAGCACTCGCCGCTCACATACGGCGACAAGCCGGGGTGGATGCGCTTCGGCTTCCCGCTGTCGTACAACTCGGACGCACTCGAGGGGCTCGCGGCGCTGATGGGCGTCGGCGAGAAGCCGCGTGCTGAGTACCGGGCCGCGATCGAGGTTGTTCGCTCGGCAGCCGATGCGCAGATGCGCTGGACGATGCGAAACAGCTTCAACGGCAAGATGCGCGCGAACGTCGAAGCCAAGGGCAAGCCGAGCAAGTGGCTTACGCTGCGCGCCCTGCAGGTGCTGGAGTGGGCGGAGTAGGCGAGGAAGCGACCTGGCTAAGAGCCCAGTTCGTCGGGAGCCTCGTGCTGCGGATAGTGCCGCTCGCGCACGCGCACCACACCTATCGCCCCTGCTCAGAGCGCGATAACTCACTACCGAGAACACCCAGTGCCTCGACTACGAGATCGACGTCGTCCTGGGTCAGACCGTACCCGACGCTCAAGCGCAGCGCGCCGGCGTCGAGCGTTCCGAGTGAACGGTGTGCCCAGGGGGCGCAGTGCAGCCCCGAACGCACAGCAACGCCATAGCGCCGATCAAGCGCGAAAGCGAGCTGATCGGCGGGGGCGACCTCGTGCACGACCGAGACGACCGGTACTCGCGGCTCCTCGGGACCGGGCCCCAGCATACGGTATCCGTCCAGCGAGGCGATCCCGTCGACCAGCCGCCGCATGAGTGCCGCCTCGTGTGCCCGCTGCGCGTCCGCGTGGCCTGCCAGCCAGCGAACGGCCGCGCCCAGCCCCGCGATCCCCGGCACGTTGGGAGTACCCGCCTCGTAGCGGTCGGGACGATGCTTGGGGCCGATCGGCAGCTCGCTCTCACCCTGCCCCGTACCGCCGAAGACGAGCTCGTCGGGCTCACACGCCGGCGCGAGGTAGAGCAGCCCCACCCCTTGCGGGCCGAGCAGCCCTTTATGTCCCGAGCAGGCCCAGACGTCGACCGACAGCGCTGCGAGATCGACCGGGATGTGCCCCCCGGCCTGCGCGCCGTCAACGATTATGAGTGCGCCGTGCTCGTGCGCGATGTCGGCGAGGTCGGCGATCGGCTGGATGGCGCCGGTGACGTTTCCCGCATGCTGGCAGACGACCGCCCGCGTCGGAGCCTCGGCGACAAGCGCCTCCACCGATTCGAGCTCGACGAAACCCGCATCATCGGTCTGGGCGAGCACCACCTCGACGCCGCGCTGCGACAACACGTTGAGAGGACGCGCGACGGCGTTGTGCTCGGCCGGGCACGCGACCACTCTGTCGCCCGGTGCGATCAGCCCGAACAGCGCGAGGTTGAGCGCCTGCGTGCAGCCCGGCTGAAAGACCAGATCCGTCGGCTCGGCCACGCCGAGGAACGCCGCCACATCCCTGCGCACGCTGTTGATGGACCGCTCCGTGTCGACGGCCATCCGGTACGCGCCACGCCCCGGGTTGCCACCCAGTTCGGCCAGCGCGTGCGTCATCGCGTCGGCGACACCGGGCGCCTTGGGCCACGACGTCGCCGCGTGGTCGAAGTAGACCGTGCGTGCCGCGTCGGTGCCTCCTTCCGGAGTGCCGGTGTGAGGAGTCGCCGCCATGTGGCTAGTGGCCCCCGCCGCGCATCATCTCGACGGCGTGCTCGAACTGATCGGCCACGAAGCCGAAGCACTCGCGCGCGGCCTTCTCGGAGCCGGGCAGGTTCACCACGAGCGTCCGCCCGCGAGCAGCGGCCGTTGCGCGGGAGAGCATCGCGCGACCCGTGACCTTGAGCGACTCCGCGCGCATGTGCTCTGCGATCCCGGCGACCTGCCGGTCGCACACGGCGAGCGTGGCTTCCGGCGTCACGTCGCGCGGACCTAGCCCGGTACCGCCGCACGTGAGGACCACGTCGACGCCGGCCTCGGCCATCGCGACGATCGCAGCCTCGATGCTGCCGCACTCGTCCGGGCAGACCTCGTAAGCCTCCACCGTCCAGCCGCGCTCGGCGATGATCCCGGCCAGCGCACGCCCGGCGGTGTCCTGCGCCTCCTTGCGCGTGTCCGAGCAGGTCAGCACCCCGATGCTTAGCTCAGCCATCGACGCTGCCCGCCTTCTCGAGCTTGCGACACTCGTTCGCCGCGCGCACAGATTCCTCATCGGCCAGCGACTCCTCCGGCGAGCGCTCGCAGGTCCGTCACCCAGCGCGACGATCTCGACGGTATCCCCCACTGCCACGTCGCCGGCCTGCCTAACCACCGCGAACACGCCCTCGCGCGGCATCACGCAGTCGCCGGCCTGGTAGTAGATCGCGCACTTGTCGTGGCAGACCTTGCCGATCTGGCTGATCTCGAGGACGACCTCGCCACCCACGTGCACGATCGAGCCCACCGGCAGCGTCATGACGTCGACACCCTCGGTGGTGATGTTCTCGGCGAAGTCCCCGGGCCCCACGTCGAGGCCCTTCGCGATCATCTCGTCGATCGACTCCTGAGCGAGCAGCGAGACCTGGCGGTGCCAGTCGCCGGCATGCGCGTCGTCGGCGAATCCGCGGTCGAGCACGAGCGTGCCTCGGTCGTAACGTTGTTTGCGCATCGTCTTTCGCTCCGAGAGGTTCACGGATACGACGCGGCCCGTGCGGCCCGTGGGCAAATTGTCATCGCGATGCCTCCTCTCGCGTCCAAGTCCCCGACTTGCCGCCTTCCTTGGATACAAGGCGCACGTCCGAGATGACCATCCCCCGGTCGACTGCCTTGCACATGTCGTAGATGGTGAGCGCGGCTGCCGAGGCGGCCGTGAGTGCCTCCATTTCGACGCGCTCGTCTTGCCGTCGGTCTCGGCGGTCGCGACGATCGCGATGCCGGGCCGGGCCGAGTCGTCGGAGGCCGCTAGCTCGACGCCCACGTGCGTGAGCGACAGCGGGTGGCACAGCGGGATGATCTCGCTCGTGCGCTTGGCCGCCATGATGCCCGCGATGCGCGCCGCGGCGAGCACGTCGCCTTTTGTCGCGGAGCCGCTGACGATCAGGTCAAGCGTCTCGGGCTTCATGCTCACGAACGCCTCGGCGACGGCCCGCCGGTGCGTGACCGGCTTGCCGGCCACATCCACCATGTGGGCGTGCCCCCGCGCGTCGAGGTGTGTGAGTTCGTCGGCCATCGCTAGCCCCCGATCTGTGACATACGCCGAGAGGTGCCTACCCTCTCGGCGTGGTTCTCAGGCTTGATGCGCAGAGCCTCGCGCACGACGGCGTGGACATCCTCGTCGGTACCGGTGCGAAGCACGGTGCGCACGTCGAGCTCGTTGTCGCTGAACAAGCACGGCCGCAGCCGACCGTCGGCGGTCAGACGCAGCCGGTTGCACTCGGCGCAGAAGTGGTGCGACAGCGGCGAGATGACGCCGATCGTGCCCTTCGAGTCGGCGAAACGGTAGTAGCGCGCGGGACCCCAGCCGCCGGGAGCGTCGTCTCTGAGCACCGGCACCAGCTCGCCCAAGCCCGCCGAGACGCCGTCCGCGGAGAGGCGCTCGAGTACCTCTTCGCTGGGCACCGAGTTATTGCGGGTCCATCCCGCGATCTCGGAGGTGCAGCCGGCGCCCTCCTCGGCCTCACCTACCGGCATGTACTCGATGAAGCGCACGTGCAGAGGCCGCTCCAGCGTCATCTTCGCGAAGCCGAGCAGATCTTGCTTGAGCGAGCGGACCACGACGACGTTGAGCTTCACGGGGTCGAAGCCCACCTCGAAGGCGGCGTCGAGTCCGGCAAGCGCATCCTCGAGCTTGCCGCCGCGGGTGATGCGCGCGTACTCCTCGGCGTCGAGGGAGTCCAGACTCACGTTGATGCGCTCGAGCCCGGCGTCGCGGGGCTCACCGGGCGTAGCGCGGCAGCAGCGTGGCGTTGGTCGTGAGCGCCACGCTCTCCACCCCGATGTCATCCAGCAGCCGGTGCACGAAGCCCGGCACGCCCTTGCGCACCAGCGGCTCGCCGCCGGTCAGCCGGATCTTGCCGATGCCCTCTTGCACGGCGATGCGCGTGAACCGCTCGATCTCCTCGTAGCTGAGGATCTCAGACGGGTCCTTCCACGACACCCCGTCGGGCGGCATGCAGTAGACGCAACGCAGGTTGCAGCGGTCCGTGAGCGATATCCGCAGGTAGTCGATGCGGCGGCCGTGTGCGTCAGTCGCCATCGGGGCCTCCCCGGTGGGGAGCGGGCGGCGGGGGGTCCGACGCTCAAGAAGCGCTCGACGACGAGGTCGGCCACGCCAGCGAAGCCATCGT
>CAVPCY010000014.1:0-205155 GCA_963702525.1 uncultured Actinomycetes bacterium | reverse complement strand
ATGTCACTTGTTGAAGGTCGAGAGCGTTATCCCCGCCACCGCAAGCCCCCCACTCGGACGTTAAGCCGGCCGCCGGTCGCGGAATGAAGGGGGCCGACATCGCCGGCTGGATAGCGCAGCCAGTAGCCTGGCCCCGCAACGCCTTCCTCGTCCTGTACCGTCCCCTGCAGGACGAACCGTTCCTCGCCGTCGGGATGGCGTGGACGCGCCGCGCCCGGCGTCCAGCGTTCCAGGCGCATCCGTTCGGGATAGCCGGCTTGGGCGTACAGGGGCAGGACTTCGATGCCCGGCGTCGGGCCGGGCGCCCACAACCCGGTCGGTGTCCAGGACGCTTCGCGGCCGATCCGCGCCGGGGTACTGGCGCAGGCGCACCAGCAGGAGGCAGCCGGGGTCCGAACGCGGGGCGTGGCGGCTGCCGTCCGGATTGAGAGGTCGGTCCCGGCCGGATAGTCGCCGTGTTCGTCGGCGAACACCCCGTCCAGCACCAGGATTTCTTCCCCCTCGGGATGCGCATGGCGTGTTAATCAGCGTGCAAAAGTATCCAGGTTTTCGGGGAAAACAGCGTCCAAAAAGGACCACCCCGATGTGTTAAACCTTCCGGTTTTGACCGGAGCAACCTGGAGTGATTTAGTGGAAACCATAGGCAAGATCCGTCGTCGTTTTTCGTCAACGGGGAGACCATCAGTCAGATCGCCCGCGACTTTCATCTCACCCGCAAGACGGTCCGCAAACTCATCAAGAACACCGACCCAATCCCAAATATGTGCGTCGGCATCAATCGCAACCGAAGTGGGCGCTTTTCAAGCCGTGCTGGAGGATCGGTTAAAGACGGACAGCCAGCGGCCCAAGCGCGAGCGCCGCACGGCCCAGCGGCTGTATGAAGGACTCCAGCGCGAGGGCTATGCCGGTGCCTACGACAGCGTGCAGCGGTTCGTGAGGCACTGGAAGGCCGAAAAAAGACCGTCGCTCACCCAGGCGTTCGTGCCGCTGTCGTTTCTGCCCGGTGCCAAGTATCAGTTCGACTGGAGTCACGAAGTGGTGGTCTTGGGCGGTGTCGTGCAGACGGTGAAGGTGGCGCACTTCCGGCTGTGCTACAGCCGGAAGATGTTCGTCAGGGCGTTTCCCCGCGAAACGCAGGAGATGGTGTTTGAGGCCCATGACCGGGCCTTTGCCATGTTGGCGGGGTGCCCCTGGCGGGTATCTACGACAATCCCAAGCCGATCGTCACGACGGTCTTCACCGGCAAGGAGCGGGAGTTCAACCGCCGTTTCCTGGCCTTGATGAACCATTACCTGGTCGGGCCATCGCTGCACCCCGCCTCGGGCTGGGAGAAAGGCCAGGTGGAAAACCAGGTGGGCAACATCCGGGAGTGGCTGTTCACGCCGCGCCCGGCGTTTGCCGATTTCACCGACTCTATGCCTGGCTGGAACAACGTTGCCAGGAGCTGGCCAGCGTTTCCATCCGGAGCAAGGCGACCGGCGCATTGCCGAGGTCTTCGAGGAGGAACGCCCACGGTTGCGGCCCTTCACCGCGGCGTTCGACGGCTATTTCGAGCAGACCGCGGGGCCTCTTCCACCTGCCTGGTGGCGTACGACGGAACCGTTATAGCGTGCCTGCGGAGCACGCCGGGAAAACCTGTCCCTGCGCGCCTACGTAGCAGCGTGAGCAGTGCGAGCTTCGTGGCGTGCATGCCTTGCTCTCCTGTCAGATTGAACTCACGAGCACCTGGCGCTGAAGTAATTGGGCTGAGGCGCACCCGGATTGAGACAGGCCGACACGGTGCGTGTGACATCGGTCACTCGAGTGGTTTGACGTGGGGAAGTCAGAGCACCCATGGCTCCGCCAACGCGCACCCTAGGTGCCGGAAGGCCGGCCGAGTGTGATGGTGATCACAGCGGTGACGGCGCGCGCTAGCCCACTCGCGCGTTTAGCAGGACTGATGCGTCTCTGTGGAGAATGGGTGGATGTGTTGGTGCGTGGGCGTCACGAGCCCCCCGCCTGCATTAGTAGCCCCTGAGAGTGTCACAGGGCTGGGGCATGGGGACGTCACCCACCGCGGCGGTCGGCCCGCTCGCGCTGGCAGGTCGGGCAGAGCTTGGAGGCCGGGGTCGGCGCCTGCTCGGGCACTCGCAGCTACATTGTGCTCTGCGGGAGTGCCGTAGGACAAGTCTCGGACTCAGAACTCAGGCTCGAGTTGTTCTCAGAGTGCGCAGCCGTACGTCGCATCTGAAGGCGAACACTCCGTTCGGGGCGTTCCTGGAGCGATTCACCACCCGCCTCGCGTGTGCGCCCGCAGGGGCCGATGGCGACGGTCCACCCGCCCTCGGCCTGGCGGACCCAGCGCGTCGGCGGAGGGATGGCAAGTGGCGCCACCATCAGATGTCGTCGCCCGAGGCGGGTTCTGCTGAAGAGAACGAGGTGCCGTGCGGCCACCGAGAACAGGGCAGCACTGCCCACCTCGGTCCCAAGCGATGGAGTGCCCTTCGTGCACAGTACGCACACACCCGCCCCTCAGTTCGGGGAGCTGATGGCCAGCTGGTACATAGTGCACGGGCATCCCTCCCAACAGTCCCGGCGCACTCCACGGCCATGAACCATCCAGATTGGCTAGGACGATCTCCGTCGCCTGTGCCACGAGATCACGCTTCTGCGAGGAGGGGTGGACCTTGAAGAAGGCTGCGCCATTCCTAGCGAGAGAGACCGATCACCTGAGTACCAACTGATCGACGAAGAGAGCGCATCCCACCGAGTCTCCCGCCTGTGCCGGGCATCGAGACATCACCTCTGCCTCCTACTACGCATTCGAATCCAGACCGCACAGCGTTCGCGCCCTTGAGTAGATCAACCCCATGTCTGCAGGTGGCTGCGCTCCCGAACCTCGCGTGGTGCAGGTTGACACCAGACGTGTGAGCCGAAGAAGTCGATCCGCCTGGGCGCAGGCGCGATTCGCCGCACGAACTGCGCAAGAGGGGCATCCGATGCCAACTGAGCCACGATGAAGGCTGCAGCAGGGAAGACACCAGCCCCTCCCCCTGACCGGCCGAGACCGCAGGGGGACATCTAACGTCGAGGTAGAGATGGGGCCGCTTTGGCTGCAGCGGCAAATCGATCCCGGCAGAATCCTACTTCACAACAACGTATCGGAAGCCCGAGTAGGTCGCCGCGTTCTCTGCATCAGCAGCATGATAGACCCGGATACGCCACCTGCCCGCCCGAGGCAGTGCCACGCGCGCGCGGTACCTGCTCGCAGTGCTAGATGCCGAGGTCACTTTGGCCCAGTAACTGCGACGCAGTACCCACCTGCCCGACTGCCTGCGGTAGCACAGTACTCTCAACTGGCCTGGCACCAACGGCGTGCCTGGGTTTCAGGTACCCCCGAACCGTATAGGACTTCCGAGCAGTCATAGTGGTACGAGCCGAAGGAATCGACACGCGAGCCCGCGGGATGATGTCGAGAGGGGCGCTGAACGCAGGGTGGAACGCCGTGTCTCCGCCGAAAGTCACTCTCACCTGGCACTTGCTGGTGAGGCTCGGCGAGTAGAGAATGAATGTGCCGTCAGAGGCAGAGACTTCGTCGAGGCGGTCGTCCACGTCCCTTGGCGGCGCGTTTCCAGAGCTAGCACTCTCGAGGGCAAGGGCGCCCCAGAGCCACTGGCCAACCTGCCGTCGATCCTTGTCCTCGCGCCGAATCCAACAACCATCGGCCCTTTTCTGGTGGCAAGCCCAGCGAGGGGGTGGCCTTGGGAGGCGGGGAGCCGACGTACTCGTACGCACCAATGCTCGACGTCGGACCAGAGCGCGGCACGCGCGCCTTGTCGGTCGTCGGCACGTTGCCATCGGACGAAGGTCCGACGCCGGCGGCGGCGGCGGCGCTACCGGGGCCCGGACTGTAGGCGCTCGTCAGCACCGGATTGCCCGATACCCCGTTGGTCTCGCTGCCAACAGCCGCCTTGAATGCGGACAGCGACGAGTAGTAGGTGCCCAGGAAGTAGATGATGTTCTGAGTAGGGCGGTAGTAGAGGTTGTGGTCGAGCACGAGGTTGGTGACAGCGAGCTCGATGGCGAGCGCACTACCGGAGAACAGGTTGTTCTTGACGTGGAAGTCGGAGTACGTTGCGCTGTTGACCCGCGGAGTCACCCTCAGGCCGTTACCGCTCGTTTCGAAACCGGAGAACGTGTTGTTGTAGATTCGGACGTTGCTGACGTTGCCGCGCGACTTGTCGAAGTTCACGCCGGTCTGGTAGAACGACCTGTCCGTGACGTAGAGGACGTTGTTGGCGATGGTCACGCCAGCGACATTGGTGTCCGAGTTGCCCCACGAGTCGATGTAGATGTGCTGGGTGCAGTCGTAGAGCGTGTTGTCACGGATCACGATGTTCGAGGTGTTCGCACCGTAGGTCTTGTGCCACGGGGACTGCACCACAATGCCGTCCGAGTGGACGGCGATGTTGTCGAGGTCGTGGACGAGATTCCCCTCGACAGTGATGTTGGCGCCCTGTACGAGGACGGCGTCTTCTTCGAGGTTGTACACGTGATTGTCAGAGACGGTCACGGTCGAACAATCCATGACATGCACTCCACCGGCGTTCAGGCTGTGGATGTTGCACGAATCCACTACATGCCCGACGCCCTGGCACAGATAGACCGCGGCGTTGGTGCTCGGGGCGGTCCCGACATCATTGCTCATCTCGCAGCCCTGGACCCATGTGTAGCTCCGGCCCCAGTTGTAGATACCGTGCTGGGAGTAGCCCGTGATCCTGAATCCGTCGACCTTGACGTAGTCGGCTTGGATGGTGATCCCGTTCGTACCACCTGAAACGACGACCGCGCCATCGGCGACGAACTGCGTGTAGCCGCCCGCCGTCCCCGACTTGGAGACGGTGAAGGGGCTATAGGTCCCGGACGCAACGTGGACTATGTCGCCGCCAGACATAGTGTCCGCGGCCTTCTGGATCGTCGCCCACGGTCGTGAGGACGACCCATCGCCCGTCACATCGCTGCCAGCTGCCGAGACATAATGGCTCGTCCCGGCGGCGAACGCCGGTGTGGGTGGGGCTGCGGCTCCGAGGACGACGGAGAGCACCAGGCACAGGAGCGCGAGGCCAGCGGCCTTTGTGGCGAGAGATGCGTGAGAGCCTCTGCCTTCACGTGAAGCACAGACGCCGACCTGCATGAGTACTCCGATCAGCTCCGGCCCAGGGCCCTGCCTGAGCACACGAGCGCCAGACTGCGTCAGCGACGCAGATACCGGGACGAGGACAGTGTACGCAGTCTGGAGCGGGGTATTGTGACGACCGTCACATAGCCGTTGCCTGAACGGGAGTGCGCCGCGCCCTCCGAGCTCAGTGTCTTCCTCCGCACTGAAAAGGCACCGTGGGCACCGAGTGTCCGCCTTCCGGGCAGTCGAGAGACATGGAATGCTGGCGCCTGAGACGGGCGGCCTAGTCCCGCGTGCTTGAGAGGCGATCTCGAACTGACGCAGCGTCGCCCGATGACCAGTGGCCTGAATCGGCGCACCTCAGCGGTGCTCGGCCCACCGGCGCGGGTGGGCGCTCTCACTCGGAGAGCCCTCGCCTCCGCAAGGCCTGCCGCAGATCAGCAGTGCCTAGGCTGTAGGACTAGCAGTCAGCTCAGATCCGAGGGGCGCGCGCGCATTCGAGCATGCGTGAGCCGTAGGCCTTCCGAACGCGCGGGTGTCACCGGACTGCGCAGCCTGTACAATCCCCTTGTACACACCTATCCACGCACTCGGAGCGTTGTGCTGTGACGTCTCGATGGCACCGCTGTGTGGGGGGATCAATCCGTTGGGCGACAAGCACGTATCCTACGCGTCTCGGTCGAGTTGGGCGGCGTTGCTTGAGCAGGCCCGGTATCTTTCTCAGTCTCGCGCATCCGACACTCATGGGCAGGTTGCTCGATCCATCGAGGATGTCAAGCTAGCCGAGAAGCTAATCTCTGACGCATTCGGGCTCCAGCTTCGCGGGCTCGACGTGCTGGAGATTGGGCCGGGCCAGCATCTGAGCCAGATGACGTACTTCTTGATGCACAATCGGACCGTGGGCATCGACCTCGACGTAATCGCCTACAGGAATGATCTCGGCATCTACTGGAGAATGCTCCGCTCCAACGGTGCCCAGCGGTTGATCAAGACTGTCGGTCGCAAGATTCTCGGCGTCGACGCTCGGTATCGAGCGGAACTGCGTCGGCAACTTGGGCTGGAGAGCTCCCCGTTTACAACGTATTGCAGATGGATGCATCTGAGATCTGCTTCGCGGATGGCTCCTTCGACCTGGTCTACTCGCGGGCGGTGTTTCACCATCTTCCCGAACTTGCCAAGGCGATTCGGGAAATCGTGCGGGTACTCAAACCTGGCGGTGTCGCGTACATAGCCCTTCATCCCTATACGAATCCGACGGGATGCTCGACCCTAGAGTCCACTATGGCCAGGCTGATCTGCTGGGCTACTGGCCGCATCTCCGTTCGGAGACGCGTGAACAGGTCCATTCGAACGTGTATGTCAATCGGATTCGCATTCCAGAATGGAAGCGCCTGTTCGCAGCAGAGATGCCAGGTGTTGAGTTCATCCTGTCGCCATGTGAGGATCGAATCATCGAGCAGGCACGCGCGCTCCACGCTGCAAACCAACTGCGGGACTTCTCTGAGGAGGAGCTGACAACCGGTCAGTTCGTTGCGATGTGGAGGAGCCAACTTGACGAAGCGAGCGTCGCTGCTCACGAACCGGCCCAGGAGGGGTCTTCCGAGATCCGCAAGAAGCCATCACCGTTTGCTTTGGCCACGCGAGAGGCGTGTGCAGGTTCCCGCCACCCGCGTGAGGGACGCCGGGGAGCTAGCGCCTACGTGCTCTCAACTCCTCGCCACTCATCGCGTACGGCCGTCCGCCGAGCAGACGACTCAACTGGCTCCTCCGAATGAACTGAATGACCTCTCGATCCTCGTAGCGTGGTGGGCGCGCTACGCATGACTTCAGGTATCCGTAGAGATAGGCGAAGCCCCCCACCACGTAGGGCGGCACCGAGCCCACTTTCGCAGCCCTTGGCAGAATGAACAGCGGATGGTAGTGGAGAAGGTAGTCGCAGAGTCCCAAACGGGCCGTACCCGTTAGTTGTCCATCGGTCGACCCTGTTGGGCGGAGATGAGTTACCTTCGGCTCGTAGAGCGCCCTAGAGTACCATCCACTCAACTGTGCCTTCACTTCATCAATTGCATCCCAGTTCAGAATGTCCTCGATGCCCCCAATCGCTTCGAAGCAATCCCGGCGATAGACCTTGCCGGCACCCCTGACATGCCAATCGGGGCACTTGGACAGAGTCAAGACGCCCCTCCGATACTCGTAGAAATGTCCCGCGCAGATGCCAAGATACGCATCGTTCTCGAACTCGGCGAACACGCGCTCATAGTAGTCCGGCTCGAACTCCACGTCCGCATCGAGCTTACCCAAGAAGTCGAAGACCGTGGGGTCGACTGTCGCAAGCGCTTCGTTGAAGACCACTGCGTCCACACCTTGATCCAGCCTCTTGCCGGCGCCGCCGATCTTGGCGCTGGAGACACCCATGACCCGCACGAAGTCATACTCTGCGGCGTACTCCTCAGCGATCTGACGCGTGTTGTCCGTCGAGCCATCGTCGGCAATGATCCACAAGGCCGGTGGAATCGTCTGGTTCACCACAGACTCGCACGTTTGCCGAATGTACTGGCCTTCGTTGCGAGCGGGCGTGATCAGCAGGTATGCCGGGGTGGGCATTCGCTACCTCCATTCCCGGACTATCGGCCCGCGGGGGCCTACTCCGGGTGGCGTCGGGCGGGATGGCCTCCCGTTCGGCGTAAGCGCCCGAAGGCCTCGCCCGTATGCGGCCCGCTCGGCCGTTGCGCCTTCGCGCCCGCCCAGCGCGAGCAGCGACCATGCGACATAGCGCAGGACCATGCCTAGACCGAGAAAGGCCATGGCTGCTGCTGACGAGCAGGCCGATGCGTGCTTGCGCCAGTACAGTCGTCGGGAGTCAATGTCGATGGCCACGAGTTCCGGGTTGGGAGCTCGCTTGTCGTGTCGGTGAACCACGACTGCATCAGGGACGAACCAGACAGGAAGTCCCGCGTCGTTCATCCTCTTGAACGAGTCAATCTCTTCAGAGAACAGGAAGAACGACTCATCCAGGAGGCCCACGCGGTCAAGCGCGCTCCTGCGAACGAACATCGCCGCTCCGGAAACCCATCCGACTGGATGCGCCGACCGATAGGCTGACTCATCGAATACCATCTCACCACGGCGAGCCAGCAGCCGCGGAAAGAGAGTGGTGCAGGAAGACTGCCTCCAGCAGTGTGCCACGCAGCGTGGGCAGGTTCCGCACCGAGTACTGAAGGGTGCGATCTCGGTTAAGGAGCTTCGGGCCGACCGCGGCAACATCGGGGTTGGCGTCCATGAACGAGACTAGAGTGTCGACGCAGCCCCTCGGTAACCCTCGCATCCGGATTCAGCAGGAACAGGTACCTTCTCGCCGCTCTTCGAGCTATGGCCAACGTTATTCGCCCTGATAAAACCCCGAGTTGTAGCCCTATCTGCAGAAGCTACCGATGGGAAACGCTGGCGCACACGGCAAGGTCTTCGGTGCCTGTCGGCAGTACGCGTTGTCCGCCACGCACACTTCGACGCTGCAGGCGGCTGGGTACTCCTGCAAAGACGTGAGCATGCCCAGAAGCTCATCGGCGCACCGGTAACTCACAGAAATCACGGAAACGTCCAAGGGCTCGCGCGTCATCCCTTCGTATCTGGGCTTGCGGGGGGCGCAGGGCAAGCGCCTGCCATTGTAGCGTGCGGAGCGGGCTCTTTTCCACGTCGTGTTGGGTAGATTCAGGTGCGGATCGGCACCTGCACTCAGTGATCCTTGGGTCTTGTCCTGATCGCCGCAACAGAGGGCCATCATCGGAACACTGCGTAGCCTCCCTGACGACGCCGCGAGATCACCCCGCATCGCCTCCCTAGGCGGAGCCTCGCGCTGCCCTTGCAGCTGATGTCCCAGTGGGTCGAGCACAGAGACGCGCCGAGCGCACCTGATGCCCGGACCCTCGGCGAGACCGCTAGTCGGCGCGAACCCGCTCTTCAGCTTGATCGGATGTCCGTTCGCCTACTCCTTTCGGGCGACAGCAGTGAAGCAGTCGGCGAGCTGCAGTCTCATCACGATAAGGGGGAGCTCAAGTGCGCTAAGCAACCTCGCCGCGAGTGACGCAGACAAGTGGCCTTGGAAGCGCAACCCAGAACGCGCCGACCCACCCCTGCTCAGGAGGACACTCTCATAGAGCACCGAGTACGCGCGTTGCGGATGAAGCGCGACGCGCTCGAAGCCGACAGTCTCAAGTAGACACGTTAGGTTCTCGGCGAGAACACCATCAGGTGTCGTGGCGGCTCGAGCCCGCGCCAGTCCTTTCCGAAGAGCCGCCTGCTCAGACTGTCCGAGTTGGGTGTCGCCACAACCAGCCTCCCACTGGGCTTCAGGATTCGGAAGCACTCATCAATCGTCGCCCGTGGGTCAGAAAGATGCTCGACAACGTGGCACAGCGTCACGGCGTCGAAGCTTTCGGCGGGGTAGCCCTGTTCCTCCAAGCTCCCGCAGCGTACCTCCAGCCCGAGGCTCCGCGCGATTGTGACGGCATCCTGATCGATCTCCACCCCCTGGACTCTCCATCCCCTGACGTCGCATGTCAGACAGCCACTCGCCTGTTCCGCAGCCGACGTCCAGCAAGTGACCCTCAGGAAGCGCGTCGAGGTAACGCACTCTCATGATCAGCGGATTCTACGCGAATCGGGAAGAGGCGGGAACGTGCGGCCCAGAACTTGATGCCAACTTGGACTGAAGTCCGTCGCATACCCGTACACGAGCGCCTGATAGGATTGCTTCATGCGAAGCAGGAGTCGCCTCAGCCCTCCAGCCGGACGTGCATCACGCGCCACCGAATGAGTGTAGTAGTGCGCATACGCCTTGCCGATGTCCTCTTGTACCGGCATGGGGTCAAGCCAGATTAGTCTGCATCCTCTTCGCACAGCGCCTGATATCCCACGCACCAGGAGCGCCGAACAGGCGATCCGTGAGGCCCCTGTGAGATACATGCCCTCTCCTGCGCACATTGGGCAACGTGGACACGACGCCGCGCGGATTTCATCGCCAGCCGGAAGCTCCTGATTGGACGGATGGCCAGCACGCGATAATGGCCCATCGTGGTCTTCGCCATGGAACCGCCTCAGGCAACATGGGACTCATCGACGGCTTCTGAACGTGGCCGGCGCTACGACGAGGACGACACACATCCCGACTCCACATCGGCCCCGTGACTGGCACACCGTCCCCGCCGACCTCTTGCGATTCTCGATTCCCCCAGATTGGCTCACGAGAACGGTGGCCAGACCAGCTAGGACAAAGAAGAGGTAGGTGACCTGAGGGAAGCCGAGGGTGTCGAAAGTGGCCGAAGTGGCCGCAAAAGGCCGCTGAGGCTGCGGCAAGTCCCAACAGAATCGCTCCGACCTCACCCCCAGTCCTACGACCAACCGCAAGAGGCACCGAGACGGCGCGCCACATCAGGAATCCGAACGCGGCCAGTCCAACTACGCCCAGCTCGAGCAAGGATGTGAGGTACTGATTGTCAATGAAGCGAGCGCCCCGTCTCTGGGTTCAAGGTTCCGAAACCGAGACCAAACACCGGGCGGTTGAGCAGCTGCGGGAGAGCCCACGCATAGTCGGCGAGTCTGCCATTGTCGTTGCCGAGCTTCCATCGCGCGCACAGTAGATGGCGTGTGAAGAACTGGACGATAGTGTCAAGCACTCCTCGGAACAACAAATGAGTGACCCCGAGCAACGCTATTGGTGCGGACACGAGTGCGAGCCTGCGACGCGGAAAACCGATAAACAGCACGAGCCCGCCGGCCACCACGCCGACGAGGCCCGTTCGCGAGAGGGCAAGGAGTATGCCCGTGCCCGTGAGGGCGCATGCTACGACTGACAGCCAGAGCACTCGACCTCGATGGCGCCTCAAACGCGCGCACGACACTCAAAGGCAGTAGCATCGCGAGCAGCGTCGCAAACGCGATCGGGTGAGCCGTCGCACCCGCAACACGCACTGCACCTCGCAGCATCATCTCGGGCTGCGCGACGTGCTCGAAGTAGCGGCACGACTGTTTCCAAGTTGTAGAAGAGGTTGTATTGGGTGATCCTCTCGACTGCACCGCAAGCAAACCCGCCAGCCCTCCGCACACTATTGCGAGGTCCACGATCCTCAGGACTGACTTGGGCGTGCGAATCGTGGACACAACCAAGAAGAATGTCAGCGGGAGGCTGATGAATACGCCAGGGTCTTCAAACGATAGCTGAGCTGCGTCCGAAGCGGTGAAGGACTCGGCGTTCGATGGCAAACGACAGCGCCGCTGACAGCATGAATAGCCCGATGGCGGCATCCAGATAAGTCCTTGGCGCAGGAGGTTGACTTCGGAGCGCACCTTGAACGAGCCAGACCGCGAGCAGCATGAACAAGATCAAGCGGTAGGGGTCAAGGTCGAATGGCAGGGAGACAGGCAACTTGTAGACTCTTGATGGCACAAACACCAGCACAAGAAAGAGCACCGAGATGCCGCTGGTCCAACAGAAGAGCGCCTCGCGTAGCGTCCAAACGAGTAGTAGCGCCAGCGTCACGCGCGACAACGAGGATAGGACGACCAGCCAAGAGCAGCGCCAGCGCCAGGCAGAGCGACCGACGAACACTGCCCAAGTGCGCGAATCTATCCCCCACGCACGAGAGACGTCATGCGAACTCAGGACCTCATCGCCCTCGAAGCCCGGCCCTCGTTGCGCTCGCCACGATTCATCGATTGGACTTACTGGCTCTCGGCGTCTGCGTCGTCGCTTCCTGGCTGCTGCAGGCGATACGCGATCACGAGTGCCACCGCAACGGGCAGACAGAACATGATGAGCGCAATCTCCATGCGCCGGTTTGACTGCAACTCGGGCTCGACGGTTGCCCCATCCCCCGAACGGTCAAACGCATCTCCGCCGGCACGTCGTTGCTGACCTGAGACTCCGACACGTAGTCGCGAACAGCTTTCACACCACGGCCCTTGCGGCCGGAAGCCCACTCGGGTCGCTACCCTCTACGCTCAACTTCACCATCGGCTCCCAGAGTCTGGCGCCGCCGCAGTGACCTGCGCATCGAGCGGTCGCCCCAGAATAAACTCTCAGCCCGCTGCAGGATCGGCTGACTCGTCATCAGCTGCGCATAGGTTGGAGCCATGAGGGCTAGCCGGTACATGTCCGTGTCCGAACGTCCGATGACCGAATTCGGCGTGTCAATGACCACGTCGGTAGTGACCACGTATGTGCCACTGGATCGGGGGACACAGGACGCCGTTCGCCCAACTGAATTGGTACAACCACGCTATTGCGAGACAGCCGCCAGCGACGACTCCGACAAATACCAACGGCCAGTGGTCGCGAGCAGCAGTCCATAGCTTCATTGGCGCGCCCTTCGTTGTCTCCGGTCACCATTTTGCATCAAGCACCCGCAGATAGCACACGATTGCCGATGACCCACTCGCCACACTGGCCCTCAGTCCCTAAGGACGATCTTCGCTTCCGAGTCAGAACTCGACCGTCGGCCCGCTCTCAGATTGCGCACGCTGGCTAGTAGTTCGGCAAACTCGCCGGTCGCGTTAGGGCAGCGACTCCCGACAGCGCCAGAGCGCCGATGGCAACCGCAAAGACCAGCCAGACGCCCTGTGATAGGCGAAGGGCGTAGTACCCAAGCCACCGCCACGAGACAACAGCCATGGACATGCCGAAGATCGCCGCGAGCGCAGGTAGCAACGAGCCTGTCGGTACTCCCCTAGGCTCACCGAGAGCGTCCGAGCAACGAAGTACTGCGAAAGCCCGAAGGCAACGCGCCCGCCGCGAGGACACCAAGGGCGACCCCGACGATGCCGTAGCGCACACCCACCAACGCCCCGACTAAGAGCACCAGCGAGGAGCCAGAGACCATCTTGGTCCACAGGCCGGGCCTGCCCATCGCCATGAGCGTCGGGGCGGTCACCTGGCTTGCGCAGTAGATGCCCGCGGCAACCGCCAGAACACGCAAGGCCGGAACCGCCGGCAGCCATTTCGCTCCGTACACGATCAGAATGAACTCGGGCGCCACCAAGCCAAGCCCGTGCAGAGCCCCAGGGCAATCAGAACCGAGTAGGAGTTGATGCGAAGGTATGCCTGCTTGAGGACAGCGGCGTGCCCCTTGTCCGACGAGAACGAGGGAAACATGACGCGGCTGATCACGCCGGCGAAGAAGTACCGGGGCACGTTGGCAAGACGAAACGCGAAGGAGTAGTAACCCAGCGGCGTCGCACCAAGAATCCGGCCGACCACGAGATTGTCGATGTTCTCCTGCCCGTAGAACACGACGTTCCCGGCCCATACCCGGCTACCGTAGCCGAACATCGGCGAAGGAACCACGGCTGAAGGCTGCCTTGGGCCCCCACCGTGGCCGTCACGCCGCGAGTAGACTGTCCAACGCCTCCGCGAGACCCGACCAACCACGAGTGACCAGACCCCCATGCCCGGCAGGGCCATTGTCACGGAGCGTCGCCGCATATACCAGGGATGCGACGAACTGGTTACTGGCTAGGCGACGGAACTCTAGCCGCTTCTCCAGTAGGGTCCTCTGCACTCCTCGCCAAAGCTGAAACGACAAGCACCACGGAGGCCACACGAACCACCGGCACAACCCGCGGCGTGTGGAAGAAGACGCCGATCAACGGGGCCAGCGCAACGGCCACCACGAACAGGAAGACGTTGAAGGCCAGATTCGCCCAGTACATCGTGCTGAGGTCCACGTCACTCACATCGTCCATCTAGACGATTGCCGCGTTGAATCCTGTCTGCCCCAGAAGCCACAAGAACCCCGTGTAGGCGAGGGCCATGCCCAGCATGCCGAACTCACCCGGAGCCAGCAAGCGAGCCAGCACGACCCCTGTGAAGAAGGTCACAGTCTGCGACGCGAACTGCGCACCAGCGGACCAAGACAGGCCCTCAGATGAATCGCCTCCCGAACTCACGATGCGGGTCTGGCTGTCGTCCTCCGCTACGACTAGTCGACGCTCGCCCCGTAGGGCCCGTCCATCAGGCCGCTGCGGCAGCTCAGTTCGTCAACCCGCTTGACGACCTTGCGGGCGAGCCCGACGACCACCGCACCGTCGGGAACGTCCGCGACAACGACCGAACCCGCGCCGACAAGTGCGCCCTCGCCCAATCACGACGCCAGGCAGAATCGTGGCGTTCGAGCCGATCCGCGCGCCCCGCTTGACCACCGCCCCGCCGACGCACTCCTCGTAGCGCGGGCACGGCGGATGCGGGTCGTCGGCGAACACGACGTTGGGCGCGATGAAGACGTCGTCTTCAACCGTCACCAGCTCCAGGAAGCACCCGGTGTGGATGCGCACGCGGTTGCCGATTCGGTTGCCCGCCTCAAGCACGGCGTTCGTCCCGATCGACACGTCGTCGCCGATGACGTTGTCCTCGCGGATCGAGACGCCCTGGCCCGTCTGGAACCGGTCGCCGATCGTCGTCCCGCCGTAGATCGTCGTGAACGGGCGGATGGTCCCGCCGGCCCCCACGCAGCAGCTGGCGCTCACCCGCCGCGCATCCGCGCGGCGGCTTGCCGAGGACGCAGGGCGGCTCGGCGACCGTGCCTTCGCCAAGCACGACGCCCGGGTAGGTCGTCTGCGAGTCAGGTGTCGTGTGGCGGCACGTGGTCCGGCCCCTTCTAGATCGCGGGACGCGGGACGGGGCCGGAACCGGACGGGACGAATGCGGCGACTTCAAGTCCTGGAATCGATGGCTGCGGCGCAGAAGTGCGCAGACTGTCCACGTTCCCGTTGGCGCACATCGACGCCTCGGCGCGCTCCAGAGCCCTGACGACCCTCAGGCCGCTCGCACCGTCGGTCTTCGGCCGGCTGCCGGTCCGAACGCTATCCACGAAGTGCCTCGCTTCGACACCGAGCGGCTCACAGGCGTCCAGGTGCGGCGAGACGATGTCCCCGGTGCGGTACGACATCTGGAACTCGCCGAACGAGCCCGGATCCGTCATGTTCACGCCGTGGTCGTAGAGCTTGACCTTCTCGACGCTCTCGGTGTCGTCGTAGACGAGCATCTTCTTGCTGCCCACGACGAGCGTGCGGCGCAGCTTGACCGGCGAGAGCCACGACAGCTGCACCTCGGCGACCGCACCGCTCGGGAAGCGCAGCGTGACGAATGCGACGTCAGCGATGTCGCACTTCACGCAACCACGCCCCACCGCCGAGACGTGCTCGGGCTCCTCGCCCAGCCAGTCGAACAGGATCGAGAAGTCGTGGGGGGCAAGGTCCCAGATGACGCTCGCGTCCTTCTGGTGCAGCCCGAGGTTGATGCGGCTCGACGAGACGTAGTAGATGTCGCCGATCTCGCCCGAGTCGATGAGGTTCTTGATAGCGACAACCGGCGAGCTGAACTCGAAGGTGTGACCCACCATCAGCGTCACGCCGCGCGCCTCGGCAGCCGCGATCAACGCGCGCGCCTCGGCCTCACTCGCCGTCATCGGCTTCTCGACGAAGACGTGCTTGCCGGCGTCGATCGCCGCGAGTGCGAGCGGGTAGTGGGTGGAGATCGGCGTGGCTACGAGGACCGCGTCCACCTCGGCATCGCGCAGCACGTCGCCGTAGTCCTCGGTCACGGTGACCGTCGGGTAGCGCATCTTCGCCTTGGCCAGCTTGCCGGCGTCGCGGTCGCACACCCACTTGACCGTGACTCCGGATAGCTCCATGTAGTTGCGGAGCAGGTTGGGGCCCCAGTAGCCGTATCCAACGAGAGCTACGGTGAGGTTGTCTGGGCTCATTACCAAGCACCCTTTCGTCCGAACACAACGGGGATAGTGCGCAGGATGATCTTTGCGTCAAGGCCAAGCGACCAGTTGTCCACGTACTCGATATCCAGATCGACCATCTCGTCGAAGGTCGTCTGGCAACGACCGCTCACCTGCCATAGACCCGTGATCCCGGGTCTGACCTCGAGCCGCCGCATGGCGCGGGCGGAGTACAGCTCGACCTCGTAGCGAAGCGGCGGACGCGGTCCGACGAGCGACATGTCGCCGAGAAGCATGTTGAGTAGCTGCGGCAGCTCGTCGACGCTCGTGCGGCGCAGGATCCTGCCGAAGCGTGTGACCCGAGGATCGTTGCCGATCTTGAATGAACCTGTGTCGCCCTTCGCGGCCTCTGGAGCCCTGCGTTATCAGCTGCTGTACGTACTGCTGGTGGATCGTCGGATCGTTGCCGTCCACCATCGTCCGGAACTTGTAGAAGGTGAACGGCGCGCCGTTCTTCCCAAGACGCTCCTGGCGGAAGAGGGCGGGCCCGGACGACTCCAGCCGCACGATCACCCCGATGAGCAGCAAGAACGGCGAGAGCACGATCAGCCCGCACACCGCGATGCAGAAGTCGGCGAGACGCTTCACCGCAAGACCGATGCGCTTGGCTATGGACATGGCCGCGCCGGTGCCCTCGTAGAGCGGAATCGACTGACTCTGCGTCAGCCGATGCCGTAGCGGCACCGCTGCTGTCGCGCTCGAGCTCAGGCACTGGTGACCTCCTCAACGGCCTCGCACACCCGGGCCACCTCGTCGAACTCGATGTAGGGATACATCGGGAGCGAGACGATGGAGCCGGCGGCGCGTTCTGCGACCGGGAACGCCCCAGCTGAGTAGCCGAAGTTCGCGAACGCAGGCTCCAAGTGAAGCGGAACCGCGTAGTGGATACCGGTCTGGATCCCGCGCTCGCTGAGCTCCGCCCGAACCTGATCGCGATCCGACACGCGGACCACGTAGAGGTGGTAGACGTGCGTGCAACCTCCATCAGCGCGGACGGGAGTGACGACGTCGGCCTTGTCCAGCATGTCGTCGTAGAGCGCGGCCGCCCGCATCCGCAGGGCATTCCACTCGTCGAGATAGGGCAGCTTCTCGTTGAGAAACGCCGCTTGGAGGGTGTGCAGCCTCGAGCAGTAGCCCGACTCGACGTGCAGCCGCGATGAGCCCTCCTCGCCGTGGTTGCGCAGCAGCCGGATCCGTTCGGCGATCTCGTCGTCGTCGGTGGTGACGATTCCCCCATCGCCCAAAGCGCCGAGGTTCTTGCTCGGATAGAAGCTGAAGCACCCCACGTCCCCGATGCCTCCGACGCGGAACTTCCCGCACCTGGCCCCGTGGGCCTGGCACGCGTCCTCGACGACCTTGATGCCCCGGGGCTGGGCAAACGACATCAGCCGGTCCATGTCGACGGGCTGACCGTAGAGGTGCACGGGGATGATGGCCTTCGTGCGTTCGGTGACAGCCGCCTCGACCGCATCGAGATCCATCAGCAGCGTGTCTTCGACCACGTCGACGAAGACGGGGGTCGCGCCGGCCATCAGGATCGCCTCGGCGGTCGCCGCGAAGGTGTTGGCGACCGTGATGACCTCGTCGCCCGGCCCGACACCGCACGCGCGCAGGGCGAAGTGCAGCGCGTCGGTACCCGATCCCACACCCACCGCGTGCCGCACGCCGATGTAGGCGGCGAAGTTGTCCTCGAACGCCTCCAACTTCGGGCCCATCGTGAACGATGCGTCCTTGACCACGTTGAAGAACGCGGCGTCAAGGGAGCTGCCCATCATCTGGTGCAGGCGCTGAAGATTCACGAAGGGGATCGTGCGAAACACGCCCTTCTTCGCGCCAGTGTGAACAGTCACCGAAACGCCCCCTCCCTTGAGGCCGACCGCGCCCTTCTCGGGCCTGCTCGGTCCGTCCCCGGATGATCATCAAGGACATGCCCGAACCTACCACCGAAAAAGCGCAGATGGGGGGCGCAGAACCCTACTGGGCACCGCTGGATGAGCAGATTCACCCGAAAGGATGAGGGGATGACGCCAACGGTATGAGCGAAGGCAGACTCGGAGGCTAGGCGAGCGCCCCGACCGTCGGAGGCGTGCGCGTCGAACCCGAGCTCACGCTCGAGCGCTGCCGCCGCACGCAATACCGTCGACTCGGCGAAGTGTGTGCCGATGAGTTGCAGGCCAACCGGCAGCCCCGTGTCCTCCCCGAGCCCCACGGGAATCGACACCGCTGTGTTGCCCGCCAGATTCACCGGGATGGTGTAGTAGTCCGAGAGGTACATCGCGAGCGGGTCGGCCGCCTTCTCGCCGATCTTGAACGCGGTTGTCGGCGAAGTGGGCGTGAGCAGCACGTCGTAGTCGGCGAACGCCTTGGCGAAGTCGCTGATGATCACGGTGCGCGCCTTCTGTGCCTGGCCGTAGTACGCGTCGTAGTAGCCTGCCGACAGCGCGTAGGTGCCGAGCATGATCCGGCGGATCGACTCCGGACCGAACCCCTCGGCGCGCGAACGCATGTAGAGGTCGAGCACGTCCTCGGCGTCGGCGACCCGGTGGCCGTAGCGGATGCCGTCGAAGCGAGCGAGGTTCGACGACGCCTCGGCAGGTCCGATGATGTAGTACGCGGACAGTCCGTACTCCGCGGCGGGGAGGTCGACTTCGCCCACCTCGGCTCCGAGCTCCGCGTACTTCTCGGCGGCGGCGAGCGTGGCAGTCCTGACCTCGGGCGCCAGGCCCTCCATCTCCAGCATGTCGCGCACCACGGCGATGCGCAGGCCCTTCACGCCGGTTTCGAGCTCCGCGGTGAAGTCCTCGGCGGGCCGATCGATGCTCGTGGCGTCCATCGGGTCCTTGCCGCAGATCGCGTTGAGCGCCAGCGCGCACTCCTCCACCGTCTTGGTGAAGGGGCCGATCTGGTCGAGCGAGCTTGCGAACGCGACGCACCCGTAGCGCGAGACGCGTCCGTAGGTGGGCTTCATCGCCACGACGCCGCACAGCGACCCCGGCTGGCGGATCGAGCCGCCCGTGTCGCTTCCCAGCGTGATCGTGGCCATCCCCGCGCTCACAGCGGCGGCCGAGCCGCCCGAGGAGCCGCCCGGTACGCGATCGAGGTCCCACGGGTTGTGGACCGGACCGAACGCTGAGTTCTCGGTCGAGGAGCCGAACGCGAACTCGTCCATGTTGAGCTTGCCCATGGGCAGTGCTCCGGCGTGCAGGAGCTTTGCGACCGCGGTGCAGTCGTAGACGCTCTCGTAGTTCGCGAGGATCTTCGAGGAGCAGGTCGTTCTCGTGCCCGTGAGGTTCATGTTGTCCTTGAACGCCGCCGGGACGCCGGCCAGAGGCGGCAGCTCGTCCGGGCTCGCCCCGCTTCGCACCATGTCGTCGACCTTGTCGGCTGCGGCATAGGCGAGCTCGGGCGTCACCTGGTTGAAGGCGTGGACGCGTGCGTCGAGCGCATCGATGCGGGCGAACGCCGAGTCGGCGACCTCACGGGCGCTGTAGTCCCCGCGGATGATGCCTGCCCGAATCTCGGGAGCCGAGACGGCCGACAGATCGATGTGCTCGCTCACGACTGCTCACCGCCGCCCACGATCTGGGGAATGACGAACGCCCCGGCTTCGGCCTCGGGTGCGTTGAGAAGAGCGAGCTCCCGCGACAGGCCCGGACGTGGCTCGTCGGGACGCGTCGAGTTGACCACGGGGATCGCATGCGCAGTGGGCTCGACACCCTCGAGGTCGAGCTGCTGGATCGTGTCGATGTGGCCGAGGATCGAGTTGAGCTCGACGGCGAGTGTCTCCACCTGCTCGTCTGTGAGCGCGAGACGCGCGAGCATCGCCACGTGGCGTACTTCTGACTCGGAAAGGGCCATCTAACGGCCGTCCTCTCGTGTGGGTGCGGTCGCACTCCCGCAGATGCGAGAGTCATGCGCGGCAACGGCACACATCATACCCGACGAAACATCCTGAAAGGCCAAGCGGAAGCGTGCGATGGGGCGCTATCTCGCGAGCCAGAACGCGGCACCCACCACGACGCCGTTGTACAGGGTGTGCAGGGCTATCGCGGGCCACACGGACCCGCGCGTCCACGCGAGCCACCCCAGCGCGATGCCGAGAACGAAGGTGGGAACGACCGCCCACGCGGTGACGTGCGCGAATGAGAACAGCGCCGCGGATACCACAACGGCCGGCCACATCCCCCACCGCGGACCCGCCGCACCGAGAACCACTCCTCTGAAGGTGAGCTCCTCCACGAACGGGCCCGCGAGCACGACCATCAGGATGGAGAGAAGCAGCCCGCCGCCGCCCGTGCCGAATACCTCCGTGAACTCCCCACGCACGGGTGGGCCCCACCCCGCCGCCGCCGACATCATGCCCCACAGCAACGCCGCCGCCCGGGTCGCAAGCAGAAGGCCGACCACGAGCCCGACAGAGACCAGACGGTGCGTCATCGACCGCCCGAGCCGACCCAACCCGAATGCCTGGGACAGCCTGAGCCCGTGACGGTGGGCCACGAAGATCAGCGCGAAGAGCTGCAGCGTGTAGAAGCCGCCGAGAACGACGGCGCGCGCGCCGGTCTGGCCGCTGGCCGGCATCACCTCGACCACCCGCGACCCCAGCGCGAGCTGCTTGAGCACGATCCCGGCGACGAGCACAGCCAGCACTACCGCGGCATCGGCAGGCGTCCATAGTGCGGTGCCGTCGGTCGCGACGGTCTGGGCGTGTCGCTCCAGAAGCGTCTGCTGCTTCGCCTGCTTCGCCGAGGTCTTCGCCGACGCGACGCGGTCACGTTCGGCTTGCTCGGCGAGGGTCCTCAGCGCCTTGGCCTCTGCCCGAGAACCCACGGCGACCTTCGGCACGTCTGAGGGCTTCAGTGGTGATGAAGAGCCGCTCACATCACACCGGCCGACTTGAGCGCGTACAAGGCTGCGAGCCCGACCCCGTTGAACACCGAGTGGGCGACGATGCACACAGTGAGCGACCGTGTCCGAACGAAGAGCCAGCCCAACACGAGCGCGAGCACGAACACGGGCGGGATCGCGTACGGGCTCACATGCATGCCCGCGAACAACGCCGAGGAGCCGAAGATGGCGACGCCGGTCCCCCACCGCGCCTTGAGCGCGGACAGGAGCACTCCCCGAAACAGGATCTCCTCGGTCAGCGGTGCGAGCACCACGGCCACGACGAAGGCCGTCGCGATGCCGGCCAGACCGGGCGGGAACAGCCGCGAAGGGTCGATGTCGGGACCGGGCAAGGTGATGTCGAAGTACTGCAGGGCGACGCCCCACGCACCCGCCGCCACCCTGCCAGCCAGCACCGCGAGCGCCACGCCGCCAAGGTACGCACCTGCCGACGCGGGGCGGATACCCACTGCTTCGGCGAAGGGCACCTGGCGGTTGCGCGCCACGAACCACACGCCGATCAGGATTCCCGAGTAGCCGACGGAGAGCAGCGCGCCGAGGGCCAAGGTCAGGGCCGGGCCGCTCAGACCCAGCGACCGCACCGCGCCGGCGAGCAGCGAGGCACCCACCGTTACTGCTACGAGCACGCCGATGAACAGCGCCGCGATGGGCAGGGACCACGCAACGCCTGTAAGCGTCGGCGAGCCGTCAGTGCTGGCCGGCTCGGCAGCTGCGAGAGGCGGTTTGGGTGGAGTGGTGGGTGGCTCGGCAACTGCGAGAGGTGGCACAGGCGGAGTGTCCGGCGGCTGCCAGCTGCCATCCCGCTCTGAGGCCTGCGGCGCGGCGTCGCTCACTCGGCACGCCCAAGCGCCGGTGGCTGCCCGCTTTCGAGCACCTCGACCAAGTCAGCCTTCCGAGAGGACCGGCACGCCCAGCTGAACGGCCTTGTCGAGCTTCGAGCCCGCCTCCTCGCCGGCGACCACGAAGCTCGTCTTCTTGCTCACGCTCGACGCCACCTTGGCGCCGAGCTCCTTGAGCGCCGCACCGGCCTCGTCGCGGGTGAAGCGCTCGAGCGCGCCCGTGAGCACGAAGGTGAGGCCGGCGAGCGTCTGATCGCGCAGCGGCGCGGTCCGCTCTTGCGCGAGAGAGACACCTGCCGCCCTGAGCTTGTCGATGACCTCGAGGTTGTCGGGGTTGTCGAAGAACGCGCGTACGCTCGCGGCGATCACCGGCCCGACGCCTTCGATCGCCGAGAGTCTCTCGGCGGGAGACTCCCGCAACTCGTCGATGCTCGGGATCTCGGCCGCAAGCGCCTCGGCCACGGTCGAGCCAACGTGACGGATACCGAGCGCGAAGAGCAGACGCGCGAGCGAGCGCGTCTTGGACGCCTCCACGTTGCCGAGGATCTTCTCGGCGACCACCGGACCGAGCACCACCGGTGTGCCGTCCTGCTTGAGTCTGCCCATGTCGAGCGAGGCCAGTGTTTCGACGCTCGAGCCGGTAGAAGTCGGCCACGTCGCTCACCATGCCCGCCGCGACCAGGCGCCCGACGATCTCGTCGCCCAGCCCCTCGATGTCCATCGCGCCTCGGCTGGCGAAGTGCAGCAACCGCTCGTGGCGCTGCGCCGGGCACGCCACGTTGGTGCACCGCGCGGCGACCTCACCCTCCTCGCGCCATACCGGTCCGCCGCAGCTGGGGCACGCGGTGGGCATGACGAACGCACGCTCGCCTCCGTCACGCAGCCCTTCGACGGCACCCACGACCTCGGGGATGACGTCGCCGGCCTTGCGCACGATGATCGTGTCGCCGATGAGCACGCCCTTGCGCCGCACCTCGTCTTCGTTATGCAGCGTCGCCCGCTGGATGGTCGACCCCGCGACCTTCACCGGCTCGAAGACCGCGAAGGGTGTGAGCACGCCGGTGCGGCCCACGCTCACCTGGATGTCGAGCAGCCGCGTGGTCTTCTCCTCGGGAGGGAACTTGTAGGCGATCGCCCAGCGCGGCGCCTTGGCCGTGTAGCCCAGCTCGTCTTGGAGCGCGAGCTGGTCGACTTTGACCACCACGCCGTCTATCTCGTAGGGCAGCGACTCGCGCATGCCGAGTGCTGCTTCGCAGAACTCGCGGACCTGCTCGGGCGCGGCGCACGAGACGACGTCGGGGTTCACGTGGAAGCCGGCCGCCCGAAGCCACTCGAGCACCTCGCTTTGGCGCGAGAGCCCGAGTGCACGCGGGTCCGCGATCGCGTAGACGAACGTCGCCAGATCGCGCCCGGCGGTGATCGCCGGGTCCTTCTGCCGCATCGAGCCGGCGGCGGCGTTGCGGGGATTGGCGAAGAGCGGCAGCCCGGCGGCCTCCTGCTCGGCGTTGAGGCGCTCGAAGCTCGCTCGCGGCAGGTAGACCTCGCCCCTGACCTCGACCGTTCCCGGTCGTTCGCCGGTGAGCCGCAGCGGTACGTCCCGGATCATCTGCACGTTAGCGGTGACGTTCTCACCGGTGGTGCCGTCACCTCGGGTCGCGGCACGCACGAGCACACCGTTCTGGTAGGTCAGAGCGAGTGAAGAGCCATCGATCTTGAGCTCCGCGACGAAGGTGCAGGCGCGCTCGCCCACCGCTTCTCGGACGCGCGCAAGCCATGCGTCGAGCTCTTCGAGGTCCATCGCGTTGTCGAGCGAGTACATACGGCTCGAGTGGGCGACCGGCTCGAACGGCGCAAGTATCCGCTCGGCGCCGTCGGTGCCGCGCGCGAAGGGGGGCGGTGGCGCGTAGCCGACCATCTGGGTAGGCGAATCGGGGGTTACGAGTTCCGGGTAGGCGCGCTCGATCTGCTGCAACTCGCGTACGAGCGAGTCGTACGCGGCATCACTGATCTCAGGGGCATCGAAGACGTAGTAGAGCCGTGCGTGGCGCCAGATCTCCCGGCTCAGCTCGGCAGCACGCGCACTCGCACTCCCGAAGTCTGCAGGCGCGCTCCCCATCATCGGCCAGGCCCCGCGCGCTACTGCTCGTCGGTGCGCAGGCGCTGCACGTGGACGGGGCCCACTTCGTAGATCACGACGGAGGGCACGAAGCGCTGCGGGCGTTCTGCTTCGTAGATCCAGGCGTCCGTGAGACTGACCGTGAAGTAGGTTCCTCCGGGCGCAGGCACCGGCTCGACCTCGACGCTGTTGCACAGGTATGCCCTCAACTCGGTCTCGACGTAGTACTGGAACACGCGGATCGCGTCGCGGTACTCGTTGTACAGGGCGAGGCGCTTCTCGGCCTCGTACATGTCGAGTTCGTCGATGCTGTCCACAGCAGTGCCCCTCTCTGAACGGCTCCGAGCGTCGGAAAGGCCGCTGCCCTTCGCTCCCCCGCCATTGTATGCCGCTCAGACCGTTGCGACGACCGAGAATCGCTACGCGGCTGTCGTCGAGCAGAAGCCGATACACGAACCCCGCCGCCAGCGCACCCGCGAGCGGAACCACGATGAACATCCACAACTGCTGCAGTGCCCACCCTCCCACGAAGATCGCCGGCCCGATGCTGCGCGCCGGGTTCACGGAGGTGTTGGTCACGGGGATGGTGAACAGGTGGATGAGCGTGAGTGCCAGGCCGATCGCCAACGGTGCGAAACCCTTCGGCGCGCGCGCGTCGGTCACACCCATGATCACCAGTACGAAGAAGAACGTCGCCACGAACTCGGCGAGGATCCCTG
Organism: uncultured Actinomycetes bacterium; assembly: GCA_963702525.1. Classification (GTDB taxonomy): domain Bacteria; phylum Actinomycetota; class Coriobacteriia; order Anaerosomatales; family PHET01; genus CAVPCY01. Next base: position 180,634 of record CAVPCY010000014.1, on the reverse strand, counting down.
CCCACAACCCGTACCCGCCCGGCGAGTGCAGGCCGTACCCGTTCGCGGCGAAGCCCGACTCCACGACCGAGAAGCCCGGCTTTCCATTGGCGATGGTAGCGAGCACACCGCACGCAGCGATCGCGCCGACTATCTGCGATGCCCAATAGGGCGCCAGGTCGCGAAGCGCGAACCTGCCGCCGGCCCACAGGCCGAGCGAAACCGCGGGGTTGAAGTGGCCGCCGGAGATGGCGCCGACCGCATAGGCCATGGTGACGACCGTGAGGCCGAACGCGAGCGAGACCCCCAGATAGCCGATACCGACTTCAGGCACTCCGGCAGCGAGTACGGCCGCGCCGCAGCCGCCGAGCACCAGCCAGAACGTCCCGAGGAACTCGGCTGCGATCTTCTTGACCACTACTGTCTCCCCCCTGGCGTGTGTATGTATGCCCGTTTGCTCCGAGCACCGGCGTCTTGACACCCGATCAGAGACGGGTCGAGGCCAGCAGAGCCGGCATACACGTGGGGCACCGGCTAACCACCGAGCCGGTGCCCCACCAATCCATGAAGAAGACCGTCCGGCTCGTCGCCAGGCGACCCCCCTAGGGGTATTGTGCCACATTCATCTCGTTTCATGTCACTCTCGAGCTTCACTTCTGCAGCCAGCCGCTACGGGCAGCATTCGCCGCTTGGGGAATACACCTAGCGAGAGGCCCCGACGGCTCAAGGAGGGCATGTGCGCGAGATACTCCTGCTCTGCGTCGAGCTCGATAGCACGGCGTGTGAGGTGTACGCCGGGATGGCGAAGGCGTGCGAGCACGACGCGGACTTGAACTCCGTCTTCTCCCGGATGTCGAAAGAGGAGCAGCAGCACGTCGAGTGGTGGACCCAGCTCACCGCTGCCTGGGAGGGCGGGCTGGTTCCCGACATCTTGGACGAGCACGACATCCTCGGCCGGCTCGCACAGGTCCGAGAGGAGGTCGAGCGTGCGGTCCCTGAGCACTTCGAGTCCTTGACGACCGATCAGATGCTCGACCTTGCGGGCCGCATGGAGTTCTTCATGCTCGACCCCGTCTTTGGCGAGCTGACCGACCTGATGCAACCCGGCGGGAGGATCGAGGCCCGAGAGGCGTACTCGCGCCACGTGCTGCGCATCATCGACGCGATCGAACGACGCCACTCGGAACAAGGGCTCTCCGCGTTCCTTGCACGCGCGCTGCAGCGGGCGTATCGAGACCAGCAGCGGCTGGCAGCCTTGGCGACCCTCGACCAGCTCACCGGGCAGTACAACCGCCGAGGGTTCCTCGGCCACCTGAACCAGTGGCTCGCTTGGTCGGCGAGGTACGGCAGGCCGCTCGCGCTCGCGCTCGTGGACATCGACTACTTCAAGCGCATCAACGACTCGTTCGGCCATCCCGCGGGAGACGATGCGCTCGTGGCTGTGGCGAACTGCATCGCCGGATCAGTACGCACCTCCGACATCGTGGGGCGCTTCGGCGGCGACGAGTTCGTGGTGCTCGCTCCCGAGTCGGAGCAAGACGACCTCGCCCGTCTCATGGAGCGAGTGGCGAGCACCGTGCGAGAGACGCCTCTTGTCGCAGGTGGCGAACCGGTGATCCTCTCGGTCAGTGTGGGCGGCGCCTACATCCCCGGCGGCATAAGCGTGACTGCCGAAGCGCTGATCGCCGCCGCCGACGGCTCGCTCTACGAGGCGAAGGGCGCGGGGCGAGACCGCGCCGGGGTCCCCATACAGGCAGGACCGACGCAGCTCGCCTAGTCCTCGCCGCGCTTCTCGGACAGCTCGCCCGCATGGTAGCTGGAGCGCACGAACGGCGCGCTCGCGACCGCGCTGAAACCGAGTCGGTACGCCTCGCGCGCCATCTCGGCGAAGGTGGAAGGCTCGACGAACTCAGCCACCGGCAGATGCGCCGGGCTGGGCCTCAGGTACTGTCCGAGCGTCAGCATGCTCACCCCGACCTCGCGCAGGTCGCCGAGCACGGCCAGCACCTCGGCGGTCGTCTCACCGAGCCCCAGCATCAGGCCGGACTTGGTGGGGATCTCCGGGTGGGCGGCGCTGACGTGCTCGAGCACCTCGAGCGACCGGGCGTACTCGGCCTGTGGGCGCACCTCGGGATAGAGTCGTGGAACCGTCTCGAGATTGTGGTTGAAGACGTCGGGCAGCGCTCCTGCAACGATGTCGACGCTCGCCAGATCGCCGGCGAAGTCGCTGGTGAGCACCTCGACGGCAGCTTCGGGAAGCACCGATCGCACCGCCCGGATCGTCTCGGCGAAGTGCGCCGCGCCACCGTCGGACACATCGTCGCGCGTCACCGACGTGATCACGACGTGGGTCAGCCCCATCCGCCGAGCGGCCTCGGCGACCCGCTGTGGCTCCGCCGGGTCGAGTGGTGCGGGGACGCGCGAATCGACGGCGCAGAACCGGCAGTCGCGCGTGCACACGTCACCCATGATGAGAAACGTCGCGGTCCCTTCGCTGAAGCACTCCCCGCGGTTGGGGCACTTCGCGCTTCGGCACACCGTGTTGAGGTTCAGCTCGGCCAGAACGCCGTCGACGTCGGCGTAGGTTCCCGTGCGCGCTATCGGACGTCGCAGCCAGACGGGCAGGCGGCGTGCGGTGCCGGCTGAGCCGTGCGAGTAGGCGGGTGCTTGTGGCTTCGGCTCGGGGCTCATGGGCGCGATGGTACCATGCGGACGATGGCCCACAGGCGACGGGGGGACGCAGTGGACGCGAGTGCGACGCCGGTTCGGTTCCCATGGCTGAGGACCGTGTGGCACGCCTTCGTGGCCCTGTGCGGACTGCTGCTCCTCGGCCTGATGGTGCCCTTGGTCGAGCTCGTGCTCGTGGTACCTCTGATGGCCGCCGCGATGGTGGTAGGCGCCCTCTTGGCGCTGCGGATGGGTGCTCGGGCTCGCGGCCGGGCTGTGCGCACCGCTCTCGTGGTGGTGTTCCCTGCGGTGCTGCTCGTTTGCTTCGAGTCGCTGGCCGCGTGGCTGCTGCCCGGCGACGCGCAGCTCAGTGCCGCTGCGCTCGCACCGGTACGCGAGTGGCTGGCGCAAACCCTGTGGGGTGGCCTCTCTGTGCCGTTCTGGCTCGGCGTCGCGGCGATGGCGCTGCGCTGCGCGATCTCGCTCGACGCGCCGGACCGCTCGGCGGTGATCTGGTCGGGTTTGCAGGTCTTCGTGGTGACCTTCGCGCTCGGAATCGGGGCGGCCGTGCTCAGGAGCGCAGCATAGCCTTCAGACCTTGCCAGCCGCCTCGAGGCACGCGAACTTGATGACCTCGGAGAGCGTCGGGTGGCCGAATACCGAGTGGCCCACCTGCTGAACCGTCATGCCCGCGCTCATCGGAACGCTGATCTCCTGGATGAGCTCGGCGGCACCGGGGCCGACGATCTGAGCGCCGAGGATCCTGCCCGTGCCCTTCTCGGCGACGATCTGCACGAATCCCTCGGCGTGCCCCTCGGCGAGCGCCTTGCCGTTGCCCGCGAACTTCATGACCGCCTGGATCGCGTCGAGCCCGTTGCTCCTTGGCCGAGTCCCGGCTCATGCCCACGACGCCGATACCCGGCTCGGTGTAGACCGCGGCCGGCACACAGCTAAGGTCGACGCTCGCGGTCGGCTCGTCACCGGAGAGCTCAGCGACGGCGTTGCGGGCGGCCGCCTCCCCTTCCGCCTCGGCGACGTGCGCGAGCATCATCCCGCCGATGAGATCGCCGATCGCGTAGACGCCCGGCTGGCTCGTGCGATACGCCGAGTCGACCTTGACCGCGGCGCGATCCATCTCGATGCCGGCCTCCTCGAAGCCGAAGCCCAGCCCGTTGGGCCGGCGGCCGGGAGCGGAGAGTACGACGTCGACCTCGATGGTGCTTCCATCCGTCAGCGTGGCGACGACTCGCTCGCCGCTTTGCGCGACGCTGTCGACCGCGAGACCCAGGTGGAAGCGCACTCCGAGCTCCTCGAGCGCCTTCTGGGCCTCACGCTGGACGCGCTTGTCGTTTCCCGGCAGCACGCTCGGGGTCAGCTCGACCACGTGCACCGACGAGCCGAAGTTGGCGTACGCGTCGGCAAACTCGAGCCCGATCACGCCGCCGCCGATGATGAGCACCTCGGACGGGATCGCCTTGAGCGCGGTCGCCTCGTCGCTCGTCCACACCGCGTCGAGCGAATGATCGATCGAGGGCAGCAGCACGGGAATCGAGCCGGTCGCGAGGATGACCGCATCGGCGTCGACCGTGCGCGTCCCGCCGTCGGTACAGCGCGACCTCGATGGTCTTTGGCGCTGTCAGCCGGCCCTCGCCGAGGACCACCTCGACCTTGAGCCGCTTGGCTTGCCCCTCGACCTGGCCGACGAGCTCGTCGACGACAGCCTCCTTGCGGAGTCGCAGCGCGTCGGTGTCGACGGTCGCTGGCGACGCCTTCAGGCCGTACTCGGCGGCATGACGCGTGTCCCCCACGATGTGCGCCGAGCGCAGGATGGTCTTGGTGGGGATGCAGCCCCAGTTCAAGCACGTGCCGCCGAGCCGCTCGCGCTCCACGAGCACGACGTCGGCGCCGAGCCGAGCCGCTTCGAAGGCTGCCGAGTAGCCGCCAGGACCGCCGCCGAGTACCGCGATACGCATGGAATCCTCCGAGGATGCACTTCAATCACATGACAGATGTGCGCCGTAGTCTAGCACCGATGCATCGCGGCGAAACCAGCCTGACGCACAGCGAGTGCCTACAGCCCGGCGCCCTCGAGGATGCGCGGGACAGCATCGTCGGCACCGAGCGGCATGATGTGGACGCCGTGCGCCACCTCGCGCAGCTCGCGCACCTGCTCGGTCGCGAGCGCGATCGACTCGGCGAGCGGGTCGGCCGCCCCCTTGATGCGGGCTCCGATCGGTTCGGGCACCATCAGGCCCGCCAGCCGCTCGTTGATGAAGTCGACGACGCGCCCGCTCTTGAGCAGGAGCACGCCCGCGATGAGCTTCACGCCGTACGGCTCCAGGTCCTGCGCAGCGCGCGCGAACTTCTCGACGTCCATGACGGCCTGGGTCTGGAAGAAACGGGCACCGGCCTCGATCTTGGAGACGGTGCGCTCGAGCTGGATCTCCCACGGCTCGGCCTCGGGAAACATCGCAGCGCCGAGCAGGAAGTCGGTACCGCCCGAAAGGGCCGCGCCGGTCATGTCGTGGCCCTCGTTGAGCCCCCTCGCGACCGAGAGCAGCTGCGTCGAGTCGAGGTCGAACACGCCCTTGGTCTCGGGGTGGTCGCCGCCTCGCGGATCGTCGCCCGTGACGATCAGGACGTTCTCGAGCCCTTGCGTCCACGCCGCGAGCAGGTCGGACTGCAGTGCCAGCCGGTTACGGTCGCGGCACGTCTGCTGGAAGATCGGGTCGACGCCCGCGTCGAGTATCTTGCGCGAGGCCGCCATCGAGCTCAGGTGCAGCGTGGCCCCCTGGTTATCGGTGACGTTGAGCGCATGAACATGCGGCCCCAGAACACGGACGCTGTCGAGCATCGCCGAGTAGTCGGTGCCATGCGGCGGCGCGACCTCGCCGGTGACGACGAACTCGCCCGCTTCCAGCGCGTCCCGAAGCCGACTCACGACGTGCCGCCCTTGCGCTGTTCGCGCATGTTGAGCGAGCCCGGGCCGCGCTTGGCCGAGTAGTCCTTGGGGGGCAGCGACGACTTGCTCGACCGCCCCTGCTCGGCAAGGCGCCGGTGGATGCGCACGTGCGTGCACTCCCGGTCGGTGAGCACCTCGCACTTGCCGTTCCACATGCCGCCGCACGGCCCGTTGAGCAGCCCCTTGGGGCACGTCGTCACGGGGCAGATCCCGGCGGTCAGGTCCAGCACGCAGTCCCCGCACGTCTGGCAACGCTCCTCGAACACGCCGTGTCGCACGACCGTTCCGAGAAACGCGCTCTCGAGCGCGGGAAAGACGGGCTTGTTCACGCTGTCGGCGACGGTCTGCACGCCGGCACCGCACGTGAGCACCAGGATGGCGTCGGCCGCATCCACCGAGCCGGAGTTCTTGCGCGTCTCGAGCTTGGTGCCCCCCAGATGGCAGGCGACCTCGCCAACGGCCCAGCCGGTGACCTCGTACCCGTCCTGCTCGAGCTTGGCCTTGGCCTGCAGGAGCTCCTTCTCGCCGCCGGTGCCCGCCACGGTCGCGCACTGACCGCAGCCCATGAGGAAGACGCGCTTGGCCCCGATGCTCTCGAGGTTGCGCTTGATGCGACTCCAGTCGCGTGGCTTGGTGATGATCATCTGTTGTTCCTCGTGATTCGATGCGACCTGGACGCGCTGAGACCCCGGCGCGTCTCGGCAGGCTAGGGCGAGCGCACGTCTCTAGAGTAACTGCTGAGCGAGCACCTCGGCGATACGCTCTGCCGCGTGGCCGTCTCCGTAGGGGTTGGACGCATGCGACATCCGGTCGTACTCGGCCGGATCGTCGAGCAGCAGACCGGCCTGGTTCACGATGGTGTCGGTATCGGTGCCCACGAGCCGCACCGTTCCCGCGTCGACCGCTTCGGGGCGCTCGGTGCAGTCGCGTAGCACCAGCACGGGCTTGCCCAGCGAGGGCGCCTCCTCCTGCATGCCGCCAGAATCAGCGTGGACGCCTTCATCAGGTTCACGAAGGGCAGGTAGTCGACCGGCTTCATCAGGGTCACGCCTCGACGCCGCCGAGGATCTCGTTGGCGGCCGCCTGGTCTCGGGGTTGAGGTGTACCGAGAACAGCACGTGGATGTCGGGGCGTCCTCGGCCAGTCGGCGAGCCGCACGACACACGCTGCGCATGCTCTTTGACGTCCTCGATCCTCCTTCCGCTTGCCGCCGAGGCGCTCAACTCCGCAAGAGCCCCTACATCGAACACCTGGCTTCGTTGGAGCGTCACTCCTGGGATGCGGAACACCGACGCGTCGACATAGCCGCCTTGGCCCACCAGGCCACCCGCGGAGACGACGCTGCTGCCCGAAGAAGGAGACTGCGACCGAAGTGGACCGGGCGTGAGAGGTCCACATCCAGCGCGTCGGCAGGCGTCGGAACCAGATCGACCTGACCGACGGGAGTTGCCACTCGGGTGCCCGTCTCTTGACCCGGCAGGTTGACGACGGGAGGCACCGTCAGCCTGTCAGCCTTGTTGTAGTCGTGACGCGCCAAGGCGCGCAGGGCCAGAGTGCCCAAATCGGACGGAGCACACTGGGAACGTGCCACGACATCGCCCGACGAGCGACCCCGGGAGCGGCGAAGAGGCAGAATTCGCCCTGCTAGATGGCCCCCCGCACCGCCTCAACACAGCCGGGTGCATCGGCTGAGTAGCCCGCGCCCACAGACTCCGCCCACTCCGCAGTGACAACAGCGCCTCCCACGAACACGGGGACGTCTGGAGACGCCTCGCGAACGGCCGCGATCGTGTCGCGCATAGCGGGCAGGGTCGTGGTCATCAGGGCCGACAAGCACACGGCGTCAGCGTCTCGCGCTGCGGATACGACACGCTCGAGGGCGACGTCGACCCCGAGGTCGTCGACGTCGAAACCCTGGCTCTCGAGCAGAGAGACGCAGATGTCCTTGCCGATCGAGTGGATGTCGCCCTTGACGGTCGCGAAAGCTACCCTGCCCGCCGAGGAGCCGGCTCCGCCCTCCGGCAGGCGCTGCTTGACCCGAGTGACCGCCGCCTTCATCGCCTCAGCAGCGACCATCATCTGCGGCAGGAACACCTCTCCTCGGCCATACGCGTCCCCGAGCCTTTGGATGGCCGGCGTGAGTACGCTGCCGATGACGTCCTCGGCGGCGGTGCCTGCCTCGATCACGGCGTCGGCCAGAGCCGGGGCTGCCTCGGCGTCACCGCGAAGCACCGCGGCTTCAAGCTCGGCTGCGGGATCGGCCGCAGCCGTCTCGTCCGCCGGCGCCACTGTCGAGATCACCCCGGCGGATGCCTTGACCAGCGCCTGCGCGTAGGTGGCCTGCCATGCGGGCCACGCTTCGCCGTGAGGGTCGATCGCGTCCCCGGCGACCCGAGCCGGCGACACGATGGCAGCCGCCTGCATCACCACCGCGTCGCCGGGGTTCGCGATGGCGGCGTCCAGACCGGCCGCTGCAGCGGCCTCGACGAACGCCGCATTCAGCACCGCTCTGTCTGGCAGGCCGTGCGAGACGTTCGAAACGCCGAGCACTGTGGAGAGCCCGGCCGCATGTGCCAGCCGAAGCGTCTCGAGAGTGACCGCCGGCGCCTCGGCATCGGTTGCCGCGGTCATGACGAGCGCGTCCACGACGAGGCTGGTGTCATCAAGCCCCCACGCGCGCGCCTTGGCCCGCACGCGCTCCACGACGGCCATGCGGTCGGGGGCAGCTTCGGGAATCCCGGCATCGTCGAGCGCCAGCACCACTACCGCGGCGCCATAGCGGCGGGCAAGCGGCAGCACCGAGTCGAGCGACTCCGCCCCGCCGTTCACGCTGTTGATGAGCGCGCGCCCGGGGTAGACCCGCAACGCCGCCTCGAGAGCAGCCGTATCGGTCGTGTCGATCACAAGTGGCAACTCGCTCGTAGCGACGCACGCGAGAACCGCCGCCGGCAGCGCTGCTACGGCGTCCACTCCGGCTGCGCCCACGTTCACGTCGAGCAAGTCGGCGCCGGCCGACTGCTGCTCGGCGGCGTACGCCCGCACCACGCTCATCGAACCGGCAAGCAGCGATTCCTTGAGCGCCGGTTTGCCGGTCGGATTGATGCGCTCACCGATGATGCGCAGCGGCTGGCCCTCGCCGATCGCCACGATCTTGCGCGGCCCCGCAAGCACGGTCCCGGCAAGTCCGCGATCCGCCACATCGACGATATCGCGGTCCGCGATGGCGTCGGCGATGGCGCCGGTGAACGACGGGGACGAACCGCAGCACGACCCGATCGCTGCAACGCCCGCCTCGCGAGCCGCCCACGCGAACGCACCCATCTCGTCGGGCGTTCCCGGAAAGACCGTCCGTCCGTCATCGTCGAGATGAGGCAGCCCCGCGTTCGGCTGCGCGACCACCGGAAGCTGAGTCGCGCCGACCATCCGCGCGGCGAGAGGCAGCATCTGCTCGGGACCCAGGCCGCAGTTCAGCCCAACGGCGTCGGCGCCCGCAGCCTCGAGGATCACCGCAGCGGTCTCAGGCTCCGTGCCGGAAAGGTCCATCCGCCCGTTGAGCCCGAAGGTGCAGCTGGCGATGACCGGCAGGTCGGTGACGCTCTTCGCGGCGAGCACCGCGCAGCGCGCCTCGGCGATGTCGGTCATCGTCTCTATCAAGATGGCGTCGGGGTTCTCGGCAGCCAACGCGGCGGCCTGCTGCGCAAACGCCGAGAAGACCTCGTCGAAGGTCGCGGGGCCGAGTGGCTCCATCACCAGGCCGGTAGGCCCCATGTCCGCAAGGATGTGCGGCGCGCCGGTCTGCCGCGCGATGCGCACCGCAGCGCGGTTGAGCTCTTCGACGCGGTCGGCGAGCCCGTACTCGCCGAGCTTGGGCGCCGATCCCCCGAAAGTGTTCGTGATGCAGCAGTCCGAGCCCGCCAGCTTGTAGAGGTCGAGCACCGGCCCGACCATCTCCGGAGCCGTGACGTTGAGCAGCTCGGGGCACTCGCCTGCCGGCATGCCGGCGCGCTGCAGCATCGTGCCCATGGCGCCGTCCAGTACGAGCATCTCGGTGCCGAGTCGTCTCATCACGTCAGGCATCGGTACTATCGTCTCCCCGCTCGCCCGCGCCGCGACCTTGGCGCGGCTTCTCTCCAACGTAGCTTGCCGCCATCATCCACATACCCGCGATGAACATCGCGGCGAGCAAACCCATCTCGATGATCGGAATCCAGCCGTACGCCGAGATGAACGCCGCCCACTGGCCTGAGAGGACCGCGTAGGCCAGGTTGACCGCACCGCCGACGAGAAACACGATCGTCCACGCCTGCGTGTAGCGCGCTGCAGCCTGCTTGCCGCGCGCCGCCCCCACGGCGTACACCAACCCAAGCGCGATGCCCACCACCATCACCAAGACAAACGCGATCGGGACGAACGTGAAAGTCCACATCGCCTCATAGCCGAAGTACACCGCATGCCCTCTCGATCGAGCCCTATCGACGCGACGGGGCTACAGGCACCTGAGCCGCCACATAGCAGCGGCGAGCATCTCGTCGTGGTCGAACGCGAGTTCCGCCGGTGGCTCGTCGGCGAAGAACCATCGTGCGTCGGCCGCATCGTCACCAGCCGCCACCAGCGGTTCGTCGAGCCCGATGTCGGCAAGGTAGGCCGCCGAGACGGTCCAGCCGCGCGGGTCACGCCCCGGGTCGCCGAACGCTCCCACAGGCACCATGGGCCCTTCCCAGATGATCCCGGCTTCCTCGGCAAGCTCGCGGCGGGCCGCCTCGACGGGGCGCTCCCCCTCGTCGACGAAACCTCCGGGCAGCGCCCAGCAGCCCTTGAACGGCTCGAACGCCCGCCTCACGAGCAGGACCTTGCGCGCGCTCGCCGGCCCGCTGAAGACGACGGTGTCGCAGCACAGTGCCGGTCTCGGATAGTCGTATGAGTACTTCATGGCACCAGTGTAGCGGTTCGCCAACCCGCCGTGCCCTCCCTGCGCAACGTGTCCTACACTGTGACTTCGTGCCGAGTCGGGAGGTCGAAGTGTCGCAGCGGGCCAAGGTCGTCATCGCGATGCTCACGCTCTACGTGGTGTGGGGGACGACCTACCTTGCCATCAAGGTGGGGCTCGACGCAGACCTGCCGCCGGCGCTCTTTGCAGGGCTTCGGCTGGTACCCGCCGGTCTCATCTTGTTCGCCCTCGCGAAGGCACGAGGCGCGTCGCTGAAGATCAGAGGCGGCTACCTGCGCATCGTCGCCATCGTGGGCGTGCTGCTGCTGGTCGGCGGCCAGTACGGGACCTTCGTCGCCGAGCAGTTCGTGCCCTCGGGCCTCTCCGCGCTGATCGTCGCGGTTCTGCCGCTGTGGATCGCGCTTGCCGAGTCCGCGTTCCCCGACATGCAGCGCCCCGGCCTGATGGGGTGGCTCGGGCTGGGCGTCGGCTTCACCGGTCTCGCCATCTTGCTTCTTCCTCGGCTGACGGGCGTGTCTGCCGGCCCGCGCGAGTTCTTGGGCGTGGCGATCCAGATACTCGCCACGTGGCTTTGGGCGGCCGGATCGATCTACAGCAAGCGCCATCCGGTGAAGGCCGACGGGATGGTGATCACCGCGTATCAGATGCTCATCGCGGGCGGAGTGACGATCGCGATAGGGACTGTGCTCGGCGAGTGGTCACGGCTCGACCTCACGCCGAAAGGAGCGGCGGCTCTCGCCTACCTCACCATCTTCGGGAGTTGCATCGCGTTCAGCGCCTTCATCTACGCGCTCGCCCACCTGCCCGCGAGCAAGGTCATGACGTATGCGTACGTGAACCCCGTGATCGCGGTGTTCGCCGGATGGGCCGCCGGGTCGATAGGGCTCGTACCGGCCGAACCGGTCAGTGTCTCCGTGATCGTCGGGATGGTCGTGATCATAGCGGGCGTCGCACTCACCACAGCGGCACCTACGCTTCCGCCGCGTCGCCCCGCTCTCGGCGCCGAGGACGACGCGCGCGCAGTCGAGCCGCTGGTGGAACCCGAGCCGAGCGAGATCTGAGGGCGCGAGACCTACCGAGTGAGGCTCACGAGGATGAAGACCTTCGTGCCCGGCAGCACGGACTTTCCCGGGTCGGGCGACTGCTGGAACACACGGCCCCTCGGCGACGTCGAGAACTGCGTCATGACCTTCGGATCGAGCCCTGCCGCCTCAATCCTGATCGACCGCCGAGGACTTCTTCAGCCCCACGAGGTTAGGCACCTTGACCGAGGCGATCGGCTGAGAGCCCGCCGAGACCAGGACACGCACCGTCGTGCCCGGGTCGACGACCGAGCCACCCGCGGGCACTTGTTCGAAGACGACGCCCCGCGGCTTGCTGGCGCTGTAGAGCTTGGTGACCGAAGTGTTGTAGCCGGCGGATCCCAGGGTCCCGACCGCGTCGGACTTCATCAGCCCCACCACGTCTGGAACGGACGCCGGCTCCTCCTCCTCGACGATCTCCAGTTCCTCCGGCTCGGGGACGGCCACGGGCCGAGCAGGGGTGGCGGCGCCGGAACTACGTGTGATCGACACGACATCGGCGGACTGCTTGGATGCGTTGCCGAGGTAGTCCCACAGCAGCCACAGCACGACAAGAAGCAGGATGACGAGCGCGACCCACAACAGCCAGCCACGGTCCTGGCCGCTCTGTTCTTCAGGCGATTGGTTCTCGGTGGGCTCTTCCGGCATCGGAGGTCCCCTCGCGCGATCTGATGAACGAACCTTTCCACAGCATACAGGAGGAAGGCCCTCTCCCTCCATTGCTTCTCCATACGGGGTCCACCGCGACTTCGCGGCGCCGGGGGAAACTGACTACATCGGGCTCGCGCACACGCTTTGTCACAGAGCGCAAAAGCAAGCGAAACCCGATGGAAGAAAGAGAGGCGGGCTCATGGGCATCGGCATTCTCATAGTCATCGCGACGGCCGTATTCATCGCGTGGTCCATCGTGAAGACCACCGAGCTTCACCCCGCCGGCTCGGTCTCGGCCGTTCCTCGCTCTCCGCTGGATGAGGCGGAGAGGATCCTCACAGCCCGCTATGCCTCGGGAGACATCACTCCCGACGAATACCGCAGGATGCGCACCATCCTCCGTGCCTAACGCGACCGTTCTTGGCGCCGCCCCGCGCCATACCCCTTCCCTCCTTGGCGTGCGAAACGGCCCGGCAGTGTCCGGGTCGTTTCGCGCACGGGAGTCGGTAGCAGCACTCGGGTAGAATCGTGCTGCGGCAAGCGCGCTAGCGGGCTGGTGTCCGAGCGCCGCTCCACATCGAACCGGGGTCGCCTTCTCGTGTCGTCCGCCCTCGCAAGAGCGTTGAGATTCGTGCGCGCCTACTGGGCGTGGGCACTGTGCGGCATTGTCGCAGTACTTGCGGCCACGGCCGCGGATCTGCTGAGCCCGCAGCTGCTGCGCAGGCTCATCGATGTCGGAATCACCGGCGACCAACCTCAGGTCATCCTCAACACATCGCTGATGCTGGTGGGGCTCGCCGTGGCAGGTGGTTTCGCGAGCTTCCTGCAAGGCTACTTCTCGGCGAGGGCAAGCCACGGCGCGGCGTTCGACATGCGCAACACGATCTTCGACAAGCTCCAGCGACTGTCATTCGCCTACCATGACCGCGCGCAGACGGGCCAGCTCATCACGCGCGTGACAAGTGACGTGGACCTGGTGCGCGAGTTCGTGGGCGGCGGGCTCGTGCAGGCGGTCTCGGCGATTCTGCTACTCGTCGGCGCCGTTGTCTTCTTGCTCCGTCTCGACCCGCGCCTCTCGGTGGTCGCACTTCTCGTCCTGCCCGCCACTATCGCAGTGCTCTTCGTCTTCGTGCGGCGTCTCGGCCCGATGTTCCGCGAGTTCCAGGTGCGGCTCGCCGCGCTCAACACGGTGCTTCAGGAGAACGTCGCGGGCGTGCGCGTGGTACGAGCGTTCGCGCGCGAGCAACACGAGATACAGCGCTACGACTCGGCCAACAAGGACCTGTTGGGTCAGGGGCTGCAGGTCCGGCGCGTCGTAGCGAACGCGTTCCCCTTGCTGTTCAGCGTGGGCACGATCGGAGTCGGTCTCGTTACGTGGGCCGGCAGCGTTCAGATCGTCCGAGGGACACTCACCGTCGGATCGCTGGTGGCGTTCACCTCATACCTGTTTCTGCTGCTGCAGCCGCTGTTCGTACTCGGGTTCGGTGCACAGCAGATCGCCCGCGCCAGTGCGAGCGCCGAGCGGCTCTTCGAGATCCTCGATGCACCCGAGGACGTCGGCGAGGCCCCGGATGCCGCCGTGCTTCCCCGGCTCGAAGGCCGCGTGGAGTTCCGAGGGGTCCACCTCCGCTACCCAGGTACCACGAGCGAGACGCTCGCAGGTATAGACCTTGTCGTGGAGCCAGACACCACCGTGGCGGTGGTCGGGGCGACCGGCTCGGGCAAGACCACGCTCGTGAACCTCGTGCCGCGCTTCTACGACGCCACTTCCGGGACGGTGCTTGTGGATGGCCGAGACGTGCGGGACGTGACCCTCTCGTCGCTTCGCGGTCAGATCGGTTTCGTCATGCAAGACTCGGTGCTGTTCTCGGGCACCATACGCGAGAACATCGCTTACGGTCGGCCTGAAGCGACCGACCCACAGGTCCAGCAGGCGGCACGGGCGGCCCAAGCGCACGAGTTCGTGGTCAACCTGCCGCAGGGATACGAGACACTCGTAGGCGAACGGGGCGTGAAACTCTCGGGTGGTCAAAGGCAGCGCATCGCCATCGCCCGAGCACTGCTGATCGACCCGCGAATCCTCGTGATGGACGACTCGACCTCATCGGTCGACTCGAAGACCGAGGCGGCGATCAGACGCCAGCTCGAATCCCTGATGCAGGGTCGGACCACGTTCATCGTCGCCCAGCGACTGGCTACGGCGCGCAGGGCCGATGTGGTCGTCGTCCTCGACAAGGGTAAGGTCGCCGACGTCGGCACCCACGACGAGCTCCTCGAGCGCTCCTGCCTCTACGCCGAGATCGCCTCGAGCCAGCTCATCGCCGATTCGGGGGGTGAGCGCTGATGGCGGGACCCGGAGGGCCTTCGCTCAGGTCGCTCGCCAAACAAGACAAGCCCCAGTCGATGCGTTCGGTCGCGCTCCGCCTGCTGCGCTATCTGCTCGCGCATAGGTCGCAGGTGGCGGCCGGTGTCGCGTGGCTCGTCGTCTCCTCGACCGCCGTGGCCGCCACACCGGCGCTGACCGGCCGGCTTATCGACGTCGCCGTGGAGGCGACCGGGAGCGGCGACGCATCGGTGCTCACCGTGCCCGGGCTGCTGCTTGTCGGCGCCACGTTGGTCGGGTGGTTCGCGCAGCGCATGCAGATACTCACGCTTGGCACCGCCGGACAGCGAGCGCTCTTTGAGGTCCGCCGCGATGTGTTCGGCAAGATCACCGAGCTCGACGTGGGCTACTTCGAGGCCGTCGAGTCCGGCGACCTGATGAGCCGGCTCATCAACGACATCGAGCAGATCAACTCGTTTCTGTCCCAAGGGTTCCGTCGCCTGCTGTCCTCCTCGCTGGCGCTCGTGTCCACGCTCGCATTCATGCTTTGGGTCAACTGGCAGCTGGCGTTGGTGACCCTGCTCGTCGTC
The DNA here is from genome assembly GCA_963702525.1 of uncultured Actinomycetes bacterium. GTDB lineage: Bacteria > Actinomycetota > Coriobacteriia > Anaerosomatales > PHET01 > CAVPCY01. The sequence goes on along the minus strand of CAVPCY010000014.1, from coordinate 165,432 downwards.
CCGGTGATGCTGGCGGTGACGACGCTCTTCGGCACCGTTGCCAGACGGGCGTTTCGCAAGCGCCAGGAGTCGATCGGCGACGTGTCGGCCACGCTTGCCGAGGAACTCGGCGGGATCAAGGTCGCGCAGGCCTTCAACCGGACCGATCGCAACCGTATCGAGTTCGAGAGCCGTAACGCGACCAACCGCGACGCCAACATCGGCGCTGCCACTGTCTCCTCGGCGTTCTCGCCCGTGTTGTCGGTGATCTCGACCGCAGCGACGGCACTGGTGGCTGCTCTGGGCGGATGGTCGGCAGCACAGGGCTTGATCACGATCGGCGTCGTCGTGGCGTTCCTGAACTACGCTCGCCAGTTCTTCAACGCGATCACGCAACTCTCATCGCTGTACTCCGAGACGCAGTCGGCCCTGGCAGGGGGTGAGCGGGTGTTCGAGCTGATCGACACCGCACCGCTCGTCGCCGACTCACCCGACGCGGTGATCCTCGAGAAGATGCGCGGTCGAATCGAGTACCGCGATGTGAGCTTCGCCTACCGCACCGGTCCCGAGGTGCTTCACGGCGTGACGCTGACCATCGAAGCAGGCGAAACGGTGGCGATCGTTGGATCCACCGGGGGCGGGAAGACGACGCTCGCGAGTCTTGCGGGCCGCTTCTACGACCCGACTCAGGGAAGCGTGCTCATCGACGGCCAAGACGTGCGTGACATCGGCCTTGCCTCGCTGCGCAGCCATTTCGGGATCGTCTTGCAGGAGCCGTTCCTGTTCGCGAGCACCATCGCCGAGAACATCCGCTACGGCCACCTCGACGCAACTGACGAGCAGGTCCGCACTGCGGCGACGATAGCAGGAGCGGCCGACTTCATCGACGAGCTGCCGGAGGGCTTCGACACGAGCGTGGGCGAACGGGGCGTTCTGCTCTCAACGGGGCAGCGTCAACTCATCGCGTTCGCCCGCGCCATCGTGGGAGACCCGGCGATCCTCGTACTCGACGAGGCGACGTCGTCCGTGGACACGCGTACCGAGCTCCTCATCCAGCGCGGCATGCACAACATCCTCGAAGGGCGCACCTCACTGATCATCGCGCACCGTCTCTCGACAGTGCGTGATGCGGACCGCGTCATCGTTGTCGAGGAAGGACGAATAGTCGAGGAGGGGCCGTTCGGCGACCTGCTCGCTGCCGAGGGTGCGTTCGCACGGTTGTACGAGGCCCAATTCGGCGAGTAGGCGGCGCTACATCGGCGGGCGCAGCTCGCGATACTCGGACTCGAGCATGTCGAAACAGATCACGTCGTGAAACCCACCCTCGGCGAAGTCGCATTCGCGCTCGACCCCGACCTCGCGAAACCCGATCGCGCGGTAGAGGTGAACTCCCCGCTCGTTGTCTTGCCGCGCCTTGATGGCGATTCGGTGCAGACCCAGAGTGTCGAAGCCGAAGCGCAGCATCGTCAGCAGTGCGTCGCGGCCGAACCCCCGCCCCTGGTAGCCGACGTCCCCGATCATGATGCCGAGTTCCGCGTGGCGGTGCCTGAGGTCCAGCCCCTCGAATCCCACGACTCCGATGAGCCGCATCTCCTCGGCGGTGCGGATCTCGAAGAGCTGCAGCGACGGTGAGGACTCCGCCAGTCGGTAGAACTCCAGCTCCTCTGCGGACGTGAGCGGGACGTGACCCGCAAGCATGTAGCGGTTCACGGCCGGATCGTTGACCCAGCCGCGGACCTGCTCGGCGCTCGCGGGGTCGAGCGCCGTCAGAACAACGTTGTCGCCTCGGATCATCGACGCCTCCTTCGGGGTTTGTGCCATCGTACAGAAACGGGCCGCCGGAACTCCCGGCGGCCCGTCAAGCGCGATTCGCAGCGACTTCTCCCCGTCGCTACCCTTCGATGATCCGCATGGCCTCGTCGCGATAGGCGTCGGTCACGAACGGGATGCCCGAGATCTCGGCGGCGTCACGCGTCAACGACATGAGGTCCGAGCGCGTGATCGTATCCAGACGCATGTTGCGACTCCCGCTCATCAACTGCTGCAACCCGACCTTGATCTTGTCGGAGTACGTGTAGATGCCGATCGCCCCGAGCGGGAACTTGTCGACTTCCGCACCGTACCGAGCCTTGAGCGTCTCGTAGGTGACGAAGATCTCTTCCTTGGTACCGCCGAACGCCGAGACTGACTTGGGCAGATCCTGCTCCTTCATCCACACCTCGATGTTCTTGCCCACGAACCCAGGGATCATCAGCGCACGGCCCATACAGACCGCCTTGGTGTGGGGGGCGCCGAGGGCGAGCACCTTGAACACGTGGTCCTCGGTGGAGAACCCGCCCGCAATGGCGATGTCGGGGACGTAGGCTCCCTGCTGCGCCAGCTTCTCGACGAGTTCGTTGGTCATGCACTGCAGGTAGAACGTGGGAACGCCCCACTCCTGCATCATGCGCCACGGGCTCATACCGGTACCGCCGGGCGCGCCGTCGATGGTCAGCAGATCGATCTTGGCGTTGCTGGCCCACTTGAGCGCCATGGCCAGTTCGCGCATCGGATATGCACCGGTCTTGAGAGTCACTCGTTTGGCACCCAGGTCGCGCAGGCGCTGAACCTCAGCGTAGAAGCCCTCCTCGTCCACGAATCCGAGACGGCTGTGGCGCTCGAACTGGCGGATTGCGCCGTCCTTGAATGCCGCCTTGATAGCCGGGTCGGACGGGTCCGGAGTCACCAGGTAGCCGCGCTTCTGAAGCTCGAGCGCGCGGTCGAGTGAGTTGACCTTGATCTCGCCGCCGATGCACTTGGCGCCCTGACCCCACTTCAGCTCCATCGTGGTGACGCCGAGCTTCTCGACGCAGTACTCGGCCACGCCGAGACGGGTGTCCTCGACGTTCATCTGCACGAGGATGTCCCCGTACCCGTCCTCCTGATAGCGGCGGAACATCTCGACTCGGCGCTCCATGTCCGGCGCCTTGGCCACCTTGCCATGCTTGTCGAGCTCGAGAGCCGGGTCGATGCCGCACACGTTCTCGCCGCAGACGATCGAGACGCCCGAGATGGCCGCGCCGACCGCGAAGTGCTCCCAGTTCTTGCGTGCGATCTCGGTGGAACCCAGCGCGCCGGTGAAGATCGGCACGCGCATCTTGACCTTGTTCTCGACGCCAAACACCGTCTCCGTGTCGACCATCGGGAAGAGGGTGTTGTCGGGATCGCCCACCACGCCCTCGGGCAGACCCTGCGCACCCAGCGCATAGCCCATGATGTTGAGGTGCGAATAGTCGATCGGATAGTCCTTGTCGCCGCCGGCGGTGACCTCGCCGAACGGCCCGGGGTAGATGACCTCTCGGCCGCGGAAGGAGGCCTTGAACACCTCGCAGTTGCCGCGGCACCCGTCGGTGCACCGGGAACAAAGGCCCGAGCCCGGCACCACGTTCTTGGACCGGTTCGAGGTTTGAGTGGCGTCGTTGCCGCCAGGACACTGGAGATTCACCGCATACCCCTTCCCCTGATGCGCGCCCACGAGTAGCAGGCGTCTGCTCCCTTGACTTGGTGCATCGTACCAGTCTCACGAAACACACTCGAAACATATGCGACACTGAGTCGAAATCTTCGGGGCGCTCGGCACAGAGCCGAGGCATAGAGAGTGAGGGGTCATGACCGAGCACCGTGACCGAGCAGTCGAGGCTATACGCGAGCAGGGCGTCGAGTTCATCCACCTGTGGTTCACCGACGTCCTCGGCTTTCTCAAGACGTTCGTGATCACCATCGACGAGCTCGAACTGGCGATGGCCGAGGGAATGGGTTTCGACGGCTCGTCCATCCAGGGCTTCGCCCGCATCCAGGAATCGGACATGGTCGCGATGCCCGACCCGGCGACCCTGCAGATCATGCCGTGGCGTCAAGGCGACGATCTCGTGGCCACGATGTTCTGTGACGTCGTGCGGCCGGACGGGTCGGCGTACCCCGGTGACCCTCGGCAGGTGCTGCGGCGTAACGTCGAGAAGGCCAATGCTTTGGGGTTCGACTTCTTCGTGGGCCCCGAGCTCGAGTACTACTACTTCAAGGACGACTCCAGCACCCAGCTGCTCGACCACGGCGGGTACTTCGACATGACGACTCGCGACCTTGCGGTGGACCTGCGCAAGGAGACCGTGCGCGCCCTGCGCAACTTCGACATCCAAGTCGAGTACAGCCACCACGAGGTCGGACCCAGCCAGCACGAGATCGACCTGCGCTACGACGAGGCGATCCGGATGGCCGACAAGGTCATGACGTACCGGCTCGTCGTCAAGGAGATCGCGCAGCTCAACGGCGTCTATGCCACCTTCATGCCGAAACCCATGTACGGCGAAGCCGGCTCGGGGATGCACGTGCATCAGTCGCTCTTCAAAGACGGCTCGAACGCGTTCTTCGATCCAGCCGATGAGCATCACCTGTCAGACACCGCCAAGGCCTATGTCGCCGGCCTGCTACACCACGCGCGCGCAACGTGCGCCGTCACCAACCAATGGGTCAACTCGTACAAGCGACTCGTGTCGGGGTATGAGGCGCCGGTCTACATCTGCTGGGCGCATCGGAACCGCTCCGCGCTGGTCCGCGTTCCTATGTACAAGCCCGGGAAGGAGAAGGCGACCCGCATCGAGCTCCGCTCACCTGACCCCGCCTGCAACCCCTACCTCGCCTTCTCGGTGATGCTCGCCGCCGGGCTCGACGGTATCGAGCGGGGGCTCGAGCTCCCCGACGATGTCGCTGACAACATCTACGAGATGACCGACGCCCAGCGCGCTGACGCGGGCATCGGCCAGCTTCCCGAGAGCCTGAACGAAGCCGTGAACGAGATGGAGCGAAGCGAGCTCGTAAGAGAAGCCCTCGGAGACCAGGTCTTCGAGTGGTTCATCCGCAACAAGCGGCTGGAGTGGCACGACTACCGCACTCGCGTGACGCCCTGGGAGTCCGACTCCTACCTCGCGATCCTCTAGACACCCGCCCGGGTCTGTGCCGGGCACCCCATAGAGCGTATCTGCCTCACGAGAAGGGCTTCGACCGTCGGTCGAGGCCCTTCTCGGCGTCCTCTACCTGCGTCTTTCTGACTTTCCTCAATCTGGGCTTGATGCTTGCAATCGGTATATGACTTCTCCATTATATGTTTCGTCATATATCGACATGGGGGCAACACACGGTGTCACTCGAGTACGCGATTCTCGGATTCTTGAGCGAGCGGCCGCGGTCGGGCTACGACTTGAAGGTCAGATGCTTCGACGATGACGCTCGTCTTCTGTGGAACGCAGATCAGGCGCAGATCTACCGCACCCTCGATCGGCTCAGGACGACCGGCCTGATCACGCGCGCACGGCGGCGTTCACAGGGGCGACCCGACCGCCTCGTCTACGACATAACCAGCGACGGGCGCGACGCTCTGGCGGGGTGGCTCTCGTGCCCGGTGCCCCTGCCGCTGTCCCGTGACGCCTTCGCACTCCAGCTGTACTTCGGGGCGGGTCTCGACGACAAGACACTCGCCGCCCTGATCTCGGACCGAAGAGTGCAGCACCAGCGGCGCCTCGAGGCCCTGCGTGAACGGTCAGACTCCCTGGCTGCCGACGCCACGCTTCCCGCTCGCACGATGGTGGTACGGCAGACGGCGCTGGACGGAGCGCTCGCCAGAGAGCGCACGGCGATCGACTGGCTGGATGACTGCCTCGAAGCGATCGAGCACGGAGCGCTGCCGGAAGTGACCCAGGTTGTTGCCGAACGGAACTTGCCCGGAGCATGAGCCGGCGTACTATGGAGTCGGCCTGACGAGAGGGGTTGGGCGTGAGGATAATCGCCATCGACGCGAGCCAAGGGCGCGGACCGCTCAGCCGCTCGGTCGAGCTGGCCGCCTGTTCGGCGGAGGCTGCAGGCGCGACGGTCGAGCGAGTGCGTCTCGCCGACCACGACATACGCTTCTGCACCGGCTGCAAGATGTGCCGACTGACCGGCACCTGCAAGATCGACGACGATCTGCCCGATCTTGCCGAGAAGATCGCAGCCTGTGACGGCGTGATCTTCGGAGTCCCCTCCTACTTTCGCAAGGCCGAGCGACACATGCAGGCGATCCTGGACAGGCTCGCCAGCTACTTCGCCTCCAACGGCCAACTGCGTCTGCCGGGGTTCTCGGAAGCCGAAGTCCCCCGGACCCCGGAGGCCCGTGCCGCCAAGCGGGCCGTGATCATCACGGCCACCGCGGCCCCAGAACCCATCGCCACGTTCTTCGGCTACAACACCGGTCCGATGCGCGAACTCCGCAGGTCGCTCGGGTCAGGCGGTATCCGCACGATCGGGTCGCTCGCCGTCTCGGGAACGTGGGTCAGGCCGGAGCTCGACATCTGGGAGTGCGACAAGGCCGAGTCGCTGGGAAGGGTGCTCGCCGGGAAGATCTGATCGGCACCGAACGGCGTCCTAGCCGAGCAGCAAGTCCATGACCCGTCGTCCGGGATCGAGCACCAGCCCCGTCGATGCCGCCGCACTCTCGCCGTAGGCCAGCGCCCCATTGTGCGCGATGCCAGTACCCCACACGATGAACGGGACCGGCTCGCCGACGTGGGTCTTGAGTGCGGTGGGTGTCGGGTGGTCCGGCATCGCGAGGATTCGCAGCTCCTCGGTGCACGCACGAACCGCCTTCACGATCTCGCGGTCGATCGCCTCGATCGCAGCGATCTTGCCCGAGGCCGATCCGGCGTGACCTTCCTCGTCCGGCGACTCCACGTGGATGACCACCAGGTCGTTGTCGGCCAGAGAGGAAAGCGCCCCCGCGGCTTGAGCGGCGTAGTCCGTGTCGGACCCGTCGGTGACTCCCGCGATCTCCAGGCGCTCGATACCGGCCAGCACGGCCAGTCCGTTGAGCAGGTCGACGCCGCTGGTCATCGCGGCCCGGACTCCTCGCTTCTCGAAGAAGGGAACCATCCCGGCGGGTCTTACGCCGGGCCAGAACGGCCAGACGTCGGTCGCTTGAAGCGCGCCGGCCTCGGCCCGTCTCAGGTTGGCCCGGCTCGAGCGCAGCACTTCGCGAGCGCGCTGCATGTACTCTCGCAGCATCTCGCTGCCGGGACCGCTCGGCAGATTCGGTGACGCCGGCTTGTCGGAGATGTCGTGTGGCGGTGTGTAGGCGCATTCCAACACCTCGGGCGCGCCCTTCACCACCAAGATGTGCCGGTACGCGACCCCTGGATACAGGCGAAACGTCTCGTCGTCGAGCGCTTTGGCAAGATCGGCCACGATCGCGTGGGACTCGCCCGTGGTGATGTGGCCACACGAGTAGCTGGCCATCGCGCCATCGGCGATGTGGACGAGGTTCAAGCGCAAAGCGACTTCGTCGGCTGCGAGCTCGATGCCCATGCTCGCGGCCTCGATCGCGCCTCTGCCCACGAAGTCGGCGACAGGATCGTAGCCCAGGATCGACGTGCACGCCGCGGCCGATGAGGGTTCAGCGCCCTCCGGTACCGTCTGTGCCAGCCCTACGCGGCCGGTCCGAGCCAGGGCGTCGAGATGGGGCGTGGACGCCGCCTCGAGCGTCGTCTTGCCTCCCAGCTCGGACAGCGGCCACCCCGAAGCGCCGTCCAAGATGATCACCACGTACTTCACGCGCCCCCCTCGAGGGTAGTCACTTACCGAAGAGAGCGTACCAGCCAGACCGAGGAGACCGCCATGCACCCACCGCTGAACCATCTGCCCACCATCGAGGGACCAGTCACGCTGAGACCACCTGCCTCAGGCGAGATCGCGAAGCTCGCGTCCGCGCTCGCGTCCGACCCCGAGGCGGGCCCATGGTGGGGCGATGACGCGAACACCATCATGGAGTGGTTCGACGATCCCGACTACCACGTGCTCGTCATCGATGTGGACGACCGTGCCGCGGGTGTGATCGCATTCGAGGAGCAGCTCGACCCCTCCTACCATGCGGCCTCCATCGACATCGGCCTGCTCGCGGGAAACGTCGGGCGGGGCGTGGGCACGAGCGCGCTCAAAGTGCTCGCCGGCTGGCTTGTCGGCGAGCGCGGCCACCACCGCCTGACGATCGATCCGGCCACCACGAACCAGCGCGCGATACACGTCTACGAGAAGGTAGGCTTCCGGCCGATCGGCGTCGCCAGGAACTACGAGCTTGGGCCCGACGGCGTCTGGCACGACAACCTGCTCATGGACATGCTGGCCGAGGAGCTGGCGCCCTGAGCGAAAGGAGCACCGACGGCCAGAGTCGCGGCAGTTCACCATCGCATGCCGAACCGCCCGCGCGTGGGGTTTCTGTGGACGCGGGGCGGTAGAATCCAGTAAGCGCGAAGATGGACCGATACATGCTTCTGACGTGCGCGGAGAGTCGGGTGCAAGACCGGCGCTCCGTCCGGGAGCCGCGAGGGCGACCGGCATTCTAGCCGAGGGAACACGAAGAGCCCGGTGTCAACCCACATACACATCGCCACGAACCTGCGCTCGAACACCCGCATGCGGGTCCTCGTGGCCGCAACCATCGCGGCTGTGATGCTTGCGGCCGCTGCGCCGGTGACAGCGCACGCGGCCTACACGTGGTCAGAGGGCGGATCGAAGAAGTTCGGCGGTACCGTGGGTAGGGGCCTGGTCCGCGCCAAGATCAACTCCAAGCACGCCATCCTGCTCGACCGCGTGAAGGTCTGGGAGTTCAAGGGCAGCTCTCCATCGTTCGACCCCCGAACGGCTCAACGGCTCTCAAACGGGAACACGCTCGTCGCGGACACCAACGGCCGCGCCGTCGTCGAGTACGGCCCGTCCGGGTCTGTCGTGTGGCGCTACAGCTCGGGAAACGATTCGTCACTCGCGGCCCCTTACTCCGCACAGCGGCTTTCCAATGGCCACACACTGATCACCGACCGCGGTTCCGGATCGGTGATCGAGGTCGATTCGGCGAAGCGGGTGGTGTGGCGCTATGGCGACGGCACGGCCGGGCTCGAAGCGGGTCGGCTCGTCGATCCCGTCTACGCGGTGCGCACCGGCGCCGGCAACACCCTGATCGTGGACTCGAACGGCGGCTACCGCGTCATCGAGGTGCGCTCCTCGGACTACGACGCGAGTCAGCCTAACAACGGGTACTCCGCCTCGAGCATCGTGTGGCGCTACGGCGCAGACGGGGTGTCTGGTGTCGGCGCAGGCAGGCTTGCCGGCCCGATGCAGGCGCAGCGGCTGTCCAACGGGCACACGCTCATAGCCGATGCCGGTGGGCATCGCGTGCTGCAGGTGGACCCCTCCGGGTCTACCGTGTGGCAGTTCGGCAAGTCGGGTCAAGCAGGCTCGGACATGTCCCACCTCAGAGGACCCACATCCGCTCAGCGCCAGACGGACGGCACCACGCTGATCGTGGACCGGGACAATGCGCGCCTCCTGAAGATCGATCCCCAGGGCAAAGCGGAGCGCATCGATACGACGAGCATCGGCTCGGTGGGAGCGTTGTCGTCCCCGCAGACCGCCTTCGTCACCTCCAAAGGTACGACGCTCATCGCCGACCAGGCGAACAAGCGGCTCATCGAGATCGGTACCGCAGGCTCGGGGCGCTACACCACCGACCCGCTCGACCTGGGTACGCCCGGAGTAACCAAGCAGATCACTCGGATCGAGGCATTCGCGGTCAGGCCGGACCGTACCGCGGTGAAGCTGCAGTACTCGGTCAATGGGGGCACCTGGCGTGCGGTCGGCGGACCCTCCGTAGTCTTCCCGACAGGGCTGCTGGCGACGAGCCTTCGTGTCCGCACCGACCTGTCGACCTCGAATCGCTACGTGACCCCGCAACTCAACGTGGTACAGGTCACATACAACATCGTCCCCAAGTCGGCGACAACCGGAGGAACCAACACCTCCGCCCTGTACGGAGGCCCTCTGGTGTTCGGCCCCTATGCCCCCGGCACCACCGGGACGTCGGCCGCGGCGAAGTCCGCCGGCGCAGCCGTGGCGCTTCCGCAGGGCAGCGCCACGCCCGGCGTCGCACAAGCGACGGTCTACGCGGGCTTCCTGATGCAACGGGTGACGGGAGCCGGCTCGACCAAAGACACCAAGGGCCTGGGCGGGCTGCCGATCGAAGCCGCCGGCACGGCAGCCGCGCTGCTGCTGCTCACGACGGTCTACAGTCTGGGGCTCGCTTCGACTACGCTGTCACAAGCGACAAGCGGCGCACTCAGCGCCTTGAAGTCCATCCTGACAAGGAGTGTGTAGATGGGCAGCTTCGCCGAACGGGTGGGGTTCTTCCTGTCCAACCCGCAGCGCATCATCCAAGCCGTTGCGACGATACTGCTCTACCCGGTCCTGTTCGCCGAGGTGTTCGCGCTGATCTGGATCGTGTACCAGGCGGGCGCCTACAGCTGGGAGGCGTGGAAGCGCCGCAAGGCACGGCGGGGGCTCGACATCGAATCGGTCGCACTCGAACTCGCAAGCGCCGATGACCCGGTGAAGGTCGGCGACGCCCTCGCGCGGTTCAACTGGGGTCCGGTCCTGGTCGGAGCTGTCGACGCACTCTCGGCTCAGGGCGTGACGCGGCTTCGGGCCCTCAAGGTGCTCACCGACACCGAGCAGGTCGCAGCCAGACTGCTGGACCGCACCCGGATCTTCATTCGCATCGGCCCTATCCTGGGCCTGATGGGTACCCTCATCCCCATCAGCCCGGCACTAGTCGCCCTTGCCGCGGGCGACGTGAAGACGCTCTCCGCCAACCTCATCATCGCCTTCTCGACCACGGTCGTCGGTCTGCTGATCGGTTTGATCGCGTTTCTCGTCTCGCTCGCCCGTGAGCGGGCGTACACCCAGGATCTGAGCGACCTCGAGTACGTCCTCGAGCGGGCCGGGGCGTAGGGCGGATGTTCGGCAACGAGACACCGAGCGGGCCTGCAGGGCGCTTCCTGTCGAGTGGACGGCGCCTGGCGTTCATGCGCTCGCGCACCGGGCTCGGCGACAACCAGCCCGATCCCATGGAGTCCCTGGGCAACCTCTTCGACGTCGCCATCCTCATCGGCGTGGGCTTCCTCGTCCTTGGCGTTGACGGGCTTCGGGCTCAACGAGTTGCTCTCCGAAGAGAGCGTCACGATCGTGAAGAACCCCGGCACGGCGAACATGGAGATCATCACCAAGGAGGGCCAGCGCATCGATCGCCTGAAGTCGACGAGCGCGCAGGCCCAGGGCACCGGTATACCCGTGGGTACCGTGTATCGCCTCAAGGACGGGCGTATGGTGTGGGTGCCGGGTGAGGGCGAAGGCGCACCGCCGGGGTCCGTTCCTGCGAGCGGTGGCGTCGTTCCCGGTACCGTTCCGAGCGGACTGCCCGGAACCGTGCCCGGAACCGATCAGGGGATGACACCCAGCACTCTGCCGACGGTCCCGTAAGGCGGCGGCGACCCTTCCGTCCCGCTTTCGGTAGAATCAGCCGCATGAAGATCGTCACTCGATACGCCGACACGCGCGGACTCAGCACCGCCGCGCACCCCACATTCACGGACGTCATCATCGCCGGCATGGCGCCGGGAGGTGGTCTCTTCGTTCCCGAAGCGCTGCCCAACCTGAGCCTGAGCGAGATCCTGGCTCTGTCCTCCATGCCGTACTGGCGTCGCGCGGCCGCCATCTTCTCGAGGTTCCGCGTGGACCTGCCTGCCGAGCGGATCGATACGCTCATGCGCCAGGCGTACGGGAGCCAGTGGGACGACCCGCGTGTCGCGCCGGTTGAAGAGGTCGCTGGCGACACGCACGTGCTCGAGCTGTGGCACGGCCCGACGAGCGCGTTCAAAGACATCGCGCTCCAGTGCATGCCGCTGTTCTTCTCGGAGGCCGTGAAGCGGGGGCAGCAGCGTGGCGAGATCGCCGACGACTTCCTCGTCCTCGTGGCCACGAGCGGTGACACCGGCAAGGCCGCCCTCGAAGGCTTCGCAGACCGCGAGCACGCGAAGGTGGTCGTGTTCTATCCGTCCGAGGGTGTCTCGGACATCCAGCGCAAGCAGATGGTCACCCAGCACGGAGCGAACGTGACCGTCTTCGGGGTTCGCGGGAACTTCGACGACTGCCAAAGCGCCGTCAAGGAGGCGTTCGGCGACGCCGAGTTCGCCGAGTGGCTGCACACGGCGAAGCGGCTGCGCCTCTCAAGCGCGAACTCCATCAACTGGGGCAGGCTCATGCCGCAGATCGTCTACTACGCGAGCGCGTATGCCGACATGGTCGCCAGCGGCGGCGTGAAGGCCGGCGAGCCGATGGACGTATGCGTGCCCACCGGCAACTTCGGCAACATCCTGGGCGGCTACTACGCGCAGCAGATGGGCGTGCCCATCGGGCGACTGATATGCGCGAGCAACGAGAACAACGTGCTGGCCGACTTCATCGCGACGGGGCTTTACGACGTCTCGCAGCGCGAGTTCGTCACCACCCCCTCGCCGTCGATGGACATCCTGGTCTCCAGCAACCTCGAGCGCTTGCTCTACCACCTGTCCAGTGCCGAGCAGGTGCGCGAGTGGATGGGGCAACTCGCGAGCGAGGGCCGCTTCCGAGTCGATCCCGATACGTTCAAGGCGATCCGCGGGGTGCTCGCAGGCGACTACGTCACCAACGACGATTCGCTGGCGACGGTGAAGCGCGTCTTCGACGAGACCGGCTACCTGCTCGATCCACACACGGCGGTCGCGTGGGAGGTCGCCGAGCGTCTCCGCAGCGACAACCCGGTGCTTGTCGTGGCGACGGCCCACTGGGCGAAGTTCGGAGCCGACGTGCTCAAGGCGCTGCTCGGGGTGGGCTACGGCGAGGCGCTGCCCTCCGAGTACGACGGCATGACGGGCGTGGAACTGCTTGGCCGCGTCACACAGATGGCGCCCGGCGCGGCCGCCGTTCCCGCTGCGCTCGCAGGACTCGATGCGGCGGAAGTGCGCTTCAGCGCCGTCGTCGATTCCGGCCGCGAAAGCGTCGAGAACACGATTCGAGAGTGGCTCGGCTCGCGTGGCTGAGGAAGACCGGGAGCTTCTCGGCCGCCTGCTCGACTCCCTGTTCCGAGACACCAGACGCGTCTCGCGCCTCGACGTGGTCATCCGGGCCGAGGCGCTCGACGTCGGCGACGACATCCGCACCATAGTCGACAACCTGCCGCCTGGCCCCTACACGCGGCAGCGCCTCTCGGACCAGCTCAACTCCGCGATCGTCGGGCACGGCTGGAGCCGGCGGTTCGGGACGGTGGAGTAGGACCAGGCGCTCCGGCGAACCCCGCTTCACCAACTCGCAACAATCATGTTTCGAACTGAAGCCAATCCCTGGCTCAGTCGAATCACAATTGCCCTGAGCGTCGACCTCCGCCTCGAGGACCAAGACGCCCCTTCTCCCGCTGGCCCCGGGGACCGCCGAGCTCCGGGGCCAGCTCTCCCGTTCCAGTACTGCAGCGGTCACGCGGATGATTTCGCGGACTTCTTTCATGAAGCTTTCGAGCGATGCAACCACTTGTGCGGAAGAACGAGCCCATGCTGTGGATAGTCGTCGATTCTGGGGGTTCACGATGCATCACACGGCACTCCAGGGTTCAGAAGAGCACACGTTGCGCTATGAGTGTGCCGAGACGTCGGTCGGTCGGCTCCTCGTCGTGATCAGCGAGCACGGCGTGGTCGACGTCATCCTTGGCGACTCGCTACACGAGATGCTGTCGCGCGCGACCAACGCTTCCCGAACTCAGGTTTCTTCCCCGATCGGGGGCTTCACTCGGACTGGGTCGCCGCAGTGGTGAAGCGCGTCGAGTTGCCGGCCGCCAGTGATCTCATCCCCATCGATCTGACGTTCGATCGGCGGCGCCGCGCCGCCTGCTAGGGGCTCAGGCCGCGCCGCGTCGCGCGCTCGAGCTCGCCACGCAGACGGTGCGCCCGCTGACCGCCTCGAGCGCGGCGACACGGGTCCGCGCACGCTGGCACTGGCCGTCTGGCGCACCGACTTCGTCGAACTCCAGGTAGAGCACGTCCTCGGTCCAAACGGCGTAGACTCCCTGGGCCTCGGGTCCCCCGAGGGCGCAGTACCCGTCTGCGAGCCGTAAGTATTGCCGCAAGCCACAGAGCGCGGCGTCGGGCGATCTGCACGCTGCGAGGCCGGCTCTTCTCGGCTCTCCGAGTACTGCGAAGTCGGCGGCGTGGCACGCTGCGGCCTCGACGACGAACGCGTCCACCTCATCAAGTTCGGCCAGGCCGCAGCGAAGAGCTCGTGCTCGAGTCCAGAGTACCCTCCGCTGGAGCGGATGAAGCGCAGCCCCGCCGCAGCTCTACCAAGCAACTCGAGGTCGTCGACGTGCAAGAGCATGGAGCGGGACGAGCGAGGTGAAGATCCTAGCGGCGGTGACCTCGATGGCCGACGAAGGGATATGCCGGCTGGCCGGCACGGTGAGCGCGACGATGTGTTGCTGCAAGCACGGGAGCCTCCTAGGCTGAGTCCATCTTCGGTGGACCTGCTGACGTGGCTACGACTCGTGCTGCGAACGTCTAACACGATGATTGCGGCATCGGGCGCGTGGCGGAAGACCCTTGGGCGGGAAGCAACAAAGGGTTTTCAGGTCTGCAATACCGCGTATACGTTCGGTGCCGGAACGCCGCACTGCGGGCGGGCGTACGTCGACTACCCGTAGACCCCGTTCAGGTAGCGCGCGGTCTCGTCACGTTCGGCTCGGTGAACAGCTGGTCCGTCGTGCCGTACTCCACGAGCTCGCCCATCAGGAAGAACCCGCAGTTGTCCGAGATGCGCCGCGCTTGAGCCAGGTTGTGGGTCACGATGACGATCGTGTAGTCACGCTTCAGATCGAGCAGCAGGCGCTCGATCGCCGCGGTCGAGATCGGGTCGAGCGAAGCGCACGGCTCGTCGAGCATGAGGACCGACGGGCTTACCGCGAGCGCGCGCGCGATGCACAAGCGCTGCTGCTGGCCGCCGGACAGCGCGAGTGCCGAGTGGTTCAGGCAGTCGCCCACCTCGTCCCACAGGCTGGCCTGCTCGAGCGCCTTGCGGACCCTGCTATCGATCTCGATCGCCTCGCACGTCGCGCTCGTGCTCTCTGATCGCAAGCGCGATGTTGTCCTTGATCGACATCGGGAACGGATTCGGGGCCTGAAAGACCATTCCGACCAACCGCCGCAGGGTGTTGACGTTCACTCCGCGCCCGTTGATGTCCTGGCCCTGCAGCTCGATGCGACCGGTCATCCTGAAACCGGCGATCGTGTCGTTCATGCGATTGATACATCGCAATGCCGTCGACTTGCCACACCCCGAGGGGCCCACGAACGCCGTTATCCGATTCTGCGGCAGATCCATGGAGATCGAGCGGAGTACCTGCTTCGTACCGTAGAATGAGTCGAGCTCCTTGATCGTGATGGCGGTGTGCACGGGCGCTATTGCGGCAGTTGCTCGAGCTCCTTCCAGCGTCTGCATCGTCGAGCTCAGAACGTTCGCGTTCCATGACCTGCATATGTCGTCTTCCTTTCGGATCGGCCTTGAGTCCTCAGCGGCGGTGGTGGCGAGAGCCCGCCCGCGCAATCACGGTCGCAGTGATGTTGAGCGCAAGCACGATCGCCATCAGGATGAGTGCGGCGCCAAACGCCATCTCCGGCGCCGTGCCCTCTCCTACCGGTGAGGTGTAGTAGGTGAACGTTGTGAGAGTCGCGCCCGTCCCGTGGAGCACGGCGTTCCAGTTCTGCGGCTGCCACCAGGCATCCGCGCCCATATCCACTGTCCCACCCAGCGTGAGCCAGACGATCGCCGTGTCTCCGGCGACCAGTCCCATCCCGAGTATCACCGCGGTCGAGAGCCCTGGCATGGCGGCGGGCAGCACCACCTTGCGGATCGAGCGCCACCGAGGAAGCCCAGGGCCGCGGATGCGTCCCGGTACGCCTTGGGCACCGATCGAATCGCCTCCTCCATGACCTTCACGATGAAGGGCAGCACGTGCACGCCCATCACGACGCCTGCCACAAGGAACGAGCGCCCGAACGCCGCCCTGCTCGCATCAGCGCCGGCGCTCGACATGAATGTGAGACTCGGCTTGTGAATAGCGCGATGCCGAACATGCCGAAGACGACAGACGGCACACTCGCGAGCACTTCGAGCCCAACACGCACCGCTTTCGTGAGGGGGCGGCTCTCGTCCATGTACTCGGCGAGGTACGTGGCCGAGGCGAGCGCGAGCGGAACGGCGAACGATGAGGCTCAGCACGATGAGGATGACCGTACCGGCGATCGGGACGCGCACGCCCCCGTCTGTGCCTCGGTCATGCTCGGATTCGGGTCGTGGGTCAGGAAGTGCATGTTCACGGTCTGTGAGCCCTGCTGGAACAGGTACACGATGATGCCCACACACACCGCCGTTACCGTGATCGCGCACAGCCACGCGATCACCGGCCACACGACTGAGCCAAACCGCACTCGCTCGCGCAGGCGGTCCGCACTGAAGACGCGGCTCATCTCACACCGACCTCTCGGTTGCCAAGCGAAGGCGCTTGGCGGACACAGTGAACGCGAAGCGAGCCGCCACGGAGAGGAGCAGGCTCGCTATGAGCAGCAGCGTCGCCAAGGCGAACAGCGCGCCTTGGATACTCGGCACGCTGCCGGCTTCTCCGCCGGTCTCGACTATCGCCGAGGCCATGGTCCGCACCGGCGTGAGCACGAAGTAGAGCGGCCCGTTCTCGAGGGTGGGCACGACGGCAAGTGCCCCTGCGACCATCGACAACGCGATCGCCTCACCCATCGCGCGGGCGGCTGCGAGAACAGCGCCGGCGATGATGCCGGGAAGCGCCAGCGGCAGTTGGATCTTGGTCACCGCACGCCAGTGCGTGAGGCCGAGCGCACGGCCCCCATCGACAAGCGACCGAGGTACAGCGCGCAGAGCGTCCGAGGTCACCGAGACGAAGAACGGCATGATCATGAAGGTGAGCACGATGACGGCCGTGAGCAGTGCCTGGCCGTCGAACACCGCGTCAGGAACCTCCTCGAAAGCGTTCGCGGGCACGACGTAGGTTTCGATGAAGGGGACCATCAGCGAGAAGCCCGACAAGGCCGAACACCACCGACGGGATGCCGGCCAACAGCTGCACCACCGCCTCGATCGGCCGGCGCAGCCACCCCGGGCAGAACTCGACCAGGGCAACCGAGCACCCCAGGCCGATCACGACAGTGAAGCCCAGAGCGCCGAGGGTCGTCAGGACGCTGCCCGCGATGAGTGGAAGCGCGCCGAAGGTCGCGCCCTCCGGTACCGACCAGGCGTCCTCGAGGTCCGCATCCCACCCGGAGCCCGTCAGGAACGCGTCCCGTTCTCGACGAGCGCCGGAATGCCACGCGCAAGCACGAAGGCGGCCACGAGGACCACGAACAGCGCGCTGAGCACAGTCGCCACCATCAGAACGGTCTCGGCGACCCTTTCGCTTCCCTCGCGCCGACCCACTGCTCAAGTCGATCGACGCTTCAACTCCACCGGGATGGCGGCGTGCGACGCCGCGAGTGGCTGTTAGCGTCAACGCCCATACTGAGCGGACCTCCATTCGACCCTGCACCAAGCGCTGCGGGCACGACCCTGGGACGGGGCCGTGCCCGCGCTTGTGCGGAGAGAATACGGTTCTTGGCGGGCAGGAACTCCTTGGCGATGTAGGACTGGCCGGTCTTCGCTGCAGCGTCCAGTTGATGAAGGACTTCGCGGCGCCCGCGGGAGCGCCCTTGGTCACGCAGTAGAGCGGCCGCACGTACTTGTACTTCGCTCGCTGCTAGACGGTTGGAGCGGCTCGGGTAGACGCCACCGATCTTCAGCGTCTTGATCGCTCGCTGTTCATGTAGGCCTGGTCCAGACATAGCCGATCGCGTACTTGTTGTTGCGAACCGCCGAGCGGACCATGCCGTTCGAGGAGTACTGCTTGGTCTTGCGAGGACTGGCGGCTGCTTATTGCAGGAAGACCTCCTTGAAGTACTCGTACGTGCCCGAGGCGCCGGTGCGGCCACAGAGCACGATGCGCGCGTTGGGTCCGCCGACCTGCTTCCAGTTGGTGATCTTGCCGCGGTAGATGTCGCGAGATCTGCGACTCTGGCTCAGGTTGGTCTTGGGGTTCCTCTTGTTGACGATGACGGCCAACCGCATCGCGGGCGAAGTCTGTCGTGGCCTTCGCGCCCTTGGCGTTCTCGGAGTCCTTCAGGTCGCGCGAAGACATGCCGATGTTGACCGATCCCGAGAGTACCTGGCTGATGCCGGCTACCCGAACCGCCGCCGGTGACGATGACGTTCATGCCCTTCTCTGGCCTTGTATGCCTTGGCGAGGATCACGGCTCCCGGGTACACGGTGGTCGACCCGCTGAGCTTGAGTGTGGTTGCGGCCATCGCAGCGGCCGGGACGACCATTGCGACGACCAGCATCAGGACGGTCGCCAGTGCGAAACTCCGCTTCTTGAACAGTTTCATCTGCGTTTCCTTTCTAGACTGGTTCGTCGTGGCCGCTGGCTTAGCGGACGACGTAGGACTTGAACGTCGTTGGCGGACGAGACGCCGAACTGGTTGCCGAGGAACTTCGCGCGGAGGAGGAACCTGCCGCGCGCGCCGGGCTTGAGCGTGAGAGCACCGGCACCGACCTCGTCGGTCGCGATCCGATACGACTTCTTGAACACCCAGCGATTGCCGGAACGCTTGTAGCGGTTGACCTTCACGATGCCTTCGCCGCACTCCGGCGACACCTGCACCGCTACCTTCAGGGACTTGCCGACCTTGATCGACTTGGCGCCGGTGATCTTCACCCGCGTGCTCAGGTACTTGAGCGCGGTGAGCTGGACCGGTTCGGTCACCGCCGTGGGGTCCTGGCCCATTGTGGTGCCCTTCGAGCGGTACGCGACCCTGAAATATGCCGGGTAGCTCGACCGTGTTGTCCCAGATGTGATAGAAGGGATCGACGGTGCCGGTGTCTTCGATGCCCTGGTTCTCGCCGAGCATCTCCCACGCACGAGCCGTTCTTGGATGTCTCCATCGTGAACGTGGCCCCCGGCACGAGGGTCGTGTCTACGCTCGGCTGCAGCACGGTCTCTTGGCCGTAGTAGCCTTTGGTCTGGCTCACCTGCATCGATGCGACAACGGCCGCAACCGCCGGCACCGCTGCGATCATCGCGGTGGCGCATGCCGCCGCGATTGCCACAACGAACTTCCTCTTCATGGCTCCTCCGTGTCTGGCTTGTCGGGCGTCCGTCAACCGGCACTTCCGGTCTTGGCCCGAGACCGCCTTTGGCAACGGTCGAGTGGAGTCTAGGAGGAGCCGAAGCCTCCGTGGTTGCACCCTCGATAACAACACGTAAGAAGAAGCTGCACGATTGGTTACGACCGTGAAAACGCCGCACATCGCCTCGACTCCTCGGTTCTGGCTCGAACGCAGCGGCGTCTGATCGACCGCGCGATCCAGGACCGCAGGCCGGCCAGTGGTGCGGGAGTTGGCTCGGACAAGAGGAGGGGCCCCGACGGCGATCGGGACCCCTCCGATGCACAGTCTTGCTGCGGTGGCTACTTCATCGTGGAGATGATGGCCTTCGCGATATCGGTGTTGTCGCAGTACGCGCCACGCATCGGGTCGATGCCGGTGGCCGCGGCCTTGAGCTTCGAGCTACCGCGCCCCTTGGCGAAGATCGGGATCAGCGAGTTGGTGTGGTCGCCGCTGTTGAACTGCATGCCAGGCATGATGCCCTTGCCGCCGTTCACGAGCGGGGTCCACAGCGGGCCGGCCGGAAGCTGACCGCTGCCCGGGCCGGTGAGGTAGCCGGTCTCGTGGTCGCCCGTGACGATGACGAGCGTCTCGTTCCAGTTGGACTTCTTGTTGACCCAGCAGACCACGGCCTCGACCGCAGCGTTGAAGTCCTCCTGCTCCTCGATCGTGCGACCCTTCTGGTTGGCGTGGCCGCCCAGTCGACCGCCCCGCCCTCGACCATCAGGAACAGGCCGTCCTTGTCGTTGTCGAGTACGTTGAGTGCGCCCTTGGTCATCGTCGCGAGCGTCGGGACGTTCGAGTTGAACGGCACAGCGTATGCCGCAGCGGTCGTCTCGCCGCCGCGATTCTGCTGCAGCGTCGTGTAGACCTGGGGAACGCCGACCACTCGGCGGGGCGTCTTGCCTGTCGTCAGCTGCTCGAACTGCTGCTTGGTCTGGATCAGGGTGAAAGGATCCAAGGTCGCCGTCGTTGTCGGCGTCAGCGCCGATGAGCCCCGCGTTCAGCCCGTCCCACGTGGCCTGGCCGCCCACGTAGTTGTAGTTGCTCGCTATCGGCGTGCGGGTGGACACCGCTGTCGGTGTACATCGGATTGCCGGCGCCCATGATGACGTCGGCGGCCGACTCCTTGAGCATCTCGTTGGCGATTCCCGCGTAGTCGTTGCGCGAGGGGTTGTGGGCGACGAAGCCGGCCGGGGTGGCGTGGCTGAACTCGACGGTCGAGATGACGCCTGTCGCCTTGCCGCGCTCCTCGGCGTACTCGAGAACGTGCTTGATCCGGTTGCCGTTGACGTCGACGCCGATGCCGGCGTTGTACGTCTTGCACGCCGGTCGACATCGCGGTCGCGGCCGCAGCCGAGTCGGTCGGGTTCATCTTGACGTAGTCGAAGCTCCCCCATGCCTGTGCGGGATCGTATCCGCCGCCCACCGACGGGTGCGCGAACGTCGACATGCCGGCGCGGAACGGGAACTTCTCGTATCCCTGCGTCCCTAGCTTTCCGTCGGTGTACAGATCGCCGGCGGCAAGCTGGTTGTAGCCCATGCCATCGCTGATCAGAACGATGACGTTCTTGACCTTGTGCTGCGGCTTCTTGGTGACCTTCTTGATCTGGTGCTGGGGCTTCTTCGGCTTGGTGTGCGCCGACGCGGCGCCCGCCGGTACGAGCGTTGCCACCAAAGCGATGGCCAGAGCGCTGCCGACTATCCGGCGAGCGCGACTAAGAGTGCTGTTCATCACGTTCCTCCTGAATGTGGAGACTGCATTGTGACTTCGGACGAGCGTTGCGATCGGTGGCTGACGTCCTCGAGTGAAGCCCCCTTCCTCCCGATGAGACCCGGCACCCCGGAGTCTGAACGCCCTTGGAGAGGAGGTGGTTGCAGGCGCGTTAGAAGCCCGCAAGAAGGGAGTGAAACGGCCGATCAACGCCGGCGACGCCAAGCCCCGCAGTCGGCTCCCGATCCGCTAGCTTGCTGCGCCCGAGTCGCGAAACGCAGCCACGAGTAGCCGAGAACCCCGGCCACGACCGATGCAGCGAGGATGGCGATCTTGGCCTCGTTCTCCACTCCGGCCACTCGGTAGGCGAGGTTGGCGACGAAGAGCGACATCGTGAAGCCGATGCCGCCGAGAAGGCCCGCCCCGATGATGTGGCGCCACGTGACCCCGGCCGGCAGACTCGTCAACCCCGTCCGCACCGCCAGATATGATGCCAGCGAGATCCCGACCGGCTTGCCCACAACAAGCCCGAGGAACACGCCCGCCGCTACTGCGTGGACGCCCAGCCCCTCAGATCCCACGAGCCTGATGTTCGCGTTGGCCAGCGCGAACAACGGCAGGATGATCAGAGCGCTCAAGGGATGCAGGGCGAACTCGAGTCGCTGCAACGGCGCGGTGCTGTGGGTGGCGGCGTCTCGGATCCTGAGCGCAGCCTTCTGCTGGCTATCGTCCTCGAGCGTGTGGGCGCCGGGCACGTCGCGCGACTCGATCTCCTCAACGTTGAGGCGACAGACCTCGGTGAACGCCAGCGGCGACAGCTTCGCGCTCGCCGGGATAGCGAACGCCGCGATCACGCCGGCTATCGTGGCGTGGATGCCCGAGTTGAAGACGCAGAACCACAGGACGACCCCGAGAACCGCATAGCCCAGCGGCTCATCGTAGCCGATGCGGTTCAGCACGATCATCAGGGCAAGTGGAACGAGCGCGAACAGAAGCCAGACCCCATAGACCTGCTGGGTGTAGAAGAGCGCAATGACGAGGATCGCCCCGATGTCGTCCGCGATCGCGAGCGCCGTGAGGAACACCTTCAGCGAATCGGGGATCCGAGACCCCAGCAGGGCCAGCACTCCCAGCGCGAAAGCGATGTCTGTCGCCATCGGCACGCCCCAGCCCGCCGCGCCCGGGCCACCGGCGTTCAGAGCCGCGTAGATCGCTGCTGGGACGACCATGCCGCCGATTGCGGCGACGACCGGCAGCGCGGCGCCACGAAGCGTGGACAGCTCGCCGACGATGAACTCACGCTTGATCTCGAGTCCAACGACGAAGAAGAAGACCGCCATGAGTGCGTCGTCGACCCAGTGCTTGAGCGACTGCTCGAAGCCGAAGTCGCCTACGAAGAAGCCCGCCAGCGTATGCCAGAACTCATCGTAGGCAGCGTGGAGAGCGGAGTTCGCTATCAGGAGAGCGATCACCGTTGCCAGGAGCAGCACCAGCGCACCGGTGGTCTCCTGGTGCAGGAAGCGACGGAGGTTGCCTGCGACCCGCTCGAGGGCACGCTGTTCGTCTCGGGACTCGACAGCCTCTGTCTCCACGCCCAGCCCCCCATCGCCCGTGCTACAGCACCAGCTCCATGACGACCACGTCGAGCCAGCGGTCGAACTTGCGGCCCACCTCATGCATGGTACCAACAGGCGTGAAGCCAGCCCGCTCGGAGAGCTTGATGCTCGGAAGGTTCTCCGAGACGATCTGGCTCACGACCACGTGGTGTCCGGCCGACCGAGCCGCATCGATGAGAGCCTCGGCGAGAGCCGGCCCTATGCCGGCCCCCGTGTGCTCCGGCGCGACGTAGACGGCGATCTCGACCGTGTGCCGGTACGCAGGACGCTCGCGGAACTGCGAGAGTGCGCCCCACGCCACGACGACGCCGTCGATCTCGGCCACGAGAACCGGATGTGTGTCGCCATGCTCCGTGAGCCAGGCGATGCGCTCGCCGACGGACTTGGGCTCGGTATCGAAGGTCGCCGTCGAGTTCGCGACGTAGTGGTTGTAGATGTCGGCGATCGAGCGTGCGTCTCCGAGCGTGGCTCGGCGGATAGCCAGGTCATTCATCGAGGCTCCCGGGTGCTTGTTGCAGGGTTGTGGAGAGTATGCGGAGGTGCCCCCGAATCATACGTGGGCGGCGGTGATATGGCACACCCGTTGCTCATTTCGGGGCAGAGCGAGGCGACCCGCCTACCCCTCCCCCCTCGGGCGGGAAGCGCCCCTCTGGCAACGACAGGACGCGCCTAACCCCCCTCAGGCGCGTCCTGGCTTTTCGCCGACATCCTGCGGGGTGCCGGACAACGACAGAAGCGCCGCCGTGAACCCCGTGGCGGCGCTTCTGTGTACTCCGGCCCGTGCGCGGCGCGCCTAGCCGAAGCGGCCGGTGATGTACGCCTCTGTCCGCTTGTCTCCGGGGTTCGTGAACATCGTCTTGGTGTCGCCCATCTCGATCAGGGCGGCGGGCCGTTCCATCGAGTCACGCAGCATGAACGCCGTCTGGTCGCTGATCCGCGCCGCCTGCTGCATGTTGTGGGTGACGATCACGACGGTGACGGTGTCCTTGAGCTCCGCGATCGTGTCCTCGATCTGCTGCGTCGAGATGGGGTCGAGCGCACTCGCGGGCTCGTCCATGAGCAGCACCTCGGGCTCGGTCGCCAAGGCCCGCGCGATACACAGACGCTGCTGCTGGCCGCCGGAGAGCTCGAACGCGTGCTTCTTGAGCGGTCCTTGACCTCTTTCCACAGGGCCGCGCGCTTCAGCGACTCCTCGACGAGCGCGTCAAGCTCCGCTCGCCCGCGGATTCCGTGAGTACGCGGTCCGTAGCAGACGTTGTCGTAGATCGACATCGGGAAGGGATTCGGCTTCTGGAACACCTGGCCCACCCGCATCCGAAGCTCGACCGGATCGACCGACTTGTCGTTGACGTTGACGCCGTCGAGCAGGATCCGACCGCCCACCTTCACATTGCCCAACTCGTCGTTCATACGGTTCAAGCAGCGCAGCAGCGTGGACTTCCCGCATCCTGACGGGCCGATAAGCGCAGTCACCGCCTGCGAAGGGATGCGCATGCTCACGCCCGCGACAGCCGTCTCCGATCCATACGTGACCGAGACGTCCTGCAGTTCGAACGCCCCGGTGATTGCGTTGGGCACTTCTACCATCTGATCCTTCTCCTTTGCCGAGCACGCCACGCAGCGACGACGAGATTGATGACGCTCACGCCGACGACCAGCACCAGCGCGGTGCCCCACACGATGTCCGGCGCCGGCTTCACCGCCTGAGTGGCCATGATGTAGAGGTGGTACGGCAACGCCATCGTCTCATCGAAGACCGTGGCGGGCACGGGCGCGTAGAAGGCGACTGCTGTCACCAGGATAGGCGCGGTCTCGCCGGCCGCTCGGGACAGCCCGAGGATCGACCCGGTGACGATGCCCGGCGCCGCAGCCGGGATCACGACGCGCGTTGTGGTTCTGAGGCGCGAGGCGCCCAGGGCGAGCGAAGCTTGCCGCAGATCCTGCGGAACCTGGCGCAAGGCCTCCTCGGTGGCGGTGATCACCACGGGAAGCGTGAGGCACGCGAGAGTGAGGGCCCCCGCCAGACACAGAGCGACCCAAACCCATCGTGAGCACGAACAGGGCGAGCCCGAACAGCCCGTAGACGATGGAGGGGACGCCGGCCATGTTCGTGATCGCAAGCCGAATCACGCGCGTGAAGGTCCCGCGCTTGGCGTACTCGGACATGTAGATGCCGGCCATGATCCCGATTGGCAGTGCGAACACCGCCGTCCAGAACGTGAGCAGGATCGTGCCCCAGATGGCAGGCCAGATGCCACCCTGGGTCATGAACATGCGCGGGCTCTCGGTGAGGAACTCCCACGAGATCGAGCCGATGCCCCGCACGATGATGTAGCCGATGATGAAGACAACGAGACCGACAACGGTGAAGGCCGCGACGCCTGTCACGAACTTCGCAGCCGACTCGACAGCCCGCGCGCGCTTGACCCTGGCGCTGGACCGCCTCATCGGCGCCACCTCTTGCGCTG
This sequence comes from uncultured Actinomycetes bacterium, assembly GCA_963702525.1. GTDB lineage: Bacteria > Actinomycetota > Coriobacteriia > Anaerosomatales > PHET01 > CAVPCY01. Next base: position 140,466 of record CAVPCY010000014.1, on the reverse strand, counting down.
GCGCTCGAGCACTATGTCTGCGGCGAGGTTGATGGCGAAGGTGAGGGCGAACAGAACGAGTGCCATAGCGAAGAGCACCGAGTAGTGCAGGCCGCCCTGAACCACCTCGGCCATCTCGCCCGCGATCGTGCCCGGCATCGTCCTTGCCGAGACGAACGGGTTGTTGGGAATGACTCCGGCGTTGCCCGCGAGCATCAGCACGACCATCGTCTCACCGATCGCGCGGCCCATGGCCAGCATCACCGCGGCGAAGATGCCACTCGACGCCGAGGGCAGCACCACCTTGTAGACGGTCTGCCAGCGCGTGTTGCCGAGCGCAAGCGAGCCGGTGCGCAGGTCGCTCGGCACCGCGTGCATGGCATCCTCGGAGATAGAGATGAGCGTGGGCAGCGACATGATGCCCACGACGATGCCGGCGGTGAACGCGGTCAAGCCTGTGTCGAGCCCGAGCCACACGCGGACATTCGGCACCAGCAGCGCGATTCCGAGCAGGCCGAGCACGACCGACGGGACCGCCGCCATGAACTCGATCATCGTCTTGGCGGTCTCCTTGACCCTTCCGTGGGCGAACTCGGAGATGTAGATCGCCGCCGCGATCCCAAGCGGCATGCACAGAGCGATGGCGACCACCGTGACCCAGAACGAGCCGACCTCGGCGGGGAGGAAGCCGAAGGACGGATTCTGGCTCGTGGGGTACCAGTCAGTCCCCGTGATCATCTCCCACAGGCCCACCTCGGTGATGGCCTTGTAGGCGTTGAGCACGAGAAACACCGTGATCGCCGCGAGAATGACGATCGCCGCTATGCCGCTGAAGCTGATGAGCCGGGTGGCCACGCGTTCGGCCGCCCGGCGCATTGCCGGGCGGCCGCGGCGCCGTCCCTTGTGGGGGGCGTCTGTCACAACTCGGCTACTTGCCCAAGGGCACGAAGCCCTGCTCCTCGACGACCTTCTGGCCGGCGGGGCTCAGAATCCAGTCGATGTAGGCCTTCTGGACGTCGGCCGGCTCGCCGTTGCTGTACATGTAGAGGCCGCGCGACAGCACGTAGCTTCCGTCCAGCGCAGTCTCGAGAGACGCTGCGGTTCCGTCGATCTCGAGGACCTTCACGTCCGGGGTCACATAGCCCAAACCGATGTAGCCGATGGCGTCAGGGTTGGCCTTGGTCTCGTCCACGATGGCTTGCGTGGACGGAAGGAGCTTCGCGGCCTTGGCGTACTCCTTCTCCTTGCCCACGACCTCTTCCTTGAAGTACTCGTAGGTACCCGAGGAGCTGTCGCGCGAAAGCAGCACGATGGCCTTGTCGGCGCCTCCGACGTCCTTCCAGTTGGTGATCTCACCGCGGTAGATCTTGCCGAGCTGGTCCATCGTCAGCGCGGTGACGGTGTTCGCCGGGTTGACGACGACTGCGATGCCGTCCTTGGCGACCTCGGTCTCGACCGGCTCGACGCCCTTGCCCTGGGCCTCGGTGATCTCCTCGGGCTTCATCTGGCGAGAGGCATTGGCGAAGTCCACGGTGCCGTTGATCAGCGCCGCGATGCCCGTGCCCGAACCGCCGCCCTTGAGCGAGATCATCACACCGGGGTTCTCGGTCTGGAAGACCTCGGCCCACGCCTGGCCCAGGTTGACCATCGTGTCGGAGCCCTCGACGTTGATGGAGCCCGTGAGCTCCGCAGCCGCCGGCTCAGTGCCTGTCGCAGCAGGTTCGCTGGTGTTGCCGCAACCCACAAGCCCGAGGGCCAGGACGGCTGCGAGCGCCAGCACGATCCACTTCTTCAATGTGACTCCCCTTCTCCGTGTTCGGTAGCGCAAGTCACCGGACCTCTGATGTCCGTCGGAGGTCATGCTAGTCATGCCGAACTCGGGAATGGTTGCAGGGAAGTAAACTTCGACCAGCGTGTATGTAAAACGTTCGTGAAACTCGGCCCGTACATGCGCGTGGCGTGCAATGATGGGCGCGCCACGCCCCCCATCCAAGGGAGATACAAGCATGTCGACGATCCTCGTGGTCGAAGACGACCCGATCATCCGCCAGACCGTCGAGTACGCGCTCAAGCGTGCCGGCTTCGCCGCGCACTCGATAGGCGACGGGGCAGCGGCGCTCGAGGCGGCCGACAAGCTCAATCCCGACCTCGTGTTGCTGGACCTCATGCTGCCGGGCATGGACGGCTATCAGATTGCCGAGGCCCTGCGATCCGGCGGCAAGGAGATGGCGATCATCATGGTGACCGCGCTCGATACCGACCGCGACAAGGTGCGCGGCCTCGACGCCGGCGCCGACGACTACATCACCAAGCCGTTCTCGACCGAGGAGCTGCTCGCGCGGGTGCGCGCCAACCTGCGTCGCGTCCGCGCGCGCGAGACCCTCGCCGACGATTCTCACGATCGAGGTGGGAGATCTCGTGATCGAGCCCAAGAGCTTCCGGGTCTCGGTCTCGGGCAGGCCAGCCAAGCTCAGGCTCAAGGAGTTCCAGCTGCTTCACGCCATGGCGAAGCGTGAGGGTCTGCTGTGCACTCGCGAGATGCTTGCCGAGGAGGTCTGGGGGTACGAGCACCTCACCTCGTCGCGCACCATCGACGTGCACGTGCGCCGTCTGCGACAGGCGATCGAGGACCCGTCAGAGTACGTCTACATCCACACCATCCACGGCATGGGCTACCGCTTCGAGCCGGTGTCCAAGGCCGAGAAGGCCGAGAACCTGTGACGCGCTCTTCCTACTTCACCGGCTCGCTCCTCGCTCGGCTGATTCTGGGCTATCTGCTCGTCGCCGCGGTGTTTGGGGCCGCATGGCTGTGGTCGCTGTACGGGCCACTCACTCGAGCCGCCGTCCGCCAGCAGCAGCGCAACCTCACGGCCGTCGCGCAGTCTGCGGCGCTCGTCGCCTCAGAGTCCTCCGCGTCTGCCGACCAGCTCGCGCGCCAACTGGTGGCCCGCACCGATCTGCGCCTCACGATCGTGGCCGCGGACGGGACCGTGCTCGCCGACTCGAGCTTCTCGCCGGAAAAGATGGACAACCATGCGAACCGGCCCGAGGTCGCCCAGGCCCTCAGCGGCGAGGTGGGCGTAGCGCGGCGCGTGTCGCGCACCGAAGGCATCGAGGAGCTCTACGTCGCTGCTCCTGCGACCCTTGGCGGCGTCAGAGTGGCGCTACGCGTTTCACAGCCGCTCACCGAGATCGAGGCGATTGCGGCACGCTCTCGACGCACCGGCCTCGTGCTACTTCTGCTCGCGCTTGCGGCGGCGATAGTGATCGCAGTGCGGGTGACCCGCGAGATCTCCCGTCCCATCGCACGCCTGTCGACAACAGCCGAACGCATGGCCTCGGGCGATCTCACAGCTGAGGTACCGGAGGTGCCCACCGACATGCAGGCGCTCGCGAGCGCGCTCGGCGACCTGCGCGATCAGGTCGCCCGTCGCGCTCGGGCCGGACGCGCCTGCGGGCACCTCAACGGCTACCGACGCGTGGTCCTGTTCGACGCGACACGGTCGAGCTCGCCACCGCGCCGACGCCCTGCTCGCACGCCCCGCGGCGGAAGGCACTCTGCTCGTAGAGGCCGGCTTCCCGCCGCGCTCGAAGTCGCCATTCGCGAGCACGGGAGCGAGAATCGAGGCGCTGGAGGCCGAGGAACGCAGCTTGCGCGCGACACTGAACGGACTGACCGACGCGGTCGTCTTGTTCGACGGCGACACCGTCGAACTCGCGAACCGCGCCGCAGACGGGCTTCTCGGCACGGTCCGCGGCGGCTGGAAGGGCACTTTGCTCGCGGAGGCCGGCTTTCCCGCAGCGCTCGAGGCTGCGGTCCGGGAGCACGCTTCGGGCGACCATCCGGTGACTGTCGACCTCGACCCCGATCCCACCGGACGCGTCCTGCGCGTCGTGGTAGCGCCGGTCGACGCGACCGCCGTACACCGCCGCACGATCGTCGCAGTCACCGATATCACCGAGCGCGCGCGCCTCGACCGAGTCCGCCGCGACTTCGTCGCCAACGCCAGTCACGAGCTCAAGACACCCGCCGCGGGCATACGCCTGCTGGCGCAGTCCGCCGAGAGCGCTGCCGACGACGACGATATCGAGCAGGCGCTCGCGTTCACCCGGCAGATCGAGACCGAGAGCGCGCGGCTTCAGCAGCTCGTGGGCGACCTGCTCGACCTGTCACGGCTCGAGTCCCCCGCGAGCGACGCGGTCATCTCGGATGTCCGCAGGGCTGTCGACAACGCAACGCTCTCGCACTCCGCGGCCGCCAGCCGCAAGGGGCTCGATCTCTCGGTCGACTCCTCGGCGGTGCGCGATAGCGACGTCTACGCCGTGGTCGACCCGACCGATCTCGCCATCGCGCTCGACAACCTGCTCGACAACGCGATCACCTACACCGAGTCAGGCTCAGTAGCAGTGCGAATCAAGGCCGATGCGAGCGAGGTGCATCTCGCGGTCGTCGACACTGGGCCGGGCATCGCCCTCGAGCACCAGCCGCGAGTCTTCGAGCGCTTCTACCGCGTGGACCGCGGGCGCTCGCGTGAGACCGGGGGGACCGGGCTCGGGCTCGCTCTCGTGCGAAACGTGGCCGAGCGAGCGGGTGGCTCGGTCGAGCTGCAGTCGGTGCCTGGCGAGGGTGCGACGTTCACGCTGAGCTTCCCCCGCGCGACCTAGCGGCCCCCAGACACCCGGCCCCGTCACCCCGGGGAACGTCTCGGACTCCTCGGCGGAAACCCCCGCCGCGAGCATTTCCAGCAAGGGCGCGTCGGGCCCACCTGCGCACCACGCGTGATACGCTCGACAGGACGAGACCCGACGTCGCTGAAGCGACACCCCGAAGGTGGCGCCTTGCTGCACATCCAGGAGAAGCTGCTCAAGCTGCTCAAGGAGCTCGACGACATCTGCCGTCGTCGGGGGATCACGTACTACCTGTCCGGTGGCTCGGTCATCGGAGCCATCCGCAACGAGGGCTTCCTGCCTTGGGACGACGACATCGACGTGTTCATGACGAGGCGCAATTGGGAGCTGTTCCTCACGGTCATCGACGACGAGTTGCCGCCCGATCGCGAACTCGTGTGCATCGAGCGCTTCCGGGAGTACGGCAACCCGGTTCCGCACTACGTTGACACGGGGACGACCTCCATCTACGCACATTTCGCCACGGTGCCGGTGCCGCGAGGAGTGTGCATCGACTTCTTCCTGCTCGATCCGCTCCCCAACGACGAAACCGACGCGATGCGCTACGGCGACCTCTTCGCCGTCTACGCGGAACTGGTGTGTCCGCAGTTCATGGTGAACCGGCGCTCCGGGCTCGATCCCTCGCCCCTCGACATCGGCCTGTACCGAGAGTACGAGGCGCGCATGAGGGCGGAAGGACGCGACGCCGTCCTACGCTCGTTGGAGCAGAGCCTGTTCGTCCACGAAGAGGATGCGTGCGACCGCTACTACCTGCGGTGGGGCGTCAAGCGCGTCATCTACCCGAAGAGCGTGTACGGGCCACCTCGCATGGTGCCGTTCGAGGACATGATCGCACCCGTGACGACCGAGGTCTTCGACGCCCTGCGAATCGACTACGGTGACGGCTGGCGCATCGTCCCGGACAGTTCCGGCCAGGAGGTCCACGACCCGCTCGCGCGCGACTTGGATATCAGCTACACGCACTACGTCGCCGACTTCGAGCCGTTCCTGCCACGTGATGCACTCAGGGCGTATCTGCAGCGCAAGACCTGCACGATCGACTCCCTCCCCGCTCACGAGCTCGCACACACCGGGTTCGCACGACTCGAGGCGCTACGCGTGCGCATGAGCACGCGTGGCGCGATCGCCGAGAAGACCGGCGGTGACGAACTCGGCGAACTCGTGCGGTCCCGCGATTACGCGACCTTGCGCACGATATTCGCGGAGTACTATTCCAGCCAGTTCTCGGGGCCGCTGCGTACCTGGGCCGTGTCGGTGGGACTAGACGACGACGAGCTGCACGCGGCACTGTACCCACTCATCATGCAGGGTGACTACTTCAAGGCGTGCGATGCCTTCAAGCTGCGGCTACGCGACGCGTCGCCGCTATCCGAACGGCTCGCCGCCCTGAAGCGGGTCCTCGATGCGGTGCGCTCGCTGACGCTCGCCCTCGACTACGAGGACTACGCACTCGCCGCAGAGATCCTCACCCGCTCGCGCGAACTGGCCCCTGAGTGCGTCGTGTTCGCCCGGGCCAAGCTGCGCCTCGCGCTGGCAGCTCGCAGCGCCGAGCCTCAGACGATCGCCGCGGACGCGCGCTCGGAGGTCGAACGCCACCCTGGTGACGGGGAGTGCATGCTGTATCTCGCCGATGCGCTCGCGCTGTGCGGAGATGCCGACCAGGCGCGCGCGTGGTACCTGCGAGCCGAGCGGGCCACGCGTGATGGCGTCCTCCTCCTCGGAATCCGCAAGCGACTCGAGGGACTGGCGGAGAGCGCCTCATCGCATGAGTTCCCGGCGGATGATCGGTCCGCCGCCCCCCCGTGCGACGACGGCGCGGCGCCGGACCGCACGCACACTCCCACGCCCGCACAGGCTCGGGTAATCGAGCTGCTCGTGGATATCGATACGCTGTGCAGGGAGAACGCTATCCGCTACTTCCTCTCAGGCAACTGCGCCCTGCGCGCACGCCTCCATGGAGGCTTCACCGACGACTCTGTCGATGCCCAGGTCGTGATGAGCCCCGACGACGCGCAGCGTTTCTCGGCGGCGGTGGATCGGGCCGGACGCTCGGACCGCGTGGTGGAGTTCGAGCCTGACGGAAGCGGGGGGTTGTACTACTGCGACCTCGGAAGCCTGTGCCTTGATTCCCGCACGCTCGACCTCACGCACCACGGCTTGCGAGTGGACATCGCGGTGCTCAAGCCGCCTGCCATTCTGGGCAAGGCTGCACGGAACAGCGGCACCCGCTCGCTCGTGAAGCTCGCACTGCGCTACGCCTCGTTGGTCAGCAGGCGCGGGCCGTTTGGGCTCGTACGCGTACACGCGCCGGGCGCGAAGACCGATTCATTGACGAGCGCGCGGCTCTTCGTCGATGGACGTAGCGCAGAGTTCGAAGGCCACGTGTTCCCCGTTCCCGGGACGGCCACGGATGTCTCGTCCCCGGACATGTTCCTCTCTGACATAGGCGGCGCGAACTGGAGACGGGGCGGGATCCGTGGGCGCACCGCGGCAGCGCCGTGTGTCGTGGACGCTCACATCCCAGCCACCGAGTTCGTGGCCACTGCGCGCGCCGAGGGGCTGCTCGGCGACGATCTCCGGTCAGCTCTGGCGGAGTACAGGCGCTCCGACGCCAAAGCTGCCGTCTGGCGCCGACATATCCGGGGTTACCAACAGCTGGTGCGGCGCACTGCCGACCGGTTCTCGCTCGCGCGCCTGTACGCGCCACAGAAGGCCGACATCCTCGCCCTGCGTGCATCAGGGGACTACGACGAGCTCAGGGTGAGGCTCCAACCCTACGTCGAGGCCGCGGCGCGCAACGTCTCGTACGCAATGGGGCTGTCGTTCGACCCCGATCTGCTCGACGCACTCGTCGACCTGTTGCGCCACGACGGCGAGGCCGAACTCGCGGGTCGGATCCGTCGACTCGTACCTGCACAGCACCGTCAGTCTCTGCGTCTCCCCGGGTAGCGGGGCGCCGAATCCGTCCGACAGCGGCTTCGCAGGTTACTCAGCGGATCCTCGGGCCGAGGCTCTCTAGAGGGTCTTGCGTACCCGCAGCACGGGGGACGACGTCCCGTCGATCGTCAGGTTGTAGAAGCCGAACCTCCTTCGGTACCGAGCGTGCTTGACCTCAGGAAGGATGATCTCGTTGTGCAGGCGGGAGTAGAGAGTGCCCACCTCGGCCACGACGAGAACCTCCCAGTCCCCCGGCGCCAGCGGCTCTTGGCCGTTCACCATTCCGACGGCCAGAGTGGCTTCGAAACCGTTCCCTTTCGTCTTCACAGGCACGAGGCACACTGGCTTCCCGCCGCGGCGCCGCTCCTGACCAGATTGCCTTCTTCCGCCGGACCATGGTCAGCCCGACGAAGGACTACGAACAGCCTCATGCCTGGCGGGCGCTTCTTGTCCCCCAGCTCACCCCTGAGGCGCAAGCGCGCCTTCCTCCGGTCGGACCAGTTCAGCTCGAACGGCTTCGTACCGAGCTGAGAGAATGCGGTGTCTGCATCCATCTCGAGGAGGCTGAAGTTGCGATAGCCGGTCTCGTACGGAGAGAACAGCCTGGAGCCCGCGTCGGCAGACTGTCCGAAAAACGATTGGAAGACCCCCTCATCCCTGTTCGCGCCGAGACGGACCCTGCGGGTGGCGTCCTGTACCGTCACAGCCAGGTAGAAGTCCCACCTCTCCGAGGAAGCCGCGCCGATTGCTGGGGTGGTGGCCGATAGGCTCTCAGGTCCACTCACCGTGAGAGCTTCGGCCATCGGGAGGTCGCTTGGGAACCCGGGTGCGCGAAGAGCGGTGAGGTCGGCGACGCCTTCCCATTCGAACTCGCGTGTCGGCATGCCCTTGCCGGATATGGCGGTTGTCGGACGCGGAGTGATCTGAACGGGGAAACTGAAACACTCTGCGTCCCTCGGGTGGTTCTGAACAGCCAAGCTCACGGACGGCACACCCTCTAGCATCCCTGCCACGGTCAGGGTCCCGCTCAGCGAGAGCTCGCGCGCGCCCCAGTCGATGCCCTTAAGGACGTAGTCGATGACGGGCAGCAGATCGGTCACATCGGCGGCTACGGATAGGGCGGGCTCGGCGGACGAGGTGTACGTGCAATACGTACGCCGCTCCTCGCTACTCAGCTCCACGTGTGCCATCACATCCGGTCCGAGCTCGACGATCTCGGCAACCAGCTGAAGGCTGTTCTGCGCCATCGCGTTGAGCAGCAGGTGCGTCTCCATGGGCAGCTTGTTCGAGCTGCCAGGGTTGTAGAACGGCAGTACGCAATCGCGAATCCTCTGAAACCAACGGTCCTGGTCCTCGGGCGGGCACGAGGGTACCAGTGCCAGCGCTCCAGCGACCTCGTCTCTGAACAGACGCAACATCAGGACCGGGTCTCTTCGTTCGTCATCCGAGAAGCGCTCAATCAAGTCGAAGACGCGCTCGACGCCACGCACACGGAGTTCGATCTTTCTCATAGTCGACGTGAGCGTGAGGTTCTGCCCGTCGTCGCGATGAGCGTAGAAGTAATAGTCGTAGTCCGCGGCGACCGAGATGACCTCGGCATGGAAGTAGGCGTTGAGGACAAAGGGGATGTCTTCAGACAGGCTGTCCTCGGGGAAACGCATGTTGAACTCCTCGAGCATGGACCGCCTGAACAGCTTCCACGGCCCCAGCGTCCATGTTACCCGCGAGGTGTACAGGTCAGCGTTCGGCTGATTCTCGTGGAACATCGACCCGGGTGCCTTGCGTCCTCCGACCCCGACCAGCTTCGCCAGCAGCACGTCCGAGTTCCACTCACGCGCATGCGCGAGCATCCGCTCCACCGCTTCTTCGCCCAAGTAGTCGTCGCTGTCGCAGAAGAAGACATATTCGCCCTGCGCGGCCCCGAGTCCCCGATTCCTGGGAGCCGCCGGGGTACCTGAGTTCCTCTGGTGGATGACCTTCATGAACGAATGGAGTTCGGCGTAGCAATCCAGCGCCTCGCCGGAGCCATCCGTGGAGCCATCGTCAATCACGATGAGTTCCATCTTCGCGTGGTCGAAAGTCTGGGCCACGATCGAATCCAGCGCCCTCGTCAGATACGCGCCCGCGTTGTAGACGGGCATGATGATTGACACATCCAGCAGCGTGATCACTCTCTCATATCCAGGGCCCTACGCGATCTCTCCGCCGACAGCAGATCGAGACTCCTGCCCACCCGTCAGCCGAGGACCATCTTGCGGAACAACCTCATTCCCGCCGGCTCTTGTTGTCCCCAAGCTTCGCTTTGCGACGCCGGCGGCCTTTGCCCTGGCGGAACCACGACAGCACAAGGGCCTTCACGCCAGAAAGGGAGTTCCCGCCGTCGCCGGCCCCGTGCTCCGCCGCTGAACTGAACCGGCCGTCCTCGATCTCCTTGGCAACGGAGTAGGCCGTCTGATAGTCGTTGTTCGCGAGCAACCTCAAGAGCGCAGTGTTGGCGGCCGGACGGTTCTTCCGGATGCGAAATCGAGAGAGATCGGTCTCGTCGGTGACCTCCCACAGGCTCAGGTTCTTCATCCCAGTCTCATCCGGGAGAAACAGGCTCGTCTGAGCCGCCATTGCTCCTTCGACGAAGCTGTTGAAGACCCCGCGCCTTCTGTCCGCGCCGATGCGCATGCTGCGGGCGCGGCCGTCAGCGGAGATGAGCAGTTCGAAGTCCCACCGCTGAGTAGCCGGCTTGTGTTTGCGACCGGCTGGTCTCGAGGGACATGGCTTCCAGCATGTCCCGCGAGACTGTGCTTCGCCATCACGAGCGTGGTGGCGATGATGCGTCCGCCTGCCAACGCCTGCTCACGCGCCTCACTCACGCTCACGAGCACGGAATACCTACGATCTCTGGCAAGGTGGTTCTGCATTCGAATACCCAAGTCGGCACCAACACACGAGTGGCCCGACTGAAGCGTCAGCTCACCCTCCAGAGTCAGCGCACCATGGGTCCACGAGGCCGAGACCAGAGTGTTCTTGATGGTCAGAATGGATTGAAGCGTTACAGGGCCGATCTCGGTACGCACCAAGACAGGGTGCGCCGCATCGGTCAGATGCTCACACAGGACCTTCCCGTCTTCCTCGAAGAAGCGAAGGTTCTCGGGCACCCCGGGCATCGTCTTGATCATGCTGCAGAGGCCCTCGGAGTCATCGGTCTGCAGTAGCACGTCGTACATGAGGTGCACGTCAAACCTGAGCACGTCGGCGACTCTGGGTGAGTAGTGCGGTCGAAGCAGCGCGCGATACTTGTCTGCCCATGAGTCGGCTTCGTCCTTCTCGTACCTCGGCAGGAGACGAACGGTTGCCGGGAGCGGCTCCCCTATGAGCTTCGGCAGAAGGGTCAGTTCGGCATCTTCACGGTTCGCCAGATCGTCGACGAGCGCGAAGAGCCGCTCCAGCCCAAGGAAACGTCGGTCCATCTTGTGCCACAAGGACTCGGTGCTGCCTGTTGAGATGTTGCCGCCATCCGCCCGCAACACCCAGTAGTAGTAGTCGTAGTCGTTCGCGACCGAGATGGTGCTCGCAAGCAACATCGCATGCAGCGTGAACACAGAGTCGTCGAACGAGCAGTCCTCAGGAAACCGGATTCCGTGATCGACGATGAAGCTGCGACGAAAGAGCTTCCACGGCCCCAGGGTCGTCGTTACCGCCGACGCGTACAGGTCTGCCTTCGGTAGTTCTTGCTCGAAGACCCTGGTCGGAATGTCTCTTCCGCCGGACTGGCCCATCTTGACCAGAAGCACATCGGACTCCCACGCCCGCGCGTGGGTAACCATCCGCTCGAGGGCCTCGGGGCCAAAGTAGTCATCGTTGTCACAGAAGAAGACGAACTCACCAGTCGCGACTCCGATGCCGCGGTTTCGGGGCGCCGCCGGACTCCCGGTGTTCTCTTGGTGATAGACCCTGAACATCGGGTGGTTCCGGGCATACTCGTCGCAGAGATCACCCGACCCGTCGGTCGATCCGTCATCGACCACGATGACCTCGATCCGGCTGTGGTCCAGCGTCTGCCCGACTATTGAGTCAAAGCATATCGGCAGAAGCTCCAGCGCGTTCCAAACCGGAATGACTATGGAAACGTCCTTCACGAAACGCCCCTTGTCGACGACCGGAAGTGATCGTAGCCTTCGGGCATACCGTTCTGGCTGGTCGCCGCCAGGTAGTCGTCGATCTGATCGCCGATCTTGTCGAGGATGATGGCCTCGGGCTCGTTTGGGAGTTCCCCTCCGCGGATGCGGATGAACTGTTTGGGCAGATAGAGGCTCAAGACGCACAACGGGATGATGTTGCCGCTCAGATTGTCGATGAGCCGCTCGTGCGAGGCTCGTACGTCGGCATGGGGCAGGTAGTAGCGGCTCCGGTCGTAGTAGCTGTAGGCGCGTGAGATTCGAACGTGCTCATCATCCCCGGTGTAGTAGCTTCGCCAGTCCCGATCGTGGGCCACCATGACCGCATCGAGCGTCTCTCGGAAGTTCGACCACCGCTCGGGTTGCTTGGCGTAGACCTCGCGCTCGATGATCTCGAGCGCGAAGAGGGCTTCGCGCAGTGCGAACGTGAGCGCAGGACCGACCTTGAGGATTGCAACGCCGTCCTCGCACATGCGACGCAGGTTCTCTGGCGTCTGGTAGTCCGTCGAGTGGCCTTCGAGAACGATCTGGCTCTTCCTCATACCGGCGACAAGGTCGGCCGTCCTCGTACGGTCGTACTCGTCGAGGTGTCGCTCGGCGAATTCCACCCCGAGCTGCACAACGAGTCCGATGACGCGCGGGAGCACGTCGGCGAGGCCCTGATCACGGAAGGCCGACCGGAAGACCTCGATGGTCTCGAGGCAGTCCTCGGGGCGCGTGACAGGGCATTCGACTTGGTCGTATGTACCACCGGGAACCGGCACCTCGCTGCCGACGATGTAGATGGGCGGCTCGGCCTCAGGGTTCGCCGCCGCGAGTTCGGCGAAGGCCTCTTCAGCGACCGCGCAGAGGCGCGCACCGCGGGCCGCGCACGTCGCGGTCTCCAGGGGCACGGCGCAATCATCGTCGCCCAGTCGCATGCTCGTATCGAGATGGATCTTCGAGTAGCCCGCGAGCACGCATGCACGCACGAGCTCCTCGGCGTTGGCCATCGCATCAGTCGCCGACCGGTCAGCCCACGGCAACGGCCCAAGATGGTCGCCGCCGAGGATGATGAGCCTGTGGTCGATGCCGGTTTCCTGCGCGAGCTCGAGCACGAAGTCCCTGAAGCCCGCCGGCGTCATGTTCGTGTAGCCGCCGAACTGGTTGACCTGATTCGATGTCGACTCGATCAAGGCGATCGTGTCGTGGCGCTTGGACTTGAGCAGGACAGCCTTGATGACGTCGCCGTTCGCCGAGCAACATGAGTAGACGCCGGCGTGGCGGCCCTGCTTGTTCTCGTTCGCAATCCGCTGGAGGATGTGCACGTGCTCTCCCGATTCCCTCTCGTCGCGCCCACGGGCGGTCGCCGACCCCTGATGGTTTGCCGGCGCAGGCCCTCTTGCTAGCCCCTACTGTCGACCAGGATCTTGCCGATAGGGCGATCCGCACCGGCGAACCGCGCGAATGCATCGGCGATGCGATCGAGCGGATACACCGTATCGATCATCTCGGCCGTGACTCCCAGATCGCCGGCCGAGAAGTGCTCGGCCGTAAGCGACCACTCCCTGCCGGGGAATGGAGCGCTGTACGACATCCAGGAGCCAGTGAGCCAGAGCTCGTTGCGGTTGATCAGCTCCCACTCGCTCACCGAGAACGTGATCTCGTCTTTCGGCGTGCCGACGAAGCATACCGTCGCACGGCTGCCGGCGAGTCCGATCGACAGCTTGATCGTGTCGCCGCTTCCAGCGCATTCGAAGACGAAGTCGAAGCCGCGGTCGCCGACGATACCTGCGAGCCTCTCCTTGAAGTCACCTGCCGTTGAGTCGAGCGCGTGCTCGATCCCGACGCTGCGCGCAGCCTGCAGGCGCGCTTCGCGCCTGCCGACGATCACGACCGTCTCTGCACCCCAGATCCGGGCCCACTGTCCAAGCAGGATGCCGATCGTTCCGCTTCCCACGACCGCCACGGTCGAGCCCGCAGGGAAGCGATCCGCGTCGTGCACGGCGAGGAGCAGCGCGTGGACCGCTACCGTTGACGGCTCGAAGAACACGCCGCGGTCGAACGGCACCTCGGCGTCGAACCTGACGACATTGCGTGCCGGAAGCACTACGAACTCCGCGAAAGCGCCGAACTGCCGAGAACCCACGAAGCTGTAGTGCTTGCATAGCGCGTAGTTGCCGCTTCGACAGTCCTCGCATTCGAGGCAGGGTACGAGCGGCACGCCAGCCACCCGGTCCCCGGGAGCTACGGACGTGACCTCGTCTCCGACCGCTTCTACCGTCCCCGAGAACTCGTGACCGAGCACGTTGGGGTAGAAGTGGGATGCGTCGCCCAGTACGCGTGGGACATCCGAGCCGCAGATGCCCGTGAGCGCGACTCGCACGAGCACGTCGCCAGGGCCCGGGGCCGGCCGGTCCAACTCCGAGACCCGAATATCGCCCGGCGCAACAACGACTCCCGCTTTCATGCGCTCCATCAGAAGAAGTATCCGTCGAAGAGGCGCTCGAAGGCTTCCATGTCACGCTCGTACGTGATCTTGAGGTTGATCATGTTGGTGATCACGACCGACATCGGAATGTCGTGCGCCAGTGCGATCGCCCCCGCAGACGTCATTCGTTCGAGTTCCGCCAGTGGTGCGGCCCGGTAGATGTCGTAGAGGGTCTTGAACCTGAAGGCCTCTGGCGAGGCTCCAGAGACGATCTCCTCGCGAGGAATGACCTCGGCAATCATGCTGTCGCCATCCATCCGGTACATCGTGTCGTACTGAGCCGCCCCGAGGGTGGCCCCTCCGACCCGCTTGACCTCTTCGATGACCTCCAAAGTGCCGTCGAGATCGACATAGGGGTGGGTCGCATCGTGGATGAGGATGACGTCACGCGCAGACGCGATATCGCTCGCCGCCTCGAGTCCGTTCTTCACCGACTCGGAACGAGTCGAACCGCCGGCGACGATCTTGTGGAGCTTGCCGATGCCGAGCTTGGTCGCCCATTCCTCCACGTACTCGATCCACGCCTCGTGAGAGACGATGACGATCTTGTCGATCTTCTCTATGGAGTTGTACTTCGACATGATGTAGGAGAAGACGGGCTTCCTCTGGACGAGGATGTACTGCTTCGGGATGTCGGCGCCGTAGCGCACTCCCGTGCCGCCCATCATCAGTAGCACGATGTTCACGCTGTGTTCGCTCCCAGGTCCTCGCAGATCTACATATCCGTCGTCGGGTTGTCTCGCTCCGCGTCCATGTCCGACCAGCGCAGCAACCCGTGTCCGATACGCTGGTGCACGGGCGGAAGCCGCATGTAGTCGCCGTACTGCATCTTGAGAAACACCTCGGGGCGCTGAGGCACCTTCACCGTGATGTCCTCGAACTCGACGTCTCGGTAGGGCAGAAGGTCGTCGAGGCGGATGTACGTGTAGCTCGGTGTGAAACTCCCCACACACTCGAGCCCGTCCGACTCGGCCCGTCCATTGTACTTTGTCACGAGCCTGATGTACCGACGCTGAGTCCAGGCGAGCGGGATATGCCCGAACACCCAGCGGTGCACTCGGCCGAACAGCCGGAACCAGCGCTCCTCCAGATCGCGCGGAGGCTTCTCGTAGATAGGCGACGGCACTTGGCGATTCACGACTTTGTGGTGCGTGCGGGCTCGCCTCCTGGCCAGCTCGTAGAACCGGAGCTGAGCTTCATCGCCGTTCGGGATGGCGTCGAACGGGAAGATGTCGAGGCAGATACCCTTGTGGAAGTCCCGATGCTCGTTGTACGAGGTGATGTACTCCGTGCCGTTGAGGCGGATCTTCGTGAACAGGTACGGGATGTTCGGATCCGATTCCCGCGTCTGCAAGAAGAACTCCTCTCCGAGGAGCGGTCCTGCCTCGGCGCGGAACTTGTCGTAGTCGGCGCGCAGCATCGCGACATCCATGTCGTCATCCCAAGGGATGAAACCGCCGTGGCGCACGTATCCGAGCAACGTGCCGCCACAGATGAAGTAGCCGACGCCGATCTGCCGGCAGACACGGTCGAACTCGACCAAGATACGCTTCACGTTATCTTGCAGCGGCCGAACCTCGCTCATATCTTCGTTCGCGACGTCGATGGCCCAGACCGACGGGTCGCTCGGACAGTTGAGCTCCAGTGCGCCGAACGAGATCCTGCCGTACGGCGCAAGCCGCTCCCGGTCCACGATGGCCGTCCGACCGCCTGCGAGACGGGTGACTTGCGCCATGCCCTGACCGTTGTAGCGTCGGGCCTGCTGCATGAGGCGCCGAGAACAGCGGGCACGAAGGCGCGGCAGATTCCAGATGACAAGCCACAGATGTAGAAGGTCGAGGATCGGACGTTCTCGAAGCAGGACCGCGCGCGCATCGCTGATTCGGCGATTCCGCCGATTCAACCGCTTCATTCGCCGTAGGTGACCCTTGCGGACGTCAACGCTGTCGGGCACCGAGTCGAAGATCGAGATCTCGAGGGACACGAACGCCATCGCCGCTGAACCATCAGACGCGATGCGCGGCGCAGCGCCCACAAGCGGGATGTCCGATACCGGCACGCTCAGAACCGGCATGCGCCTCAGTACGTTGCCGAACCAGCCCCGCGTAGTTTCGAAGCGGTAGCCGCGCTGCTCGGCGAGCGGAGCCACGATCGTCTCGAAGCGATCGTAGTCCTCACGCACCATGCCGAGATGCACCTTCGCCGAGCCGGGAACGAAGTCACGATAGTTGACTGCGCCCTGCAGCGTCTCCGAGTAGATGAAGTAGCCGACGCCGTTGTTCTGGCAGACCTCATCGACGAAGCCGAGCAGCTGATACATCGCCTCGCGAGTGGCGGCGGTGACCTGCCGCTCGCGTGCCGCCTCTTCCGGAGTCAGCGCCCCTGCTTCGTTCAGTTCGAAGCCGGCCGAGGAGGTCAGCCTTCCGGCGCCGTGCAGCAGATCGAAGAACCTCACACGAATCCCTTCGGTTGATGTAGAAGAGACACAACGACCGCGAAGGGCCGTGGCCGATCGCCACTAGCGCGCACCGACTCGACGACGCCGGTCAGCAGCGCAAGCCACGCGCCGCCGAGAAGCCACGAGGCGATGACGTCGCTCGGCCAGTGCACGCCCAGGTACACGCGCGAGGCGCCTGCCAACAGCGCATAGAGCACGCATGCGGCGACAATGGAGTGCTTCGCCGCGGGCCTCATCTCCGAGCGCAGCGCGAGATAGCCTGTCGCGAAACCCAGACAGAGGCTCGCCATCGTGTGGCCGGATGGGAAGCTCGCACTGGCGGGGAGCGCTATCAGGGCGTTGTATGTCACAGGGCGCTCGCGGCCGAAGTGGCCCTTCGCAGCCGTAGACAACAGCATCCCACCGCTCACTGCGAGCGCCACGAAGACCGCGTCGAGGCGTCGCTGGCGCATCCACAACACTGCCACCAGCGCGAGCGTCGCGACAACGACGAACGCCGTTCCCGCCAGCAGCGTCGCCGACCTCATCAGTGCCGTCATCGCCGGGGAGCGAAGCGACTGGATGGCCGCGCTCGCGCTCTCGTCAAATGCGATGACCGCCGGCGAGTATGCGAAGTCCTCGGCGAGTTCCCAGAACCCGGCGAGACACGCGGCTGAGACGAGAGAGCCGACGATGAGCGGGCGACGTCGCATCAGATTGAAGCGTTGACGAGCATGGCGGCAACCTGTTTCTTGCGTGACAGAACGCCCGGCAGCCACGCGCTTCCGTTCGCGAGCGAGACTCCGAGCGCGCGCTCGATGAGCCGTGTCTTGCCCACAGCGAAGATCTCGGAGCCCTCGCGCACAACGTCGGTCGCCATGAGCACCACGAGGTCGTACCCCCGCTGCTCGCGAAGTGCGCTCATCGCGGCGCGGACTTCCTCGGCGCGATCCATCACCGGGCCGAGGTCCACCGCCTCGTACTGGGCGATGGCGGCAACCACATCGCCCACGCGGTACTCCTTCACGTCGGTGCGAAGGATCCTCTCGGCGCTGAACTCCTCGCCTGCCGAGCGCGAGCGGAACAGATCCATACCCAGTTCCATCGGATCCACCTGTGCGACCGCGGCTAGGCGTTGGACCACCTCTCGGTCGAGCTGGGTGGTCGTGGGCGACTTGAGCAGCAGCGTGTCGGTGAGAACGGCGGCAAGCAGTATTCCGGCGACCGGAGGCGGCACTTCGACGCCGAGCATCTCGTATCGGGTCGCAACGATGGTAGCCGTCGAACCGACCGGAAGGTTGAGGAAGAGTATCGGTCCGGCGGTCTGGATGTCGCCCACCCGGTGATGATCGACGATCTCGACCACGCTCGCGTCCTCGATGCCCGCGGCAGACTGCGACGCCTCGTTGTGGTCCACGAGCACCACCCGCCGGCGGATTCCGCGCGCGATGTTGGTGCGCGTCAAGATGCCCGAACAGTGACCGTCGTCGTCTAGCACGACCGCCTCGCGATGGTGACTGCCGAGCAGGTCCTCTGCGGCCTCGGAGAGCAGGGTCTCGGGGCTCAGGTAGAGTGCGTCGGTCTCCATGAGGTCGCCCACGGCGTGCGCGAGCGACACGAGGCGCGCTGCCGAGTACGTATCCCGAGCGGTGACCAGTACCGCAGCGCCCTTCTCGGCGGCGAGTTCCAGCACCTCGGGCGCGGGACGGTGGCCGCCGGTCACGATCAGGCACGCGACACCCGCCTCGAGCGCGAGCGGTTGGGTCCGCACCCGGTTGCCCACGATGAGCGCATCGCCGGCTTTCGCGCGCGCCGCGACAGTCTCGGGCTCCATCGCGCCGATCAGGACGCCGCCGCTGAGCTGCATCGCCTCATCGCCCACCAGCAGCTCGGCGTCGAGCACGCGCACGAGACGGCCCAGCGACACCGGAATCTCGGCGAAGCCCGCGATCTCGGTCTCTTCGAGGTAGCGCTCGGCAAGCATGCGCTGGCTCACGAGCCCGGCAACCCTGCCCTCACCATCGACCACCGGAAGCGCGCGCACGTCGTGCTCACGCATGAGGCTGCCTGCCTCGAGCATCGGCTCGTCTGGCGAGATCGTGTGCACCTGCTCGGTCATGACATCGCGCACGCGGGTATGCACGTGCTCGATCTGCCCAGGAAGCTCGAGGCCGAAGCGCTCGAAGACCCAGCGCGTCTCGTTGGGAACGGCACCGAGCCGAGCGGGAACGTAGACGCTCTCTGCGTCCACGAGGTTCTTCAGGTGCGCGTAGGCCACCGCCGAGCAGATCGAGTCGTTGTCGGGGTTCTTGTGGCCGAACACGAGTACTGGACCCACAGTGTCTCCTCTACCGCCCTACCGAGTGCTCCGCCGCGCGACGGCGGGGTGTTACGGCTTGATCTTCACGATGGGAGCGTACCCGACCAGCAGCTTCTTCGTCTCGCCCGTGCGGTCGAACGTGATCGAGAGCTGGTCGCCCTTGACCGCGATCACGCGCCCACGCCCGAACGCCTTGTGGTCGACAGAATCGCCCACCGCGAAGCTCTCGGTGACCTGCGCGGGCTTCTTGCTCGGCGCACGTCCGGCGCCACGCCCGGGGGCGCCGCCGCCGAAGACACGGCCACCCTCGCCCGCTCCGTGCCCGAAGGTCCCCCTCCGGTCGCCCCGCTTCTCCCACCCCGTGCCCTCGAAACCGCTCGATCCCACTCCCGACGCCGCGACATGCTCGGAGGGGATCTCGCCGATGAAGCGCGACGGTGCGTTGTGCTGGGTCGAGCCATAGAGCGAGCGGGAGTGCGCGTGCGTCAGGTACAGGCGGTCGCGCGCGCGGGTGATCGCCACGTAGGCCAACCGGCGCTCCTCCTCGAGCCCGCTTGGCTCGAACATCGAGTTCTGGTGCGGGAAGATCGACTCCTCCAGACCGGCAACGAACACGACGGGGTACTCGAGCCCTTTGGCGGTGTGGACCGTCATGAGCGTGACGAAATCGTCGGCTGCGTCGTCGAGCGTATCGAGGTCAGTGCGCAGCGCGAGCCACTCCATGAACGCGGGGAGATCCGGATCCTCGTGCCCGGCGGCGAACTCGCTGACCACGGTGAAGAACTCGCGGATGTTCTCGGCGCGGCCGAGCGCCTCGTCGGTCCGCTCGGCCTCGAGCGCAGTGATCAGGCCCGCCTTCTCGACGATCATCTCGGCGAGGTCGCGCAGGTCACCCACCATGGAGCGCAGCTCGTCGAGCAGCTCGGCGAAGGCGTGGAGCGTGCCCCGGGTACGTGCCGGGAGCCAATCCTCGGCGATCGCGTCGCGCAGTGCGGTCTCGAAGCCCACCCCGCGCCTGCGCGCCTCGAACTCGACCTTGTCGACCGTGGTGTCGCCGATGCCGCGTCGCGGCGTGTTGATGACGCGCTTGAGCGACACCTCGTCTGCCGGGTTCACGACCACCTTGAGGTACGCCATGACGTCTCGGATCTCGGCGCGGTCGAAGAAGCGGGTGCCGCCGACGATCTTGTAAGGCACCCCGGCGCGCATGAACGCGTCCTCAAGCGAGCGTGACTGGGCGTTCGTGCGGTAGAAGACCGCGCACTCGGTGTAACGCCTGCCCTCCGTGCGCTGCAGCCGCTCGACCTCGCCCGCTATGAAACGGGCCTCGTCTCGCTCGTCGGATGCGAGGTAGCTCGAGATCATCTCGCCCTCGGCGTTGCTGGTGAACAGCGTCTTGGGCTTGCGGTTGGGGTTGTTGGCGACCACCGCGTTCGCGGCCATGAGTATCCGTGCCGAGGAACGGTAGTTCTCCTCGAGCTTGACCACCGCGGCCTCCGGGTAGTCGTGCTCGAACTCGAGGATGTTGCGGATGTCGGCTCCACGCCACGAGTAGATCGACTGGTCGTCGTCGCCGACCACCATGAGGTTGCGGTGCGCGGCAGCCAGCAGGTTCGTGATCGCGTACTGGGCGTGGTTCGTGTCCTGGTACTCGTCCACGCTGATGTAGCGGAATCGGCCCTGGTAAGCCTCGAGCACGTCGGGGTGGTCCGAGAGCAGCCGGTGTGCGTTGACGAGCAGGTCGTCGAAGTCCATCGCGTTGGCCTCCAGCAGTCGCTGCTGGTAGCGCGCGAACACCCGCCCGGAGGCCTTGTCGAGCGGCGTGAACGCCTTGGCAGCGAACTCCTCGGCTCCCACCAGCTCGTTCTTCGCCGAGGAGATGCGGTTGCGGACCGCGTTGATCGGATAGCGCTTGTCGTCCAGCTCGAGCTCGCGCATCACGTCTTTGATGAGGCGCTTGGAGTCGTCGTCGTCGTAGATCGAGAAGTTGCTGGTGAAGCCGAGCCGCTCGGCGTCGTAGCGCAGCATGCGCACGCACATCGCATGGAACGTCAGCACCCACATGGAGCGGACTCCGCCGCCGCAGATGCCGGCGAGCCGCTCACGCATCTCGCCGGCGGCCTTGTTCGTGAAGGTGATGGCGAGGATCTCGGCCGGGCTCACGCGTTTGTCGGCCACGAGGTGAGCGATCCGGTAGGTGAGCACGCGGGTCTTGCCAGAGCCGGCGCCGGCCAGCACGAGAAGAGGGCCCTCGGTGGTCTCGACAGCGGCACGCTGAGCGGGGTTGAGGGAGGAGAGATCGAGTGTCATAGCCGAGGTAGTGTAGCACGCGAAACCGCGGCAACGGCGCGCCCGGTGAGAGGTCGCGGCTACTTCACGAACTTGATCATCGAGAACGAGTCGCCGTCGTTGTGCAGGCAGGCCTGATGCACGATGCGGCGCTCGCCGCCCTGGCCGACCTGGGAGTTGCCGCAGCGCTCGCAGACGGTGCGGACGCAGACGTTGCAGGTGCCCAAACGGCGAACGTGCTCAGCCCCACAGAAGGGGCACACCATCATCAGCCCGCTGCGCTCGGACACTCCGCCCGCCGTCCCTGCGTGCGGGTCGGCACCCCTGGCACGACCCGTCAAGAAGCGTATGCCGGCTGCCGAGCCGACCGTCATCTCGCGGCCGCCGGTCGAGTGACGCTAGACCAGCTTCTTGCCGACAGCAGCCGCTACCTGTTGGAGTTCGCCAACGAGTGAACGAACTCCTTCCAAGTCGAGCGATTGAGGCCCGTCGCACAGCGCCTCGCGCGGATTGGGGTGCACCTCGACCATGATGCCGTCCGCTCCCACGGCGACAGCTGCGCGCGAGATCGCGGGCACGAGATCGGCGCGACCGGCTGGATGCGAGACGTCCACGATGATCGGGAGCAGAGAGAGGTTGTGCACGACGGGCACCGCCGTGATGTCGAGGGTGAAGCGGTAGGCGGTCTCGAAGGTCCGAATACCGCGCTCGCACAGGATCACGTTCTCGTTGCCGTTCATCGTGATGTAGTTGCTCGCCTGCAGCCATTCCTCGATCGTCGATGCCATGCCTCGCTTGAAGACGACCGGCTTGCCGCTCTCGGCGGTCACCTCGCCGATCTTCTTGAGCAGGGAGAAGTTGGCCATGTTGCGCGTGCCGATCTGCAGGATGTCCGCGTACGCGTCGACCGTCTCGGCGTGGGCCGAGTCCGTGACCTCGGTGACGACGAGCAGGCCGTACTCGTCGGCGGCCTCGCGCATGATGACGAGGCCCTCCTCCTCGAGCCCCTGGAACGAGAACGGGCTCGTGCGCGGCTTGTACGCGCCGCCTCGCATGACCTTGATGCCGAGCTCCGACAGACACGCAGCGACCTCGCGCATCTGCTCGCGGCTCTCCACCGAGCAGGGGCCCGCGATGATGGTCACCGCGTCGCCCGTGGCCACCGCTCCGATGGCGGCTGCATCCTGGGGTGCCATCAGCCTCTCATCTCCTTGGCGACGTGAAGAATCGCTTCGTAGATGTCGCGCAGGTCATCGGCGTAGAGCGGACCCTCGTTGCACTTGGCGACGTTGGCGAAGATCTCCTCTTCGCGCTTCGGGTCGTACAGGCCCCAGTGCGCCTGCGGCTTGAGATGGCGGATGTCGAGCGAACACTGCGCGCGCTCGTTGAGCAGCTTGACGAGCTGGCAGTCGATCGCGTCGATGCGTTCGCGGATCTCGGCTATCCTCGCCTGCGCCTCGGTGTTCTCGGGCATTGCGACTCCCTCACGTCACGGTCCGCCTACAAGCGGCCCTGATGCAGCCGCACGATTATCGCATGAGTACCTTACCCAGATTCCGGCGTATGGGGCGCTCGGTAGCGCACACTCGGCAAGCGGTCGCTCGGCGACGCGGTGAGGCGTGACCGCGCTACTCCCACTCGATGGTGCCGGGGGGCTTGCTGGTGATGTCGTAGGCCACGCGGTTGATGCCGTCGACCTCGTTGATGATGCGGTTGCTCATCTTCGCGAGCAGGTCGTGCGGCAGACGCGCCCAGTCGGCGGTCATCGCGTCGGCCGAGGCGACCGCGCGGATGATGATCGGGTTCTCGTAGGTGCGCTCGTCGCCCATGACGCCCACGCTCTTGATGTCGGGAAGCACCGCGAAGTACTGCCAGACCTCGCGATCGGTGTCCCAGTCGCCGATCTCCTCGCGAACGATCGCATCGGCGAGGCGCAGCTTGTCGAGCTTCTCGCGCGTGATGTCGCCGATGATGCGCACGGCAAGCCCCGGCCCCGGGAACGGCTGCCGGTGCACGATCTCGTCCGGCAGGCCGAGCTCGAGACCCACCGCGCGGACCTCGTCTTTGAAGAGCGTCTTGAGCGGCTCGATCAGATCGAAGTGCACGCCTTGCGGGAACGGGATGAGGTTGTGGTGGCTCTTGATCTTGGCAGCGTGTTTGTTGCCCGACTCGATCACATCCGGGTAGAGCGTCCCTTGCGCGAGCCACCGCACGCCCTCGAGTGTGGTGGCCTCCTCGAAGAAGATCTTCCAGAACTCCTCGCCGATGATCCGGCGCTTGGCCTCCGGGTCGTCGACGCCGTCGAGCAGATCGAGGTAGCGCTCCTCGGCGTCGACGTGCACGAGGTTCACGTGGAAGGTGTCTCGGAAGGTGTGCACGACCTGCTCGGCCTCGTCGAGCCGGAGCATCCCGTGGTCGACGAAGACGCAGGTGAGCTGGTCGCCGATCGCGCGGTGCAGCAGCGCGGCGACGACGCTGGAGTCCACGCCGCCGGAAAGCCCGCAGATGACGCGGTCGCTACCCACCTGCTCGCGGATGCGCTCGACGGCGTCGTCGATGATGTTGACCATCGTCCAGTTCGCCGGGATGCTCGCGATGTCGTGCAGGAAGCGCCTGATGATGTGCTGCCCGAACTCGGTGTGCGCGACCTCGGGGTGGAACTGCGTCGCGAAGAGCTTGCGCGCCGCGTCCTCCATCGCCGCCACCTGCGTGGTCGCAGTGCGCGCGGTGACCACGAACCCATGCGGCGCGGTGCCCACGCTGTCGCGATGGCTCATCCATACCTGGGAGGTCTCCGGCACGCCCTCGAGCAGCTGACAGCTCGGCGCGGTAACGGTGAGCTCGGCGAAGCCGTACTCGCCGATGTCGGTCTTGGGGATCTCGCCGCCCAGGTGCAGCGCCATCTCCTGGATGCCGTAGCAGAAGCCCAGCACCGGTATGCCCAGATCGAAGATGGCCGGATCCATGTGCGGCGCGCCCTCGGCGTAGACGCTCGCGGGGCCGCCGGACAGGATCAGCGCGGCCGGCTTGCGGCGCCCGATCTCCTCGGCGGTGATGTCGAAGGGCACGATCTCCGAGAAGACCCGCGCCTCGCGCACGCGCCGAGCGATGAGTTGCGCGTACTGCGCGCCGAAGTCGAGGACGAAGACGGTGGGCTGGGTCTCGTG
Source organism: uncultured Actinomycetes bacterium (assembly GCA_963702525.1). Taxonomy (GTDB): domain Bacteria; phylum Actinomycetota; class Coriobacteriia; order Anaerosomatales; family PHET01; genus CAVPCY01. The sequence goes on along the minus strand of CAVPCY010000014.1, from coordinate 116,009 downwards.
AGTCACCCTCGCCTACCGGCCCATCCCGACGCCCTGCGTGTTCTGCAGGACCTTGCCCTCGGTCTGCAGCGACGGGGCAACCAGCACCTCGGCCTTCTGGAAGCTCTTGAGGTTCTCGTAGCCGCACGTGGACATCGAGGTGCGCAGGCCGCCGAGGAGGTTGAGTGTGCCGTCGTTCTGGTGCGCGGGGCCGAGCAGGATGTCTTGCAGCGACCCTGTCACGCCGGCGCGCACGCGGGTGCCGCGGGGCAGGTCGGGGTGGAACGTCGCCATGCCCCAGTGGTAGCCGCGACCAGGGGCCTCGGAAGCGCTGGCGAGCGGCGAGCCGATCATGACGGCGTCCGCGCCGCAGGCGACCGCCTTGGCCAGGTCGCCGCCGGTGCGCATGCCGCCGTCGGCGATCACGTGGCTGTAGCGGCCGGTCTCCTCGAGGCAGCGAGTGCGAGCCGCAGCCGCGTCCGCGATCGCCGTGGCCTGCGGCACGCCGATCCCGAGCACGCGCCGCGACGTGCACGCGTGGCCTGGGCCCACGCCCACGAGCACGCCCACCGCGCCCGAGCGCATCAGGTGCAGCGCGCCCTGGTAGCTGCAGCATCCGCCGATGATGCACGGGATCTCGAGCGCCTCGACGAACGCGTTGAGGTCGAGTGGCTTGTCGTAGGTCGAGACGTGCTCGGCAGACACGACGGTGCCCTGGATGATGAGGATGTCGAGACCGCCGTCCATAGCCGGGCCGATGAAGCGCTCGACGTTTTGCGGGGTCAGCGAGGCGGCTGCAAGCACGCCGCCGTCCTTGATCTCCTTCACGCGCTTCGTGACGAGCTCGGCCTTGACGTCCTCGGCAGCGTAGATCTGCTGCATCTTGAAGGTGGCCTCTTCCTTGTCGAACGAGGCGATGGCGTCGAGCTGCGGGGCGGGATCGGCGTAGCGCGTCTGGATGCCCTCGAGGTTGAGCACGGCCAGGCCGCCGAGCTTGCCCATCGTGATGGCGAAGGCGGGATCGACCACGCCGTCCATCGCCGAGGCGAGCACGGGCAGCGGGAACGAGTAGTCGCGTCCACCGAACGAGAACGTCCAGGTGATGTCGATGTCTCGCGGATCGCGGGTCCGGCGTGAGGGCACGATCGCGATGTCGTCGAAGCCATAGGCGCGCCGTGCGGTCTTGCCACGTCCGATCTCGATCTCCATGCTGCCTGGTTCCTCCTCGGTCGTTTTGCCAAGCCGTCAAAAGGCGGCACGATTCACGTGCACGGGGACCACACGAGCCGAGTCGCAGATACGCGAAGACCAGGCACGACGTCCGCCGAGTACGCTGCGGCGATGCCTGGTCCGATGGATTGCTGCGAGCCTCGCCCCGATCGCGCGCGCGAGTCTGTCCACGCCCCCGGTTCCGACATTCTAGTGGAGCCGCGCTCGTTCGTGAACCGCCGCGCGCGTAATCGTGGGTACATCTTGAGTCCGGGGCCCGTGCGGCCGATGCAGATAGTGGTAGTGGCGCGACGATCTGCCCTGCGCGCACTCACTTGGCCCCGGATCAACAGCCGAAAGCAACCCGTGAACAACTCGACCACACACCGCCCGGGAGGCGGGACCGCGACCATCGCGCGCTTGTCGTGCGGGTGGTTCGCATTCCTGTTGCTGCTCGCCGCGAGCCCTTCTGGCGCTCTTGCCGCAGCCTGCGCAGGCGGTGGCACCCTCGCCCGCTCCGCTCGTGGTGATCGACCCGGGGCATGGCGGCCGCTACTCCAACGCTAACGCGAACGGGCTCAAAGAGAAGAACGTGAACCTGGCGATAGCGCGGGAGCTACGCACCGCGCTTCTGGCGCGCGGCTATCGCGTGCTCATGACTCGCAACAGCGACGCGAGGGTCCGCAAGGGCGATGCCCCGACGTGGGTCTACTCCTCGTCCACCCGCACGTGGGGGTTCCGCCGTGACCACCGCACCGGCATCGTGGGCGGGATCCCCCGAGACGACCTGCAGGCCCGCGTGGACTACGCGAACGCGAAAGGCGCCGACCTGTTCATCTCCATCCACGCGAACGGCGCGGCAAGCCGAGCTTCCCGCGGTACCGAGACGTGGGCCTCGCCAAAGGACTACTTGGGGCGCCGACTCGCCGCCGTGGTGCACCGCGAGATCGTGCGAGCGACGAGCCTGCGTGACCGCGGTACTCACACTGCCGACTTCTACGTGTGCCGCTGGTCGAACATGCCGGCCATCTTGGTGGAGAGTGCCTTCATCTCGAACCCGAGCGACGCCCACCTGCTCAAGCAGCCGGGGTATCGCCGCCGCATCGCAGAGGCGATCGCCACTGGCGTCGACTCCTGGATGGCGAGCGCGCCGTACCGCAAGCGGTTCCCCCGAGTCGTCGCCGGCTCCTCGGCCGAACTCGCGAACGTGGTCTCGGAGATGGACTTCCCGGACGGCGCGGACACCGTCGTGATCGCACGGGCGGACCTTGCCGCCGAAGTACCCGGCGTGGCCGGCCTCGCAACCCGCCTAGGCGCACCGCTGCTATGGACGGAGCCCGGCGGTCCGTCTGCCAACACCGCGACCGAGCTCGCGCGCCTCGCACCGCAGCAGGTCGTCTTGGCGGGCGTCGACGGGTCGTTCGATGCGACGTGCGCTGCCGCACTCTGCGCCGCCTCGGGCGTGCCCACGAGCGGCGCAGGCGTCGTCGGTGGTCCGACACCCGCCGCGGTCGCGGCCGGAATCGCGAGCGTCGTGGGGGTGCCCGCAAGCGGGGAGGTGCTACTCGTGAGGACCGGCGATACCCGAGCTTCGCTCGCGGCAGCGGCCGTCTCGGCAGCCAAGGGCGTGCCGCTGCTGCTCACCGCCGAGACGACACTCGGTGCCGATGCCCGTGGTTGGATCGCGGCGAATCGTCCCGCGACCAAGCGAGCGATCACCGCAGGCAAAGCCGGCTCGTTCTCGGCGACGGCGCTGAAGGGCACACCCGGCATCGTCCGGATCTCGACGGCCGACGGCGCCCAGGCCGCCGCCAAGCTCAACGCGCGCTACTACCCGCAGTCAAGGGCGCGCACGCTCAGGCCCGTGGTCGTCTCGGCGAGCTCCAAGGTGCAGTACCTCGTTGCCGCCACGTACGCGGCGCGCAGAGGCCAGCCGGTTCTCCCTGTGGGGACGACGGCGCTTCCGGCGTACAGCCGGGAGTGGATCACCAACCGGCGCGAGGCGATCGGCGGTTTCGAGGTCATGTCGAACGGCTCGCTCCCCTACCTGATGGACTGGGAACTCACCAAAGCCGACGCGCAGCTAGCTCCCTGTCTACGGCAGGGCGGTCAGAACGACCGCCACGAGCGCCATCACGACCCCCACGCGCTGCCAGCCACGAAGGTGCTCATGCAAGACGACTCGCGCGAGCAACACGGTGACCACCGGGTACAGCGCGCCGATGACGGCCGCGAGTGCCATGGGACCTATTCGGAGCGCCACGACCTGACTGACGTTCGCCCCAGCGTCGACTACGCCCGTGAACAACGCGATTCGCCCTGCCTCTCGTATCGGCATCACGCGCCCGCCTCGGACGATCGAGATCACGAGCAGCACGGTCACAGTGGTCGAGCGCGCAAGGACGAGCGGCGCGAAGCTCGTGGATGCCGGAGTCTGCGAGAAGCAGATGACCGAGATACCGAAGCCGAGACCTGCTGCGACCGCGAACGCGATGGCGGTGCGCGGGGAGCCGGTGCTGACGGCGGCCTCCTCGTCCTCGGCGAACATGCTCACGATGACCACCGAGACGAGCGCGAGCGCCATGCCGAGAAGCCCCGTCCAGCGCAGCGGAGCCCCGGTCGAGAGCCCCACCGCAGCCGGCAAGGCACCCGTGAGCGCCGCCGCGATCGGTCCGACCACGCTCATGCGTCCGGTCGCGAGACCCGCGTACAGGGCAAGCACGCCGCCCCCGCCGAAGATACCGGCGCCAAGGCCCCACAGGATCCGCGGATCGCTCCACGACGCGGGCGGCAGCACGAGCGTGACGCCGAGGAGCACCGCAAGCCCGACGAGCTGAGAGGCGAGGGTGACCCTGAGTGCCGCGTCCTTGCGGGAGGCGAACCCGCCCAGGAAGTCGGCGACGCCGTAGAGAGCCGCCGAGAGAGATGCTACGAGAGCTGTGACCATGGCCTAGACTTGCCTACGTTCGGCAGGCCGATGATACCGATGGACAACGCCACGCGCACTCCTTAATAGCAGGTCAGAGGGCACGAAACCCCCTTCGGACTGCTGTATAGTACCACCCATGGCATCCACACCACGCATCGTCGTCGCCTACGCAGCCGTCGGTTCAGGGCACCGCATGGCGGCCGAAGCTGTCGCGCGCGAGATCGGCAAGCTGGGAGGCGACTCGGTGGTGGTGGAGACGGTCGACGCGCTCCCCTACGGGTCGCTTCGCCCCTCGGGTGACAGCCTGACCTCGGCGTTCACCGGCGCCTCAGCGCGACTCTACGATCTGATCTGGTCGTCCAGCCATATCGGCGGCATCGCCCGGTTCCTCGGGATGCCGCTGCTCTCCTGGGTCTTCCGGCGCTTCAACGGCTACCTCGCCGAGACACAGCCCGCCGTGGTGGTCTGCACACACGCCCTGCCGGCGCTTCTCGCCGCGCGGGCCGCCCACCGCGGCCGGCTCGATTCGCAGCGTCGTCTCGGTGGCGACCGACTTCGGCATCCACAGCCTGTGGCCGCGGGACGGCATCTCGCTGTTCTGCGCCGCGGACGAGCGTAGCGCCGAGGAGCTGGAGCGCCGGGGGCACGCGAGTGGTTCGGTCGCGATCACCGGCATCCCGGTCCGGCTCCAGTTCACGGCCGAGTACGACCGCGCAGCCGCCCGCGAGCACTTCGGGCTCCCGACCGACCGGCCCGTCGTGCTTGCCGTTGCAGGCTCGACGATGCCCGGCCCCTATCGCCACTTCAAGGAGTCGCTGGCCGTCTCGCTGCCGGCGCTCGCGTCGATGCCCCGCGTGTCGGTCGCTATCGTCACAGGACGCGATGACGAGTTCGCCGAGGAGCTCAAGACCCGCTCGGCGGGGTTCGGCACCACCAACGTGCACGTTCTGGGCTACGTCGAGCACATGGCGCCGCTGATGGCAGCGTCCGACGTGGCACTCGCGAAACCCGGCGGGCTCGTGTGCGCCGAGTGCATCGACATGGCGCTGCCTCTGGTGCTGGTAGGCCCGGCCGCGGGCCAGGAGCGTGCGAACGCCACCGCGCTCGTGAACGCTGGGGCCGCCGTTTTCGCCGAGGACCCGCGCATGCTCGCCGAGTTCACTCGCAAGGCGGCCGCCCACCCCAAGCGCCTGGCCCGCATGCGAGCCATTGCCGAGTCCTTGGCGCGTCCGCTTGCCGCCGCCGACATCGCCACCAGAGTGCTCTGCCTGGCCGGCGTCGAGATCGACGCTGAGGATCGCGCGTGAGCGAGACGGCATCCTCGGCGCTTGCGCTTGGTGCGGCGGCGTTCGCGATCGCTCTCACCGGCGCCATGGCCCCCGGACCCTATCTCACGGTCACCATCACGCGCACCATCCGGCACGGACGCCTGAATGCGCTTCTCATGCTCGCGGGCCATGCCGTCCTTGAGGCCGCGCTGATCGTGGCGTTCGCCTTCGGGCTGCAGGACTTCCTCGAGCAGCCCACCGTCATCAACACGCTGTCGATCCTGGGTGGCGGCTTCCTGCTCTGGATGGGCGGCACGCTGCTCTACGGGGCGGTGAAAGGCACGGTGGTCGCGGATCTCGAGGCCGCCGAGGTCGAGTCGCGCATGGGCCCTGTGGTGCACGGCGCCGCAGTGAGCCTCGCGAACCCGTACTGGCTGCTGTGGTGGGTCACGATAGGCGCCGCACTCGTCGCGAAGGGGCTCTCCCTCGGACCCACGGGAGTCGCCGCCTTCTTCATCGGCCACGAACTCGCCGACTTCGCCTGGTACGCCGCGGTCATCGTCGCGGTATCCTCGGGCAGACACCTGCTCTCGCCGAAGGTCTATCGCGTAGTGATGTCGTGTCTTGCGGCGTTCCTGCTCTATCCTTGGGCGTGCGCTTCATGCTCGCAGGTCTGGGCGGCGTGGTGTGCGACGATGCGTATCGGGATGTTCGCCGACATGTTCCTGCCGCACGTCAGCGGCGTGACGAACCACATCCGCCTCTACCGGGCCGAGCTCGAACGCCAGGGCCACGAGGTGCTCGTCTTCACGTGGGGTGACCGAGACTACGCGCACGACGACTCCCGCGTCTTCCGCTCGCCCGCCGTACCATGGGGCAAGACGGGATGGAACTGGCCGTTGGGCCTGTCGGGTGATGCCCGCGCGGCGATGCGCACGCTCGACATCGCGCACGCGCATCACCCCTTCGCGAGCTGCCTTGCTCCCATGCGCCTGCACTCTCGCAGCGGCGTCCCGCTCGTGTTCACGAACCACACGCGCTACGACCTGTACTCGGACACCTACGTCGCGTGGCTCCCGCATGCGGTGCGCCACGGCGCGGTCCGCCGATACCTCATGTGGCTCAACCGGCACGTATCGCTGACGATATCGCCCTCCGCCGACGTGGCCGAGTGGCTCGCGGGCTACGGCGCGCTGCCGGAGAAGCTGCTCGTCTTCCACAACGCCATCGACACCGAGAAGTTCGCGCGCCCCGATTCGGCACGCACCAAGGCCGAGCTCGGGCTGGCGGAGGACGCCTTCGCACTTGCGTACGTCGGCCGCATCGCCCACGAGAAGAACGTGGCGCTGCTGCTCGACGCCTTCGCGCGAGCGGCGGGCACCGACCCGCGCCTCGCGCTCGTGCTCGTCGGCGACGGCCCGGCCAGAGCGCTATGCGAGCGCAAGGCCGCCGAAGCCGGGGTGAGCGCGCGCGTCAGGTTCCTGGGCATGACGCCGTACGAGGACGTGCCCGGGATTCTCGCCGCGTGCGACGCGTTCGCGACCGCCTCGGTGAGCGAGATGTACCCGCTCGTGGTGGTCGAGGCGGCAGCTGCCGGGCTGCCGGTGATCGGCGTGCGCTCTCCCGGCGTGGGCGAGATCGTCACCGACGGCGTCAGCGGGCTTCTCACTTCCGAGGACCCCGAGGCGCTCGCGGCGGCGATGCGTGCCGTATCCGCCGATACCGAGCTCGCCGAGCGGTTGCGGGCCGGCTGCGCCGATATCGCGAGCACCCACGACATCAAGGCCAGCACGCGCGAACTGGTCGCGGTCTACGAGAAGCTGCTCGCGCGAACCTGACCCTTGGGACGAGAAGAGGGCCCCGGCGCGATGCCGGAGCCCTCCGATGCGTGATGCTGGTGCGTTGCAGCCCAGACAGCCGGCTACATCATCCCGCCCATGCCGCCCATGCCGGCCATGGCAGCAGCTGCGCCACCATCGTCCTTCACGGGAGCATCGTTGACGGCAGCCTCGGTGATCAGGATCAGTGCGGCGATCGACGCGGCGTTCTGCAGCGCCGAGCGAGTCACCTTGACCGGGTCGATGACGCCCATCTTGAGCATGTCGCCATACTCGCCGGTGGCGCCGTTGAGGCCCTCGCCGGCGGGGAGCGTCTTGACCTTCTCGACCACGACCGAGCCCTCGAAACCGGCGTTGGCGGCGATCATGCGCATCGGCTCGATGAGCGCCTTGCGCACGATGTTGACGCCCACCATCTCGTCGGCCTCGAGCTCGAGCTTGTCGAGCGCGGGCAGCGCGTCGACGAGCGCCACGCCGCCGCCGGCGACGATGCCCTCTTCGACCGCCGCGCGAGTCGCCTGCAGGGCGTCCTCGATGCGGTGCTTCTTCTCCTTGAGCTCGACCTCGGTGGCCGCGCCCACCTTGATGACGGCCACGCCGCCGGAGAGCTTGGCCAGACGCTCCTGGAGCTTCTCCTTGTCGAAGTCGGAGTCGGAGTTCTCGATCTCGACCTTGATCTGGTTGATGCGGGACTTGATGGCTTCCTCGGCACCGGCACCGTCGATGACGGTCGTGTTCTCCTTGGTGATCTTGACGGTCTTCGCGCGACCGAGCATGTCGAGCGTCACCGAATCGAGCTTCATTCCGAGCTCCTCGGTCACGACCTGACCGCCGGTCACCACGGCGATGTCCTCGAGCATGCGCTTGCGGCGGTCCCCAAAGCCCGGCGCCTTGACGGCGACCGAGGTGAAGGTGCCGCGCAGCTTGTTGAGGATCAGGGTGGCGAGCGCCTCGCCCTCGAGGTCCTCGGCGATGATGAGCAGGTTCTTGCCGGACTGCATGACCTTCTCGAGCACCGGCAGCAGGTCGGCGATGTTGCCGATCTTCTGGTTCACGATGAGTATCAGCGGGTCGGAGAGCACGGCCTCCATGCGCTCCGGATCGGTGACCATGTACGGGGAGATGTAGCCCTTGTCGAACTGCAGGCCCTCGACGGTCTCGATGTCGATCCCGAAGGTCTGCGACTCCTCGACGGTGATGACGCCGTCCTTGCCCACGACCTCCATCGCCTCGGCGATCTTGTCGCCGATCTCGTCGTCGGCGGCCGAGATGGCGCCCACGTGAGCGATCTCGTCGCGGTCCTCGATCTCCTTGGCGTTGCCCTTGATCTCCTCGACGATCGCCTCGACGCCCTTCTCGATGCCGCGGCGGATGGCGAGCGGGTTGGCGCCGGCCGTCACGTTGCGCAGCCCCTCGGTCACGATGACCTGAGCGAGCAGCGTAGCGGTGGTGGTGCCGTCACCGGCAACGTCGTTGGTCTTGACGGCGACTTCCTTGACGAGCTGAGCGCCCATGTTCTCGAGCGGGTCCTCGAGCTCGATCTCCTTGGCGATGGTCACACCGTCGTTGGTGATGGTCGGCGCGCCGAACTTCTTCTCGAGCACGACGTAGCGGCCCTTGGGGCCAAGCGTCACCTTGACGGCGTCGGCCAGCTTGTTGACGCCGGACGCGAGGCCGTGACGGGCCTCCTCGTCGAAACGGATCTCTTTAGCCATTTCTGCTCTGTCCTCCTTCTAGATTCTCACGCGATACGGACTGCATGCGTGGTCGATGCGACTAGCCCTCGACGACGGCGTAGATGTCGTCGGCGCGAAGGATCAGGTAGTCCTCGCCGTCGACCTTGACCTCGGTCCCGCCGTACTTGCTGTAGATGACGGTGTCGCCCGCCTTGACGTCGAGAGCGATGCGCTTCTCGCCGTCCTCGTCCCACTTGCCCTCGCCCACGGCGATGACCGTGCCCTTCGTGGGCTTCTCCTTGGCGGTGTCGGCGATGATGAGGCCGGACTTGGTCTGGGTCTCGGCCTCCGCCTGCTTCACGATCACGCGATCGCCCAGCGGCTTCAGGTTCATTGACGTCCCTCCTACATACTCGATAGCGGCCTGCACGTGTCACCGGGCGTATGCCCGGCGAGTCGACTCCTGCGGCTGGTGCGGTCGAACCGCGCCGGTGGGTTGGTACCCATCCTTCGGCAGCGGATACGCCCTCGTCCCCCGCGAGTGCTGGCACTCAGGCCCTCCGAGTGCCAACGCACAAGGATTCTACCCATACGCGGGGCAAGGTTCAACACCCTTCTACCTGCGACTTTCCGAGAAGGGTTGAGTGCGCTCCACTCAGATTTCGGTAGCGGAGCCGCCTGGCACCGTGTCCAGGCGGAGTCCGGGGACTGCATCCGCGCCCAGGCCGAGCAGGTCACCTTTGCGGTACCGGTAGTACGCGGCAGCCGCGATCATCGCCGCGTTGTCGGTGCAAAGGTGCATCGGCGGCACGCTCACGTGCACGCCCAGCGGCTCGATCGCCTCGCGAAGAGCCTCGCGCAGCGCCGGGTTCGCCGCCACGCCGCCCGCAAGGCAGAACGCCACGGCACCCGTCTCCTGCACCGCGCGCACCGACTTGGCGACCTGCACGTCGATTATCGCGGCCTGGAAGCTGGCGGCGAGATCGGCGACGTCGATGTCCCGGCCCGCCTCACGTTCGTGGCGGATGTGGTTGATGACCGCGGTCTTGAGTCCCGAGAGCGAGAATCGGTAGTCGCCGCTTCGAAGCATCGCGCGCGGGAAGTCGATCGCCGCCGGGTTCCCCTCGGCAGCGAGCTTCGAGAGGACCGGGCCGCCGGGATACCCCAGGCCGAGGACCTTCGCGACCTTGTCGAACGCCTCCCCGGTCGCGTCGTCGAGCGTCTCCCCCAGCGTGTGGTACTCGCCCCATTCGGGCATGTGGACGAGGGACGTGTGCCCGCCGCTGACCACGAGCGTCACGAGCGGCGGCCTGACCTGCTCGTCGGCCAGAACGTTGGCGAAGATGTGACCCTCGAGGTGATTCACGCCCACGAGCGGCAGTCCAGTAGCTGCCGAGAGGCCCTTCGCGTACGCCAGGCCCACGACGAGCGCCCCCACGAGCCCCGGACCATAGGTGACCGCGATCGCGTCCAAGTCGCCGAAGCGCGAGCGGGCCGCCGGCAGCGAGGTGCTCGCCGGCGCGCTCCAGCGCCTCGTCCACCACGCCGACGATCGCCTCGGTGTGCTTGCGGCTCGCGATCTCGGGCACCACGCCGCCGAAGCGCGCGTGGAAGTCGATCTGGCTCGCGATCACGCTTGACGCGATCTCTCGATCGCCCCGGATGACCGCGGCGGCGGTCTCGTCGCACGAGCTCTCGATCGCGAGGATGAGCGGCTCGCGGTCGGACGGGCGGCTCGCGGTCGTCCTCACCGCTGGCCAGCGAGCGCAACGTACTGGTCATGATGAGCGCATCCTCGCCGCTGTCCGGGTAGTATCCCGGGCGCGAACCGGCCACGCGCAGTCCCCGTGACTCGTAGAGCCCGATCGCCTCGACGTTGCTTCGGCGGCACTCCAGCGTGAAGGCCGTCGCCCCGTACGCGAGTGCCAGCTCCTCGATTCGCTGCAGCAGCGCTCGGCCGATGCCGGCCCCGCGCCGGTCCTCTCTCACGGCAAGGTTCATGACGTGCGCCTCGTCGGCGAAGGCCGCGAGTCCTGCGTAGCCGACCACGGCGTCACCGTCGGTCGCGACCACCCACGAGCGGTTGGGCCGCGCCAACTCGTCGCCGAACATGCCGGCCGTCCAGGCATCGGCGAACGTCGCCTGCTCGATCGCGAGGACCTGCGCGACGTCATCGCGGCGCATGGGCCGTACGACGAAGGCGTCAGCCGCTGCTGCGGCTCGCTCGCCCGCGACACCGCTATCGGGGGGTGGCACGCCTGGGAGCCCCGCACGCGCCCGCTCGGCCTCCTCGGCGTCGGAGAGCCGCGTGTAGACCGGCAGTACCGTGCCTGGGTCGCCGCCCACGAGCTCGCCGCGAGCCGCGAGCCGCCTCGAATGCGGCGATGAGCCCGGTCCCTGACGGATACCACAGGTGTTGCTCGGCGATCCGGGCCGACGGCATCGCTGCCGAGAAGAGCTCGACGTGTTTGGCGAGCCCGTTGCCCGCGAGCAGCAACGGCCCGGCGAGCTGCGACCATGTTTCGGCCACGGTCTGAGGATCGGCGACCCGATCGGGAGTGAGCCTGCGCACCGCTTCGCCGGTGGCTTCGAACAGCGCGGGATAGACCTCACCACGCATCGCGTCGCCCAGAACGCACACGGTTCCCTCGAAGTCGGCGAGCTGCCAGGCTATCGCGTCGAGTGTGCCCACACCGTACAGGGGCGCGCCAAGGCCTTGAGCAAGCCCCTTTGCGGTCGCCACGCCGATCCTCACACCCGTGAACGATCCGGGGCCGCGGCCGACCACGACGACGCCGACCTCGGACATTCCGCTGCCGGCGCGAGCCAGCGCCGCGGTCGCACGAAGCAGCAGGACCTCGTTCGCCTTGCGGGGCGCGAGCTCGGCCTCACTCTCGAGTGCGGTGATCCCGGAGCTGTTCGAGGCTGGCCACGCCGACTCCGACCGCCTCAGTGGCGGTGTCGAGCGCCAGAAGCAGCGGCATCACGCACCACCCTGTCCGATGCCCCGGTTCGCGCACGCCGACCGCCACGCGGCCGCGAGCTGCTCGCCACGATCGCCGATGGCCGCCACATCGATGCGCCGCAGCTCGTCACCCTCGATCGAGAGCGTCACCGACAGCCCGGAGCCGGGGCGCCGCCTCGGTGAAGCGGTCGCCCCATTCAACGAGGCAGACGCCGTCGGACTCGAGGGTCGCGTAGTAGTCGAGGTCCTCGAGTTCGTCGGCATGCTCGAGACGGTAGAGATCGAAGTGGTAGAGAGGGAGACGCCCCTGGTGCACGAGCAGGATGTTGAAGGTGGGACTGGTCACCGGCTCGACCACGCCAAGCCCCTCGGCGACGCCCTTGGCGAACTGCGTCTTGCCGGCGCCCAAGTCACCAGAGAGCAAGACGACGTCGCCCGCGACCAGCAGGGGCGCGAGCGCTTCACCGGCCGCCATGGTCTGAGCCGCGCTCTCGGTCCGCATCACGTCATCCATCAGAACAACGGCTCCTGGCTGACAGCACCGTCGGGGCACGCACCCGGCCCCGGGTCCTGGGCCACGTCGCCGGGAGCGACCGTCGTCGGCTCCGGCCCCGGCTCGAGGTCGCTCGCGACATGCTCGGCGCTCCGCACGCCGTCCAGAAGCTCGCGCAGCCGGGAGAAGTCGGCCAGTAGCACGTCACGTTTGGTGCGGTCGTAGATCGCCGCAGCCGGGTGGAAGATCGGCAGGACGGTGAAGCGCCCCGCCGTCTGGATCGTGCCTCTGAGGCGGGTGATGCCGGCATCGGTCCGCAGCACGAACCGCGTCGCGAAGTTGCCGAGCGTGACCAGGACCTCGGGCGAGATGACCCTGATCTGCTCGCGCAGGAACGGGGTGCACGTCTCGATCTCGAGAGCCTCCGGATCGCGGTTGCCCGGAGGACGGCACTTCAGGATGTTCGCGATGTACACCTCCGAGCGCTCCATGCCCGCGTGCTCGAGAAGCTCGTCGAGGAACTTGCCCGCCGCACCTACGAACGGCTCTCCCTTCAGATCCTCGTTCTTGCCCGGCGCCTCGCCGATGAGCATCACTCGGGCATGCGGGTCGCCGACCCCGAACACGAGCCTGGTCCGGGTGCAGCCCAGATCGCAGCGGTGGCACTCGCCGATGAGCGCCTGCAGCTCCTCAAGGTTCGTGCAGCCCAAACCGGCCATCGCGCCGTGTACCCCCCTACAACCAGGTGGTGATCTCCGAGAGCGGCCGGCGCGCGGGGCGGCCGGCCGATTCGGCCGAGTAGCCCACCGGTATCACGGCCACCGGGGTGAGGGGCGCCTGCAGGCCGAGCGCATCGCGGACCGCATCCTCCTCGAAGGCGCCGATCCAGCACGATGCAAGCCCCCGCTCGACCGAGGCGAGCAAGATGTTCTCGACGGCGGCCGCGGTGTCCTGGATCGAGTAGAGGTACTCGCCCCGATCGCCGTATCGTGCCGCGCACGGGCGCGGATCCACTGCGACCACGATCACGACCGGTGCGGCGGTCGCCCATCGCTGCCGCAGGACCGCGGAGAGGCGTTCCCGGGCCGCCAGAGAGCGCACGACGCTGAACCTCCACGGCTGGATGTTGCCGGCTGTGGGCGCGGCCACCGCTGCCTCGAGCAGGTAGCGGATGTCCTCATCGGACACGTCGCGAGTGTTGTTGAAGTGGCGAACGCTGCGCCTCTTCGCTATGACTTCCGAGAACTCCATCAGCCCTGCCCCTTCGACGGACGCGATCGCATGCAGCGGGCACGAGCGCCGCGCCGTCCATTCTAGCCGAACCCTCTCGCGCTCAAGCCCCTCGCGCGAAAAGGGTTTGCGCAGGAGCGTGTCGAAGAACCAACCATAAGGGGGGTGGCGTGATGTACGACCGACATGCCGACGTTTCCGACGAGGAACTGGGAATCCGGGCGTTCAAAGTCAAGCGCGCTAAGGCCGTTGAGCGCGCCATCGACCGGCTGCGCCGAGGACTCGGCAGTTCTTGGAAGGACCTCACCGCCGAGGAGATAGAAGAGATCGAGTGGATCCTCGGCGAGCTGTGGTCCTACGTGGCGCACGCCGAGTGGGACGAACTGCACTTCGGCAACTTGTCCATGGGCGACGTCGTCAAGATGCTGACCCTGGGAAGCCAGATGCGGCGCCACGCGCGCTCGAGTATCGAGATCCTGCGCGAGATCGACGAGTTGGTGCGCAGCAGGGGCTAGCCCTGCAGCTGCGCGGCCTTCTTGCTCTCGATCTTCTTCTTGACCTTCTTCAGGCGGAAGAGGTCTTCTCGGGCGCGCTCGTCGAGTGTCTGGCTGATGTAGCTCACCTGTTCGCGCAGTGCAGGCACGGTCACCTGCTCCAGCGCGTTGACTCGGCGGTTGGTCTTGTTGATCTCTTCGCCGAGTCGCTTCAGGCGCGTCTCGATGTCGGCGTACTCGATGATGACCTCGAGGATGCGCTCGTACTTGTCGGCGGTCTCATCGATACGTGACGAGATGCCGGTCACCGCGTAGCCACGGGTGAACGACGTGCGCCTCGGGCTCTCGCCCTTGGTCACCACCGGGACGGCGACGCCCATGATCTTGGTACCGGCCATGTCCACGACGACGTCGCCTTGGGTCGCCAGTCCGGCGGAGCGCAACGTCACGGTCCCGTCGACGGCCTTGGCCACCGCGAGGGCGTACTGCGCCTCCGAGACGGTCTTTTGCAGCGACTCGGAGAGGCGCAGTGTCTCGTCCATGACCGACATGAACTCGATGAGCAGCGCATCGCGCTTCTGCTTGAGCAGATCCATGCCCTGCTGTGCGAGCGCGATCTGCTGCTTGCGCTCGAGCAGCTCGGCTCTGGTTGGCCGTACTTCCTCCACGCGTGGACTCCTCTACGCGATGTCGGCTGCGGGCTCGCCGGACTCGGCGTCCTTGTTGTCGGGATGGTACTTCTCGATGAAGTCGCGGACGCGCTTGAGCTCGCCCATCGGCAGGCCGCTCATGAGCTCCCAGCCGATATCGAGCGTCTCCTCGATGGAGCGGCCCTCGTCGCCCTGGCCCACGATGCGCTCTTCGAACTGATCGGCAAAGCGCAGGTACGCTCGGTCGATATCGGAGAGCGCCTCCTCGCCCACGATCGCGACGAGCTTGCGAAGGTCGCGGCCCTGAGCGTAAGCGGCGTACATCTGGTTGGCCACGGCCCGGTGGTCCTCGCGCGTCTTGCCCTCGCCGATACCCAGGTTCATCAGTCTCGACAGACACGGCAGCACGTCGATGGGCGGGAAGACCGCGCGCCGGTGCAGCTGGCGCGAGAGCACGATCTGCCCCTCGGTGATGTAGCCGGTGAGGTCGGGAATCGGGTGAGTGATGTCGTCGTCGGGCATCGAGAGGATCGGCAGCTGCGTGACCGAGCCCTTGCGGCCCTTGATGCGGCCGGCGCGCTCGTAGATCATCGACAGGTCGGTGTACATGTAGCCGGGGTAGCCACGGCGGCCCGGAACCTCTTCGCGCGCCGTCGAGACCTCGCGCAACGCCTCGCAGTAGTTCGTCATGTCCGAGAGGACCACGAGCACCTGCAGATCCTTCTCGAAGGCGAGGTACTCGGCGACCGTCAGCGCGCAGCGCGGCGTGAGCAGCCGCTCGACGGTGGGGTCGTCGGCGAGGTTCAAGAAGAAGACGACTCGCTCGAGCGCGCCGGTCTCCTCGAACTGCTGCATGAAGTAGCTCGCCTCGCGGTGCGTGATGCCCATCGCGCCGAAGACGATCGCGAACTCCTCACCCGACTTGACCCGCGCCTGGCGGATGATCTGAGCTGCGAGCTCGTTGGCCGGCAGGCCGGATCCCGAGAAGATCGGCAGCTTCTGACCACGCACGAGCGTGTTGAGGCCGTCGATGGCGCTGATGCCGGTCTCGATGAAGTCCGCGGGCTGCTCGCGGGTGTACGGGTTGATCGGTGCGCCGGTGATGTCGAGGCGCTTCTCGGGGATGATCGGGGCCCCGCCGTCGATGGGCTTGCCGGTGCCGTTCAGAACGCGACCGAGCAGTTCGGGCGCGACCTCGATCTTCGCGACCTCCTCCATGAAGCGGACTTCGGTCTTGGCGATGTCGACACCGCGCGTGCCTTCGAACACCTGGATGACCGCGGTCTCGCCGGAGACCTCGAGGACCTGACCCGAGCGATGCGAGCCATCCGGCATGGCGATGGCGACCATCTCGTTGTATGCGACGCCATGCACGTCGTTGACGAAGATCAGCGGACCCGTGACGTAGGACAGAGTCCGGTAGTCAGTGGAGATCAGCTTGCGCTTGGGGCGTTCGTTGACGGTCGTCTCGGCCATCAGTACACCTCGATCTCTGCGATGTCTTCGGCGATCTGCCCTGAAAGCTCCTGCATCCGCTCGAGCGCCGCTTCGTGCGGCGTGGTCTTGAGGGTCGCGATCTCGTCGCGCAGCGGCAGGTCCATGACCTGGTGCAGCGATACGCCGCGGTTGAGCGCCGCGGTGGCCGCATCGTGGAACGTGAGGATCGTCCGCAGCAACCAGTACTGCTTCTTCGGCGGGCAATACGCGTCGACCTCGTCGAACGCGAACTGCTGCAAGAAGTCCTCGCGCAGCATGCGAGCGACCTCGAGGATGACCTTCTCGGACTCGGGCAGCGCGTCCGGCCCGACGAGCTGCACGATCTCCTGCAGCTCCGTCTCCTTCTGCAGGATCGCCATCGCGCGTTCGCGGTGCTCGAGCCAGTCGTCGGCCACGTTCGCCTCGTACCAGCGCTTCACCTGGCCGAGGAAGAGCGTGTAGCTCTTCGTCCAGCTGATCGCCGGGAAGTGGCGGCGGTGTGCGAGCGAGGTGTCCAGCGCCCAGAAGGCGCCGGTGACTCGCAGCGAGTTCTGCGTCATCGGCTCGGACATGTCGCCGCCGGCCGGAGAGACCGCGCCGACCATCGTGACCGAGCCGACCCTGTCGTCGTCCTCGGCGCCGAGGGGCTGCACGCGGCCCGACCGCTCGTAGAACGCGGCGAGACGGGTCGCGAGGTACGCCGGGTAGCCTTCCTCGCCGGGCATCTCCTCGAGACGGCCCGAGACCTCGCGAAGCGCCTCACCCCAGCGGCTCGTGGAGTCCGCCATCATCGCGACGTTGTAGCCCATGTCGCGGTAGAACTCCGCGAGCGTGGCGCCCACGTAGATCGACGCCTCGCGGGCGGCCACCGGCATGTTCGAGGTGTTGGCGACGAGCACGGTGCGGTCCATCAGCGGCGCGTTGTTGCGCGGGTCGTCGAGGTGCGGGAACTCGGTGAGCACCTCGGTCATCTCGTTGCCGCGCTCGCCGCAGCCGATGTAGACGATCACGTCGACGTCGGCCCACTTGGCCAGCGACTGCTGCGTGACCGTCTTGCCCGTTCCGAAACCGCCCGGGATGATCGCGTTGCCCCCGAGGGCGATCGGGAAGAACGTGTCCAGGATCCGCATGCCCGTGGTGAACGGGGTGGTCGGATCCATCTTCTTGATGTACGGGCGACCCTGGCGAACGGGCCAGCGCTGGCTCATGCCGATCTCGGTACCGTCGTCGAGCGTCGCGATGACCGTGTCGACGTTGTACTCGCCCTTCGCGGCGATGCTCTTGAGCTTGCCCCGCTTGACCGTGGGCGGAACCATCACCCGGTGGACGATCGTCTGTCCCTCGGGCACCTCGCCGAGCACGTCACCCGGGCCGACCTCGTCTCCCACCGACACCGAGGGCGTGAAGCTCCAGAGCTTCTCGCGGTCGAGTGCCGAGGCGACGGTGCCGCGCTCGATGTAGTCGCCGCTCTGCGCGGCAACGACCGGGAGCGGTCGCTGGACACCGTCGTAGATGGAGGTGAGAAGTCCCGGGCCGAGTTCGACCATCAGGGGGCCCTCCGTGGACTCCACCAGCTCTCCCACCTTCAGTCCCGAGGTGTCCTCGTAGACCTGGATGGTCGCGGTGTTGCCCTCCAGGCGAATGACCTCGCCCATGAGGCCTTCCTCGCCCACGCGGACGATGTCGTACATCCTGGCGCCGGTCATGCCCGTTGCGACGGCGACCGGTCCCGTGATCTTCAGAATCGTTCCGGCAATCATCTATCCTCGCCTCAATGTGATGTCGAATCCGATGGCCCTTCGAATGAGCCTTGCCAGGTAAGCGCGATGATCATCCCCGATTGCGAGCTTCTCCCTGAGCGGGAGCGAGACCACGAGCGGCCGGTAGATCGAGTCGATCTTCCTCTGCGTCCGCTCGTCGATCATCGTCATGAGGTGCTCGTTCACGGCGATGATCCCGCTCGTTTCGTCGTCGAGCAGCCTGTTGAGGTGCTCGCGGACTTGGTCCTCCGACTCGACGATGTCGACGTCGACACCGGCCAGGCGAAAGCCATCGGCGTTGTCGGGATCGGTGAGGACGACCAGCTTATACAAGGATAAGCTCCTTCCTCATCCGCTCCGCCGGCATGCCAACCGCAACGCCCTTCACGATGATGCGCAGGTTGGTCACTTCGTTCTGCTTCGCCCACAGGTAGCCGATCGGGATCCCGATTCCCAGCGGATCCCTGTTCCCCAACGCGATGACCTTGCGCGTGAAGTAGTCCTCCAGCGCGCGTTCGAACACCGCGATCGACAGATCTTCCAGGTAGCTCAGCGCCGTCTCGTCGAGCAGCTGACCGTAGGGAGTGCCCCGAAGCCCGTCGAGTATCTCGTCCACGTCGGACATCGCGGCAAGCCTCTGATACTGGTTCAACTCGATGTTCAGGCCGCCGAGCAGGAAGTAGTCCGCCGACTGCTCGGCATCGAGGTTCTCCCGGGCAGAGCGAAAGACCATCACCAGATTGAGGATGTCCACCTGCATGCCGAGCACACTGCGAGCCACCTGGTAGTTCTTCTTGCGCCGGGTAAGCCGCTTGGACGCCCATTCCGCGTAGAACCGGTCCACCGCCAGCTCGAGGTCCGCCAGCTCGCCGCTCTCCTGGTACTCGGCGAAGCCGGTCCTCATCGCGGCTGCCTGCGGCAACCCCCACGTGGCGGCCAGAGTCGACGACCGCCTTGACGTCGCCTTGGCCGCTGAGCCCGTCGAGGTCGACCTGCGAGAGCGCACCCACCGGCAACAGGCCCTCCGCGATCTCGGCGGCCGTCAAGTGCAGATGCTTGCCCCGCAGTATCGTCTTGAGGTTGAACGTGTCCCACCTGCCCAGCAGGGTCGTGCATATGTCGTCGGCCTCGGTGTTGAGGAACCCGAGCACCTTGCGATACGTGGCGATCAGGTTGAGCTTGAGCGCCTCGTCGATCGACGCCGCATTGCGGCCGTGGATCAGCGTCTGCTCCAAGAAGGGCTGCAGTTCGGTCTGCATCAGCTCCTGGATGAGCTGCGGGAAGTCGGTCAAGCCCAGCAAGTTCTCCAGCCTCTCGCGCCTGAGCAGCCGCGCACGCATACCGCGCAGACGGGCGTTGGAGTACCCGTAGTCGTTGGACTTCGCGCGCTTGTCTTGTGCTGAGGCTACGGCTGGGCTCATGAGAACAGAATCTCCGCAACGTCTGCCTGCGCCATGCCCCTGAGCTTGTCCAGCCGGTCCTCGAGCGTGTTGCGATGCATCACCCGGCCGCCATCCGTAGAAACGGCCAGGCCTCCGCTCGTTGACAAGTCACCACGTACCTCGGCGCTGAGGCCCTTCTCGCGCAGGAATGCCGTGGCCAGGTCGACGTCAGCGGGATCGACCAGAACGCTGAACTCGCCTACCACGCCTTCGAGCGCCTCGTCTGCGAGCCGGCGGAACGTTGCGTCGTACGCAGCCGTACCGCGGACCTTCTTGAGTTCGGCGGTTGCGTCGTCGAACACGTCGCCGACTGCGACGTCCTTCACGGCCGCCAGCCTCTTTCGAGCCTCGAGCTTGGCTGCGTTGAGGTCTTGCGCGCTGCTCAGCTTCGCGGTGCGCGCGGCATCCGCCACACGGACATCGCGAGTGCGCGCGGCCTCGTGCTCCGCCTCCTCGACGATCGCGTCCGCATGCGCGCGAGCCTCCTCGAAGCACCGCTTCGGAGTCCTTCGCGGCCTGCTCCTCAAGCGCTCTGAAGATGTCTTCCAGTGCCATCGCTACGGTTCCCTCCGCGTCACGTCCCGACCACCGCGCTTCTGCCGCGGTGCCCTAGCCGCCGTTGATGAGGATTGCCGAGACGAAGCCGAGCAGCACGATGACTTCCGGAAGTGCCTGGAGCGTGATGATCCAGATCGAGACCTCGGGGCGCTCTGCGAGAGTCCCGGCGCCCGCGGAGCCGATCTTGGCCTGGGCATAGCCCGCAGCCAAGGCCGAGAAGGCCATCGCCAGACCGGCCGCCATGGCCTTGCCGACAGGGACCTGCCAAGCAACGGCCGTCTCGGTGGTCGCCGCTTCTTCGGCGAACGCCATCATGGGAACGAGCAGCGAGACAAAGAACGTACTCCCCAGGACCCACCTTCTGAGCGATTTCTTGATCATGCGCCCTTCTCACCTCCGGTTTTAGCGAACGGACTGTACTGCGTGTTGCCAGTCTCGTAGAACCCCCTGAAGAACTCCAGGAAGTTGAGACGCATTGCATGAATCGCGGGGCTGAACGCCGCGATGATGAAGTTGAGTGAGTGGAGCACGATGGCGACGAGCACCGCGACCACCAGCATCGCCGTATTCTGAGCCATCTCGACGACGATCTCGTTGATGGCCTCCGCGAAGATGGCGCCCGCCAGGCCCACGGCCATGATTCGGATGTAGCTCGCCATGCCGGTGAACGCCTCGAGTGTCTCGATCACGCCCATGACGCCGCCGCCGCGTACGGCGAAGATGAACCCCGCAAACGCGAGGATGGCGAAGAGCATCTGCCCCCAGATGGCCCAGGAACCGAACTGCGACGCAGTGACCGTGAAGACGACCACGATCAGAATGGCCACGACGAAGGTGAGGATGCCGCCCTTCTCGTACAGGTGGTGCTTGTTCTTGGTCTTGACGGCGTTGATCACGCCGAGCACCAGCCCGAGCGTCACCTGGATGACACCAACGCCGATGGCCAGGTACATGAACGTCTGGACCGATTCAACGCGGTTGAAGGGCAGTTGCAGCGGTCCGATGCTGATCGTCCTGGATCCAGTCGAGCATGTGCGTCCCGAAGACGTTCCCGAAGAACTCGCCGTAGACGAAGCCGAAGACGATCACCATCGTCGCGGCGGGACCCAGGATCGAGGTGGCGGTCTGGACCATCTCGTTCTCGCGGAACTTCAGCCGCAACCACACGACGATGCCGAGCATGATCATGCCGTAGCCCACGTCGCCGACGATCATGCCGAAGAACAGCGGGAAGAAGATGAACAGGAAGATCGACGGGTCGATGGTCCCGTAGCGAGGCATGCCGTACGCGCCGAGCACGCTTTGGAACGGGGCGACTCGAGGGTCGTTCTTCAGCGCGACCGGCGTGTTCGCGTAGTCGCGCTCGTCGATCTCGGTCTGCTCGACGATGACGTCCTCGCCCCACCTGGCTCTGATGCCATCGCGCAGCGCCTGAACCTCATCGGCGGGTATCCAGCCGTTGATCACGAACGCGTACGCGGTGCGCCCGAACTGCGGAATCGCGTCGATCTCCTCGGTCTTGTCGATGAGAACGTTTCGCACCGCCACGAGCCGGATGCGCCAGTTGTTGGACATGTCGTCGAGTTCCTTGCGGACGTCGTCCAGATCGGTGGGCAACTCCTTGCGGCGCGACTGGATCTCGTCGTAGGCCGCGTCGAAAGGCATCCCGTCGAACTCGGAGGGCAGCCTGATCTGGTTGATGTTCTCCATCGCCAGGAACTTGTGGACCGGCTCGGAGTACTGCTTGCCGAAGACCACGATCGCCGCGGTGGTCTCCTCGTCGACGTCGGTGGAGACGACCTCGTACTGCTTGTGCGTGATCCGGTCGAGCTCCTCTTTGAGCGAGTCGAGCGCGACCTTGTAGCGGCGCTCGAACAGCAGCGCCACCGAGTCGTACGACCCCGTGGTCACGATCTGGCGGGCGAGCGGCTGGATCTTCTGCAGAATAGGCTCGTAGCGTCCGAGCAGCAGAAGCTCGGACTCGAGGTCGGTGTGCGTCGCTGCGAGCGTCGCCGTGCGGTCTTCGACCTCGTCGATGACGCGCGACACCTCGATGCGAAGGGCGTCCGCGTCCATCGCGCAGAGGCGGTCGTACTCCTTGCGCACGGCGTCCTTGTCGACTTCCGCCGGCACCGCGGTCGAGCGCCTTGAGGATCGAGCGCACGCGGATGAGCATCTCCTCCATCTGCTCGCGCTCGCGCGACTGGCCCGCAACGACCTCCATCCGGTCCAGCGGGATCTCGCCGCGACCGATCTTGTTCGAGAGGTCCTCGATGTGGAGCCGGCCTTGCTCGTGGACCATGCCAAGCACGTCGAAGAACAGGCCCTTCGGGCCAATGATCTCGACCTTCGCCATCGGGATGAGCATCCTGTGACTCCCCCCTGCCTTGTGGTGCGGTTCCCTGCTGCTCGCTCTCGGTTCAGGCGCCTACGACCGACTCCACGACGAACGTGACCGCCTGCGCCTTGCGCTTCGCGATCGTCTCTTCGAGAGCGACCGCGTCGCGCTCGGCCTGCACGCCCACCTCTTCGATCTCGCGCTCGATCTGCGCGCGAATCTCCACTTCCTGCTTCTTCGCGAGTTCCGCTCCCTCGTCATGTGCCGAGCCGACGATGCTCGCACCACGCTTGCGAGCTTCGGCGACGATCTCGTCGGCCTGGCGCTTGGCGGCCAGCATCTGACCGGAGATCTCGATCTCCTTCTCGCGAATCAGATGCAGCGGAGAGTTCGCATCGGATCCGACCGTGTTCTGGTGGAACTCCAGGTCTTCGACGGTCTTGTCGTTCACGTGATACCCCCCTCGGCACGCTCGTAAGAAACTGCGCGCACACGTCGCTGCTGACTGTGTTCGCTACATCAGGAGTAGCTCCTGCCGACAAGCAAAGGAATCCGAGACCGAACCCGCGAAGGGCCGGGGACGGCTAGCGGTAGACGCGCTCCAGGCGCATCCCGAAGCCGCAAGCCAGCTCGTAGTTGATGGTGCCGGCGAGCTCAGCGAGGTCTTCCATCGTGATGCGCTCGGCGCCCTGCGACCCCACGAGAACGACCTCGTCTCCGCGCTCGAGCGTCGTGCCGCGCGGGATCTCGACCATGAACTGGTCCATGCACACGCGACCCACCTGCGCGAGCACCTTGCCGCCCGCCAGCACGTGCATCTTGTTCGACAGCACGCGGTGGACGCCGTCGGCGTAGCCCAACGGCAGCGTCGCGATCTCGGTCTGGGTCGCCGCCTGCCACGTCAGGCCGTAGCTGACGCCCTCGCCCATCCCGATGCGCTTGACAAGCGTCGCACGCGCCTTGACCGACATCGCGGGCGCAAGGTCCACCACACCGTAGGTGCTCTTCGCGGGATGGAGACCGTACAGGGCGATGCCGCAGCGGACCATGTCGAAGTGCGACTCGGGAACGAGGATCGTCGCCGGGCTGTTCGCGGCGTGCACGATGCCCGGGGTCGACCCGCTCCGAGCGCATGCCCTCGACCGCATCGCGGAACCGCTGCAGCTGGCGAGTGACGTCCCAGTCACCGGGAACATCGGCCGTGGCGAAGTGGGTGAAGGTGCCCTCGAGCTCGAGCCCCGGGAACTCGGCGAGCATCGCGGCGAACTGAGGGGCATCCTCGGCCCTCACGCCTATGCGGTTCATCCCGGTGTCGACCTTGAGGTGGTAGCGAACCGCGGTACCGCGCCCCGAAGCGTAGCGCCCCAGCGCCCCCGCGAACGTCCGGGTGGTCACCGTGGGGATGAGACCGTGCTCGACGATGTCTGCCACCGTCGATTCGGGCGGCTCCGACAGCAACTGGATGGGAGCCGAGATCCCTTCGTTTCGAAGCGCGATGGCCTCGCCCACGGTCGCTACGCCGAGGCGGTCGGCGCCAGCCGCCAGCGCGGCCTGGGCGACGGGCAGCGCTCCGTGCCCGTAGCCGTCCGCCTTGACGACGGCCATGAACAGCGTGCCCGGCCTGGTGAGGCCCTTCAGCGTCTCGACGTTGCGCGCGATCGCGCCCAGGTCGATCTCGGCCCACGCCCAGCGTCGATCGGTCATCTACGTCAGCCCTCCGGCGATCGCCCTTACGATGTCGTGCTTGCTCACGATGCCCACGAGCACGTCTCCGTCGAGAACGGGCAGCCGAGAAACGCCCCGCTCGGAAAGGACCGTAGCGACGTCTTCGATAGGACGTGGTGACCTGCACCGTCACGGGGTCCGAGGTCATCACGTCACCCACCGTCGCCGCGACCGCCTTCTTGAGCTCGCCTTCGAAGCGCGCATGCGCGGGCGGGTACATGATGAAGCCGTCGAGCAGGTGGATGTAAGTGGGAAACTCGATCTTGACGTCTTGCATGATGAGGTCGCCCTCGCTCACGAGCCCCACCAGTCGGCCGTCCTCCACGACCGGCAGCGAGCCGATGTTGCGCTCGACCATGATGCGCGCCGCGTCGACGACCGGCACGTCCCTTCCGATGGTGACAGGGTCCGGTGTCATGATGTCGCGCGCCGTCACTGCTGACATGTGTACGTCCTCCCGGTGGCGGTGTGCACGATGACTACCACGACTCCATCATCTCACCCAACGCGTCCGGGATGAACTCGGGCACGTCCTCGGCGGTCACACGCCAGGGGAGTCAGCTCTCGTGCGGCCGCCTCCCCTGCCCGCCCGTGCACGTAGGCGCCGAGCAGGGCGGCGTCGAACACGGAGCGTCCCTGTGCGAGCAGAGCGCCGATCATCCCCGCGAGCACGTCCCCCGTGCCGGCAGTGGCAAGCGCGACCGAGCCGCTCGTGTTCACTGCCTGCCGCCCCTCGACACTGATGACGGTACCGGCGCCCTTGAGGGCGACCGCCCGGTCGCTTCCGGCGAGGCGCAGACTCGCGGCAAGCCGATCCGCCTGCACGTCGGCGGTCTTCACGCCCAGCAGCCGAGCCAGCTCGCCCGGGTGCGGCGTGAGCACGATGGGGGCCATGCGTGACTCGATGACCCCCACGTGGTCCACGAAGGCGTTGAGGCCGTCGGCGTCGAGCACCATCGGCAGCTCCACCGATGCCACGAGCTTGCGCGCGGTTGCCGCCGCGCCGTCCGCGACGGTGAGCCCGGGGCCGAGAACGACGGCATCGTGTTCGGCGGCCATGTCGCGCACGACAGCCGCGGCTGCTGAGGACATCGCCTTGCCGGTGGTGGGCAGGCCGACCACGACGCAGGCCAGGAGGTGCGCCTGCGCCACCGACACGACCGGCTCGGGCACTGCGAGTGTCACGTAGCCCGCGCCCATGCGCATCGCGCCGCGCGCGGCGAGCACCGCAGCACCCGGATAGGCACGCGACCCGGCGACTACCAGTACGCGCCCGCGCTGGTTCTTGTGGGCGTCGGGAGCCGGACGGGGAAGCAGTCGCGCGAGCTCAGCCGCCGTCCAGATCTCCGGCGCGTCCACCGCCTCGAGCAGCACAGCCGGGATGCCGATCGGAGCCACCACGATCTCGCCCGCGCACGCAGCTCCCGGGTAGAGCACGAGCCCGCGCTTGGGCGCGGTGAACGTCACCGTACAGTCCGCCACGACAGCATCGGGCGATCGCGCTGTCCCGTGTCGCTGTCCACCCCCGTGGGCACGTCGACCGAGACGACGAAGGCGCCGCTGTCGTTGATCGCCGAGCACCACAGCGCGACGTCGTCGCGAAGCGGCAGTGCAGCCCCGGTGCCGAGCAGCGCGTCGACCACGACATCGGCTGCGAGCGCGCGTGCTTCCGGCGCACCGTCGGGCACTGCTCCACGCCACACCCGCCGCGATCGCCGCTGCGGCTGCGTCGGCGGCGACGCCCGTGAGGCTCCGCTGGGTCGCGCGTCGACAGCACGTGCACGCTGCGCCCGCGCGCAAGCAGCTCGCGCGCTGCGACCCAACCGTCCCCGCCGTTGTTCCCGGGACCGCACGCGACGACGACCTCACCCGAGGGCGCGCACGCCTGAACCTGCTCGGCGACAGCGCGCCCGGCCGCGTCCATGAGGTCTGCCAGCGTGACCGAGAGAGGCCGCGACCGCACGCTTCTCGATCTCGCGCGACTGCTGCGCACTCAACGCCCGGTACATGCGTCCCCCTCGCTGCGGTTGTGCGGCTGCTAGCTATCTTCCCGCGACGGCTCGGTCTTCTCGCCCTCGACCCCAACCTCGTCCAGCATCGCCCGGGCCTCCTTGAAGGTGCGCGACAGCTCCGCCATCGGATCGGGCTTCTCGGACTTCCTGGGACGGTTGTCCTCGGTGATGGCGACGGCCGAAGCGACCGCCGTGGTGTGCGTGAAGGAGAGCGACAGGTGCATCTCGACCACGCCCAGCTCCTCGGCACGCTCGGCGGCACGGCCGCTCAGACGCGGCACCGGCCGGCCCGAGGGCTCGCGACCCACCTCGACGTCGCTGAAGCGCATGCCGCGAAAGCCGGTGCCGAGCGCCTTGAGCACGGCCTCCTTGGCGGCGAAGCGCAGTGCGTAGTGCACCTCGGGGCGGGTGCGTTTGTCGCAGTAGCGCCGCTCCTCTTCCGAGAAGATGCGCTCCTTGATCCGCGGGCGCCGCTCGAGTGCCGCCGCCATACGGTCGATCTCAACGATGTCGACGCCCAGACCCAAGACACCCATCGGCTACTCCACCGTCACGGACTTGGCCAGGTTGCGCGGCTGGTCGACGTTGCAGCCACGTCGCTTCGCGATGTAGTACGCGAGCAACTGCATCGGCACGGTCGCCGGGATCGCCGACATCGACTCGCTTGTCTGAGGGATGTGCAGAACGCACTCCGCGTGCTCGTCGATGGCGTCGTCGCCCGAGGTGGCCAGTGCGATCACCCGCGCGCCACGCGCGCGTACCTCTTGTATGTTGCTGACGACCTTCTCGTAGGTGTGCCCCTGCAGCGCGACCACGACCACGGGCACCTCTTCGGTGATCAGCGCGATAGGCCCGTGCTTCATCTCGCCCGCGGCGTACGCCTCCGCATGGATGTAGCTGATCTCCTTGAGCTTGAGCGCGCCCTCCATCGCGACCGGGACACCCATCCCCCTGCCGAGGAACAGCGAGCTGTTGGCGTCCGCGAAGACCTCGGCGCACCCCTTGAGGTCACCGAGCCGCTCGAGTATCGTCTCGACGACGTCGGGGATCGTGAGCATCTCGTTCCACAGACGGTCGACCTGCTCTGTCCCGAGCGTGCCCTTCGACCTGCGCCAACTTGAGCGCGAGAACGGTCAGCGCTGCGATCTGCGCGGTGAACGTCTTCGTGGCGGCCACGCCTATCTCGGGACCCGCGTGCGTGTAGATGACGCCGTCACTCTCCCGCGTCACGCGCGAGCCCACGACGTTGGTGATCGCGACGACCTTCGCACCGCGCTCGCGCGCCTCTCTGACGCCGGCGAGCGTGTCCGCGGTCTCTCCCGACTGCGTGATCGCGACCACGAGCGTCTGGTCGTCGACGATCGGGTCGTTGTAGCGGAACTCGCTCGACACCGCTACCTCGACCGGGATCCGCGCCCAGCCCTCGATGAGGTGCTTGGCGACGAGGCCCGCATGGTAGCTCGTACCGCAGGCCGTGATGTAGACCCGCTCGATGGCCGCGACCTGCTCGGGCGTCATGGCGAGTTCAGAGAGCTGGATCTCGCCTTCGACCATTCGGCCGCGCAGCGTCTCGCGCAGCGCCGTGGGCTGCTCGAAGATCTCCTTGAGCATGAAGTCCTCGTAGCCGCACTTCTCGGCAGCTTCGAGGTCCCACTCGACGTGCATCGTCTCGGGCACCACGGGGTTCATCGCGAGGTCGAAGACGTCGATCGAGTCGGCGGTCACCACCGCGAACTGCCCGTCCTCGAGCGTCACCACCTCGCGCGTGTGTTCGAGCACCGCCGGGATGTCGCTCGCGACGAGGTTCTCGCCGATGCCCGCGCCGATGATCAGCGGCGAGTCCTTGCGCGCCGCGATGACGGTGCCGGGGTGGTCGGTGTGCACGATACCGAGCGCGTACGCCCCTTCGAGGCGCTTGATGGCCTTGGCCGCCGCCTCCGCGAGGTCGCCCTGATAGTAGCTCTCGACCAGGTGAGCGACGGTCTCGGTGTCGGTCTCCGACCGAAGGATGTGACCCGTCGCGCGCAACTCCTCGCGAAGCTCCACGTAGTTCTCGATGATGCCGTTGTGCACGACCGCGATGCGTCCCGTGCAGTCCACATGAGGATGCGCGTTCTCCTCGCTCGGCCTGCCGTGCGTCGCCCACCGCGTGTGACCGATGCCCGTCGATCCGGGTACCGGCGCCGCCTCGATGGCGTTTCGCAGGTTCACGAGCTTGCCGATGCGGCGCACGACGGTGAGGTCGCTGTCTTCGAGGATCGCGACACCAGCCGAGTCGTAGCCGCGGTATTCGAGCCGAGAAAGTCCGCCGAGCAAGACGTCGCTTGCCTGCCGGGGACCTATGTATCCGACGATTCCACACATGGCTATAGCCAACCTCTCTTGAGGAGTTGGTAGTTGTCGTGGTGTGCGCGTGCCCGCTGCACGCGAATGGCGCCAAGTTGCGCCCGATGAAGAGCGGGTACCCGGTTCGACTGCCACTTTGTCCCCGCGGTCACCCACGGGATTTGTTGGCATCGTCACGACTCCGGATAGAGTAGCCGGAGGACCATCCGCCGAATGCTTCGATCGGTCCTCACCTCGTCGACTGGCGTGTCGCCGCTCCCGCGGGACACAGCACCGTAGCAGCGGTACCTCGCCAGCCCTGGCGCTTCGCATTGCAGCTCACAGGCGATAGGCATCCCCTCCTCGCAAGCACGTGCCGACCACTCGGATTGTACCAGCCAACGGCGCCCGAGGGTTGTGACGGACCGATTACAGAACACGCCGCCAGGAGAGCCGAGAGCGGCTTCGAGACCCGGCTGGACGGCGGCGAACCTCGTGGAGCCGCTGCACTAGTTGAGTTCCTCTTCTACGAGGGTGACGAGCCGATCGACGATGGCTTGAGCCCTCTCGGCCTGCTCGGCCTCGGCCATCACCCTCACCAGCGGTTCAGTCCCGCTCGCCCGAACGAGCACGCGGCCGGCGTCACCCAGCTCCTTCTCGGCGGCGTGCACGGCGCTGGAGATCGCGGCGCTTGTCGCGAGCCGTGCCTTGTCCGCAACCTCCACGTTCACGAGTACCTGCGGGTAGCGCGTCATCACCCGGGTGAGCTCGCTCAGCGCCGATCCGGACTCCTTGACCACCGCAGCCAGCTGCAGCGCGGTCACGAGCCCATCTCCGGTCGTGTTGTGGTCGAGGAAGATGATGTGCCCCGACTGCTCGCCGCCCAGATTGGCATCCATGGACTGCATCTGCTCGAGCACGTACCGGTCGCCCACCTTGGTCTTGACGACCGAGATGTTCTGCTCGCGCATTGCGACCTCGAATCCAAGGTTCGCCATGACCGTGGAGACCACCGAGCGCCCGGCAAGACGCCCCTGCTCGGCCATGCGGACCGCGCAGATAGCCATGATCTGATCGCCGTCGACCGGCTCACCGCTCTCGTCGACCGCCAGCATGCGGTCCGCATCACCATCGTGCGCGATACCGAAGTCGAAGCCCTGCTCCCTGACGAGCGCGGAGATCGGGCCAAGGTCCGTCGAGCCGCAGCCCACGTTGATGTCCAAGCCGGTCCACTCGCAGTTGATACAGGTGACGTCGGCTCCAAGCCGGCGGAACGCCTCGGGGCTCGAGACCGACGACGCCCCGTGACCGCAGTCGATGGCAACGCGCAAACCCGCGAGGTCGGTGGCGACGGTGGATACCGCGTGTCCGATGTAGCGCTCGAGGGCGTCGGGAACGAGGATGACCTCGCCGACACCCGAACCCACGGGACGCTCGAAGTCGCTCTCGCCCAGACAGAACGACTCGATCTCGTCCTCGAGCTCATCGGGCAACTTGAAGCCATCACGGCTGAACAGCTTGATGCCGTTGTACTCAGGCGGGTTGTGGCTCGCCGAGATGACGACGCCCCCATCGGCGTCGAGCTCGCGCACGAGAAGCGCGATCGCCGGCGTGGGCACGATACGGCAGATCAGTGCGTCGCCGCCACCGGAGGTCACGCCCGCGACGAGTGCCGCCTCCAGCATGCTTCCGCTTCGCCTGGTATCCCGGCCGATGACGATACGCCCGGCGCCCTTGTCACCCAGAAAGTGGCCGGCAGCCTCACCAAGCCGGAACGCAAGCTCAGGCGTCAACTCACGGTTCGCGATTCCCCTGACCCCATCGGTGCCGAACAGGCGCGTGCTCATGAGTGCCCCTCCCGAAAACAGACGGGGCCTGCCGCACGCGGCAAGCCCCGACCAGATCGAAACGTCGACCGCCGCGATTCTAGCGCTTGGAGAACTGCGGCTTCTTGCGGGCCTTCTTGAGGCCGTACTTCTTGCGCTCGACCATACGCGGGTCGCGGCGCAGCAGGCCGGCCTTCTTGAGCTCGGCTCGGTAGTCCTCGCCGGCCTCAAGCAGCGCGCGAGCGATGCCGTGACGAAGCGCGCCGGCCTGACCGGACACGCCGCCTCCGTGCAGGGTGGCGATGACGTCGAAGCGGTCCACGGTCTCGGTGACCTTGAACGGCGTGGTGGCGAAGTTCACGAGGGCCTCGCGCCCGAAGAACTCAAGCGCCGGCTTCTTGTTGCAGGTGATGACGCCGGTGCCGGGCACCAGGCGCACGCGAGCGACGGCGTTCTTGCGGCGGCCGGTGCCCAGGTAGACAGCCTTGTTCTCAGCCATGGATTAAGCCTCCAGCGTGATCTGACGCGGCTTCTGGGCCTCGTGGGGATGCTCCGGGCCGGCGTAGACCTTGAGCTTGCGGTTCATAGCACGGCCGAGGGTGTTCTTGGGCAGCATGCCCTTGACCGCCTTCTCGACGATACGCTCCGGGTGCTTCTCCAGCATGCGCTGGAACGAGACCTCCTTGAGGCCGCCCGGGTACCCGCTGTGCGAGTAGTAGTTCTTGGTGTTGGCCTTGTTGCCGGTGAGGCGAACCTTCTCGGCGTTGATCACGACAACGAAGTCGCCGGTGTCGACGTGGGGCGTGTAGGTCGGCTTGCGCTTGCCCTTGAGGATCTGGGCGACTTCGCTCGCGAGCCGGCCGAGCACCATGTCCGTGGCGTCAACGAGCAGCCACTCGCGCTCGACTTCGCCAGGCTTGGCGTGGTAGGTCTTCAACGGTCCTCCAACTGCGAATGAATCGATGTGTGTTCGCGTCACGGGGCTGGCGGAAACGAACCCTGCCATTCTATCTGCGAGAACCCGCAGCGTCAACGAAACACGCGCCCGGGCGTGTCCACCCGCGCGTGGAGCAGCTGAACTGCGGCTACAACCACACGTCGTCGGGATAGTCGACCGCGTGGAGAACGAGCCCGTGAGCCGGCGCGGTGGGACCCGCGGCCGCCCTCTCACATGCTTCGAGCGCGGCCAGCACCCACTCGGGATCGCGCCTCGCGGCGCCCACTTCCACGAGCGTGCCCACGATCACCCGAACCATCGAGTGCAGGAACGCGTTTCCCACCACACGCAGTGTGAGACACCGCTCCCCCAGATGCTCCTCCTCGGCGATCTCGAGCACGTCGAGCCGGCGCGTCGTCGACTTCCCCTCGGCCGACTCGGCCACGCAGAAGCTCCTGAAGTCGTGCTCGCCCACAAGACACTCCATGCCCGAGCGCATCGCCTCGATATCGAGTCTCGCCGAGCAGTGCCACGCGAAGCGCTCGAGGAACAGCGGAGGCGCGGCACCGTCGACGATCCGGTAGCGGTACTCGCGCGCGGTCGCATCGAAACGCGCCGAGAACCCGGGGCGCGCTCGGCGAGCGTCGCGCACGACCAGCCCGGCGCCTGTCAGCGCGTCGAGAGACCGGCGCAGCCGAGCCGGGCCGGGATCGTCGGCGGCACCATCGAGACTCACGACTTGGCCAAGCGCGTGAACGCCCGCATCGGTACGGCCCGCCCCCACCGTCTCGACCTCGCGGCGCAGCGCGATCGCAAGGGCGCCCTCGAGCCGACCCTGAACGGTGTCGAGGCCGGGCTGGCGAGCGAAGCCGGCGAAGGGCTCCCCGTCGTACGCGACGGTGAGCGCGACAACATGGTCGGTTCCGGCTGTCGTGATCTCCTGCATCCTCGCGCGACCCCCTCTACAGCAGTATGGCCGCAGCAATGCACGACGTCACCGCTGTCGCGAGTACGACCCAGTCGGTTGTCCGCATCACCAGCTCGCGCAGGCGCGTGCGCTTCTGCCCGGTGTAGCACCGGGACTCCATCGCGATCGCCAGGTCGTCGGCGCGGCGGAACAGCCGGACGAACAGCGGCACGAGCACGGGCAGCCACGCGCGCGCCCGGGCTATCGGCCCGCCCTCGTCGAAGCGCGCGCCGCGTGCGGTCTGCGCGACCACGATCCGCTCGGCCTCCTCGGCTGTCGTCGGCACGAAACGCAGTGCGATCGACAGCATCATCGCCACGTCGTCGACGGGGAAGCGCAGGTAGCCGAGGGGGCGCATGATCGAGGAGAGGCCGTCGGTGAGGGCGACCGGCGACGTGGTCAGCGTGACCAGCGACGTGCCCAGAACCAGAAGCAGGATGCGCGCCGCGAAGAACGCGCCACGCGCAAGCCCCGGACCGTCTACGTCCACCGGGCCGATGCTCGCAAGCGCGCTCGCCGAGTCGAGGCGCAGCGCGTTGGCGACCAGCGTGAACAGCAGCAACCAGGAGATGGCGCGCAGGCCGCGGGCCGCAAGCCGCCAGGGGACACCCGAGACGCTCACGGCCACCGCCACGGCCACGGCCGCGACGCCCAGCCCCGCCCACGAGTCGAAGGCGAACAGCGCGATCGTGAAGGCGAGCGTCACACCTATCTTGACCCGCGCGTCGAGCCGGTGCACGGGCGAATCGCCGGGGACGAACTGGCCGAACGGAACCGGGACCGGCATCAGGCCCGCCCCCTCGCGGCCGCCAGGGACGCGGCCACATCCTGCACGTCGAGCGTGAAGGCGCCTACGTCGAGACCGCGCGCAGCAGCGCGCACCTGGACATCGAGCAGCGCCGGCGCGACAAGCCCGGCGGGCGCCAGCACGCCGGGGTCGGCCACCAACTCCGCAGCGGACCCGTACCACGCGCGACTCGCCGTCCGAGAGCACCAGCACGCGGTCCGCCGCACCCAGGAACTCCTCGGCGGTGTGGCTGACCACGACCACTCCTGCGCGGCTGCGGGCATCGAGCAGCAGCCTGCGCAACGCCGAGCGGCCCGGCGCATCCAGCCCAGCGGTGGGCTCGTCGGCGAGAAGGTAGCGCGGCTGCATCGCGAGCACGCCTGCGATGGCGGCCCTGCGCGCCTCGCCACCCGATAGCGAGAAGGGCGAGCGCTCCCCGAACAGCTGTGGATCGAGCCCTACCGAGGCCAGCGCTTCGCGCGCCAGGGCCTGTGCGTCTTCGGCCGAGTGCCCCAGGTTGCGCGGGCCGAAGGCGACGTCGTCCACGACCGTATCGGCGAAGAGCTGCGCCTCGGCATCCTGGAACACGAGCCCGACGCTGCCGCGAGCGGTGCGGCGATCCAGCGGGGCCCCGTCGATCGTGGCGTGACCCGGCTGCGGCTCGAGCAGACCCGCCGCCAGCCGAAGCAGTGTCGACTTGCCCGATCCGGTGGCCCCCAACACGAGCACCAGCTCGCCCACGGCGACCTCGAAGGACACGTCGCGAACCGCGGATACCGCGAACCCCGTCCCCGAGGCATACGTGTAGCCGATGCCCGTGAGTGTCAGCGGCATAGCGCCTCCACGAGCTCGTCGGCGCCGGTCGGACTCGCGGGTACGGATACCCCGCGGCGGCGAAGCTCGGTCGCAAGTACCACCAGGTGCGGCAGTTCGAGACCCCAGCGCTCGACGTCGGCGGGCCGCTCGAACAGCCCGGCGGCAGTGTCCTCGAACACCACCGACCCGCCGGAGAGAACGACCACTCTGTCGGCTCGCTGCGCTTCCGAGAGGTCCTGTGTGATGAGCAGCAGCCCGTGGCCTGACTCCCTCAGCCGCTCCAGCACGCCGAGCACCTCGCTGCGCCCTTGCGGATCGAGCATCGACGTCGGCTCGTCGAGGACGAGGTAGCGCGGGAGCATCGCTAGCGCCCCCGCGATGGCAAGGCGCTGCTTCTGCCCGCCCGAAAGCAGGTGTGGTTCTCGGCGCTCGAGACCGGTGAGGCCCACCGTCGCGAGTGCCTCATCCACACGCTTCCGGATCTCGGCCCGGTCGAGCCCGAGGTTCTCGGGCCCGAAAGCGACGTCGTCCTCGACCGACGTCGCCACGATCTGGTCGTCGGGATTCTGAAAGACAACGGCCACGAGCTCTCGGATGGCGCGAGCATTGGTCGGATCGAGGGTGTCGATCCCCTCGACGCTCACGCGGCCTGCCGAGGGTGCGAACAGCCCGTTGGCAAGACGCGCGAGCGTGGACTTGCCCGAGCCGTTCGCGCCCAGAAGGGCGACCAACTCGCCCGGCCGCACAGCAACCGACACGTCCGAGAGCGCGGCGGTGCCCGCGCCGGTCGCACCGTAGGAGAAGCTCACGCTGTCGAAGGAGATCACTTTGGGCTACTCGGCCTCTCGGGACGGGTCGACCATACAGCAAGGGCCTCCATCAGGAGGCCCTCACATCGTAGCGCGCACCGCCTTGACGGCGTCGATCGAATCGCTAGTCGACAAGCTCCATGATCACCATGGGTGCGGCGTCGCCCTTGCGCGGACCCAGCTTGAGGATGCGGGTGTAGCCACCATCGCGCCCCTCGAACCGGTCCTTCTCGGCGAAGATCTTCGCGACGACCTCCTTGTTGCCCAGCGCGGCGATGGCCAGGCGGCGCGAGTGCACGTCGCCCTTCTTCGCCCACGTGATCGTCTTCTCGACGAGCGGGCGGACCTCCTTGGCGCGGGTCTCGGTGGTCTTGATGCGGTCGTTCGCAAGTACTGCGATCGCCAGGCTCTTGAGCATCGCCTTGGTGTGCGACGCGTCGGTGCCCAGCTTGCGACCCTTCTTGAGGTGTCTCATCTCTAGTTGCTCTCCCGTTACAGCTTAAGGCCGAGGCCCATGCCCTGAAGCTTGTCCTTGACCTCTTCGATTGACTTCGCACCGAAGTTGCGGATGTTGAGCAGGTCTTGCTCGGAGCACTCGGTGAGCTGGCCGATCGTGTTGACTCCCTGACGCTTCAGGCAGTTGTAGGAACGGACCGAGAGGTCCAGCTCCTCGATCGGCGTATCGAGCACCGAATCGCCCTCTTCGTCCTCG
This sequence comes from uncultured Actinomycetes bacterium, assembly GCA_963702525.1. Taxonomy (GTDB): domain Bacteria; phylum Actinomycetota; class Coriobacteriia; order Anaerosomatales; family PHET01; genus CAVPCY01. Next base: position 80,788 of record CAVPCY010000014.1, on the reverse strand, counting down.
GGACCGAAGATCGTCTCCTCGTCGAGCGTGGTCGAGGCCTGCTCGACGAAGAGCATCATGTGCTCGTCGATGATGCGGCCGGCGCGCGCGACAGCGTCACTCGGGTCGACGCGCACCGTTCGTCTCGACCTCGAGGGTCAGCTTGTCGTAGTCGGTGCGCTGACCGACTCGGGTGTTCTCCACCATGTAGGTACAGCGGGACACAGGCGAGAACAGCGAGTCGATGGTGATGACACCGATGGGGTCCTCGACGCGCTTGTTGCGGTCGGCGGACACGTAGCCGCGACCAACGCCGACGCGGATGCTCATGTCGAGCTTGCCGCCGTCGTTGAGGGTGGCGATCACGTGCTCCGGATTCACCAATTCGAACTCGGCGGGAACCTTGAGGTCCGCACCGGTCACCACGGCAGGCCCGGTCGCCGACAACGTCGCGACAGCTTCCCCGGCGCCGATCTCGGCGTCTCGGAAGACCAGACCCTTCACGTTCAGAACGATGTCTGTGACGTCCTCGCGGACGCCCTCGATCGAGGCGAACTCGTGCTGTATGCCCTCGACGCGAATCGAGGTCGCAGCGGCTCCCTGCAGTGAGGAGAGCAGCACGCGGCGCATGCAGTTACCGAGTGTGTAGCCGAAGCCGCGTTCGAGCGGTTCGACGACATATCTAGCGACGCGGTCGTCGATGCTGTCGACCGTGACCTGGGGCCTCATGAACTCTGTCATCAAGCAGCCTCCCTGGCTTCTCGGTCCAACTACTTCGAGTAGAGCTCGACGATGAGCTGCTCGCGGACGGGTGCGTCGATCATCTCGCGGCTCGGCAGCGAGAGAATCGTGCCCTGCAGCTTCTCGATGTCGACCTCAAGCCATCCCGGAACCTCGATCTTCTCCGACGCGATGAGCGCCGTCTTGATCATGAGCATGTCCTTGGACTTCGGGCCGATGGCCACGAGGTCGCCGGGGCGGACCCGGTAGGACGGGATGTTCACACGGCGGCCGTTCACGTGGATGTGGTTGTGCCGCACGATCTGGCGTGCCTCGTCGCGTGACTTGGCGAAGCCAAGCCGGTACACGACGTTGTCCAGACGGCTCTCGAGGATGCGGAGCAGGTTCTCGCCGGTGATGCCGGTCTGACGGCTGGCGAGGGTGTAATAGCCCCTGAACTGCTTCTCGAGCAGGCCGTAGATGCGCTTGGTCTTCTGCTTCTCGCGAAGCTGTACGCGGTACTCACTGTCGCGCGGCCGCTTCTTGCCCGCCTGACCCGGCGGGTACGGACGACGCTCGATGGCGCACTTGTCGCCATAACAGCGGTCGCCCTTGAGGAATAGCTTGATTCCCTCGCGGCGGCACAGACGGCAGTCCGCCCCGGTGTAACGTGCCATCTTGTCTCGGTCCCTTCAGGTGATAGCTACACGCGGCGGCGCTTGCGCGGCCGGCAGCCATTGTGCGGAACAGGGGTGCAGTCCTGGATGCTCGCGATCTCGAGTCCAGCGGCCTGAAGCGAGCGGATCGCGGTTTCGCGACCCGAGCCCGGGCCCTTGACGAAGACCGAGACCTTGCGAAGCCCGTGCTCCTGCGCCATCTTCGCGGCGGCCTCAGCGGCCAGCTGCGCGGCGAACGGAGTCGACTTGCGCGAGCCCTTGAAGCCCACGGTACCGGCGGACTGCCATGAGATCACGTTGCCCGAGGGGTCGGTGATCGTCACGATCGTGTTGTTGAAGGTGCTCTTGATGTGCGCCTGGCCGACCGCGATGTTCTTTCGCTCGCTTCGCTTCAGACGGGTGCGCACGTTCTTCTTCTTGGCGGCCATTCCTACTTGCCCTTCTTCTTAGCGCCGATCTGGCGACGCGGACCCTTGCGGGTGCGTGCGTTGGTATGCGTGCGCTGACCGCGGACCGGAAGGCCCCTGCGGTGGCGCAGGCCGCGGTAGCAGCCAATCTCCATCAGGCGCTTGATGTTCTGCGCGACTTCACGACGAAGGTCACCCTCGATCTTGAGGTTCTTGTCGATGTACTCACGCAAACGGACGACCTCTTCTTCCGTGAGGTCGCGAACGCGCGTTTCCGGGTTGATCCCGGTCTCGCGCACAATCTGCTGGCTGGTCGTAAGACCGATGCCGAAGATGTAGGTCAGTCCGATCTCAACGCGCTTCTCGCGCGGAAGATCGACACCTGAGATTCGGGCCACTCGTATTCCCTCCTAGCCCTGGCGCTGCTTGTGACGCGGGTTCTCACAGATGATGAGAACGCGGCCGTGGCGCCGGATAACCTTGCACTTGTCACACATCTTCTTGACCGAAGGACGTACCTTCATCGCTCGCTTCTCCCTTTCGGAGGTCCATCTCTATGTCCACGCCCAGCCGCAGGCGTACTTTGTCGCACGTACCCAGCACACACGGCGCCGGGAGTCTCCACATCTGCTTCGCGAACCGCCGGCCTACTTGTAGCGGTACGTGATACGGCCGCGGCTCAGGTCGTAGGGCGAGAGCTCGACGACGACCTTGTCCCCGGGAAGGATGCGGATGTAGTGCATTCGCATCTTGCCCGAGATATGAGCCAGCACCTTGTGACCGTTCTCCAACTCAACACGAAACATCGCGTTGGGCAGCGGCTCGGTCACCGTGCCTTCGAGCTCAATGGCGTCGTCCTTCTTCGTCACTCTCTCCCTAGCTCCTTAAGGGGGCCTGAATCCGCAAGTGGATATAGTAACCCAACCACGGTAGGGCCGTCTACATCGAATCTGCCGGGATGCTACTCCCTCGTAAGCACGAGGGGTCCGTCCTGAGTCACCGCCACCGTGTGCTCGAAGTGAGCCGACAAGCGACGAGTCCCTCGTGACCACCGTCCAGCCGTCCTGAAGAGCGTCGACCTGATGCCCGCCGGCGTTGATCATCGGCTCGATCGCCAAGACCATTCCGGCCTCGAGTCTCGGCCCCGTGTTGGCCACTCCGTAGTTGGGCACGTTCGGGTCCTCGTGCATCGAGCGACCGATGCCGTGACCCACGTACTCACGCACCACGCCGAACCCCTGCGCCTCGGCAACCGCCTGAACGGCTGCCCCGATGTCGAAGAGCCGCTTGCCGGGGAAGCACTGTGCGATGCCCGCTTCCAGCGACGCCGCGGTCGTGTCGAGCAGAAGACGCGCTTGCTGTGAGACCGTCCCCACACCGAACGTGGCCGCGTTGTCACCGTAGTAGCCCTCGATAGACGGCACCGACGTCGACCGAGAGGATGTCGCCGTCACGCAGCACGACGTCGGTCGAGGGGATGCCGTGAACGACCTGGTGGTTGAGCGAAGTGCAAAGCGTGGCCGGGAAGCCATGGTATCCCTTGAACGCGGGTACGGCACCCGAATCGCGGATCGCCGCCTCGGCAAGCTCGTCGAGCTCGGCGGTGCTCACACCCGCCGCCACAGCCTCTCCTACTACGCGAAGAGCCCGAGCGCTGATGCGCCCGGCCTCTCGCATGGTCTCTAGTTCAGCCGCGGACTTGCGTACGATCACGCGAGCCTACGCTTCCAGGATCGCGCGCACGTCCACCCACACGTCGTCGACGGACCGGTTGCCTTCGATCTCGCGCAAGATGCCCTGTCCTCGGTAGTACGGGACGAGTTGCGAGGTAATGGCATCGTAGTCGGCGAGGCGCTTCGCAGCGGCCTGCTCGGTGTCGTCATCGCGCTGATAGACCTCGCCGCCGCACGTGTCGCATACGGCGGGGTCGGCGGGCATCTCACCCATGACGTTGTAGATGCGCCCGCACCCGCGGCACTGACGCCGCGAAGTGAGACGGCCCATCAATACGTCGCGTGGAACCTCGATCGCGACGACCGCGTCGAGCTTGCGGCCCATCGATTCAAGCGCGCCGGAGAGCGCCTCGGCCTGCGGGAGCGTGCGGGGAAAGCCGTCGAGCATGAAGCCCGCATCGCAGTCTGGCTGCGAGAGGCGGTCCTTCACCATCGCGATGACGACCTCGTCGGGCACGAGCTGGCCGGCGTCCATGTAGCGCTTGGCCTCGGTCCCGAGCTCGGTTCCCTCGGCCACGTTCTTGCGGAAGATGTCGCCCGTCGAGATGTGCGTCAAACCGAACGTCTCGACGATCTTGGCCGCCTGCGTACCCTTGCCCGCGCCGGCGGCACCCAGAAGCACGATGTTCATCAACGCACCCCTCTTCTTCGCGTCTACTTGAAGAACCCGTCGTAGTGACGCATCTTCAGCTGGCTCTCGATCTGAGTCATCGTCTCCAGCGCGACACCCACCATGATGAGGATCGACGTACCACCGAACTGCTGCACCAGCTGGCTTTGGGTCGCCGAGAACATGCATCGACGGTACGACCGCGATCGCACCGAGGAACAGCGCGCCGGGAAGCGTGATCCGGTTGAGCACGTTCTCGATGTAGCGCACGGTCGCATGGCCCGGGCGTACGCCGGGGATGAAGCCACCGCTCTTGCGCAGGTTGTCGGACAGGTCGATCGGGTTGAAGATCAGAGCCGTGTAGAAGTAGGTGAAGAACACGATGAGGATGAACTCGAGCGTCCAGTTCACCGGGACCCGACGCCAGGGCGTTCGCCGCGTTCGTCAGCCACGTGGGCGGATTCGGAACCAGCTGAGCGAGCTGCGTCGGGAAGAACAGGATCGCCGATGCGAAGATGATCGGCACCACGTTCGCGCCGTTGATCTTGAGCGGGATGTAGGTACCGCTGCCGCCGTAGACCTTGCGGCCCACCACGCGTTTGGCGTACTGGACCGGGATCCGGCGCTGCGCGCGCTCCATCGTGACGATGGCGGCGATGATGAACAGCACGATCGCGATCATCAGAAGCGTGAACGCCCAGTTGCCGAACTGGACCGACTGCACGATGGCGACCGGGAAGCGCGACACGATGCTGGTGAAGATGATCAGCGACATGCCGTTGCCGATACCGCGCTGAGTGATCAGCTCACCGAACCACATGATCAGCGCCGTGCCCGCGATGAGCGACGTGACGATCACGAGGCTTGTGAACCAGAACGGCGGCAGACCGGGGCCAGACGTGGGAAGCGCGCCGGGTACGCTGCGAAACAGCGTGAGCAGACCCAGCGACGACATCGTCGCGATGCCCAGCGTCAGGTAGCGGGTGACCTGCGTGATCTTGCGCTGCCCGGCCTCGCCCTCCTTGGACCACTGCTCGACCTTGGGAATCACGCCCTGCAGAAGCTGCATGATGATCGACGAGGTGATGTAGGGCATGATGCCCAGCGAAAAGACCGCGAACTTCTCCAGCGCACCGCCCGAGAACAGGTTCAGCAAGCCGAGAGTCGCAGTACCTTCAACCTGGCTCTGGATGACCGTCGTATCCACACCCGGAACCGGGATGTAGGAGCCGACACGGTATAGGGCGATGATCGCCAGAGTGAAGAGGATCTTGCGGCGCAGCTCCGGGACTCGGAACGCATTCGCAATCGCAGTTAGCACGGCGTCTCGACCGTCCCTCCCGCGGCCTCGATCTTGGCCTTAGCAGGAACGGACACCTTGTCGACCCGAACCGTGAGCTTCTTGCCAAGCTCGCCGTCTCCGAGGACCTTGACTATCTCGTTCGCGGACTTGATGACGCCCTTGTCGACCAACGACTCGCAGTTGACGACATCGCCATCGGCGAAGAGCTGATCGAGGCGAGAGACGTTGACCACCGCGTACTCGACCCGGTTGCGATTCGTGAACCCGGGGAGCTTGGGCAGTCGCATGTGCATCGGGTTCTGGCCACCCTCGAAGCCGGGGCCCTTGCCGCCACCCGCGCGGGAGTTCTGGCCCTTGTCGCCGCGTCCCGCAGTCGAACCGTGACCGCTGCCGTTGCCGCGGCCAACGCGCTTTCGGGGCTTGCGGGACCCCGGCGCTGGGAAAAGGTCGTGGATCTGCATACGTTGGTACTCCTTCATATCGCTTCTCGGCGGTCCCCCGCCGGTGCCGGCCGCTCGCCGCCGGCTGACTTCAGGCACATCACGGCATCCTATCAGACACCGAAGACCCGACGCCGAGCGCCGGGCCCAGCTCGCGAAGACGTCGGGCTAGATGTCCTCGACCTTCACGAGGTGCTTCACCTTGAAGATCATGCCGCGGACCGTGGGGTTGTCGACCTTGTCGATCGAGTGGTTGATGCGCTTGAGACCCAGCGCGGCAACGGTCGCCTTCTGATCGGCAGGGGTGCCGATGGTGCTCTTGATCTGCGTGACGCGGAGCGTCTTGGCAGGCGCCTTCTTCCTTGGCATGGCCTACTCCTCCCAGCCGTAGATCTCGGCAACGCTAAGACCGCGGCGACGCGCGATCTCGTCCGCGCTCGAGAGCGACTTGAGGCCCTCGGCCGCAGCCTTCACCATGTTGAGCGCGTTGTCGGTGCCGAGCGACTTGCTCAGCACGTCGCTGATGCCGGCGAGCTCGAGCAGCGCGCGGACCGGGCCGCCGGCGATGATACCGGTACCCGGTGCGGCCGGCTTGAGGAGCACGCGGCCGGCTCCGTACACACCATAGATCTGGTGCGGGATCGTGCCCTTGATGATCGGGACCTTGAACATGTTCTTCTTAGCGTCCTCGATGCCCTTCTTGATGGCGATCGGCACTTCTTGGGACTTGCCCATCCCAACGCCGACGCTGCCGGCGCCGTCGCCGACGACCACCAGCGCGGTCAGCGCGAAGCGCCGGCCACCCTTGACGACCTTCGAGACACGGTTGATATAGACGACCTTCTCTTGGAGCTCCGACACCGGGGCTTCCCTGCGCGCCATACGTTCCTCCCTAGAACTTCAGGCCGGCGCTGCGAGCACCGTCTGCAAGAGCTTTGACCCGACCGTGGTACAGGCGGCCGCCGCGGTCGAACACGACCTCGGTGATGCCCGCCTCCATCGCCCGGCGTCCGACTGCCTCGCCGACCGCGGTCGCCGCATCGATGTTGGCGCCCGACTTGAGCGAGCCCTTCACCTCGGCGTCGAGACTCGAGGCCGATGCGACCGTTGCGCCGGTCTCGTCGTCGATGACCTGGGCGTAGATGTGAGCGTTCGTGCGATGCACGCACATCCGCGGGCGCTCGGCGGTACCGACCACCTTGCCGCGGACACGGCGGTGGCGGCGCGCCAGTGCTGCCTGCTTCGCCTTGAGCTTGTCCATTGCTTCCTTCTCCTCGTTTCACACGACCCGCGCGGGGCCGATTCGACTCGTGCTACTTGGCAGCCTTGCCGAGCTTGCGGCGAACGTACTCGCCCTCATAGCGGACGCCCTTGCCCTTGTAGGGCTCCGGCTTGCGCCACTTGCGGATATCCGCGGCGACCTGGCCGACGCGCTGCTTGTCGATGCCACGGACCGTGATCTTGGTCGGGGCCGGGACCTCGAAGGTGATGCCGGGCTCCGGAGTAACGACGACAGGGTGGCTGAACCCGAGAGCGAGCTCGAGATCCGATCCCTTGAGGGTCGCACGGTAGCCGACACCCACGATCTCGAGGTTCTTGGCGTATCCCTCGGATACACCTACCACCATGTTCGAGATGAGCGTGCGGGTGAGTCCGTGAAGCGAGCGGGACTCACGGGTGTCGTCGGGACGTTCCACGACGACACTCCCGTCTTCCATCTTGATGCTGATCTGGTCGCTGTAGGTGCCCGAGAGCTCGCCCTTGGGGCCCTTCACCGACACGGTCGAACCATCGATCTTCACCTCGACCCCTGACGGGACCGGGATGGGCTGCTTGCCGATACGAGACACGGCTCCTGCGCTCCTTTCCTTGGTCCGTCTACCAGACGTAGGCGATGACTTCGCCACCGACGCCGGCCTTGCGCGCCGCGCGGTCGGTCATCACGCCGGCCGAAGTGGAAATGACTGCGATACCGAGGCCGCCCAACACGCGGGGCAGCTCGTCCTTCTTGGCATAGACGCGCAGACCCGGCTTGCTGATACGGCGAAGACCGGTGATCGTGCGCTCCTTACGCGGGCCGTACTTCAGGGTGACTTCGAGACTGCCCTGAGGGGCGGCCTCGGTCACTTCGTAGCCAACGATGTAGCCCTCTTCCTTGAGGATGCGAGCGATCTCGACGAGCTTCTTGCTCGACGGCATCGTCGTTGAAGGCTTGTACGCCGAGTTGGCGTTGCGGATACGCGTCAGCATATCTGCGATGGGGTCGGTCATGCTCATTGAGTCCTCCTATGGTCCGGGATGAGCCTTCTGGCCGGTTCGCAACAGCCCATGGCTGGTGCGCCTGACCGGATGGTCTCCTCGAACGTGCGTCGTCGAGAAACGGCCTACCAGCTGGCCTTGCGCACGCCGGGGAGTTCGCCTCGGCTGGCCATCTCGCGCAGACAGATGCGGCAGATACCGAACTGGCGGTAGAACCCGCGAGGACGGCCGCACCGGCTGCAGCGATTGTGCTGGCGAACGCCGAACTTCGGCGCACGCTTCGCCTTGGCGATCATCGACTTCTTTGCCACTTCAACCTCCATTTCGCGGCGGGCGATCTCCCCCGCCGAGGGGTCAACCTACTTCTTGAACGGGAAACCGAAGGCGTCCAGCAGGGCCTTGGCCTCTTCGTCGGTGTTGGCGCTCGTCACAAAGGTGATGTCCATGCCACGGGTGCGGTCGACCTTGTCGTAGTCGACCTCGGGGAAGATGAGTTGCTCGGTCACGCCCATCGAGTAGTTGCCACGGCCGTCGAAGCTCCTCGTCGGCAAGCCGCGGAAGTCGCGGATACGCGGGATAGCCGCAGCCACAAGGCGGTCGAAGAACTCCCACATGCGGTCGCCACGCAGCGTGACTTTGGCGCCGATCGGCATGCCCTGGCGGATCTTGAAGCCGGCGATCGACTTCTTGGCACGCGTGACGGCGGGCTGCTGGCCGGTGATGATACGCAGGTCCTCGACTGCAGCATCGAGCTGCTTGATGTCCTGGACCGCGGCGCCAACGCCCATGTTGACGACGATCTTCTCAAGGCGCGGGATCTCGTTCACGTTGGCGTAGCCGAGCTGCTCCTTGAGCGCCGGTACGACCTCGGTGCGGTACTTCTCTTTCAGTCTCGGTGCCATGGTGCCTTGTTCCTCCATCTGGGGTTCTCAGTGCAGGATTGCTGACCCTGCACCTCCCCGCTTCGCGCGGGGAGCCGTCGTTGAATCGACTACTTGTCGATGTCGTTTCCGCACTTCTTGCAGGTCCGCACCCGGGTACCCTCGACGCGCTTGCGACCCACGCGGGTGGGCTGCGAGCAGCTGGGGCACACGAGCATCACGTTGCTCACGTGGATCGGGGCCTCGATCTCGAGGATGCCGCCTTGCTGGTTGCGCTGCGTGGGGCGGGTGGCCTTCTTGACCATGTTGATGCGCTCCACGATGACGCGCTGCTTGTAGGGAACCGCTGCGAGGACCTTGGCTTCCTTGCCCTTGTCCTTGCCGGCGATGACCCTGACCTTGTCTCCCGCACGAATGCTCAGTTTCGTCATGTCTGCCTCCTACAGCACTTCCGGCGCGAGCGAGACGATCTTCATGTAGCGCTGGTCGCGAAGCTCACGAGCGACCGGGCCGAAGATACGCGTACCGCGCGGGTTGCCCTGCGGGTCGATGATGACGGCGGCGTTATCGTCGAACTTGATGTAGCTGCCGTCAGCGCGACGGACCTCCTTCTTGGTGCGGACGACGACCGCCCTGAGGACTTCGCCCTTCTTGATGGCGCCGTTGGGGATCGCCTCCTTCACGGAGCACACGATCACGTCACCCACGTGGGCGTATCGGCGCTTCGATCCGCCGAGCACCTTGATGCACGCGATCTTGCGTGCGCCGGAGTTGTCGGCGACCTTGAGCCTGGTCTCTGCCTGGATCATCTACTAGTCCTCCACTACGTACGGTCCGTGAGCGGTGCGCCCCGAGCAGAAGGCGGCGCACATCTTCGGCCGAGGTGCTTACTTGGCCTTCTCGACGATCTCGACGAGACGCCAGCGCTTCATCTTCGACAGCGGGCGCGTCTCCATGACGACGACCGTGTCACCCACGCCGCACGCGTTCTCTTCGTCGTGCGCGTGAATCTTCTTGGACTGCGTGATCATCTTGCCGTAGAGCGGATGCTTCTTGCGCTCTTCGATCTTGACCACGCAGGTCTTCTCGCCAGCCGTCGAGACGACGACACCCTGGCGGACCTTGCGGCGGTTACGCTCCGTAGTCATTCCTTCTCCTCAACCTAGGACGCGGCCGCGTCACGCTGGGCGGCCAGTTCACGCGACCGCATCTCGGTGTGCAGCCGGGCGATGTCCTTCTTGACGACCGCGATGCGGCCGGTGTTATCGAGCTGTCCGGTGGCGAGCTGGAAGCGCAGGTTGAACAGCTCGGCACGCGCATCCTTGAGCTTGTCGACAAGTTCGACGTCGTTGAACTCGCGAATCTGGGTCGTCTTCATCTATGCCTCCCCGCCGCTATCGGCACGGGTAACGAACCGGGTCTTGATCGGCAGCTTGTGGGCCGCGAGGCGCATGGCCTCTTTCGCGACCTCCTCGGGCACGCCGGCGACCTCGAACATGACACGTCCGGGCTTGACCACCGCAACCCACTTCTCGGGGTTGCCCTTGCCCGAACCCATCCGGGTCTCGGCCGGCTTCTGCGTGACGGGCTTGTCCGGGAAGATGTTGATCCAGACCTTTCCGCCACGCTTCATGTAACGGGTCATCGCGACACGTGCGGCCTCGATCTGGCGGTTGGTGATCCACGCAGGCTCGAGCGCCTTCAGGCCGTACTCACCGAAGTGGACCTGGGTGCCGCCCTTGGCGTTACCCTTCCAGTTGCTTCCGCGTTGGACCTTGCGGTGCTTGACTCGCTTAGGCAGAAGCATCTAGCGCCTCCCTTCGTTCCGACCGCCCTCACGACGCGGGCGCGGGGCACGAGTGCCCTCGATGGCCGGCGTCGGCGGCTTCTGGCCGGGCAGTACCTCGCCGTGGTAGACCCACACCTTGATGCCGATGGCACCCATGGTCGTGCGGGCGGCGGCGGTACCGTAGTCGATCTTGGCGCGCAGCGTGTGCAGCGGCACTCGCCCTTCGCGATACCACTCGCGGCGACCCATCTCGGCGCCACCCAGGCGGCCCGAGCACTGGATCCGAATGCCGAGCGCACCGCTCTTCATCGCCGAGGCGACCGCCTTGCGCATCGCGCGGCGAAACGCCACGCGACCGACGAGCTGCTCGCCAACGGACTGGGCGATGAGCGTGGCGTCGAGTTCGGGGCGCTTGATCTCGATGATGTTGACCGACACCGGGCAACCCGTGATCTTCTCGAGCTCCTTGCGCAACACGTCGACCTCGGCGCCCTTCTTGCCGATGACGATGCCGGGGCGCGCGGTCCAAAGCTCGATGGCGACGCGGTCGCCCTTGCGGTCGATCTCGACACGGGAAACCGCGGCGCGCCGCAGCTTCTTGTCGAGGAAGCGGCGGATCTCGACATCGTTCTCGAGCGTCTTGGCGTAGTCCTTACCGGCGTACCAGCGGCTTCGCCAGTTCTCGGTGATGCCCAGACGCAGGCCGACCGGATGAACCTTCTGTCCCATGCGGCTCCTACGCCTCCTCTCGTGACTTGACTATCACGGTGATATGGCTCGTGCGCTTGTTGATGCGGAACGCTCGGCCCATGGCGCGGGGCTGAATGCGCTTGAGGGTCGGGCCCTCGTCCACGTAGGTGGTTCCGACGATCAGATCGTCGGCCTTCACGTGCAGGTTGCGCTCCGCATTCGCGACTGCGCTGTTGAGTGTCTTCTCAACGATCTCAGCGGCCGCCCGAGGCGAGAACTTCAGGATGGTGCGGGCCTCTCCCACGGACTTGCCGCGGATGAGGTCAACCACCAGGCGCGCCTTGCGCGGGCTCACACGTTGGAAACGTGCAACTGCTCTGGCTTCCATCGCTTACCTTCTGCCCTTCTTGTCAGCCGCGTGTCCGCGGAAGGTCCGCGTCGGCGAGAACTCGCCGAGCTTGTGACCGACCATGGACTCGGTGACGTAGACCGGAACGTGCTTGCGACCGTCGTGGACCGCGATCGTGTGACCGACCATCTCGGGGAAGATGGTCGACGAGCGCGACCAGGTCTTGATGACCTTCTTCTCGTTGGCCTCGTTCATCGCGTGAATGCGCTCGAGGAGACGAGGCTGAACGAACGGCCCTTTCTTGAGGCTGCGGCTCATGTGGCTTGACTCCTCTCGCTACTTCTTGCGCCGACGGATGATCAGGCGGTTCGACGCCTTCTTCTTGCTGCGCGTGCGGTGGCCCTTGGTGGGGACACCCCACGGAGTGACCGGGTGGCGACCGGCGGACTTGTTCTTGCCCTCGCCACCGCCGTGCGGGTGGTCGACCGGGTTCATCGCGGTACCACGCACGCTCGGCCGCTTGCCGAGGTGGCGGTTGCGACCGGCCTTGCCTATCGAGATGTTGCCGTGCTCGGCGTTGCCGACCTCACCGATGGTGGCCCGGCAGGTGATGAGCACGCGGCGCATCTCCGAGCTCGGCATACGCAGGATGGCGTAGCCGCCTTCCTTGCCCATCAGCTGGATCGACGTGCCTGCCGAGCGGGCCATCGCGGCACCCTTGCCGGGCTGCAACTCGACCGCGTGCACGACCGTACCGACGGGGATGTCGGACAGCGGCAATGCGTTGCCGGGCTTGATGTCGGCACCGGGGCCGTTGACGACGACGTCGCCCACCTTCAGGCCCTTGGGGGCCAGGATGTAGCGCTTCTCGCCGTCGGCGTAGTGCAGCAGAGCGATACGAGCCGAGCGGTTCGGGTCGTACTCGATCGAGGCGACCTTGGCCGGCACCGTGTCCTTGTTGCGCTTGAAGTCGATCACGCGGTAGCGGCGCTTGTGTCCGCCACCCTGGTGCCGCGTGGTGATGCGGCCGTTGTTGTTGCGGCCGCCCTTCTTGTGCAGCGGCTCGAGAAGCGACTTCTCGGGCGTGGTCTTAGTGATCTCCGAGAAATCGGAGACCGACTGGAACCTCCGTCCCGGTGAAGTCGGCTTGTACTTCTTAAGTCCCATCTCAACTCCTTTCAGTCCGATGGCCGGTGCCGCCAGGGACTGGCTGCGGCGCCGACGCCGGACTACCACGGTGCCGGGTGGCTCCATTTCGAGCCCGGACCCGCCACCCTTGGGGCCTCCTTGCTCGGCCCTCTTGACTAAACCGTCGGGAACAGGTCGATCGTGTCGCCGGACTTCAGCGTCACAACCGCCTTCTTCCAATCGCGCGTCTTGCCCTTGGAGTAGCGCAAGCGGCGCGGCTTGCCCGTGACGTTCATGGTGTTCACGTCGGTCACGGTGACATCGAAGATCTCCGAGATCGCCTGGGCGATCTGCGTCTTGTTCGCGGTCTTGGCGACCTCGAACGTGTAGCGGTTCAGCTCGATCATCGCGTAGGTCTTCTCGGAGACGATCGGGCGGATGATGATGTCGCGAGGGTCGTACATTAGGACAGCACCCCCTCGAGCCAGGAGAGCGCTGGCTGGGTCAGCAGCAACGCGGTGTTATCGACGAGGTCGTACGTGTTGGCCTCGGACGCGGTGATGATCCGCGCCTTCGGCAGGTTGCGGAAGGACAGCAGGGCATTCACGTCGTCATTGGCGACAACGACGGTGACCCGACCGGTGATGCCCAGGGTGGAGAGGGCCTCGGCAGCCGCCTTGGTGGAGGGCTTGTCGAACGAGAAGCCGTCGACCACATAGAGCGCCTCGTCGGCGAGCTTCGCGGAGAGCGCCGAGCGCATCGCGAGCTTGACGACCTTGTTCGGCACCTTGAAGGCGTAGCTGCGAGGGTGCGGGCCGAAGACCACACCGCCGCCCCGCCACTGAGGAGCACGCGTCGTTCCCTGGCGGGCGCGACCCGTGCCCTTCTGGCGCCACGGCTTCTTGCCGCCGCCGTTGACCAGGCCGCGGGTCTTGCTCTGGTGGGTGCCGGAGCGGCGCGCGGCCATCTGGCTGCGGACGACCTGATGCACCGCAAAGGTGTTCGGCTCGATGCCGAAGACGCCGTCGGCAAGATCGGTCTTGCCGACCTTCTTGCCCTTCGCGTCCTTGATCTCGATGGTAGCCATCTCTTCGGTGTCTCCTTGTTGTTGCGCGCCAGGCCGCTAGGCCGTGCGGATGGTCAGCAGTGCGCCCTTGCCGCCGGGAACGGCGCCCTTCACGAGCAGCAGATTCTGATCGGCGTCGATCTTGACGACGTCGAGGTTACGGACAGTGACGGTGTCGGTACCCATGTGGCCCGGCATCTTCTTGCCGCGGAATACCCGCGAGGGCGTCGCGCACTGGCCGACCGAACCCGGTACGCGATGCGAGTGCGACCCGTGGCCGCCGGGGCCGCCCTTGAAGTTGTGACGCTTCATCACGCCGGCGAAACCCTTGCCCTTGCTCGCGCCCGAGACGTGCACCGACTTGGCATCGGCGAACGCCTCGACGGTGATCTTCGAACCGGCCTTGACCTCGTCACCCTCGTCGAGGCGGATCTCGGCGAGGAAGCGCTTGGCCTCCACGCCCGCCTTGTTGAAGTGACCGGCCATCGGCTTGTTGACCTTGCGCTCTTCGATGTCGCCAAAACCGATCTGGACGGCTCGGTAGCCATCCTTCTTCTCCGTCTTGACCTGCGTGACCACGCACGGTCCCGCCTCGATGACGGTGACCGGAACGAGCTTGTCGTCCTCGCTCCAGACCTGGGTCATCCCCAGCTTCCGGCCCAGTATCGTTGTGACCATACTTCCGTCCTTACCTCAGGCGGTCATGGGACTTCGTGTGGCGCCCCAGTTGGCGCCGCTCCCAGCGGACCGCGTTGCTCACGTCGGTGCGCCTCGGCGCAGACCGACGACTATACCAGACCCTAGAGCTTGATCTCGATGTCGACACCGGCCGGCAGGTCGAGCCGCATGAGCGAGTCGACCGTCTTGGGCGTGGGCTCGAGGATGTCGATGAGGCGCTTGTGCGTCTTCATCTCGAACTGCTCGCGGCTGTCCTTGTTGACGTGCGGCGAGCGAATGACCGTGTAGACACTGCGGTCGGTCGGCAGCGGGATGGGCCCCGACACCTTCGCGCCCGTCTTCTGGGCCGTATCGACGATGAGCTTGGTCGACTGATCGACGATCTCGTAGTCGTAGCCCTTGAGCCGGATTCTGATCTTCTGGTTCGCCAACTCTCTACCCTCCGTCATCCGGGTGGTCCGGGCATCCGATGCCCGAGCCTGTCCGGCCTGGAATCCTGAAGTTACGCGTTGCCGCCGACCTTGCTGACGATCTCGTCAGCGACCGACTTGGGAACCTGCTCGTACGCCTTGAACTGCATCGTGTAGGCGGCGCGACCCTGCGTCTTGGAGCGAAGGTCGGTCGCGTAGCCGAACATCTCGGAGAGCGGCACCTTCGCGCGAATAACCTGCGCGTTGCCGCGGGGCTCCATGTTGTCGATATGGCCGCGGCGGCGGTTGAGGTCGCCGATGACGTCGCCCATGAAGTCCTCGGGGGTGACGACCTCGACGGCCATCATCGGCTCGAGAAGAATGGGCGACGCCTTGCGCAGCCCCTCCTTGATCGCCATGGAGCCCGCGATCTTGAAGGCCATCTCCGAGGAGTCGACCTCGTGGTACGAGCCGTCAACGAGCTCGACCTTCACGTCGACGACCGGGAAGCCGGCGATGACACCGGAGGTCAGCGCCTCTTGGATGCCCTTGTCGACCGAGGGGACGTACTCCTTGGGGATCGAACCGCCCACGATCTTGCTCACGAACTCGTAGCCGGCGCCGGGCTTCTGCGGCACGACGTTGATGACCACGTGACCGTACTGGCCGCGGCCGCCCGTCTGGCGGGAGAACTTCATGTCGACGCGATCGATCTCCTTGCCGGCCGTCTCGCGATACGCGACCTGCGGCTTGCCGACGTTGGCTTCCACCTTGAACTCGCGGAGCAGCCGGTCGACGATGACCTCGAGGTGCAGCTCGCCCATGCCGGCGATGATCGTCTGGCCGGTCTCGGAGTCGGTACGCACCCGAAACGTCGGGTCCTCCTCGGCGAGCTTGGCCAGCCCCTGACCGAGCTTGTCCTGCTCGGCCTTGGTCTTGGGCTCGATCGCGATGTCGATGACCGGATCCGGGAACACCATCGACTCGAGCAGCACGGGGCTTTCCTCGGAGCACAGGGTGTCACCGGTCGTGGTGTTCTTGAGGCCGACAGCCGCCACGATGTCTCCTGCCGAGGCGACCTCGACGTCCTCGCGGTGGTTGGCGTGCATCTGAAGCAGACGGCCGATGCGCTCCTTGTTGCCCTTGGTGCTGTTGAGCACGTAGGAACCGGAGTTCAGCGAGCCGGAGTAGACGCGGAAGTAGGTCAGCTTGCCCACGTAGGGGTCGGTCATGACCTTGAAGGCCAGCGCGGCGAAGGGCGCCTTGGGATCGGCGGGCCGCTCGACCTCTTCGTCGGTCTTCAGATCGATGCCCTTGATCGCCGCGATGTCCAGCGGCGAGGGCAGGAAGTCGATGACCGCGTCGAGCAGCGGCTGGACGCCCTTGTTCTTGAACGACGCGCCCACGGTGACCGGCGTGATGGCGTTGGCGATGCACGCCTTGCGCAGCGCGGCCTTGATCTCGTCGGTGCTGATCGCCTCGTCCTCGAGGAACTTCATCATCAGCTCGTCGTCCTGCTCGGCGGCGGCTTCGACGAGCTCGTGGCGGTACATCTCGGCGTCGTCTTTGAGCTCGGCCGGGATCTCGCCCACCGTGGGGTTGATGCCCTTGTCGTCCTCGTTGAAGAAGACGGCGTGCATCTCGATGAGATCGATGATGCCCGAGAAGCTCTCCTCGGCACCTATCGGGAGCTGGATCGGCGTAGGACGCGCGTCGAGGCGATCGCGCATCATCTGCACGACGTTGTAGAAGTCGGCTCCGCTTCGGTCCATCTTGTTGATGTAGGCGATGCGGGGCACGCCGTAGGTGTCGGCCTGGCGCCACACCGTCTCGGACTGCGGCTCGACGCCACCGACCGCGCAGAACACGGCTACGGCGCCGTCGAGCACGCGCAGCGAACGCTCGACCTCGACCGTGAAGTCGACGTGGCCCGGCGTATCGATGATCTGGATGCGGTGGTCCTTCCAAAACGACGTCGTCGCGGCGGACGTGATGGTGATGCCGCGCTCCTGCTCCTGGACCATCCAGTCCATGGTGGCAGCGCCGTCGTGGACCTCGCCGATCTTGTGGGTCTTGCCCGTGTAGTAGAGGATCCGCTCGGTGGTCGTCGTCTTACCGGCATCGATGTGGGCCATGATGCCGATGTTGCGAGTCTTCTCGAGCGGGTAGTTCTTCTGAGCCATGGGGTCTGTGACCTCTGTAGTCTCTCGTTGAATGGAGTCCTCGGACTACCAGCGGTAGTGCGAGAACGCGCGGTTGGACTCGGCCATCTTGAACAGGTCCTCGCGCTTCTTGACCGAGGAGCCCGTGCCGTTCGCGGCATCGAGGATCTCTCCGGCGAGGCGCTCGGTCATCGTCTTCTCGCGACGCTTGCGCGAGAACCCGACGAGCCAGCGGATGGCAAGCGTCGTGGAGCGGCGGGAGTTGACCTCGACCGGCACCTGGTAGGTGGCGCCACCCACTCGCTTGGGGCGCACCTCGAGCGTTGGGCGGACGTTGTCCATCGCCTTCTTGAACACCGACAGCGGGTCGGTGCCGGTCCGCTCCTCGATCAGGTCGAAAGCGCCGTAGACGATGCTCTCGGCGGTCGACTTCTTCCCGTCGAGCAGCACCTTGTTGATGAGCTGCGTGACGAGCCGGTTGTTGTAGACGGCGTCCGGCATGACCTCGCGGCGGACAGCTGCAGCACGTCTGGGCATTCTTGGTCTCCTCTATCCTTCAGTGACTGGTCGTGGCATGAGCAGCAGCGTTCTTGGCTGTCTGCTCGATGCCACGCGCCAAAGTGAGCTGAGCGCGCAGCGCTCAGTCTTACTTTGGCTTCTTGGCTCCGTAGCGCGAGCGGGCCTGGTTGCGGTTGCTCACCGCAGCACAGTCGAGCGCCGAGCGAATGACCTTGTAGCGGACACCCGGGAGGTCCTTCACACGACCGCCACGCACGAGCACGATCGAGTGCTCCTGCAGGTTGTGGCCGATGCCCGGGATGTAGGCGGTCACTTCCATGTGGTTGACGAGACGCACACGGCAGACCTTGCGAAGCGCCGAGTTCGGCTTCTTGGGCGTGGTGGTGTAGACACGGGTGCACACGCCCCGCTTCTGCGGATTGCCCTTGAGCGCCGGCGTCTTGCTCTTGTCGGCAGCCGCCTTGCGGCCCTTGCGGACCAGCTGGTTGATAGTCGGCAACGCACTACTCCTTCTTATCGTCGAGCACACGAGCTCAGGGCGCACGCGCGCGTAGACCCCCGAGCATGAAGTCACAGCGTCGAACTCTACCAAGCGGACAATGCGATGTCAAACGCCACGCACCCGGGCGTATCTATGCCCGGCCACCCTGCCCTCTCACGCCGAAGAAAGGCGCCCCGCCGCTGGTGCGACGGGGCGCCTGACATGCATCTTCGTGAGTCGAGCTAGACCATGATCGACAGGCCGCTGGCCTCCAGGCCCGTGCGGACCTCTTCGATCGCCTTCTGCCCGACGCCCGGCAACGCGAGAAGGTCGTCCTCGGTCTTGCCGGTGAGGTCCGCCACGCAGGTGACGCCGGCCTCAGCGAACTTGTTGACCCAGCGGGTGGATACGCCGATGTCGCCCAGGGTCAGCGACTCGAGATCGCCGGTGATCTGAGTTGACTCGGAGGGCGCCGCATCGATCTCCTCGACCTCCACGACCTCGTCGAATGCGTCGAGCGTCGGCTCGGCGTTGGGATCGAAGGTGATACCCGTGAAGGCCGTGACGTCGATATCGGCAGCGTCCTCGAGGTCGAAGTCGCCGAACACGCCCTCCAGGTCCGCTTCGGTGAGCGCACCGGGCTCCGGACGCACCGGCAGCAGGGCCTCGACCTCTTTGAGCTCGTCGGGAGCCCAGTCGGGCAGCGGACCCTCGGCTGTGGTGTCCGACTCGATGCTCTGACCCTTGTAGGTGATCTTCACTCCGCGATAGCGCTTCATGCCCGTAGCTGCCGGGATGAGCTTACCGATGATGACGTTCTCCTTCAGGCCCAGCAGCTCGTCTTCCTTGCCGGCGATAGCCGCGTCGGTGAGCACGCGCGTCGTCTCTTGGAACGAGGCGGCCGAGAGGAACGAGTCCGTGGCCAGCGACGCCTTGGTGATGCCGAGAAGCACGGGGTGGCCGTTGGCCGGCTCGCCGCCGGAGGCGATCGCAGCCTCGTTGCCGGACGCGAAGTCGAGTCGGTCGACCAGCTGGCCGGGCAGGAAGCCGCTGTCGCCCGGCTCGGTCACCGAGACCTTGCGCAGCATCTGCCGAGAGATGACCTCGATGTGCTTGTCGTTGATGTCCACGCCCTGAGAGCGGTAGACCTCCTGGACCTGCTCCACCGTGTAGCGCAGCGTCTCGTTGGGGCCCTTCAGCGTGAGCAGGTCGTGCGGGTTGACCGAACCCTCGGTGAGCTGCTGGCCAAGCTCGACGTTCACGCCGTTGGCGACACCCGGACGAAGGCGCGCGCGGCGAGACACCGCATAGGCCTTCTCGGTGCCGTCCTCAGCGACCACGGTCATGCTGCGGGTCTTGTCGACGTCCTCGATGGTGAGCACGCCTGCGACCTCGGCGATGACCGCCTGGCCCTTGGGCTTGCGCGCCTCGAAGAGCTCGGTGACACGCGGCAGACCGTGAGTGATGTCCTCACCCGCGACACCTCCCGTGTGGAAGGTACGCATGGTGAGCTGCGTGCCCGGCTCGCCGATCGACTGGGCGGCGATGATGCCGACCGCCGTGCCGATGTCGACGGGACGGCCGCTTGCGAGGTCCCAGCCGTAGCAGGCCTGGCAGATGCCGTGCTTCGCGTGGCATGTCATGACGGTTCGGGCGACCACGTGGGTCACGCCGGCGTCGGAGACCGCGCGAACATCGTCGTCGTTGATGAAGTAGTAGCCGGCCTCGCGCACGACCTCGCCCGTTTCGGCGTTGACCGCCGGCTCGAGCAGGCAACGACCCACGATGTTGTGGTCGACGTTCTCGCCGTCGTGCAGCAGCGAGAAGCGCACGCCCTCGTCGGTACCGCAGTCGGTCTCGCGCACGATGACGTCTTGCGCGACGTCGACCAGGCGGCGGGTCAGGTAGCCCGAGTCCGCCGTACGCAGCGCGGTGTCGGCCAGACCCTTGCGGGCGCCGTGCGTTGAGATGAAGTACTCGAGAACCGTGAGGCCTTCTCGGAAGTTCGCCTTGATCGGGCGGTCGATGATGTCGCCCTTCGGGTTCGCCATGAGGCCTCGCATACCGGCCAGCTGGCGAATCTGCTTGATGTTACCTCGCGCTCCCGAGTGGGCCATCATGTAGATCGGGTTGAAGCGGTCGAACGCCTCGGCCATCGCATCACCGACGTCGTCGGTGGCACGCGTCCAGACCTCGACGATCTGGCGATGGCGCTCTTCGCGGGTGATAAGGCCACGCTCGTACTGGCCCTCGATCTTGGCGACCTCGGTGTCCGCCTCGGCCAGGATCGCTCCCTTGCTCTCGGGGATCATCGCGTCGTAGACCGAGACGGTCACGCCGGCCCGCGTCGCATAGTGGAAGCCAAGACGCTTGATCTCATCGAGGATCGCGCCCATCTGGGTGGTGGTATACGCCACCGAGCACTCCTCGACGATGCGGCCGATGCCCTTCTTGTCGATCGGGTGGTTCACGAACGCGTGGTCGTGAGGCAAGCGAGCGGTTGAACGTGACGCGCCCGACCGTCGTCGAGATGCGCTCGCCGGCCTGCTTCAGCTCGACCTCGCCAGGCTTGACCTGAACGGCGGTGTCCTCGGACAGGCGCACGTTGATCAGCGCTTGCAGGTCGAGGTCGGCCCGGTTGTCGTAGGCCAACACGGCCTCATCGGCGCTCATGAACGAGCGGCCCTCGCCGGGCATGCCCTCGCGATCGGCGGTCAGGTAGTACAGGCCGATGACCATGTCCTGCGTGGGCGTGGTCAGCGGGCGGCCGTGCGCCGGGCTCTTGATGTTGTTGGTCGAGAGCATGAGGATGCGCGCCTCGGCCTGCGCCTCTGCGGAGAGCGGCAGGTGGACCGCCATCTGGTCGCCGTCGAAGTCCGCGTTGAACGCGGTGCAGACGAGCGGATGGATGCGGATCGCCTTGCCCTCGACGAGGATCGGCTCGAAGGCCTGGATGCCCAGACGGTGCAGGGTGGGTGCGCGGTTGAGCATGACGGGGTGGTCGGTGATGACCTCCTCGAGCACGTCCCACACGACGCCCTTGCCACGATCGACGAGCCGCTTGGCCGCCTTGATGTTCTGCGCGTAGTCGAGATCGACCAGGCGCTTCATCACGAACGGCTTGAACAGCTCGAGCGCCATGGCCTTGGGCAGGCCGCACTGGTGGAGCTTGAGTTCCGGGCCGACCACGATGACCGAGCGGCCCGAGTAGTCGACACGCTTGCCGAGCAGGTTCTGGCGGAAGCGGCCCTGCTTGCCCTTGAGCATGTCGCTGATCGACTTGAGCGGGCGGTTGCCGGGACCGGTCACGGGGCGACCGCGGCGGCCGTTGTCGAACAGCGCGTCGACGGCCTCTTGCAGCATGCGCTTCTCGTTGTTGACGATGATCTCGGGTGCGCCCAGATCGAGCAGCCTCTTGAGGCGGTTGTTGCGGTTGATGACTCGGCGATACAGGTCGTTGAGGTCCGAGGTCGCGAAGCGGCCACCGTCGAGCTGCACCATCGGGCGCAGGTCGGGCGGGATGACCGGAACCGCATCGAGGATCATCCACTGCGGGCGGTTCGGTGACTTCTTGAACGACTCGACCACCTTGAGACGCTTGATGGCCTTCTGGCGCTTCTGCCCCTTGCCGTCCCGGATCTGCGTGCGCAGTTCCTCGGCAAGCTCGTCGAGATCGAGCTGGGTGAGCAGGTCCTTGATCGCCTCGGCACCCATGCCGCCGCGGAAGTACGTCCCGTACCGGACCTTGAGCTCGCGGTAGAGCGTCTCGTCGTTGATCAGGGACTTCACCGAGAGCTTCTGGAACGCGTCGAAGGCCTCGTTGAGCAGCAGACGGCGATCGCCGTACTCCTCCTCGATGTCCTTGATGTCGCGGTCGGACTCCTTCTCGAGCTTCTTCACGCGGTCGGCCACCGGCGCCTCGTTGTCGACGTCGTCGCCTTCCTCGGGCTCGGCCTCGCCCTTCGCCACAGCGATGAGGCGGTCGCGCTCGGCCTCCACCTCGCCGAGCTCCTCGGCCTTCTCGGCCTCGAGCTGCTCGATGTCGGCTGTGAGCTCGTCTTTCAGCATCGCGATATCTGCCTCGCGGTCCTCCTCGTTTACCGAGGTGATGATCGACGAGGCGAAGTACAGGACCTTCTCCAGGTCCTTGGGAGCGATGTCGAGCAGATAGCCCATCCGCGACGGGACGCCCTTGAAGTACCAGATGTGGCTCACAGGCGCGGCGAGCTCGATGTGGCCCATGCGCTCGCGGCGAACCTTGGCGCGTGTGACCTCTACGCCGCAGCGCTCGCACACGATGCCCTTGAAGCGGACACGCTTGTACTTGCCGCAGTAGCACTCCCAGTCCTTGGTCGGACCGAAGATCTTCTCGCAGAAGAGTCCGTCCTTCTCGGGCTTGAGGGTGCGGTAGTTTATCGTCTCAGGCTTCTTGACCTCGCCACGCGACCACTGGCGGATCTGCTCTGAGGAAGCCAGCCCAATGCGGAGCCGGTCGAAGTTGTTCACATCAACATCGAGCACGTGTTACTCCCCCTCGTCAGCAGGTAGGTCGATCTCGCCGAGGTCGCCTGCGCCCAGCGCAGTCACGTCGGCTTCGAGCAGCTGCTCGAGAGCGTCCACCGAGTCGATCTCGGTGCCCTCGCCCTCTTCGCTGCCCAGGTCCAAGCCCAGTTCCTCGGCGGTCTTGAAGATGTCCTCGTCCTCTTCCCGAAGCTCGATCTGCTCGCCCTCCTCGGACATGATCTCGACGTCGAGGCACAGTGACTGCATCTCCTTGACGAGGACCTTGAACGACTCGGGGATGCCCGGCTCGGGGATGTTCTCACCCTTGACGATGGCCTCGTAGGCCTTGACACGGCCGAGGATGTCGTCGGACTTGACGGTGAGGATCTCCTGAAGGACGTAGGCGGCGCCGTACGCGTAGAGCGCCCACACCTCCATCTCGCCGAAGCGCTGGCCGCCGAACTGCGCCTTGCCGCCCAGCGGCTGCTGGGTGATCAGCGAGTACGGTCCGGTCGAGCGTGCGTGGATCTTGTCGTCGACGAGGTGCAGCAGCTTGAGGATGTAGATCTGGCCCACCGTCACCGGCTCGCGGAACGGCTCGCCAGTGCGGCCGTCGAACAGTTGCGTCTTGCCGCGGTCGGTGAACGTGGGGACGAACTGCTTCATCGCCTTCTTGCCGAACCGCTCGGTGTTCTTGAGCTGGAGGTTACGGTTGGAAGCACTGATGACCTCGGAGATCTCCTCCTCGCGCGCTCCGTCGAACACAGGCGTGGCGATATGGATGGGGCCATCGACAGCGGTCTTGGCTTTCTTGTCGTCGCTCCAACCGACGCTCGCCGCCCAACCGAGGTGGGTCTCGAGCAGCTGGCCGATGTTCATTCGGCTCGGCACGCCGAGCGGGTTCAAGATGATGTCGACGTGGCGTCCATCCGCCAAGAACGGCATGTCCTCGACGGGCAGGATCTTGGAGATGACGCCCTTGTTGCCGTGGCGGCCGGCGAGCTTGTCGCCCTCCTGGATCTTGCGCTTCTGAGCCACGTAGACGCGCACCAGTTCGTTGACGCCCGGCGACAGATCGTCGCCCGCGTCGCGGCTGAACTGGCGCACCGCGATGACGCGGCCGGTCTCGCCGTGCGGGACCTTGAGCGAGGTATCGCGAACCTCGCGCGCCTTCTCGCCGAAGATGGCGCGCAGCAGTCGTTCCTCGGCGGTGAGCTCGGTCTCGCCCTTCGGCGTGACCTTGCCCACGAGCACGTCGCCCGGGAAGACCTCAGCGCCCACTCGGATGATTCCGTCCTCGTCGAGGTTGAGGAGCACGTCCTCGCCGACGTTGGGGATCTCCCGGGTGATCTCCTCGGGACCGAGCTTGGTGTCGCGCGCCTCGACCTCGTACTCCTCGATGTGGATCGAGGTCAGCAGGTCGTCTTTGACGATGCGCTCGGAGAGGATGATCGCGTCCTCGTAGTTGTAGCCCTCCCACGGCATGAACGCGCACAGGAGGTTCTGGCCCAACGCCAGTTCGCCGCGCTCGGTCGACGGACCGTCAGCGAGCACCTGGCCCACCTTGACCTTCTCGCCTTGACGCACGAGCGGCCGGTGGTTGATGCAGGTGCCCTGGTTCGAGCGCTGGAACTTGGGCATGTGGTACTCGTCGAGCGTGCCGTCCTTCTTCGCACGCACGACAACGATCTGGCTGTCGACACGCTCGACCACGCCGTCGCGCTTGGCGAGGATGATCTCACCGGTGTCCTTGGCGGCGCGGTACTCAAGCCCCGTACCGACAAGCGGAGAGGACGGCCGCAGAAGCGGGACCGCCTGGCGCTGCATGTTCGAGCCCATGAGGGCGCGGTTCGCGTCGTCGTGCTCGAGGAACGGGATCAGCGCGGTGGCCACCGACACCATCTGGCGCGGCGACACGTCCATGTGGTCGACCTCTTTGGGGTCGCGCTCTTCCGGCTCGCCGAACTGGCCGTTCGCACCCTGCCCCTTGACGCGGCAGAGCACCTTCGCGTTCGCGAACTTGCCGGTCGTGACGTTGAACGGCTCGTTCGCCTGCGCGATGACGTGGCGCTCCTCCTCATCGGCGGTGAGGTACACGATCTCGTCGGTGACCTTGCCCTTCACGACCTTGCGATACGGCGTCTCGATGAAGCCGTACCGGTTGATGCGCGCGAAGGTGGCGAGCGAGCCGATCAGGCCGATGTTGGGGCCTTCAGGCGTCTCGATGGGGCACATGCGGCCGTAGTGGCTCGGGTGTACGTCGCGCACCTCGAAGCCTGCACGCTCGCGGGACAGGCCGCCAGGGCCCAGTGCCGAGAGGCGCCGCTTGTGCGTGAGCCCCGCGACCGGGTTGGTCTGGTCCATGAACTGCGAGAGCTGCGAGGAGCCGAAGAACTCCTTGATCGAAGCCACGATGGGCCGGATGTTGATCAGCGACTGCGGCGTGATCTCGTCCACGTCCTGAGTCGTCATGCGCTCGCGCACGACGCGCTCCATGCGGGCCAGACCGATCCGGAACTGGTTCTGGATCAGCTCGCCCACGCTGCGGATACGGCGGTTGCCGAAGTGGTCGATGTCGTCGATCTGGTAGCCGTCCGTACCCTCCCACAGCTTCACGAGGTAGTAGATCGCGGCCTTGATGTCCTCAGGTGTGAGGGTGGCCTGCTCGTCGGGCAGCGTGAGACCGAGCTTCTTGTTGACCTTGTAGCGTCCGACCTTCGCCAGGTCGTAGCGCTGCGGGTTGAAGAACAGTCCGTCGAGCAGCGCGCGGGCCGACTCGACCGTGGGAGGCTCGCCGGGACGCAGCCGCTTGTAGATCTCGAGCAGCGCCTCTTCGCGCGTCTCGGTGAAGTCGCGCTCCAGCGTGCGCTCGATGGCCTCGGAGCCGTTGAACATCTCGAGGATCTCGTCGCGGGTCTCGGCGATGCCGAGCGCCTTGAGCAGCACCGTGGCGGGCTGCTTGCGCTTGCGGTCGACACGGACCGAGACGATATCGCGCCGGTCGGTCTCGAGCTCGAGCCAGGCCCCGCGTGCGGGGATGACCTTCGCGGTGTAGATGATCTTGTCGGTCGTCTTGTCGAGCTCCTCGGCGTAGTAGACGCCCGGGGAGCGCACGAGCTGCGAGACGACGACGCGCTCGGTGCCGTTGATGACGAAGGTGCCGCGGTCTGTCATGAGCGGGAAATCGCCCATGAACACCGACTGCTCCTTCATCTCGCCCGTTTCCTTGTTGATGAAGCGGACGTCGACGAAGAGTGGCGCTTGGAAGGACATGTCCTTCTCTTTGCACTCTTCTACCGAGTACTTGGGCTCGCCGAACTCGTGCGCGCCAAACTCGACCGCCAGGGTGCCGGTGAAGTCCTCGATTGGTGAGATGTCCTGGAAGGTCTCGCGCAGTCCCTCGTCAAGGAACCATGTGAACGAGTCTCTCTGAATGGCGATAAGATTGGGGACGTCGAGTACTTCAGGGATCTTCGCGAAGCTTCGACGTTCGCGCCGGTCGGCGCTAAGAACAGGGGAACCTTCTCCTCGGGGCACCAGGCGATTCCTCCTTCAGGGGATGGAGCGGCCGACAATAGTCGCAAAGTGATAGGCTAGTCAATCGCCGTGCTGACGTCAAGGGTTTTCTTTCCCCAATTTCTGACGCGTGGAAGGGCCGGAGACCTACCGGTCTGCCGGCCCTTCACGTTTCGGTGCGGCCACGCGCATCGCGTGCCGACACCGCGTGTTGCGATGCTACTTGAGGGTGACGGCGGCGCCGGCATCCTCGAGCTTGCCCTTGGCCTCGTCGGCCTTGTCCTTCGCAGCGCCCTCGAGCACGGGCTTCGGGGCACCCTCGACGAGGTCCTTGGCCTCCTTGAGACCGAGACCGGTGAGTTCGCGGACGACCTTGATCACGGCGATCTTGTTGTCGCCATAGCCCTCGAGCACGACGTCGAACGAGGTCTTCTCCTCTTCGGCGGCAGCCTCGCCGCCACCGGCGGCCGGCATCGCGCCCATCATGACGGGGGCCGCGGCGGACACGCCGAAGACCTCCTCAAGCTCCTTCACGAGCTCGGACAGCTCGAGAGCGGGCATCTCCTTCAAAGCTTCGACGATCTCATCCTTGCTGACAGCCATTTCTTTCTCCTTCACTTCACGCGACACGGCACGCGCCGGTCACATCGTCTGACTGGCCGGCACTTAGGCGGCCTTCTCCTTGGCGATCGCGTCCACAACAGTGACCAACGCGCGCGCCGGACCGCTGAGCACCCGTACGGTGCCGGTAAGCGGGTTGAGCATTGTTCCGAGCAGCTTGCCGATGAGCTCCTCGCGAGACGGCAGACTCGCGATGGCCTTCACGCCAGCGGCGTCGACAATCTGGTTGCTGACGAATCCGCCCTTGAGCTCGAGCGCTTGGTTCTCCTTGGCGAAGGTGGTCAGCGCCTTGGCGGGGGCCACCGGGTCCTCCGCGACGAACACGAAGGCCGTGGGGCCCTCCAGAAACGCATCCATGTTGGGCAGAGCGAGCTCACGCACGGCGATCTCGGTGAGCGAGTTCTTGTAGATCTTGATCTCGCCTCCAGCCGCGCGCACGGAGGTGCGCAGGGCCTGCATCTGCTTCACGGTGAGCCCGCGGTAGTCGATCATGATCACCGCTTCGGCCTCGTTGAAGCGGTCCTTGATCTGGCCAACAACCGCCTCTTTGGTTGCAGTCGGCATATACATCCCTCCTTTCCTCGCACGCACGCCCGGCCATCAGGTCCCTCGCGAGACCGTCGGTCAGGCCGTGCCGTCTTGGCAGGACATACCTTCCGAAACGAACACGGCCCCCGACTGCCGATGAAGGCAGCGGAGGCCGCGAGCAAGTCGAGCAGCTCTTGGGCGCCGCGGGTGCGGCTCCCGTGCGACCACCTCGGCAGGCGGAGCCCATCGCACGCTCCATTACGCCCGGACTCTACTTCCGGGCACCGGCTGTCTTCGGCAGCGGATCGTACGCGCTATTGGATTCTCAATGCGACGCCGAAGTCTGCACTCCGGAGTCGTCGCTGTCAAGACATGGCGCCTCACAAGAGGCGGGGCACTCCCGAGCTAGGCCTCCAGCAGGTTGCGAGTCACGCTTGGGTCGACCTTGATTCCGGGACCCATCGTCGAGGCGACGGTGATGGACTTGACGTACTTGCCCTTGGAACTCGACGGCTTGGCTCGAAGGATCTCGTCGAGCAGCGAGGCGTAGTTCTCGACAAGGAGCTGCTCGTCGAAGGATGCCCTGCCCACAGGAACGTGGCAGATGCCGAACTTGTCGGCGCGATACTCCACACGACCAGCCTTGAGTTCGCCAACGATCTGGGCGACGTTCATCGTCACAGTGCCGAGCTTGGGGTTGGGCATCAGACCACGCGGCCCGAGCGCCTTACCCAACTTGCCGACCTTGCCCATCATGTCGGGAGTCGCAACAGCAGCGTCGAAGTCGAAGAAGCCACCTGCGATCTTGGCGACGAGATCGTCGCTACCAACGACGTCCGCGCCGGCAGCCTCGGCTTCACGGGCCTTGTCGCCCTCGGCGAAGACCGCGACGCGTACTTCCTTGCCGGTACCGTGCGGAAGCGAGACGCTGCCGCGCACCTGCTGTTCGGCCTGGCGGGTGTCGATCCCCAAACGGAAGTGGGCCTCGATGGTCTCGTCGAACTTGGCGGTAGCGCACTCCTTGACGAGGCGCATGGCCTCGAGAGGGGTGTAGAGACGGTCGCGCTCCACCTTCTCGGCGGCGCCACGGTAGTGCTTTCCGTGCTTAGGCATATCTGCCTCCTGTGGTCATGGCGGGCGGCCTTCTTGAAGCGTCGCCCTCCCACTTCACGCGGCCCTGAAAGCCGCGTCTCATCCGTTTCGGCGCGCTAGTCGACTACCTCGACGCCCATGGAGCGCGCGGTGCCGGCGATGATCTTCATCCCGGCCTCGACATCGTTCGCGTTGAGGTCCGGCATCTTGGTCTCCGCGATCTGGCGAAGCTGATCGCTCGTGATCTTGCCGACCTTGTTGCGGTTGGGTGCGTCTGAGCCGCTCTCGATGCCGATGGCCTGCTTGATCAGCACGGCCGCCGGCGGGGTCTTGAGGATGAAGTCGAACGAGCGATCCTCGTAGACCGAGATCTCCACCGGGATGATGGTGCCGTTCTTGTCCGCCGTCGCGGCGTTGAACGCCTGGCAGAACTGCATGATGTTGACCTGGTGCTGGCCGAGCGCAGGGCCGACCGGCGGGGCCGGGTTAGCCTGACCGCCAGGGATCTGGAGCTTGATGAAGCCTACGACTTTCTTGGCCATCTTCTTGACTCATCCTTGTTCTCTCGCGAGGCCGCTTAGTGGCCACGCAGCGTTTGTCACTGTTCCGAACGGCCTAGCCGCGAGAAGCTCCGGGTCCACTCCCGGCGCGGCATCGAACCGAGCGTTTCCGTATCTAGACGCGCGCCACCTGGTCGAATCCCAGCTCGACGGGGGTCTCCCGGCCGAAGATGGTGACCATGACCTTGACGGTGGCCCTGTCGAGATTCACCTCGGCGATCGTTCCGTCGAACTCGGCGAAGGGGCCGTGGGTGACCTTGACGTTCATACCCTCGACGAAGTCTGTGGTTGTCTTCGCCTTCGGTCCTGCCTCGGTCCGCTTCATGACGCGGTTGTACTCATCGCGTGACAGCGGAACCGGCTTGCCCTGGCTCCCGACGAATCCGGTCACGCCGGGCGTGTTGCGCACGACGTACCACGACTCGTCGCCCAGCTCCATCTGCACGAGGATGTAGCCGGGGAAGACCTTCTTCTCGGAGGTGACCCGGCGGCCGCCCTCCTTGATGTCGGTGACGGTCTCGGTAGGGATCTTCACGTCGAAGATCTTGTCCTGCATACCCATCGACTCGATGCGGTGCAACAGGTTCGTCCGGACCTTGTTCTCATAGCCCGAGTACGTATGAATGACGTACCACTTCTTCGCCATGCTCAGCCCAGATTCGTGATGAGTCGGAGTGCCTGGACGACCAACGAGTCGACGATGAACGTGAACGCGACGAAGAACACCAGCGTGACCACCACCACGATGCTCGAGTTGATGATCTCGGGACGCTGCGGCCACACGACGCGCCTCATCTCAGAGCGCACGTCGCGGAAGTACTGCATCAGTCGTGCGAAGATATTGGGCTTGTCCGGCTTGGCCGGCTTCGCCTTCTTCACCTTCTCCGGCTTGGAGTCGGCTGTAGCTTCCTTGGCCATCTTCATTCCGTCCGTTCCCGCGGTCCGATCCCGCTACGCAGCAAACGCCGCTTGCCCTTCAAGCCGCGGCGGATTGTTCTGGCAGGCCAGGAGGGACTCGAACCCCCAACATCCGGTTTTGGAGACCGGCGCTCTACCAATTGGAGCTACTGGCCTACTTCCCTGGCAACCCACGTCGTGCTAACGGGTCTCCTTGTGCACCGTGTGGGTCTTGCACCACTTGCAGTACTTCTTGAACTCGATGCGCTCCGGGTTCAACTGCTTGTTCTTCTTGGTGGTGTAGTTGCGGCGCTTGCACTCAGTGCACGCCAGCGTCACCAGCGTTCGCATGAAACCTCCTCGGGGCCGCGCTCGACCACGCACTCGGGCGCAGGCGCGGTAGGGTACTCTAGCACCCCGTTTTCGGCACTGTCAAACCTCGAACCACCCTGCGTCAGGCGGCGAAACGGGGCCCGGCAAAGGCTTGCCGAGCCCCGCGTGACGCGCTTTCTTGAGACGCCGGTTCTACTTGATGATCTCGATGACTCGACCCGAACCGACGGTGCGGCCGCCCTCGCGGATGGCGAAGCGCAGGCCGTCCTCCATGGCGATCGGCTGGATGAGCTCACCGCGCACGACGACGTTGTCGCCGGGCATGACCATCTCGGTGCCCTCAGGCAGATGGGCGACGCCGGTCACGTCGGTGGTGCGGAAGTAGAACTGCGGGCGATAGCCGTCGAAGAACGGGGTGTGACGTCCGCCCTCTTCCTTGGTCAGGATGTAGACCTGGCCCATGAACTCGGTGTGCGGAGTGACCGAACCCGGCTTGCACAGGACCTGGCCACGCTCGATCTCGGTGCGGGCGATACCGCGAAGCAGAACGCCCACGTTGTCGCCGGCCTGCGCCTGGTCGAGCAGCTTGCGGAACATCTCAACGCCGGTGACGACGGTCTTCTTGGTCTCGTCGTGGATACCGACGATCTCGACCTCGTCGCCGACCTTGACGACGCCACGCTCGACACGGCCGGTGGCGACGGTGCCACGACCGGTGATGGTGAAGACGTCCTCGATGGCCATCAGGAACGGCTTGTCGATGTCACGCTCGGGCATCGGGATGTAGGTGTCGACCGCATCGAGAAGCTCGTCGATCTTGCCGACCCACTCCTCGTCGCCCTCGAGGGCCTTGAGGGCGGATCCGACGATGATCGGGGTGTCGTCGCCCGGGAACTCGTACTCGTTGAGGAGCTCGCGGACTTCCATCTCGACGAGCTCGATGAGCTCGGGATCGTCGACCATGTCGGCCTTGTTCAGGAAGACGACGATGTAGGGAACGCCGACCTGGCGGGCGAGCAGGATGTGCTCGCGAGTCTGGGCCATGGGGCCGTCGTTGGCGCCGATGACCAGGATAGCGCCGTCCATCTGCGCCGCACCCGTGATCATGTTCTTGACGTAGTCAGCGTGACCCGGGCAGTCGACGTGCGCGTAGTGGCGGGTCTCGGTCTCGTACTCGACGTGAGCGATGGCGATGGTGATGCCGCGCTCGCGCTCTTCCGGCGCCTTGTCGATCTGGTCGAACGGCGTGAAGTCGGCAAAGCCCTTCTCGGCCTGACGCTTCGTGATCGCCGCGGTCAGCGTGGTCTTGCCGTGGTCGACGTGGCCGATGGTACCCACGTTGACGTGCGGCTTAGTGCGCTCGAACTTCTGCTTGCCCATGAGTCTCCTCCTTCGGGGACCTCTTCGACGGGGCCGGCCTCTTCGCCGCCTGTAGGCCCGTCACAATACCTGTACTCTTCTTCGATCTCAGTCGCGAAACGTACTTACCCTATCAGCGCCGCCGGTGGCGACGCGCTTTCCCTGGTAGCGGTGGCTGGACTCGAACCAGCGACGCCACGGGTATGAACCGTGTGCTCTAACCAGCTGAGCTACACCGCCAGAAACGCCCGGAGCGTTGCGGCCTCGGACTCGATTATCAAGTGGAGCCCACAACCGGACTTGAACCGGTGACCTCTTCCTTACCAAGGAAGTGCTCTGCCGACTGAGCTATGTGGGCACTTCAAGCGCGCATATCGGCGCGCGTGATCGTTCGTGGTGGGGGCGCATGGATTCGAACCATGGTAGGCGTAGCCAACGGGTTTACAGCCCGTCCCCTTTAGCCACTCGGGCACACCCCCACGCGAGCAAAAAAATAGAACCCGTCTGCACTTATCAAGTTGCACGCCGAGTAAGCGCCCTCGGCAAGGGCGAAGGAGATGGTAATGCACGCCTTCACGGGTGTCAACGCCGACCACGGTGCCGGGCGTACCCATGCCGTCACAACTCGAGCGCGATTCTCGGTGCCCGAGGACGACTACGCGCTGACGGAGCGGAACACCGGCCCCGCCACTGCGAGGCCCTGAACGGCCGACTCGACGTCCTCTCGAGGGACGAGCCGATACCATGCCGCGACACCGTCGGTGATGACCGGTCTGGACTGGTAGTTGTCCGCGCTCGCCTCGAACCAGCGGCGCACCGCGTCCATGGGCATCGTGACGAGCTCGTCACGGTCGACCCGCAGCTCCGAGAAGAAGACCTCGTCGGGCTCGCCCATCAAGGCGCGCACCTCATCCTCGGTCTGACCGAGTGCGATGCGGTAGTAGTAGAGCTCGTCTGCTGCTGAGTCCGAGATCCATCCGGGCTCGCGGGTAGCGCTGTTGGCGATCGACTCGAACGCGTAGGCGGACGCGTCCGCACGATAGAACGACAGGGAGCGGTCGCGGATCTTGCCCTCTTCCCCGCCGAAGTACGGGTCAGGCTTGACCTTGATCTTCAGGCGTCTGCCCTGCCAGGCGTAGGTGAGGTCCACGGCACGGCCTCCCACGGCCTCGCGACCACCGGTGATCTGCACGTCGAGCTTCCCGCGCTCGCGCAACCACCGGGCCACGATGCGTACCGCGACATCTTGCAGCAACAGCGTCCCCGAAACTGACACGTCTCCTCGTTTCCCTATCTTCCGATACGTTCGTCGGCCACACGCAGCCGCCGGCTCAAGACCTCGAGCAACTTGATGGCGATCGACGGATGCTTCTCGAGCAGCGCCTTGAAATCCCAACTCGAGAGCATCAAACACACGGTCTGATCGAGCGCGCGAATCGTCGCCGAGCGTGGCGCCTGATCGAGAAGCGACATCTCGCCGAAGAAGTCGCCCGAACCGAAGGCCCCCAGCGACGTGCCGTCGCGCAGAATCTCCACCCTGCCAGCGAGCACGAGGTAGAACGCCTGCCCGGGCGTGCCCTGCGTCACGATGATCTGGCCCGGCTGGTAGTAGGCCTCCTGAGCGACCGAGACAACCGCGGAGATCTCCTCGGGAGTGCAG
This sequence comes from uncultured Actinomycetes bacterium, assembly GCA_963702525.1. Taxonomy (GTDB): domain Bacteria; phylum Actinomycetota; class Coriobacteriia; order Anaerosomatales; family PHET01; genus CAVPCY01. The sequence continues at coordinate 47,438 of CAVPCY010000014.1, read as the reverse complement.
TTCGCGAAGATCGGTACGCGAGCCAGAAACTCCTCGTGTGACACGTGCCGCCCCCCATCACTGGTTCATCGACGCCCCCCGGCGTCCGGTGCAAGGTGATTCTACCGCAGACGCGACCTTGCGTGATGCGTCACAATAGCGCCGAGCACTGACGCGCGTGCGTGCGAGGGGGATCGATGGGCGACAACGGACGTCGGAGAAACGAGGGGCTCCTTCTGTGGCTGAGGGGGGCTGCGATAGCCGCCGCGACGTACGGGGGGCTCATCGGCATGCGCTTCAGTCCCCAGTGGGGCGCCGTGCTTCTCGCGTCGCTCGCCGGAGTGGCTGCGCTCGGTTCGACCGAACTCGGTGTCGTCGTGGCGATCGTGTCGTTGGCCCTGCCCATCACCGCCGCCAACCCGGTCTTCGGCATCGTCTTCGTGGTTCTGGGGCTCGTCGGCGTACGCTATCTGGGTGCCGACGGCGGCCGGGCATTCCTCATCGTCGCAGCATCGGTGGCCGGGGCGTTCTTCGGCCCGGTCTGGGCCGCCGTCGCCGTAGCGGGCTACCTGATGAGCGCCGGGTCCGCAGCCATGGCAGCAGCGGTCGCGTGCCTTGTCGTTGAGATCACCGGCGTGGCACTCGGTTCGGCGGTGCGTCTGAGCGCTGCAACGATCGGTAGCGGAGCGCGGCCGATACTCGACTTCTCGAAGGCACCCGAGTCGCTGTTCTCCGTAGAGTGGATAGCGAAGTCGTTCGGCGCGATCGACGCCAAGATGGTCGACGGCGTGATCGCGAGCGTCACGGGCATCCGCTACCCTCTCGCTTTCGTCTCGCAGCCCGCCATCTGGGCGGGCGGGGCTGCAGTCACAGCGATGCTCGTGCGCGAAGCGCGCCGGCGAAAGAGCCGGCCCCTTCTCTACAGCGCGGTCGCCGTGGGCACGCTCGCGACGGCCGTCGGCGTCGCCGTGCTCGCCTCGGTCGTCGGGCTCAAGCTCGACTGGGGCGCCATTTCGGTGGCGACTGCGAGCTCACTTGTACTGGCGCTCGGGTTCACCCTGACGTTCGAACTCGTGTTCCCGATCATCCCTCCGGCGCCCAAAGAGGTGCGCGCTCACCCGAGCTCCATGGCCGCCGAGGATGCCGACGTCGACGAGCTGCTCAGACTCGTTGCCACGTGCGAGGAGAAGCTCGCGACCGATCACACCACCGAGAAGGTGGTCATGATCACCGACATGAAATCGTTCTCGAAGATGACCGAGGAAGACGGCAGTATCGTCACCGCGAAGGCCATCCAGCAACACCGCGACCTGCTACTCCCATTGATCGAATCGCACGGCGGCCACGGCAAGTCCACCGGCGGCGATGGGTTGGTCGCCGCTTTCGAGCAACCGGCCGAGGCGCTGGCAGCGGCTGTCGAGATGCAGCGGGCCTTGCATCACCACAACGAGTCACATCCCGGTGGTCGAGAGATGTCCGTGCGAATCGGTGTGGCCCAAGGCGAGGTCGTACTCGACAAGGGCGGCCGGCCGTTCATCGGCGCCGCGCTCAATACCGCCGCACGCGTGATGAACCTCGCGGACGGCGGACAGGCTTTCACGACAGAAGACGTCGCTCGGCGGGCGGGCAAGGGCTTCGTCGTTCACTCACACGGCACCTTCCAGCTGAAGAACATCGCCACGCCCGTAGAGGTGATCGAGGTGCTGTGGCATGACGAGCAAGACGCTCAGGAGCCACAGCGCCCCAACACCGAGTAGGGGCATCGGGAAGAGCGGCCGCGAGAAGCGAAGACCGCCTCGGCGGCTGCGCGGCCGGAGACGGTCGGTGTGTTCGATGGAGCTGGCGAGGGGACTCGAACCCCTAACCTACTGATTACAAATCAGTTGCGCTGCCAATTGCGCCACGCCAGCAGGACCGAAGCAGTGTAGCGCGACCCCTTCCGGACGTGCCACTCACGCGATCCTAGCAGGCGCGACAGCGGTTGACCTGAACCTCCATCTTGCGCTTGACCCGCTGGAGGGCGTTGTCGACCGCCTTTGTGTGCCGCCCCAGCTTCTCTGCGATCTCTTGATACGAAGAACCGCCGGTATAGAGCCGAAGAACGTCGTGCTCGAAGCCGGACAACGCCTCGACCACGCCGCTGCGAATGTAGTCGCTCTCCCACGTGCCCACGACGATCTCGGCAGGATCACATATGCCCTTGACGGCGATGATGTCCGAGAGCAGACGATCGCCATCGTCGTCAGGAGCAGCCGAGCGTGAAAGCGAGACGTAGCCGTTGAGTGGCGAGTGCTTGCGGCGTGTCGCCGCCTTGACCGCCGTTATCATCTGCCGGGTCACGCACAACTCGGCGAACGAGTGGAAGCTCGCCTCGCGACCGGGGTCGTAGTCACGAATCGCCTTGAACAGGCCGATCATGCCCTCTTGGATGATGTCGTCTCGGTCAGCACCAACGAGGAAGTAGGAGCGCGCCTTCGAACGGATGAGCGGGCGGTACCGCTTCACCAGTTCGCATGCCGCCAGCTGATCCCCGTTGCGCGAAGCGACGACCAAAGACTGGTCTCCCCCGCGCGAGCAGTGCGAGTGGTGCCCGACACTCCCCTTTTGTACGCCCAAGCGATGCCCCCTAGAATCGCTCCCCCTGATCGTCCCGGAGGGTGGACGGCGCCAAGAACGGCGCAGCTATATGAATATGTATTAGGAACGTAGCGTTAGCCGGGCGTGCGGTCAAGAGCTGCCGCGGCCGAATGTGCTCGCCTGTGACAAGGCGCGGTCGGGCAGGGACCGAGCGCTGCTACTCCAGGCCCCGCGCCCAGCGGGCAAGCCGCTCGGCCACGTCGGAGTCGATGCGGCACTCGACAGTACTGCGGGTCTCCACCACACGGGGTGTGCTCGCGCCACGAGGCCTCTTCGGCACGCAGCTCGCGCGCGAACTCCGCCGAGGAACGACGCGCCACGCCCCGCCCGAACACCGCCCACTGCGTCTGCGCATCGCTCGTGACGACCTCGACGTGGTCGCCGCGCTCCCGCGCGACGCGAGCGAGCGACTCAACGACGGCATCCGCTTCCATGCCGAAGCGCGAGAACACGACGGTCACGCCCGATGTCTCGTGAGGCTCACCTGTCGACTGGGGGTTCGCGCCGCCATCGAAGACGACCGTAGCGTCCCACTCACCGCAAGCGAACGCGGCCACATCCGAGATCGAGCGCCACCCGCGCGCTGTCGAGGTCCTCGTCGGCCAGATCCCGGTACGGAGGCGTGAGCCGGATGACGTTGTAGCCGTCGACGAGCAGCACTCTGCGCATCTAGGGCGCCCCGCTCGTGCGCCGCAGCCACTCGTACGCAAGCGCCGTCGCGGCTTGAGCGACGTTGAGCGATCCGACCTTGCCCGCCTGAGGAAGACGCACGAGGAAGTCGCATGTTTCGGCGGTAAGGCGCGCGAGTCCCTCGCCCTCCGAACCCATCACGAGCACGATGCGCCCTTCGAGTGGCGCGTCCCACACCGACTGCTCGGCCTTCTCGGACGCACCTGCGACCCAGAAGCCTGCCGCCTTGAACTGCTCGAGGCAGCGCACGAGGTTCGGCTCCTGCACGAGCGGCACGTGCGCCAGCGCGCCGGCCGCGGACTTCCACGCCGCGGGCGTGACCGCGGCGCTGCGGCGTTTCTGAACCAGGACAGCGGCCGCACCCACCACCTCAGCGGTACGTGCGACCGCACCGAGGTTGCCGGGGTCGGTGACGTGGTCGAGCGCGATCACCAGCGCACGCTCTCGCCCCTCGACGGCCCTGAGCACGTCGGCCAGCGCCGTGTAGCGAAACGGCGCGGCCACGGCCATCACGCCCTGATGCGCTCCGCGCTCGCTTTCGCGGTCGAGGTCGCGCCTGGGCACGGTCGAGACAGGTACGCCTGCGTCGCGTGCAAGTCGCTCGATCTCGCCGACCGGCCGATCGCCCTTGCCGCCCTCGGCCAGCATGATCCGCTCGAGCGGCATCGCCGCACGAAGCGCTTCAAGGACGGCGTTTCTGCCTTCGACATTCACCGCCCGCTAGCCGCCAAGGGTGACCCGCGCGCCTTGCGGCGTGTCCTCGACGGCGATGCCAAGCTCGGCCAGCCCGTTTCGGACGGCGTCCGCCCGGCCCCAGTCCTTCTCGGCACGAGCTGCAGAGCGGCAGGCAAGCAAGCAGTCGACCGCTTCCTCGGGGTCCTCCCCCTTGTAGTCGGCGACGTCGCACGCCAGCGTGACGACCTCGACCGGGTAGCAGCACGTCTGAGGTTCGGCGATCTCGATACCCAGCACGCCGAGAAGCTCGACCACGAGTTCGTCCGCTTCGAGCAAGGCGTCCTTGTCCTCCATGCACAGGTCGACCTGGTAGTCGGCGAGGAAGACGTTCGCGGCCTTGGCGAGCTCGAACACGGCTGCAAGCGCACCCGCAGTGTTGAAGTCATCGTCCATCTCGGCTTCGAACTTCTCGCGAGCGGCTGCGATGTGCAGCTTCAGACCGCTGCACGCGCCTTCGGGCGCACCGAGGCCACACGCCGCGAGCGAGCGCGCCCAGCGCAGGTTGCGCACGAGGTTCTCGAGTCGCTCGTAGGCGTGCGTGGTGTCGTCGAGGCGCGAGTCCGAGAAGTCGAGCGGGCTGCGGTAGTGGGTCTGGAGCATCAGCAGACGGATGACGGCCGTGGGATAGCGCTCTTGGACCTCCTTGAGCAGCAGGAAGTTGCCGAGCGACTTGCTCATCTTCTCGGCGTTGACCTGAAGCATGCCGCCGTGTAGCCAGTAGCGCACGAACGGCTGCCCCGTCGCCGCCTCAGACTGCGCGAGTTCGTTCTCGTGATGCGGGAACGTGAGATCCGCGCCGCCGCCGTGGATGTCGAAGGTCACGCCGAGCTCCTGCTCCGACATGACCGAACACTCGATATGCCACCCCGGGCGGCCATCGCCCCAGGGGCTCGGCCAATGCGGCTCGCCCGGCTTGCACGACTTCCACAAGGCGAAGTCGAGCGGATCGTGCTTGCGGTCATCGACCTCGACACGAGCACCCGCGTGCATCTCGTCGATGTCTCGGCCAGACAGCTTGCCGTAGCCAGGGAAGCTGCGCACCGAGAAGTACACGTCGCCGTCGACGACATAGGCGTGCCCGCGATCGATGAGCCGCTCGATCATCCCTATCATCTGCGGAATCGTCTCCGTGCACATGGGGCGCACCGTCGGATCCTCGCACGCCGAGCGTACGCATCGCCGAGATGAACGCCTCGGTGTACTCCTCGGCCACCTCGGCCGCCGGGCGACCCTCTTCGTTCGCTCGGTTGATGATCTTGTCGTCGACGTCGGTGATGTTCTGAACGAAGCGGACGTCGAAGCCCTTCCACTCGAGGTAGCGGCGGATCACGTCGAAGGACAGGAACGTACGGGCGTTTCCGATGTGGATGTGGTTGTAGACCGTGGGGCCGCACACGTACATCGAGACCTTGCCCGGCGTCACGCGGGATGAACTCCTCTTTGGACCTGGTCAGTGTGTTGTAGACACGCATCGTCGTTCTCACCCTCCATGCCGGCGGGTTCGGCCCGCTGAGCGCGGGTCGCCGATCAGATCTCCCAATACCACTCGTCGAACTCGACTCTCATACGCCCGTCGCCGTCCACCGGGCACGCGATCCCGTCGTCGGGCTGGGCGGAGTCGGGGGCCGCGGTCTCGGGCTCGCCGCTCTCGCTCGGCAGCCGAATCGCGAGATGATGCCGCCTGCTTCTCGAGGCGGTCGATGCGGCGCTGAAGGCAGCGGAACATCTCGACCACCGGGTCTGGCAGGTCCTCGTGATGCAGGTCGACCGCTTCGACGCGCTCGCCGGAGCGTACGACCACGCGGCCCGGCACGCCGACGACGGTGCAGTTGGGCGGGACGTCATCGATCACGACCGCGCCGCCGCCTACCTTGCTGCCGCGCCCGACCGTGATGTTGCCGAGCACGGCCGCCCCGACGCCCACGACGACGCAGTCCTCGAGCGTGGGGTGCCGCTTGCCGGTCTCTTTGCCGGTACCGCCGAGCGTCACTCCCTGGTAAAGCGTCACGTCGTTGCCGATGATCGTCGTCTCACCGATCACGACGCCCGAGCCATGGTCGATGAAGAACCGGTCACCCACCGTGGCGCCGGGATGGATCTCGATGCCGGTGAACCAACGCGCAACCTGCGAGAACCAGCGCGAGATGCCGTGACGCCCGTGACTCCACAGCCAGTGGTTGAAGCGGTGGGCCCACAAGGCATGCAGCCCGGGGTAGTTGAACAGGACGCTCAGCGTCGAGGTCGCCGCGGGATCGCGCTCTTTGACCGCACGTATGTCGTCTGCGATTCGCACGGAAACCGACCGCCGCCCCCGTCCAGTAGTCTCGCCGCGATGCGGCCACCGCCACAGTCTAGCAGGAGTTACGGCGCGCTCACGCCCGCCCGAGCAGGGCCACTGCGTAGGCGGCGATACCCTCCCGGCGGCCCGTGAAGCCAAGGCCCTCGGTGGTCGTGGCCTTCACGCCGACGCAGTCCACCTCGACGCCCATCGCCCGTGCGAGATTGGCTCGCATCGCCTCGCGGTGAGGCGCGATCTTCGGCTCCTCGAGCACTAGCACGCAGTCGGCGTCCTCGAGCAGGAAGCCGCGCTTGGCCACGAGTGCGGCCACCTGGCTCAGGAGCTGCAGGGAGTCGGCGTCCTTGTACTGGATGTCCGTGTCCGGAAACAGCCTGCCGACGTCGCCCTCGCGCAGCGCGCCGATGAGCGCATCCATCAGGGCATGCGCGAGCACGTCAGCGTCCGAATGCCCGGCCAGTCCGCGATCGTGTTCGATGTGCACGCCGCCAAGCACCAACTCGCGGTTCTCGGCGAATTCGTGGACGTCGAAACCGATTCCGATGCGCATCGCTACTCCCGCCCCTTGCGGCGCCCAAGAACGGCCTCGGCGAATGCGTAGTCCTCGGGCACGGTGATCTTGATGTTGTCACGCGGTCCTTCGAACACCATCACCGCACCGCCGTTGCGCTCCACGAGTGCGGCGTCGTCCGTACCGAGATAGCCATCGGTCTGCGCGGACGCGTGCGCCGAGCGCAGTGCGTCCGCGCGAAACACTTGCGGCGTCTGGACCGCCCATATCCGCGAGCGGTCTGGCGTGTCGACGATGTGTCCGCCCTCGACGGTCTTCAACGTATCGACCGAGGGGTGACCGACTACCACCCCGTCGATCCCAGGCCGTGCCCTGAGCATCTCGAGCGCTCCGGTCGCGGTTTCGGGGCGAAGCAGCGGTCTCGCCCCGTCGTGCACCAAGACGATCTGCGCGTCGCCCGGGACCAAAGCCAGTCCGGAGGCCACCGACTCCTGGCGCGTCTCGCCACTAGCCGCGAACACGACGGGCGTCATCAACTCGAGCGGGCCGACCGCGCGGTCTCTGAACTCGTCGAACCGTCCTGGATCACACACGAGCACGATCGAGCTCAGACCACACGATTCCAGCGCACTCAGAGACCAGGAGACAACCGGCCGCCCCGCAACCTCGGCGAGTTGCTTACCTTCTGTTCGGCCGAAACGCTCGCCGCTGCCCCCGGCAACGACGATCGCGACTGTCGCGATCTCGCTCACCCGGACGCCTCGGCGGCTGCGACTCGGGCCGGTCGAGCGAAGATCATGCGCCCAGCCGAGGTCTGGAGAACCGATGTGACCTCGACTTCGGCGTCACTACCCACGAGTCCTCGCCCTTCCTGAACGACCACCATCGTCCCGTCCTCCAGGTATCCGACGCCCTGGCCGGGCTCCTTGCCGGTCTTCGCGACGTGCAGGTGGATGTCGTCACCGGGCAGGAAGCTCGGCCTGAGCGACGCCGCGGCCTCGTTGAGGTTGAGCACCTCGATCGCCCTCAGTCGCGCTACCTTGCCCAAGTTGTAGTCGACGGTCACCAGCACCCCACTCGAATCGGTCGCAAGTCGCATCAGCTTCTCATCGACCGCAGCGGTATCAGCGTAGTCCACCTCGAAGATGTCGACCACGTCCTTGTCTGGCAGTGTCGCCAGCAGATCGAGACCGCGACGTCCGCGCATGCGCTTGCCGTCGTCCGCGGAGTCAGCGAGAGTCTGCAGCTCGGCGAGGACGAACCTGGGCACCCGAATACGACCGGGCATGAAGCCGATCTCCTGCATCTGCTGGAATCGCCCATCGATCACCGCACTCGTATCGAGGATCAGCAGCCGTTCCTCGGCGGTGACGAGCTCTGCCGCCGAAAGTCGCGGGAAGAACGCTGCGAACTCCCTGCGCCGAGTGAGCGCGATCGAGATCGCGAGGTACGAACACACGATGGACAGCAGGACCATGACAACCGCAGCCAGACCCTGCGGCTGCAGCATCCTGAGGGGTTGCGCTGCAAGAAACGCGACGACGAGACCAACGACGAGACCTATCGTCCCCAAGATCAGCTCGGCGGCTGACACCTCGGAGATTCTGGCCTGGGCGCGAATCCAGGCGGATGTGAGTTCTCTGCCAACGATGCCGCCAAGCACGAACCCGATGGAGCCTCCCAGAATGATGAACAGGAAGATGACGTAGCTCTGAGGCAACCCGGGAATCTGCGCTTGCCAGTCGACGGCCTGAGCGACTGCGTATCCACCCAGGAGTCCCGCCGTGACCAGCACGAAGCGGGTTATCGCCTGGATCATGTGGACGGCGTGAGCGGCTCAACTGGTCCGCCTCGCCCTCACCTCCTCTCGCACCGGACGACCCGGTGCAGTCGAACTGCTCCCTCGCATGCCCTCTCACCTTCGCGGGTCCGGCTGAGCTGCGCGCGTCTACACCGACACGTGAGCGCGCAGCCGCGCAAGTCCGCTGATGATGGCGCGGGCTCTGCGCTCGCCTACCCCGTCGACAGCGTCGAGGTCTGCCAGTGATGCGCGCGCGATCTCGGGGAGTGTGGAGAAGCGCTCCACGATCCGAGAGACCACGCTACTGGGTAACATCGGTATCTGAGCCAGCGCACGATAGCCCTTTGGCCGCAAGTGCTGCTCGGCGTGCTCCGGCGATTTGAGGCCCAGCTCGTGCGCGACAACGTCGGGCTCGAGAAGCCGCTCGGGCGGCAGTGCCGAGAGCCGGTCCTTCACGGCCGCCGCCCGCCTCGCCGAGACATCGGCCGCATAGTCGCGAATCACCAGCGAATACTGCTCCTCGACTCCAGCGGTGAGCTCGTCGGACTGCATCCGCACGAGCCTTCCCTCGGTGCCGAGCTGGAGTATGTAGCGACCCACCTCGCGCGACACCCGACGCACGAGGTCGAATCGGCCGACGACCTCGTCCACGTCTTCAAGCGTGACGAGATCCTCGAACTCCAGCAGTGTGAGCCGCTCAAGCATCTCGTCGAGGCGGCTGCGGTAGTTCTGCAGGGTCTGCAGAGCCTGGTTGGCCTTGGCCAGCACGACATCGATGTCGTCAAGCGTGATCCGCTGACCGGCGTAGTACAGGTTCACCATGTTGCGCCGCTGGGAGATCGCGACCACGAGCGCCTTGGTCTGCCGGCTTACACGCTCGGCCGTCCGGTGCCGCATTCCGGTCTCCGCGGTGGGTAGCGTGGGGTCCGGGATCAGATGCACATTCGCCTTGAGCACCCGCTCCACCTGGGTATCGAGCAGGATCGCCCCGTCCATCTTGGCAAGCTCGAACAGGCGCTGGGAGGTGAAAGGCATGTCGATCACGAATCCGCCGTCGCTGATCGCGTCGAGCACCTCGGCCTCGCCGATGACGAGAAGCGCACCGGTCCGTGCCGAGATGACCATGTCGAGCCCCTCGCGCAACTTGGTTCCCGGAGCCACCTTGCTGAGCTCCGCACCCAATGCTGCCTGGAGCTTTCGCTGATCCGGCACGGTTCCCCCTTGCGCTCGCTTGAACGTAACTGAAGTCACGCGAAGTACATTCCCCGAGCTTGGCTCGGGCCCGCCTACACCACCTTACCAAGCGCGTCCGACAGCAGCTTGACCGGCAGAAGCGCGCCGGCATCGGCGCCCGTCAGCGAGGGCACCGAGGCGCCGACAACCCGCTTGAGCCCGAAGCGCTCTGCCTCGCGAAGCCTCGCAGCAGCGTGGGACACCGGCCGCACGTGCCCGGTAAGCCCCACCTCACCGAAGGCGGCAACGTCGAGTCCCACAGGAACGTCGCGGAGCGCCGACGCGAGCGCCATGGCGAGCGGCAGGTCCACGGCGGGTTCCGCGATTCGCAGACCTCCGGCCACCGAAACCAGCACGTCCTGTCCCGCGAACGACAGCCCGCACCGGCGCTCCAGCACCGCGACGACCTGCAGCAGCCGCGCGGTCTCGACACCCGTCGCAAGGCGGCGCGGCGCCGGAAGGTAGCTTGGCGTCACGAGCGCCTGGATCTCTACGAGCAGCGGCCGGGAGCCCTCGACCGCGGCCATGACCACCGAGCCGGCGACCGCTTCGGTGCGCTCGGCGAGCAACGTCGCAGATGGGGCACCCACGCCGAGTAGCCCCTTCTCGGTCATCTCGAAGATACCGATCTCGCTTGCCGAGCCGAAGCGGTTCTTGACCGCACGTACTATGCGGAAGGCGTGGTCACGGTCGCCTTCGAAGTAGAGCACGGCATCGACCATGTGCTCGAGCACGCGTGGCCCGGCGATCGCGCCGTCCTTGGTCACGTGGCCGACGATCAGCGTGGTCACGCCGAGGTCCTTGGCGACGCGCGTGAGACGCGCGGTACAGGCGCGGACCTGGCCCACGCTCCCCGGAGCACCGGCGAGTTCGGGGTCGAACGCAGTCTGGATGGAGTCGAGCACGAGCACCGAAGGGCGGCGCTCGCCAACGACCCGCTCGACCACGGTCACGTCGAGCTCCGGCAGCAGTACCACGTTCGAGGAGTCGGCGCCGAGCCGCCTTGCGCGCATCCCCACCTGCTGGGGCGACTCCTCGCCGCACACGTAGAGCACCTCGCCCCCACCTGCGGCGATCGCCTGGGCAGCCTGGAGCAGCAGCGTGGACTTGCCGATTCCCGGCTCCCCCCCGAGCAAGACCAGTGAGCCCGCGACAAGCCCGCCGCCGAGCACGCGGTCGAGTTCGGGCACTCCGGTGGGCAGCCTCGGGGCCTCCTGCGCACCCGCGTCGGTGAGCGAGACCGGCGTCGCCGACGCCCGAACAGCCCGCCCCGAACCGGAAGCGGGCCGCTCTATCTCCTCCACGTAGGTGCCGAACTCGCCGCATTCGGCGCATCGGCCTACCCAGCGCGGAGCACCGGCACCACACGTCTGACACCGCCAGACGGTGCGGGTCTTGGCCGCCACCCTCTAATCGCCCGACGCGCCACCGGCGCTCTGCCCGCCGCGCGACTTGCGCGGGGCGCGCGGCGCGGAGGGCGCCGTTTCGGCCGGCTCCTGGTCGGGATGGCGGCTCGTCGGAACGGCGACCACGCCCTCGCCCTTGCGAAACGCGAGGACTCCGTCGTCGTCGACGTAGGCTTCGATGATATCGCCGGCCTGCCAGTTCCCGCCGAGAATCTGCTCGGAGAGCGGGTCTTCGATGAGGCGCTGGATCGAGCGGCGCAGGGGCCGCGCACCAAGCGCCGGGTCGAAGCCCTCCTTGGCCAACAGCAGGCGGGCCTCCTCGGTGAGCGAGATGCCCATACCGTGCAGCATGAGCTGATCGCGGGTGCGAGACACCATCAGGTCGACGATCTGTTCGATCTCGGGTTCGCTCAGGTCGTGGAAGACGATGACCTCGTCAACGCGGTTGAGGAACTCGGGACGGAACAGCGTCTTGAGTTCGCCGGTGACTCGCTGCTTGACGTCCTCGTAGGAAAGGCCCTCGGTGGTGCGCGGGCCGAAGCCCAGCGAGGTGTTCTTGATGATGTCGCGCGCGCCCACGTTGCTCGTCATGATCACGATGGCGTTCTTGAAGTCGACCTTGCGACCCTGCGCGTCGGTCAGTCGCCCCTCTTCGAGGATCTGCAGGAGCACGTTGAACACGTCCGGGTGGGCCTTCTCGATCTCGTCGAACAGGATCACCGCGTACGGCTTGCGGCGAACAAGCTCGGTGAGCTGGCCGCCATCGTCGAAGCCGACGTAGCCGGGAGGCGAGCCGATGAGTCGCGAGACGGTGTGCTTCTCCATGTACTCGCTCATGTCGAGAGAGATCAGCCGGTCCTCGCTACCGAAGAGGAACTCGGCGAGAGCCTTGGCCAGCTCCGTCTTTCCCACACCGGACGGGCCGAGGAAGATGAACGAGCCGCCGGGACGGCGCGGGTCCTTGAGGCCGGCGCGTGCGCGGCGTATCGCCTTCGAGACCGCAGTGACGGCCTCGTCCTGACCCACGATACGCTCGTGGAGCACGTTCTCCATCCGCAGCAGCTTGGCCGTCTCCTCCTCGGTGAGGTCGGTGACGGGCACGCCGGTCCACATCGAGACGACCTCGGCGATCTCCTTCTCGGTCACCTCGACCACACGCCGGACGTCGGGCTTGAGCCACTCCTCTTCCATCACGCGCTTCTCGGAGAGGATCTGCTTCTCGACGTCGCGCAGCGAGGCGGCCTTCTCGAACTCCTGGGCCTCGATCGCGGCTTCCTTCTCGGCTCGCACCTGGCGAAGCCGATCGTCGACCTCGCGCACGCCCGGAGGCGCCGTCATCATGCGGATGCGCATCTTGGCGCCCGCCTCGTCGATGAGGTCGATCGCCTTGTCGGGCAAGAAGCGGTCCGAGATGTAGCGGTCGGCGAGTGTCGCCGCCGCATCGATCGCGTTGTCGGTGATCGAGACGCGGTGGTGGGCCTCGTAACGGTCACGCAACCCCTTGAGGATCAGGATGGTCTCTGCGACCGAGGGCTCGCCCACCTGGATGGGCTGGAAGCGGCGCTCGAGCGCCGGGTCCTTCTCGACGTACTTTCGGAACTCGTCGAGCGTGGTCGCGCCTATCGTCTGGAGCTCGCCGCGAGCGAGCGCCGGCTTGATGATGCTCGCAGCATCGATCGCGCCTTCGGCGGCACCTGCGCCCACGAGCGTGTGCATCTCGTCGACGAACAGGATGACGTCACCGCGCTCGCGGATCTCCTTCATGACCTTCTTCAGGCGGTCCTCGAACTCACCGCGGTACTTGCTCCCAGCGACGAGCGCTGCGAGGTCCAGGGTGTAGAGCTGCTTGTCCTTGATGGTCTCGGGCACCTGGTCGCTCGAGATGCGCTGCGCGAGCCCTTCGGCAACGGCGGTCTTGCCGACACCCGGCTCCCCGATGAGCACGGGGTTGTTCTTGGTGCGGCGTGACAGGATCTGCATGACGCGCTCGATCTCGTTGCTGCGCCCGATGACCGGGTCGAGCTTGCCCTCGCGAGCCTGGCGCGTCAGGTTGCGTCCGAACTCGTCGAGGATCGACTGCCCGCCGGAGCCGCCTCGGCGCTCCTCGCCCATCTCGGGCTGCTTGCCGTAGTGACCCGAGAGCAGCTGGATGACGGCCGAGCGGACCTTCTCCAGGTCCGCGCCGAGATTGAGCAGCACCTGCGCCGCCACGCCTTCGCCTTCTCGGATCAGCCCGAGCAAGATGTGCTCGGTGCCGATGTAGTTGTGGCCCAGTTGCAGCGCCTCGCGAAGCGAGAGCTCGAGGACCTTCTTGGCACGCGGCGTGAACGGGATGTGGCCGGTGGGCACGAACGTGCCCCTGCCGATGAGATCCTCGACCTGAGCGTGCACGTCTTCCAGCGAGATGTTGAGTGACTCAAGCGCCTTGGCGGCGATGCCGTCCTGCTCGCGAATCAGCCCGAGCAGCAAGTGCTCGGTGCCGATGTAGTTCTGGTTGAGCATGCGCGCTTCTTCTTGGGCGTAGACGACCACCCTGCGCGCCTTCTCCGTGAATCGCTCGAACATGGAGCGCCCTTCCTATGGAAACCGGCCACGTTGCCCACCGGAGCGGCTACAGCTTGTATCGGGAGTATACCCGCCGACCATGACAGCCGCCGGGCGAGTGATGCCTATTGAGCAAGAGCGGTGCCACGAATCTAAGTGCGCGAGACTCAGATTTCCGAGGCCGAGCCCTGCTCGTCTAGCGTGAGGCGGCGGACGCTCAGGCCTCAGGCCGCATGTGCGGGAAGAGAAGCACGTCTCGGATAGACGCCGAATCGGTGAGCAGCATGACGAGCCGATCGATGCCTACTCCGAGGCCACCTGCCGGCGGCATGCCGTACTCCTGCGCGCGCAGGTAGTCCTCGTCGACCCACATCGCCTCGTCGTCCCCGGCGTCCTTGGCCGCGGCCTGCGCCTCGAAGCGGGCGCGCTGGTCGACCGGGTCCACGAGTTCCGAGAACGCGTTGGCGAACTCCCTGCCCGTGATGATGAGTTCGAACCGGTCGGTGAGTTCGGGGTCGGCGTCGTTGCGGCGCGCGAGCGGCGAGGTCTCCGCGGGATACATCGTCACGAACGTGGGCTGCACGAGCGTGTGCTCGACGAGCTTCTCGAACAGCTCGGTGAGCAGCTTGCCGGCTCCCCATGACGTCTCGACGGCAACCTCATGCTCGTCGCAGAGCGCCCGCAGCTCCTCCAGTGGCGTGTGGACGCTCACCTCGGTACCGGCGGCTTCGCTCGTGAGCTCGGCCATCGTGGCTCGGCGCCATGGCGCAGCAAGCGACACCTCGACGCCCTGATACTCGATCTCGAGCGTCCCGAGCACCTCGCCTGCCGCATGCGCGATGATGCCCTCGGTGAGCGCCATCATCGACTCCATGTTGCCGAACGCCTGTACGCCTCGAGCATCGTGAACTCGGGATTGTGCCGAGGAGACATGCCCTCGTTGCGGAAGGAGCGGTTGATCTCGTAGACCCGCTCGAAGCCGCCCACGAGCAGCCGCTTGAGATACAGCTCGGGCGCGATGCGCAGGTAGAGCGGCATGTCGAGGGCGTTGTGGTGCGTGACGAAGGGCTTCGCGGTGGCACCGCCGGGAATCGGCTGCAGCATCGGAGTCTCGACTTCGAGATAGCCCTGCGACTCCATGTAGCGCCGGATCGCCGCGACGATCTTGAAGCGAGTCTCGAACACCGAGCGGACCTCGGGGTTCGCGATCAGATCGACGTAGCGTTGCCGATAGCGGGTCTCGGTGTCCGTGAGCCCGTGGTACTTCTCGGGAAGCGGAGAGAGCGACTTGGACAGCAGCCGTCAACTGCGGAGGGCTGGACCGATAGCTCGCCGCGACGGGAGCGCAACACGTTGCCGGTCGCCCCCACCCAGTCGCCCAGATCGAGGTCCTTGGCCGCCTCGAAGCCCTCGTCGCCGAGCACGTTGAGGCGACAGAAGAGCTGCACTTCGCCGGTCGCGTCGCGCAGAACCAAGAACGCCAGCTTGCCTTGGTCGCGCCTGGCGACGAGCCGGCCGGCTATCGTGACGACGTCGTCGGTCTCGGCACCGTCGGCGAGATCGGAGTAGCGCTCGGCGAGTTGGGCGGCGCGAGCGGTGACCTCGAAGCCGTTGACGAACGGCTCCACGCCGGCCGCACGAAGCGCATCGAGCTTGGCCCGGCGGACGACGAACGGATCGTCTTCGAGAGGAGCGCCGCTCGTGGGCTCGTCGGACATGGCGACTAGCGCTTGATCGACTTAACGACGTACTCGATAACCGAGCCGCGAGGCGTCGTGACCTGGACGGTCTCGCCGCGCTTGCGACCCATGATGGCCTGACCGACCGGTGACTCGTTGCTGATCTTGCCCTTCGCGGGGTCAGCCTCGGCCGAGCCGACGATCTGGTAGTCGTGCTTGTCGCCGGTGTCGACCTCTTCGAGGGTCACGTGGCAACCCAGCGTGACCTTGGTAGGAGCGCTCTTGGGAGTGTCGATGATCGTCGCGTTGGCGAGAATCTGGTTGATCTCGATGATGCGGCTCTCGACCCACGCCTGCTCGTTCTTGGCGTCGTCGTACTCGGAGTTCTCGGAGATGTCGCCAAACTCCTTGGCTTCCTTGATGCGCTCGCCCACCTCACGACGGCGAACCGTCTCGAGGTGACGGAGCTCGTCCTCCAGTTTGGCCTGACCCTCGGGGGTGAGGGCGATCTCCTTGTGCATGAACTGCTCCTGTGTGTCGCTCGACGACGCAGATGCTGCTCGTCGGTAGCGTACGGGCTGCCCCTGGTTACGGGAGCAGCCCGCCGAAATGTCCACGAAAGTATAGCCGATGAACTCGCGCTGACAACCCGTTGGTTGACGTTCGGCCAGTCAGCGAGGCTCAGCGCCGCCGTGCGCGAAGCGTCAGACCGCCGAGTCCTCGGGCTTCTTGGCCTCATCGGCCGCGGCGTCAGACTTCGCCTCAGTGATCTCCTTGGGGACCTCGTCCTCGTCCTTGGCCTCCATGCCCTCCTTGAGGTCCTTCATCGTCTTGCCAAACATCTTGCCGAGCTTGGGCAGCTGCTTGGGGCCGAAAAGGATGAGTACGACCACGAGAATCGCAATGATCTCCCACCCACCAGGTCGCCACATGAAACATGCACCTCCGTCTGAACAGGCCGATGCCGGTCGGCCGCGTATTCACCGCAAGCTAGGGTACCGCAACTATCATGCCCCGACCACGGCTTCTGTACGCGACAGGTAGTACAGCGTGTGAAGAAGCTCGCGAACCGGGTCGGTGTTGTGGATGGTCACGCAGTCCGGAACGGCCACAAGCGCGGGCGAGTAGTTGAGCAGGACGCGGATGCCCGCGGAACACAACTGGTTCGCCGCCAACTGCGCGTGCTCGGGAGGGACTGCGATGACTCCGAACTTGATTCCTTGCTCGTTCACGACGCGGGGCAGGTCGCTCACATCGCGCACGATGAGATCGCCGATGCGGCTGCCCACCTTCCGAGAATCGTTGTCGAAGATGGCGGCCACCACGAATCCGCGGTCCCTCAGCCCGTCGTAGCTTGCGATCGCCGAGCCCAGGTTGCCCGCGCCGATGATGGCGATGCGGTGCGCATGGTCGGAGCCGAGAATGCGTTGGATGCGGTCGATCGAGCAGCGAGATGTCGTATCCCACGCCACGCTTGCCGAAGGAGCCGAAGAAGGCCAGATCGCGGCGTATCTGCGCGGCATTGACGTCCGAGAGCTCCGAGAGCTTGGCCGACGACACGGTCTGACGGCCCTCTCCGCGCAGGTGGAGCAGCACGTTCAAGTACTGCGGAAGCCGCTCGATCACGCCCTGAGGAACGCGATGCCCTGTCTGAGTGACCCTCACAAGAATGCCTCGAATCGCTGCCGGACGATTCAGGAACTGCCCCTGGGTATCGTAACAACTGTTACAAGCGCTCACAAGAAGCTGCGCCTGCCAATTCGCTGCAATCGGCGAGCGGCTCAGGCTTGAGCGCCTTGCTCCCCCTCGATGAGCCCAAGAACGTCGGCACGTGTGACGATGCCGATGAGCCGCCCCTCCCCCACGACCAGCAACGCTCCGGGCTTGTCCTTGGCCAAGCGAGGGATGAGCGACTCCACGGGAGCATCGGCGGAGACGGTGAGCTCCGCCAGATCCCTGGACGTCACCTCGACCGTCCGCACGAAGGGCCAGTCGGTTCGGTCGACGCTCTTGACGTCGGGTAGCGTGACGAGCCCGACGATCGAGCCGTCGTGAATCACCGGGTACCGGCTGTGCCTTGCGCCCAGGAAGTAGCGGTGCACGAGATCGTCGAGCGTGAGCTCGCCATCGACGTACTCGGGAGAGGCGGTCATGACCCGCGCGACGCTGACCCCCTCGAGCCGAGAGCGCACCACCTGCTGGCGGTACGCCTGGCCGGCCAGCGAGGCGATGAACCAGCCGATCAGACCGAACCAGATGAGATCGACTCGTCCGCTCAGCACGCCCAGCACGGCCCACGCCACCATCGCCCACCCGATGAGCTGGCCCACCGCGCACGCCCATCGCGTTGCCTTGAGCACGTCGCCCGTGATCGCCCACAGCACCGAGCGGAGCACCCTGTCCTCCATCGAGCGGGAAGCCTGGCAGCAGGTTGAACAGACCCACGGCGAGGTTGATCGCCGAGAGGTAGCGGAGCGGAGCCCACACCCACCACTCAGTCCGGGCGGCGACGGCGGCGACGAAGGCCACGAAACACAACAACGCCAGGACCAGGCTCATGCCCGGCCCTGCGGCAGCCATGAGGAACTCGCGACCGGGTGAGCGGGGCTCGTCGTCCATCTGCGCGACGCCGCCGAAGATGAACAGCGTGATCCGGTCGACGTTCCCGCCCTCCGCCTTGACGACGAGCGAATGGCTGAGCTCGTGAGCCAAGACGGACAGGAAGAACAGCAGCGTGGTCACGCATGCCACCAGCACCGTCAGCCACACGGGGGCGCCGTTCGCCTGCGGGATCGAGGGGAAGTAGCTGCGAGCAAGAGAGAAGGCGACCAGCCCGAAGATGACGAGCCAACTCGCGTTGACCTCCACGGGAATCCCGAAGACCTTGCCGATGCGAAGCGAAGGAACGTCGAACAAGTGGCCGCCCTCTCTGATGGGCGGGCGCCTCAAGTGAAGGCGCCCGCCCTTGGTGCCTCGACTAGAACTCCGCGCCCTGCAGCGCTGAGGCACACACGCAGGAGCGCTCGGTCGGCAGCTTGGGGATGATTCCGTAGATCAGGTCCTTGACCTTGCTGTTGTTCTCGTTGAACACACGGATGACCTCTTCGTTGCTGACCGGAGGAACCCCCTCCATACCGGCATCGTAGTCGGTTATCAGCGATATGTTCACGTAGCAGATCTCGAGCTCGCGAGCGAGATAGCACTCGGGGTACTGGGTCATGTTGATGACCTCCCAGCCCTGGGAGGCGAACCACTTCGACTCGGCGCGCGTGCCGAATCTCGGCCCTTGGATCACCACGACGGTCCCTGAGGGGTGCGCCGTGATCCCGAGTCCACCGGCCGTGTCGATGGCCGACCTGGCGCATCGTGGGGCAGTAGGGATCCGCCGAGGAGACGTGGGTGGTGATCGGGCCGTCGTAGAACGTGTCCTTTCGCCCGCTGGTGCGGTCGACGAACTGATCGCAGATGACGAAGTGGCCGGGCTCGACGTGCTTCTGAAGCGAACCGCACGCGTTCGGGCCGATGATGCGGCTAACGCCCAGCTCCTTCATCGCCCATACGTTCGCCCTGAAGTTGATCATGTGCGGCGGCAGTTGGTGCTCCTTGCCATGTCGCGGAAGGAACGCCACCGTGCGCCCGCCTATCTCGCCCACCATGACCGGCGATGACGGTGCGCCGAACGGCGTGTTGACCCGGTACTCCTTGGGGTTGTCGAGCAGCTCGTAGAAGCCGCTGCCCCCGAAGACACCGATCTCGACGCTGGGAAGCTCAGCCATTGATGCTCCTCCTTGAGTGTGAGGCTCGTTCTCTTGGAACGCGCTGATGGCGCACCGCCGATTCTAGACGATACCCGTGGGCGGGGTCTCGCCACACGGCGCAGAGGACTCAGGCGATGAGGCGGAAGTGCTGGGCGTCCTCCTCGGCGGGGAACGGCCGGTCGTCCTCAAGCGGGCGAGGAGCGTAGAGCGGACGCCTGAAGAGGTTGGCCGAATCGGTCCACGGTTCTTGGGCGAGTGCGGCGCCTGAGAGCGCCTGGGCGAATCCGGCCGCCTTGGCATCCAGGTTGTCCGCGTGGTGCAGCAGCAACGCCTCTATCGTGGACGGGCGCTTCGGAGAACCCCACTCGAGCTCACCATGGTGGGAGAGCATGGCGTGCTCCAACCGCGTCAGCAGGGCCGAATCCACCCCCGTCTTCGCGGCGGCCGCGTGCACGCGGCGTGCGCCGAGCACAACATGCCCGATCAACCTGCCCTCGTCGGTGTAGCCGATGAACGTGTCGAAGGTCAGCTCGTCGACCTTGCCGACGTCGTGAAGCAGGGCGGCCGTCACCAGAAGGTCCCGGTTGACTCCGTCGTAGCTCTCCGAGACGGCGGCGCAGTGTCGCTGCAACCGCAACGGTGTGCTCCATCAACCCGCCCAGATACGCGTGGTGATACGACTGCGACCCGGGACACTGCGAGAAACGCTCGAAGAGGGCCTTGTCGCGGAAGACCGCGCGAAGCAGTGCCTTCAGACCCCGGTCTCCCACGGACGCGGCTAGCTTGGTGAACTCCGCGACGAGTTCGTCGGTGGTACGCGGGCTCCGCGTCATGAGGTCGGCCACATCCCACTCTCCGGCAGGCACCATCGAGGTCAACCGTGATCCGACGCGCGCCTCGGTAGCTGGTCACCGAGCCCTCGACGGCTACGACGGATCCGACCGGTACGTCCATCGCCGCGCGAGACGGCCGGAACAGCACACCGGGAATCGATCCGGTGCGGTCGGATAGCTCGAGCATCAGGTACGCGTCGCCCGTCCGGGCCGTCCTGAGTTCCTTCGCCCTAAGGGCGAGCTTGGCATCGACTCGGGACCCCTCCGCCAGCTCCTTCACGTACCTCGCGTCCATGCCCGCGCACCTCCGCTGTCACCGTATCTCACTGACGCTACGGTAGCGCGGGGGTCTGACAGCTACGGCGCGAGCCTGACCCTTACCGCCGTTCCCGAGCCGGCGCCGAACCTGTCTCGCGCATCGCCCCTGTTCACGGCGAGCGTCAGCCAGCCCGAGGAGTCGACCAGCGCCACCGGTTCCCCCTCAGCCACGTCGGCGTACGTTCTGGCCAGCGGTACCGACAGGGAGTTGTGGCCGAGCGCGATCTCGAGCATCGCGCCCTTCAACCCCAGCGACTCCATGCGATCCGAGGGGATGTTGAAGCGAAGCGAGCCGAAGCGGTCCGCCTCCAGCACCTCACCCACCACGAAGGGGCCGTCGACTCTGCACTCCTCGAATGGCGCCGGAGCGAGCTCGCCCGGGTCCACCGCGTCCCCGAGTGACTCGGGCTCGACCCCGCACGCCAACGCCGCCGCGGCAGGCGCGAGGATGTCGCGCGCGTGAAACGTCGCCAGGGGCGCTCGGAAGTCGATCTTTCCCGCGTCCAGGACGATGGCCGCCGCCACACCGCCAGCGCGCGCAGCCGCCGGAAGGAGAACGCCGTTGTCGGGACCGATGAGCAGAGTGCCGCGTCGAGCAACCAGGCAGATGTCCCTTCTTCCCGATCCAACGCCGGGGTCAACGACCACAAGGTGGATCGCGTTGGGGAGTTGATACACTCCCGCCGCAGCGGTGGCTGCACCCTTGCGGATGTCGAACGGCGGGATGTGGTGGCCCAGGTCCACTACCCGTGCGTTCGGACACGCGCCGATGATGACCGCGTGACACACTCCGACCCACGTGTCGTCGGTACCGAAGTCAGAAATGAAGCAGATGATCGATTGCACTTGGCCTCCCCGTCGCCCGGGCGAACCGCATTGGACTACTATGATGCTACTACCCGAGCTGGAGGAGTCCTCAGTGCCCAGGCACCGCATCAGGCACGTGGCCATCGCAATAGCAGTGGCACTCGCCCTCGCGGGGTGTGCCGATTCCTCACCTGCCTTCGTCGACGAGGGTAACGCTTACACGGCGGCCACCGTCACCTCGGTGTTCGGCTTGGCCGACGACGGCGAACCGCTTGGCGCCGCCACTTCTGAGGCTTCGAAACTGCGCAGTCAGGCACTCGTCGAGCTGCGCGGCAAGGGCGGAGACGCTCAGGCTGCGGCGGACCTCGTCACCCGTACCTTCGCGAACAGCGGCGGGGGCGTGCCGGTCTACGTGGAGCAAGCCACCTTCGAAGGTCAAGAGGCGTTCATCGTCGTGGAGGCGATCGGCCCGAAGGGCGGCAAGCTGCGAAACCTCAGGGTGTGGGTGCTCGATCCCCAAGGCGAGGTCCTGTACTCCGGGGTGCGCTAGCCGCTACGCGCACATCCGGAGACGGAACTCCTCCAGCACGTCACGAGGTACCTTGTCGCTCCAGCCACGCTCTAGTTCGGCCCACACTTCTTGGCCGTCCCTCCCGGACTCAAGCAGGTCGTCGACTACCGAGGCCAACACGAACCTGGCAGTCGCATCAGCCCCTCGCCGCTGGCGAACCACCCTGCGGCGCACTACCGCCCAGAAGTAGCCGTCTGCGCGTTTCGAAGCCGTCGCCCAAGCGGGCGTGTCGCTCACGGCGCGAAGTGTCCGGCAGGCCGCATCCCTCGCAGTCTCTGCGGGCACTCCCTTCAGATCGCGGATTCCACGAGACGAGCCACGTGTGCGCCCAGCTCGTGCGGATGTGCTCCCTTGGCCATACGCCACCTCCTGCGAACGGATGCTCGAATGCAGAATAGGCAGCGGGTCTGACATCGCTGTTCGAGCGGGAAGATGACGGTGATCGCCCCACGGCTAATGGCCACATGTGACGGCCGATAGAGCTCGGCGCCTGACTGCACATCCGAGGACCGGTACGAGCCCATGCCGAGAAGCGGCGAACGTATGTGCCTCCCGTCACAGGCCGCGCGCAAACCCTTCGATCGCGATGCGAATCCACCCCGCAAGCGCGATCTCACCAAATGCCAGCAGTACAGCGAGCACCGAGGGCACCACGACGTCAACGAGCGTCTCGGCTCGGCGGTCGAAGGCGGGAAACATCCCAACGATGACGAGGTTGATAGCGCTGAGTGTGAACACGATGCACAGCGCCACCGACAGTGGATACCCGACGCCGAGCGATGGCCCGAGATACCACACTGCGGCGAACGTCAGCGGAATCGCGGCCGCCCAGACCCCGAAGCGCCACGCCGGGATCGAGCACACGCTTGTTGCTCGAACGCCGCCACAGCACGTCTTGGATCATCGGGTACACGAGCACCGCTGCCGAGAAGCCGGTGCCCAGACCGGTGAACAGGCGCATCACGTTCGTCGTCTCGCGTATGGCGGAGTACGACGTGACTCCGTCCCAGGCAAGCAAAGCAAGCAAGACGCCCATCGCCGCCCACACGTAGGGCGTGGGAACTCCCTGGGGTCGCTCGCCGCGGTGCACGAGCGCGATCACGGCGAAGGCCACGACGAAGCCAACGTATATCCCCGTGTCGCGCGCGCAGACGGGAACCTGGACGCCACCACCGGAGAACGAACGCTCAGGGAGCTGATGGCACAGGCCGAAGCCCATCCACTGCAGAAACTCGGCGATCACTCACGTCTCCATGGGGACGGGAACGGCGGGCCGCATGCACGGCCCGCCGCCTGAGGTCGATGGTCGGGATGGCGGGATTCGAACCCACGACCTCTCGGTCCCGAACCGAGCGCTCTACCAAGCTGAGCCACATCCCGGCGAGGCGCTATGCTAGCACGCCCCTGTCCCTGCGCCAACCCCGAATACCTGCGCGAACCCGGCTGCCCGGCCTCCGAGCAACAGCGCGGACGAGAAGAGGAGCCCGACCCTCTCGGGCCGGGCTCCTCTCGAATCGCGCTTGGTAGCCGAACCCCTACAGCAGGCCCCTCTTCGCGAGGTTCACGTGGCAGTTCGAGCAGTAGGTCTCCTGGTGGCAGTCGAAGCACGCATCCGCACCGTCCTTCTTGACCACGTTCGGGTGGTACCTGACCCACGGCTTGTTGGCCGGTGCGCCCTCGTGGTGGCAGCTGTTGCAGAAGCTCGGAAGGTGGCAGTTCGCGCAGACCGCCTTGCTGGTCTTCTTCTCCTGGAAGAGCTTCTGGTGCTCGCCGCCGTTACCCTTGCCCTTGGCGCCGAACCCGTCCGGGTGCGGCATGGCGAGCTTGTGGCAGCCGTTGCAGAAGCCCGAGCTCGGCAGCTTCGCCGGATCCCCGCTGTGGCACAGGACGCAGTTCTGCGCGTCCTTCTCGTACTCGGCCGCGTGAACGGCGAGCTTCGAGACTGTAGTCTCGGACGAAGGTCCGCCCGCGGTGAGATGCCGGCTTGACCTTGCGCGACTGGTGGCACTTCACGCAGAACGACGTATCGGTACCCGAGTCCCCGCCGTGGCACTTCAGGCAGCTCTCGGTGCCGTTCTTGTTGACCGAACCTCCGTGCACCTTGATCCACGGCACCGTGAACGACGAGCCGATGTGGTGGCAGTTGCTGCACAGCTCGCGCCACGTGTGGCAGCGCTTGCAGTTGGCGGGGTTGCTCTTGCTCGAGACGTGGTTCTTCTTGAACTCGTCGGGGTGCGGGAGCTCCTGGCGGTGGCAGTCCTTGCAGAACTTCGCCTGGATGCCGCCCGCGCCGTGACAGACCTCGCACGACTCGACCGACTTCTGCGCTTCCAGCGCGTGGTTGGCCGAAGCCTCGGCGGGCTTCTGTCCGTAGATGGTGACCGTCGGCGACTTCGGCCGCAGCCACCTGCTCTGCTTGTGCGACTCCGGCACGACCTTGCTTGCCGGTGTGGCAGTCGACGCAGAACTTCGGCGAGTGGCAGCTCTCCGTGCAGGACTTGACGCCGGACTTGACGACCGCCTTCGGGTGCTGGTTCAGCCACGGCTGCTTCGCCTGATACTCGTAGTCGATCGCGGTGCCGTGGTGGCAGCTGTCGCAGAAGTGGGTCTTCTGCGTTGTCGCCGTGACACATCACGCACTTGTCCGGCTTGACCTTCGAGATGACCGGGTGTCCGGCCGGATCCTTGACGTCCTTCGGCTCCTTGAACTCGGCCGGGTGCGGCATCTCCATGCCGTGGCAGTCGATGCAGAACTGCTCGGTGTGGCAGGTGCTGCAGATGAAGATCGTGTCGACTGGCGGCAACTCCGCACCGATGCTCGCAGAGGGATCCGAGCCGTGGCTGCGCTGGGCCGCCAGGACCTGAGGCACTTCCTCCTTGGGCACGGACTCCGCCGCTTCACCGCCCGAGGCGTACGCCTTCTCGGCGGTCAGGAAACTGGTCTCGTCGGACTCGGCAGGCGTCGTCTCCTCGCTGCCGGCGCCCTCGCCCTCGGCACCCTCGGCACCCTCGCCCTCAGCGCCTTCACCTTCGTGGCCCTCGGCCTTGGCCTTGTCCACCTCGGCCTTGGCCTCCATCGCCATCTCTGCGTGGCCCTTGGGGTAGAAGCCCGCCTCGCTGTGCGATGGCGGCTTCAGGTTGAAGCCCGGGGTGTGGCAGGCGGCGCACTCGCCCGGCGCGCCGGCACCCTTCTCAAGACCGTGGCAGCGGAAGCACGCCGTCATCGACATGAAGTCGGCGTGCGGCTGATTGGGCTCGCCGGTCGCGGGATCGGTCAGGGTGAGCTCGAAGTCCTCGACGTGCGCAATGCGGTTGTGGCACACCGGGCAAGCGGCGTTGACCTCGGCGTGCGGCGCGTGATCGATCTTGATGCCCTTGCTGGGAGTGACGTTGCGCGTTCTCCATGTTGTGGCACTGCGTGCACTGCGTCGACTTCATCACGAGCGACACTTCGCTCTCGGCGTTGAGCGGGAGCTCGAAGTTGTCGGTGACGGTCATGTACAGCTCGCCGAGCGCCTCGGCCTTGTGCAGGATGAACACGACCGGGTTCGCACCCGCCGGCATGTGACACGCCATGCACGAGATCTTCGAGTGGGTCGAGCGCTGGTAGGCGATGATCGTGTCGTCCTGGACCTTGTGGCAGCCCTCGGAGCAGAACCAGAACGTCGAGGTCACGCCCAAGGCGACGATCATGACCGCGGCCAACACCAAGACGGCGACGCCGGTCCAGATGATGTATCGCGGTCGGCGTACCGGATCCTTGAACCCGGACAACGAGATCTTCGCCATGTGCATCGCTCCTTGCTGAGTGCCGAGACCCACCCTGCGTCGTACGCGCTTAACTGACATTCATGAAGACTCTATAAGAATCTCGCGCAGCAGACAACGAATCAGCGCGCATTGATAGACGGCTTCGACGCGAGATATCGAACGTCCTGCTTGAAGCGGTGAGAAGCTACTTGGGTGAGAAGCGCGTCGGCGAGGCGATTGAGTTCGGCCATCGCACCCTGGATCTGGCGCGACGCCTCGGCCGCCTGCACGGACACCTGAGCCATCTCGCGCATGGAGACGACGACTTGGTCCGAGGCGGTTCGCTGCTGTTGAGTCGCGATCGAGATCTGCTTCGCCGAGTCGGTCGTCTCCTCCACTTGGCTGACGATCTTCTCGAGCGATATGGCGGTCTTGAGCGCCAAGTCGCGCCCCTCGTCGACCTTCTTCTGGGCGCGCTCCGTCGACATGACCAGCGATGACGTGCTCGACTGGATCTCGCGTACGACCCGGCCGATCTCGGAGGTCGACTCGGTGACCGAGTCCGCCAGCTGGCGGATCTCCTCGGCAACGACTGCGAAGCCCTTGCCCGCCTCGCCGGCACGAGCGGCCTCGATGGCGGCGTTGAGCGCGAGGATCTTGGTCTGCTCGGCGATGTCGTCGATGATGACCAGCACGCGCCCGATCTCCTGGCTGCGTTCGCCCAGCGCGAGGATGCGGTCCGATGCGACCTGGTTGCTCTCGCGGATGTCTTCGATTCCGGCCGTGGTGTCGGCGACGCTTTGCATGCCCTCTTCGGCGGAGGCGAGCGTGCGCTCGGCGACCCCGGCCACCGACTGGGAGTTCTCGGCGATCTGCTTCGAGGTCTGCGCGAGCTCTTCGACGGTCGCGCCCGTCTGCGTGACGGCGGCGGCCTGCTCGGCTGCGGCGGAGGCCTGCTGCTCGGTGGCGGCGAGCACCTCGGAGGTGAGCTGCTTGAGGTCGGTGTTCACCGCGCGCGCCTGGCTGAGCACGCTTGTCAGGTCGCCGAGCACGCGCAGCGCCTCGTTGCGCAGTGCCTCACCGTGGCCGCTTGCGTCTACGCTCAGCCCGAATCTGGTGCGGGCCTCGCTGAGCACGCCGACCAGTGCCCGGTCGGACTCCCGGGATGCGACGAACGCGCAGATGACACCGACGGCGGTACCGGCAAGCACGCACAGCGCCCAGTAGGCGATGTACTGCGTGGTGCCCGAGACAGTGACGAACGGGGCGGCGATGAGAGGGAAGACGACACCTATCGCCGCGCCGATCAAGCCCATTCTGACGACCAGTCCTCGGCGAACCGTGTCCGATTGTCCTCGCGCCACGCTTCCCCCCACTCCGTCAGAAGCACGTGTCCTAGTGCCCGCGCACATACTACCAGCACCAACCGTTGCGAGCACTCCACCCGAGTATCGGTAGCCCCGTTGCACATCTGATACCCCATGGGGTATAATCCGCCCGCGGGTATCGTCCAACCCGCCAGTCACGCCGCGATGTGGAACCGAGGAGACCATGGCCAAGATCCGAATCGAGAACGGCTCGTGCGATCGTTCACCGGGCTGCCCGGCGAGACAGGTATGCCCGCGAGGTGCGATAGTGCCGATTGACGGCGGTCGTTACCCTGGGGCAAACGGGTACACGGTCATTGATGAGCGGTGCAGCGGGTGCGGCATCTGCGCCAGGGTGTGCGCAGGCGGCGCCGTCTGTCTGTCATAAGGGGGAAGTGGTCATGCCGGGTCCGGTGATGGTGGAAGTCTATGACGTTCCGAGTACTGCGGAGTGCTTCTCCGGGGGATGAGGTCCCTCATGGTCTCCGGAGGAGATCACGGCCATCGTCCGCGCGGAGATCGAACGGCGCTACGGTGACGACGCGCAGGTGCTCTATCACGATGTCGAGTCTCCCGACGCGAAAGAGCGGGATTGCCGGTGTGGTCGAGGAGATCGAGGCTCGCGGGCTTCTGTACCCCGTGACGGCCGTTGACGGCGTACTCGTCTACGATGGCGCGGTGAGCTACCCGGCCATCATGCGCGCCGTGCACAACAAGCTGCTCGAACGGGAGCAGGCGCAGGCATAGGAGTTCAATCGAGTGCGCTAGACTGGGGGCATGCCCGCCGTTACCACCGCGCGTTGCGCGGACTATTCCCCTCACAATGTTGCAGCGTCCCTGGATGCCGCCCTCTCGCCGCTCGGCGGGATGGCGGCGTTCGTGTCGCCGGGGCAGAGAGTGCTGCTCAAGGTCAATCTGCTGTCGAAGGCCCTGCCCGAGCAGGCGGTGACCACACACCCTGAGGTCGTAAGGGCGGTCATCCGCGGTGCGCGAGCCGGCGGCACGCCCATGGGGGACAGCCCCGGGGGGCCGAACAGCGCTAGACCCTCCGACGCCGTATCGGTCGAGGAAGAGCCCCACCAGCCCACGCTCCAGGAACACATCCCACCCGTGAGAGCGCTCGGGACCGAGCACCGCGTCGTACTCCGCCCGCCGCCTCGGATCGCCGAGTACTCGGTACGCTTCGTTGACCGCCTGCATCTGCCGCGTCGCGCTCGGCCGGTTCCGACGCGCGATCGGGGTGGTGCTTTCGGGCGAGCGCCTTGTAGGCACGCTCGATCACCTCGGGATCCGCGTCCCTCGTGACCTGCAGCACCCTGGTAGTGGTCCACGACCCGACGCAGGCCTCCGCCCCTCGCCTCCCGTCAACTAGTGAAGCGTACACGCCTTCTGCGGCACCGTGCCCGGTGGGAGCATCATCTTCATGACGTGCGGGCAGCGGGCGTTGGCAAGCTGCATCGAGTCGGTGCACACGAGCACTTCTACGGGCTGGACAGCTTCTTCCTCGCCGCTCGCAGACGCTTTGGGGGACGGTTGCGGCCCGGTCGCCGCCTTCATGTAGCGACCCCAGATCTGTGCGGGGAAGCTGCCGCCGGTCACCTTGATGCCGTGCACCTTGGTCATCGGCACCTGCGCTTGGGGATAGCCAACCCATACCGCCGTCGCGAGGTCGTCCGACCAGCCCACGAACCACGCGTCGCGGTAAGACTGGGTCGTGCCCGTCTTGCCTGCGGCCCATTTGTCGATGCGCGCCTTCTGCCCCGTCCCGTGCTCGATGACGTCGTGAAGCATCTGTCCCGCTTCATCTGCCACCGACTCCTTCAGCACCTTCGTGCGAGCGTTGTCGGGCTCGTAGATGATGCGGCCAGCCTCATCGGTGACACGCTTTATGCCTGTCGGCGCGACGCGGTAGCCGCCATTGGCAAGCGTCCCATACGCCGAAGCCATCTCGAGAGGCGACACGCCGGTCTTGAGGCCGCCGAGAGCTATGGCTGGGTCGGCCTCGAGCGGAGTGACGATGCCCATCTTGCTGGCGACCTTCACCACTCGTTCCGGCCCGACCTTCATGATGAGACGCGCGTAGACCGCGTTGATCGACTGCTCGGTAGCGGTGAGAAGCGATGCCGACCCCTTCGGCCTCGAGTTCTCGTAGTTCTGGACGCGCCACACCCCGCCCTTCACCGGGACGGAATACGGTGCGGTGCTGAAGACCTGCTCGGGCTTCACGCCGCGCTCCAACGCCGCCACCAGCACGAATGGCTTGAATGCCGAGCCCGCCTGTCGCTTGCCCTGGCTCGCGAGGTTGAACTGGTTCTCGGCGAAGTCGCGACCGCCTACCATCGCCACCACGGACCCGTCCCCGTGCCTCAGCGACACGATCGCCACCTCGGGATCGCCCTTCGCCGAGAGCAGCTTGGCTGCACGCTCGGCGGCCTGCTGCCTGGCGGGATCCAGCGTCGTGTGGACCCGAAGCCCGCCCCCGTAGATTCGCGCGGCAGGGAACTGCTCGAGCAGCTCGCCCTTCACGTACTCGACGAAGTACGGCGCGACCTTGGGAACATCGCTGCGCTTCGCGAGAACGAGTTCGGTCCGAGAGGCCTCGGCCTCCTGCGCGGAGGTTATGTAGCCCTGCTCCCTCATCTGGCTGAGTACGAGGTTCCGGCGCTCGACCGCCGCATCGGGGGTTCGCGACCGGGTCGTATGCGCTCGGCGAGCGTATGACCCCGGCGAGCAGCGCGCTTTGCGGCAACGTGAGTCTAGGCGCACTCACTCCGAAGTAGCGCTGAGCCGCGCTCTCAACTCCATAGGCACCGTTGCCGAGGTAGACGGTGTTGAGATACCAAGCGAGAACGTCGTCCTTCTTGGTGTGGTTCTCCAACTCGGACGCCAGCAGAGCCTCCTTGATCTTGCGAGTGAGCGTGCGCTCCCTTGTCGTGAACACGAGCTTCACGAGCTGCTGGGTGATGGTGCTCCCGCCCTGCTGCACCGTGCCCGCGTCGGCGTTGGCTTTGGCAGCGCGCGCGATGGCCTCCGCGTCAACGCCGCTGTGCTGGTAGAAGCGCTTGTCCTCGATGGCTACAACGGCCTGCTTGAGCCCGTCAGGGATCTCGGCTGAACCGACGAATCTGACGGTCCTCATCACCATGCCATTCCGCGAGCACGCTGCCATCGGCGGCGTAGACGATCGTGTTCTGGGACACCGACTCCGACGGCTTGATATCGCCGATGTCCGGCAGTGAGAGCGACAGCGAGTACACGTAGGCAGCCGTCGCGAAGATCGCAACGGCGAAGACCGCAAGCACCGAGGCCGCGATGATGAGAAGGCGTCTGATGCGGCCACTCAGCGGCATCGTCAGCTCCCTTTGTCGGTCGAGTTCGTCACTTCACAGCAGCCGAGCACAGCCAGCGCCGCGCGTGCAGGTGCAAACGTCAGGCGACCCGCGCAGACGCCGGCACTCGGCAGACGTGCGACTGTACGCGAAGGTGATGCCAGAATGCACCACTTCGCCGGCGAATCCGCGCATGGCCGCGCCGCTAGAGCGGCGCTGGATGCTCCACCATACGCGCACCAACCTCCGCAACCACTACACCCCCAAGGACGAGCGCGGCCCCGGCAATCTGCAGCGGTGCGAGACGCTCGCCCAGAACGACCGCCGCAAGTGCGATCGTGAACAGCGGCTCGAGCGTGGAGATGACCGCCGCCTGGGCGGGGCCCAGTCCCGCGATGCCCTCGAGGTAGAGCACGACCGCCGCGAAGGTGGGGACGAGCACGATCGCGCCCAGAAGCCACCATGTCGCGGCCGTCCAGGTCGACGTGGACAGCGCTGCGGGCCCGCCGCTCAGCAGGGCGCCCGCTGCGGGCACCAACGCCGCCATGCCGAAGGTGTAGGCCATCATGGTGAGGCGCGATCTGCCAGGCATCCAGCGCGCGGACAGCAGGTTGAACAGCGTGTAGCCCAGCGCGGCTCCGAGGCCCAGGACGATACCCTGCCACGATGCGTATGCCTGTCCCGAGCCGAGCCCGACGACCAGCGCACAACCCAGGAAGGTCGCCGCGACGGCACCGGCCTGCAGCCACGTCACCTTCTCGCCCAGGAACAGCCAGCCCGCGATGGCGACGAGTGCGGGATAGGCGTAGAGCAGCACCGCGACGACCGAGGCATCGGCGAACGTCAGCGCGTAGAAGAAGCACACCGATGCCGCGCCGTAGCCGGTGAGGGCGAGCAGGGCGAAGCGTCCGAGGTCCGAGCGTGGCACGACCAGCGAGCGACGGTCGCGCGCCATGGCTACGGTCGAGAGCAGCAGAGCAGCGATGACGAAACGCCAGGTGAGCAGCGCGAGCGGCGACACCGGGGGCTTGGCAGATGAGTACGCGAGCGGCGTGAGGACCGCGAGAGTCCCGAAGCACGCCGCCGAGATGATCACCGCCGCAAGCGACCACCGCCTGCTCATCGCCCTCCCCTCTCCGGCAAGATTCACTACGCTGGCATCCGGCGCTGTACGCGTCAAGGCTTGGTGCTAGACTCGCGCGGTGCCTCTATCCCCGACACCGGAAAGCCACACGGCCTCCGCCGCTGACGCGCGGCGCTCTCGGCTGGTCAGGTGGAGCAGCACCCTCGTGTGGGCGGCAGTGATCTTCTCGATGTCGGCGTTGCCCGGCTCGAACGTGCCGGGGCGATTCGGCTCGCTGGCCCATTTCGCGGAGTACGCGATCTTCGCCGCCCTGCTCTACCTCGCGCTGCGCGTGGACATGAGCCGCACTCGTGCGGCGGTGGTCGCGTTGCTCATCGCATCGGCGTACGCCGTGACCGACGAGTTCCACCAGTCGTTCGTGCCGATGCGTACGCCGGATCCCGCCGACTGGGCGGTCGACACGCTGGGAGCGCTCGCAGGGGTGCTCGGCATGGCGTGGCTCGAATCCACGCTGGCGAGACGGCGGGCCGGCAGCGGCTAGTAGACGCCGCTCTGCGCAGCTGAATGAGGGTCGATGCCCAGCTGCCTGACCTTGATCTTGAAGTCATGCGCGTTTTGCGACATGGCGATCGCGTCGTCGAGGGTGATCTTGCGGTCCTGATAGAGCCTGAGCATCGACTGGTCGAACGTCTGCATGCCGTAGTACTCGCCTTCCTCCATCGCATCGCGGATGAGGTAGGTCTTGTCGGGATCGTTGATGTACTCGCGGATCGTGCCGGTCATGACCAGCACCTCGACCGCCGGAACCAGCCCGCCTTGGATCGACGGGATGAGCCGAAGCGACACGATCCCCTTGAGCGTCGCCGAGATCATCAGCCGGATCTGCTTCTGCTGATACGGCGGGAAGAAGTCGATGACGCGGTTGATCGTCTCGGTGGCATCGATCGTATGGAGCGTCGAGAGAACGAGGTTGCCGATCTCGGCGGCTGTGAGAGCGGCAGACACGGTGTCGTGATCACGCATCTCGCCGATGAGGATGACGTCGGGGTCCTGGCGCACGACGTGGCGAAGCGCATCGGCGTAGCTCTCGGTGTCGATGCCGATCTCACGCTGGTTGATGATGCACTTGTCGTCCTTGTGCAGCACCTCGATCGGGTCCTCGATGGTGACGATATGACCTTCGCGGGTGTGGTTGATGTGGTCGATCATCGACGCGAGAGTGGTGGTCTTGCCCGAGCCTGCGGTTCCGGTCACGAGGATCAGACCGCGCTGCTCGTCGGCGAGCCGGCGCAGAACCGGCGGCAGACCCAGTTCCTCGACCGTCGCACGCTCGGTTGCGACCCGTCTCATCGTGATGCCGATGCTGCCGCGCTGGTGGAACACGTTGACGCGGAAGCGGCCCACACCGGCCAGCGAGTACGCGAAGTCGGTCTCGTGGTGGTTCTCGAACGAAGCCTTCTGGCGCTCGTCCATCATCCCAAGCGCGAGCACGCGAGTCTGCTCGGGGTTGAGCGCAGGGATGTCGCCGATCAGGATGAGCCGACCGTTGAGACGGATAGCCGGAGGGCTGCCGACCTTGATGTGAAGGTCGGAGCTCCCGCGCTCTGTCATCACCTTGAGCAGTCCGTCGATCTCTGCCACGCCAGTCATCTCCCGGTTTCATGTGACGCAGTCGGTTCGCGTTGCGGCGACGTGCACGAAGGAGCGCGAACAACAACGCCCCCGTACTCGCTATCGGAGAACGGGGGCGTCGACTGAAGTGATTTCGGTCACACTACGGGCGACAAGCTCCTGCATAGTTGCCGCGATTGATCGATGCGATACGCACGACGTCGCCCGTCTGGGGAGCGTGAATCATCATCCCGCCGCCCACATACATGCCTACGTGGTGGATGGGCGAGCCGAAGAAGACCAGGTCACCAGGGGCCAGATCCGAGCGGCTCACGCGCTGTCCGCTGCCGATCTGCGCGCGCGAGCTGTGGGGAAGCGAGACGCCGACCTGGCGGTAGACGAACATCGTGAAGCCGGAGCAGTCGAACGAGTTGGGGCCGGAAGCGGCCCAGCGATACGGGGCCCCCAGGTACTTCCTCGCGATGGAGACGACCTCGCTTCGCGGCGCACGAGTGGGTGGCGGGAAGTTGCCGCCACCGCCACCGCTCCACGACGAGCGTCGCGACCGCGCGGCTTCCTCGGCAGCCTCGATCGCGGCGATCTCGCGCTCGAGGCCGGCGAGCTTGCGCTTGCGCGCGGCGAGCTGCGCGCGGATGGACCGCTCGTTGCGCCGCATGACCGCCTTGTGGGCCTTGGCGGCCTTCTCCTTCTTGGCGAGTTCCTTGTGCGCCGCCTTCGCCTGCTTGCGCAGGCCCTTGAGTTCGGACACCGAGGCGGCGTCGTCGCTGTTCAGGTCCTTGAGCAGGTCCCAGTTCGCCGAGAACTCCTCGAACGAATCCGCGCCGAGAAGCACGGTGACGAAGCCCATCGGCCCTTCTGACGGTACATGGAGTTCGCGCGAGTGTTGAGATGGCGCTGCACGACGCCCATGCGCTTCTCGACCTTCTTGAGGCGCTTGGCGACCGTTCGCTTCTGCCGAAGCACCTTGGCGTGCTTCTCGGCGGCGACGTTGTAGCGTTCAGAAGCACGCTCGACGCGATCGTTGAGCGTGTCTATCTGCGACTTGACGGCGCGTGCCTGCTGCATCTTGCTGGCGGGCACCGCATACGCGGGCACCGCCGTGAGCAGCAGCGCGACCGCGAGGACAAGCACTCCGAACGCCCTGATTCGGGTAGTCAGTTCGTTTCCTCCCTGGCTGACCGGGGGCATGGCATACCCGCGCATTTTAGCACGAGGGACCCGCTCAGTCGAAGACCGAGCAGATCGCGTCGAGCACCTTGACGGCTGCCCGCTGTTGGTCGAGTTCGTCGTTTGCGCCCGGCTCGCCCAGCTCGACGACAAGCTCCGGACACCTCGTCTTGGCCGAGGCGAAGGCTGTCAGTAGCCGCGACGCGAACGTGTCAGGTGCATCCACTCGGACAACCGGACGACCCGGTACAGCAGATGCCATGCCGTGAGCGCAGATCCAGATCGTGGCACCGACCGCGGACTCCGGCTCCTCTCCCGGCGACACAACCGCGACGTGCGCGTCGGGATTGCCCGCGAGCGCGAGGTTGGCGAGTCGCTTCGCCACCGACCCCCCGTCGCCGTCCAGGCCCCCCACCGCCAGATGTACGCGCGAAAGCCCCTCACAGGCGCGTACGGGGCCGGTGCGCGCCGCGGAGTGCGATGCGGCGTCCCTGCCCTCCCAGATGTGACGCAGCGCCAGCAAGGCGCGCACAGTGTCCTGGCCCGCGATGCCGTCGGGAGGCAGGCCGACGTTGCGCTGGAACTCACGAACAGCGGTCTCGCTGTACGCGCCGAAGATACCGTCGACACGCCCGCACGCGAACCCGAGTGCGTTGAGCGCTTCCTGCAGCGCGGAGACATCGTGTCCGTGGAAGTACGGCATGCGCAGGTACAGCATGCGATCGCCGAGAGTGAAGGTGGCGTCGACGAGCGTCGACCACGTTTCGTCGCCGACAAGCCCGTCCTCGGCAAGCTCGTGCTGAGACTGGAACGCCCGAACCGCATCGAGCGTGCGCCCGAAGAACACGCCGTCGATGCCCGTGGGTCCCAAGTCGTAGCCAAGCATGCGCAAGCGGCGCTGTATGTCCTCGACGGCAGCGCCGCGATCGCCGATTCGCACCGGCTTCATCGAAAGCAGTCCTCCCACGCGGGCTAGACGCCCGAGCCGTACCGCCCTCGGAAGCGATCGACGCCACGCTGCAAGCGGGTGTCGGAGCCTCCGGCGACCCGCAGGTACCGGCGCACCTCGAGCGAGAGGACCGGATCGGGCGAGAAGATGCACGAATTGAAGCGCGGGTCGCCGTCGCAGTCTACCACGTAGCCGCTGGCGAGAGCGCTCAAAACGGACTCGACACGCGGCTGCGCGAGCCCGGTCCCCCTGCCGATGCGCTCGACGTCGAACCGCTCGCCTTCATGGGACTGGAGGTAGGAGACCACCGAGCGCACGGAGTTGCGTGTCGCCACGTCGTCGGGCAGCGCCGCAAGCGCCTTTCTCAGGCTCACGATCGTCCACCCCCCTCCAAGACAGCCATCATACGCCGCGTCCGAGACAGCGGTGTTGCCGCTCACCGAATGCGCGCGTCCTTCACGCACCTTCTTCGGCGCGAGACGACGAAACCCTTTACATCGGTGTGAAAAAAGCGCGCGAATCCTAGGGGCGGGTGTAGGCGTGACTCGCGCCGCCGGTGTGGCAGCCGTTGGCGCACGCACCGCCCGTCGCGTTGTGGGTGAAGCCCACGTCACCGCGCATCAGGTGCTCGCGCGCCGAGCCATGGCTGTCGTGACATGCCGAACAACTCACGCTGTGGGTGAGCACGTGCTCGCTGTGAAGCCGCCTCGTCCCCAGCGCGCCGGTGTAGAACAGGCTGTTGGAGGCTGCGAGGCCATCCGCAGTCCCGTCGCAGTAGACGTCGTAGCGGTGACAGGTGTAGCAAAGCATCGTCGTGCTCGTCGGCGAGAGCCCCACGTACTGCGCGTTGAGCAGGGGCGCGCTCGCCGAGATGTGCGGCCCCGCGGGCTGTGCGGCATCCGCGTTGCCGTGGCAGTCGGTGCAGTGCAGGACCGAGTCGTTGCTCCAGACCGTGGACGACGTCACGAACGATCCGGCGGTCGCCTGGGACGCGGTCGACGTCTCCTCTACCGCGTGCACCGACGCGTTGCGCGTGTCGACCTCAGAGGCGATGTCGCGCGTGCGACCGCTGGCCGCCCACGTCCCGTGGCACTTCAGGCACACCTCGTACTCGTAGTCGACGAACGGCTTCTCGGTGTAGGTGATCAGCCCCGGAGGATCGTTGAGGACCGAGACGCCCCAAGAGCCCTTCATCGGGCCCTTGACCCGCGGTGCCGGCTGCGGTGTCACGGTGGCCTCGTGCGAGTTGTGGCAGTCGACGCACTCCACGTGGCGCGCGAAGTTGGCCGTCTCGGTCGAGACGTGCGCCGCGCCGGCGCCGTCCGCGTGCTTCGACTTGCCGATGGTGCCGAGGTCCGCGATCGCGATCCACGCGAGGTTCGCGCCACTGCCTGCGGACTCCGAACCGGCGGCGTCGAAGCGCGAGTTGCCGTCGATGTTGGCGTTGTTGGCTTGCACGCGCAGGGTGAAGACGCCCGGGGGCGACGGGTTGTTCGCCTTCGACCACGAGCCCGCCAGCGCAACGAGCACCTCGGGGCGTCCGTCCCCGTTCACGTCGCTGATCGCGGCTTGCGTGGGGTTGTCGTAGTCGCCGATCGCACGGGACTGGGAGGCGCCCAGGCCGCCGCCCGCGACCTGCGGGTAGACGAAGATTCGGGAACCCGCCACGTTGAGGTTGGGGTTGTCTCGAAGGACCACGAGCTCGGCCCCGCTAGTGCCCGCTGGCGTGACCGCCGTCAGCACTTCACCGATGAGCGTCGAAACGGCGCGCTGCGCAGTCGCGGGCTCAGACGCCACCGCAGACTCGGAGCCGTCAGCGAGAAACACCGAGGCCAGGCGGTCGTCTCGCCGCTGTTGGCGACCGAGATCTCGCCGAGTCCGTCGCCGGTCATGTCGCCCACCGAGGGGCCTTTCGGCAGCAACCGCGTGGGATACGGCCCCGCGGTACTCAGCGTCCCGGTCGTACCGGTGATGATCACCAGCCTGTCGGGAGCATTGGTGGTCACCGCGACCTCGTCGCGGTCGGTGCCCAAGATGTTGCCGCGCGCGAGCCCCGTGATCGTCCCGCTCGTGCTCAGCGATTCGACCAAGCCGAGTGAGACGCCGTTCCAGCGATAGAACCGCAGCGTAGTTCCCTGCGCGGTCACGATCTCGGGACGGTTGTTGATGTCGTCGATCACGTCGGCCAGCACCATGTGGTCCGCCGGGCCGAGAAGCAGCATGTCGCCGGGATCGTCTCGCAGACCGCTGAGCGCGGAGGCGGTCATCGCGGTGACGGCAGCGGCACCGTCGCGCGCCACGAGCAGCTCGGGCACGCCATCACCGTCGAAGTCGCCGGTCGTCACTGGACCGATGCTGCCCGTGAGGAACTCACGCGCTTGGTCCAGAGTGGCTTGAGCGGCCGTCTGTCGCGAGTACACCTGCACGCGGCCGAACTGCACTGTCGAGGCGCTAGCCCCGAACCCCACGATGACCTCCGGGACTCCGGCGGCGACGGTGGGGTCCATCGACTGCATGTCGGTGGCGATCGTCGACCCCGTGCCGTGGCACGTGTAGCACAGAGCGGTGCCCTTCGCCTTCAGGAGCTTGGCGATAGGCGTGCCCGACCCGTCGTCGACGCCGTGAGGCGCATGGCACGTCTGGCACTCGCCAACGAGACGCTCCGTAGGCGGGCGAGCCCACCGGCAGACGCGTCGCCCACTCGGTGCCGACCGGTACCGTCTGGGTGGTCGCCCCGTGCGCAGAGCTCTCATGGACGAGCCCGCCCGGGTACTTCGCCTGCGCGTTCGCGTGACACCCGTAGCACAGCCAACGGTCGTTGGCGGGTACGGCCACTGTGTCGGCCACAGAGGGTGTGGGCGGTGCAAGCTGCCCCACCACCAACGCGGTGTTGTTCGAGCCGTGAGGCTCGTGGCAGATCGAGCACGTGATCTTGGTCCCGTCCGCGCGGGCGAGTGCGCGGCTGTGAGCGGTCTGCTGCCACACGGCGAGCCCGGGATACTGGTTGCCCGACCTGACGATGTGGCACGCGCTGCAGTACTGGTCGCCCGAGCGGTAGTACGTCGCGTACCCCATGGCAGGCCGAGCAGTACGCATCGCCGGAGTTGATGGCGGTGCCGGATGCATCCTGAGTCTCCAGCAGCGCGGTGAATGGCTCGTCGTTGCCGTCTCGGGCGGTACCGTGAGCGTCGTGGCAGTGGCCGCACCTCTTGGGCGAGGGCCCATACGCGGAGCCAACGGGGGCGAGAACGTGGTGCGAGGTGGCCTCGAACGAGCTCTCGACGTCAGTCCCTGATCCGAGCTGGTCGACTCCATGACATGCGTAGCAAAGCAGGACGTCACCAGCGGTGCCGTCGTAGACCCCGACGATCAGCGCATTGTACGTGGCTTCGTCTGAGCCCTCGAAGTCAATAGTCGAGGCGGAGCTGTGGGCCCGGTGGCACATCGCGCAGGCATCAGTGTCCGTCTCGGTGACAACGTGGGGCGGTGCGATGGCAGTAGCGAACGCGGGCATGAGCATCACGGACATGGCGAACCCGACCACCCACAACAGGGTGCGTCCGGTGACACCGTTCGTGTGACGAACTATGCGGCGCATCGGCAGATGCCTCTCGGGCTCATACCTCGTGCGGCAGGACATGCCCCACCTTGGGCCTATCAAGCGAACAGCATTCTTAATCTTACGCGACACATGGGTGCCCGGGCTACTTCACAGTCACGTAGTCGTAGCCGCTCGACCACGCAGAGCCGTGCCCATTGCCAGCAGGTGCGTATGCCCGCAACCGCCACTTGCCACGTGAAGACAGTCTCAGCTTCACGGAGTACTTCGTATAGGTCACCCCACCTGAAGTGTAGTTCGCGGCCTTGGCCTTCACGTAGGTGCGGTACTGCTTGTACGACCCCGACGAGGTTCGCTTGTAGCGGTAGATCCGCACTGGGTACGAGCCAACGGAGTGACGCGGCTTGAGATAGCCGTAGACCGTGTAGTAGCGCGTGCGACGCATGGTCGAAGGCGCGACGGGGTTGCTCACGTAGGGAACCGGAGTGACGGAGACCGCCGAGCTCCATGCGCCGGCGTAGGCACTGTCGGCCGCGAACCTGACGCGGTAGTACGTTTTTGCAGCGGGTGTGAAGGACACGCTGAACGCGCCGCCCGGGCCGGTCTCCATCCCCACGGTCGAGTCAGTGAAGCCACTCGAAGTCGGTGAGGTCTGCACTATGACCACCTTGTCCGCCATGGCGGATCCGTTGCTTTTCAGGGTGCCCGACAGCGTGTAGCTGGCCCCATGCCTCGACAACGTCACGGACTTGGATGTGAGGGCAAGCGTGGCGGGCCTCGCGTTCACTGTGATGGTTGTCCACGTCGACGGAGTAGCCGCGTGATCCGCGTCATCGTGCATCGCCCTCAAGTACCACACGCCCGCAGACGGGAGACTGACCGACGCGGAGTACAGCGTCGCTCCGCCGTCGTCGGCGCCAGTCGCCGGAACGCTCTTGATTATCGCCGACTTGTCCTTGCTGCACTCGATCTGCGCCACCGTGATACCGGCCGGATGCTTCGGCTCTACGTGCCCGGCCACGGCGAACGCCTGCTGGGTATACACGCTCGCCGGATGGCTTGGAGCATCGACGAGGTCGGCTCCGGGCTTCTGCCCGGGCGCTGTGGCGGTCAGCTTCGCCTGCTGGCCGTAACCTGCACCGGTACCCGGATCCCACGCCTGCACAATGTAGTCGTAGCTGAAACCGCTGCCCAGAGCGTCGTCAAGCACGTTGCGCGAGGCGATGCGACCTGATCCCTGCGTGAGCTCGGTCCAGATGTCGAAGTCGGCAAGCGACCGCCAGACTCGGTAGGTGACCGCCCGTGTCTCTTCGGTCGACTCCCACGTCGAGCGCGCGGGCTTGTCCCAAGACACTCTCAGGCCGGACGCTTCGGGCGAGGCCGAGAGGTTGCGGGCGGGCCCGTACTTGAAGGCCGTGATCGAGACGTCGTCAATCGCGGGACCGACTCCCGCCAGAGGCTTCTGGTACGTCTCAAGTGCGTCGTAGAAGTTGAACGAAACGATGCCCTCCCGGCGTGAGAGGTCCACCGTTCCACCTGTCGCCAGCGGCCAGGATCGCGACGCCCACGAACCGACCCCGGTGAGGCCCACCACGGGCAGTAGCAGGCTTCCGGACTCGCCCCCGGCGTCCACGTGATTCACGACGACGTTGAATCTGTCCAGATCGGCTCCACCGGCCGAGGGCATGTTGTAGTAGAGGTTCAGATACGACGAGTAGTAGTCGACGAGTTCGGGGAGCCTGAGGCGCGCTTGGCCTCGCGTCGCCTTGGGATATGTCCCGGTGTAGGTGCGAGCTGCCAGCGAGGGGTATGCAGTCCCAGCGCACCACAGGCTCCTGGTACCGCTTCGCTTGATACCACTGACAGGCCCCCAGAAGGCAACGGTAGCCACGTCCGTCGATGTGGCTGGCACGCTCGTATAAGTCGTCGGTTCGCCGGGCTCGAACGTCAGGGTGCGCACTACGTAGGGCTGGGAGTCCGGCGGAGCGGCGACCGCGGTCCCCGCAAGGACAATCGTCAGAGCAAGCACCGCCGATACGACCAAGACGCGGTATGTCCTACGGCCCATACGAGTACTCCTCGCGCTACGGCGCATCAGGAAACGCCTCCGCGGCCTTGATCGCAAGCGCCTTCAGTGTCTTCGGCGACACCCCGTCAGCAGTCAGCACAACCTCGAAGGCGTAACGGCCCCGAGTGAACGCAATCGATGCAAGTTGTGTGCCGTCGGTGCCGAAGTACGCAGGCACGCCACCGACGGTCACGTTGCTCGAATCCGACGAGTACAGCACCCGCGTTGTCTTGGAGACAAAACGCTTGGCAGCAGCGGAGCTCTCTCGGTCATGAACCGCCCACGCCACGTTGGAGACGGTGCCGCGAACCGCCGGCGCAGCGGAGATGTCAGCATCGGTCTTGGATCGAACGATTCCGCCCATGCCGTAGCCCTCGAACGAGCTGGGCAGTAGCGTGGCGAGGTTCTTGACGGCAGAGTCGAAGGCCTTCTCGCCCGCGCTGGGCTTCTCGGCCGGCTTGGAGCTTGTGCCAGATGCCGCGCCAGTAGAGGGGCTATTGGCGCGGGAGCTCAGTTTGGCCACCAAGGCGGTCGCCTGACGGTTGTTCGGGTTGATGGCGAGCGCCTGGTTGGCGAAGTCGAGCGCGGCGGTCGAGTCTCCCGACTGCAACGCCTGCGTGGCTTGGG
Organism: uncultured Actinomycetes bacterium; assembly: GCA_963702525.1. Lineage (GTDB taxonomy): Bacteria > Actinomycetota > Coriobacteriia > Anaerosomatales > PHET01 > CAVPCY01. The sequence continues at coordinate 6,108 of CAVPCY010000014.1, read as the reverse complement.
CGTAGAGCCCATCACTCTGGGCTGCCGACTGCTGTTCGAGCCCGGACAGGTTAGTCTCCGGCTCGCTGACAGAAAGCGACGACCCGACGAAGATCACGACTGCGAGCGCGGCCACGGCAGCCACGCCGAACCATATCTGGCCGGCGCTTCTGCGGCGGGTAGTCTTGGTCTGGTTGTCGGCAGCCGGGGTCACTGGGTGGCGGTACCGACTTGTAGCGCCGCTTGGACTGCGGTCTCATCCAGACTCGCCACTCCCCGGTCTGCCGCGCTCTCGATGGCCGCATACGCCCGTACGATGAAGCTGCCGAACGAACCGTCGGACGCAGCAAGCACTTCCTGGAGTGGCGCGTCGAGCGCGCTCATCGGTGACGCGCCGGGCAGGGTCGCCGAAGCAAGCCAGCTGTCGACTACGGCGAGGTCGATCTCGTCAGGGCGGTCACTCACCGTGGCAGGTTCCCGAACTCCCAATCGACCACGGCGGCGCCGCTTCCCAGCGCGGCCTCAAGCTTCGGCGATCACCCGGAGCCTCCATGAAGACCACGATGCTCCCACCACCATGTGCCCACCGAATCTCGGACAGGCCGCCGATCAGCTTCGATCGGGTATCGCTGGGGATCTCTCCCCACTGCTCGAACTCGTCGTAGATCACTACCACCTTGCGAAAACGAACCCCGGCTAGCCGCACCAGTGCCGCCAGTGTCTTGCGGGGAGCCTTCGTGACAAGGAGCTCGGCGGCCATCGCGAACGTGCCTCGCTCCTTGTAGATCCGCAGACTGCGAGCCACGACGGGAGACAGATGGACGCGTGTGTGTTCGACGAGGTAGTCGAGAACCTCGCCAGCTGCGACTGCTGATCCCGCTCGACCGCAGGGTCGGGAAGACCGATGTCCGGAGCTTCGCCTACCGTCTCGTCGATCTCAGGCGTTGTCTCGTCGCCTTCGCCACTCCGCTCCATCGCGTCTTGCCGGAAATCGACCATCTCGGCCAGTTCCGGGTGCCGCTTGATGCTCGCCTCGCCGAACAGTGCGGCGACCATCGCGGCCGGATCGGTGCTGAAGTCCGCGGTGAACGAGTCCAGCGCCCTGGGCCCCAAGAGCTGGTATGACGCAAGCGTTGCGTCAGGTTCCCGCAATACTCCCTCGATGTAGAGGGCGAGCGTCTTGTCGATATCGCGGTAGACGAGGCGCTCGGATACGACGGCCAGCGTGGCGCGCACGGCTCCGATCCGCATCGCCATCAACGGCACGTATGCGTGCAGGACGTTGAGTGACTCGTCGGTCGCGAGTACCGACTCCAGGTACGCCTCAGCTGTGATCATGTTGATGTGCGGCACGAGTTCGGACTTCTGGGCCCACACCGGCGCTGGCGCGGCATCGGATGCACTGCGCGCAATCTCAACCAGCAGCCTGTTGGCCGGGCTCGCCGTCTCGCACGCCACAGCGGGAAACGGCTCGCTCTTGTCGAACTCGAAGGGATTGGCGATGAGACCAGTGGCGCGTATCTGGCCGTGCGCGAGACGAGTGCGTGTTCTGCGGGTTCACTGGGTTCCTTCCGGACAAGACCGACGATGGGTCGGGCCCCGCACGCGGAGCCCGCAAGGGGCCCCGGATCTAGCGACCCGGGTCCCCTCGAGGTTACGCGCTCGTAGCGATGAGCGCTACGTCAAGCAAGAGTGCTACTTCTCGTGGCAACGCTGGCAAACGCCGCGGTCGTCGGTACGAAGCAGCGAAGTGCTGGCCGGAACCGCCGACGGCATAACGCCTTCGTCGTCGTTAGCGCAGGGTTGGTGCTGGGTTCAGGATCTTGGTCCAGATGGTGGCAGGTGCGCCGACCACAGGCTGGCTCTGAACCTGAACCAGCCCGGCCTCAGCCCAGCCGTCATATCGGCGGCAGAACCGTGCGCGAAGTGGCAGGTCAGGCAGCCAACATCGTCGTCACGATAGGAGCCACCGTTAGCGGCCTCAAGCGGGATGCGAGCGTCCGCCAGGTTGTGGTCCATCGCGTTGTTCTGGATGATGCTGTCGCCTGCGGACACGGTCATGTCGACCGGGTGGCGGTGACGAACCTGGGCGCCCACGCCGGGGGTAGCCCTCAGGACCACCAGCACCAGGCTGACCCGAATAGCTGTACGTGCCGGGAGTCTTCCGTGGTCTCGTTGTAGTTCTGGTGGCACGCCGAACACCACGTTGACAGCGAACCGCCGGCAGTGCTCTGGCTGCGAGCGATCTTGGTGCCGTCGGTGTACTGCGGGCGGTACGGGTCCATCTGGTCGATGGCGGCAGTGGGGTCGTTCGGGTCGTAGCGCAGCCAGCCGTCAGGCTCGGTCGGGTAGGTCGGCTCGCTCGAGAACACCATGCTCGCGACGTTCTCGCCGTTGACCCAGTCCTTGAGCAGACGGTAGTTGCTGCTGCCGTGCGGATCGTGGCAGCTGGTGCACTCAAGAGTGTACGCAGCCGTGGCGTTGCCCGCACCCCAGAGGGCCTGAGCGGAGTCCATGTTGTGAGTGGACGTGTTCGCCTTGACATCTAGAGAGCGGTGTCGGGGTCATCGAGGAGATGAAGCCACCGCCGTTCAGGCCGCCCAGGTAGTCCGAGTCGGTCAGGTACAGGAGGGAACGCTGTCGCTCAGTGTCCGCAGCCAGGGAACGGGGTTGGTCCTCGAGGCCGAGGGGCCGGAGTCGAACTGGCCGGCCATGACGTTGGTCCCTGCGCCAACGGCAGCGTCGCCGTGGCACGTGTTGCAGAACTCGGTCATCGTCGATGCGCTACCAACGAGCAGCGCGTAGGTGTTGACAGGGGTCGGGATCTTCTCTTCAAACGTCAGCGACGAGAACGAGCTGTGGGCGCGATGACAAGCTGCGCAAGCGTCCGTATCCGCCGCATATCCGCCGTGAGGGCCGAAGTTAGCATAGCGCCGGTCGCGAAGACCAGCGAAAGTGCTACGAGCAGCCCCAGGAGGACGACGAGTCTCTTCACACCAATCACCTCCGAGTTTCTAGTGAACTGCGCAAGCGATGCACGGATCGAACGACTGAGCGATACGCAGAACTTCAACGCCGCCTCTGTGGTTATGTTGTTCACTCCAGTTGCCTTCCCGTCGAACACGGCACCGAAGCCGGTCTCGGACTGAGATGGAACGGAGCGCCAACCATGGCCTTCTCAATAGCGCCGTGAAGGTTGTTCGTGCACTTGGGCGAGCCGTTCCACGTGGTGGGGACGATGCACTGGTAGGCCACGATGCGGCCGGCCTTCTGGGCGCAGTGGTGCATGAGCGCGCGACGAGGAGCCTCGAGCGGCACCCCAACCGTGATACTCCGTGTAGGAGTTGCGGATGGCGGTCGAGGCAGCCCACGTCGGAGTGCCACCGAGCCCGTCCAGCTCGTGGATCCAGCCGTCTTCGAGCCAAGTGATCGCGCGAGTAGTCTGGTTCTTGCTGATCGTGCCGACCATCTTCTGGACCATGAGCAGCGATTCGAGAGCGCGAGCGCGCAGCCGGTCCATCGTCGACAGTCCGCCCTGGAGCGTAAGCAGCCGGCGTTCGACCAACTGAGAACGTCGCCAGGCGCGGCATCTGAGTGTTCCAAGGCCGGCCTTGAGCTCCGGCGTCAAGAAGTCGGCGTCGATTGCGGCGCCGAGACCGTTCACCGTGTAGAGGGCCACGTAGGCGGCGAGATTCGTGAACGGAGCGCCCCCTGCGGGTAGGTGCCGTTGACAACTTGGCGAGCGAACGGGCCAACCTCGCACGGGTAGCCGTTCCAGCGCGGCGCTTTCATGTACGAGTAGCCGTTGTCGCGCGCGGCATCGTGCGCCTGACGTCTCCAGGGTAGGCGACACTTCCGGTGTAGTTGTCCGTGTCGGCCGCCGATATGTCGTAGCGCGACCACGCGATGTCCTCGGTCAGGTTGTCCTGGACCGAGTTTGTGCCGCCGTCAAGGAACTGCGCGTAGATCTCCGCCTTGTTGCTTGCGGTGAAGGTCGCGACGGTGCGGCGTTGACGCCCGCGATGCCTCCCTTGGAGAAGAGAGTGCCCGTGGCTCCGGTATCGGGGAAGCCGCCCCATGCCAGGAATTGACCGAGGCCTCCGCCATAGTTCTTGCCTGCAACGAGATTCAGGTCGTTCGAGTTCACTCCCGTGTTGTACTGGTTGTCGAAGTCGACGTAGAGCAGTCCGAGCGTGAACGCGATCGGCACGTACTCCCGAGCGATCCACTCGCCGACCGTCTGGATGATCTCGGCGAACTTCTGGCAGCGTCCTACGAAGCCGCCGGGGAACTGATCGCCAGCGACCGAGATATCGTTGCTGACACCACCGGCAACGAAGCACGAGGTCATGGGCATACGACCGGCGAACAGAGCGCCCGCCTCGAAGGTGAGGCGACGCATCTTGAGCGCCTTGACGTAGCTGATGATGACCGCGTCCCACAGCTGCTGGGAGTCCGGATCGGCGTCCGGAACGATACCCTCCGCGTTGCCGGTCGTCGACCGCTCGCGCTGCCCTGAGCAGCGGGCTGTAGTAGCTGTCGCCGAAGAACGGGGTCCATGGCGGATCGCGGGGCCCTGAACGTAGCTCGGGGCAGCGAGGTGGTAGAAGTGCGTGATGCTCGACATCAGGGTCTCAGCACCAAGCACCAGGTTGCGGATGTGCAGCGCTGCGGCGGGATGCCGTAGCCGCCCGGGTTGGCCGCGTCCGTATCGGCCGCGTCCTTCTCGAACGTGATGTGGCTCTTGTTCCAGCCCATCACCGCGTCAGCCGCATGCGTGGCGGTCAGGCCGTGCGGGACGGGGCACACACCGCAGATGCGCTGCGTGAACGTGATCGCATCGTTGGGGTCGTCCGAGCAGGAAGTTCTCGAAGCCACGCCACAGGTTACCGTGAGCGTTGGCTTCGGTGACGAAGCCGCCGACGACTTGACCTTCACGCCAAGGTGACCCTCGATGCGCGAGATCGGATCGACCTCGCGTCTACGCCGGTACCTGACAGGTCATTGGTAGTCATCTAAGTTGCCCTCCTCTTCTATATCTTCACGAAGGGCACGAAACGGTCAGGATAGCCGGACTCGGTGGAACCCATGCACGGATCAATGGCGCTGGTGCAGTGGCCGCCGCGATAGAACGGGCTGGGAGTCGTGGCGAGCGCGCCGTTCTCGGCCGCACGTCGTTCCAACCGTGCAGGCCGGACACCGACTGTGTCGACAGACCTTGCAACCGAGCTTTTGAAGGCAGCCGTGTCTCCCGGCTTGAGCGCGGACCCGCCGGTGGTGTAGTACTGGTACCGCGGCACTTGCCGCTGTGGACGTCGGCCGGGTACGTCAGCTTCAGACGACCGCTGCCATCGACCGCGGTAGCTCTCAAGGCGATCTTCGAACCGAAGGAGCCCGCGCCGCCCGTGAGGATGGGCGGGGGCCGCCGGTTCCACCGTCGAGCACGTACTTCAGGTCAACCATGTAGGAGACGACCGTCACACGAAGATCCACGGGTTCGTGGACATCGGGGCACGTTGACGACCTTGGCGGCCGTGGCGGTGTCGAAGACGTCCTCGAAGTTCTTCTGACGCCCGGGGCATCGTCTGCGACTCGGTGGGGTCGAAGCCGCCGGCCCCGACGGTTCCGGCTTGAGGCGGCAGTAATCTGTGGCTTGCATCCCGGATAGCCGCCATAGCAGGCACACTGGCCGATCGGAATGATCGCCACGCAGCCCGGCCTTCTTGCCGAGGTACTCCACGGTCGCAGTCGTGTCATGCTCGTAGGCGCCGGGGGCCGTCGGGTTCTCGCTGTCAAAATTGTCGGTCATGCCGATTGAGCACCACGGCAGGTCGACGTCGGTCGTGTCATCCAGCGCGCCAGTGTTGCCAGCCCCCCTGGGCTGAGAGGGCGGCCCTCGAACTACCAGCACGAAGTAGCCGGTGTCATTGAGTCAATGAAATCTTGAAGCCACTTCGCGGCGAGGTCGCCGCCCATGCCCATTACGGTCTCGTGATACTGAAGGTCGATGACGTCGATGACCACATCGGCGATGTTGACCAGTCCAGGGTCAACATCGAGGCCGCCGGTGAGAGGCGAACTTCAGCCCAGCCGTGTTGGTGTAGTCGGTTACTCCTGCCGCTGTGAGAG